>NZ_JAZAPB010000002.1:435000-1854200 GCF_036321025.1 Aurantiacibacter hainanensis
CATCGCGCCAGCGGTGCAGCAGGGTAGCTATGTATGGACGGGATAACCGCTGAAAGCATCTAAGCGGGAAGCCTCCCTCAAGATTAGCAATCATCGAACCGTGATAGACCATCACGTTGATAGGCTGGGTGTGGAAGCGCAGTAATGCGTGGAGCTAACCAGTCCTAATAGTTCTGTTCGCGCTTGGTGGATCCCACCATCAACGTCAGGCCTGAATTGGCCCGCACGTTGTGGAGGATTTGTCCAGCCGGATAACGACGCCTTCAACAAGCACACCTGATTGGTGCATCGATTTAAAACCTTGTCCCGCACGCCGGCTTCATTGCTTGGTGGTCTTAGCGCCTGTGACCCACCCGATCCCATCTCGAACTCGGCCGTGAAACCAGGCAGCGCCGATGGTACTAGTGCCTAAGCACTGGAAGAGTAGGTCGCCGCCAGGCATTGTAGCCGGCGGGCAGAGCAAGGAAACAACCCATTCACAAGTCAGAGGGCTGACCCGCAAGGGCGGCCCTTTTGGCGTCTCTAGCACGCCACAAGAACGGTGCCGCGGGATGGAGCAGTCCGGTAGCTCGTCAGGCTCATAACCTGAAGGTCGTTGGTTCAAATCCAACTCCCGCAACCATCGTCATCACCCAAACGCCGCCGCCCTTCGGGTCGGCGGCGTTTGTGTTTTTGGGCCCCAGGCGGTCGCGGCTCGTCATGCAGGCACGGATCAGAACCCAGGAGATCTGAGTACCGAAGATCTGCAGTGATCGCGGAGGCCCGGACAAGAAAGGTTCAGGGCCGGTGCGGTGGTATCTCGGCGAACCGGCGCAATAAGGATGGCCGAGTAACAAGCGGCTTCAAACCTAGCAAAGGCCGCAACCAGCCGATCCGACGCGCCACTTCGTAGGTCAGCGCACAGCCGACCAGCGTCGCCAGCAGTATGACAGCGAAGCTCAGACCCGCGCTTGCCCCTGCCTGCTTGAGCCAGAAGCCCGCCGCCAGGATGATGGTCTGATGTGCGATGTAATAAGGAAAGATCGCCTCGGTGAGGTAGCGTCGGACCGGTCCATCCCGGTGAAAGTGTGTGTGGGCGAAGCCGAGGAGGCCGAGGATCATGCTCCAGGCCAGCACTGCGCGTGCAATTGCGCGCAGGGGCTCTTCGCCCGTCATGCCCGCGCCTGCCCCGTGAACCGTGAATAGCGCCGTGCAGGCAAGAACGGCAACGCCAAGGAAACGCCGCCAGGTGGAAAGGATGGTGCTCCAGATCATCCTCGATCGCGCCAATCCTACGCCGAAGAAAAAGGCGAAGGCATAGATCGCGTGAGCATAGGGATCGTCGAGCAGCGCGTGTGTCTCTCCAAATGCCGGATGCAGGATGAGCCGCGCAATGGCCAGCCACATGACCGGAAGAATCGCCAGACGCCAGCCGGAGAGCAGCTGGTCGAACGCTTCCTGCAAGCGCGACCGCAGGTCAGAGGGCAATATGGCGAGGGCCGCGAAGGCCAGCGAGTAGGCCCACAGATAGGCAACGAACCACAGGTGGTTCCATGTCGGCAGCGGAGTTCCGCGACTGCCGCCGAACTCGAAATAGTCGTTCGACCAGAAGTGCAGGAAACCTGCCTGATATGCGCCCTGGTCGCGCAGTTCGAACCAGGGCTGCGGCGCGACGAAAAGCACCATTCCAGCCAGCAGCGGCACTGCCAGCCGAACTGAACGACTCCTTGCAAAGGCACCTGGTGCTGCAAGCTTGGCCATCAGTGCACGCGACACGATGCCAGAAATCACGAACAGCAGTAACAACCGCCACGGGTTGACCGCCATCATCGGCCACACCGCCCATTGCACGGGCTCGGCGGCATTGACGTGCCATCCCCACGGCACGAAGAACATCCCGACATGATAGAATATCAGCAGGGCGAAGGCGCCAATTCTCAACCAGTCGAGTCCATATTGGCGGCCGTTCGTTGCCGTGGTGGCTTGCATGTTGCGTCTCCATCGCATCTAACCTGCAGCCGACGTGGGCCGGCGCGCCGCAGGTTGTCGCGGCAGCAGTGACGGACGGTGGAACGGGTGGGGCGGATAGCAGGCGGTTGTGATGAGCGGCGGTGATCGGGGGACAAGCGGTGCACGGCTTGACGCGGGCCTGCTGAAGGATCCGCGTGCCATCACGGCGCTGACCTTTATCGGGTTCGGCCTGCTCTACGCAGCAGTCAACGCGGCCAGCCTGATCGACCAGCGACGCGCTCTCGGCCAGCCCATCGCCGCATGGCAGGCATGGGCCCTGGAAGGGACGAGCTTTGTCGCCTGGCTTGCCTTGCTTCCGGTGGTTCTCGCGCTGGCAATTTTCTTCGTGTCCCGTCCGTTGTGGTTGGCGGCGCTCGGACATGCAGCCGGCTGTCTTGCGGTTTCGCTAGTGCACACGGTGCTCATGGCGGCTCTCAGGATCGCCGTCTACGCGCTCGCCGGACATGACTATGTTCCTGGCGAGCCGTGGGACGATCGACTGCTTTTCGAGTTTCGCAAGGACGTGATCACCTATGTCTCGATCCTTGCCGTGTTTCTGTTGGCCCGCAAGCTTGCCACTTCGCCGCTCTTGCCTGCGCCGGTGTCAGTGGAGCCGACACTGATCGAGGTGCGGGATGGCAGCCGGATCGTGAACCTGCGCCCCGATGAGATCGACTGGGCGAGCGCAGCCGGCAATTATGTCGAATTGCACGGCGCGTTCGGTTGCGAGCTTGCGCGGCGAACAATGGCTGATCTGGAAAGGGAACTCGGGCCATACGGCTTTGCCCGCATTCATCGATCCCGACTTGTGCGGCGGGCGGCCATCGAAGTCATCGAGACGCGCCAAAGCGGCGATTTCGACATAACCCTGCGGTCCGGAGTGGTCGTGAGCGGCAGCCGTCGGTTCCGGCAGAATCTCGCCTGAATTGCGCAAGATATTCCGCCGGGAAGGCTTTAGAACCACCTCGCGCGGCGAGCGCCCCCAGCGGTCTCCCAATTCAAAGAATGCTGACGCAGACGTCGAGATCGGAACCCGCGAGGGCCCGTTTCATCCCGGCGGAATTGAAAGGCGTGGTCACTGTTCCATTCCGGTCGACCGCGATCAAACCTCCGTCGCCGCCATATTGTGAGACGGCATCCAGCAATCCCTTGCCCGCCTGCTCCAGGCTGTCTCCGCGGTATGCCATCCGTGCCGCCAGATCGCGCGCGCCGCCCGCGTATATGAAGGCTTCGCCAATTCCGGTGCAGCTGACCGCGACGTCCTGATCGGCCCAGTTCCCGATGCCCGAAATCGGTGTGTCTCCGACACGTCCGGCTCGCTTACCGAGCAGTCCGCCGGTCGACGTCGCCGCGGCGAGCGCGCCGTTCCTGTCCAGCGCGACCGCGCCGACCGTGCCATGAGACAGGCCCTTGTCGAGCCGCAGCATCTCTTCGCGTTCGATACCCACCGGAACCCGGTAATGGCTCTCGGGATCTTCCACCATTTTCACGCCGTGTTCGATGGCGAAAGCGCGAGCCCCTTCTCCCGCCAGAAGGACATAGGGCGAGTGCTCCATCACGGCGCGGGCCGCCCGGATCGGTTCTGCGATCCCCGCAGCCGCGCAAATCCCCCCGGCGCGCAGGCGTGCGCCATCCATGATCGATGCATCGCATTCGACGACGCCCTGGTCGTTGGGTGCAGAGCCGCGCCCTGCCACGTAGAGGCCGCTCTGCTCCATGCTGGCCACGGCATGTTCGACCGTGTCGATCGCATCCTCGCCCCGGCTCAGCATCGCCTCGCACTCACGAACGAGGTGGTCGAGGTGTTCTTCCACTTCGGCATATTGCCGGTCCGGATTTACGCCCGCTCCGCCGTGCAAGGCGATCACGTGTCTTTGTGCCATCAATATCCTGCATTTCTTATGATTACGTCGATTGGTTCGATGTCGAAGCGGACCTTTTCGAAAGCATAGCGCGCCGTTCCGCCGCCATCTCGCCCCCACCAGCCGCGCGAGGCATCGGTCTGGGTGAAGCGGTAGGTCACGCCGTGCCCGCCCGAAAAGGAATGTCGCTCGACGGACCGTGCGGCGGGGTTGTCGAGAAGGGCCTCCCCAACGACTTGCGCCAGCGACGTGGCGCCGAGCGCCATGCCCCCTCCGGAAATGGGAGGGTCGTCGAAATATTCGTTTCCTATGGTCTCGTTTCTGAACCCGGCAGGCGTGACGGAGCCCGTTGCGAGGTCGATTGTATCGCCGTTCGCGGCGAGCGAGATGTTGAGATTCGACGCGCTGAATCTGTCCCCGCCGCCGCGTTCCACCGCGCTTGCATCGACAAGCGTCACGTAACCGGTTCCGATTATGCGCCCGGTCGTGCTCCCCTGTTTAACGACCAGCGCGGTATTCTCGTCCACCCCAAGGCCGAACCGATGCGGCACCCCATCGGATACCAGAGCCGCTGCCAGGCGGCCGAGGCGGGCCCTTTCCCCGAAGTGCTGATCGAACAGCAGGCCCTCGACGAAACCGAGGCCCCGTCCGGTCTGCATGGGCTCTCCCACCTCTCCCGGCAACAGGGCCGCAAGTGTGTCGCCTTGGGTAATCATCGGATCGCTCATGATCGCGGCCCCAGCCGACGTGCCGCCGACGACTGCGCCATCGCGCAGCCGCGCGCGGATTGCAGCAAGCATCGGCGTGTCGCGCCCGTCGGGCCGCAACAGCAGGGCCGTGATGCGGGACTGGTCTCCCCCCGTGAACCAGATGGCACCCGCCTGCGCGATGCGTGCGATCTCCTCCGGGTCGTCGACATTGCCGGTCCACAGGGATTCGTCGATGTCCGTTGTCGCCGGATCGTCCTGCGTGGCGATCCTGACGACCGTGATGTCGGCTGCATCGGCTCCGTGCTGGACCAGGGCATCGCGGAACGAATCTGCCGAGCTGGAAGGTTCGCCCGATGCCGCCGGAATTATGGCGATGGCCGGAGCATCCGGCGCACGTGCATCGAGAAAGGTGGAAAACACCGCATCGTTGTCCGCTTCCAGTCCTCCGCCCACGATGACCAGCGTGCCGGGTTCGGCGCGGGCCTGCGGCACGGTGCAGGCCACGAAGGGCAAGACGAAAGACAGTGTGATGACCCGCGTCCACGACATCAGAAACCTCCCGCGTGCGCCAGCATCATGGCAATGCTCGCCAGTCCCATGAGCGCCAGCATCGGCTTCCAGAAGAAAGTCAGCCATGTTCCGTAGGGCATCCGCGCCGCTGCGAGGCACCCCATCAGCGTGGCGGACGTGGGAACGACAAGATTTGTCAGGCCGTCGCCCAGCTGGAATGCCAGCACCGCGGTCTGCCGGGTTACGCCCGAAAGGTCGGCCAGCGGGGCCATGATCGGCATCGTTATGCTCGCCTGTCCCGAACCCGAGGAAACCGCGAGATTGAAAACGCTCTGCGCGAGATACATTGCCCAGGCGGTCAACCAGTCGGGCACCAGTGCCGTCAGGTTCGACAGTCCGGCAAGAAGGGTGTTGAGCAGGGAGGGGCCGGCGGGGTCGTCGCCGCCAAGTATCAGCATTATGCCTTTTGCCGCGCCCACGATCAGGGCGGCCGGCAGCAGTTGCGCCGCGCCGTTGCGAAAGGCTTCCATCATCTCTCCGGTCGAGCCGCCCTCCACCTGGCCAAACCGGGCGATTACCGCGGTGGCAATGCCGACGGCAAAGAACTGTGCGGCAATCTCGGGCAGGTAGTAACCGCGCGCCGTGACGCCCCAGGCCACCCACGCCACTCCGCCAAGCAGAACCAGCAGGATCAGCAGGTGCGCCGCCCGGAAAGCCCCCACGGGCCGGTGCTCCGCGCTGTCGTGCAGATCGCCGATCGCGGGCCGGCGGCCCAGCCGCACGGCGCGGGCATAGTGCCATGTGAAAGCGGCCCCGACCGAGGTGAAAGAGGCCCAGAGCGCGACCCGCGGCCACATCCCGGACATGGGGGCGAGGTCCGCGATGCTCTGCGCGATGACGACGCTGAAAGGGTTCATCCAGCTGGTGGCAAAGCCGATCTGGCTGGCGCCGAGGCACACGAGCAAGGCCGTGATCGCGTCATACCCGGCGCGGGCGAGGGCCGGCGCAAGGATCAGGGTCAGGGCAATCGCTTCTTCGGACAGGCCGAAGATCGCACCCGCCAGCGAAAAGGCAAAGAACAGCAGCATGATCAGCGTCTCGCTGCGGGCCTTTCCGTCCGGCAGCGAAGCCTCCAGCGCGGCATCGATGGCGCGAGTGCGCATGATCATCCCGAAAACACCGCCCAGCACGATGATGAAGGCCATCAGCCCGACCGTGGGAGAATAGCGATCCCCCGTAACCAGCCCCGCAAACAGGAAATCGAGAAAGCCCGCCCGCTCCTCGTTTCCCAGGATCGGGGCGGGCATGGTTCCCTCGGCCGACTGGTAACTTCCGGGCACGATCCGGGCCGGATCACCGGCAACCTCGAACTGTCCCGGAGTGAAGACGAAGGTTGCCGCCCACGCGATCAGAGCCAGGGCGAACATGATCAGCAGGGTATCGGGCATCTGCCAGACGCGCGGACTTCCGCCCGACCGCTCGGCTGCGGCATCCTGACTATCATCTATCATCGGCTTTTCCCCCCTGGCGGTGCCGGGATCTGCCAGCCAAGCCAGCGGACCCCGGCGATCCCGCCCGGACCTTGCAACTTCAGAAGCGTGTCGTCACGCGTACAGTCGCAAAGCGCCCGATCAGATCGTGGTTGAAGAGATCGACATTGGCGGACGACCCCAGAACACGAGGCGGATCGGCATCGAAGAGATTCCGGACCGACAGCTGGACGAAACTGTCGGGGGCGAAATCGTAGCTCACGCTCAGATCGAAGGTCAGGTAGTCGTCGACTTCGTATTCCGCGTCGAGAGGAAGGCCGAGCGCCTCGAGCGTGCGGTTCGAGGGGTCATCGCGGTAGCCGCTCTTGTAGTGGCCCGAAAGGCTGGCACGCCACGCATCGCTGCGCCACCGCACCTTGCCGGTCGCGATGAAGTCCGGATAGAGATAATCCCCTGCCAGTTCCTCCAGCGGACTCGCCTCGGACGCCTGCCGTTCGAAATTGAAGATCTTCGTCGCATCGAATGTGAGCGTGAAGTCCCCGGCAGCGCCGCCATCCAGGCGATGGGTGTAACCGAAGTCGATGCCGTCGGTCTTCTGGAAGCCGAGGTTGGTCAGCTGGAAATGGGCATCGCTGACGAACCCATTCGTGACCTCGAGGCCCGGCGTGCCGGTCGGCAGGTCGCCCGCTCCGACAACCGCGAACTCTCCGGCCAGCGCGCGGCGGATGAAGTCGTCCTCGTCGATGCCGACGAGGTCCTCGTGGCGGATGTTCCAGTAATCCACCCGCAGTTCGATGTCCGGCGTCGGTGACAGCACCGCGCCCCCGCCGAAGCTGCGGGCATTTTCCGCGCCCAGCGTGGGATTGCCCACGTCTTCCGAAAGCACGGCCTGGCCATCGGCGCCGGCATCGCCGTCGCAGGCGCCCGGCGTGGCCTCGCAATCGACCCGGTACGAACTCAGCAGGACGCCGGCTCCGCTCTGGGCAAGCGAAGGGGCGCGGAACGAGGTGGAGTAGTTGGCCCGGAAGGCCATCCAGTCGGCAGGCTCCCAGCGCGCCGCGATCTTCGGATTGAAGTCGCTGCCGAATCCCTGGAAGTGGTCGAACCGCCCGGCCAGCTGCACGTCCAGCCCCTGCGCCAGGGGAACGTAGAGTTCTCCGTAGACCGCCCAGCTGTTGCGATCGGCCTCGGCGCTCGTCGATGAGAAGCCGAGGATCGGTTCGGGATTGTCGAGCGTGGCGACCGCTACGCCGGACGGCGTATCGCGCAGCGTCT
The DNA here is from genome assembly GCF_036321025.1 of Aurantiacibacter hainanensis. NCBI lineage: Bacteria > Pseudomonadati > Pseudomonadota > Alphaproteobacteria > Sphingomonadales > Erythrobacteraceae > Aurantiacibacter > Aurantiacibacter hainanensis. The sequence goes on from NZ_JAZAPB010000002.1 coordinate 442,837, forward strand.
CCCGCCTGAATTCGCCGCCGAATGCCGCCTTCAGCGGCCCGGCAGGCATTTCCAGCAGCGTTCCGTTCGCGCTCGCGTCGAAGGCATAGAGGCGCGAACGCCCGCTTCGCTCGGCCTGGGTGGCCAGCAGTTCCTCGACGCCGTCTTCCTGCGAAACCTGCCCGCCGAAGGGATTGTACCACAGGGTCGTCTTGCCGGCGTCCTCGCAGGTATCTCCGACGAAATCGGCATCCGGTCGTCCGAGATCGACGTCCCAGCGTTCCACGCGCGAACCGTCGGTGCAGATGTTGCCGAGGTTCAGATCGTAGAAATTGCGGGCGATAACGAGGCCCGACACGCCCCGTTGAACCCGGTCGTTGCCTCCAAACAGGAGCGCTACGTCGAAGGCCCAGTCGCCACCAAGATCACCGCGCAGGCCCGAGGTGATGCGGTAGCTGTCGGATTCCACCTCCACCGCGCGCGGCTCCCGGATCTTGCCCCAGGCATAAATCGGGAAACCGTAGAAATCGCTGAAGTCGCTCGCGCCCTCGAACGAACCTTCCTTCACGATGTCGTCCTTCAGCGCCTCGGGCCAGAACGGGTTTTCGGGGTCGATCGGTGCGCGGGAGAAGTTTGCAGGCGAGCTGACCCCACGGGATTCCACACGGCTGTAAAGCGCATCGTTGTACCAGGTGATCGAATCCGAAATCTCGAACTGGTGGGTGAAGAGCCCGCCTATCGTTTCGAGCCGGTCCTGCACCGAAACGAATGCGTTGGTGTTCACCTCGCAGAATTCGCCGAGGTTGCCCGAGCCGAAGTCCTCTTCCGCGCACCCGCCGTCCCCCGGCTCTTCGGTCTGGTCGAAGAACTGGAAGAACAGGTCGTTGAAGCTGGGGTAGAAGCCTTGCTGGCTGGGACGGAAACTGTTGCGACTGATCTCGCGGTCGCGGAGGAAGAACGGGTTCCGCTTGAAGTAATCGACCACCAGCATGACCGAGTTGCGATCGCCGATCCTAGTGCCCGCGACGGCGGTGAGGTTGTAGCGTCCCTCATCGGTGCCGGAGGTGGAGTTCCCGTAGCTGGCACTGAGTTCGAGCCCCTCGAAATCGTCGCGCAGCACGTAGTTCACCACGCCGGCGACGGCATCGGCCCCGTAGATGGCCGACGCGCCCGAAGGCAGGACCTCGACCCTCTCGATTGCCGCGAGGGGGATGGAGCTGGCATCGATGAAGCTTTCCTGTCCTCTGGCAAAGGCACTGATCTGGGCCCGTCGCCCGTTGATCAGCGTCAGCGTGGAAGAGGCGCCAAGTCCGCGCAGGGAAACGGCGGATGCGCCCACGGGCGTATCCGAGGACAGCGGCCCTGCGGTCGCGGTCGAGAAGGTGGCCCCCCCGCCCACGGCAACGGGCAGGTCCTGCAGGACCTCGATGACCGTCCCGGCACCCGATTCCAGGATGTCCTGGCGCGAGACGGTGAGCGTCTGGACGGGGCCATCGGTGGGCAAGCCACCGATGCGGCTTCCGGTGACGACGATGGTCGCCTCCTCGGCGGAAGCGGTATCCGCATCCGGATCGTCGGAAGTGGCATTGGACTGCGCAAGCGCAGGCGTCGAAATTCCCGCAAGCAGCAGGGCGGCGGCGCTGGTCGCACCGAAATGAATTTTTGCGTGTAGTGACATTGTCTGATCCCTCGAACCCTGATTCGCGACAAAAGGTCGTGTGGCGAACGGTCGGGGACGGGCCCGGAATGTCGGAAGGCAGTCTCGTCGTTTGGAGAAAGTGCCCGAAGTCCGCGCCTATCCCGCGCGGAAAGGGATCACTCGTTGAACCAGTCGGTGAGGTGAAACTCCACCGATCGGCGAACGGCAACCTGGCCGCTGATGGGGCAGAAGAAGCACCGGTCCATCGCAAAAGTATGCCACCGGTGTTCGTAATCCGCAAGATAGCTGCATTGCATGAGCGCCTGGTTGCGGAAAGTTGCGCCAACTATCTGAAAGATGGAATTCTTTCGGCAGTTCGATGCGCCGCGCCGATCCTTCGATGGCAATACTGCCGTGCAAAAAGGAGAAGACCGCCGGAGCCTGTCGGGACTCCGGCGGTCATCTCTCGCAGTCGGCCGGCGTCAGGCCGCCATGCGCTCTATGGTCTGCGCGGCGGCCTCGATCTTCTCCTCGCCGTCCACGCCCATGATGCCATCGGCGACGACCATCTCCACGTCGTCGATCCCGATGAATCGCAGGAAATGGCGCAGCCACGGTGTCAGGAAGTCGATTTCACTGCCGATCGGCGTGCCGCCCGTTGCGATGACGACGTAGGCCTTCTTCCCGGTCAGCAGTCCGACGGGACCGTTCTCCGTATAGCGGAAGGTCGTGCCCGCCCGTGCCACCAGGTCGGCCCACGCCTTGAGCGTCGCGGGCATGGTGAAGTTGTAGACCGGCAGGCTGAGCACCAGCGTCCCGGCAGCCTGCAGTTCTGCGATCAGTTCATCGCCGACCGATGCCAGCGCCTGCTGTTCGCTGTTGCGGTCTTCCACCGGCGTCAGGTTGGCAGCGAAGCGTTCGGCATCGATCAGCGGCAGGTCGTTTGCGGACAGGTCGCGAACGACGACCTCGGCGCCGGTGGCGCGGGCCAGCCGTTCGACCAGCCTTCCACCCAGGCGGCGCGAGACCGATCCCTCTCCGCGGATGCTGGCGGTGATGTGGAGAATGTTGCTCATGTCAGTTGCTCCTTCAGGTCAGGCGGCATCGACGAGGACGAGTTCGCTGTCCTCGCTGGCCGCGATGGTGATGGTGTCGATCCCGGTGATGGCCACGCCGTCGCGGGCGCGCGCTTCCACGTCGCCCACGCGCACCGTGCCGGTGGCGGGCACGAGGTAGGCGTGGCGCGAGGGATCGATCGCATAGCTGATCGTCTCGCCCGCCTTCAGCGTTGCGCCCAGCACGCGGGCGTCGGTGCGAATTGGCAATGCATCGCCGTCATCGGACTTGCCCGAAGCGAGCACCGCCCAGGCACCCGAACGATCCGCCTTGGGGAACAGCCGGGCACCCCACGAGGGAGCCTCGCCGTCGCTGTCGGCATCGGGAATGATCCAGATCTGGAAGATCCGGGTGACCGTGTCTTCCAGGTTGTATTCCGAGTGGCGGATGCCGGTGCCCGCGCTCATCACCTGGACGTCGCCGGCCTCGGTGCGACCCTTGTTTCCGAGGCTGTCCTCGTGCGTGATCGCGCCTTCGCGGACGTAGGTGATGATTTCCATGTCGCGATGGGGATGGGCCGGAAATCCGGTCTTCGGCTGGATGGTGTCGTCGTTCCAGACGCGCAGCGAGCCCCAGTGCACGCGGGCCGGGTCGTGATAGCCTGCAAAGGAGAAGTGATGCTTGGCGTCGAGCCAGCCGTGGTTGGCTCCGCCGAGGCTTTCGAAAGGACGCAGTTCGATCATGTCGTGTCTCCCTAAAGGGTTGTGGAGACGATCTAGGACTGCCTGTGCGTTTTGATTAGTGGTATAATATTCGATGAAAGGTTCGAGAAAGTTGAAATGTCAGATCCAGGTTCTCCCACGCTCGACCAGCTGCGGATTTTCCTCGCGGTGGTGGACGCCGGCAGCTTCGCCGCGGCCGGGCGCAAGCTCAATCGCGCGGTCTCTGTCATCAGCTATGGCATCGCCAATCTCGAGGCCCAGCTGGGACTGACCCTGTTCGACCGCGATGGTAAGCGCACCCCGGTGCTCACCGCCGCGGGCAAGGCCATTCTCGAGGAAGCGCGCCGCGTGGATTCGCGGGTGGACGGGCTGAAGGCGCGGGCAAAGGGCCTGCTCGAAGGCCTGGAAGCCGAGGTCAGCCTTGCCGTCGACGTGATGCTGCCAACCGAGTGTCTTGCGGCGATCCTTCACCAGTTCCGACGACAGTATCCTACCGTGTCGCTTCGCCTGCATGTCGAGGGACTGGGAGCCGTTGCCGCGCTGGTGCTGGATGGCAGGGCGGTTCTCGGCATTGCCGGTCCCGTCGCGGCGGGGATAGAGGGGCTTTCCCGCGTCGATGGCGGCGCGGTCCGCCTCGTCCCGGTGGCAGCGCCCGACCATCCCCTGGCCCGGGCGAAGCAGCTGGAGCCCGGCGCCGGTCGCGACCATATCCAGCTTGTCCTGACCGACCGTTCCCCGCTGACGCAGGGGCGCGACTTTGCGGTCCATTCGCCTCAGACATGGCGGCTGGCCGATCTGGGCGCAAAGCACGCCCTGCTGCGCGAGGGTATCGGCTGGGGCAACATGCCCGTACCGATGATCCGCGACGATCTGATCGCGGGAACTCTGGTGCAACTGCACATGCCCGAGGATCCCGGCGGGCTCTATCGTTTTTCCGCCATCCACCGCGCCGACGTGCATCCGGGCCCGGCGACATCGTGGCTGAGCGAACGGTTCCTGGGCATGGAGTTCGACGACGAACCCGCTTCGGGAAAATCAGCCGGCTGAGCCCTGGGCATTCCAACGTTCGGGACGCGAACGGCTGTTGCCCGTTCGCCACATGGCGCTGCGTCATTGATCTGTAACCCAGCTGTCCTCAATCGATCATGTAGCGGGCCTAGCCGCGCCTCCAACAGACAGGAGGACACCCGTGACACATTCCCGCTTGCTCGGCTCTGCCAGCATTGCCGCCATCGCCCTTTCCGCCGCGCCCGCCATGGCCGGGGACGTGACCGGCGTGGTGATCGATTCGACCGATACCGTGGCCCTGCAATCCGCCGTGGTGCGCATTCCCGAGCTCAATCGGCAGGTGACGACCGAACGCGACGGGTCCTTCCGCATCGCCGATCTCCCGGCTGGCAGCTGGACCGTCGAGGTCCGCTATGTCGGCGTGCCGACCGAGACGCAGGTGATCGAGGTTCCCGAGGAAGGCGTGGTTACGGCGAACTTCCTGCTCGGCGAGGAAGAGGACAACATCCTCGTCTACGGCCAGCGCGCCAACCAGGCCAACGCCCTGTCGCGCGAATATGCCAGCGACACCGTGGTCGACGTGCTGACGCGCGACGCGATCGGCCAGTTCCCGGATCAGAACGTGGCGGAAAGCCTGCGACGCCTGCCCGGGGTGAACGTGCTGAACGACCAGGGCGAGGGACGCTTCGTGGCCGTTCGGGGTCTGGATCCCAACCTCAACGCGACATCCGTCAACGGCGTGCGCGTGCCTGCGCCCGAGGGCGACATCCGCGCCGTGGCGCTGGACGTGATTTCCAGCGACATCATCGAGAGCATCGAGGTGAGAAAGTCGCTGACTCCCGACATGGACGCCGACACCATCGGCGCCAGCATCGAGATCAACACCGTTTCGGCTTTCGACCGCCGGGGCAACTTCGTCACCGTGTCGGGCGAAGGCAGCTACAACGAGTATTCCGAGGAGCTGAACCCGAAGGGCAGTATCAACTTCGCCTATCGCCTGACCGACGACTTCGGCGTGTCGGGCGGCCTGTCATACTACAACCGCTTCTTCGAGACCGACAATGTCGAGATGGACGGCTGGGAAGACGACGATGGTCTCGTCTATGCCGAGGACCTGGAATACCGCGACTACGACGTGGAGCGGGAGCGCATCTCCGCCTCGCTCGGCTTCGACCTGCGCGCCTCCGACAGCACGACGCTCTCCGCGCGTGGCCTGTGGAGCCGGTTCGACGACCAGGAATATCGTCGCCGCCTGATCTTCGACTTCGGCGATGCCTTCGTCACCGGCAGCGGCACTTCCGCGGTATTCGCCGATTTCGACCCGTCCGAGCCGGACGAGGAATATGCCATCACGGTGGAGCGCGACATCAAGGACCGCTTCGAGCGCCAGGAAATCTACTCGTTCAGCTTCGGCGGCCAGACCGAAACCGGGCCCTGGAACATCGAGTACATGGCCAGCTATGCCCGATCGAGCGAGGCCGAGGACGACAGTGTCGATCCCGCCGTGTTCGCGCGCGATTTCGAGGCGGACGGGCTGGCCGCGACCATCGACTATTCCGACGAACGCGTGCCGACCTACGCGATTTCGGGCGTGGACGACTTCTTCGACGCGTCGACCTATGAACTGGACGAGATCGAACTGACCGACCTCTCCGATTCCAGGGATGCCGAATACGCGGCCAAGCTCGACATCGGCCGCGATTTCATCAGCGGGGCGGGCGTGTTCACCGTGCAGACCGGCTTCAAGGGCCGCTGGCGCGAAAAGAGCTTCAACGGAGACATCCAGTTCTTCGAAACCGACGATCTCACCCTGGCCGACGTGCTGGGCGAGCAGACCTATCGCCTCGTCGATATCCAACCCGTCGCCAGCTACACCGGTGCCAGCGACTTCTTCTTTGCCAACCGGGCCGATTTCGAATTGCAGGAAATCGACAGCGCCTTCGACAGCGCGGCAGAGGACTACACCATCGAAGAAGACATCTACGCCGGCTACCTGCTGGGCCGCTGGGAAAGCGACAGCCTGACGGTGATCGGCGGCGTGCGTGCCGAATACACTCAGACCGACATCATCGGCAACTTCACCCTGCTGGTGGAGGAAGGCGGATCCCTTCCGGACGGCACCATCGCGGACGATGACACGGTGATCGTCACCCCGCAGACGACACCCGCCAATTACGGCTTCTGGCTGCCCAGCCTGAATATCCGCTACGAGCCGGTGGACGACCTGGTGCTGCGCGCAGCGGGCTATCGCAGTCTGGTGCGTCCCGGCTTCGCCCAGCTCGCCCCGCGCTTCATTACCGAACGCAACGACGAGGACGAGGTCGAAGGCGAGTTCGGCAATTCCAACCTCGAGCCCTACGAGGCATGGAACTTCGATGCCGGCATCGAATACTACTTCGGCGGCAACGGCGCGCTGAGCGCCGGGTTCTTCTACAAGGACATCGCCAACTACATCGTCACCGTCGAATACGAGGCCGAAGACCTCGACGGAGACGACGAAATCGGGGCCGACGAACTGCTCGTTTTCAACGGCATCGCCTTCAACGAGGCGGCCATTCCGGTGAACGGCGACAGCGCCGAGGTCTGGGGGATCGAACTGGGCTTCGCCATGCAGTGGGACATGCTGCCCGCGCCTTTCGACGGGCTGCTTACGCAGGCCAACTACACCTACACCGATGCGACGGCCACGATTTCCGACGGCTCGCTCGACCTGTTCGGCCAGGGTTTCGGCAACGGCATCAGCACCATTCCGCTGCCCGCTTCCAGCGAGCATACGCTGAACGGGGTTATCGGTTACGAGAAGGGGCCGATCAGCCTTCGCCTGGCGGGCACCTATCGCGACGACTACCTTGATGAACTGGGCGGCGATCCGGAGGAATACCGTTTCGTGGACAGCCATTTCCAGCTCGACGCCAGTGCCCGGCTTACCGTGATGGAAGGGGTGCAGCTGTTCGTGGAAGCGATCAACCTGACCGACGCCGAGTACTTCGCCTACAACACCGTGGGCGGGCGGCAGAACAACTACCAGTATGAAATCTACGGCCGCACCTTCAAGGGCGGCGTGCGGGTGACGTTCTGATGCGGGCCGTCACGATAGCCGCCGCGCTGCTTCTGGCAGGCTGCGCCACCACCCCCACCGGTCTTCCCCCGGTCTCGGTCGTCGCCATTGGCGAGACCGAACCGGTGGGCACGGCCAACGAGGACGCTGCCGACGATCCCGCCATCTGGCGCAACGACGCAGACCCCTCGCAAAGCCTGATCGTCGCCACCGACAAGAAGGCGGGTCTCTATGTCTATGGCCTGGACGGAGAGGTTCGCAGCTTCATCGACGCGGGCGCGGTGAACAACGTCGACCTGGTGACGCTGGAGGACGGCACGGTTTTCGTCGCCGCCAGCGACCGCATCGACCTTGCCAATTCGCACATCGCCACCTTCACGCTGGATACGCAGAGCGGCGAACTGAGCCCGCTGGGCCGCGTGCCGAGCGGGCCGGGCGAGGGATACGGTTTCTGCATGAGCCAGCACGGCGGGCTCAAGGCGCTGGCGGTCATCAAGGACGGACAGCTTCGCGAATACGAGATGACGCCCGGCCCCGCTCCGCAGGCCACGCTGGTGCGCGAGATGTCCGTGCCGAGCCAGCCCGAGGGCTGCGTCTACGACGAGCGCGACGGGACGCTCTACGTGGGCGAGGAAGTCGGCGGCATCTGGCGCTTTGCCGATGGCGCGACGACCGGAGAGCTGGTCGCCCCGATCGACAACCGGTACCTGGTCGCCGACGTGGAAGGCCTCGCCATCGCACCCGAGGGCGAGAACGGTGGCTACCTGGTCGCCTCCAGCCAGGGGGACAATGCCTACGCGGTCTACGCACTGCCGGGCATGACGCCGGTGGGTCGCTTCGCCATCGCGGCAGGCACGTATGGTTCCGCCGAAGAGACCGACGGCATCGCTCTCGATACGCGCAGCTTCGGGCCGGACTACCCGCAGGGCCTGTTCATCGCGCAGGACGGCATCAATCCTCCGCAGGCGCAGAACTTCAAGCTCGCGAGCTGGGCCGCCATCCGCGCCGCACTGGGGCTGGACTAACCTTCGCCCGGGCGGACAAAGTCAATTGCCTCTCCCGTTGCAGCCGCTAGGATCGGCTGCAACGGGACGAGGATCACAATGACGACACGCCGCGAAGACCTCAAGTGGGGCACCCTGTTGCCGGCGCTCGGCACCGGCTGGCATGGCGCATTCGCCGCCGCGCCGGGCGGGCTCGACGCGCTGCTGATCGACACCCGCTTTCCCGGCGCGCTGGACGTCGCCGATGCGTCCATGCCCGTGCTGCGGTTTGCCGGTGACGTCACCCGCGTCTGGTACGACGAGCTTGACGAGCGCTGGCGCAGGCCCGGTTTCGTGCTGGGCGGCATAACCGGCGCGGACGCGCTGTTCGTGCTGGAGACCTTGGCCACCCACCAGGGTCGCCGCGTGGTATCACGCACCACGCTGGACCTGCCGCGCGCGAACCGCGTGCAGGCCGTTCGCTGGATCATCGCACCGCACCATCCCAGTGTCGCCGGATGACAGTCCTGCCGCCCGACCTCGACGACGCAGGCTTCGCCGCGTTCCTGGCCGATCTTCGCGGCGCGGTGGGGGAGGACTGGGTCTGGTCTTCCGACGCCGACATGTTCCCCTATCGCGACGCCTTCTCGCCGGTGTGGAACACGCCGGAAGAGATACAGGCCTCCAGCGCCGTCGCCCCGGCAGACGTGGCGCAGGTGCAGGAAGTGGTGCGCATTGCCCGCCGCCACCGGGTGCCGCTGCACCCGATCTCCACCGGCAAGAACTTCGGCTACGGCGGTGCCTCGCCCAACGTGGCCGGCAGCGCGGTGCTGGACCTGAAGCGGCTGGACCGCGTGATCGAGGTGAATGAGGCGCGCAACTATGCGCTGGTTGAACCGGGCGTTTCCTATTTCGATCTCTACCGCCACATCCAGGAGCGCGGCCTGAAGGTGATGATCGACTGCCCCGATCCCGGCTGGGGATCGCCGGTCGGCAACGCGCTGGACCGGGGCGTGGGCTACACGATGCCGCAATTCCGCGACCACTTCGGGGCGCACTGCGGGATGGAAGTGGTGCTGCCCGATGGCGAACTGATGCGCACCGGCATGGGCGCGCTTCCCGGCGCGGACAGCTGGCAGGAATACCCATACGGCTTCGGACCGGACCCGTCGGGCCTGTTCGCGCAGGGCAATTTCGGCGTCGTCACGAAGATGGGCTTCCGCCTGATGCCGCAGCCCGAATACTACCGCACCGGGCTGGTGCGGGTGCCCAGGCGGCGCGACCTCATCAAGCTGATCGAGCACGTGAACTACCTGTCCGACAGCGGCATGGTGAGCGAGGTGCGCTTCGCCAGCCCGCTTTCGGCGCTGCTTGGCGATCCGCAGTTCGCCGCGCTGGCAACCAAGATGGGCGGTCCGTCCGATGCGGAGATGGACGCGGCCGCCTCCGCCGCCGGGCTGCACAGCTGGGCGATCGATCTGCAGTTCCTTGGCCCCCAGGCGGCCACCGCCGCGCAGTGGGACTACGCCAGGGATCGCATCCTTTCCGATATCCCCGGTGCGGAGGCGCTGGAAGGCGATCACTTCGCTCTCCCCGCGACCGAGCAGCGGCTTGAAAACGCCACCCAGCCCTATCCCACCGCCATCCGCCGCAAGGGCGCGCTCGGCATTCCCTCACTCGGCATCTGGGAGATCGTGCGCGGCGACGGGCACGTCGGCTTCTTCCCCGTGCTGCCGCGCGATGGAGAGGCGGTGTTCGAAATGCAGCGCGTGCTGGGCGACGCGCAGCGGCAATATCCGCTGCCGCCTTATTTCAGCGCCGTCACCGCGCCGCTGTTCTGGCATTCGAACACCTTCCAGATGGTGTTCGCCCCCAGCATCAGGCGCGACGATCCGGAGCACAACGCGATGGTCCACCGCGCGATGAAGCACATGGTGGCCGTCGCCGCCGAGCACAGCTGGGGCGACTATCGCGCCGCGCCGATCTACCAGGACGACGTGGCCGCCACCTACAGCTTCAACGGCGGACGGCTGCGCACATTCCTGGAAGCGATGAAGGACGCGGTCGATCCAGACGGCATCATCGCGCCGGGGCGGGGCGGCGTGTGGCCCCGACGGTTCAGGAACGGGGGCAGGGCATGAGACTGATTCTCGCCTCCATCTCGCTTCTCGCCGCCGCATCGCTTTCGGTCGCCGCGCAGCCGGAAGACCGGCAGGTCGCGCACGGACGGCAGGTGTTCGAGCGCCAGTGCGCACCGTGTCACGGGGCCGGGCCGGGTGACGACCGATCGGAAATGCTTCCGGGCACGGCCGCCCTAGCGGAAAAGTACGAGGGCGCTCGCCCCGCCGCGCTGCACCTGCGCGACGACCTGCCCGCGCCGGTGCTGCAACTGTTCGTGCGGCGCGGGGCAGGGGCGATGCCGCCTTTCCGCCCGTCCGAGCTTTCCGACACCGACATCGCCGCAATTGCAGCCTACATCGCCGCCGATACGGACTAGTCGCCTGGGCTCCATCCGCTTGGTTGTCGAAACCCGGCATTCGAACGAGCGATGACGGAGCCGATTGCAACACTGCTGCCGCATTTCCCGCTAGTATGCGGAACTGCCTGAATTACGATTCGATCACGAAGGGTTCGCAAACCGCATGACAGTTCCAAGCCGCCGCCAGTTTCTTGCCCTGACGGGCTCTGCCTTTGCTGGCCTCTATCTCAACAGCTGCACGACGATGGGGCCGCGCGCCTCGTCCAGCCCCGCGCTGTCCGGCAGTGCCAGCCCGGTAGGCGCATTGCAGCCCGATCCCGCCGGTGTGCTCGACCTGCCGCCGGGCTTCTCCTACCGCGTGATCTCGCGCCACGACACGCCGATGAGCGACGGCGGAAGCGTGCCGGACCGGGCCGACGGCATGGGTTGTTTCGACCTCGGCAACGGCAAGCTGGCGCTGGTGCGCAACCATGAACTGCAACCGCAGCACGATGGCGGGTCGATCCCGCCCGGCCCGGCCTACGATACCGTGGCGCGGTCGCTGCGCCCGCTGCCGGGCGGCACCACCACGCTTGTCCTGGACGCGGCCACGCTGGAGGTGGAGCGCGAATATCGCAGCCTGGCGGGCACGATCCGGAATTGCGCGGGCGGCATCACCCCGTGGGGCAGCTGGCTGACCTGCGAGGAGAACACCGACCGTGCCGATGGCCGCATCAACAAGGATCACGGCTGGGTGTTCGAAGTGCCCGCCGATGCGCCGGGACTGGTCGACCCCGTGCCGCTGACGGCGATGGGACGCTTCAACCACGAGGCGGCCTGCATCGATCCGGCGACCGGCATCGTCTACCTGACGGAGGACCGCGAGAATTCGCTGCTCTACCGCTTCCTGCCGCTGCGGCCCGGCCAGCTGGCGCAGGGCGGCACCTTGCAGGCGCTGGTGCTGGAAGGCGTCAGCGACACGCGCAACTGGAGCGAGCGGACGATGGCCGTGGGCGACGCGATGCGCGGCACCTGGATCACGCTCGACAACGTGGAAGCCCCCGAAGACGACCTGCGCCAGCGCGGCGCGGCGCAGGGCGCGGCACTGTTCGCGCGCGGCGAGGGCATCTGGATGGGCGAGGGCGAGATATTCTTCACCTGCACCAGCGGCGGCGCGGCGCACGAAGGGCAGATCTTCCGCCTGCGTCCCGAAGTGCACCAGGCCGACATTCTCGAACTCTTCTACGAGAGCCCCGAGGAAAGCGAATACAGCTACGGCGACAACATCACCGTGGCGCCATACGGCCACCTGGTGGTGTGCGAGGATTCCTACGACGACGTGGTGCAAAACCACCTGCGCGGGATCACGCCCGAAGGCGCGGCCTATCCGCTGGCGCTGCTCAAGATGCAGACCGAGCTGGCCGGGGCCTGCTTCTCGCCCGATGGCCGCACGCTGTTCGTCAACGCCTACAGCCCGACCATGACCATCGCCATCACCGGGCCCTGGCCTGCATGAGCGATAGTCCGTCGATCCTCTTCGTCTGTCTCGGCAACATCTGCCGCTCTCCCATGGCCGAAGGCGCGATGCGCGCCGCGGCCCGCGAGGCAGGGCTGGATCTGCACATCGACAGCGCGGGGACCGGGGACTGGCATGTCGGCAACCCGCCCGATCCGCGCGCCATGGAAACCGCGCGGGACAACGGCATCGACATTTCGGCGCTGCGGGCAAGGCAGGTCGCGCGCGAGGATTTCACCAGCTTCACGCACATTTTTGCACTCGATGCGGACAACCTGCGCAACCTCCACGCTCTCGCTCCCGGAGAGACGACGGCGAGGATCGCGCTGCTGCTGGACCTGGTACCGGGCCGCGAGGGACAGGCCGTGGCGGACCCCTATTACGGCGGACGGGACGGTTTCGAGCAGACCTGGCACGACGTCTCGGCCGCTGCGAAGGCGCTGGTCGCCCGGTTCTCGTGAACCTGTCCGCGCGCATAGCGGCGGCTCTGGGCAAGGACGTGCGCGAAGTGCGCCAGCTGCCCGGCGGCGACCTGGGCGGCGCAGCACTGGCGGTGCTGGAGGACAATCGCGAGGTTGTCGCCAAGACCGGCGAACTGGTCGAGCGCGAAGGCGCCATGCTGCGCGCCATGGCCGCCACGGGCGCTCCCGTGCCGGAGGTGCTGCATAGCGAGGCAGGGCTGCTGGTGATGGCCTTCATCGAGAACGATGGACGCGCAGGCTGGACGGATTGCGCCGAGGCCCTGCGCTTGCTTCATGCCGAGCGGGAGGGACAGTACGGCTGGGAGGCCGACTATGCCTTCGGCAAGGTCGCCATCGCCAACGCGCCTTGCGGCAACTGGACAGAGTTCTGGCGAGACCGGCGACTGCTGCCGTTCTGCGCCGAGGTGCCCGGCCCGCTGGCGCGCAGGATCGAGGTGCTGGCAGCGCGGCTGGGAGACATCGTCCCGCAAGACCCGCCGCCCGCCCTGCTGCACGGCGACCTCTGGACCGGCAACGTGCTCTTCCACCAGGGACGGCTCGCCGCGCTGATCGACCCTGCCTGCTACGTAGGCGACCGCGAGGTCGATCTTGCCATGCTGCAGGTGTTCGGCAGCCCGCCGGAGGCATTCTTCGCGGCGAACGAGCTGGCTCCCGGTTGGCGCGAGCGGGTGCCCGTCTACCAGCTATGGCCGATGCTGGTGCACCTGCGCCTGTTCGGCGCGGGCTACCGTGCGCGGGTGGAAAGCCTGCTCGCCGCCTGCGGAGCGTGAGTGATCAGCCCGCCTGCGGGAAGGGCGTCCATTCCTCGTCGTCGGGCAGCGGGGCGAAGATGGTGTCGATCATATCGTCCGTCACGCCTTCGGGTTCGGCGGGCTGCCAGGTCGGGGCGTTGTCCTTGTCCACCAGCACCGCGCGCACGCCCTCGGCGAAGTCGGGTCGCATGATCATGCGGCTGGCAATGCGGTATTCCATCGCCATGTTCGCGGCGAAATCGCGGCATTCGGCATTCTCGGCGAACTGGCACAGCGCCACCTTGCTCGTCGTCGGACACTTGGACCGGACCGCCGCCAGCTCCTTCGCCGCCCAGTCGCTATCGTCGTTCTCCAGCGCGGCGATGATGCCTTCCAGGGTCTCGGGCGCGAACAGCGCGTCGATCTTGCGCCGGTTGTCGGCCAGGCGCGCCTTGGGCGGCTGACCGGCGAATTCGTCCAGGATCGCGGAGATGGCATCGGGACCGGCAATGATCCGGGCCTTCGCCTCGGCCAGCTTCTCGCTTTCGATGTAGTGCGTGGCGATACCGGCCCACAGGCATTCCGCCCCGTCCAGCCGCGCGCCGGTGAGGGCGAGGAACTTGCCCGTCTGCCCGCGCAGGCGCGGCAGGTAATGTCCGGCGCCCACGTCGGGGAACAGCCCGATCGCGCCTTCGGGCATGGCGAACTTGGTATTCTCGGTCGCCACCCGGTACTTGGCCGGCTGGCTGATGCCCACGCCGCCGCCCATCGTCACGCCGTCCATGAAGGCGACGACGGGCTTGGGATAGGTGAACAGCAGGTGGTTGAGGCGATACTCGGCGTGGAAGAACTCCCGCCCGCGCGCGCCGCCATCCTCCATCGCCGAATTGCGCAGCAATGCCACGTCTCCGCCGGCACAGAAGCCGCGTCCCTCCGCGTGATCGAGTATGACCGCCTCCACACTCTCGTCATCGCGCCAGCCCAGCAGGGCTTCGCTCATGGCCTCGCACATCTCCAGCGTCAGTGCGTGGATCGCCTTTGGACGGTTGAGGGAGACGTGCGCGACACGGCCGTGCACGTGGAGGTTCACTTGTTCGGTCATAAGATCCTTAGTCTTTGAGAAGGTCGCGGCCGACGATCATGCGCATCACCTGGTTGGTGCCCTCCAGGATGGAATGCACCCGCAAGTCACGCCAGAAGCGTTCGATCGGGTAATCTTTCAGATAGCCGTAGCCGCCGAACAGCTGCAGCGCGTTGTTCACCACGTTGGAGCCGCTGTCGGTGGCGAGACGCTTTGCCATGGCGGAAAAGCGCGTCTTGTCGGGCGCGTTGTCGGTCACCTTTGCGGCGGCGAGGTAGAGCAGCGCGCGCGCTGCTTCCAGATCGGTGGCCATGTCGGCCAGCATGAACTGCGTGTTCTGGAAATCGGCCACCGGCTGGCCGAACTGCTGGCGATCCTTGGTATATGCCACCGCCTCGTCCAGGCAGCGCTGCGCCCCGCCCAGCGAACAGGCGCCGATGTTGAGCCGCCCGCCGTCGAGCCCGGCCATGGCGAAGCGGAAGCCGTCGCCTTCCTCGCCGACCCGGTTGGCGACGGGCACGCGCGCATCCTCGAAAATCAGCTGCGCGGTGGGGCTGGCGTTCCAGCCCAGCTTCTTCTCCGGCGCGCCGAAGCTGACGCCAGGGGTGTCCTTGTCCACCACCACGCAGGAGATCCCGCGCGTCTTGTGCTCGCCGGTGCGTACCATCACCACGTAGACATCGTTCACTCCGCCGCCCGAGATGAACTGCTTTGTGCCGTTGAGAACGTAATGGTCGCCATCGAGCTTCGCCGAGGTCTTCAGCGCCGCCGCGTCGGAACCGGAGGACGGCTCCGTCAGCGCATAGCTGGCCAGCTTGTCCATCGAGACGAGATCGGGGAGGTAGCGGTCCTTCAGGTCCTGCCCGCCGAAGGTGTCGATCATCCAGGCGGCCATGTTGTGGATGGAGATGAAGGCACTGGTGGTGGGGCAGCCATAGGCCATGGCTTCCATGATCAGCGCGGCTTCCAGACGGCCCAGCGCGATGCCGCCGGATTCTTCCGATACGTAGATCGCGCCGAAACCCAGCTCGCCGGTCTGCTTGATCACGTCCCTGGGGAAGTGATGCTCCTCGTCCCACTTGCCGGCGTTGGGGGTGATATTGTCGGCTGTGAATCGCCGCGCCATCTCCTGGATGGCGAGCTGGTCGTCGGTAAGCTGGAACTGTCCGGTCATGCGTCTCTCCTGCATGGCATCATGCATCCGCGCGCAATGTCAAAAGGCGCGTTGCGACACAACCAGTGTCTGGAGAAACTTTCCGGCTGCTGGCTGCCGGCTCAGTCCCCGAAACTTTCCGTCGCCTTCTATTCCGAGGCAAATCCGCCGTCGTCGGACGGGGTGGGATCGAACCCGGATGTGTCGTCGATAGGGTCCGTGGAGAAGCCCTCCGCATCGTCCACGAACTCCTCTACCCCGGCATCGGCCACGGCGGGCTCGTCCTCCGACCCGGCGTCGCCCGCATCGTCGACGTCCTGGGCGGTCTGCGCGGGGGAGGTGCCTGCAGCGGGGCTGCCTTGCTCGCCCATCGTGACACTGCCGGCTTCCGGCATTTCCCCCTGGACCGCGGACTGGCGGCTTTCGAGGTCGTCACCGCAGCCTGTCAGCATGACAGCCGCTGCCGCCACGGGTATCAATCGAACGATCATTGCAAGCTCCCGATCACGGCCTCGGCTTCTATCTCGCACTTCCATTCCGGGCTGTAGAGCGCGGATATGGCGACCAGCGTGCCGGTTGGGCGCGCATGGCCCACCGCGCGGGTGAAGGCGGCGGTCACGGCATCGGCATCGGCGATATCGGTCACGAACATGCGCACGCGCACCACGTCGCCCGAATGGCCGCCCAGCTGGCCGATGTAGTCGAGGATCTGCTCGAAACAGCGATCCGCCTGCCGCCCGGCATCGGGGCTGACGCTGCCGTCTTCTTCCACGCCCACGTTGCCGGAAACGATGATCCTGTCGCCCACGCGGATTGCGCGGGTGAAGCCGGCCTGCTCTTCGAACGGGCCGAGCGGGGGGATCCGCTGCCGTCCGTCATTCGGCTCAGCCACAGGTGATCCTTTCGATCACCATGTCGTCGTCGTAATGCACTGTCAGCCGGTCGGGCCGGAAATCCATCGTCACCGCGGTGCGCGGCGGAACCCAGCGCAGCGTGCGCGCGCCGGAAAGGGCCAGCAGTTCCGCGCCCACTTCCTCGCTCGCCACGGTGCCCACCAGGCCCATGGCCGGCCCAGCGTCGCATTCGCCCGCGGGATCGCGCGCATTGGGATCGCCATCGTCGTCGAAGGGTGGTGGGGTCGTGGCGGCACAGGCGGCCAGCGTGATGCATGCAAGCGGCGTGAGAGCTTTGATCATGCCGGCGTTCTAGCGCGATCGCCGCGTGCGCGCTAGGAGCCTTGCGCAAAGGAGGATTACGCATGGCAGGCTTGTGGTTCGAGGATTTCGAGGTGGGGCAGGTTTTCGACCATCCCCTGCGACGCACGGTTACGGAGACGGACAATCTGCTCATCTCCACGCTCACCCACAATCCCACGCCGCTGCACCTCGATGCGGAGTTCATGAAGGACAGCGAATTCGGGCGAATCCTGGTCAATTCGTGCTTCACACTCAGCCTGATGGTGGGGATCAGCGTCAACGACACCACGCAGGGCACGGCCGTTGCCAACCTGGGTTGGGACGAGGTGCGGTTTCCCGCACCCGTGTTCATCGGCGATACCCTGCGGATCGAAACCGAGGTGGAGGGCTTGCGCGAGAGCAAGTCGCGCCCAAATCAGGGCATAGTCAATTTCGTCCATCGCGCCTATAACCAGGACGATGTGCTGGTCGCCAGCTGCAAGCGCGCCAGCCTGCAACGGAAACGACCGAACGAATAAAAGCGATACGGAGAGAGAGTCATGGCCCTGAAGTGCGAACCCATCCTGCCGAAGTTCGGCGCGGTCTGTTCGGGCCTTGACCTGACGAAGGATCTCGACGCGGACGAAGTCAAGCAGATCACCGACGCGATGGACACGTACGGCGTCACGGTGTGGCGCAATACCGGCATGAGCGACGAGGATCACGTCAGGTTCAGCCGCAATTTCGGCTACCTGGAGCGCGTGCCCAAGCGCGGCGAGGGGCAGAAGATGCGGCTTCCCTATCGCGAGCTGTTCGATGCTTCGAACCTGAACCTGGAAGGTGAGATCACCACCGATCCCGCGGCGGTGGAATACCGCAAGGGCGACAGGCTGTGGCACACCGACAGCGCCTTCCTGGAAAAGCGCACGAGCTATTCGATCCTGCTCGCCCACATCACGCCGCCAGCCGAGGCGGGCGGTGAAACCTGGTTCGCCGATGCGCGCACGGCCTATGAGGACCTGCCGCAGGAAACCAAGGACCTGATCGAGGACAAGGTCGGTGTTAACTCGCTGTGGTGGAGCCGCAAGAAGGCCGGTGCCGAGGTGACGGAAGAGGAGATCTACGAGCGCCCGGTGGCCAAGCACCCGCTGGTCCACACGCACCGCGGTTCGGGTCGCAAGAGCCTGTTCATCGCCGCTCACACCATGGACGTGGAAGGTACGGACAAGGAAGAGGGGCGCAAGCTGATCGAAGACCTGATTGCCCACACCACGCAGGACAAGTACACCTTCAAGTGGCAGTGGCAGCCCGGCGACATGGTGATCTGGGACAACCTGTGTTCCATGCACCGCGGCGGCGAATACGATTACACCGCCTACAAGCGCGACATGCGCCGCACGACGGTGCGCGAAGGAACCGAGCCGCACACGATGGAGACCGGGGACGACCCCTACACGGCGCTGTTTGCCAAGAGCCCCAAGAGCGTCGACATCAATTCCGCGCGCGATGCCGGGAGGTAGCAAGGCATAAGCGCTTGTGCGCTTTGCCTTTCTGCAACGATTGGGTCATACCCTGATCCTACGGTGAAACGCAGTAGGGGGGTATCATGCGCACCGCATCGCTATTTTTCGTTCCGGCCATCATTGTCGTGGCCGTTCCTGCCCAGGCGGGGGAAGACCTGCGCTTCGGTCCGATACCGGACTGGGTGGTGCCATACGAAGTCGGGCCCGGCGAGGACGTGGAGGCGGACTTGCCCGTGCGCGCCCTGGAAAGCGATTTCCAGACCCGGCTGGAGCCGGGCCGCGTCGTCCATTTCATCGAAATGGCGTTCGAATTCATCGCACCCCAGGGCCTGCAAGCCGGCAACATCTCGGTATCCTGGCGCCCCGAGTTCGACGACATTACCATTCATCACGTGCTGATCGAGCGCGATGGCGAGACCATCGACGTTCTTGCCGACGGGCAGGAATTCACTATCCTGCGCCGCGAGGAGAACCTGGAAATCGCCACGCTGACCGGCGTGCTGACGGCCAACATGTTCCCCGCCGGACTGGAAGTGGGGGACACCCTGCGGTTCGCCTACAGCCTGGATCAGGCCAATCCGGTAATGGGCGAGCATACCGAGACGATCCTTGGTCCCCTCAACGGCATTATCGACAAGTCCCACGTGCGCCTCAGCTGGCCACGCGATCTCGATCTGACGGTTTCCGTCACGGACGATCTTCCGGCAATCGAACAGGGCCGGGAAGACGGCTACGAATACGCCGCGCTTTCCTTCCCGAAGACGTCGCCCGTCGTTCTTCCGGAAGGCGCGCCTTCGCGCTTTGCCATGGTGCGCATGGTGGAAGCGTCGACCTTTGCCGACTGGGCAGAGCTTTCGGCGCATTTCGCCCCTCTCTACGAGGAAGCGAAGGTCATTCCGGCCGAGGGTCCGCTGCGCGATCGGCTGGAGGCCATACGCGCTTCCTCTGCGGATCCGGTCGAACGGGCCGAACAGGCCCTGGCTCTCGTGCAGGACCAGGTGCGGTACGTCGCGCTGGCGATGGGGGCCGCGGGCCTTGTTCCCGCAGATTCGGAAACGACGTGGCGCCGCCGCTACGGCGATTGCAAGGCAAAGACCGCGCTGCTGATCGGACTGCTGGAGGAACTGGGGATCGATGCCGAGCCGGTGCTCGTCAATTCGCTGATCGGCGATGCCCTGCCGCAGCGCCTGCCGCTGGTTTCAGCCTTCGACCATGTCATCGTGCGCGCCCACATCGATGGGCGCGAATACTTCCTCGATGGGACCCGTACGGGGGATACTTCGCTCGAGCGCCATCCGGTGCCCAGTTTCAGCTGGGGTCTGCCGGTGATGCCGCAAGGGGCAGAGCTCATTCGCATGGTCCCTGCCGTGCTGGCGACGCCGAGCGACGATATTTCCATCCGGATCGACCTTTCCGAGGGTATCCGCACGCAGGCCCCGACGCAGGCGGAGGTCACCTACCGCGGCGAGACGGCCATCGCCGTGAATGGCCTGATGCAGCAGCTCTATGGCCAGGCCCGCGACCAGAGCATCGAGGATTTCTGGAGCAACCGGTACAGCTTCTTCAACCCCGAAGAGGTTGCGATGGAGTTCGACGAAGAGGCGGGTGAACTGCGGATTTCCGCTACCGGCACATCCGAACTCGACTGGGATTACAACTCGTTCGAGCCCACTGGGATGCGCGTGGGCTACACCCCCGATTTCGACCGGCCCGCGTCCGCGGACCAGGATGCGCCCTACGCGATCGCCTATCCCCAGTACGAGCGCGTTTCCTACGAGGTCATCCTGCCGCCGGGCTTTTCGGCGGAGAACCTCGACGGCGCGAATGTCGAGGAAACCGTTGCCGGCGTGGAATACCGTCGCCAGCTGGAAGTGGCGAACGATCGCTTCATCGCCACGCGCAGCGCACGCAGCCTCGTACCGGAAATCTCCGCGAGCGAGGCTCGCGCCGCCGAGGACGCGCTGCGCCTGCTTCGCGAGAAGCGGGTGTTCCTGCGCATACCCGAGAACTACCGCCTCAGCCGGGCGGAGATCGACAGCATGGCCCGCGCCGAAGGCACCGATGCCGATGACCTGATGAACCAGGGCCTGGCACTGATGGATGCAGGCGAGTGGCGCGCTGCCAGGGCCGTCATGGATCGCGTCGTGTCGATCGAGCCGGAGAATTCCTGGGGCTATGCCAACCGGGCGGTGATACTCGCCCGGCTCGGCGATACAGAGGCTGCGCGCGCCGATATCGTCGAAGCGCGCAGCCGCGACCCGCAGAACTATGTGGCCAGCCACGCCGAGGGGCTAATTGCTAGCATCGCCAGGGACTGGGACGCGGCCATCGCGGCCTATACCGCGGCCATCGAGATGAACGAGGACAACTACTTCGCCTATGGCCAGCGCGCCGAAGCCTACGCCAGCAAGGAAGATTTCGACTCCGCCATCGCCGATGCGGACAGGCTTCTGGACATCCAGCCGGAGAACGCCTGGGGCTATATTTCGAAGGGCTTCCTGCTGGCGCGCGCAAGGCGCACGGACGAGCTGGAGGCTCACGTCACGCGCATGGAAAAGGCCTTTCCCGCCGATCCGTCAATCGCATCGGCGGCTAGCCAGATGCTGGCAGACGCAGGCCTGGAAGAAAGCGCAGCTGTCTTGCTGGAACGGGCGGTAGTCGACGGCGGATCGCCGATTGCACTGGTTACCCGCGCCGGCCAACGTCCGGACGATGCCAACGACATGAAGCTGGCCGATCTTGACGAGGCGCTGGCGATCGACCCCGATTTCATTCCGGCCCTCATGGCGCGGGCGCGCGTCCTGTGGGACGACTATGAACTGGAACGGGCGCTGGTGGATGCCGAGCGGGTGATCGAACTGCAGCCCTCATTCGAGGGCGGCTACGACATGAAGATCATCATCCTGCTCGATATGGAACGCGAGACGGAAGCCATCGCCATGGTCGACGAGCTTGTCGAACGCTTTCCGGGCGATCCGATGATGCTGCGCTCCGCCGCAGGCTTCTATCGAGAGTTGCGGCAGTACGAAAAGTCGGATGCCACGATGGCAAGGGCGCGCGAGATCCTGCCCGATGAAGACTTCTTCCGGTCGATCAACATGCCCGAAAGCGCGCGGCTGGCGCAGTAGCGCCATTTCCGCAGGTGACGATCAGGTCACCAGCAATGCCAGGTTGACCCGGCCGGTGCCGCTGCGGATCAGGCCGATCTCGCGTGCGGCGGCATAGCTGAGGTCGATCACGCGGTTGCCGTGATAGGGGCCGCGGTCGTTCACGCGAACCACCACGCTTTCCCCGTTTCGCGGATTGGTCACGCGCAGCCGGCTGCCAAGCGGCAGCGTGCGGTGGGCGGCTGTCAGCTGGTTGGGATCGAAGGTCTCGCCGCTGGCGGTGCGGTTTCCGGCGAGTTCGTTACCGTAGAAGCTCGCTTCGCCGCCACCGATCGCGCTCTCGCTGGGGGACGGGGTGACCGCGGGCTGCGGCTCTATCGGCTCGATCTGGGCGACCGGCATCGTCTCGACGCTGGCCGTTCCCTTGCCGAGCTTCACGACTTCGGGCGAGGTGCGATCCTGCACCAGGGCCGTGCCAAGGGCGAGGGCAAGCGCACCGAATACGCCGGTTCCAACCAGCGCCAGTTGCCGCTGCGATTTCAGTCGCATGAAAGCGCGCAGGCGCTCCCGGCGGCTGGGCAGGGTATGGGCGTGCGTGGCTGTGTGATTGTTATCCCTCATACCAAAGGAAGGGATGAGACGGGGGCAATGTTCCGAGAAACCCCCGATAGTTCCCTCATAACGTGGAAGCGCCCGGCTCCCCATCGGGAACCGGGCGCTTCGCATTCGTTTCCGCTGGACGGGATCAGAAGATGCGGCTGGCGACCTGCGCAGGCGCGTCGAGATACTTCTCCAGCTGGCTGTCCAGCTTCAGCATGGTGATGCTGGCACCGGCCATTTCCAGCGAAGTGCAGTATTCGCCGACATAGTTGCGCACGACCGTCAGGCCCCGCTCTTCGCAAAGCTGCGCGGCCTTGTTGTAGAGCACATAGAGTTCGGCCGGCGGCGTGCCGCCAAGTCCGTTCACCATCAGCGCAACGCGGTCGCCCTTTTCGAACGGCAGATCGTCGGCCACCGCGTCGAACAGCGTCTTGGTGATCTCGTCGGCGCTGGTGATCTTGGTGCGCTCGCGGCCCGGCTCGCCGTGGATGCCGACGCCCACTTCCATCTCGTCGTCGGCGATCTCGAAGATCGGCGTGCCCTTGGCAGGCGGGATACAGCTGGTGAGCGCCACACCCATGGTGCGCACGTTGTTGTTCACCTTCTCGGCGACGGCCTTCACCTCTTCCAGGCTCTTGCCTTCCTCGGCAGCGGCACCGCAGGCCTTCATGACGAAGAAGTTGCCGGCCACGCCGCGGCGACCCACGGTGTAGAGCGAATCCTTCACGGCCACGTCGTCGTTGATCCAGAACTGGTCGACCTTGATGTCTTCGGCCTGGGCCAGTTCCACCGCGGTATCCCATGCCATGCGGTCGCCCTGGTAGTTGTTCACCAGCACCAGGACGCCGGCGGGCGTGGCGAGAGCCTTGATGGTCTCGTAGCATGCATCAACCGGCGGGGCGGCGAAGACCGGGCCCTGGCAGGCGCCGTCGAGCATGCCGGGACCGACGGCCATCACGTGCGCCGGTTCGTGGCCGGAGCCCGAACCCTGCACGATCGAGACCTTGTCATCGACCGGGCGATCCTTCCGCTTGATCATCTGGAATTCCAGGTTGCCTTCCAGCAGATCGGGGTTGGCAGCCAGCACGCCCTGCATGAACTCAGGAACGAAATCTTCGGCTTTGTTGACGAACTTCTTCATGTGTTTCCTCTCCGTATGAAATGAACTGCTTGGATCAGGCGCAGGCCTTGTCAACTTCCGGCGCGGCGGGCGTGTAATCCACGCCGTTGGCCTTGCACCAGTCGACAAGGATCGTGGCGATGGCGACGATGCCGGGATCGGGGGTGTTGGCGCTGCGCTCTCCCACCTGGCTGGCGCGGCCGCGGTGGGCAACCAGGCTGCGCGTGCTTTCCACGGCGCCATCGGCGATGGTCGCGCAATCCTTCAGCACTTCGCTCAGGTCGTCGGTGCCCTTGTCGGCGTGTTCCTTCAGCTTTTCGGCCACCGGGATCAGCGCGTCGAGCAGGGTCTTGTCGCCCAGCTGCGCGCCGCCGCGAGCCATGATGCCGTCCACCGAATTGCCGATGGCCTCGGCGAATTCGCCCAGGGTCAGTTCGGTCTTGCCCTTCGTGGGCATGGCCGCCTTCATGAAGCCCGTGCCCCAGATCGGCCCGGACGATCCGCCCACGTGCTTCGACACCAGCATCGAGATTTTCAACAGCATGGTGCCGATATCGGGCTTTTCGATATCGGGCAGGTCCCGCTTGATCACCTTGAACCCGGTGGCCAGCGAAGTGCCGAAATCGCCGTCGCCGGCAAGCCCGTCGAGGTCGGAGAAATAGCTTTCGTTGCGGATCACCGTGTCGGCGGTGGTATCGATTCCCTGCTGAATGGTGGCTAGCGAAATGGTCGCCATTGTCGTGTTCTCTCCCGTTCTAGTTATTCGAACCCTGGTCGGTCAGGGCGGACAGGTCCGCCAGCGTCACCTCCGGGTCCGGCGCGTCGCCCAGTTCCGGCACGACCCGCGCTGCTTCGTCGAAATCCTCGTCCACCGTATAGGTGCTGGTGGTGATGAGCACCGGATAGCCCGCGCCGACGGCGGCGAGCAGGCCGTTGCGGCTGTCCTCGATCACTACGCATTCTGATTGCGGCAGGTCCAGCGACTGCTGTGCCAGCTGGTAGATTTCCGGATCGGGCTTCTTCTTGCTGACCACGTCGCCGGCATGGACGAATTCGAACTTCGCCTTTCGCTCCGGCCCCATCAGGTCGAGCACGGCGTCGATGAACTTGGCGTTCGACGTGGTGCACACGCCCAGACGCACATCGCTGGCGATGGCCTCATCGATGATGCGCAGCACGCCGGGGCGCAGCGGCAGGTCGGTGACGATCTGGCTGACCTGGTCGGTCTTGTACTTGTGCAGCGCCTTGATGAGGGCATCCTTGCCGCCGTACTCGGCCACCTTGTCCTCCGGCCAGCCATCCTGATCGAAATACGCCGTCATCCGCTCCTTGCCGCCTGCAACCTTCAGCAGCTCGGCATAGCGTTCCACGCTCCATTCGGCGTCGATCCCGAATTCGGCGAAAGCACGATTGAAACCGACCCGGTGCGCGTCGCGCTCGGTATCCACCAGCACGCCGTCGCAATCGAAAATCAGCGCCTTCAGCATCAGGCGGTTTCTTTCTGCGCGGCCATGAAGGCGCTGCCCTGGCCCTTGCCGCCGAACTTCTCGATGAAGCTTCCGAACAGCTCCTTGCAGGCCTGGTACTGCGCATCGATCACGCGCAGCGGCTCGTAATCGTCGGGGTTGGCCTTGCGATAGGCCTCGAAGCTCTCGACGAAGACGTGCTTGAGATTGGTGGAGATGTTCACCTTGGCGCTGCCGCGGGCGATGGCCTTCTTAAACGTCTCGTCCGAAAGACCGGTGCCACCGTGCAGGGCCATGGGGGTGTTCGTCGCCTCGTTGATGGCGGCAATGCGATCGAAGTCTACCTTGGGTTCACCTTTGTAGAACCCGTGCGCCGTGCCGACCGCGCAGGCGAAGGCGGACAGGTCCAGCGCGTCGCAGAACTTCTTGGCGTCGGCCGGATCGGTCAGCACGCTGTCTTCCTCGGCCACCACCATGTCGTCTTCCACGCCCATGATCTGGCCGAGTTCGGCTTCCATGCCGACGCCGTACTTCTCGGCGATCTCGCGCACGCGCTTGGACATCTCCAGGTTCTCGTCGAACGGGAACTCGGAGGCATCGATCATGATCGAGGTCCAGCCCGTCGCGGCGCACTTCTCGATCATCTCCAGGTCCTTGCAGTGATCCAGATGCAGCACGACCGGCACCGGGGAATCCGCTGCCACCGTGCGAACCCAGCTGACGATTTCCTCGTGGCTGTAATAGTCGATGGTCTTCGACGAGGTCTGGCAGATGACCGGAGCGTCAAGCGCCTCGGCAGCCTTCACCATTCCCTTGGTGGTGCTGTAGTCGACAAGGTTGAACGCGGCGACGGCATAGCCGTTGTCCATCGCGTGCCGCAGCAGCGGTTTCATGTGTACAAGTGGCATTTCGTGCTCCCTACGATTAGCCCCTAGAAAACGAATGGGCCGGTGATTGTGTCCGACGCTTTCGAATCGGGTCCATAGCCGCTGGCGCGGCGGCAAACCACCCGTCTTGACCCATTCCGCGGCTGCGAGATTGAAAATGTCCGAAAATGGGCGGGCGTGCGGCGCGAGGCCCGGGCTGCAAAACCCGTTGACCGATTTGCCGCGACACTTCAGAGAACCTCGCCACGCGCGAGCGCGGGTGTAGCTCAATGGTAGAGCAGCAGCTTCCCAAGCTGTTGGATAGCGGAGAATTGCGCGGCTTTTGCTGTAAAAGTGCACGAGTCTCGTCCTAATGAATTCAAAGACTTGCTGAATCGCTGTAAAATTTGCTGGACTGAATTGGCGAACGGAAGGCTCCACGCGCCTCAAGATCCAGCCCCTTTCGGGCGTGCGGGACTTACCTAGTTCAAAACTGGGCTTTTTTTACCTCTCCGGCCTATCGCGAAAACCGGAGGGTCGAGCAAACCATGAACATGTCAGCACCACTTGAAGCTCAAGCGTTTTGGAAGGGCAACGCGGAGCCAACGATCCCGAGCGTGGATCAACCGGTCTGGACCGCCGATTTTCTTCTTTCAGCGTTAGCCGGTGCCGGAGTGGGGACGTGGCAAGTTGATATGAAGACCGGCTTGGCGACGTGGGATAAAATCACCTGCACCCTTCTTGGTCTCGACGATATCGAAGTCGGGCCCGGCGTCCCCCTCCCGGTGCACCCAGGCGAT
Organism: Aurantiacibacter hainanensis; assembly: GCF_036321025.1. NCBI lineage: Bacteria > Pseudomonadati > Pseudomonadota > Alphaproteobacteria > Sphingomonadales > Erythrobacteraceae > Aurantiacibacter > Aurantiacibacter hainanensis. Next base: position 469,360 of record NZ_JAZAPB010000002.1, read on the forward strand.
TATGAGAGGATCTGGTCTGCCCTGAATCGAACCTTGGCCACAGGAGAGGCCTATGAAGAAATATTCCGCGGAATAAAGGGGGATGGAACGATCGTCTGGTTACGCGGACGCGGGAGTGCGTTTCCTTCCGGCGAGGGTGATCCGCGCTTTGTCGCCGGCGTAATTTCCGATGTAACCGAGAATGTGCTCGCGACAAAATCTCTCGAGGAAAGCGAACGGCAGTTTGCCTCGATAGTCGGGAATCTCCCGGGGGCGGCATACCGGTGCGAAACTCGGTCTCCATGGCGCATGACCTTCATCAGTGACGCGGTGATGGACCTTACTGGCTATACCCCCGACGAGTTTGTAGACGGCGAACTCACCTGGGACTCGATCATCGAACCGGCCGAACGGGACGCCATCGCAGAGCGGGTAGCCGAGGCACTCACGCGCCGCGAAAAGTTCGAACTGCGTTACCGAATTCGCCATTGTTCTGGCGAGTTGCGCTGGGTGCATGAGCGCGGGGGTGCCGTTTATTCAGACACAGGTGAGCCGCTGTTTCTTGAAGGCTATATCGGAGATGTGCACGAGCAGGCCGAAGCGGAGCGAGGTATTAGGGAGGCCGAGGAACGTTTTCGTCTGGCCGCCAAGGCTACGAAGGACATTATCTGGGACCGTGATCTCGCTACTAATGTCGTGCAATGGGACGTCGAAGCTGGCGAGGCACTTGGTTTTCTGCCCGGCGAAATGAGTGCTGATCTCGATTGGTGGATAGACCGCGTCCACCCAAGCGATCGAGAACGAGTGGAGGCAAAGCTCGCCGAGGTCACTGCCGGCGTTCAAGGTCGAATGACCGTAGAGTATCGGTTTCGGATGGCCAACGGCAACTACGCCGAAATTCTTGATAGGGCGTTCCTGATCAGGGACGAAAACGATCGTCCAAAGCGGCTCGTCGGGGCCATGCATGACCAGACCGAGAGCATGACTGCAAGCCGGGCGTTGGCAGAGAAGGAAGCGCGTCTGCAGAAAATCTTCGACCAGGCTATCGTTGGCATCATGGAGGCAGGGCCAGGGGGGGCGGTAGAGCTAGTCAACCCGCGCTTTTGCGAGATACTTGGTCGAAGCGCCGAGGAACTACAAAGCTGCAAGCTAGAAGACTATACTCACCCTGATGATCTTCAGTGGAACCGCCCTCTCTTGGACGAGAGATTGGCGACCGGATTGCCTTTTCGCGTCGAGAAGAGATACGTCCGGCCCGACGGTGAGGTTGTCTGGTGCAATGTAAGTGTGTCTTTCATTCTGTCCGAGATCGGAGAGGTCGAAAAGTCGATCGTTGTCGCAGAGGACATTACTGCAAGAAAGCGCAATGAAGCTGCTCTGAGCGAAAGCGAGATGCTTTATCGCAGCGTCGTGCAAGCGAGCACCGATTGCATCAAGATCGTTGATTTGGATGGCACAGTCCAGTTCATGAACGATCCGGGGCTATGCGCGATGGAAATCGAGGACGCAGATTCAGTGCTTGGACAAAGGTGGCAGGACCTTTGGCCCAAAACCTACAGCGATACGATTGATGCAGCGCTTGAGGCTGCCGTTGGGCGCGAGCGGGTTCGGTTTTCCGGTAACTGCCCGACCCTAAGGGGGGAAGCGAAATGGTGGGATGTATCGGTCACGCCAATGACAACCGAGGGCGGGAAGGTCGGTCGTATTCTCGCTATATCGCGAGATGTGACTGAGCAACGCAGAACTGCAGACGAACTCAAGTGGGCAAGCGAGCACGACGCACTCACGCAGCTCCCCAATCGACGAGCCTTCGAAGCTCGGCTGCGCGCTGCGACCATTCGGGCCATGGAGTCGGGAGGCTGCGTTGGAGTTCTTCTTCTCGACCTCGATCACTTCAAACATGTGAACGACACCATGGGCCACGCAGCAGGTGATCAGTTGCTCACCATTTTAAGTGAGCGGCTAAAGAAGTCGATCCGTTCCCGCGATTTCGCAGCCCGATTAGGGGGCGACGAGTTTGCGGTGATCCTCGAAGGAGAGGGGCCTAGTCTGGATCTCAAGGAGAGAGGCGAGACAATCTTGCAAAGTCTGCGTCAACCGGTTCGCATCGAGAAGCGAATGGTGACCGCTGGCGGCAGCATCGGAGGCGCATGTTTCCCGGCCGACGCGCGAAACGCGAACGAACTTCTCAAGAACGCTGACATAGCGCTGTATGCCCTAAAAGCTACGGGGCGTGGCGGCACGATGATTTTTCATCAAGACATGCGAGATCGAGCTCAAATAGTTTCTTCGCAGCTGACGCTCGCACGTTCAGCAATTTCGCAGGAATCGGTGGAGCCGCATTATCAGCAGAAAGTCGAACTCGCTACGGGACGGATTGCCGGTTTCGAAGCACTATTGAGATGGCGTCATGTAACTAGGGGTCTCCAGCTTCCCGATACGGTGGGCGAAGCATTCAAGGATTATGAACTAGCCACCCGGATAGGTGACCTTGTGCAGCGCCAGGTGCTAACCGACCTTCGCGGCTGGTTGGATCGAAATCTCCCTGTCGGATTCGTTGCAATCAATGCCGCGCCAGCGGAGTTTCTCAGAGACGATTTTGCGGAACGGCTGTTAGCAAAGATTCACGAAGCCCGTGTTCCAGCATCGATGATCGAGATCGAAGTCACCGAGCACGTCTTCTTCGAGGGTGCATCACAGTACGTCGCCCGCGCTCTAGGTGAACTCAATCAAGCTGGCGTCAGAATTGCGCTCGACGATTTCGGGACCGGCTATTCGTCCCTCTCGCATCTACGGGACTTTCCCGTTGATGTGGTCAAGATTGATCGTTCTTTCGTCGCCAACATGACGCAAGACACAGAAATGAGAGCCATTGTATCGGCGGTTATCGACCTCGCGAGAAGCCTGAAAATAGACGTTGTCGCCGAAGGCGTCGAAGACGGTGCCCAGTTCGCAGCGCTCGTGGAGGAAGGGTGTTTGCTTGGCCAAGGCTATTACTTCGGCCGCGCAATTGGAGCCAACGACGTTTCTGATCTCGTCGGCAATTCGTTATCGAAGCCCCCTTGGTGGGCAGTCATTGATCTCATCAGCGAATGATCTCTTGGGTTTAGCAACTTCCGAACAATTCGGAGTCCGAGCCAGCAGAGAACCAATGTCCGCGCAGTTCGTAACCCATGCCTGTCCGCAAGAAGAACCGTCTGCGACTGCGGCTCACACTCCCTCCATTGCACTTTGCCAATATCGACCATCTTACGGAAAGGAAAATCGCCAAACCCATTCTGACGGACATACGCCTGATGCTCTGGCTAAGGCTGCGTGTGCGGTCCCGCGACATACGGTGGCAACCAGGCAGCCGACGCCCCACAGTCGTTTGACTTGGTCTCATCCATAGGTGCAATATCAACCCAGTAAATAAGTTTCGTGCGAAGGACCGCATATATCGAAGGATGGGTAAGGGCCGCGAAAATATGAAGACTAATTCAGCCTTCTGCCGTCCGTGAACATCGAGGATGCCCCAGCGTGTGCTTCAATCCCCACCATAATGCTGCTCCCAATCCGGCAAGTAGCTGTCGAGCGTTTTGTACCCAGCAATGAATTCGTCGACTTCCTCGACGATGGGGTCGGCCATTCCGCTTCGAATTTCGCCCAGATATGAGAGTCCAGCGCATTGGGTGCACTTCTCATGATAACACCTTTGCAATAGATACGATCAGTTACGCGAAAGCCACTTCCTCACAGTGTCATACTGAATATACCGATCCAGTCATGATTGGAGATCTAAATGGCAGGGCGGCGCCGGCAACCATCTGGTGGAGGGCTGGGAACAGCCCTCGTCGTTATAGCGTCCTTCGGCGCAATGGTTGTGGCGTTCCTAATTGGTGCGCCGCAAGAGTTCGGCGAATGGGTAGTGGGCTTTCTGATGCCGCAGTGATGTAAGGCGCTCGGCTTTGTGAAAGTCGCATTCGCAAAGAGAGGTGCGCCTCTTCAGCTCTCCGATATGTCAGTTTCAGCTAACACCAACACAATCTCCGGCGCTAAATTCCGCAGCTCGATCAGCGCAAGATAGGCATCGCCGCGTACCTGAAATAGTCGCTTTCAACGCGGGCCTCCGGAAACGTTTTGCAGCGATAAAACGCGACCGCACACGGTACGCCAGATCCTTGCTCATGGTTTGCACCTCACGGACCAGACGAGGGCAGAAAGAATGTCACCAAAGCTGCCAAAGCCGGGATTGCGGCAGGATTGAGAACGAAGATAGCCACCTCAAATTCGTTGTGAGGCGGCTGTATGTTCACATTTTGCTCCGTCCATGACAGGGTAACATTTCGTAGGATTTAGTAGTTCAAGGCTGAATCTGCGTCGTCGAGATAATTATCGGCTTCGCTTGCATAGTCTGCGGCCTCTCCTGCCGAATATCTATCTGCTGGCGCAACGCCTCCGCCTGGTGGAGCACCTGCCCGCTTGAAGCACAGGTGTCGCCCTCGCTAAGCCGCTGGGCCTCATCGGTAATCACCGCCAGCGGAGTGCGCAGGGAATGGGCGAGGCTGCCTGCCTGTGTTTTACAGGCTGCTTCTTATAGCGTCTTATGACGAGCCATGGAAAATGGTGGGCGCGCTTTTACCCTTCCCCATCTAAACAACTCGATTTTACCCAAAATCTCCTCCTAGTGCACACGCGTTATTCAAGTAATGTCACTCTCTCGACGAAATGTTGCGACGAGTGCGCATCTCTCTTGCAGAAGTGGCGTTATCGCACGTGTTTGGACTGGCATGTTATGCTATCTGATAGTCAATGGAACTCCATGGCCCCTCAGATGTCGCCCGATTTCTTGCCGATGAAGAAGCTGCCCAGAATGCGCTTGCGGAACTCCGGTGGCCGAATGGCCAGGTTGCGTGCCCGTTTTGCGATGGTGGTGAGAAGAAGAAGGTCTGGGAGACATGCTACGAGAGTCTGCCCTCGGGTAAAAAAACGTTTCGCCGACAGTGGAAATGCGCCGCCTGTTGCAAAAAATTTTCGGTAACAAGTAGGACGATTTTCGATAAATCGCGAATTTCAATCGGCAAGTGGTTCCACGCGATCAATATTATGTGCGTCGACAAAAAAGGCCTGAATTCGGCACAGCTCGCTCGGGAATTGCACGTGAGATACAAATCGGCCTGGTTCATGCTTCATCGTCTGCGCCAGGCGATGCTCCAAGAACCCCTTGCCTCGATACTCTCCCGACGTGACAGTCTCGCTGAAACGGATTATCGACGGGTTTCATTCCATGGACTGAGCCTGAAGGACGCCTTGATCGGGCTGTTGGCTATTCCTGATCCTTACGCCACAAAGCTTAAGTACGTGGAGGATAAGAACAAGAAGGCCTCGCCTCCGGTCGAACTGTAAGGAGGTTGACCTACTTTCGTCGACCTGCAGTCGAAATGCGAAAAGTAGATGGGCTTCCGCCCATATCGGCTTTAGCGGCTATGTTAATAGCCCAGGCGTGCATCCAGGCCCGCTTTTCGAAACTGTCGCATGGGCGACAAACTCAGGGTAGGAGTAGCTAAGCCATCCGCTCGAAAGCCCAAGGGGCCTACCCCTCTGATCCTAGTGCAACTTTCCCGGCGGCCTTGTGTGTAAGTTCCTCTTTCGGGCTTGCCATTCGAGCCCGAGCGCTATTCCAAAATTCTCTCCGGACCTCCGCTCGAGATGGCCGGAGCTAACTCTCTACCTTTCCATTTCCGGGTTTCGACTGATCAACGGTGTATCTCCTCTAATCGAGCACAATGTCTCAGAGGAGACACGAATTGACGCGCACGGCCACTGGGCGCAGCGTTCTGCATGTGAACTAGAAATTGTCTCGCTGATAGCGTGCGGTAAGAACAGTCGGCAAATTAGCGATTTGTTGGATGTCATGTCGAACCTCGCGATACAAGCGAGGCACGAACTTGCATATCTAAGGGCTGGCGGACCTCGCCAGCAAAATCCCTTTTCAGTACTCTTTGTCACTTTTCGTAGAGATGCGCCTGCTAGGATAATTGCGGGCAATCATTCACGCCGAAAGAGAGGCGGCATAAGCACTCGGCCGCATCTCTAACGTTTGCGCGGGCTTTCCCCTTTCGACGTGTTCGCATTTGCGCGTCTGTTGTGCAACAGTGACTGCCAGCGATATGGCCATTTCATATGATGCCATTTCATATGATGTGACTTGAGGGAGGATAGGGGGTTCATGGCAAATCTCGGGACTTTGGTAGGCTGGACGAGCCGCGATCTGGAAAATAGCATCGGACTAACCCTCGAGTGTTTCGACTCGTTGGGTAAACATCATGGCGACCCAAATACATATCGGTTGCTGATGACTCCTCAGCAAGCAGCGATCCTCGGCAATCATTTGATACAAATTTCGGGGCAGACTGCTGCTTCAAGAAGTGACCGCTCGTGGATTACGCGCCTATTCGGATAGGCTTTTTGCTATTCCCCGGGCGGCGACGGCCTTGGCTCGGTGTTCTAATCGATCGCCTGTTTCATCGAGACGATTGGGATCCCTTTTGTCCACGCGAATTCGGCCCTGGCGAGCATACGAAACCTCGTTCGGCTGAATCCATTAATCGCGCCCGAGGCGCCATTCACATATTGTGCAGTTGCAATACCGGGCCAGCCATGCAACTGAGCGATTTCGAAAAAGTCTGCCCATGCTTCGGTTTGGAACCTATTGCCGTTGGGTTCTTTGCACGGGTGGCACATAGTTTTCTGAACGGGTCATCGGAGTTGAATCGATGAAAGCGCTGAGACAAATTTCCTTCGCCTGCCTCACTGCAGCTGGCCTCATCGGTGTTGCCGGTATGGCGTCAGCACAGTCACAAGGGCAGGGGCAGGGGCGTGATAACGCGCAGGGACCGGTTTGCACTGTCACGGTCGAGCGAGATCAGCCCAGCGGGGTTTTTGATGTTACGCGCCAAGAATTTGAAGACGGGTCTTGCAACTGCTTTATCTACACCGGTCCTCAGACGCAGCGTGACAATGTCGAGGCTCAGGTCGCCAATGTAGTCAGAACTCAGCGTTGTCCTGCCGCACGACCCATGTCCGTTCAAGGGCCGGGCCCGGGTCCAGTTGCCGGTGCAAGCAATTTCAGAGTCGCCAACCCTCTGGTTCCGATTGTCCTGTTCGCGGGTGCGGGAGCAGGTATCATTATTGGTATCGAAAACGACGATGGTGACGATGATGGCGACGTGGGTGTGAGTCCCTGATCAGTTGATCCTAGCCATGACGTAAGTCACGGTGGTCGTGGGCGGCAGCAAAGCTAAGTTGATGCCGTGCACGCAATAGTTTGAATCAGTTATTGAAGCTCTCTGGTGTGGCATGTGGCAGGGTCTGTCGCATGCTGCTCCGTGTTAACACTTAGACTGCTGTTTTGTTGTCACTTATGAGCACAATCGGGGTTGCGGTACGCGGCATTGTGGGCAAAGCCGCAACGAGGTCTACGGAGAAGTTGCAATGATTCAGAGCGCCCTGGGAAAGTTGGTAAATCCGGTCCTCTGGCTTGCTTTGGCGGGGCCGGTCCTCTTGGGCGGATGTGCCGGCAGCAGAAGCGATTACGTGTCTTATGACCGTACGGGGTTCGGAGCACCCGACGCTCCGTCCGTCTCCCGAGTGGCTACAGATTACCGTATTGCGCCGCTCGATAAGCTGACGATCAACGTGTTTCAGGTGGAGCAGTTGTCAGGGGAGTACCAGGTCGACCTGACGGGTAACATTGCCATGCCACTGGTTGGCAATGTTGCGGCTGCCGATATGACGACTGCTGAGCTCCAGCGCCATCTCTCTTCGGTTCTCTCGGAGGACTACCTGCGAAATCCCGATGTGACCGTCGGTATCCTAGAGGCTACAGGCAGCTCCATCACGATCGAAGGTTCGATCAATAATCCGGGCATTTATCCGACGTTCGGCGATGTGACGCTTATCCAGGCGGTGGCAATGGGCGGCGGTCTCGACGATAATGCAAATCCACGCACGGTCGTCGTATTCCGCCAAATCGATGGCCAGCGAATGGCCGCGGGCTTCGACCTGACGTCGATACGACGTGGGGAAGAGCCCGATCCCCAAATCTACCGCGGCGACATTATTGTCGTAGATGGTTCGAGGACACGCGAGAACTGGCGTACCATTATCCAATCGGTGCCGATTCTCAGCCTGTTCCGGCCGATCTGAGGACGTAAATCTTGAACCATCCCCAAGCCCTCGACAATGGACGGGACGGCCATGCCCCGGCCCACCGTCGCCTCCACGAAGTTCGTGAACCCGAGTACTACCCGCACGAAGAATTAGATGATGAGCTGCCGGCAATCTCGATTGGCGAGATCGCGTCCATCTTATGGGCAAGGAAGCTCTGGCTGATCGCAGCGGGTCTGCTGGGGTTGCTTGCCGCGCTCGCATATTCCCTTAGCCAGACGCCTCTCTACAGGTCTACCGCGACAATCGAGCTCAATCCCCCGACCGTACCAATCCTTTCAGGTGGCGCGGCGTCGGCAGAAGAGATGGTGGTCCCTGCGACGGATTGGGAGTTTCGCGAAACTCAGATTGGTATCTTGCGCAGCCGCGCCCTTGCGGAGCGGGTCGTGCGAGAACTCGGGTTGATTTCCGAGAGTGAGAGCACCGGAAGAGAGGGGTCAAGTGTTTCTTCTGCAGCTGGAGCCATTGCGACGAGTCTGACTGTTCAGCCCGAAGCCAATAGCCGGCTCATTGCTTTATCCTATGTCAGCCCCGAGCCCACAGAAGCTGCTCGACTCGCGAATGCTTTCGCAACGTCGTACATTCAATTGACGCTTGACCGAAAATACGAAGCCACAATCGCTGCTCGCGACTTTCTCGAAGAGCGGATCGCTACCGTGCGCGACGAGGTCAATCGAGCTGAGCGCGAGCTTGTCGACTATGCGCAGGCTAACGGTATCGTGTTGCTAGGCGGGCAAGGCGAGGACGGCGAAGGGGGTGGGGGCAGCCTTACAAGTAACTCTCTTACGTCCCTCAACTCGGCTCTGGCGGCCGCTCAGCAGAAGCGCATCACGGCAGAACAACGGTACCGTCAAGCTGGTTCCATCGGCGAGGTGAATGCGAGCACAGCGCAATTGCGTCAGGAACTCGCAAGCCTCCAGGCGGAATACGAAGAAAAATCAACGTATCTCCAGGAGAGTTTCCCCGACATGGTGCGTTTGCGCACCAGAATTGAAGAACTCAACCGTCAGATCTCTTCAGAAACCTCTCGTTCTGTCGCTGCCCTTCGCGCTGAATACCAGGCCGCCCTTGCTGAGGAAAACTCGCTCAGGTCGCGCGTTTCCCAGCTCAGTTCAGCGGCTCTGAACGAGCAGGAAGATTCGATTCAGTACAACATTTTGCAGAGGGAACTCGATACCAACCGCGCGTTGTATGATGCACTTCTCTCTCGCTACAACGAGGTCAGCGTTGCGTCAGGTATCGGCTCCGCGCAGGCTGCTGTCGTTGATAGTGCTCAGGTTCCCTCAGCGCCGTTCTCTCCGAACACGCTTCGCAATTCTGTTTTGGGATTGCTGCTGGGCCTGGCAATGGGGGCGGGATTGGCAATCCTATGGGATCGTTTTACGAATACGATCAAGACCAAGGACGACGTCAAGAACAAGCTAAATCTTCCTGCGCTTGGGGCGATTCCGAAAAAGGAAAAGAATGCCGACCTGAGCGACGAGCTAGCGGATCAGCATTCGGATATCTACGAATCCTACGCCAACCTTCGGACGACATTGCAGCTTTCGACTGCTGGTGGATTCCCGCGGACGCTTCTGGTTACAAGCTCGAATCCCGAGGAAGGAAAGTCCACCACGGCCTACAGTTTGTCGCTGCAACTGGCGACCATGGGTAAGCGGGTACTTCTCATTGATGCCGATATGCGCAAGCCAACCTTCTCGGTAGATCAGCATTCCGAACTCGGCCTCGCCTCGTTGCTTACTTCAGGCGGTTCAGCTCGCGACCACCTGCTGCGGACATCGCAGGAAACCATGTACCTTATGCCGAGCGGGCCAATACCGCCCAACCCCGCGAACATCATCCGACCCGGCCGGCTCAGGCAGATCTTTGAGGAGCTTGAGGTTCATTTCGATGCTATCGTCGTCGATGCGCCGCCTACGCTTGGGTTTGCCGACGCCCTCCTTCTTGGTTCCGTGTGCCATGGGACGTTGTTTACTGTCGAAAGCGGAACGACACGGACGCGCGCTGCTCTTACGGCTTTGAATCAACTGCAGATGTCGGGTGTCCGTCTACTCGGTGCGGTCTTGACCAAGGCGCCTCTCTCGGCAGAGGATTACAGCTACAGCTATCGATACTATCGACAGGCTGTAACGGAGAATAGCGGGCGTCGAGGCCTAATCGACTCCTTGTCCGAGAATGACGAAACTGGCGGTAAATGGCAAAAGGCCGATTTGTAGTCAGCGCCCTCGGTGTTGTGGTACTGGCCTACGTTAGCGTACTTTCGCTTCTGTGGAACATCGAGCATCGTGTGCCATCCTGGGCAATACCGGGGACTATCAGTTTTCATCCACAGCTAGTTCTCGATGACGCCACACTCTCTTTTCGAAGAAGCGGGGCTCAGCTGGGAAATGTCGATCTCGCAAAGGTAAGATCGGCTTCATCTCTCGCGCCACTGGAGGATGAACCGTTCAGTCTCCTGGCGGCTGAGCGCTTGGCGGCGGGCGATATCGCCAAGGCAGAGGATCTGCTTCGCATTGCCGTCAGACGTAATCCACGTTCGCGGGTAGCCCGCGCTCAGCTACTTGAACTTCTCGCTCGACAGGGGAATGTTGGTGAAACTGTAGAACAGGCGGAAGTTCTATATCGTCTAGTGCCCAGTCAACGACAAGTCCTACGCGATACTTTGGTATACCTTGCAAGTCTCCCCGCCACTCGGCAAGAGACAATCGAAGCGATTTCGGACGATGCCCATAAGAGAGAGGTTATCCAAGGACTCGCGCGCTCGGGCGCGAGCGCTTCCATGCTGATCGAGACGCTGGATGCTTTCGGCCAGTTCGATGTTGGCAATTCCCCGACAGATTTTCAGTCCTCGATCACGCAACCCTTGGTCAACGCAGGCGACTGGCAGGGCGCCCGGCGCCTCTGGAGCGTGTTTCATCCCGAAGCCTTTGCCACCGCTCCGTTGCTCCGTGATCCCGACTTCACGGGCGAGTATCCTCCGCCCTTTGGCTGGGAAGTCCGGCGGGACCGCAACGGTTATGCGGAGTTGGGTGATTTTGGCCTAGAGGGCGAAGGCTACGGTCGTCGCAGATCCTTGCTAACCCGCCAATACACCATCCTCGAGCAGGGAGACTATCGTCTGAGGATACAGAGCGAGGTCATTGGTCGAGGCTTGCAGATCGAGGTAGCCTGTCCGAACCTGGGCAATATTGCAGAGGAAACCCTGTCCGAGCGCATTCATGTTGTGGAATTTCGCGTTCCCCAGCAATGTGCTCTTGTCGAGATAGGCCTCTACGGCAGGCCGACAGATCCCCCGACTCCTTCGCCATTTCGAATAAGGCAAGTGTCGCTCGAGCGCAGCGCTGGCTGATGACGAACGCAATGGGCCTCTTGCTCCCTGCCTATTTCCTCGCGTGTCTGCTCCTGGGAGGCGCAAGCAATGGCGGATTTGTGGCCAACTTTGCTTTGCAGATTTCGGGGCTGGCTATTGTCTTGATAGCCGTGGCGACCTTGCCGCGAAAACCCGGGTTCCATCTCGATCCGAGGTTCCGGAGCTTAGTTCTTTTCTCGGGTGTAATTGTTGGCCTTCAATTTGTTCCGCTTCCACTTTCGGTCTGGACCAGTCTCCCAGGGCGCGAGGCCATCGCCGCGGAACTGGCGCTTCTTGGCGTCACCCCCTCTGCCACATTCGTGTCGCTCAGCATACATGACAGTCTTGCGTCGCTCGCATGGATGCTGCCGGCAGCCTGTTTCCTGGCCGCCATGTGGTTTCAGCTAGAGGTTCCCGCTCTGCAAATCGCTCTTGCGCTTATCGGAGGGACCCTAATCGCGATCGCCTTGGGTCTCGTGCAGTTCTTCGGAGGCGTAGACTCTTTCGCCTATCTCTACGAAATCACCAATCGCGGATTGATGGTCGGTGTCTTTGCAAACGCAAACCACATGGCAACTTTGCTTCTTGCCACGCTCCCCTTTCTTACCGCAGTCGTGCGTTCACAGATCGTAGTGCGGGAGAGCGCAAGAAGGGAACTTCTGCTTCTCTGGGCGGTGCTCGTCGGTTTCATTGTTCTCGCCATCGGCTTGGTTGGATCGCTGACCGGCTACGCGCTTCTCCTCCCGGTCTTGGTCTTATGCGGCATGATGCTGCTTCCAGGAAGTCGCAAGAAGCTTCTCACGGCGTTGTTGGGTGCCTTCGCAATTGGTATTGGGCTGGTTTCCCTTACGGATGAAGGGGGCAACGTTTTTTCCGAGGATGCAGCATTGTCAGAGCGTGGCCGACAACAGATCTTCTCCGTGACGCTCGAAGCTAACGAGGAATTCTGGCCGGTTGGGACAGGTCTCGGGACGTTTCGGGACATCTACGACAATTACGAAGACCGCAACTCGGTCAGCAACGTCTATGTCAATCATGCCCACAGCGATTACCTTGAAGTCGCTCTCGAAATGGGGCTGGCCGGTGTGGCGGGCATTGTTGCTTTTCTCGCTTGGTGGTTAAGCCGACTGCGGGCCATCTGGGTGGGCAGGGCGACCGATCCTTTCGTTCACGCCGCCGCGATCGCCAGCGGAACGATTCTTGTACATTCTGGCTGGGACTATCCGCTCCGCACGGCGACTTTGAGCACGCTTTTCGCGTTCTGTTGTGTCCTGATGGGGCAACTCCAGTTGCGGACCATTGAAAAGAACCCCGCGAAAAGTAGCGACAGACGATCTAAAACATCAGGTGGGTGAGAGTTCATGCCACGGACGGTCATCGATCTCGCACAAGTTTCTCGTCGTATCGGAAGCATCAGACGAGGCGAAGCGCGCGCCATCGTTCGCGGGATCTGGGAGTTAGCTAAGGCGCGCCTTCGCCACTTGAGGTTGACCCCGACTGCAATATCGAACCTGAACGACCCGTTCAGGGGAGCATCCGGACAGGCGGTCGAGAACGCTGCAGCCTTGGAATATCTTCGGGGACAGGCCTTGGCTATTCGCCGGGCGTCACTTCTGGTCCCATGGCGTTCCGACTGCCTCGTCCAGGCTATTGCGCTTCAAAGATGGAGTGCCAGGGCGGGAATTAAGACCGCGATCACGCTTCAGGTTGGACGAGATCAGGAAGGCGAATTTGTCGCACACGCTATCCTTCGGTACGGCCACACCGTCGTGCTCGGGGCTGGTGAGTTGCCTTTGAGAGATCTCTATACTCCCGAGCCGGAGTGAAGCATGATTGCATTGCACGTGGCGTCAGCGAAGAACCGTCCCGAAGTGCGAACTCTTTCAATCATTCGCACTTGCAGCATCCTTCCAGTATCCGCATAAAGAATTGAAAATTGTGTTCGCCCCCGGTTCCTTTGTGATCCAATCTCGGCGCACATCAGGAGCTCTCGACAGCATGACAAAAAAAGCCCTCATCACCGGCGTGACAGGTCAGGACGGCGCTTATCTCACCGAATTGCTGCTCGCCAAAGGCTATGAAGTCCATGGTGTGAAGCGCAGATCTTCGTCCTTCAACACGGGGAGGATCGATAGCATCTACGAAGATCCCCATACCCCCCACCAGCGCCTCTTCCTGCACTACGGGGATCTCACCGATTCCACCAATCTCGTGCGCCTGCTGAGCGAAATCCGACCCGATGAAGTCTACAACCTAGCCGCCCAGAGCCATGTTGCCGTCAGCTTCGAGACGCCGGAATACACCGCCAACGCCGACGCTATCGGTACTCTGCGCTTGCTTGAGGCCATCCGCATTCTCGATCTCGAAAAGCAGACGCGGTTTTATCAGGCCTCGACGAGCGAGCTTTATGGTCTTGTTCAGGAAGTGCCGCAGAGCGAGACAACGCCCTTCTATCCGCGCTCCCCGTATGCTGCTGCGAAGCTGTACGCCTACTGGATCACGGTGAACTACCGGGAAGCCTACGGTATTCATGCATCGAACGGCATCCTTTTTAATCACGAGAGCCCGCTCCGAGGTGAGACTTTCGTCACGCGCAAGATAACGCGTGCAGCCGCGGCGATCTCGCTCGGGATGCAGGACAGGCTCTATCTTGGTAACCTCGACGCACAGCGCGACTGGGGCCATGCTCGTGAATACGTTCGCGGCATGTGGCTCATGGTTCAGCAGGATGAGCCCGACGACTATGTGCTCGCTACTGGGGAAACGACTACCGTCCGCGAGTTCGTTAGGTGGTGCTTTACCGAGGTTGGTATCGATCTCGAGTTCAGGGGCTCTGGAGTGGACGAAATTGGCGTCGACCCGGTGTCGGGGAGGACCCTAGTCGAGATTGACCCGGCCTATTTCCGCCCGACCGAAGTCGACTTGCTGCTTGGTGACCCTGCCAAGGCGCGGGAAAAACTAGGCTGGAAACACGATACATCGGCGCGCGAACTCGCCCGCGAAATGGTTGCAGCCGACCTCAGCCTGATGAAGCAGACTCCCCATGCACGTCATGCAACAGACGAGATCGGGGATGGGCATACTCGAAACAGCTATGGGGTGGGCGTGCTCACCCGTAGCGAGAACCAGCTCGCAGGCAGCAAATGACGTTCGGTCTCAGTGGGATGAAGGTCTATGTAGCCGGTCACCGCGGGATGGTCGGCTCAGCGATTGTTCGCCGACTAGAGAGTGAAAATTGCGAGATCGTCACGGCTCCCCGGGATGTTGATCTGCGCGAGCAGGAAGCAGTGAGGAACTGGTTCTCATTAAATCGTCCCCATGGCGTCATTTTAGCCGCGGCCAAAGTCGGCGGTATCTGGGCCAATGACAATTGTCCCGCAGAGTTCTTGTACGATAACCTCGCGATCGAGGCGAATGTCATTGAGGCATCTCGCCGCTTCGACGTTGAGAAACTTCTTTTCCTCGGCTCCTCGTGTATCTATCCGCGAGACGCGGCACAGCCGATACGCGAGGACGCCCTCCTGACAGGTCCGCTTGAGCCCACGAACGAATGGTATGCCATTGCCAAGATCGCAGGGATTAAGCTGTGTCAGTCTTACCGCAGGCAATATGGCTGTGATTACATCAGCGCGATGCCGACGAACCTCTATGGACCCGGTGACAATTTCGACCTGGCGACAAGCCATGTTCTCCCCGCCCTTATTCGCAAGGCCCACGAAGCGAAGGCCAGTGGCGAGCCCATGACTGTATGGGGCAGCGGCAGTCCACTTCGCGAATTTCTCCATGTTGATGACCTGGCAGATGCCTGTATCCATCTCCTTAAGAACTACAGCGGCGAAATGCCGATAAACATTGGTTCGGGGCAGGAGATAAGTATCCGTGCGATCGCCGAGATGGTCGCGACAATTGTCGGATGTTCCGAAGCGCTGGTATTCGATACCGAGAAGCCCGATGGTACGCCGCGAAAATTGCTCGACAGTTCGATGCTCTACGAACTTGGCTGGAGCGCAAAGATCGGCCTCGAGGACGGCATTCGTGATGCCTACAGCCACTATCTCGATCGCTTGGACGAAGAGGGCCTCCCTGGCGATCGGATCAATCGGCAAGCGGCCGGATGATGTATCAGTTCCGCCTCGACGACCGTCACGTCCACCGGAGCCTCTTCCATTCGCTTAGGGTCCAGATCGTCTATGTTCTGGCCACCAGCCTCGCCGCCCCGCTACTCGTTTTCGGCATCGTGCGGGGAACGCATGTCTTCGCCTTTAACTCAACGATCAATGCCCAAACGCTGGCCGTCATGGCCGCACTGCTGACCTTATTTACGCTACGTCAGGTAGGCGGCTTCTTCGGCTTGGTACTGTCACGATGGATACTGCCCACTTATGGTACCTTTGCCGCGATCCTCGGCGGCGTGGTAATATTCCTCCGCCTCCCTTACAGCAGCGTCCTTCTTGCGATCAATTTCGTATTCGCAATCATAGCTCTTTATGTCCTTGTCGTGCTCATGGCTCGAGGAAAACGGGCGATCTGTTACGTCATTCCTGTGGGCCGCGCCACTGAGCTCGAGGACCACGGCAAGCTTGACATGATCACGCTTGAGCACCAGGTGCTCCCGGGCGACGAAAATGCGATCGTCGTGGCGGATCTCCATGCTGATCTCGGCCCTGATTGGGAGCGATTTCTTACCGAAGTCGCGTTGCAGGGGCACCCAATCTACCACGTTGTCCAGTTGCGCGAGGCGCTTACCGGGAAGGTGCAATTCGATCACCTTTCCGAGAACAGTTTTGGCGCACTCATTCCCGCAATTGCCTATAAGAAAGTGAAGCGCCTGATCGATCTCGCGGCATCACTCGCGCTTCTGCCTCTTCTTATTCCCATGATGATGGTGATTGGGCTTCTGGTAAAACTCGATTCGTCAGGTCCGGCTTTCTTCCTGCAGCGACGGATGGGATATTGCGGTCAGCCATTTTGGATGGTGAAGTTCCGCACGATGACCGTCACCGAGGATGGCGAAGATGGCGAAGCGAGTCATACTGTCGAGAACGACGAGCGTATCACCCGGTTGGGACGGTTTCTTCGACGAACTCGGCTCGACGAGTTGCCTCAGGTGTTCAACATTCTTCGCGGAGAGATGAGCTGGATCGGGCCCCGCCCTGAAGCGGTGAGCCTTTCACGCGACTACGCGAGCAAGGTGCCGAATTACCGTTACCGCCATCTCGTCAGGCCTGGTATTACCGGTTGGGCCCAGGTGCACCAGGGTCACGTAATCACCGTCGAAGACATTCAAGACAAGCTGCGATACGACTTCTATTACGTGAAGAATATCTCGTTCTGGATCGACATGATCATCGCGCTCGGGACAGTGCGGGTAATGATCTCGGGGTTTGGAGCACGCTAGCTAGCCGGTAGGCCGCTCGCCCAACGAGGCATCCGGCTTCTTCACGGAAACTTGAGATAGCAAATCATCCCATTCGCCAATCCGCGACAGCCTGCGAAGATTATCTTCGCAGTAGCGCCGCCCGTTCTCGCCCAAGCGTCGGCGCAAACCGGCATCGTTCGACAACAATTGCAAATAGTCGACAACTTCTTGGACGCGTCCCTTGCCGAAGCTCTTGCCGCATTCGGCTGCATTGATCAGGCGGGCAATTTCCCCGTCGGTATCCCCTATGAAGATGATGGGGCGACCTGCGGCAATGGCGCCATAGAACTTGCTCGGAACGATCAGGCCTTCAAGTTCAGGTTCGAGCGAGAGCCAGTGGATGTCGGCGACTGCAAGGCTCAGGCGAAGTTCGCCGCGTGGGCGGTATCCTCGCACTTGAAAATGAGGCGCAATGAGAGGCTCATTTGCCACAACCGGCAACCTTGCATGTTTGACCCCTCCGCCGACGAACAGGAACTGCAAGTGCGTTTCGCCCATGGCGATCAGTCGGCGCCCGGCGTCGAGCATAGTGTCCACATCGTGTGCTCGCCCCAAGTTACCGGAATAACCGACGATCACGCTGCTCTCGGACAAATTCCATTCGCTGCGGAGCGGATTGTTGGCGATGGGCAGGGGGGCCAGCTCGTCTTCGTCAGCCCAATTCGGAATCACACGGATTTTTGCCTCATCGACGCCGATAGCAGCGACCCTTTGTGCCATTCGCGACCCGATGCAAACGTTCACGTTCGCCAGCTTCCACGACCGGTCGCGAAGAAATCGCGACATCCTGACAACTAGACTGGTATCTGAGCCAAACCCCAGCACCGTGGCCGTCTCAGGA
Organism: Aurantiacibacter hainanensis; assembly: GCF_036321025.1. Classification (NCBI taxonomy): domain Bacteria; kingdom Pseudomonadati; phylum Pseudomonadota; class Alphaproteobacteria; order Sphingomonadales; family Erythrobacteraceae; genus Aurantiacibacter; species Aurantiacibacter hainanensis. Next base: position 487,159 of record NZ_JAZAPB010000002.1, read on the forward strand.
TAAATGTCCTGGAGCCAGTTGATCATCCGCGCGCGCTTGAGGCGAGCGATTGGTTGCACGAAAACACTTACGAGCGGCGGGTCGGTGAGGCAGATAACTGCGTCATCGCGCTTTATCGTCCGGAGACCCACGATAATGACGCCAAGGTAGAAGAGGAAGAAATTGAAGAGCCGTTGAAGCAGCGAACCATTGCCGCGCGCCAGGCCCGGGATGCGGATTGTTCTGACGTTTTCGAAATTCCGCTGCTCGAGATCATCACCTTCGGTGTGCACGCTTGCGCTGGTAATGACCACGCACTCGCGCTCCGACGTATCGAGACCGCTCAACAGGTCGCTGATCATCACCGCTGTTGCCGATTGATCAGGAAAAAAGAAGCGGTTGATAAAGATGTACTTCAAACTCGTTCCCCAGCGTCGAAGCGCGTGCTTTTCGCGCACCGCTCAGGTCATTGCAAGCTACATGCTGCAATGCGGAACGAAAAATATGAATTCTCGCAATCGGTTGTACCTCGCATCCGACGTCAACCTCGACCTGAGTGCCGCGCGCGGCTATTATCAGGCCATGGAGAATGCAATTCCAGTAAGGGGCGCTCCGCGAGCGAGCAGTGGCAAACGGTGGTTCGTGGCGCAGACACAGGCGCGACGCGAGCAGTTTGCGGTGGTGCACCTCGAGCGCCAGAACTTCGAATGCTACCTGCCGGTGATCGAGAGGCCGCGACGGGCTTCGGGGAAGCTAACAGTCAGCCGCGAAGCCCTGTTCCCCGGCTATACCTTCGTCTCGTTTGATCCATTGCGTGATCGCTGGCGATCGATAAACGGGACGCATGGAGTGATAAGGCTGATCAGCTTTGCGGAAGATCCTGCTCCCATGCCGGCCGGGTTTGTCGATTCGCTTAGACGTCGCCTCAGCTCGAACGGTTTCAGCGAGTTCGAACGCGAGCTTACAAGCGGAGATAACGTACGGATCGTAGGAAGCGCGTTCGACGACATGACAGGCACATTGCTTACCGCAAGACCACAGGACCGCGTGATCGTCCTTTTGGATCTCTTGTCGGGGCCGCGAAAGGTTAGCTTGTCGCGAAGCCACCTGGTACCCGCTTGACCAGGAGATTGGAGCGCTCGGCCTAGATGCCGGCGATCGAGCGCCGGGGGAAGGATTCGCCTTCCAGGTCTTCCAGCGTAACCTCGGTCAATCTGCCGTTCTGAATCCGCAGGATACGATCCGCCAACGCGAGGCTCGCCGGCCTGTTGGTAATGATCAACACGGTCCGACCCAGAAGAGCAGTGCGCGAAGTCTCGACAAAGGTTGCCTCGCCATCGAGATCGAACATCGAGGTCGCTTCATCGAGAACGAGGATCGGAGGGTCTGAAATGAGTGCCCGGGCGAGGGCGAGGCGCTGGCGCTGCCCTCCTGAAAGCCTGAAACCATGGTCACCGATCTGCGTGTAGTAGGCGTTCGGCAGATCCAGAATAAAGTCATGAGCCTGCGCCAGCAGGCACGCCTGTTCGATCTCGGCGTCGGAGATGGTCTCATCATTGAGGATCAGGTTATCCTTGATTGTTCCGTTTTGCAGCAGCGGTCGCTGGGGAACGTAGCCAATCCTGCGACGCAGCTCCTGGATATTCAGGCTGGAAATCTCGCGACCATCGAGCGTGATGCGACCCTTGTACGGAAGGTAGAATCCCAGCAGCAGCTTCACGATAGTGCTCTTACCGGCTCCGTTCTCGCCCACAAGCGCAACGATTTCGCCTGGCTGTACATCGCAATCGACGCCGCGAAGCGTGTCGCTGCGGTTCCGGTAGGCAAACCAGACATCCTCGAAAGCGATCCAGCCCCTTGCATCGGAGGGAGTCTCGAGCTTTGCGTACCCAGGTTCACGAGCCTCCTGCAGGACATAGTGCAATCGTTCTAGCGTGCCGCGAGCCGTATTAAGCTGGCCAATAAGATTGGCGAGCGAGCCGACCGGGACTGTGAGCAAGGCAGCATAGAGAAGGAATCGAAAGAACTCGGTGGCCCCCATGCGCTCGTCCGCCACGCTCTGACTGGCAAGCACGAGCAGGAGGACAGCGCCAAGGGCCGTAACCAGGGTGAGCGAAGGGGAGAAGACGGCATAGATCTTCTCTCGCTGGACCTTGAGCAGGCGCGCCCTGCCCACGACAGCGTGATAGGCATTTAGGCGAACGTCCTCGCGGGCGAAGGCCTTGATGGCGGGCAGCATTTCGAGGTCTTCTTCGGCAGCAGCAAAGACACGGGCCTCGGCCTGCTGGAGCTGGTTCGCGAGCAGGCGCAGCCGCCGTCCGATGACCCTAAGAGAGATGTAATAGGCTGGCAGCAGGATGGAGAAGATCAGGGCGAGGAGCGGGTTCAATACAAACAGGATCAACAAGGCGCCGACTCCCGTGATCAACGCTGCCGGGATGGCGGTAAGGGTGCCAGAGATGAATGCGCTGAGGCGCGAGACTTCCGAAGTCAAAAGGGCGAGCAGGTCACCGCGGCGACTGTGGTCGAAGAAGCCCATGGGCAGGCGCTGGACGTGCGCATAGATGTCGCGCCGGAAATCCGCTTCAATGCGGCTGCCTACAGAGGCTGCCAATAGCGCGCCCGCGATCTTGAACATGGTGAAGACAAGAAGGATCACTACCAGGAGTATTGCAACGCCAGCGATATCGGTCTCCCCGGCGGCAAGAATGTCGCCGACCAGGCGCGCAGAAACCCACGGAACGGCCAATAACGCGCCCGAGCTGAGCAGGGATAGCAGGACCACCAGCGCCAATGCCGGGGTATAGGCCTTTGCGTGGTCGAGCAGCGACTTGAAGCCCATTACCAGGTCCGGTTGGAGGGAATGAAGTGGCAGGTTACAGGGGATAGGCCCCGCGGCGCTCGCTCCCCTGCAGACGGGGGAGCGAGGTCGTGTGTCGACAAGCTCTTAAGCATTGGGACAACGCCCCCTTCCGCGCCCTGCAGCAAGGTAGGACCGGCTTTGATGACGGTCGCATTCCCTAATTCAAGCAGATCGACCGGAAGCGATCAATCCCGGCAGCGCGCATGTCACCATTTTGGACATGGGCGGGACGCCTTGACCTTGTTTGCCACTAGCTCGCCAAGGAGCTTGCCGCGCATGTTGATTGTTGCGTTAAGTGTCCGCGCAGTTGCTGTAAGTTCGACGATCGGAAGCACCGAGACAAGCGTGTAGGATCCTGGTCGGCCGAAATTAGAAGCGGCGTCTTATTGCAAAGCGCCCCTGCACATAGTCATATCCGCCAGCTTGCACGGCATTATTGCCCGGCGTGTTCGCATAGATCACTTCAACTGTAATGTTCCAGGGGCCGACGGAAGGACTCTGCACTCTCCCTTCCGCATAATTCGCCTGCCGCCAGTCTCCTCCTGTGAACCGCTGCGCTCCAAGTCCGCCGACGGCGAGGAACTGCCAGCCCCCGACGAAGCGGCGCAGCTGTACGGTGGGAAGAACCTGTCCGAAGTCTCGCGGTGAAAAATAGTCGAACTCACCTGGTTCGGTGCTGTGGAAGTAGCGCGTCCGGAGTTGCACACTCAATCCAGCATCGGGTTTCAAAACGTGAATAAAGTTGGCGCGCAGATGAATTCGTTCATTGTCTCCGGAAAATTCCTGCAGACCGGTGAGAACCGTGAATATGTTTCGATCATCAACCGGCAGGTCAATCACCCCGCCTGCAAAAGTGGTGTAGAGGTCGCGTTCGAGACCGAGGGGAGTTTCGATGATGTCGCGTTCGATGAAAAACTCTTTGCGAAACCGTGACTCATCATGGATCGAGGCACTGCCAATGACGTCGTTGCCATCGGTGCCGAGCCGCGCAGCCCAAGTCCATTCATCAGACCGGTCACCGGCTTGAAGGAAGACGCGCTGGCGCTCCCGGACCGGTCCACCGAGAGGCTCGTACCATGCATTCTCGAGCCGGATCCCGATGCGATCTGCGTCTCCGTCATTGCGCAAGTCGAAATCAAGCGCAGCACGAAGGATTGTCGTGTTATCACTGTCGCCAGATGCAAAAATTTCGGTCCCCAATGCAGGTACGCTGTCTCCGGCCTCCTGCGACAATGCGGGGGCGGCAAGCGCGAGCGTCGCGGCGAACATTCCCATACTGGTTAGCGGCCTCAGCCCCATTGCTTGGTCCTTCCGATAAATTCCGACGCGTAGCCCCACACCGAGACCGGCTGCATCACGAGCGGGTAGAAGAAGGCGAATGCGATGAAGCCCAGGGCGCTTTTCTCCATGGCGATGCCTTCGCGCTTCATCATGCGAGTCTGAATGCGGTAAATGATGACGTTCCACAGGGCCGCCAGCGGCAGCACCAGCAAGGTGACGGGACCCGCGAGCCAGAAGATCCCGAATAGCGCGAGCGCGATGCCCGGCAGGAATGCGAAGGTGAAGGCCAGGTCTATGGCGATGAACAGGAGGTTCCAGTAGATGAACATCGTGCCCAGCCTTGGCTTGAGCAGCAGGCTCTTGTGCAGGTTGAGCGCCTCGATCATCCCGCGCGCCCAGCGCTTTCGCTGACGGGCGAGCGCGGGAAAGTCTTCCGGCGCGTGCGTCCAAGCAACCGCGTCCTCTGCATGGCGCACGCGGTAGCCACGGCGCAGGAGCGACCAGGTCAGGACGATGTCTTCGCCCACTGTATCGGGCCAGCCGCCGGCCTCGATCAGTGCAGCCTTACGGTAAAGGGAGAAAGCACCCTGTGCGACGAGGGTCGAATTAAACATCCCTTGCATGCGTTTGACGGCTGCAATCCCGTGGAAATAATCCCACTGCTGAGCTGCGGCGACAAGGCTTGCTTTCGGATTAGCCACGAGTACCGTCCCGGCGATTGCGGCGGTCTGGGGAGGGGCCGCATATAGATGCGCGACGATCGATGATATTGCGCCCGGCTCGAGCCGGGTATCGGCATCAATCGTGATCACAAGGTCGTGAAAGGCCTGCTCAAGGCCATGGTTGAGCGCAGCAGCCTTTCCGCTGTTCCTTTGCATTCGCAAGATCACGAGGGAAAAGTCGTCGCGCGCCGCGAAAAGGCTCCGACAGCCCGAAGCAACGTCGAAGGTCCTGTCCTGCGAACCGTCATCGACCACAATCACCTCAATGGGTCCTGGATAGGGGCTCGTGCTCAAAGAGCGGAGGGTCTGCGAAATCATGTCCTCTTCCTGATATGCGGCGATGAGGACAGAAATTCCCGGCCATGTCGGAGGATCGGCGCGGAGTGAGGTCGGACGAAGCACGAGCGATGACAGGAGGAAGGCGTTCATGAAGCCGGGGACATAGGCGATGAAGGTGAGAACAAGGATCGCGAGTAGCGGATGGCTGAGCTGGCCAAGATCGGCAAGCCAGGGGAGAGACAGCCAAAGTGAGAAGATCATCCAAGCGAGTGCGAACCCGAGACTTGCCATGAAGACCAGGTATCGCCGCCGCGTTCGGCGAGCCCAGTAGTCCCGATCCTGCCGCAAGCCAAAGGCCCTGCGCTCTGGCTGACCGTAATAATTCTGCTGGACCGCAGGTGAAGTGAGCCTGGTATTCATCGGAAATCTCGAGGGTGCTGGCATCCAGGACTACACGCCAGTGGTAAATCCAGCGTTAAACCTAATTGGTGAGGCATTCTGAAAGCCTCGCGCTTGAGAAACCTCTTTCTAACGAAGGAGGATGGGTAGATGGGGCAAGCGATCGTCAGCCGTGCTGTGGATTTTTCACTGCTGCTCAGCCTTTTTGCCGGCAAAGCCGCTATCGCCTTCATTTTCGTCTGACCCAGTTCGAATCAGTTCGAAAACGATAAAGCGTAGGTTTCGGGCCCAGGAGGCGGGGGCAGTATCCCGAAATCAATTGCCCACCAGAGAAGGTGCTCGGCACCGCTTAGTAAGGAGACCGCCGCTGCGGCCGCAAGCACGCTCATGGCGACGACAGTAAGCTGGTTATCTGCCTTGAAGCGGTGGTCACTGGGTGCTTCAGGTGCGGGCGAAAACGCTACAACGATCTCTTTCCTTGCTGCCAATTCCGGCATCACCAGGTTGTCCGCGCAATCGTCGAGCACGCCAGTCTCGGGCGTGCTCCAATCTGATATCTTGTCCATGGGATATGAAAGTACCGCTGACAGTCTGAATTTTTCGCAAAGAGCCCGGTGTGAGTCCGAGCCAAATTCGGAAACGCGCCCCACTACAATACCAAGATGTTGTTGCAACGGGTAATTTCCGGGCCTCTGGCGGAGAGATTGAGCGTTATCCAAATGGTCTTGCAGGTCGCCAGTCGACAAGTGGCCGATTACTCGGATAACCCGCTCGCGCATGTTCGTTGCGTTAACCCGGCAATCATCTCGCGCCCTACGGGCAGATACCTATTGGCCCATAGGCGCCATGCGTATATGCCCTTAAGGAATAATACAATACAAGGGTTTAGCATGCGAGCTTACATTGTTGATACCGATCCGGGCCGGCGTGCCGCGGTCTCCCGAACTTTCCTTGATCAAGGATGGCATGCCGAGATCTTCGAGTCCGCAGAGGAGTTTGCCATCTTTGGAGCGGATGAAGGTTTTGTCCTCGCATATGATCGACCTGGACCAAGGAGCGCCATAGAGAAGATGGAGTGCTGGAAGGGCAAACGCGGACACCTTCCTGTCGTTCTGTATTCAGATAGGCTCGATTTGGAGCACGTCATAAAGGCGATCGTTGCTGGCGCGATCGACTATCTGCAATGGCCGATTTCTGCTCAGCAGGTGGATCGGTTTGTCCAAAATATTTCCACCAGAGCGGAGGTCCGTCGGCGAGAGGAGCTTGTGAGGTTCGAGGCGGGCCAACTTGTCAACAGCCTCTCGCCAAGGGAAAGGGAAGTTCTCACCTTGGTCACGCGGGGGCACTCGAATAACAGCATCGCGAAAGACCTGGGCATCAGCCCGCGCACCGTAGAAATCCACCGGGCAAGCGCGTTCAAAAAGATCAATGCTGGATCGACCGCCGATGCGGTGCGGACTGGTGTCTACGCGGGTCTCGATATGGAGGACTGAAGCCTTCCCTGCGGGCAGCATCTTCGATAGCCAGAAGGGTCTCGATCCATCCGCAAAGTAGTGCCACCTCCCGGTGGGATCCTGCTGTACGGGCATGGACATCGAACAGCCCGGAGCGCACTGCGACAAGGTACTGGCCGTCAGACAATTCGACGGATATCTCGAGTATCGCAGAAGAGGTCAGCGCGTTTGCGGCCTTATCGAACGTGCCTCCCTCAAGATAGGCTTCGAACAATTCTTCCGGGAGTTCGCATGCAACTAGCTCGCGGAAGGGGCCGGGCGCGATCTGGATTAGGTGAAACACGTGGCGCAAAGCCTCTTCCAGCCCGATCTCCTCCGCTGGAAGTCGCGCGGCCAGAGTTCTAAGCCTGCCAAACCATAGGTCGGGAGCGAGGGAGCCGATAGCTCGATGTTCGTTTCCACTTCCCGGCGTCATACCCTAGCCCCGCATTGCCCGCACGATGAACACGCTGGAGGACCACCTGCCTCGTCAACTTCTGAGCGCAGCACAGATAAAGCTCGGTCCGATTGTGTTGCCCAGCGCCTAGCTTCGACCCCTCGATTACTGAACACAGACTTTAGGCCATTAACCCGAGTGTCAACAAGGTTCTGTGGTACTTACGGACAGAATGTTCCAGTCTCCGTGCCAATTCGAAACTGTTCGTGCCCCAAGGTTCGACAGGGTACTTTTAGCCAAGTTATAATGCGTCGCTATTTGGCTGGTTGCGGGGTGATCAGGCGCTGGCCAACCATGTCTTTGAGCAAGCAAATGACATCGTCTTTCGCACGAGCGGCATCGATGTCGTATTCCAGGCAAATGGATGCGCAGATGTCGTGCAAGCTCTGCCCCCTCTTGACGTCTCCCCAGATTTGCGTGCCAACCGCATCAAGGCCGATATAGGTGCCTGTCTCTAGGTGCAGGATCACGGTCTCGCCGGATACCTGCGTCTCCACAATATCGCGACTGACCACCCAGCGAGCGTTCTCGCCGATCTTCTCATGATTCATGACCTCGTTTCTTCTCCTCGTTGACCCTATCGCGTTGGTCATCGCGCTGGTTCCCATGGCCGGCCACTGCGGCACGGATCGCCGCTCTGAGCCGAGGCAAGGTCTGGTAATCGTGAGAATAAGTCATCCTGAATGCCCGGGCTTTCGAGGCGATAAGGGCGCAGGCTTCGAGTTTCGTGCTCGCGCGCTCGAGATCGTGGATATCGAGAGAAAAGCTGTTCTCGACCAGCGCCATGCAGGCTTCGGCGGCGAGCATTGGCGCAATACGGGCTTCGCTTGGGTCTGGGCGCGGATCGAGGACGAATAGGCCGCCGAGACTTGCTGGCGCCAGCCCATTTCTCAGGCCGCGGCAATGCACATGCATCTTTGCGGAATAACTGGCGACGGTGCTCGTCCAAGGGGGATAGGCGAAAAGGTGCGCGATGGAATCGGGGTTGAGCCGCAGGTCTTTGACGAGCGGCCGAGCGAGCAGTTCCTCGCCCTCGCGCTCGAGGCAGATCGCGTCGTCGGTCATGAGAGTGTAGCCATCGTGCAGGAAACTTGCAGCGAGGGTGGACTTGCCAAAGCCGGTCGCGCCAAGGAACAGGTATGCATGCCCATTATGCTCGACGCCCGACGCATGCAGGACCAGGTGCCCGAGTTGCGCGGCAAGCCGGGGTAAGAGCTGGTCGACAAGCAGGTGCTGGATATTGCTGGCCGGCGTGGCCGGGGGGCGATGGAGCAGCGCTATCTTCTTCCCGACAGTGGATACCATGAACTGTACGCCTCCCGGAAAGCGGACCACGATCTCGTGGCAGGGGGTGCAGGTCTGCGACACGGCGCAGTAACCGTCATCCCACGTCCCTCTCGCAAGGTGTTTCACTTGCCTTGGGGCTACCCAGGGAGAGGTCAACTCCCATCCGTCGAGGTGTGCCACGCGCGGCAGGCTGAGATCGTCATGACCGATTGCACGGCTATCGCAATCCTGCCAAACCCTGCCAAGCACGGGTCAGCCACGCCTTCTGGCAAGAGGGGCGGAAGAGTTTTCGGCTGCCGTTCCGCTTCCGCCTGCGGTCAGTTTGGTTACCGATCCGTAGACGTGCAAACGGGGGGGCGCGTAGGCGCGCTTGCCAGCAGAATTGGCAGGCGGAACAGTCAAGTATTTTCACCCCTCGATACGTATTAACGCTTAGTGCAGCGCCAGCCACGATGCAAGGTGATGCGCGCGGATTACTCCATCAATGTCTTCTGCCTTCGGGAGATCGCCCTCGGTCGGTCCGAGGCACTGGGACCGGACCAAACCATCTAGTCGTAAGCCCCAGTTCGGGTCGCTTCCCCACGGCAGCTTCCGGTGCGAAAAAAGCGCCTGGGTGAACGCGGAGCCCAGGTGTTCCTTGCCGCGGCGCCAAGCCACGCGGTCTGGCAAAAGCCCTTTCATCGCCCGGCGAAGAATGATCTTGGGCCAACCTCCTGCCTCGATCTGCCCGGGCGGAAGCGAGAGGCAGAACCTGACGAGGCGGAGATCGCGGAAGGGATCGCGCGGTTCGATTCCGAGGGCCGAGGCGACGCGGTCGTACCGTTCCCGCGCGACAACCGCGTAGGGGTGAACCAATGCGAACTGGCGCTGCGTGAGATCCCAGGTCTTGGGGTCGATGGTGCGGCGAAACTGTGCGCGCCGGTCCGCCAGATTTACCCTTTCGGCCAGTTCGATCGCGACGCAGCTGGACCTGCCGTTTGGCGGCATCGTATCATTCGCGATAGCATGCCTGATCCGGCGTAGGGGTTCCGGCACATATGCCCGGTATGCGCTACGCATGAAGGTCTCCAAGGCGGGATACGCGCCGCCCCAGAAGGCCTCGCGGCCCTTGGCCTCGCGCCACGCGCTGGAGAGCTGGAGCCGGGCGAAATAGTGGGGGAGGGGGTCGTGAAATGGAAGGGTCGTGTCGCCCGCCACACCATCGAGGACGATCTTCGCTCCCTTGGCCTTGGCGAGGCAGTAGACGGCGCGCACGAGCGTCATGTTGCCATCGAACGGCTCCTGGCTCGCGTCGGTCAGCCGCTCCAGATCCCGCTGGAACTGCCCGAGCATCTCGTAAGCCACATAGGAAGGCACGATGCCGGGCATGGTGCTGGCGGCCCTGATCGCGCGGGTCTCGGCGCACGGCGAGGCTTTCGCACTCACCGCCGAAAACGTGGGCAGGGGATCCCCGCCGGTGGCCAGGAGCAGCTGGCTCGCAACCGCCGAGACCGAGCCTGAATCGACGCCGCCCGAGAGCATTGACCCGAGCTTTCCCGAGTGCCGGAGGCGCGCGCCGACAGCCTTTGTAAAGACTTCCAAGAAGGCCTCGGCGTATTCCGCATCGCTCGAACAGTGCAGGAGCGGGACGTCGGGAAGCTGCCAATAGGGCCTAGAGACGAGTCCGCGATCGTCGACCAGGAGGACCTGCCCCGGTGCAAGGCGCTTGACCTCGTGGAAGAAGGTGGAGGTGAGGTCATAGGCCTCGAGATCTTCGAGATAATCGGCGACCCGGCCCATGTCGATCGTGCGATCTGCAAGGCCGTGTGCGAGCACCGCCCGCGCCTCGCTCGCGAAGACGAAGGCCTTGCTCTCGCGGTGCGTATAGAGGAGCTGCCGCATGCCCATGGGATCTCTCGCGCAGACCAGGCGCCGCTGCCGCGGATCCCACAGCGCGAAGGCAAAGTCGCCGACAAGGTGCTCGAGAAAGACGAGGCCAAGTTCGCAATAAAGGCGCAGGACAAGCTCGCCATCGCCCATGCTGGCTGCATCGGCGCCGAGCCCGAGAAGCGCGAAGAGCTCTTTGCGATTGTCGAGCCGGCAATCGGCGGTAATCGCGCAGCCGGTCGGGCCATGGACCAGAGGCAGGCGCTCGTTTTCGGCTTCGGGTGTCGTCGCCAGCAGCGTGTGTCCCAGGCCCACGGAGCCGCTGGTCCAGCTCGCCTGCCCCTCGGGTCCGCGCACCTTTAGCGGTGCGATGAGGCGTGCCATCTCGGCCTTGTCGACCGGTCGTCCGTCGAGGGTGAGAACGCCGCAGATTCCGCTCATCCCGCACCTCCAGTGGCCGAATGATGGCAGCGCGCTGGGCTGGATTGCGAGTCCTCGCGGTTCACTGCCCGCGCCGCCCCAGCCGGACCATTTTCGCCAGCAAGCGGCGACCGTATAGCGCCGCGAGGGGCCATCTCTCCTGTTGCGGATACTTGCTGCGCATGAAAGCGGCGGACGGAAGGGCGTGAGCGAGCACCATTTGGAGTCGCCGCTTCGTGCTGCCGATGGCCCTCAGTTCGGTCGCCAGGCGTCGCAGGTCGCTGGGCTCGTCGATGAAGCTGAGCACCCAGCTATCAGGCGAGGCAGCCGCCAGCTCGCGCTCGACGCATTCGGGGATGGATGTTCCCAGGGTTTTCCTGGCGAAGCGCAATCCATCGAGGCAGATCGCGGCGACCTCGCGCTCGCAGGTCAGACGGACAAGTTCGGCCCAGTCCGCCTCGCCGTATTCCCGGGCGAGCAGGTGATAGTCCATGGCCCACACAAGTCGGTCGCCGTCGTAGTGATTGCAATCCACCGACACGTATCCGCGGGCGGCGTGCGAGGCGCGGCTGAGGCACCCGTTCACGAGCCGGGTGACAGGGTCGCTGGCCCGGGCAACAGGGTGCAGACGAGGCAGGGCGATGGATCGCTCAAAGCATTCCTCGACCGGCAATACCCGGTCAAGCGCATTCGAGTTGGTGACGCGCCAATGCAGGTCGATATCGTGGCTCGTACCGTCCAGAGCCCGGTGCTGCCAGACCTCCTGGAAGTGGATGTCACCGAATGGCCCATGGGTATTGTGGAGGCGCGTGAACCCCAGCTGTGTAAACACGTCTCTTGCGCCAGCAAGGTCGGTGTCCCTCACGAGAAGGTCGGTATCGCCTCGGCGGCGCAGGTTTGGCTGCGGGTAGAGCGCGTAGGCCATGGCGCTCCCTTTGGTAACGACGCTCGGGATGCCGGCCGATTGCAGGGCATCGAGTAACTCGCGCAGAACCTGGAGGTGCTTCAGCTCCCACATGGCCTGCGCCAGCGCCTCTGCGCGGATGGGCGTCGTTACCGAGCTGGGCCAGCCCGCCAGGGCGCCGGCCTGGTCGACGAGCAAGCCAGCAATCCCGTGAAAGAACACCCGCCGGGCGAACTGCTCTTCGAACTCCCGATCCGTCCAGGCCGGCGGCCATGGCGGGGCCTCGCCGCGAAGATGCGACGCGAGGAATCCATCGATGGACGGTGCTGCGCTCAACCGGCCGGCACTCCCGTAGCCAAGGCCGATCGGGCGATGCAGCCGGCAACGGGCGGCGGTGCGCCAGCCTGCAAGGTTCCCGCTCGTGCTCTCGGCCGGGCGAACCGCGAGCCGGACCAACGAGGGGAAGACCACGCGCCGGCTGGTCCCTGGCTCGAGCGTGCAGACGAGCTCGCAGGTGTGAAACTGCGCGGCGCGAGTTCGCCGTCGCTGAACCGCACGTGCGGCTCGTCGATATGGCAAATGCAACCGATCGCCTTGTCACACCACGCCGAGGATCGCTGCTGGCGGGCGAACCCTTCGGTATGCGGGCGATGGCCATGGCCGGGCGCGGCGAGCTTGCCCCCGTAGGAGGCAGAAGCGAAACGCGGCATGCACATGCGTCCGAAGATCCGCTGGACGATTGTCCCTGGCGCAGGTGGAGAGGCCGTCACGGGATCGCCTCGCTGGCCGTGGCAAGGGTGCGAAAGGTGAATGCCGGGCTCTGGCCGGTCCCCGACAATTGTGCTCGCCTCGGCGGCACCCGCCTTCGCGCGCGCGGCATGCAGCAGGTCGCGGGCGAGGGCAGGGGGGAGGAAGTGGTCCTCCACGAAGACGACGGGATCGGGCGGCGCAATCGTCGCGGCTCCTCCCTCGTTCGCTTGCGACCTCGCGTTGTTCTCGGCCATGGTCCAGGTCCCCCAACCCGATTGCCGTTCCCGCGGGCGACCGGGTGACTGAAAAAGCAGACGGCCGGCGGATAATCGACCATGCAGCGCTTGCCCCTTCTGACATAATCTGGTCAATGCTGCACGGCAACAAAGCGCTGAACAGGCGCGAGGTTTGGCACTGCGAGGGCTCGATTCCTACGCAGTGCGGTAGCCGTTGAAGACCATGATATTCGGCAATTTCCCACTCGAGAACGATATCGGCGCACTTGGGGGCCCGGCCTGCCGCGCAGGGCGCTGGACCAACCGGCGGATACCCGCAGCAGGCGCAGATTGCTGCGCGCCTAGCGAGGAGCCCGTACAGTGGACGTGGTGCGGGTAAGCAACGGCCCGCATCGCGGGGCGCAAGCCCGAACGGGCGCCCGCAGCGAAGGCCAGCTTGGCTGGCCGGGAGCGAGGATATTGCACGCCGGGCGGCGTGCAGAAATCATATCTTTCAATCGACGTTATCGCGCGAGGGTGGGGTGAGGGCGAAGAGACATGCGGAGCTATAAAAAAGGACATACGGCTGGCGGTGTGTCAGACGATGATACGCAAACTTCATGATTAGGAGCAAAAAAGCCTTTGGCCTTGGTCTGGTGGCAGTCGTCGGACTTGTAGGGGCAGGCGAACTTTTCGCCCGCTCAATTCTTGGGCTGGGAGACCCTCCCCTGACGATCCGCGACCCTGAAATCGAGTACATGTTCAAGCCCGGCACTTACGAGCGTTTCGGAAACAGAGCTTATTTCAATCAACACTCGATGCGCTCACCGCCCTATCAGCCGGATGCCAATCTGAAAGTACTCGTCCTCGGCGACAGCGTCATCAATGGCGGCGCTTTAACCGATCAGGACGAGTTGGCTACTGAGTTACTCAGGAACTCCTTGCCGGAGGGCTCGTGGGTTGGAAACGTATCCGCGGGGTCTTGGGGGCCTGCAAATATGTCTGCCTATCTCCAGCGCCACGGCACATTCGATGCGGATTACATCTTCGTTGTCCTTAGCAGCCATGATCTAAACGATGTACCGACATATGCCGAAGATCTGGGTGATGATTTACCAGAAACAGCACCAGTCTCAGCCCTGTACGAAGGAGCGTATCGGTATTTGCCTCGATATTTACCTAATTGGCTCAAAAATAGTGCTCCGTCAGAGCCGACGGATATGATTGCGGAAAAAAGCGACGGAAAAGATGAACTCCTCGAGCTAGTTGAAATTTTAAAATCGAGCGGGCCAGAAGTTCATTTTTTTCTTCACCCCACTTCCGACGAGATCCAGAATGGACGCAGCGCAGAAGGTCAGTATCTCAAGGACCTGCTATCTTCTAGCGGCGCGGATTACACCGAGATGGCTCTGGATTCCGCCAATTTCAGGGATTCTATTCACATCAACGCAAAAGGCCAACGAGCATATGCGCGGGCATTTGGACGAGCGCTGCTTAGCCGACATTGAAAGTCGGTGTTATCGCGCGAGGGGAAAACTTGCTGAACTATAAAAGGCGTCTGGAAATCGACGCTATCGCGCGAAGGCACGGTTATTGTATCGCGGACCGGCCTTAAAGGGCTGGGACGCGCTTCTTCAAAACGAGGGTTTATAATGGCTCGCCCTAACCCGCACTCGGAGCATGTCAGATGACCGTTACGCCTGACTACAATTATCACCGGTCCGGCGCTGCCCATACGCATGGCTATTTAATGCCGGTTGTCGAGAGAGTTCTTGAGTTGATCGGACAGGGCAAAACAATCTTTGAACTTGGTTGTGGCAACGGCTCGAATGCTGCGTATTTGACATCCAAGGGCTTCTCTATCGTAGGTGTCGACCCATCCGAAAGTGGCATCGCGATTGCCCAGGCAAACTTCCCGGAGTGCCGGCTAGAGCTCGGATCTACAGATGACGACTTGGGCGAGCGGTATGGACAATTCGACGTAGTCCTTAGTCTCGAAGTCATCGAGCACGTTTATTCCCCAAAGCGGTATGTCGAAGTTGTCAGGTCTCTTTTGAAGCCAGGGGGATGTGCGATCATCAGTACCCCTTATCACAGCTACCTGAAAAATTTGACACTTGCTGTAACTGGCAAAATGGATGACCATTTCACAGCTCTTTGGGAGGGCGGCCACATCAAGTTCTGGAGCCCTAATACGCTCACTTCACTTTTTGAAAACGCGGGCTTCAAGCGGACTGCGTTCTATCGAGTTGGGCGAGTCCCTTCTTTGGCGAAATCCATGATTCTAGTGTTCTCGAAATAGATGTCTGCAAGATCGGCAGCGAGTGTTCATTTGGACTTATCGCGCGTGGGCAACCGGTGAGGACGTCGCGGCTCAAAAAGGCGGTGACCATGTCTCTCAGCCTCGCCGTGCTTGGCCACGTGGCTGCCGAAATCTTCGCGCATCCGGCGCTCGGACTTGGCGAACCGACAGTCATCAACCTCAATCCGAAGGTCGAATATATGTTCAGACCGGGTGAGTCGACTTCTGAGACGGTCCCGCTGCCTCGCCTTGAAGAAATTCTTGAAGGCGAAGAACCCGCCCTCATCGAATTCGACGTTAAGGCGTACCTGTGAGTTCTCCAGCAAGAGTCTAACTACTTTAGCGTGCAAGGGATTTCGTCAAACGGTCGAGGCGACCACGCAAGTGGAACCGCGTCTTTGAAGGTTTTTGCCCTTGCGGCTGAGGCCTGGGGAGGAACCGGGGGCATAGCACAGTCGACCCGTGACTGCCTGCAAGGTCTCATTTCGATGCCGGAAATCCGACAGATTGAGGTTTTCCCGCGCCTGGCCGGCAATTCGATTGAGACGCCCCCAGGTATTTATCAACACAAACCGCAAAGCGGGCGAATCACATATTCACTACAGGCAATCATTGCTTCTCTGCGAATGGGGCCCGATCTGGTCTATTGCGGTCATGCCTTCATGGCTCCTCTCGCTGCGGTCATTGCTCGAATGTGCGACGCATCTGTTGTGAGTCATGTGCATGGCTTGGAAGTATGGCGGCCATTAGGTTGGGCAATCCGGCGATCTCTCGCGGCGAGTGATCTCGTCCTCTGTGTAAGCAAAGACACCGCTCAGAGGGTGATTGCGGCGACTGGTATCGAGCCGCCTCGATGCGCTGTGATATTGAACACTGTGGACGAACGATTTGTGCCGGCGGACCGTGATGCGGCTAGGAAGAACCTTGGTGTGCTGGAGGACGAAGTTGTCCTCGCTACCGTGAGTCGCCTTGATTCCCGTCAGCGTCATAAGGGCCATGACCGGGTTATTTCCTTGCTGAGTGAGTTGCGGGAAAAGGTTCCCGCTATTCGTTATCTGATCGCGGGGACAGGTGATGATCGAGAGAGACTCGAAGGCCTTGCCCGGGAGCAGGGGGTGGAAGATCTCGTCAGGTTCCTCGGCTATGTTGACGACAACGATCTGCCCGATCTGTATCGCGCCGCTGACTTGTATGTGATGCCATCACATGGAGAAGGCTTCGGCATAGCTTTCGTTGAGGCCATGGCTTGCGGCACTGCGGCAATTGGCCTCAATGCCGGTGGAGCGGAGTGCGCATTAAGGCATGGGGAGCTAGGTAGGGCGGTTGCGGAAGCGGAATTTCCAAACGCCCTTTCCGACGCTCTAACTCGAGGCTGGCCGGACCGTGGCTCCCTAGCAAAACGCACGAGAGAGATTTTCGGCAGGCCACATTATGAAGCACGCCTTGCCACGGTTTTTTCTCAACTGTTGGCTGAGAGGCAGAATTGACCATCTTCCGGAACTCCGGTTGGGACTTCGACAGGTGCTGGCGGAGTCCCGTTCATCATTAGTCCAAGAGCCACGGTGCACTCGATAGCAGAATTCCTTAGAAACTTGCTGCAATCATTGGCTGCAATCCAGCGTTGCGCTTCCCCAACCAGGGCCAGCGGATGCGCGGCGTGAGCAATTGAGTTCTGCAAACGCTCGTAGCGCACTCGCGTGGGCTGGCGGTGTCCAGGTCATTCGAGATGTAGCCCAATTCGGGGCTATGCTAGTTCTCGTTCGGCTGCTGTCGCCCGAACAGTATGGTGCGATGGCGCTTTCACAGGCAATTCTGGGCATTGTGACGTTGATTGCTGCGGGTACATTTGTTGGTCATGCACTTCAAGTCCGCGACCCGAGCACGATTGACTGGCAGTCGCATTTTACTGCAGCAACTGTCTGGAGTGCAGCGATTGGACTAATCGTCCTTTCCGCCGCCGAGTTTCTCGCAGCGCCGGTTTGGGGTGCTGACGTCGGCCAAGCTCTTGCGCTACTCTCCCTCGTTCTTTTCATTGGGGCGCCGGCTGAAGTTCGGAATGCCATGTTGAATGCCAATCATAATTGGGCTCGCGTTCGACTATTGTCTCTCTTGGGCACCTTCCTAGCGCTAGGTGTTGGCATTGGCTTGGCTCTTGCTGGTTTTGGGGTCGCTGCCCTTGCCGTGCAGCCCGCCTTATTTGTACTGCCTGCTGCAATTGACCTATTTTGGTCAGGCTTCAGACCAACCTGGCAATTCGATAGAAAATACTACCGCGATGTCATCAGCTTTGGTCTCAATCGCTTCACCGGCGGGGCACTTGGTGCCGCACGTGGCTTCATTGAACAGGCATTGATGGCTGCAACTTTTTCATTAGCCGTGAACGGTGTGTACGGCCGTAGCTTAGGGTTAGCCAATCTCTTGGTGGGCCGACTTGGGATGATTTCCGTTGGCGCGCTCTACCCTATCCTGACTCGTGCTGAACGCGGCTCTAGCCAATTTCGACGTAAAGCGGCGCTTGTGCTTCAAGGCATTGCATGGATAGCCATTCCAGCAGCGACTTATTTGGCGATCGAGGCAGATCCTATCGTCGCGTTGCTCTACGGCGACGGCTGGACGAGCGTTGCGCAATTGCTGCCGGCGGCAGCAGCGGTCGGCGCCGCGGGAGCGCTGCATTTCA
This sequence comes from Aurantiacibacter hainanensis, assembly GCF_036321025.1. Taxonomy (NCBI): domain Bacteria; kingdom Pseudomonadati; phylum Pseudomonadota; class Alphaproteobacteria; order Sphingomonadales; family Erythrobacteraceae; genus Aurantiacibacter; species Aurantiacibacter hainanensis. The sequence goes on from NZ_JAZAPB010000002.1 coordinate 505,053, forward strand.
CAGTTAGCCGAGTATTGCTCGCAAACGAGTCTAGAAATGCGTCATTGGCGATTGATGTTAGCTCAGGCATCGTAAGTATCGCTCTTGCCTTTTGGTTACTTCCGCAAGGGCCATTAGTCTACCTCTGGGCGCTAGCCATTGTCGGCCTGATAGGATTCTTGTTCGGAGCATTTTTCCTAATACGAGACCAAGCAGTCGGTTTGGCTGGCTTAGCGTTGGCGACAATACCGCCAACTCTTGCCACATCATTAGCTGCAATTTCCATTTTCTTAATAAAGTCGAAATTTCAAGGACTTTGGCCAATTTTTGATCTAATAGTCACGGCAGTTTGCTTTAGCTCAGTATTCTCCTGTTTTTTGTTGGCATTTTTCAGAAGATCATTGTTTGATTTACTTGCGATTTTACCAGGCGGGCCACGCCTAATCCGCGTGATTTCGCTGGGACAGCCCCTCATCTGAATTATGAAAGGCTCATGAGAAACTTAAATCGCATTGTTGTTGTTGTACCTGACTGTGGAGAGGGTGGACTCTTTCAGTTCTACAACAAACTTCTGCCAGAACTCGCCCTTCATGCAGATGTGCATGCAGTATTTGCTAGCCCATATCATACCTCGTCTGCCCCCTCGATTCCAGGTGCTACCTGTCACTTCATTCCCGCCGAGGCAGCAGCGCCCCTTCGAAGTGAAATCGGTCGGGGTGTGCTATCGTTAGCGCCTGATATAGCGAATGCTGTCGCAGTCGCATATCGCGCCTGGGATGTAGTGCAAGCGCTAGAGCCGGACATTGTCGAGGTTTGTGATTGGCCATTCTCGTTTGTTCCAGCTGTCCTTGAACAATCTGTCCCCTATCTGGTCCAGTGTCACGGAAGTGCCGGGCAAATCGCTCGACATGACCCGCAGCAGGGGCATGCGGCTTCAGATCTTTTGGCGCAACTCCTGGAACCCCAGCTCCTCGCCGTTGCTCACCGGGTTCAAACTTACAGTGAAGCGAACGCACATTATTGGCTCACCGAAACTCGACGTGAGATAAATGTGATCCGTCCTGCCTTTCCTCTTTCTGAAGTGCCTAAGTCTGAACAAAGAGCCCCAGGCAGTCCGGCCGTGTTTGGGCGGCTGCAGCGCTGGAAGGGTCCGCATACTCTTTGTGAAGCCCTGCGGTTATTGGGCCCCGACGCGCTTGAAGTGAATTGGTACGGCAGCGTGAAGCCTTGGGGAACTAGAGGCATTACGGCGGCTCAATATCTGCGCAGCGTTTTCCCTGAGATTTGGGGGGAAAAATTCATCCATCACCCTGCAATCTCTCGGACTGAGGTCTCAAAGATACAGGCTCAGGCAAGATTTATTATAGTTCCGTCGACTTGGGATGTATTTAACTTCACTGCCGTTGAAGCCATGTCGTCTGCTAGGCCCTTAATGATCTCAACAGGTGCCGGAGCGAGTGAATTGATAGTTGATGGAGAGAACGGCTTTACTTTTGCCAACGAGGATCCTGACAGCCTTGCCACAGCGATGGATCGTGTCCTCTCCATGTCTCGCCACCGGCTGCGTGAAGTTGGCATGGCCGGGCGCGAGACGGTGCGTACTGCACTAGATCCCCGACGAGTTTCCGAAGAAAGGCTGGCTGCTTACCAGGAAGCGGTGAATTCGTTCTCTTTACACCCGCCAAGGCGACCAAGCTCCGCTCTCAGTGATATTTTCGATCCAAGAATTTCCCAGACGATAGGAATTGATGAGTTGCTTGGTGCTTTGCCTTTAAAGAGTATCGGCCGGCATGTCAGCGATCGCCTCCTTCAAAAGGTGCGATCCCGTCTAGGACTCAGACGAGCATGAGAGTCTTTGTCGATATCGGGGGGTATTTAGGACACAGCGCGCTGGCTGCTTTGGACCCGATTTTCAATTTCGATCGAGTGCTCTGCTTTGAGCCAGTGCCGCATCTTGCGAAGCAGATCAGGGCCATCGGAAATAAGAAGCTTTTGGTGGTCGAAGCGGCTCTATCAGACAGAGAAGGGCGTGCAATACTGCATCATGCTGGAACACTTGCAGGCTCTCTCTTCGCCGAAGCGCCGAGTTATGGTGGAGAGACAGATCCAATTGAAATTGTGACGCTTCGTGCCTCGTCATTCCTTTCAGCGCTATTGCCGAGCGACGCATTTGTCCGGACAAAATTCAATTGCGAAGGAGCTGAGGCGCTTATCATTCGCGATATCTTAGGGTCTGGCAAAATCGAGCTTTGCGAGCAAATATTATGCGGCGCGTTGATCGATTTCGACATCGATAAGATTGAGCGAGGCCAGCGAACCCGCACGGAAATTGAATCGGCTTTGGCGGACCGGCAGATCACCTATTGGACGCCGCCCGAGTGCCAGTATGGCATGGTCACAAATTATGGTGCTGTTCGAAATTATCTCATCTTGTCCGGAGCCGCATTACCGGGCTTCTTTCCTCGCTTGCGTAGCTTGTTCTACAATCTCCGACTGTTGAAAAACCCTGAGTTGAACGGCTATCATAAGATGAAGATATTGAAGGTTTTCCCGTCGTTGCGTCGGTTTGCAAAATCGGTAAGCAAGTAACTCATCAGGCTGTGCCATGTCTCATCAAACCATCGCGCTTTTGATACCTGCCTATAACGCAGCTAGTTTCTTACCCCGCCTCCTGCGATCCGCGCAGGCGCAGTCAGAGCCGTTTGACATGATCTGGGTCTATGACGATTGCTCGACGGACAATACAACGGCAGTAGCTGAACAAATGGGTGCACGCGTAATGCGTGGTAACATCAATCGGGGATGCAGTGCCGGAAAGGACGCCCTCGCGCGCTATGTAGAAGCAGACTGGCTGCATTTCCATGATGCCGATGATGAATTGCTCCCCAACTTCGTTTCTTTGGCACGGAAGTGGATTAGTGGGAAATGTCCGGATGTCATTCTTTTCGACTACGAGTATCGCGACGATGAAACTGACGAGTTGCTATCAATCCGGAATTTCGATGCTGACGAGCTTGAATGTGACCCGCGTTCTTATGCCATCCGTGAGCAAATTAACCCCTTTTGCGGTCTCTATCGCCGCTCGGCATTCCTTGAAGCCGGCGGCTACATTGATCCGCCGGAAATGCTCTATAATGAAGATGTTGCGTGTCACATACGGCTGGCCTTTGCCGGCCTCTCCTTCGGTGCCGAGAACGAAGTCTCGATAATTAATTACCGCCGGGGCGGATCAATGTCGGCGGCGAACCAACTAAAATGTCTGCAGTCTCATTTTGCAGTAATGCGCCGAACCTTGGCGCATGAAGATGTGGGACCGTATCTGCAGGATGTTGCCATGAAGCTGTGGCATGTAGCCGGTGCACTCGCTGCGTATGGCGATTCTGACAATGCGCTTTACGCAGTAGACTTGGCTGCCCAGATCGCTCCGCCTCCAACGTCGTCAGGTAGCGGGGTATTCCGCGCCGTAGCGCGGCTCCACCCTCGCTTGGCTCTTCGCCTGCGGGAGAGATGGATACGCATGGCCAAGCCGGCGCTTCGGGCAAAATGACTTCTCCTCTGATTTCTGTATGCATGCCGTGCTTTAACGCAGAGGCTCACGTCGCGACTGCCCTGGATAGCGTGCTTGCTCAAACTTGGTCTCAAATTGAGATCATTGCCGTAAACGATGGTTCTACCGATCGGACTGGAGAAATTCTTGAATCCTATCGAGCTCTCGGTGTGCACGTACTGCACCAACAAAACAAAGGGCAATGTTCGGCAGCCAACAATGCATTCGCGCAAGCGAAAGGGGAGTTGATAAAGTTCTTTGACGCTGATGACATTCTAGCGCCAGATATGATTGAGCTGCAGGTTGCAAGCCTGTCAGGACGCCACGACGCTATTGCAATGGGAGAATGGGCAAGGTTCTATTCGGAACCTAGCGAGGCTGAGTTTCAGCCGCTTCCGATGTACCGGAATGCTGAGCCTTCGGAATGGCTGACCGCCGAGTGGTCGCATGGAGAGCCGATGATGCAATGTGCTCTTTGGCTGATCCCACGAAATCTGATTGAGCAGGCAGATGGGTGGGATGAGCGGCTTTCACTGATAAATGACTTTGAGTTCTTTACGCGGCTACTCTTGAAGGCTCAGGAAATCGTTTATGCGCGGGATGCTAGACTGTATTATCGTTCGGGCATTGAAGGGAGTTTGTCTGGGCAAAAAAGTCGTAAGGCCGTCGAATCTCAGTTCCTTTCATTGACGCTCGGTGTTGGGCATCTACTCAAGTGCGAGGACAATCCCCGCACCCGGCGAGCTTGCGCCAACATCCTAAAAGCCTTCGACTACGAACATTACCCACATCATCCGGACTTGAGAGCTAAGATTTGTGCGCGAGTTGCTGAGCTGGGCGGCGCCGACATCGAGCCGAGCGGCCCTCCCGGCTTTCAAAAACTGCGGCCTTGGGTTGGATGGAAAGCCGCACGCCGCGCTCAGCGGGCCGCAGAGCGAATTGGCATCAATGCCTCAGGGCGCTGCTAAAGTTGGAGAAGCCTCATCCGTATTGCCCTCACTGCCGATCCTGAAATCCCCGTCCCCCCTCTCCATTATGGCGGGATCGAGAGAATTGTGGACATGCTTGCCCATGGCCTCGCCGAGCGTGGTCATGAAGTGACATTGTTCGCCCATCCCGATAGCAAAAGCCCTGGCGGTTTCATGCCTTGGCCTGGCCGGTCTAGCCAGCCGGTCAGCGACACGCTCCGTAATGCTGCAACGTTGGCGCGCACGGTCGGACAAGGGCGCTTTGATGTCATCCATTCCTTTTCGCGCATTGCTTACCTCGCGCCGATCCTGCCATTGGCGGTCCCGAAGATCATGAGTTATCAGCGAGATATTAGCCCAAAGACGGTACGTTTGGGCCACGCTCTGTCTCGTGACACCCTAAGCCTCACGGCCATCAGCCGCTGGATGATGGCTCCGGTCGAGCATATTGGGCGCTGGGCATTGATTCCCAATGGGGTCCCGGTTGCGCGCTTCACGTTTCGGCCGAGCGTAGCCTCTGACGCACCACTCATCTTTCTCGGGAGGGTCGAAGAAATTAAAGGACCTCATCTTGCCATTGAGATCGCTCGGAGAACAGGTCGGCGCCTGATCATTTCGGGAAATATTCCCGACGAGAAGCGAGCTTGGGTCGAAGCGCACGTCCTTTCCAAGGTGGATGGCAATCGCGTCCGCTACGTTGGTCCTGTCGACGACGAGCAAAAGAACGCCTTGCTTGGCGAAGCGGGTGCGTTGCTTATGCCGATCCTCTGGGAGGAACCTTTCGGCATCGTTATGGCTGAGGCCATGGCATGTGGAACGCCAGTTTTGGGGCTTAACCGCGGTGCCGTCCCCGAAGTGGTAGAGAACGGGGTAACGGGTTTTGTTTGCGAGAAGATCGATGAGCTTGTCTCCGCAGTGGCGAAGCTGTCGACCATCGATCGAAAAGCATGCCGGGATCGCGTCGAGCAGCTTTACAGCGATAACGCGGTGGTAGATGCCTATGAGAAGCTCTACTTTGAACGCCTTGCTGAACCGAGGAAGGCAGAGCTTCATAAGTGAATCGAATTTGCCTGATCTCTCCTGGACATCTGTCGACGAACCCTCGTCTTGTTAAAGAGGCGGTGGCATTGAAGGAGGCTGGCTTTGAGGTGTCCGTAATCCATGGACGCTATCAGAAGTGGGGCACTGAACATGACGTGCCAATTGCTCGCCAAATCGGCAAAACCTCAGCGGTTCCGTTTGGTCCTGTTGAGACATCCCCGGGATCTTATTTTCGTCAGAATTTCGAACGTCACTGCGCTAAAGCTTTCTTAAAAGCAAATTTGATCACATCCCGGGCTGTCGAAAGTGCTCATCATCCTATCGCCAGAGACTTGGCGACCGCCGCCTTGGCTGAGCGGGCCGATCTTTATATCGCCCATTACGTCGCCGCGCTGTCCGCAGCTGCGCGTGCCGCGCATCGGCATGGAGCCGTCTTTGCCTTTGATGCTGAGGATTATCACCTTGGCGATCTTCCCGATCTTCCTGAGCATGACTTGGAGAAGAAAATTATCCGGGCTATCGAAGGTCGCTATTTGCCGCGGGCTGCATATGTTACCGCTGCCTCCCCGATGATTGCTGAGGCCTATGCAGTTACATACGGAATCGAATTGCCTACAACTGTCCTGAACGTTTTTCCGAGAACAAATGGAGTGGCGGCACCTTCGCCGAGAGGCACCGCTGAACCTGCGCCCAGCCTTTACTGGTTCTCGCAGACAATCGGACCAGGCCGAGGCCTTGAAGTCGCAATTAATGCGATCTCTCGCTCTTTTAGCAAACCGCACCTCTATCTTCGTGGGGCAGGAAGCGCATCGTACCGCGATGCGTTACACAATATTGCCTTGAGAGCGGGTGTTGCCGATCGTCTCCATTTTTTGGCTCCTGCTGCGCCTGAGACACTCGAGCGATTGGGGGCTGCTTACGATTTGGCATTTTCTGGAGAGACTGGCTTTTCGGAAAACAACCAAAAAGCTCTTGCAAACAAACTCTTCAGCTATGTTCTAGGCGGGCTTCCGATCCTTGCCTCAGATACGCCCGCCCATCAGGGAATCATTGACGAGTTTGGTCCTGCGATGAGCATTTTCAGCACCAATGATCCCGAGGGGCTGGCAAAGGCTTTGGATGATTTCTTACTCAATCCGGCGCGGCTGGCGTCAGCTCGAGAGCATGCGTGGCGCCTTGGACAGGATCGATTCAACTGGGAGGTAGAACAAATCGGCTTTCTCAAGACGGTGAAAAGCGCTCTTGCTCGCAGGAAAGTCTGTTGATGAAAACATTTGTTAAATCCGTCATGTCGAGAACGCCGTTCAAGATAACCCGTCAGGGGCGGGCAAATCGCTTCGCTGCGATTGAAGGTGCGCTCAAAAGCCTCAGCAAGCGAGGGTTTGAGCCAGATCATGTATTTGACGCAGGTGCAAATGTTGGCTCTTTTGCTTCTTTCGCGTTGCAACTTTTCCCGAAGGCGATGGTCCATTCAATTGAGCCGCAGCCCGGCTGCCAAGAATCGCTTGAAGCTCTACGTTCGAAATCCGGTGGTCGTCTAGCGATCTATCAGGCAGCTCTGGGCGCTCCCGAGCAAAACGGCTCAATTGTGAACCTTGCGGCTGATGCTGCATCCACTTCGACCGGTGCGCATATCGTCTCGACCGCTGGAGCGGGCAAAACTATCGAGGTGCGCTGCATCACTTTGGACCGGCTGCTACAAGGCGCCCTTGCGGCCTGCGAAGGCGCGCTCCTCAAACTTGACCTCCAGGGGTACGAATTAGAAGCATTGCGGGGCGGGGCGTTGACTCTAGGAAGGTGCGAGGTCGTCCTGACAGAGTTCTCTTTTTATTCTCAGGACTACGAGCCTCCGATTTTGGATCTTGTTTCCTTTATGGCGGAAGCTGGCTTTAAGCTTTACGATGTTGCCAGCATCTATGCGCGGCCGCGAGACGATCGACCACGCCAAGGGGACTTCATCTTTGTTCGCGGAAGCAGCCCGTTAATGGTGGATAACTCATGGAACTGATGACAATACGCTCGCGGATTCGTGGGAATTGTCAAGGGTTATTAAGTGCTTGAGCGATCCATGCAGGGCTCGGATTTGAAATCCGTACTGATCGTATCGCCGCACTTCCCGCCATCGACTTTGGCAGGAGTGCATCGTGCACGCCATCTGTTGAAGCATCTGCCGACACACGGATGGCATACGAAAGTGATCTGCGTCGATCCCACACACCACGTTGAAAAGTTGGATCCTGAACTTGAAAGCCTTGTTCCGGCAGATGCGGCAATTATCAAGACTGGGGCGCTCCCGGTGTCCATAACGCGCCGGTTCGGCATCGCGGGTGACATCGGTCTAAGAGGCTTGGCCCACATTGGTGCCGCTATAAAGCAGGAGATGGAGGCAAGCCGACCGGACGTCGTTATGATAACCGGATCCCCTTATTATCCGATGCTGCTTGCAGGCTGGATCGAAAAGAGGTGGGGAGTTCCGGTTGTCTTGGATTTTCAGGATCCGTGGGTCACGCCCGTTGGAGCGGCGGCTAAAGTCGGCACCAAAGCATGGCTTTCTCATCGGATTGCTGTTGCATTGGAACCCGTCGCTATTCGATCTGCCGCCTTCATCACCTCTGTTTCCGATCGGCAAAACCAGGAGCTTGCAGAGAGGCATCGATGTGTCGACCCCGCGCGTATGGCTGGGATTCCAATCGGCGGCGACCCGGCAGACTTTGACGCCTTGCGCGACATATCGAAGCAAAAGCTGCTTGGGGCTCAATCTTTTCCGGTTCTTTCGTATGTGGGGACCGCGCTTCCGCGTTCGGCTCCCTTGTTTCGAGCATTGCTCAAGGGGCTCGCCTTGGCGCGGACTGCGATCCTAGCTCCAGCCACCAAGCCAATTATTCGCTGCGTCGGCACCAGCAATCAGCCAAACGATTCCGCGACCTTTCGCATCTTACCGATTGCAAGCGATGAGGGTGTGTCGGAAGCTGTCATCGAAGAGCCAGCGCGGGTTCCGTTCCTTGATGCATTGGGCATTCTTGCCAACACAAGCGCTGTGCTCATGATCGGCTCTGATGAACCCCATTACACGGCATCCAAAATCTACCCTGGGATGATGTCAGGTCGCCCTTTTCTCGCACTATTTCATCGCGCAAGCAGTGCCCACTCGATCTTGTCGAACGCGGGGGGGGGCATCGTCCTTGGGTTTGAGACGCCAGACGAACTTGAGGGGCTTCCGCCAAAGATCGCAGAAGCGATTGTCACGCTCGTCACTAAGCCAGACAGCCTTGGGAAAGTGAACCAAGCCGCCTACGCAAACTACACTGCTCATGCCGTCTCTGGGCGGTTCGCCACGATCTTCGATCAACTTCGAAATTACCGGCATAGTTCCAACTTGCTCACTTCTACCAAATGACACGCCTCGCCATCCTCGCCTCGCACCCTATACAATACTACGCGCCACTCTTCCGCGAGCTTGCGCGAAGGATAGACCTTACTGTGTTCTACGCACACAATGCTACCGCGCAGGATCAGGCTCGAGCAGGTTTTGGTGTAGGCTTCACTTGGGACGTGGACTTACTGTCCGGCTACGACCACGTGTTTTTGGGCAACGTTTCGCGCAAACCGGGACTAGGGCGGTTTTCGGGAGTGGACACGCCAGAAATAGGCCAGAGGCTGAGCGAGGGGCGGTTTGACGCGCTTCTGGTAATGGGTTGGTATCTCAAGAGCTTCATCCAAGGGCTTGTCTCGGCCAAGCTCTCGGGCATCCCGGTGATGGTCCGCGGAGACAGCCATCTCGATACGCCGCGAAACGCACTGAAGCTCATGGCCAAACGAGTGCTTTATCCCCGCTTTCTCGGTCAGTTCGACGCTGCGCTTGTGGTCGGAAAGCGCAACCGAGCTTATTGGGAATACTACGGCTACCCACAAAACCGGATGTTTGATGCGCCGCATTGCATCGACAACGCATTTTTTGCCGATCTCGCAACACAGGATGCTCGGATGATGCTAAGGCGCGACCTTGGAGTTCCTGCGGATGCAAAATTGGCGATGATGGCCGGAAAGCTCATCCCACTGAAGCGTCCAGTCGATCTCGTGGAGGCTGTCGCAAAAAGCCGTCAAGACGGAGTCAATGCTCACGTCCTCGTTGCGGGCTCTGGCCCTTTGGAGGAGCACGTAAGGGCTCGATGTTCGGAGCTTGGCGTGCCTCTGCACCTGCTTGGGTTCTGCAATCAAACTCAAATGCCGGCCGCTTATGCTGCGGCTGACGTATTGGTGATGTGTTCAGAAAGTGAAACATGGGGCCTCGTGGTCAACGAAGCCCTTGCCAGCGGAACGCCCGCTCTTGTCTCCGATGTTGTCGGATGCGCACCGGACCTTCTCGAGGCGCTAGGACCTCGCGCGGTCTTCCAACTCGGCGATATCGACGACCTCGCAGCTAAGCTGAAAAATGTTTTCGAAGCCCCTCCATCTGACCAGGAAATTATTGGCGCAGCCAACCGTTTCGATCTTGGCGCTGTAGCGGATCGCATAGTCGCTGCTGCCAAGCTTCAAAGTAAAAATAGCAAGTGCGTCGGAAAATGACTCAAGCACCTCGAATACTAGCCGTGATTGGCAGCCGTGTGCTTTACGGTCAGGAGCGAGCAAACCTTTCGGTGATTGAGACGCTGCAGACGCAAGGGTGCGAAATTCTCGCTGTGGTTGAGGATCACCCATCATTCAGAAGCATGCCCCAAGAGATGGAAAGACGCGGTATATCCTACCTCAAGGTGCCGATGATTGGACGCCGCGTTGAGGGCTATCTGTTCGATTTCCTTTTCGGCAACCCCGTTCGTTTCCTGCAACTATTCAAGAAACTTCGTGGGATATTACGCGATTGGCGACCCACGCATATTCATGTCCCAAGCCCAGTTGCCTTCATAATGGCGGATGCAATAGCGCCATCCAATGTTCCGATAATATACAGGCTGGGCGACAAGCCTTCCGCGCATAACGCTCTTTGGCGCTGGATCTGGCGGCGGATCGCACAGCGCGTAACGCATTTCGTCGCTGACTCGGATTTTATATCGAAAAATCTCCAGGAACATTTCGGAGTTTGCGAAACCCGAATTACCGTAATATTTACTCCTCCGGCAGTCCGATTAAATCCGCCTACGCCGGATAATTATGCGGAAAGTTCAGCAAATATTTTATTCATAGGGCAAATTTCAAAAAATAAGGGTGTCGATATATTAATAGAGGCATTTAAAATTATTTTGAAAGAACATCGAAATGCAAGTCTAGTTGTTGTGGGAAGGGTTTCCGAATGGTTGGGAGACGATTGGGCGCGACGGTTGCGTGACGCCACACTCTCGGACCCTGTGATCGGGCCCCATGTATCCTTTGTGGGAGAACAGGAAGACATCTATTCCTTCCTCGCGTCGGCAGCCTTCTTAGTGGTGCCCTCGATCATTGATGAAGCCTTTGGCTTGGTTGTGGGGGAGGCAAAGGTCGCAGCAAGGCCTAGCGTCGTATTTCCTCGTGGCGGACTGCCTGAGCAAATCATCCACGGCGAGGATGGTTATATCTGCCGTGATACGAGCGTAGAGGCTTTGGCCGATGGGCTACGGTACTATCTTTCGGACCCGGATCGGGTGCAAGAGCATGGGCAGAATGCCTTGGCATCGATCAGTCGCCTCGGAGCCGATCAATTTGCGCAGCGATGGCGCGCCATTTACGATGCGACAATGTTGACCCCAGGTTCATCTATCGGGAGACGATGGGAGCGCAAGGAACTTCGTTGACCCATATCTCCTTGACAGCTCGACGCCCTAAACGCAGTAACTTTTCGCCGCCAACGTGGGGCTGGCTACCCCTGGCCGTTCTGCTAACGCTTGCAATCAGCGGACCCAACCTCTTCTTGGGGCTCTATTCTGTAGCGGTACTTGTCGTTGGTATCCGCCTACTATGGCGTCCGGGTGAGCCGCCAATCCTTTTGTTCATCTTCCTTTACCAATGGATACAGTCTTCTGCCGGACTGCTCCGTGCGAATTTCCTGGGTGTCTCCTTAGCTCGTTTGGAACCTGATCCGAGGTTTGAAGTCGGAGCGTACGAATTTGCATCGGGTTTGATGTTGACTGGAGTTCTTGTCTTAGCATTCGCCATGCGGGCTGTCGCAGGTCATCCTCTTCGCGATCTCCATGTTCGATTGAAGGCGTATGTAAATGCTCGACCATTTCGTTTCTGGCTGCGCTTATACGCAGCCACTTGGCTTTTCGCGACATTATGCGGCATAATTGCCCCTTCGGCGGGGGGCTTGCGAATTCCAATCCTCACGATGGCTGAAATTAAATGGGCTGGCTTTGTTCTGCTCACATTTGCCGCCTTTATGGGAGCGGCTCCTTCCGCTCGGCGTACGTGGGTGCTTATCTTCTGTTTTGAATTCATTCTATCGTTGGGGGGATACTTCTCAGACTTTAAAGACGTATTCCTGTTTGCTCTCTTCGGCTTGGCTGCTGCCAACGTGCGCTTCGGGCCGCGTATACATATCTGGGGCACGGCGATTGCGGCAGTTATGTTAGCGCTCGCCGTCGTCTGGACGGCCGTTAAAGAAGATTATCGCGAGTTCGCAAACCTAGGCACGGGTCAACAAGTCGTCATGGTCAGCTTTGGCGAACAAGTCGCCGAACTCGGGAGGTTGGTACGAAAATTGGACGGGCCATCGCTTTCGAAAGCATCTGACGAGCTTATTCGCCGTGTAGAGTACCACAAATTTTTTGGAGTAGTAGCCAGCCGCGTTCCTTCTATTATGCCGCACACTGGCGGTGACATATGGGGCGAGGCGATCATCCGTCCTTTCATGCCGCGGGTGCTATTTCCAAATAAGCGGGCTATCGATGATTCCGATTTGACAAACCAGTATGCCGTGAGCGTCGCGACTGCTGAGCAGGGGACCTCAATAAGCCTTGGCTACATGGCAGAAGCTTACATTGATTTTGGCCCAATTTTCATGTTCCTCCCGATTGCGATGTTAGGCGCCGGCATCGGTCTATTTTATCGCTGGCTCTTGAGAAGACGTGGGTCGATGGTTGTAATTGGGGCTGCGCTCGCCCCGTTCGCCTTAATGCCGGCGCACCTAGCTGAGACTTCCATTCTGAAAATGGTGCCTGCACTGTTTTTGACGCTGCTTTCTTGCGCGGTAGTCATCAAATTCCTTGCGCCATTCGCCCTTCGCCGCGGATCGCGACGCATTTCACGGAATGGGACACGTTGAAGTCAATACATGTGATTGCTGGTCTAGGGGCGCACAACGGTGGTCCGTCCTATTCGGTGCCTAGGCTTGCAAAGGCGCTATCAGACTTGGGCAGTTGGGCTGACATTTACACGGTTGTGGATTGCTCGCACGAACCGCCCGAACCCAATGTCTTCACTTTTCCGCAAGATTGGGGATCTATGCCGGTACTTTCTGGCTTGCGAGCGTCTCGCTCATTGTCGGCCGGCCTCGAGATGAGGGCGGCCGATGTCGATATCCTCCATAATCATGGCCTTTGGCTGATGCCAAACGTCGCGATCGGACGGGTAGCGGCCAAGAGCATGAAACCACTTATTGTTTCACCTCGTGGAATGCTTGCCCCAGAAGCCTTGCGTTTCTCAGCATGGAAGAAAAAGTTGTTTTGGGCTCTATTGCAAAAGCCTGCATTCAAACAGGTTGTGGCATGGCATGCAACTAGTCAGGAAGAAGCTGACGACATCCGTGCTTTTGGTATAGAAGCGCCTATTGCCATTATACCCAACGGGGTAGATGTGACTACGGCTACGGCGAAGCATGATCCTAGACGCCAGAAGCGGACTGCCCTCTTCCTTTCTCGCCTTCATCCGAAAAAAGGACTTCCTGGCCTCATCGCAGCATGGGCGGAAATTGCGCTCCAGAGGCCTTCATGGGAACTTGTAATTGCCGGACCGGACGAAGGAGGTCATCGTGCAAAACTCACTCAGCAGATCGAAGAGAGCGGCGCGACCTCGATCCGGTTCGCCGGCCCCATTTATGGATCGGAGAAAGCGAGACTGTTGACTTCGGCAGACCTCTTTGTTCTGCCAACGAAAAGTGAAAACTTCGGCATTGCGGTAGCCGAGGCTTTAGCGGCTGGAGTACCGGCGATCGTCACCAAGGGTGCACCTTGGTCCGGCCTAAGAGAACAGAACTGCGGCTGGTGGATTGACCATGGAACAGAACCCTTAAAGGCCACGCTGCTCGAGGCCACCGCCTTACCCTCGGAAGTTCGCAAGCAAATGGGGGCCAGAGGACGCGCCTGGGTGCTGCAAGACTTTGGATGGGATGCAATCGGCCGGGAGATGGATGCCACCTATCGGTGGGTTGCAGGTAATGGGGACTTTCCATCCTGCATGTACCCGGCGTAGCGTCTTCGAAATCATGACATCCCTTAATGACATCGCTGCCAATCGGCGCGCGCAGAAATGGACCAAGTCCGAATTGTTTCGTCGCGTTCTTTGGGGTTTTCTCTCCCGTCCGCTTTTTGCTTGGACACCCCGGCAGCTTTGGGCCTGGCGGCGATTCATTCTTAGGATTTTCGGAGCACGTATCGGCCGTGCGGTTCATGTATACCCCAGCGCAAAGATCACGCTCCCTTGGAACTTGTCGATTGGAGATAACTCAGCAGTTGGCGACGGCGCGATTCTTTATGCGCTTGGTCCAATCACGGTGGGGGAAAGCGCGACAATATCGCAGAACGCGCATCTTTGCGCCGGCAGTCACGATTACACCGATCCGGCAATGCCGCTCATAAAAATGCACATCGACATCGGCGATGATGTGTGGATCTGCGCGGACACCTTTGTTGGACCCGGTGTGACGATTGGTGACCGCGCGATCGTCGCTGCACGGGGAGTAGTGGTCAGCAATGTTCCCGAGAATGTGATAGTGGGAGGCAATCCGGCCCTCTTTATCAAGCAAAGGCCACCGTTCGGCTGATGGGTAGTATTCCGATTTCGGTGGTCATTCCGGTCCGCGACGAGGAGGCCAACCTTGCCGCCTGCCTTAAGCGTCTTGGCGAATTCGCTGAGGTAGTGGTGGTTGACTCCGGTAGCACAGATCGGACCTGCGAGATCGCCACCGAGTATGGAGCTTCGGTTGTGCAGTTCGCATGGAATGGACGTTACCCGAAAAAACGCAACTGGACGCTGCTCAATCAAAACTTGGAAAATGATTGGGTGCTGTTCCTTGATGCCGACGAATTCATAACGCCCTCATTTTGCAGCGAGGTCCGACGCGCAATCCAAACTGAACGTTTTGATGGCTATTGGCTGAACTACACAAACCACTTTCTAGGGACCCCGCTGCGGCATGGTGATCCGCAGCGCAAGCTTGCGCTCTTCAGAGTGGGGAAGGGCCTATACGAGAAGATTGATGAGGCAGCCTGGTCTGGCCTTGATATGGAAGTGCATGAGCACCCACTGATCGAAGGCGAGGTGGGAGAGATCGCTGCGAGGATTGATCATCGCGATGATCGCGGCGTCGCCAAGTTCATTGCCCGCCACAAGGATTATGCCTTGTGGGAGGCAAGTCGGACTTTGCAACTGCGCGACACGGGTAGGGACGCGTGGGAGAAACTCACAGAGCGACAACGGAAGAAGTATTCCAATATCGACAAGTGGTGGTTTGCCTGGGCCTATTTTGCCATGAGCTACGTCGCAAAACGAGGCTTTCTCGATGGTGGAGCGGGGTTCGCCTATGCCGCTTACAAGCTGTGGTACTTTGCGACCATCCGGCTGTTGATTAAGGAACGAATTGCGGTGGTGAGGGGACTTTCTGAGCCCAACTGATTGGTCGCCCCCTAACCGAGGTGGCTTCTAGCCGTTGATCGCAAAGCTTCCCAACGTCGCTCATGAATTGCTTGAGTGCTCGCATTCTCGACATAGCGACCCAGCACGTTGATCGTCTTCCAGCCGCCAGCCTGCATGATGGCAACCTGATCGATACCGGCCACCATCATGTCCTGCGCCGCACCGATGCGCATCGAATGGCCCGAGAGGCTGGCGGCATTCTCGCCTAATTCTGCAAGCTCAGCTACGCGCTTCACAATGCGCCTGATCGAGGCCGTGTTGAGGTGAACGCCCGACAGCTTACGGGTGTGCAGCCCCTGAAAGAGCGGCCCACTCGTCAGGCCGCTTGCAGCCAGCCATGTAGTAACACGCTTCTGCGTGCCTCGCGAAAGATAGGCGATCCGCCCCTCGCCAAGAGGGTCAGACTTGGCCCTGGGGATGAGGATCGTCCCACCATCTGGCGCGATGTGCTCCACCCGCATCGCGGCAATCTCGACGCTCCGGCACAGCGTATCATAGCCAAGGCTAATCAGGGCCGCGTCACGCTTGCCGGCCAGTGTGTCGGTACAGGCGGCAAGCATTTTCCATAACAGGTCTGAAGTCAGGCCCAGTGATTGCTTCGGGCGCGCAGGCCTTGAGCGCGCCGCGCGCCGCAGGGCCAGCCGAACCTCGCTCGACGAGGCCGGCGAACGCAGGTCGAGCATTCGATGCGCAAACTTGATCGCCTCAAGGCGCCGCTTGACCGTCGCAATCGACAGCGTTCGGATCTGTTCATCGATAAAGCAAGCCACCGTTGCTGGTGCGGCAGGCGCCCAGTCCAAGCCCTCCCTGTCACACCAAACCGTAAAGCTCTGCAGATCGCTACGATAGCCGCTGAGCGTCGTTTCAAAATACGCCCCTTGGCATCTCGAAAAGATGGAGGCTAAGGTTGCTTGGGAACTTTTCATAAGTCATATTTTATGACTTAAACGCTCGAGCGTGTCAATGATATCAGCGCCTCAAATTCGTAGTGCACGTGCGCTTTTGAAGATCTCCGCGAGCGACCTTGCCGAGATAGCGGGTGTTACGTGGAAGACGATACAACGTTTTGAGTCAGCCGACGGCATCCCCCCATCGCGCGCCGGCACGCTCGAACGCGTTCAGTCTGCTCTCGAGGCCCAGGGGATCGAATTTATCGGCGACCCCATTACTTCCCCTGGTGTGCGCCTGAATGCCATGGAAGGTCCCTGCTGACACGAGCGAGTTGCGGGGCGACACCTTGCGCCGCAGTCTTATAGTCGGTGATATCCTGATCATGTGTTATTTCGTCGCCCTCGGCCGTCTCAAGCGCGATGGCTAGGTCTACCATGACTATGGCGCTTACCTGCATTTCGCAGCCTGCGCCGCAATCACGCTGCTTGCCGCCTGGCCTGGCCGCTCGCCTCGGTATGCCATCGTCTCTGGGGTTAACCGCACCCCGTCGTCGCCTGACTTTGCTTTCGACGTCTGCGGCATTGCAGCCATGTTTCCATCGTCGCGGCCGTCCGGGGGCCAGTTCGGCGCTAGTTCCGTTCCCGTAGTGTCTCGCGCGCCTGCCGCATAAGGGGCTGTAGCGCCTTCCGCTCAGCCATAGTTTCGTACCAATATTCCTGTTGGCAAGGCGTGAGAAAGCTTGGCTCACACGCTCAACAACGCTAGCTAAAACAACTCGAAGCGAACGCGGAACGTGTTTTCGCTCACACACTCTCTCAGCATCATTGCAAGCGCAAAGGTTTTTCCATGCAGCACAGAAATTACCGTCGCCAGCGCATACTCGTTACAGGTGGTGCCGGCTTCGTCGGCTCGCACCTGATTGACCGGCTGCTTGAACGCGGTGACGAGGTGCTGTGCGTCGACAACCTGTTCACCGGCGACAAGAGCAACGTCGATCATCTTGCCAATCACCCGCGTTTCGAGTTCATGCGGCACGACATCTGCTTCCCGCTCTATGTCGAGGTCGACCAGATCTACAATCTCGCCTGCCCGGCAAGCCCGATCCACTACCAGTTCGATCCGGTACAGACGACCAAGACCAGCGTCTCGGGTTCTATCAATATGCTGGGCCTCGCCAAGCGCGTGAAGGCTCGCATCCTGCAGGCCTCGACATCCGAGATCTATGGCGATCCCACCGTCCATCCGCAGCCGGAGAGCTACTGGGGTAACGTCAACACGATTGGCCCGCGCGCCTGCTACGATGAAGGCAAGCGCTGCGCCGAGACGCTGTTTTTCGACTATTATCGCCAGCACAATCTCGACATCAAGGTCGTGCGCATCTTCAATACCTATGGCCCCCGGATGCATCCCAACGATGGCCGCGTCGTCTCGAATTTCATTATCCAGGCGCTACAGGGCGAGCCGATCACGATCTACGGCGACGGCGAGCAGTCGCGCAGCTTCTGCTACGTCGATGACCTCGTCGAGGGCTTCCTGCGGATGATGGATACAGGGTCTGATTTTCCCGGCCCGATCAATCTCGGCAATCCCAACGAGTTCACCATCCGCGAACTGGCAGAGGCAGTGATCGACCTGACCGGTTCGAAATCGAAGCTGGTGCAGAAGCCGCTACCGCAGGACGATCCGCGGCAACGCCAGCCCGACATCTCTCTGGCCCGCGAGAAGCTCGACTGGGAACCCCAGACGCAGCTCCGCGAAGGTCTCACCAGGACCATCGCCTATTTCGACGAGATGCTTCGCGAGCGCGCAGTAGAAAGCGAAGAGCTGGTGTAACCGGGCAGATCAAGGCGCGCTCGCACCTTCCCGGCCTACGCCGGGGTGGGCGTGGCCCTATCTTCCCACGGCGACATATTTAAACCCGTGACCCTCGACGTCATCACGGGTGTAAAGGTTGCGCAGGTCGACGAAGACGAGGTCCTTCATCAGCCGCTTCAACCGGTCGAGGTCAAGAGCCCGGAACGTGTCCCACTCGGTCACGATCACGGCGGCATCGGCACCCTCCACGGCTTCGTATGGGCCGTCGCAATAGGTGACGTTGTCGATCACCTTTTTCGCCTGGTCCATGCCTTCGGGGTCGTAGGCCTTCACCTTGATTCCGGCATCCTGCAGAGCCTGGACGATGCTGATCGCCGGGCTGTCGCGCATATCGTCGGTGTTGGCCTTAAAGGTGAGCCCCAGCACGCCAACCGTCTTGCCGTGCTGTTCGCCGCCACCCAGCGCGTTGATGACCTTGCGGCCCATGCCGCGCTTGCGCTGGTCGTTGCTGGCAACCACGCTTTCGACGATCCGCAGCGGGCTTTCGTAGTCCTGCCCGGTTTTCAGCAGCGCCAGCGTATCCTTGGGAAAGCAGCTGCCGCCATATCCGGGGCCGGGCTGGAGGAATCGGTTGCCGATGCGGCTGTCCATTCCGATGCCCTTGGCCACGTCGCGCACGTCGGCGCCCACTTTCTCGCACAGGTCGGCGATCTCGTTTATGAAACCGATCTTGGTGGCGAGGAAGGCGTTGCCGGCATACTTGGTGAGTTCCGCGGCACGGCGGGACATCACCAGCATCGGGCTCTCGTTGCGGGTAAGCGGGCGATAGACCTCGCCTAGGACTTCCTCAGCATGCCTGTCGTTCACGCCGATCACGACGCGATCGGGCCGCTTGAAATCGTCGATGGCCGCGCCCTCGCGCAGGAATTCCGGATTGGATGCAACCGAAAATTCCAGGTTCGGCGCTTCCTCCCGGATGATGCGCTCCACCTCGTCGCCCGTACCCACGGGCACCGTCGACTTGTCGACGATCACCACGCCATTGGAAAGCAGCGGCGCCATCTCGCGCGCGGCGGCGA
Source organism: Aurantiacibacter hainanensis (assembly GCF_036321025.1). Classification (NCBI taxonomy): domain Bacteria; kingdom Pseudomonadati; phylum Pseudomonadota; class Alphaproteobacteria; order Sphingomonadales; family Erythrobacteraceae; genus Aurantiacibacter; species Aurantiacibacter hainanensis. Next base: position 524,195 of record NZ_JAZAPB010000002.1, read on the forward strand.
AGACATACGAGAGATCGGCATGGCCATCGCCGCGACGGCTGGGCGTGCCCACGGCGATGAACACGGCATCGGTCTTCGGCAGGGCCTCCTTCAGGTCCAGCGTGAACGACAGTCGTCCCGCTTCCACGTTCTTGGCCACCAGTTCGTCAAGGCCCGGCTCGAATATCGGGATTTCGCCGCGCAACAGGGCGTCGATCTTCGACTGGTCCTTGTCGACACAGATTACCTCATGTCCGAAGTCGGCAAAACAGGCGCCGGAGACAAGGCCGACGTAGCCCGTGCCGATCATCACGATACGCATGAAAAATGTTCTCCTTGAGCCCGCTCGGAAAGAGCGACGCTGCATTGCAGCACGGGCCCTCCCGCGCAACCGGAAAGTGTCGGCAATTCAGGAGCTAGCCAGAAGGATAGTGGTTCGTAGCTCTCGCCGGCGGGGAGACCGCCTTGATCCTTCAGCCAAGCCATTTTTCAGAATGTCGAAATAGCCGTCTTTTTGCATTTTCGGCTGCTATTCGACTCGGCCGGAAGGCGCGGCCAACTAGAAAATGTCAAACCTGGCTTTCGCGACCGGCAGGCGGCCCCCGGTCCTGCCCCCGCATGCACCCCGCCAGTTTTGAAAATCCTGTAAGTAGATGGCAGCCTCCCTGCCTCCGGATTGCATCGACCGATCGCTAACGCCAGCGGCGTGCCAGCAGGAACAGGATGCACGGCCAGAACACCGTGTTTGCAATATCCCAGAATGGCTCAAGGGGGTCTGGGGAAGGGCCGTTTATCCAGTCTACCAATTCGTTGAGAACCGCGAAGGCGGCAACCAGGGCGAGCGGGATTGGCGAACGGAACTTCCTGCGCAGCACCAGCGACGCCGCGACGAAAATGATCAGGCCGGCATGCACATGCAGCAGTTCCTGGCTGGCGCCTGTCCATGCCTCGATCGCGCGCTTGGCCTCGCCGGAGTAGGCGGCCGCGCTTTCAAGGTATCCCATTACTGTCATGGCTTTTGCGACATTTCTCCAGGTCGTCATGCCTATGCCGTGCAGGTCCCCCCGACGCCAGAGCAATCGGCCATCCATCTTTCACATTGTCGAACTTGCCTTTGCAACCGCAATCGGCAGTCCGGCGTCGCCCGGCGGGCAGCCTCTCAAATTCGAAAATATTGCACTTAGGCTCGGAGGTCGTCGGGTAGCAATAACTGCCTCAGGAACTCGATCGCTTCGACCGACAACGGACCGCCACTGTCGATCTCTTCGATCGCCCGCTTCAGTTTGCGGCTCTCGTCCTGTTGCCGCCTGAAGCGCAAGAAGTCATCGGCGTCCCTGAACACGAGCAGCTGCGCGATATCGATTGCCCCCAGCGCCTTGAGCCGTTCGAGCAGGGCCAGCGCCTCTTTCGGCTTCGCCTGTTCCGCCTCGTCTATGATGCGCGCCGCGATGGCCTCGAAGCGCGTACCCTTGCGCTGGGTGCCGTCCGCGTCGGTCCATCTGGTCTGACGGGCCAGCTCCTTTGCCAGTCTGAAGTCGAGATCGCCCGGCGGATGCACCTCTTTGCGCGGTCGCCCGCCCGGATTGCCGCTCGTGCCTTTGGTGAACCGTCCGCGCGCATCGCGCCCGCTATCCTGCATGCCCATGATGGGCCTCCTTTCATCCAGCCATGTCGGTGTCGGTTGACCCGGCTGTCGGACAAAAGAGCAGGAACAGCTCCGTCTCGCGCCTGACACTGCACCTGCAGCGTGCCTGCTGCAAGCCTGTTTCGGGCCTGTTGCACGCCTGTTCCAGCCCCTGCTTTCATCCTGCCTTTCGTGGGTGTCGGGCCCGCGGCGCGGCGCGCGCGGGCCGTGCCACAACCGCGGCGGGGCGGCGAGGATATGATGGTATTTCAGGGGGATGGGGAGAGCGACGACCGGTTTTCGCGGGGGCGGGCAGGGCCCCCCTCGCGCGATAACGCGGCTTGACGCACCTGCCCTCAAGCAGCGCAGCGGTAGGGCACAAATGACCCTCAAGCAGCGGAAGCAAAGCTGATCAAAGGCCAACCGGTAGGGCTGCCAGGAACTGCAAGGAGGAGGCCAGCCGATCGGGCAGCGCACATGCTAGCGCGGTGCGCTGGTTCAGGAGCCGATGGCAGAGAGGCGTGCTTTTAGCGCGGCTTCCAAAACGAGTGGCCGTCGCAAGCCGAAACGGATCAACAAATAGCAAGTCAGCGGGCCCGGCAGTTGCCAAATTGGCGATCGATTAGTACCATTCCTGTGTGGCTATTCCCGACTTTGAGGCCAGCCAGCTTTTCGGCGATCCTGCCAGCGCTTTGCTTGGTTTCGGCGCTGTGGCGGCTTTGCTGGCCGTGCCTTACTGGGTGAAGGTCGGCGTATCGAGTGGGCGGCTTATCAGCGCGAACGGCCACGGTGCTCGCAGGGCGCTGGGAGCGGCCGCGCTCCTGACCGCGCTTGCCCTGGCATTGTGCGGGGGTGGTTACCTCTACGGACGACTGAACGGGCGCTTTTAGCCCTCCTCGTTGCGATCCCAGGTCTCGCCGCAGGCATCATGGCTTGGCCGAGCTCGCTCGTGGAAAATGATCGTTTCAGGGGGTTTGGGCGAGGCGCGCCCAAACAGGTAGAGAGGAAAGACGCGCCTCCCATGACGAACGATCTTTGCGCGTGGTAAGTTCCACAACGTCGATAATCACAGTCAGATGGGCGAAGAGTGCAGCTTTGCGCACCTCTACGATGGTGTCCCGGTGGCTTCAGCGACGTGCAGGCGTGTGTCATCGCGAGACGATTGAACAAGGCCCTCGGGACGCTGTTGAGTTTGGCGAAAATATTACCTAACAAGTCGTTAACCGTGAGCCCACAACCGGTCCGAAAACAGGGGGCTATGCGGTTCTCTCTCTCCCGCCCAGCGGTTGGGGAGGGGCGCCAAACTGAAACACTCGGACCGATAGTAGAGGAATTCCATGAAAAAGCTTACCCTCGCACTCGCCGTCTCGTCTTTTGCCGTGGCCGCACCGGCTTTCGCCCAGAGCGAATCCTCTTCGGAAAGCTTCACCGTTTCGGCCGAAGTGCCGCAGGTCTGCGCGATGGCCGATATCGATGACGTCGATCTGGGCGAACTCGACATCAATGCCAGTTCGGGTTCCGAAGCGCTTTCGCTGCTCAGCAATGCCGCCGGTGCGACCAACGACTTCTGGATCAGCTGCAACGACGCGACCACGCTGACCCTGTCGAGCGAAAACCAGGGCATGCGCAACACCAGCCGCGGTGCACCCACTGGCGATGACGCCGAACAGTTCACCAACAAGATCTTCTACAATCTTCGTCTGCTGAACTTCATTGATGGCGATCGTGCCAGGCAGCCAGTTTTGCGCACCGACCGCGATGCCTCCGCCAGCTTCCCTGGTTCGGAAATCCACCGCGAAGTTCGCGCCAGCATCACCGTGCTGCGTGACGACAATCCGCTGCTGCTGCTCGCCGGCGATTACGAGGACGTGGCGACCGTCGAGATCACCACCCTCTAATACTAAAAGCAGCACGACAAGACTGGAGGGGGCTCGCAATGTCGCGCCCCCTCTTGTTTTATGATTTTTCATAAATTTGGGCGAAGACTGCGGTCAATGAGAATTCTTGCCAATCTGCTTGCCGTTATGGGACTGCTGCTCGCACCAGCCGTAGCGCAGGCTGCACGCGTTACTCCGATGGTCTTGGTCCTGGATGAGACCGGACGCGGCGCGACCGGGCGCATCGAGGTCGCCAATACGGGAGACGAGCCGGTACCGTTCGAGGTTCTGATGTTCCGCGGCGAGATTACCGAGGAGGGCGAACTCTCGCTCGAACCTGCGGACGAGGATTTTCTCGTCTTTCCGCCCCAGGTCGTCATCGAACCGCTCAGGCAGCAGATCTTCCGCATCCAGTATATCGGCGAGGATCCCCTTGAGACGTCCGAGATCTTCTATGCCTCTATTCGCGAGGTTCCCGTCGCGCGGGAGCGCACAGGGGTTAACCTGCAGATCGTCTCCACCTTCAACGTGCTGATCAATGTCGTGCCAGAAGGTGCGGAGCCGGAGCCTAGCCATACCGTGCTGGGCGTGGAGGACCGCGAGGGCCAGCCCGGCATTATCGTTCGTGTTGCCAACACGGGCTCGCGCTTCATCGCCGCCGGGCGCCTGAACTGGTCGATCGAGGGCCGGACCGGAACGGGCAATACCTACGAAAGGCAATACAGGTCCGCGGAGATCGGCAGTGTCATCGGCTATGGCGTCGTCCCGGCGGGCGGTGCAAGGCGCTTCTTCATTCCGACGCCCGAACTGCTCGAAGCGGAAACTCTCCGGGTGGAGATCGGAAGCTAGTTTGCTTCCCGGGGGCAAGTCGTGATCTGGAGTGCGCTTCTAGCCACATCGGCTTCAGCTGTTACGATAGCGGCAGTCGACCTGCAGCAGGAACCGTTACCGCAATTCAGTCGCGAGGCGCGCGATCCGGTCATCCTTTCGTTGCCGATACTCTATCGCGGCCAAGTGCTGGGGGAGGTGCGAGCTCGTCTCGATCCGCGCGAGCCGGCAAGCGTCATGCTCGAGACTGGCTCGCTTCAGTCTGCGCTCGCGCCACTCCTGAACCCACAAGCGCAATATGATATCGCCCAGGTGCTTGAAGCCCGCGAATTCGTATCCGCTGCGCTTCTTGCAGACTCGGGCATCCTGGTTTCTTACGATCAAGGCCGACTTGAGTTCATCATCGAGCGGATCAAACCCGAGTTCGCCACGGTATCGTCCCTTGGTGCTACCGCGTATCGCGAAACTCCGGTCACAATGACACCCGAACGGACCAGTGCCTATCTCAATGTCTTGCCGGAGTTTCGGCTCGACGAATTCGATGAGCTCGAAGTTACTACCGATCTCTTCTTCGCCGCTCGGCATGACGGCTTCGTCCTCGAAGTCGACGGGGGATACGATGCGACGACGTTCGGTCCCGGCCTGTACCGGCGTCAGGCGCGCCTGCTGTATGATGTTCCGGACAGGTTCTTGCGATTGAGCGCCGGCGATCTGCGAGTGGAGAACCAGAGCCTGCTCGGGACGGCGTTTCTTGCCGGCGCCGCAATCGAAAAGGGACGCAGGATCTTCAATCCGTTTCTCCCGTTTCAGACCCTCGGACCACAGCAGGTCCTGATCGACCAGCGCAGCACTCTTGAGGTCTATTCGGGCGATACCTTGGTCGACACGGTCGACCTGGAGACAGGCGCCTACGACATCGGCACGATCCCTGCACGCTACGGCCTGACCGACGCGCGGCTGGTGATCGTCGATCCCGCCGGAACGCGACAGACGCTGGATGCTGACCTCTTTTACGATCCTGCCGATCTGCAGGCTGGAGAAGACGAATACAGCTTTGCCCTCGGCTTTCCTGCGTCCAGCCTCAACTTCAACCCTCAATACGCCAACGACCCGGCATTTTCGGGCCTGTATCGACACGGTGTATCGAACCGGCTCATCTTCGGCGGCGGCCTGCAGGCCACACAAGAATTTGCCGCCGTCTCAGCTGAGGCCACGATCAATCCGCAAATTGTGCCGGGCAGGGTTTCCTTGTCCACCGCGGTGAGTATCCGAGAGGAAAGGGTCGGTTTTGCAGGAGAAGTCCGCTATCTGCTCCTTGATAGCTACGCTGACGCGTTCGGCGACCTTTCCCTCTCGGCCAGCTATCAGTCGAAGGACTTTGTGAACCTCGCGCAGCGGCTGTCCGGGCTGACGACGGAATTTGCATCACTCAGCGCGAACTATTCCAAGAGGGTCACTGATCGCACGTCCATTCTCGCTGCCGTCTCGTACAATTCCCGTGCGCTTGGCGATGCTTTCTATCTTTCCTCGATCGAGGCTCTTCACCGCCTGAACGACAGGATCTTTATCCGCGGCGGATTTGAATACGGGACTTACGGCGGGGAGGATGCCAGCTTCGGCATTCGGCTGAGCATTACTGCGCGCCTGGGTGGCCGCAAGCGCGCTTCCGCTCGATTCTCCTCGGTACGCGACGTATATTCTGCTTCCTTCACCCGCTCGGCGGAAGACCGGGTGGGCGGATACGGGTACGACTTGTCGGTGCGCAACGAGGCGGGGCGGCAGGAGGTCGATGCCAGCGGGACCTATATAGCCAACCGCTTCGAAGCGCGCGGCCTCCTCATTGCAGGGGGCGACGGCTTCGATGATTTCGGGAGCGATACGGCGCTGCGGCTGAACCTGGGCACCTCAATTGCAATGGCCGGAGGTGACGTCGCCATCGGTCGGCCAATTTTCGACAGCTTCCTGATCGCCGACACTGCGGCCGATCTCAGTGGCGCCGAGGTGATCGTCGGACGCAACATTCGCGAGAACGAGTACGATGCCCGTAGCGGCGCGCTTGGACCGGGTGTGCAACCGCGCCTCACTTCTTTCTCGAAACAGGACATAAGCTACGACCTTGAGGGCGAGGCCGCCTTTGCCGACATCGGCACCGGCATCGCGACCGTCGAACCGTCCTACCGCAGCGGCTATCTGCTGGAAGTGGGGGCGGGCGGCAGCGCGAGTGCGACGGGAACCGCTTATCTTGGCGAGGACAGAGCCGCGCTCGTGCGTGGGCGCGTCGTCGCCGTCGACGACGCGGACTTCGAAGAGACCGAATTCTTCACCAACTCCGCGGGCCGGTTTGCCGTATTGGGACTCCGTCCCGGCAAGACCTACCGCTTGGTATCGTCAGAGGGCTTGGAGTACCAATTCACCGTGCCGGATGATGCGAACTTGCTGCGCATCGAACGTGCACAGCTTTCTAGGCCACCGGATTGAGGACAAAAGCATGAGACCCCGCCTTATCGTCTGTAGCCTGGCTGCCGCCTTTCCCGCGCTTCCCGCCGCCGCGTGTGATGCCAAGCTGGAAATGCTCGATCCTGCCATCGACATACGCCCCTCGCCGTCCTTTTCAGAAGCATCGAGCCGCGAGCAGATCCGCATTCGCGTCGCGAATGAGGGAACGACGACATGCGTGCTCGAATTGGAACTGGCGCTGGACCCGGCTTTTGCCGGACCATTCCCCACATACAGCATTGTGGGTCCGGGCGGAGTTATCGAATTTAGCGCGCAAACGGGGAGCGGGGTATCAGCTCCGGCCCCATTGCGCATGCCGATCACGCTCAATGCGGGCGTAGAAACGACGCTTGAATATGCTGTCGCCGCCAATGTTACCTGGGAAATGCAGGCAGGATCGTATGACCGGCGGATCGATGTCGCCTTGTTCGATGCTGCTGATGGTAGCCGGCTGGATGACGCGCAGGTCGAGCTTGGTGTCACGGTGCCCCTCTCGAGTAGGATTGATTTCGTCGGTAATGTCGATCGCATCGACCTGGGCCAACTCGAGTTTGATCGCGAAAATGTTTCGCCGCCATTCGGTATTCGTGTTTACTCGACATCGACTTACAACATGGAGATGGATTCGGAGAATGCCGGTAACTTGCGACAGGAAGGCGGGGACGCCCTGCTGCCCTACGCGATGAGCGTGAGCGGCCAGGAAATTAATCTCGCCTCTGGCAGCCAAGTCATTGCTGGACTAGGCAAGTCCGCGGAAACTGGCGATGTGTACGGTGTGCTCGTGCGGGTAAGGCCTGAGCACACGACACCTGCTGGCCGTTATTCCGATCGCCTTACAGTGACCGTGACGACCTATTGATCAGATATATGACAGAGTCACGGTCAGTACGACCGGCCGCAATAAATCGTTCGCATCCACGCGGAGTTCGCTCTTGCGCCGCACCGGCCCGCTGCGGCTTGCAAGGACGGTCTCGCCCGAGGGGTTGAGCGAAAGTCGCGTATTGCCGAAACGCATACGGGCGTTCTCATCGGAAACGAGAGGCCGATGCTCGGCAACGAGCTGGTAGGCATCGCCGGCATTGCAATATTCCGATACGGTCCCGACCGACCCTTGGCTCCCAGGAGCGAGCGGATCTAGCCTGGCGTCGAACTCGCAAACGGTATCGACACTGGTGCTGAGGCGAAACGAACCGGCTTGTCCGGCCAGAGCAAGACCCGGCGAAAGTGCAACAGACCCGAGCGTAGCGAGCAAGAGAGCGCGAATTTTCATAGGAGTTACGTAAGCCCGAGCGGTGAAGAAACAGTTGAGGCAATTTCCTGTCGAATCTTGCTACTTGCGACCGGGGCGCGAAGCTGATGGGCTTGATGATGGAAGTTCGCACGCGGATATTCCCAGACCGGTTCTCACAGGCAGAGAATCTCCCCGCGATCCAAGGGTCCTTGTCCTCTTCGAACGTAATTTTCTTTATTGTATATGGGGTTGCAGCCCATGTCTGTCGTAGGTAGCGCAAGGCGAACTCCAAAATATTGGGTCGCAAAATCTATGAATGACAGCGCACAGGAAAACCGGCCGCAGCGGCGCGCACATCTGCTCATCGCCAAGCTTGTCACCCCTGGGGGCAACGAGAAACGGTTCCTGATCCGAAACATCTCCGGACGGGGAATGGGCGGCGAAATCCGCGAAGACCACGATCTTCTTCGCGGCGACCTCGTGATCGTCTGTCTCGCTTCCGGCCATGAGGCCAAAGGCACGATCAAGTGGATCAAGTCGAGTAGACTGGGCATTGCGCTGCGAGAGGATTTCGATCCAGCGTCGATAGGAGAGGCCATTTCGGGCGATGGCCAGTCAAACGAGAGCTGGGAGGTCGCTCGGCTACATAAAGTTCTCGAACCGGAGGCGCCAGTTCGCAGCAAGAAACGACTGCTACCGTGATCTGTCTTGGAGCGACACCTGGCCGAGGCGAGCGTTCGCTTTCTCCTTTTGATGACAAGCTTGCCCAATCGACTTGTCGAGCTATTCAATGCCCGGCAATTTTGGATCCGGCGCCTTGGTGAAAATCGATACGACCTAAGGTTGGCGGTTGGCGGTTGGCGCAAGCAGCCGGGGGTCGGTGGCCAGTCCGCTGGTGGGGGAGGGCTCACTAGGGCCGGGAGCGGAGGTAAGCTATGGTGCCAAGACAATGACCGAGGAAGACGCTGTGCGGATTGTTCGCTTATGGATTCAACACCTGGAACGCGGTACGATCGGAGAGGAATTGCTTCATGCCACTCTCGACGCCGAGGAAGCGATCACGCGCTACAGGCAAAAGCTGGAAAGCGCTTAGGGCCCTGACGTCCCAGGGTCGCATGGTCTTGGGAGCGCTGCTCGCCTTATTCATACTGGCGGGCGCTTTCATCGGGTGGACAGAAGCCGGGTGATGACACGCGACAAGGAAATATGGGGAATGGCCTTGTGGGTCGAAAAAAGACTTGGCGAAGGCGGGCATGAATTTATTGCCGGCCGGATCGCTGATCTTGAGGCTCATGGTGACGATATGGGTGTCAATCTCTGGCAAGAGGTGAAGGATCGCTTCGAAAAGCTAAGGGCCGGGCCCATCTCGATCTATGGGCAACCAGAGACATGGCCCCATTGAGCGGTTTTGTGACTTGGGGGTTAGCGACGGGCATTGCCTGAACCAGCGTTTAGGTCGCCATGGACGGCACACCCTAAAGCATTCGCCAGCATGATCCTGCAATTCGGGTGGCGAAGGCGCGCAAAGCTACCAGCCGGCAGACCGGCTCGCCCTTCCACACAGGCGAAATGGTGCATGCGTGCGTTCGCCATCTCCTCCCCCGCGGTTAGCGGGAAAATCGGGTTGGGGTGGCCTTGCATTCGATACGACCGATAGCAGGCATCCGCCCTTGCGATCGCCCCGGGGGACTGCACGCTGAGAATACGACCTGCGAACAGAGATTCAAAGGGTTGGATAGCTCGGGCCTGCTTAACGACAAGAGGTTGACCTTGCGTGCGCAATGCCCAAGAGCGAGCGGTGTCAGAGAAGGACACAAAAAAGAAGGACCTCGATCATGCCCGAAGACGGTCATGCCGAATTGTTGATTTCACTTACCAGCGACATTGTCATTGCGCAGGTCAGCAATAGTGAAGTCGAGGCCGAAGCGCTCCCATCACTGATCCAGAATGTCTATGCCGCGCTTGCAGGTCTAGGCGCCGAAGCGCACCAAGATATGGCGCCGGAGCCGGCAGTTTCAATTCGCGCTTCGGTCAAGAAAGAGCACATCGTCTGCCTCGAGGACGGCAAGAAGATGAAGATGCTCAGGCGCCACCTGATGACTGACCACGGCATGACGCCGGAAGAGTATCGCGAACGCTGGAACCTGCCCGCGGACTATCCCATGGTCGCACCAGATTATGCCGACAAACGTCGCGATCTGGCGAAGAAAATCGGTCTGGGCCGAAAATCGAACAAGGCTCGTAGTTCCAAGAAGGCTACCAAATAGAGGCTGAGCGCTGCGGTCTGGACATTTTGGATTCGATTATCCGCGTTCCAAGATCTCCTTCCACCATGCCCGGTTCGAAAGATACCAGCGCACCGTATAGGCTAGACCATCTTCAAACAGATGGGCGGGCCTGTAGCCAAGATCTTTGCGCGCCTTGGTCTCGTCTATAGCGTAGCGTCGATCATGCCCCTTCCGGTCGGCTACGAACGTCTGCAATTCCCGCGTTGGTCGGCCCTTCGCGGCAGGAGCGCCGGGATATTTTTCGGCGAGGCCATCAATTTCCGCAAATGCACGGTCTACTTCTGCGCAGATGCGGTCAATTACCGCCAGGTTCGGTAATTCTTTGCCACCTCCGATATTGTAGATCTCGCCGGGCTGGCCTCTCTCAAGGCAGGCTTCGATCCCGCGGCAGTGATCTTCAACGTGCAGCCATTCGCGCACGTTCATGCCGTCACCGTAAATTGGCATGTCGTGGCCGTGTAAGGCGTTTAGCAGGAATAGTGGGATTAGCTTTTCAGGGTACTGATATGGGCCGTAGTTGTTCGAGCAATTGCTGGTGGTCACCTCGAGCCCGAATGTCCGGTGATAGGCGCGCACCAGATGATCCGAACTAGCCTTCGATGCCGCATATGGCGAATTCGGCCGGTAAGGGTTTGTCTCGCCGAAGGCCGGCTCATCAGGACCGAGCGAACCGTAGACTTCGTCGGTCGAGATGTGATGAAAGCGGTGCGGCTTGCCGCTGCCCTCTTCGAGCCAAACGGAACGCGCGGCTTTCAGGAGACAGTTGGTTCCAAGTATATTGGTATCGATGAAGAGATCCGGACCACTGATCGACCGATCGACATGGCTTTCCGCAGCAAAATGGACGATCGTTGTGATGTCACGTTCGCGCAACAAGTTCTCGACGAGCTTGGTGTCCCTGATATCGCCAACCACGAGTTCGGCTTGCTCCACACTGGAGATCGTCGATGCGTTCCCCGCGTATGTGAGGCAGTCGAGGACGGTAATCGCATCCCCTGGATGCCGCTTAGCCCAGAAATGCACGAAGTTGCCGCCGATAAAGCCGGCACCGCCGGTTACGAGCAGATTAGTGATAGCTAATCTCCTTCGGTAGCTTGTCTTGAAGACCCAGGCGTTGGCTGAGCACCGAGTGCCATGAGAGAGACTACCTGGTCGATCGGGTCGCGCCTCACGAAAAATGGCCCGTTAGATGGATCAATTCACTGGTCCAGCGCACCAGCAAGCTTTCCGACCTTTTGCGCGCCCTCGATGCTGGTGACGACAATCTCATCGCCGTCGACCACCACGACCACATCCTCAAGGCCTATGATCGAGACCCGCGGCCCATCACTGTCGACATAGACATTGGCGCAGTCGACAAGCTCAGCGCGGCCGCGCGCGGCGTTGCCCGCCGCGTCCCGGGGACATTCGTCGAACAGCGCCTTCCAGTTGCCGATATCGGACCAGCCCATGTCGGCGACTACAGTCGCGGCCCGCCGGGTCTTTTCCATCACCGCGTAGTCGATTGACTCACCGTCAATACTGCAGAAGGCGGCGGCGGCGGGATGGAACAGAGCGTCTTCCTCGCGTCCCTCGGCGACTGCCCGCCTCACGCCCTCAGCGATATCAGGCCTCCAGGTCTCGAGTTCCTCGAGATAAGTACCGGCCCGGAAAACGAAGATGCCGCCGTTCCAGTAGAACGTCCCTTCAGCGAGGAACAACCGAGCGCGCTCGAGGTCCGGCTTTTCGACGAACCGGCGGATAGCGTAGCCGCAGGAGAGCTTGTCGCCGCGCTCGATATAGCCAAACCCTGTCTCGGGCGTGGTCGGCGAAATTCCCAGAGCGACGAGATGCCGAGATTGTGCGAGAGCCGCGGCGTCCGCCACGGCACTCGTAAATGCGGACGTGTCGCGAATATGATGATCGCTGGGGCAGACCAGCATGACCGTATCGGCGGGCAGCCGGGCGGCCGCAAGGGCAATCGCGGGCGCGGTGTTCCGAGCTTCGGGTTCAACGATGATCTGCCCGCCAGCCGGCAGGCTTTCGCGGATGTGAGCGATATGAGGCTTGCCAGCAACGACAATTGGCGGCGCAAACATCTCCGGGTCTTCGCATCTCGCGAGCGTTGCATCGAACAAGGTCTGCTCCCCCACCAGGGGTAGAAAAGGCTTGGGCTTCGTCTTGCGGCTGCGGGGCCAGAGACGCGTGCCGCTCCCGCCGCACATGATAACGGGTACGATCGATTTCACATTTCGTCCTCTATGCGGTGGGGCGCAGCGACCAGACAGACCGCGCCATCGGGAATGCCAACCTCGTCGAGGGCCCCGGCCATGGCGCATTCGCCCGGGACCACGTCCTCGCCGGAAACCTCGACGGTTCCGGCGCGCGGGATAACGAGCACGGCGTCGCGGTAGGCCGGGTGCAGGTCCTCGTGCGGCGAGCCGGCGAGCTGGTCGAGCCGAAAATGGGGACCCTCGACAAGCGTCATGCTCACCTCGGTCGGTACCCGCCGGCGCAAAGCGGGGTCGAACCTTTTGCCCGACGCCACGCGCAAGCCCTCGTCGAGATGCAATTCGCGCGGTCTGCCGTAGTCGTAAAGCCGGTAGGTCACGTTCGAGTTCTGCTGGATTTCGACGATCGACAGGCCCGCTCCGATCGCGTGTACGGTGTTCGCCGGAAGGTAGAAAAAGTCGCCCGGGGCCACCTCATGCCACGCCAGCAGCTCTTCAATCGTGCCGTCGAGCGCAGCGCGGCGCATCGTATCTTTATCGATGTCCTTCTTAAACCCGATCCCCAGCTGCGCGCCTTCATCCGCATCGATGACGAGCCAGCACTCGTCCTTGCCGTTTGTCCCGTGCCCTGCGGCGTTTGCCTGCGCGTCATCGGGGTGACACTGGACCGAAAGCTTTTCGCTCGTGAAGATGTACTTCACCAGGAGGTCGGGCAGCGCATCTTGCGGGTCGAACCAGATCTCGCCGATACGCTTTCCGGGAACGGATGCAAACGGTGGCGGAAGACTATCGAGGCCCCAGACCTTGTCGACGAGGACGGGTTTCAGCCGCATGACTCTAGTCTCGCGCAGCACGGACAAAAAGGGAATGGTGCCTGTCGCCAGGTCCGGCGCCTATCACCGCATAACGTATCACATTACGTCCCTGACCTTGCAGCTGAACAATGGCACCGCATTGCAGCGCGGCCGAGAGGTTGCAACCAAGAACATGAGGAAAGGCACAGTGCCTGAGTGTCAGCGAATGATGAAGGGAAGGGCTCGACCTGCCACCTCATCTGCGGGTGCTGGTGAGGTGCTGCCCGCGCGGCGCGGTCGCTCCCGTGCCGTCTGCGGTTGCAAGCATGAATGCCTCGCGCCGGGACGCCCGGGTTCCCGAAATGCTTCTCGCCCTAGGAGGGGAAGGGGGAAGGCACAGGAACCGCCTGCCGGTGCGTGGGTCTGAGCGGCTGCGAGCGGGCAGGTGTTCCCCCGCGGCCCGCAGCCTAGGTATCACGGCTTTCCGATAACACCGGTTGTCGCCCTGCCGTTTCTCGTTCGGTCCCGCGATTGGATAAGCTGGCCCGCGGCAGTGTCGACTTCGCCGGAGACTTGCGATCGCTCGCAATCGACCAATGGGTGCTTGTCGATCGTCGGCAGCGCGCGGGCTCGCAGCCTGCATCGTGTTGCGGGGCGCAAACCGCTTGACCCGCAAACCGTGACGGTGTCCTTTCCCTCGTGTGGCTGCCTTGTTCGACCTTGGATATCCGGCGAGCGAATACAAATCGCACCGGCCCAGCTACCGCGGCACCAGCTTGCAAACCTTTCATGCCCGGTTTCCCGATGAAGAGGCGTGTATCGCCCATGTCTTCAAAGTCCGCTATGGGCTCTCCCCCACTTGCCCGAAATGCGGCCGCGCCGGTCGCTGGTATCGCATTGCAGGAACCAAACGTTTCCAGCACCCGTGTGGGCAAGGCATCTGGCCGCTTACAGGAACCCTGTTCGAGCGATCAAATATCCCGCTGCAGCTCTGGTTCTACGCCTTGCTGCACTTCGCCAATTCCACCTACGGCGTACCCAGCACGTTTCTGGGACGTCACATTGGCCTTAGCACCAAGGCGGCTTTTCGGATGGTCGATCGCATTCGCACCCACATGGCCGCACTTGATTTCGAGCGCCGCGTGGGAAGTGCAGGCAACCCCGTCGAGGTTCGCATCGAATATCTGGCCGGCATTCGCACCGCGGGATATCCGGTGCGCGGAAGTGCAAAGGCGGTCATTCTAGGCGATGCCCACAGCGTCCAGGCCACCTTGATCGGTCGGGCCCGCCGTCACGTGCTGTCGCAAATTATCCGCGACAAGTGCACGCCAGGTGTCATCCCGGTCACGAGCTGCGCCTACACCCACAGTGTACTTGGCGAGTTCGGGACGAGAACCCCGGGCGCCGGGTTCGTTCGTGACCCCATCAAGACAGGCGCGGGGACCAATCCGATCCGCAGTTTCCTGATCTACCTGAAGCGACCCATGCACGAGACCTATCGCCGGGTCGACTATGCCAATCTCTGGAAGTACCTCAAGGAGTTCGAATTCAGCTTCAATCGGCGCACACGTTCGCACGAGATTTTCGATGATCTCGTCGCCCGTTTCCCGGACATATCACCCGGGCGAAGCGCACTGCTTGAAGCATGGTCATCGCGGGCTGCGCCTACCCGGCGAACACAAGCGTGACCTATACGGGAACCACTATCACAGAATTCTTCGATCGGTTTCCCGACGAGCAGGCGTGCCTTGCCCATATCTTTGAAACACGGTTCGGAGACCATTCGCCCTGCCCGCGCTGCGGCGGGACCGGCGGATGGGCGCTCATCGGGGGGACGAAAAAGTACTTCCACCGATGCAGGCGACATATCTCCATTCTCGAGGATACGCCTTTCTACCGCTCCAATCTTTCTCTGATGGCCTGGTTCTACGCTCTTCTCTTATTTTGTAATTCCTCGACAGGCATGCGCTCCAGCTTCCTGCGACGTCAGCTCGGTATCGGTGTCAAGAGCGCACACCGCATGTGCAATATTGTCAGGACCCACATGGCAGCCTTCGAGCCGGCGCGGCGCCTTGGCGGAGAAGGCAAGCTTGTCCATATCGATGAAGCGCTCGTCAGCCATGTTGCCAATGGATGCCGCCAGTCGCCACATATCGTGATGGGAATCGAGTGCGAGGGCGAGGTTATCTGCGGCATGTTACAGGACCGCACCATGCGAACCGTAACCGCAGCAATTGCCAAATTTGTGCGACCGGGCTCGACGCTGGTGACCGACTGCCATCTCGCTTACAGTTCACTCGCTCGGGAAGGCTGGGAACATATCTCGATCAATCACGCCCGCGCCTTCCACAACTTCGCCGGGATGACTAACAATCCGATCGAGGTTGACTGGAGCGTGCTCAAGCGGACTTTGCGGCTCTATGGAAGGTTTTCGCCCGACAACCTATGGCTCTACCTCGCCGAGATACAGTTTCGCTATAACCGTCGACGGGCCGTCAAGTCGCCGTTCCTCGAACTCGTCGGCTCCTTCCCCGGCCACGGTCCAGAAGAGCTGCTGCAGCGCAAAGATTGCTTCCATTGGTGATTTGGAGGCGGCGCTACGTGATCGAGCCTCGCCATGGTCTTGGCGAATTTGAGCGATGCGTGTCGCCCCACAGGCCGGGGCTATGCCGGTTGGTTCGCAATTCGGAAAGAAAGGGCGGCTTCAAGGAACTGGATTAAAAGGAACCTGGCAAGTATATCTGCAGCCCGGGAATTGACGGGACAATTCATGAGACAGCAGGAATGCGTGCGACATTGCTTGTCGCTACCGGAAAAAGCCGCACTCAAAACGCGGATGCAAGAGCTTCTCGCGGACCTTGAACTCGCACAGGAGGGCCTTGCTGCCGCACGTCTTTCCAGCGCGCTCGACGCACTCGAGATGGACGACTAGCTCGCAAGGGCGCAGGATCCGAAGCTGGCAAGCATGTGCGTGCTCGGCTATAGCTCAGGGCATGTCACA
Organism: Aurantiacibacter hainanensis; assembly: GCF_036321025.1. Lineage (NCBI taxonomy): Bacteria > Pseudomonadati > Pseudomonadota > Alphaproteobacteria > Sphingomonadales > Erythrobacteraceae > Aurantiacibacter > Aurantiacibacter hainanensis. The sequence continues at coordinate 540,523 of NZ_JAZAPB010000002.1, forward strand.
AACCCGCATGACCCTTATCTCTCTGACCGAGAAACAACGCGAAGTAATGGCGTTCCTGGGCGAGGGGCGCACCGGCAAGGAGATTGCCGGCGCGCTGGGGATATCGGAATCGGCCGTTATCCAGCGTATCGAGAAAGTCCGGGCTAAGTTCGACGGGGCAACCCGGCACGAACTGGGACGGATCTGGCGTGAACACGCCCCGGAGGATGATCAGGACATCTGTAAGGCTTTTACAGGCAAAAGTTTTCAGCTTCCGCCTGGTGCCATCCATCCCGAAACAACCGGCAAGGACACGGCGGTGACGCATGTCGAGTTCATGGACTCAGCCTACTTTGAGGCTCAACCTCCATGGCAAGACACGTCGGAACCGCGGATCGTCCCCGAGGTGCTCGACGGTGAGAACGCCTCGACTTTTCGCTGGCTGTATGCGGTGGCTGCCGCGCTGGGGATCGCTTGCTTGCTGCTCGTGCTCCTTGCGGTGTCTCATTCGGTAAGCGAACTGATCTAGTTCTCTCCGCCTCCCACAGGATCGCACTGCCTGGTTCGAGAGCGCCGGGCGGAGGAGAACTAAGATGCTTACCTTTGAAGCCGCTTCGCAGCGGATCGCCGCCGATCTCGAACAGGCAGAGATCCTGGCCAACGAATTGCAACGGGCGATTGCCCGGTTGCAGCTCAGCATGATGAACCTGCGCCTCGATACCGATATCGCTCCATATGAAGGGCAGGCCTCGGTCATCCGCGTCCAGGAGGCGCAGTCAAAGGCGGTCGCCCTGCAGAGCGACCTGCTCAAGGCCCACAAAGGTCTGCGCTCCGACTTTACCCGCATCACTATGGTTCCTGACGATCGTGACCGTTGTCCGGCCGAGCCGTTCACGACCGGCGCCCGGGACGCTGCCTGACGGTGCTTGACGATTGGGGCTTTCCCCGGTGGAGAGAAGTCCATGTGGGAAGCCCTTTTCGTCGAATACCGCTCTTACGTGCAATCGGGCGTCTTCGTTGCGCTGGCAGCCTACGCTCTGTTGCGGGGGGACATGCCCGAAAAGCTGGCTGCGTCGGTTTTCGTGGGTGCTGTCCTACTTGATAACGTCTATCACGCCGCATTTCCAGACGGCAGCACCTACGACAGCATCAACATCGGCCATCTCGTTCTCGATTGCCTCATGCTTGTTGCGCTCGCGTACCTGGGTCTACGCGCAAACAGGATTTATCCGCTATGGTTGCTGGCAGCTCAGCTCATATCCACGGCGATGCACCTCCACCGTGCCTTCGTTCCGGAGATTCACCCCTTCGCCTATTGGGCACTGACGCGCGTACCGTCGTATTTGCAGATGTTCGTGCTGCTCGCAGGAATCGCGGCGCACCATCGCCGAACTCGGCGCGGGATGGTGGTGAGACCCTGGCGCGTCAACTCGAAGCGATCCTAGGAAATGGTGGGAGGGCGGCCGCTGAGGTCCTGATCGCACGCTTCGGCTCCATCGGAAGGGTGATGGCGGCATCGCGTGAAGCCCTTGCAACAACGCTGGGTCCTGACCATCCTGCTATTGACGCCATTGCTGCTGCCAAGGCCCTTGTTCATCTGGGTTTCCAGGAACAACTGATCGGGGCGCCCGTCGATCGCGGCGATCCGCGGCTCCATGCCTATTTGCGTGCCAAGCTCCTGCATCCAAGTCAGGAGTGTCTGTTCGCGATTTTCATGGATAGGGGCGGGCGCTACCTCGGCGGCGAAATCGCTTCCATCGGGGATGCAAATCGTCTCCAGGTCAGCGTTCGCAGCATTGTTCACCGTGCGCTCGACACCGAGGCATCGGCCATCCTGCTCGCCCACAATCATCCTTCAGGTGACTGCAACCCAAGCCCGCGGGATATTACCGAGACGCGTCGGCTTGCTTCCATCCTTGCTGCCATCGATCTTGCACTCGTCGATCACCTTATCGTGAGCAGCAACGGGGTTTTCAGTCTCGAGAAAGGCAAACAACTGTGACACAAGAGACGGAACGGCACCAGGCAGGCCGGCTGCGAGCAGCCGCTCACGAAATGCTTGCCTTGGCGGACGAACTCGAGGGCGGTTATCGCATCCGCGCGTCGAAACTCACCATAACGGAGACGGCGACGCGAAGCGCGCTCATGGCCCAGGCTGCCAAGTGGGTGCAGGTTCGCGGAAGCCGCGAAGCGATTTTCGGGACCGGTCTCTTCGCAGAGCCAGCCTGGGACATGCTCCTTTTCCTTTTCCTCAAGGCTGGAGAGCAAAAGCGTGTGCTCAAGACCGCGGTGACCAACGCCTCTGGCGTCTCCCACAGCACTGCACTGCGCTATCTGAGCTTGCTGGAAAAGGAGGGGCTGGTGCAGGTGGAAAAGACCCAGCGCGACAATCGCGCCCAGCTCGTGTCGCTCACCCCGGGCGGGCTGCTGAAGATATCGGCCTGCATTGCTCGCTCGCTGCGAAAAGAGCGTTACGATCTGGACGCCCTTGCCGATGCTCTCCCGACCAAAGGCAAGGAGCCGCTATCAAGTCTGTCCCGAGCGGCGGCCAGCTGACGTAGAATCAATTGCTGGGTCTGGCGCAGGGGAGTGACGCCAGATCCTCTTGGGTGAGACTGACCCCGATCGTTTTCATCACCGCGCCGAGCTTGACCAGGGCTAAGGAATTGCAGCTGTAGTGAACTTCCACGTCGGAGCCGCACGGCGATGCCGTGCATATTGCAGGGCCGCAATACGCCTGCGAGATAAGAAAGCCGAAGGGCGCTCCGGCAACGAACTTGGCAGCGGCCGTTTCCACGGCACCGGCCTCGAGCAATAGCTCGAGATCTGAACTATCGTGTTCATATCCCAGCAGCGTGCTGACCTCACGCGGAGCCGACTGCATGAGGATGGCTAACTTCCGCAGACAGTCGACTTCCTCTCGTACACCTTGGGCTGCAGCACACAGTCTCAGCCACGATACGAGGCAGTCGCGCCAGGCGTCGGTGTCGAGTGGGCCTGACAACAGGTCAGGAACCGAAGGGAGGAAGTACATCCATTCCCGAGGTATCGATCCGTCCAGCTGTCATGTCAAATGCCTACGATCACCGAACTCAGGTGCCGAGGAAGCCCCCCAGCGATGGGTAGCGTATCGGATCAGACAAGCATCGGTGAGCGGTCAGTGGACGATAATGGACGATCTGGCCAGGAAGGCTCGCATTCGTCCAAGTCCAGCAAGCGCAGCCGGTGGGGGCCGGGTCACAATCCGTGACCGGGCCAGTATGGTGCTTCCCCCGGGCGGGTGGGCGAGCGGAAGCGAGACATCACGCGCCGAGCGAGAGCTCACCAAGACGGTGACCTTCCAGGTAGTGGTCGACCATTTCCCGGTCTGCGTGAACGAGAATGTAGCCCGAAGGATGGATACCCCTCCTTGCGCGGCGATAACCTCGATAAAGCCAGAAGCATCGACGCAGTCGGTAGATCGGACCCCGCGAACTCATCCTATGCCCTCCGTGTGACTGAACCAACAATACGAATCTCGAATCACCCGAGGTCTTTGCTCCCTCGGCACTGTGATCCGAAGGGTGCGTGACCTTCACCGCATGTAAGGGTTCAATTTATCACACGTTCTCGCCAGGGGAAGACAAGAAATGCTGCACATGCGAACACTCTGATGGGAGTGTGGCCTCGCCAGAACCTCGAGGCCTGCGTGACCCGGCCCACGGCCCGGCCGAGCGGTTGCGGAGCGCTGGCGACGAGCGGACAAAGCGGAGAGCGATGATCGAAGAAGTCTTCGAAAGGGGCCGTATCAGTCAACGCTCGAGGGTTCGGCAAAGCGTGGCGGCCATTCATACAGGCCGCTGGCCTTGAATGCCGTCCACTCGGGATCCCGGTCGTCTTCGACGAGGCAGGGGAGGATCGGAGTATGGTCGCCGGCGGGGTCTACGTCGAAGAATTCGTGCATCCAGCCTCCGGGCCTGAAGAGATAGATATCGATCGTGCCGTCATCGGCGATGTTGAACGAGAGCCGCTTCTCGCCCCGAAGGATGACATCGACGAGCGTCCACCCGGGCCGCGGCAGGATGCATTCGGCAATCTTTGTTTCTGATCGCCGCGCCATGCAGCGGAACCTGTCGGGGGAACTGGTGACGAGGAGCGGAGGAAGGTCGATGCGGACCTCTGCGCGGGAGGTGCCTTGGGCGCGCGGGATGCTCACACCGCGTTGCTCGGCGAGTTCCTGGATGGCAAAGTGGATGGCCTGGATGCGTGCGATCTTGGCCGCGAAATTCGCGTTCATGGGGTTTCCTTGGGGATGCTGGACGCAGCCACGGACGTCCCACCGGGAGGTCGAGGCGGCGAAATGGGAGGGGGGGCTGAGCCTTCATCTTGAAAGCGCTCGGAGTATAGGCGAAATTCCCGGAATTGTCAAGTAAATACCTGATTGGACTCCAGAATTTCCGCCTTAAGGGTGGCGGGCAGTCCGGCCGGCGCGCGAAACCGGGTCCGGGCTTTTGGGGTCGCGAAAAGGAGGGGGCAACTGGGGTTCTCTGCAGGCTTGGCGAGATGTGAGAATACGGGCGAAATTATGCGAGAAAAGAAGGGCTGGTCTAAGAGGCTGAATTTATTGGGCAAAAAGTTGCAGTGATGCGAGAGAATAAGGGTATTCTCGCTTCATTCCGCGATATGTCTCAAACTGGCTTGGCGCGGACCTGGGGTAGGGAATTTTCGAATCCCGCGCCTGTCGGGACGCGAACGACCCAGCGTGATTCGTAAAAGGCGACCCTCAATTCTCGCTCCAAGGACGATGACCGGGCCTTTACGGGCGCGAAATACCGTTCCGTTCTGGTACACTTCTGATGCCTCTACGGACTCGCCGCAGTTCTGACTATCTATCGAAAAAATCAAATTGGCGTGCAGTGCATTTACTTATTAAGGAGAAGTAATAAAAGTATAGAAAATAAGTAAAACACAAAAAATTAACGTTAACGTGGCATTGAAAATACGAATATATCTCTGGGTACTTGCCTTCGACAGTTGTGACGAACACTCTTGGGTTCTCATCAACTATCAAAGGAGGCGAAATGAAAAATTCATCCCAAAGGTTCTACCGCGCCATGCAGCATGCGATGGCTGCAGGTGTCGGGCAGCCGGGAATCCGCAAGCGGATCCCGGGCAAGCAGGCGCCGCTGCTCACAGGACGCGATATCAAGCAAGTCGAGAAGTTCATCCTCGAGCACAAGGGCGCCCCTTATGCCGATCTACTGAAATTCAGGCTCACTCTTTATGCCGGCCTGCGATGCAGGGAAGTCGCACTGCTGTCGATCGCCGATATCGTTGAGCCTGACGGAACGATATCCAAGGTGGTCCGCGTCCGGAGGGAAGTCGGGAAAGGCCGAAAGGAACGCTCGATCCCGATGCACCCCAAGCTTACCGAAGCGGTTGCAAAGTTCCGGGAAGTCCACCCTAATATGGATTACGTAGCGTTCTCGCAGCAGTGGTATACCCCCAGCCGGCAATCACCCTCCGTCCTAGCCAGCTATTTCTATCATCTTTACAAGGACGCAGGGCTTCCCACCCATTCCAGCCATTCCGGCCGCAGGACGTTCATCACGAATCTCGCGAGGAAGGTGGGGAAGGGCTACACCTTGCGTGACGTCCAACTGCTCGCTGGCCATGCCCGTCTCGAGACAACGCAGCGGTATATCGAGCAAAGCGAGAACCTCGCGGGGCTGGTGGAGATGCTGAAATGAGCGCCCGCTGCGATTTCGACTTCCGCGAGTATCTTGGACATGGCCAGTTCTCGAGCCTGGATCCGAATGACCACGGGACGGTAACGGTAGGTGCGAGTGCATCAGCGCAGGGCCTTGCCCTCGTCGCGCTGCCCGAAGGCCAGTTGCTTTCGAACAACCTCCGCAGCTACGCCAACATCGTCATCGGACCGATCGAGGATGACTGGGAGCACATCGCCCGCCTCATCGACCTGTCGCCAAGCGTCCTGCAGCCGCCTGGCGTTGGTAAGCTTCTTTTGCGCCAGGGCAGCACTGATAGGTCGCTCAACAAAAAGCGGATCGAGAATCAGCTGGTCGCCACCTACGGCGAAGCCGTCGAGATCGTCGATACCGACGCAATCTCGGACTGGGTGACGGTGACGAAGCCTCGTATCGCTTCGCCGGACATACCTCAGGAATGCGAATGGTCACGGCCAATCCTCATGGCGGCTGCAGAGGCAGCTCTGTACGCCGAACATCGGTTCCCGGCCAGGCCGCGCCATTTCATTGTGCCTAGGACCGGTGGTTCTCGCCCGCAATCAAGAGCGTTGGAAGAATCCGAGTCCGCCGAAGACGAAGGCGATATCCTCGAGGCTGACGCGTTTTCACCACCGCAAGACGGCGAAAGGCGTTCTGCGACGGCTATCAGTTACACGAGGCCATTCTTGCATATCGTGACGGTTACGCGAGGAGACGACGGCAGGATCGTCATCGACCCTGCACACACCGGCCATTTCGAGTTCGATTGTCGTGAGGCCTCCTCCTTGCGCCAGCTGCAGTCAGATTTGATTGATCTGCTTCGAGACTGGAAGTTGACGCAGATCGGGCTGCGCTCGGGGCCGTTCATCGGACAGTATCGGCTGCATGCGCTGGCCTACAAGATCGAGGGAGCCCTGCAGCTGATCGAGGGGGTGGAAACGAAGCTTTACCCGCTTGGCTTGATTCACGGCTTTGTCCGAAAATATGATCGCGCATTGCCCGACGCGTTTGAGAACGACATGGGCAGCGTGTGGCGCAAGGGTCAGGCCGAGGCAATCAAGACGGCAGCATATTCGCTCGCGCGGGCGGAAGAAGACGCCGAAGAGGATCTGTCATGACGCCCGCCAGGAGGAATTACCCGCGTAAGGTGGATATTATCCGCGCAGTGAGGGCGGCGAGGGAAAGCGGACTTCCGATAAAGGGTCTGGAGTGTCGGCCGGACGGGGTAACTCGCCTTCTCCCCGAACAGTCGCCAGACCCTGATCACGCTTCGTCAGAGTTTGACAATTGGGATGCCGCAGGTCGCTTATGATCAAGGGTGTTCACTACGTAGCGGTTCGCAAACCTAGCCGGTCAACTGTCTGGTATGTCTATGCCTGGCGGGGTGGCCCGCAGATCAAGCGCGTGGAAGGTCGCAATAAACCGCGGCTCACTCGGGACGACGTCGACTTGCTCAAGGCGGCGCTAGACAGCCAAACGAGCGTCGATCCGACGATCTTGAGGTCGCTCATCCGCGAATGGAGATCGCAGGATCCCGAGCGCCCGTCGAGCCCCGAATGGGAGGCCTTGGCTGCCAGCACGAAGAAGACTTGGGGTTCGGCACTCGACAGAATCGACGAGAAGTGGGGCGACGTTCCCTTGGCCGTCTGGAACGATCCCAGGATGGTCGCCAAGGTTGTCGCTTGGCGAGACAGCCGGGCATCTACGGCCCGTGCAGCCGATATTGGCGTCTCCACCTTGCGCGCCCTGCTCGAATTCGGAAGGCTTCGCGGCCGGGTGAGCATCAATGTGGCAAACGGAATTCCGGCCCTGTACAAAAACGGCCAGCGCTCCGAGATCATCTGGACTGAAGAGGACATGCTCCGCTTCTCCGCATCAGCGGAAGAGCTTGGCCGGCCGCATATCGTCGATGGACTCCGCCTTGCAGCTCTGACTGGCCTACGCCGGGCTGACTTGGTCTCTCTCGAATGGGATCATGTCGGAGAAACCGCGATCAAGAAGCGGGCGCTCAAGTCGAGCCGAAAGAAACGTCAGTATATCACCGTGCCCCTGGTCCCGGAACTCAAGGATCTCCTTGCTGAACTCCGAACGCGTACGCGGCAGCAAGGCGTAAAGACAGTGCTGGTGAATAGCTTTGGGGAGTCATGGTCGGCCGACGGATTTGGCGGCTCTTTCAATCGCGTTCGCGATCACGCCAAAATCGTCCATTCCGATCTGGATACGGGTGAAGAGCGAGCTAAGCATCTGCATGATGTCCGAGGGACCTTTTGTACCAAGCTGCTCACCGAACACGGACTGACCGATGACGAGGCGGCAGGCGTCATGGGATGGTCTGTGGCGAAAGTGTCCTCGATCCGCCGTGTCTACGTCGATGACAGCGCCCTAATTCACTCACTCGCGAGCCGAATGGCTAGTCGAGGCTGATCGATTGCTTTTTCCGCCCTAATCTCGGCCATTCCCGCGCTGATCGCGTAGTTCCGAAAGCGGTCGGCCATTTCTTTGGCTGGACTGGTCTGACCCCTTCGTGTTTCAGCCAGCGCAGCCTTCCCGCGCTTGATTGTTACGAACACCATACTTACGTCGGCACGCCGTATAAGCGCGCCCTCTCATGATAAAATCCTGATCGAGCCCAGGCGGTATCACACTGTCCCGGCGACCTTACTGAATTGGATTGCAAGCACGATTATCATGCCTCCATCAAACCAACGATGGAGACACACATGCGCAAACCCCGCGACTTCGATTCGGAACTCAAGGCCCTTGCCGACAAGGCGAAGCAATAGAAGGAGCGCCGCGTGCGCGACCTCGGTACGCTGGTAACCGCAACCGGAGCGGATGCGCTCGATGCTGATGTGTTGGCGGGAGCGCTACTCAATGCGGCTGCCAACACCGACAAGGCAACCGGGGAGGGCTGGCGCAATCGCGGCGCGGCCTTCTTTCAGGGCAAACAACGCGACACTGCGGGCGGACCTGGCAGTCAGCCGGAAGGCACTTTACCGCCCGATGGCGGCGCGGCATCGACTTGAGGCGGTAAAGGCGAGAACCGACATCCGCGAATGGCAGGTCAAACGCCGCGAACGGACCCGGCAATTGATCGAGCTGGGTGGCCTGGTTGCCAAGGCCGATCTGGTCGAGCTGACCGACGATGATCGCGCCGTGCTATACGGTGCATTCCTCACGGTTGCCGCCAAGTTGCGCGGGCCGGATGGCGCACAAGCATTATTGCTGTTCCGGCGCAAGGGGAAGCGGGCGTTCGAGGCGGAGTGACTCTAGCCTACTTAGACCTGGAGCACATATCGATTGTTCGGTTCCAAAAATGCTCTGGTGATCCAATCTTCGGACATGTTGCGCCAGGTGCCAACCGAAGCTTAGTTGCAGTCTCCAATTAGGTGTGAGAATTCGTTCGCGCGATGTACCGAGGAGGGGCGATATGCTGGGGAGACTGGTTCACAAGTTCGACGAGATGGCATTGCGCATTTCGCGGGACCGAATGTCGGCTTTGAATCAGCAAATGCAGGCCAATATTCTGCAAAGTTATCGTGCGGCCTTTCTCCAGGGACAACCGCCAATCGAGAGACTGACCGATGCAGGATTTCGCTGCTATTCAGAGTATGAGGAAGATGGAATAATTCTCTATCTTCTAGCAGCGGTAGGCTTCAAAACCCGAACGGTCGTTGAACTGTGTTGCGGCAACGGGTCCGAATGTATGGCCGCAAATCTCATCATCAATCACGGTTTCAAAGGCTATCTGTTCGACGGGGCAAAGGCAAATGTTGCCAAGGCTCGCAGCTTCTACCGCAAGCAAAAAGAGTGTCGTTTCATGACACCCGAGATTTGCCAAGCCTGGATTACGCGTGACAATATCAACCAACTATTGGCAAATGCGGGCGCGACGGGCGAGATCGATCTTCTGTCCTTGGACATGGACGGAAACGACTACTACATCTGGGAAGCGATTGACGTTATCAGTCCGAGAGTTTGTGTATTCGAAACACACAACGTCATTCCAGGCGATCTGTCACTCACCATCCCGTATGACGAAACATTCTTCGCTTGGAACAAGAAGGGCGCCGAGGTTGATTTTCGCAGCGTTTCTCTCGCCGCGATGCAGAAGCTTTCAACCGCGAAGGGTTACACGATGGTCGGCGGTCACAAACATGGCTTCAACGTCTTTTTCGTGCGCAACGATCTCATGAATTCGCATCTCAAATCTGCGACGATCAATGAGGTGCACGACAATGAGGGGACGCGCATGGCGCAAGCAACGCGTTGGGAGGCGTTAAAGGGGATGCCTTGGGTAGAAGTATAAAGCTTAGCGCATAGTCGCCAATGTCATCTGCATGGATCACAATTCTTCTGCTACGACATCTACATCACCGCGACATGAATACAGCAAGCTCATTTTTGTAGAAGAAAAATGGTCCTTGTTGTTGGATGAGAAGGTAAGAGCTCAATATTCTTGAAATAGCGAGATGCAGTCTCGGCGGCGATGTTTTTGCTGTAATTCTCAGCGTTCCAATGTTTGATGTGAGGGAAGTAGCCTGGATTGCCGGCAACTAGTTCATCCTCGAGCTCAATGAACTCGACTATTGATCCGTCATTGCAATTTGCAAAGAGTAGAGAGAATATTGAATCAAATGACCGATTTTCGCCTAGTGTCAAATGATGGATTAATCCAAGCATCATGATCACATCTGGTTTATGCCTATCGAGGAGTGAACTAAAATAGGCATTCTCTTCGCAAGGTTCTCCGCTAAGTCCTGTACGCAAGTCGAGGTCTGCCCACTCGCATTTGGCTACGGAAATGGGTAGGTTTTGCATGCGGACTGTATTAAAAAAAGAGTTTAAAGATGGTTCATCCACATCTGTAGCAACCACAGTATAGCCGTTGTTGGCCGCCAGCTTGGAGAACCAGCCTGTGTTGGCTCCGATATCAATTAGCGATCCCGCATTGAAATGCAGCAATGCTCTAAGAACGCTATGCTGTTTGTTCTTCCATGCGTCGCTCGGATCAAGTCCGAACTCTTCACCTTTTTGATCGTAGTAGAGTGCGTATCCTAGATTGTCTTCGAGCCCAATCTGGCCGACGATATTTGCCAAACGGGCATAACATACCGGCGGGGCCTTACTAACGGCGGCGACATATTGCGCGATTCGATAGAGCAGTTTTGGCAGGCGGTGGGGCGCGCAAGCAAGCACCAGATCCCTCAACTCATACCGTCGCGCCTGCATCCGACAGGCATGTGAACGAAGTATCTTGCGGGCGAAGTCCGCCATGTCTGCTTCGTATGCGAGCAGAGGTAGAAGGAAATAGTGCTCGAACATGTCACGAATGATCCTTTTCCGCAGCGAAGCGGGATCATTGGAGTGCTGTCCGAGCCATTCCTCGTCGGCCAAGTCTTCGATGCGCACCAAGGAAAGGAAATCCACGAAGCGCGGCTGCCCGTTTTCGAACACGATGTTTTCCGGCAGGCAATCTTTCAGCGTCAGCTCAAGCGTGTCGAGTTCTTTCAGCAATTTCAGATGGAACAATGCGGCGACCTGCAGTGCAGTCGAAGGCCATTCGTAAGGAAATGTGATCGGATAAAGAGGATGTTGGAGAACCAGTTCGCTGCCATCTTCCTTGATTGCGGTCGGAGCAAAACCTCTCGCTACCAGGTCGTGGCGTTCGAAAAGTTCCAATAGTTCCCTTGCTCGATCCCGATACTCTGGTGCGATCCGGCGTAGCACCTTATCATCATGTACCGAGACTTTGCCTCGGTTGTCGAAACCCGGCAGATCGAGTTTTCCAGTCATCTAACCTCCCTTTGTGCTGGCCGCTCAAGCGCACTACCCTACCAACTCAGATTTAAAAACGGAGCAAACTGAACTGTGCGCAGCCAAATCCGCTTCCTTGGGGCTTCTGCGTGGAACGTGGGCGGTGTGACCGTCAGCCATATCATTGCTCTGGCGATGATCGCGTATTTGGCGCGACATCTTGACGCTCGCGATTTCGGGTATGTTGCGATTGCCATGCTGGCGGTCGAGATGAGCCGGGATTTCATGCTTGGTGGTGTTCCCGATTATCTGGTTAGGGAGAGACAATGGCACGAAGCCTTCTCTCGCAGCGCATTCGTATTCCAGATCCTTATCGGCCTGTGCCTTGCATTGGCCGTGGCAGGCATAGGTTACAGCCTGTCTGTGCTGGGAGAAGAAGAAATCGGGCAGGCAATGATGCTGGTGTCCGTCATCTTCCCGATCGAGGCTGCAGGGGCCGTGTCTCAGGCTCGATTGCGGTTTGATCAGCGGTTCCGGCACATTGGCACAGTGCAAGTTTTTGGAGCACTGGCGATGGCAATTGTTGCAGCCTTCTCGCTGAACCTTGGATATGGATTTCTCGCGATCGCACACGGCAGAATCGCATCTGCGCTGGTAACGACAGGTGCCTATCTCGCAATGGCGGGCTGGCGCCCTGGTTTCGTGTGGAATTTCGCTCCAATCTTCGCGCAGTGGCGGGTTCTTTCGAGCATCGTAGGAACGCGCTTTCTGGGGGTTCTCAATGTCAAGGTTTCGGACCTAATCATTGGAGTCATCGGCGGAGCGGCACTCCTGGGAGCGTTCCAGCTCGCTTCGCGCCTGTTGCAATCATTTCTCCAGGCCTTGCTCGCACCAGTACAGACCGTGATGCTTTCCAGTTTGCGCGAGCAGGAATCACCAGATGAAGTACGTGAGTGGATAATCGAAGCGTTTCCACTTCTTGCCTTTATCATTTTTCCAATTGCAATTGGCGCGATGGTCGTTTCGCCAGAGATTGTGAAAATCCTTTTCGGCGAAGGCTGGAACGAACTCATTCTACCTTCCGCAATCCTGATGTTTGCTCTTATTCCGGCATCGCTCAACTACCTGGTGTATCCTGTCGCAGTCCGCTTCGACAAAGCGCATGTGGCTTTCGGGCTTACGGGTTTCCTTACCGTCACAGGCAGTTGCTTGTTTATACTTGTTTCGCATTTGGGCCTCGTGGCTGTGTCGGTCGCGTTTGTTGCCCGGACACTGCTCGGATCGTTGGTCAGTTTACGATTGTTCAAAACCAGGTTCGGCATTCCGATTAGGCCGTTCCTCACAGCTTGTATCTACCCGGGAATCGGAGCGGCCGCGGTGGCACTCCTGGTTTTTCTGGCCAGGAGCAATTTGGCGATCCAATCTCAAGTGGTCGCACTCGGCATCTATGTCGTCATTGGTGCGACCGGATATGCGCTGGTCGTCGCCGTGCCTGCACTTCGCGTTTGGCGCGAGATTGCAGCAAGCCGCCGTCGAAAGTCATCTGGTGTCACCGGAGAAGTGGCAACGCGCTGAGAGTTTTGTCGACTAGAGTGACGAAAGAGGCTGGCCAATTTCAACGCATTTTGATGGCCACCGCGGCAATGATCCTGTCGGAAATCTGTCGCGCAATCGAGAACCAGTCATACTTGTGAGCCAGCGCACGTGCCGCAATCCGGCGCTCGTCGAGATCGGATGATTGCGCAAGTGCAACTATCGCCTTGGGCATGTCGGGGATGCTGCTGATCGTAAGCACTTTGCCAGAATGATCATCTATACCTCTCGCACCGAATGCGGTCGTTACGATAGGGAATCCGGCAGCGCAGTACTCGAACATCTTGATGTTGCTTCCGCTGCCATTCTCCATAGGGTTGATGGCAATGTCGGCCGCCGCGAACCAAGGGGCAAGGTCATCAACCATTCCGGTAATGATCACGTTTTCCGGATTGTGACCCGTTGGGAGGCTTGCTCCTACTCCGCCAACAATCAGAAACGTAATTCGCGGATTTTGTCGTGCCATGCTGAGGACGTGATGCGCCGCCTCGACATTCGGGGTCCAGCGTGCCCCTAGAAACAGCGCTACGACCTTGTCTTCCAGGCCCAGCTTCTTCTTGGCCTGCAGGCGTTCCTCTGCTGAAATTGGCAACACCGTGCCCAGATCGACACCGTTCGGTGCGATGCTAACCTTTTCTGGTTCTACGTTGAACCGGCTGATTGCTGCATCGCGGTCTGCCGCTGAGCAGGTAAAAACCAGGTCTGCTCGCGACATGCAATCATGCTCGATTTCCTGAACGCAACGAGCAGCCTTGCCTGCCAACCCGCTTCGTCTGAGTAGATGGGCATAAATGTCCGTTTCGATGTTGTGGGCATCGAGAACGACCAGATGGTCGGCGCGCAGCCAGGGCCTGGCCAAAGCGAACAAATAGGGATGTTCGAAGAGGATTACCTCGTGTTCGGCTATCGCTGCGGCGATCTGCCTGGCCGGGCGGAAAGCTCGCGGAAGCTGTGTCGCGGCAGTCTGCGCGGTACCCAATCGTCGCAAGAAACGATTCCCGAGCAAGATAAAGGGATTGAAGTAGACTTCCTCCCGATAATTTGGCGCAATCTGACAGCCGTGCATCCGCAAAAGGTCGATGGCGCCCTGACGGACAGTCGCACCGCTGATCTGCAGTACTTTCCAGCCAAGCCGTGCGTATCCACTGTTTAGGTTATGAATGCGTTTGGTTCCCCCACTTTGGGGTGGGTTCGAACTGAAGGGGCTCAGCGTAAGTAGTCGTTTTTCAGCAAGTGGCATTTCATCATACCGAGTATTGTGGGTGACAAACCTTGTTAATGCTGATCGCTTGCTCCTTCGCCACAAAACTGACCGACAGTTGGTCTCGAACGTGCGACGACAACATCGTGAGCGCAACGGAAACATTAATCATGGTTGGGGGCAATCCTGAGAGGCAGATTGTGGTTACGGGCGTGAACTGGTCTGGATGCATGAGATTGTAGAAAACACAGGCGTGCTCGAACGCGAGAGTTACAGGCGCAATCGGTCGCTATGAGGGCATGCAGCTGAGCAGCCTAACTCGCGCCGACAGTCAGTTTCAGTACCTCCTCAATGCCGTCCACCCACATTTTCTCGTCAAAATTCTCGACCGCTCGCTTCCGCGCAGCAAGCTGCTTGGCCTGCAACTCTTCGGGCTTCTTCCAGATAGCAAGAAGTTTGTTGGCAATGCTGCGTGGATCGTCGTCTGACACTGCAATGCCAGCCTCTTGTGGTCCTACCACTTCGGCAACCGCTCCACTTTCGCTGCACACAACTGGCAATCCGCAAGCCATTGCTTCGGCCGCTGCATAGCCGAAGCCTTCGAGCCGAGAGGGGAAAAGAAGGAAATCGGAACTACGGTATGCCTCTCGAAGTGCCTCCCCGCTTACTCGCCCGAGTATGTCTCCCGCAGGCATCACAAGTCCCTTTTCCGGGGCAGAGCCTATGCAAGTAAAATGGCACTCATCTCCCAGTTCCTCAACGATTTGGCTGATAAGGTCGAAGGCTTTTCGCCGACTGGGCTTGCCGACAAAAAGCAGTCGTATCGGACGATCGGCCGTGGGTATGGGCTTTGGTACTCCGGGCGAAAAGAATTGTGTATCGACCCCATTGAGCACGGTGCGGACGGGGACGTCAGCCAAGTAAGTGCGAATGGCCGCTGCGGTTGTATTACTCACCGCTACAACCGTTGCGGACTTTCGCAGAGCGGCAAGTTCCATGGGTTTGACAACGAGGCGGTGATACAGCGTTTGGGCTGATGACTTGAAAGGAGCAAGTTTCGGATCGTGCACAACATGGTGTACGATTGTGACCAATGGTACGTTTCCGGCGAACGCGGCTGCCGTCCAACTATTGGCTATCGTAACATCAGTCCCGCTGCGTGGGCGAACAGGTGCGAGCCATGGGATGTACTGATAATGATGCGAAACGATATCTAGGTCGACCGAGTGGCCCCGCTCTTCTAGGCCGCGAGCCAAGCTTGTCGCATAGACCTCAGCACCAGTGCCGGTTTCGATTGTAGGCATCCAGACCCGCATGACTTCCAATCATAACGGTTTGGATGACATCGGCGCAACCGGGAGGTCTACATATTTACCGCTTCTATGAAGAAGCAGACGGTCCGTACCTTCTTCTGGTGTTGCGGTTTCCGGGTATTCGTACTGAGGGAGAACTGGATGCATCCCGCAGGTCGGGGAGGTTCGGCATGCCCTGGATACTGGCATGGGGCTCAACCTCTTAGCTTTCGGGGCAGCGTTTGATCTTCGAGGCCAGCGGCCGCGAAATCCTCCGACGATTCGCAAATCAAAATGATTCGCGATTGGATTTCGTTTCCGGTGGCGCGGCAACGCGTCGATGGCGGCGCATATCCGCGCGCTCCCGCTGCAAAATCGTGTCGGCCGAAAAGATCATCAGAACCGAAAGCGGTTGAGCGAGATTGTCCGCAAAACTCTCAAATCGTCCAAACAAGTTGCATATCCCGCAAATGATTGAAGATTTCGCCGAATTCCAACTCAGACTGACCCTTGATCTGCGCCGAAAAGTTCTCATTATGTTCCCTTGAGGGCCGCGAGTGCCAAAGTGAGAACGCCCTATGCCCAATACAGAACGCATCATCCGCCTTAAGACCGTACTCGACCGCACCGGCCTTTCTAGCTCCACCGTCTATCGCAAGATCGCTGAGGGCACGTTTCCGTCACAGGTCAAGATCAGCATCCACGGTGCGGGCTGGCATGAGTCCGCAATCAATCGCTGGATAGCCGATTCCGCTCACTATCGTGAAGAGGAACCGGCGGAATGAGCGGCCACCGTGAGGACGTTCGCGGCAAGTCTCGTTCGGATGCGCCCGAGCGAAGATATAGGGTCTGCGTTGGATAGGCGATGCTGAGACCTGCCTTCTCGATACGTTCGAAGATCTGCATGAGCAGGTCCTGCCGGACTGCGAGACTCTCGTTGTAATCAGCCACTTCAATATAGGCGAACACCTCGATATCCAGCGAACTAGGACCGAAATCGGCTAGCTTCGCGCGGCGAGGATCCTCAGCGACCAGTGAATGTTCGGTCAGAATGTTCTCTATGAGGTCGACGCCTTAACGCAACTCGGCTGCCGAAATTCCGTATTCCAGGCCAATCACCGGGTTGAACAGAAAGCAGTCTCGTTTGAAGTAGTTCTCGATCTGCAGCGATGAGAAATCTCCATTCGGGATCGTCACGATCGTGCGATCAAGCGTGCGGATGCGCGTTCAGCGCATGCCAAAATCCTCGACCGTTCCAAGGACCTCGCCGACGCGGCAGAAATCACACACCTCGATTGGCCGGTCCGCGACCACCATAACGCTGCCCACCAGGTTCTCTATAGTCTTTTGCGCACCGAGCGCGAGGGCAAGACCGCCGATGTCAACGGCGGCGAGCCCGGTGGTGATATTGATGCCAACGGTATCAAGAATGGCGACGCCTGCTATCGCCGCGATCAGCAGTTTGACAGCTCGGCGGGCAAGGATGACGGCAGAAGACGCCTGGCGGCGTTCGCGGGCATTCAGTTTGTTCGTAAGCTTGCCCGCGACAGCGTCGACCAGCCTGATGGCGAACCACGCCAGTGCGACCCAGGCTATGATACCGATGTAGCGGAGCAAAACTTGGCGAGCGACGATCGCTACCGGTGCCTCGCTTCCCCAAACCCTAAAAGTAATGGCGGCCAGCAAGAGCGCGAACGGGGGCAAGGCCGCGTGCAGGAAGCCGAAAACACCGCTCGCTTCGGGATCGGTGACTATCTGGCGCATGACCCAACGGATTGCCGCAGACAGGAGCCAGAAGACGAGAAAGGCTGCGGCTAACAGGACGAGAAGTATCGTCCAGTCTCCGAGTGGTCCGCCGGCGAGAACAAGTCCGCCGGTCGGGGCGGCCTGCATGAGCTGGTCGGCCCTTTTTTCCAGTTCAGCGATCGTTTGCTCCGACACCCTCCACGCAGTCTGCTCGCTGCCTGGTGCTGCTTCCTCGCCAGGCTCTGCGTCCGGCTCGGCCCGCGAAAGCAGGATCGGCACTTCGCCGCCCGCAAGCGTGCCAACTCGCTCAAGATTAGGTGCAAGCCCGTCCTGCAGTGTTCCTTCCGAGTTGTTCGACAGTTCGGCGAACGGCACAAGTTCACCACCGGAATCCAGCGAGGCCTGAAGCGCCCGGGCCATTGTCGCTCCGCGGAGACTCCTTCGAGCGCGAAGTAGTTACCCGCGGATTCGTAATCCTGCTCCACCAAGGCGCGGATAAGAGCCGTCACCGCCGAACGCGGAGTTACTCGACCGAAGGGATGGACAGGCGCGGCCGTGGTCTCCTCTTGTTCGGGAACAGGCTGTTGGGCCCTGACCTCCTTAGGTAAGGCAATCAGGATCCCCAGAAGAAGAAGGATGGGGTGAGGCAACGCATGGAGTCCCTAAGAGCGCCATTAGCTTCAGGACTCAAGCGCACGCGGGTTTCGGCGTCTTCAAAAACATGGAGACAGGTGAGCCCGGCGAACTACCCGGCATGAGCCGTGCCTGTTCTGTCGGCAGACAGGGCTGGCAGGATAATCGACCAGGATTGCCAGCTTCCACCAAGGCCATGAACCAGAAACAGCTCTTGTCGCTGTCCTGCGATGTGCGCCCTGAATGACGGAGCCATCACGAGTTCCTCCTCTCGCTGAGCCAACGGTCCCAAAGACGGCCGGGTCCATCATTTTTTCGGCGTGGGCGATCGCTCCTGTCTTCGAGCGATCCGGCGATCGAAAAAGGACAACAAGTCCAGCGAGGACGGTTGATCCATGCCAAGAGTGCTGTTCTGGCAACAATGTCACCTGCGAAAGGCGGCTTCCACTTCTTCAGGGAGCCAAAGCGGACAGACAGCTTACGGCCCAACTGCCGACATTGAGACTTCGTTGACCGAAAACATGGAACGTCCAAAACTCATTGACCGAACTGTTGGAACACTTCAGAGACGGATTTCGAGGGCTCGGGTGTAAAACGCACTGTAAAATGTGTTCTTATATCGCTGCCAAGTGATTGAAATGCGGGTGTAGCTCAATGGTAGAGCAGCAGCTTCCCAAGCTTATCGAAGCATTGAAATCATTGAGAATTCTGTCCCAAAGTATTCCAACATCGGCCTACTTTATGCGGTTTGTTGGAAGACTTTTTGTTCTGGGTGACGCTCAAGCAGTTCTTCTGACCATGTTGAAGGCGCGATGGCCCAAATGCTCACAGGGCTTCGAGCTTCTCGCCAGTCGCGCGTATTCCGAAACAGCCACTATCGACCGTCTCAGAAGTGCTGACCAGCTTCGGCCATACGTACAAGATGCGTGAGGCTTTTCGTTCAAAAGGCCACTTCATGACTGCTGGCTGGGGGAAGAAGCCGACCAGTCTCGATCGCAAGAACAATTCGCGAGATGGCCGTTTGCTGGCAATACGCCTGTCGCCTGAAAGGACGCACCAGCTTCCTTCGGAAGCCAACTTCTCGATCCAAACTTCGTCCGCCAGACTTCCGGTTTGGAACTTATCTCGCATGTGTACGACTAAATGATCTCCCTTAAAGAGCTCTGCGAGGCCTCGTCCGAGCTTTGGCGGAAGATTGTTGTCGATGAGCAATTTCACCGTGTGGCCTTAGCTATTCAGGCTCTTCTCGTAGGCGACGGCATCCCGAACGCTGCTTAGGCTGACTTCGAAAAGTCGCGCGACTGCGGCGGCGGAGCCTTCTGCCTCCACAGCTTGAGCAAGAATGGCAGTCGCAACACCGTGCTGGCTTTCGATTGGATGCCCGAAGGACCGGTTTGGATCAGCAACAATCGATTTCTTTCCGGGGACGAGCCACCAGCGTTCTGCACCATCAGGACCGAATTCTAGATCCTTGAGGGATGGCTCAACGACCCTTTTGAACACACCCTGGCTGTGCTTGAGATCGATAAGGTGAGGCTCATCTAGGTCTTTCGTGATTTCCAGGAAGATAGTCTTGCCATCCGTCTTGAATTCTTGCGTCGAGAAAGGACGCTCATCACCGATGATATTTCGGGCGCGTTCGACACATGCTCGAATTGTTTGCAGCCCGATCCCTTGTTTCCTCAATGCGTTTACAATGCGAGCTTCGACCAAATCTCGGAAGCCGAGAAACAAGCCTTCGTCACTCGGCTCATACTGAGGATGCCAGAGGCTAGGCTCACTTTTCCCGTCATGGTCGTAGCCCAAAAGCCACCGGCGGAGTGTTATCGGGCGCATCCCGATCATTCGGGCTGCCTCCGGCGGGGTGTACACACCAATTCCAAGAGTTTGGGCGGTCATACGCCTCTATAACCACAGTCCTTTAAGAAGCGACAAACGAAAAAAATCATCACCGGGACAGGTGCCGTCGAACGACGCCTGAATTGCTGGACAAGGGCTAGCTAAGTGGTAACAGCACGGGCTTGTTGGAATTGTTGGATGGAAGATGTTGGAAGGTTTCAATATCAACCAAATTTAATCCATAAAAATCAACAATTTGCGGGTGTAGCTCAATGGTAGAGCAGCAGCTTCCCAAGCTGACGACGAGGGTTCGATTCCCTTCACCCGCTCCAGCTTTCGTATATGTCGAGAGCCGATGCCTGCCTTTTTTCTCACCTTCGTAGCCGTCGCAGCCGCCATGCTGGCGGGGCGCGATGCGGTGCGGGTTGCGCGCTTGCGGGCTGCGCTGGGATGGAAGGCGCCGCTGTTCGCCACCGCGGCGCTGGCGGCGCTGGCGGGCGGGGGCTTGGCCGCTTGGATCGCGGGCGAGCTCGCGCCTCTCATTCCATCGGCGCTGAAGCCTATCGTCGTGGCCGTGGCGCTGGGGCTCGCCGGGATCGAGGTGCTGCTGCGCGCTGCGCCCGAAAAGCCGAAGGAGCCGACCCGCTCCATGGGCGCGATCACGCTGGTCCTGTTGCTGGGCATGGTGACCGATGCGAGCGGCTTCACCATCCTTTCGCTTGCCATCGCGACCGGAGAGCCGTTGCTGGCAGCGCTCGGCGGCGCATCCGGCGCGCTGCTTGTCCTGGTTACGGCCATTCTCGTGGGCGAAGACTGGCTCCAGCTGCCGCTCCGGGCGCTGCGCAGGATCGTGGGGGCAGGATTGATCCTGGCGGCTCTCGCAATCGCAATCTACTCTCAATAGCAACTATGTGATCGAGTGGGTCGATCAGGCCAACCGTGCTTAGTGTTGAAACCCTTGGCCAGCGTCGTCCGTTGGTGAGGTGAAGAGAAATCGAAAGGACGACATTGCAATGGCTACCACCGGAGACAACTCGAAAACCGCGCTGATCGAAGGGCTGAACGGCCTGCTGGCCGATCACCTGGCGCTGTATTTCAAGACCAAGAACTTTCACTGGCACGTGACCGGCCCGCGCTTTCGCGACCTGCACCTGATGTTCGACGAACAGGCCGTAGAAATTCGCGACCAGATCGACGCGATCGGCGAACGCGTGCGCAAGAACGGGGCGCCGACGCTCACCTCCATCGCGTCCGTCGCCAAGGCGACGCAGATCGCCGACCAGGACGACACCGAACTGAGCGCCGAGGCGATGGTGCGCGAACTGCGCGACGACAACCAGAAGGTGGTCGATCGGCTCAAGACCCTGAAGGAGCACGCCGAGAAGGCTGGCGACAACGCCACTGACGGGCTGCTGGACGACTGGACCGACATGGCCGAGGAGCGCGTCTGGTTCCTCACCTCGACGCTTCAGTAAGAGGTTAGGCCTCGCCTGATAAACGAACCGCCGCGGCGCCCTCGCGTCGCGGCGGTTTTGCGTCTAACGCCGGCGGCATGGCCGATATCGCAATCATAGAGAACGCCCCTGATACGCAGATAGCGTCCTTCATCGAATCCGCCTTGCGTAAGGCGCTGGCCAAGGGGGAAGGGCCCGTCGCCATCAGCGTACCGGGCGGCTCGACCCCGTTCCCGATCATGCGCGAACTGGTAAAGGCAGACCTCGACTGGTCGCGCATCACCGTGTGGCCGGGCGACGACCGCGTGGTCCCCGAGGATCACGAGGCCAGCAACACGGGCAAGATCCGAGCCCTGTTCGAGCCCGTCGGCGCGCATGTCGCGGCGCTGACCGTAATGGAGCAGGTGCCGCATTTCGCCCTGGTATGGCTGGGCATGGGTGCCGACGGCCATGTGGCCAGCCTGTTTCCCAACACCGATCCGCAGGCGGACGATCCCGCCCCGATCCGCCGCCTCACGCCCGATCCGCTTCCGCCCGAGGCGCCGTTCGACAGGGTGACGCTGACGATCCCGTCGCTGCTGGACAGCGATGCGATCATGTTCGTGATCCGGGGCGAGGAAAAGCGCGCCGTCTTCGATGCCGCCGCTGCGGGCAAGAGCGACCTGCCGGTGGCACGCCTGCTGGATGCGGCGGGCCAGAAGGTGACATGTTTCACCTGATCCCCGCGCCGCTGCACCGCGCGCTCTATCGCGCAGGCCACGGCCTGCGGCGGATATTCCTGCGTCACCTTGCCGGCGAAGTGCACGGATGCTGCATCATCGGGCGCGACCCGGACGGAAGCGTGCTGCTGGTGCGCCACTCCTACGGCCCGCCCGTATGGGCCTTTCCCGGCGGCGGCATGCGCCAAGGGGAGGATGCGCTGGCCGCGGCCCTTCGCGAACTGCGGGAGGAACTGGACTGCACGCTGCACGATCCCGTCCATCTGGGGGTTCAGCGCAACGAGTTCCTCGGCTCCATAAACCACGTGCGCGTGGTTACAGGCCAGGTTGCGGGCGTGCCCACGCCCGACATGCGCGAGGTGGTGGAGGCGCGGTTCTTCCCGCTTGACGCCCTGCCCGAAAATCGCAGCCGGACGGTGCATAAACGGCTGGCGATGCTGGTTGTCGCCGACGAAGGATAGGCGCGCGGCGGCGTCTTACAGCAGCGAGAGCTGCGCGTCGTCGCGGCTGCGCTCTTCGCGATCCTCGCGGTCCAGGTTGCTGAGGGTCAGGCCCATGAGCCTGATCGGCATGGGCAGCGGCATCTCGTCCTCCAGGATCTCGCGCGCGATCGCGGCGAAACGGGCCTTGTCGGCCACCGGCTGCACCTGGCTGCGGGACCGGGTGGCGATCTGGAAATCGTTGAACTTGAGTTTCAGCGTCACCGTTCGGCCCTTCGCCTGATTGTCGGCGATCCGCTCCCATACGATGTCGATGATGCGCTCCAGCGTGTCGCGCAGTTCGTCGTCCGCCGAGATGTCCTCGCTGAAGGTTCGTTCTCCGCCGATGGACTTGCGGATACGGTTGGTGCGCACCGGACGCAGGTCGATCCCGCGCGCGGCGCGGTAGAGGTAGTCGCCGAAACTGCCGAAATGGCGCGAGAGCCATTCGCGATCCTTTTCGGCCAGGTCCGCGCCCGTCTCGATGCCCAGCCGCGCCATCTTCTCCGCGCCCTTGGGGCCGACCCCGTGAAACCGGCGGATCGGCAGCGACTGCACGAAGGCCGCGCCCTCGCCGGGCCGGATCACGCAGATGCCGTCGGGCTTGTTCTGATCGCTCGCCAGCTTGGCCAGGAACTTGTTGTAGGAAACGCCCGCGCTGGCCGTCAGCTGCGTGGTCTCGCGGATGTCGCGCCTTATCGCCTGGGCGATGGCCGTGGCCGAACCGATGCCGCGAATGTCGTCGGTTACATCGAGGTAGGCCTCGTCGAGGCTCAGCGGCTCCACGTGCGGGGTGTAGTGCCGGAAGATGCCGCGAATCTGCTCGGAGACCTCGCGATAGACGTCGAAGCGGCTCTTGCAGAAGATCAGGTCGGGGCATTTTCTCCGGGCCGTTACCGATGGCATGGCGCTGCGCACGCCGAACTTGCGCGCTTCGTAACTGGCGGCTGCCACCACGCCGCGCCCGCTTGAGCCGCCCACGGCAACGGGCTTTCCGCGCAGGTCGGGATTGTCGCGCTGTTCGACGCTGGCGAAGAAGGCATCCATGTCGACATGGATGATCTTGCGCAGGCCCGTCGCCTCTGGCGGCAGCTCGTCGCCGTCCTCCAGGACCTTGTCAGCGTGTTGCGGATTCGCCATCGCGCCGGACTATAGCCTTTTGGGCCGAGATTGACTTAATCCTTTTCTACAGGGGAGGGGGCGGGTAGGGCCGATAGTCATGGCCACTACCGCCAGTCCCCTTGATTCCCTTCCCCTGGGCAAGCGCGAGCTGATCGTGCTGCTGGCGCTGTTGATGAGTCTCAACGCGCTGGGCATCGATGCCATGCTGCCCGCGCTGGACGAAATCGCCGTGGACCTTGGCGTGGGCGAGGGGAACGAGCGGCAGCTCATAATCGCCGTCTACACCATCATGATGGGTGTGGGATGCCTCGTTCCGGGCAGTTATGCCGACCGCTATGGCCGCCGCCCCATCGTGTTCCTTGCACTGGCCGCCTTTTCCGCCCTGTCGCTGGTCACCGCCATGCTGACCGACTTCACCAGCATGATCGTGATCCGCGGTATCACCGGGCTGCTGGGCGCCGGCCTGATGGTCGTGCCCATGGCCATCGTTCGCGACCTGTACGAGGGCGATCACATGGCCCGGCTGATGTCCACCATCGCCGCCGTGTTCATCACCGTGCCCGTCTTCGCGCCCAGCATCGGGCAGGCGATCCTGCTGGCGGGCAGCTGGCGACTGATATTCGTGGCCCTGGCGCTGGTGGGGGCGGCGGCCGCGGTCTGGGTCTATTTCCGCCTTCCCGAGACGCTGTCGGACGAGAACCGGCAGGAAGTGAACGTGCCGGTCATCGCCCGCAACATGACCCTGGCGCTGATCAACCGGCAGTCCATCGGCTACGTGCTGGGCTCGATGCTGGTGATGGGCGGGGTGTTCGGATACGTCAATTCAGGCCAGCAACTGTACCAGGATGCCTTCGGCATCAGCGACGCGGTGTTTCCCATCCTGTTCGGCGCGACGGCCGCGATGATGAGCTTCACCAACATCGTCAATTCGCGCATCGTGATGAAAGTGGGCGCGCGGCGCGTATCGCACTTCGGCGTCCTCATGTTCATGGCCGTCAGCGCGGTGCAGGTCTGGTCCTCCTACGTCCATCCGGGGAACGTCTACTGGTTCGTGCCGCTGATGAGCATGAACCTGGCGCTGCTCGGCTTCCTGGGCGCCAACTTCGGCTCCATCGCCATGCAGCCCTTCGCCCGCATCGCTGGCTCTGCCAGCAGCGTGCAGACCTTCTTCCGCATGTTCGGCGCGGCGCTGGTGGGCATGGTGATCGGCCAGGCCTACGACGGAACGCCCATTCCCTTCGCCTGGGCGCTGCTGATCTGCTCCACCAGCGCGCTGTTGCTGGTGCTGTTCAGCGAGAACGGCAAGCTGTTCCGCCGCCTGAACGTGCAACCGCCCAAGGAGCGCGTCGTCCCGTGAGCGAGGTGTTCGATCTTGTCGTGATCGGAGGCGGAGTGAACGGCGCGGGCGTGGCGCGCGATGCGGCAGGACGGGGCGCAAGGGTGCTGCTGCTGGAAAAGGGCGACCTTGCCAGCGGCACGTCCAGCAAGAGCACCAAGCTGGTTCACGGCGGGCTGCGCTACCTCGAATACTACGAATTCGGACTGGTGCGCGAGGCGCTGGGCGAGCGCGAGACGCTGTGGGGCATTGCCCCGCACATCATCCATCCCATGCGCTTCGTGCTGCCGGTGACGAAGACGATGCGCCCGCGCTGGATGCTGCGCGCGGGGCTGTTCCTCTACGATCACATCGGGGGGAAAGCCTCGCTGAGGAAGACGCGCAGCATCGACCTGCGCAAGCACGCCGCCGGTGCGGCGCTTGAACGGCAGTATCGCCACGGCTTCGAATATTCCGACGGCTGGGTGGACGATGCGCGGCTTGTCGTTCTCAACGCGATGGACGCGGCTCGTTGCGGTGCCGACATCCGCACCCGCATGCCGGTGACGGCGGCGCGCCGTGCGGGCGACCTCTGGCATGTGGAGGCCGGCGGAGAGACCTTCGCCGCCCGCGCGCTGGTGAACGCCGCGGGGCCGGGTGCGGACGACGTGGCGCGACTGGTGGGAGAAAGCCCCGCCTACGGCATCCGCCGGGTGCGCGGATCGCATATCGTGGTGCCGAAACTGTTCGATCACGACTGCGCCTACATCCTGCAGCAGCCCGATACGCGCATCTGCTTCGCCATCCCGTGGGAGAACGATTTCACGCTGGTCGGCACGACCGATGCCGACCACCCCGGTTCGCTGGATGACGTGGAAGCGAGCGCCGACGAAATCCGCTACCTCTGCGACGCGGTGAACCGCTATTTCGAGCATGACGTGACGCCGGACGACGTGGTGCATACCTACGCCGGTATTCGCGCGCTGGTGGATGATGGTTCGGGCCGCCCGGAAGCCGCCTCGCGCGGATACGAGCTTGCGCTGAGCGACGCCGGGCGGGGCGCGCCGATCCTCGGCATCTATGGCGGCAAGATCACCTCCTACCGCCACGTGGCACAGGATGCGGTGGACAAGCTGGCCGAGCGCCTTCCGGTGCTCAAGGACAAGCACTGGACCGGCACCGCTCCGCTACCCGGCGGCGACATTGACCGCCATGCGCAGCCTTTCCTGTTCGAGGTGCTGCGAGAGGATTTTCCCTTCCTTTCGGAGCGCGACGTGGTGCGCATCGGCCGCGCCTACGGCACCTGCGCGTGGGACTGGCTGGGCGAGGCGAAAGGGTGGGACGACCTGGGCCGATCGTTCGGCGCGGGGCTCACCCTCGCCGAGGTCTCCTACCTGCGGGATAACGAATGGGCGCAGACGGCGGAGGACATTCTCTGGCGCCGTACCAAGCTGGTCATGCACATGAGCGAGGCCCAGCAGGCGGCCTTGCGGCAGTTCATGGGCGGCTGATCTCCCGACGGAGAAGACCTTACTCGGACGCAGCTTCCACCACCGCAAGCACGGCCTCGACCTGCACCTGCGCGCCTTCGCTGGCGGACAATTCCGCCACAACGCCATCGAACGGCGCGGTGAGCGAATGCTCCATCTTCATTGCCTCCAGCACCATCAGGCGCTGCCCTGCGGTGACGGTGTCGCCTTCGGCCACGTCGAGAGTGATGACCTTGCCCGGCATGGGGGCGAGGATGGCGCCATCGGCGGCTGCGGCGGCACCGCTACCCCGGGCTTCACGCGAAAACTCGAAGCTCTGTCCGTCTGCAAAGACGAGGGTGCGGGCGTCCTCGACGAACCCGGTCGCATGCGCCGCATCCCGCCGGCCGGTTGCAGCGACGGTTCGTGTTTCGCCCTTGAACGAAAGCGCCGTGGCGATGCGCGGCGAAGCATTGAGGCGGAAGCCGAGCGCGCTCGGCACCTCGGTGTCCGTCGCCGCCATCAGGGTGAAATCTGCGGCGGCCTGCCAGATGGGGCCGTCCGGCTCTCCATCTGCAACCAGGTCGTCCAGCTTGCGTTCGATGAAGCCGGTGTCGAGGTCCGCCGCCTCGAAATCGTCCTCCAGCAGGCAGTTGGCGAGGAAGGCGGCGTTGGTCTTCACCGGCCAGATTTCCACGCTCTCGGTGATTGCCCCGAGTTCGTCGATGGCTTCTTCCCGCGTCTCGCCCCAGGCGACCAGCTTGGCCACCATGGGATCGTAGTGCGGCGAGATCACGTCGCCTTCTTCGACGCCGGTCTCGATGCGTCCCGCGGTGCCGAGGTCGAAGTGGTCGAGCGGCCCGGTGCTGGGCAGGAAGCCGCTCGCAGGATCCTCCGCATAGAGCCGCGCCTCGATGGCGTGGCCGACGATGGACAGGTCTTCCTGCTTCAGTGGAATGGCCTCGCCTGACGCCACGCGCAGCTGCCATTCCACCAGGTCGACGCCGGTGATTTCTTCCGTCACCGGATGCTCCACCTGCAGGCGGGTGTTCATTTCCATGAAGAAGATGCGGTCGGCGCGCAGGCCTTCGGAAGCGTCGGCGATGAATTCGATGGTGCCCGCGCCTTCGTAGTCCACCGCCTTCGCCGCGCGGACGGCGGCAGCGCAGATTTCCTCGCGCGTTGCCTCGTCCATTCCGGGGGCAGGGGCTTCCTCGATCACCTTCTGGTGGCGGCGCTGAAGCGAGCAGTCGCGCTCGAACAGGTGGACCACGTTGCCGTGGCTGTCGCCGAACACCTGTACCTCGATATGGCGGGGCGAGGTGATCCACTTTTCCAGCAGCACCTCGTCGTTGCCAAAGCTCGACCTCGCTTCACGTTTGCATGATTCCAGAGCGGATTCAAAGTCCTGCGCCGCATCGACCTTGCGCATGCCCTTGCCGCCGCCGCCGGCGACGGCCTTGATCAGCACGGGGTAGCCGATGGCGTCGGCCTCTTTCTTCAGCCGCTCTACCGACTGGTCCTTGCCCAGGTAACCCGGCGTTACAGGAACGCCTGCCTCCTGCATCAGCGTCTTGGCGGCATCCTTCAGGCCCATCGCCTCGATGCTGCTCGGCTGGGGGCCGACCCAGATCAGCCCGGCGTCGATCACGGCCTGCGCGAAGCCCGCATTCTCGGACAGGAAGCCGTATCCGGGATGGATCGCCTCAGCGCCCGTCTCTTTCGCCGCGGCGATGATATTTTCGCCCACGAGGTAGCTCTGGGCAGCGGGGGAGGGGCCGATATGCACTGCCTCGTCGGCCTGGCGCACGTGCAGCGCATTGCGGTCCGCATCGGAATAGACCGCCACGGTGGCGATCCCCATCTCGCGCGCGGTGCGGATGATGCGGCAGGCGATTTCGCCGCGATTGGCGATCAGGAGCTTTTTCATCATGGCTTTCGTCTATCTTCCCGGCGGACAGCCATCGCGCACCACCGAATATTGTATGCCGGTGATCATCCATTCCCCGTCGAGGCGCATAAGGTTGAACACGTCCACGCCGCAATGGGTCCGCTCTCCATCGCTCTCGAAGAGATAGGGCGCCCAGACCACGGCTATCGGGCCGCTCACCAGCACGACCGGCTCCCAGTATTCCTCGTAATAGGAGCCGCCATCCAGCAGGCCCTCGATACTCTCTTCGATCGAACTGACGCGCAGGTCGGGACGGTCCTCGCTCTCCCGCACGGAGGCGACGATACTTTCCTCCACGACAACCGACGCCATCATCTCTTCATCGGCAGTGTTCAGCCCTTCGAAAAAGGTGTCCACCACCGCGAGAATATGGGCATTGGTGCTGTCCTGGGCATGTGCGGTGATCGGAATGAACGTCATCGCCGTCGCCAGCATGGCAATACTCAATTGTCGCACCATCGGACGTCTCCTCTTTTCGACGGATGCCCGCGCGTGGTTGCAATTGCAACCGTCTGCAAGATGCTCAGTCCTCCTTGCGGCGAACGCCCTCGTCGCGCAGCGGAGTGTTGGGCACGCCTGCCACGGGGCCTTCCATGCGGGCCATCACCAGCAGCTGTCCGCGTGTGTAGTCGGGCATCACGTCCGGCTCATACGATCCGGAGATCGTTTCCTTGAGGGCGGCGATGACATAGCCGATCTTCTCCAGGAAATTGGTCTGGGCGCGGTGGTCCCATGCCAGCTCGGCCTGGCTCACCACCTCCTGCCCGATCGCGCCGTAGATGTTCGCCGCCGACAGCACGGCCCAGCGCTGGCGGAACTTGAGGGCGCCCGCACCAAGGCGCGCTGCCGCCTCGTGCTTCTCAGCCATCAAGATCAGCCGCCTAGCCATTGTCACCAGCGCCTCGCGATGCTGCGGCTTCATGTGCTGGCCGGGGGGAATGTCGAATTCGGCCAGCCATTCCTGCGGCAGGTAGCAACGGCCCGCCGCGTCGTCTTCCCCGATGTCGCGGGCGATGTTGTTGAGCTGGAACGCGAGGCCGAGATCGCAGGCGCGGTCCAGCGTGTCCTGCTCGTCCTGCGGAACGCCCATGACCTTGGCCATCATCACGCCCACGGCGCCGGCCACGTGATAGCAATAGCGCATCAGGTCGGCCTCGGTACGGGGGGTCCACCCTGCGGCATCGAGGGCGAAACCGTCGATAACGTCGTCGCACATCTCGCGGGTGATGCCGGTTTCGCTGGCGACCAGGCCCAGCGCGTCGAAGGCGATGTCGGCTGTCGGCTGCCCGTCCAGCGCGCGGTGGGTCAGCACGCGGATCGCCTCCACGCGGTCCTTGGCGCTGGCCTTGCTGAGGTTCAGCGTTTCGGCCTCGTTGCGAAAGCCGAATTCCTGCCCGTCGGCAATGTCGTCGCACCGGCGGCACCACGCATAGAGCAGGTGCGAGCGTTCGCGCGTGTCCTTGTCGAACAGCCAGCTGGCGACGGTGAAGCTCTTCGATCCGCGGGCGATCGCCTCGCGTGCGCGGCGCACCAGCGCCTCGCGCGAGCGCCCGCCGCCCGCCATGCGCGGCGAAGTCTTCACGAGCTGGCTGGCAACCAGCGGACGCGGCTTGACGCGCTTGGGACTCACAGGTCCTCCGCCCGTATCTGCAAGACGGTGGTGGTGGGCGCGGCGTTGGCCATCTTCTCGAGCAATTCCTGTATTGTTTCCCCCACGATCACGATGTCGCGGTGTGCTTCCCTGACAAAGCCGGTTTCGGCCATATGGCGGTAGAACGCCACAAGTCCGTCATAATATCCCACAGCGTTCAGAAGACCCACGGGCTTGTCGTGGTAGCCCAGCTGCGCCCAGCTGACGGCTTCCCACAATTCGTCCATGGTTCCAACGCCGCCGGGCAGGGTAACGAAGCCATCCGAAAGATCGGTAAACGCCTGTTTGCGCTGGTGCATCGTCTCCACCACGTGCAGCTCAGAGCAGTCGGTATGAGCCAGCTCGTGGCCCTTGAGCGCATCGGGGATCACGCCGATCACCTCGCCCCCTTCGGCCAGCGCCCCGTCGGCCAGCGCGCCCATCAGTCCCACCTTGCCGCCGCCATAGACGACTCCGATCCCGCGCCGGGCCAGCAGCCCGCCGATATCGCGGGCCAGTTCGACAAACCGCGCATCGGGCGGAGAGGCGGAGCCGCAATAGACGGCGAGGCGGGAGAAGGTCACGCGCTCAGGTCCTCTATCATCAACCCCGCTGTTGCCTTGGCGCTGCCGACCACGCCGGGGATGCCCGCGCCGGGGTGCGTGCCCGCGCCGACGAGGTAGAAGTTCTCGATCACGTCGTCGCGGTTATGGCCGCGGAAGAAGGCGCTCTGCCACAGCACCGGCTCCAAGCTGAAGGCGCTGCCGAGGTGGGCGTTGAGATCGTGGCCGAAATCCTTTGGCGCATAGTGGAACTTGGTGACGATGCGGTCGTGAATGTCGGGGATCAGGCGGCGTCCCACTTCATCCAGGATGCGCTTTTCCAGCTCCGGCCCCACCTTGTCCCAGTCGATGGGCATCTTGCCCATGTGCGCCACGGGAACCAGCGCGTAGAACGTGCTCATCCCTTCGGGCGCCATGCTGGGATCGGTGACCGTGGGGTGGTGCAGGTAGATGGAGAAATCGGCGGGCAGGATGCCCTTCGAATAGATATCCTCCAGTAGCCCGCGATAGCGCGGGCCGAACAGGATCATGTGGTGCGGGATGCCGGGCCAGGTTCCCTCTATCCCGAAATGCACCACGAAGAGCGAGGGCGAGAAGCTCTTCTTCTGCAGCGCCTTGCCCTGCGTCTTGCCGCGATAGCTGTCGCCCAGCAGGTCGCGGTAGGAATGGACGATGTCGGCATTGCTGGCGACGGCATCGAACCGCTGGCTCCAGCCGCTGGCGGTATGGACGGCCTTGGCGCGCTTGCCTTCGGTTTCCACCCGCGTCACCGCGTCGCCCACGCGCATGGTGCCGCCCAGCCGCTCGAAATGGCGCACCATGCCCGCGATCAGGCGATTGGTGCCGCCGCGCGTCCACCACACGCCGCCATCCTTCTCCAGCTTGTGGATCAGGGCGTAGATGCTGCTCGTCTTCATCGGGCTGCCGCCCACCAGCAGGGTGTGGAAGGAAAGCGCCTCGCGCAGCTTCTCGTTCTTGATGTACTTGGAAACCATCGAATAGACGCTGCGCCACGCCTGCTTCTTCGCCAGCGCCGGGGCGGCCTTCAGCATCGACTTGAAGTCGAGAAACGGCACCGTGCCCAGCTTGACGTAGCCTTCCTCGTAGACCCCGGCGGCATAGGTGAGGAACCGGTCGTACCCCTCCACGTCGGCGGGCTCGAGCTTCATGATCTCCTTGCGCAGGTCCGCCTCGTCGTTGGAATAGTCGAAGTTGGTGCCGTCGGGCCAGTTGAGGCGGTAGAACGGCATCACGTTCATCAGTTCGAGGTCCTCGTCCATGTCGTGGCCCGAGAGCGCCCACAGCTGGCGCAGGCAATCGGGGTCCGTCACGACCGTAGGACCGGCATCGAAGGTGAAGCCGTCCTTTTCCCAGAAATAGGCGCGGCCGCCGGGCTTGTCGCGGCCTTCCACCACGGTGGTGGCGATACCGGCGCTCTGCAGGCGGATGGCCAGCGCCATGCCGCCGAAACCGGCGCCGATCACGCAGGCGCTGCGGCCTTCGGGAGTGCTCATGTGTTGTCCTTCCGGGAGGGTGATGAGAGGAGCGGGGCAGACGACAGCAGCGCGCCGATGCCTCGCGAAATCGGAATGGGCGGCTTGCCCACCAGCACGCGCAACTTGTCCAGCAGGGTGGAGCGGCCGGCGTAGAACCGCTCGATCAGAGGTTCGCGCAGGCGGTAGAAGCGTTCGAACACGCGGTATCGTTCGTGCGGCCTCGCGCCGCAGAACAGCATTTTGCCCAGCATCCGGTAATGGCCCATCTTCGCCCAGTGCCTGCGCGCCCGCGCTTCCAGCATGGCGGCCAGCTGGTCGCCGGGGAGATCCGCATCTCCGGCGACGGCCAGCGCGACGTCCACGGCGATGGGCAGGGTGTAACTGGTCAGCGGATGGGCAAAGCCGCCGCGCGCGCCCGCCAGCGCCACGCCTTCGTGCCGCTGCGCCTGTTGGTAGGCGCGAAAGTCGCCGCCGGTCATCACCGGCAACACCCCGGTCTCGAAGCCGACGGGTTCGCCGGAAAGACCCGCCTGACGCTGGTACTCGTCGATCCGCGCGGACAGCAGCGAGCGGTCGAGATCGGGCCTGTCGGCGTAATAGGTGTCTTCGATGAAGAGGTCGTGCGAGCCCAGCGGCAGCAGGTAGACGAAGCGGTAGGCCCCGCCGTTGCCGTGGGGCGCCAGCTGCTCCACGTCGGCATCCATGATCACCGGGCGATCGACGCCGTGCGGTTCGGGCGTGCGCAGGTGGCGGCCCATGAACACCTGCCAGCCCCCTTCCAGGTGCCCGGTGGTGGAGAAGCCGCGACAGTCGATCACCGCCCGCGCCGTGATGCGCGCGCCGTCGCGCAGGTCGACGCCATCTGCATCCAGCGATGCCACCTCGCGCCCTGTCAGGATTGTTCCCTCGGGCAGATCGCGGACGAGGCAGGCGTGGAAATCGTCGCTGGCAAGCGAGCGGTAGCCGGCCTGGAGGTGCCGCCGATGGGCGGGAAAGCGGACATCATATCCATCGTCCCACTCCGTCTTGCGGAAATCCGCCATCAGCTTCTTCCCGGCGGCGGAAAGATCCGTGGCGAACCAGCTCCAGCGGTGGTTGCCGCCCAGTTTCGGCCCGGCCTCTATCAGCCGTACGGAGAGTTCGGGGCGAAGCTGCGCCACCGCCAGGGCGATGAGCCCTCCGGAAAGGCCGCCACCGATAATGGCAATATCGCAGTCGCGTCCCATGACCATGGGCCTTAGCGGATTGGCGCAGGCGTGCAATCGCCGCCTTTGGTCCGGTGTCGGAGCGCAGGGCAGGTGCGGAACCGCGCGCGCCACTACCCGTTCTAGGGGCAAGCAAGACGGGAAACTTCATGAATAGACGGCACGATACGCCTTTCGCCCTGACACTGGGCGCCATACTCATCAGCATGACCGCCAGCCCCGCAGCCGCGCAGGATAGCGAGGCAGAGGGCCCTCCGATGGTCGACATGGACGACACCGTGTTTTCCGGAGATTACCTGTCCATTGGCGCCGGGGTGGCGCTCAACCCGTCCTATTCGGGTTCCGACGACTACGTTCTCACCGTCCTGCCCATCGTGCAGGGATCGCTGGGCGGCGTGGACATCAATCCGCGCGCCGGCGGCGTCCGGCTGGATTTCGTGCAGGATCCCGACGAAGGCGTGGGCCTCGATCTCGGCATAGCCGGTCGTCTGCGCTCCAATCGCGCCTCGCAGGTCGAGGACGAGGTGGTGCTGCAGTATGGCGAACTGGACAGGGCCATCGAAGTTGGCCCCGCCATTGGCCTGAATTTCCCGGCGGTGCTCAATCCCTATGACAGCATCGGCATCGGTGTGGACGCCATGTGGGATGTGAACGGCGCGCACGGCGGCATGGTCGTCTCGCCCACGGTCAGCTACTCCACTCCGCTCAGCCGGGCCGTATTCGCGAGCCTTTCGCTCTCTGCCGACTGGGCGGACGAGGATTATCACGATTACTACTACCGGGTGGACGATGCCGCCTTCGTCGGACCGGGCACCGCTCCCCTGCCGGAATTCGAGCCCGACGGCAGCGGCTTCACCAGCGCGGGCGTGAACCTGCTGCTGGGCATCGACCTCGATGGCAACATCGCCAACGGCGGCCTCGGCCTGGTCGTGATCGGCGGTTACTCGCGCGTCCTGGGTGACGCGGCGGACACGCCGTTCACCACCATTCGCGGCAGCAAGGATCAGTTCCTGGCCGGCGTGGGTATCGGATACACGTTCTAGTCCCGCGCTCCGGCCATTGCCGGAGCGCAGGACCAGTCCGTCAATCTTCCTCGATCATCAGGTCCGGGCGGCTCGGCGGAAGTTCCGCGTCACGGTCGCCCGTCATCAGGTAGGTGTCGAACCAGCGCATCATCCGCAGGTTGTAGTCGTACCGCGCGGCGGCCATCGAATTGCCGTGGCCCTCGCCCGGATAGCGCACCAGCCGCAGCGGCGTGTCGGGACGGCGCAGGCGGATGTAGCGATACAGCTCCAGACTCTGGCCCGGATCCACGCGGGTATCGGCGGTGCCGCCCATGATCAGCAGCGGCGTATCGGCGCGGTCGGTGTAGTAGATCGGGCTGACCTCAAGGAAGTGCTGCCAGTCCTCCCAGGGCCACTGGAGCGCGTGGACCAGGTACATCTCGTTGGGAATGTCGCCCGTGCCCACCTTGCTGATCTGGTTCGAGATACCCACGAACATCACGCCGGCTGCGAATTCCTCCGAGTTGTAGGTGGAAGACCAGGCCGTGGCGTAGCCGCCATACGATCCGCCCGTGATGCCCACCCGGTCCGCATCGGCGATGCCATCCGCCACCAGCGCATACTTGGCATCCACCAGATCGCGGAATTCGGGATCGGTGTAGTTGCCGGAATGGGCCTTTGAAAAGGCGGTGCCATAGGCGGTGGAGCCACGGTAGTTGGGCAGGAACACGGCATAGCCGGCACCTGCCGCGACCTGGCCCGGACCGCCGTATGCGGTTACCCAGCCGTTGCTTTCATGCGCTTCCGGCCCGCCGTGCACGTCGAAGATCGTGGGCGCGCCGCCCGCAGGAACGCCGTCCACCGGCAAGACCAGCACGCCTTCGATCTGCTGCCCGTCGGTGGCGGTGTAGGTGTAGGCGCGCTGCTCGCCGAAATCGATTTCGGTCAGCCACGGATTGAGGTCGGTCCAGCGGGTGAACTCGCCGCCGTTGAAGGCGAACAGCTCGTTCGGGTGGGTCGGCGAATTGGCCTCCACCATCAGGCGGTTGCCGCCCTGTTCCAGGCTGGTGAGGATCAGCGCGCCCGGATCGTATTCCTGCATCTCGGTGCCCTGGTCGGAATAGAAGCGAAGCACGCTCTGCACGCCCACGTGCACCACTGCGGCCAGGCGGCCGTCGGCCATCCATTCGGTATCCATCACGGCTTCTGCCGCGCCTTCGTTCAGCGCCCGATATGCGCCGGTGCTCACGTCGACCAGGTGCAGCGTCGTGGCCGCCGGATCGTTCTCGTCCACGCCTGCGACCATCGAGAGCTGCGTGGAATCGGGCGAGAATTCCACGTCGCCCAGCTTGCCCGGCGTTTCGACCACGGTGAGCGCGCCGGAGGCGAGGTCGAGCAGGTTGACCCGCTGCGAGGTAAGCGAATCGTCGACCAGCGGCGTCGGCGCGGTCACGATCATGGCCGTCTGGCCGTTGGGGGCGAGGTCGAAGCTGCTGACGTAGCCGGGCACGTCGATCTCCACCGGCTCGGGATCGATTTCCGTGCCGCCCACATTGGCCACGAACATGCGGTTGAAGCGGAATTCCTCTTCATAGACGACCGCGTTGAAACCGTCCTCGGCCTCGTCGTCGCGCTCGGTATCGGGCGCGGCCGAGGCGAGCAGGTAGACCTGGCTGCCGTCGGGCGAGAATGCGTAGTCGCTGACCGAGGAATCCTCGACGCCGGCGATCTTGCGATAGGCACCGCCGTTCACCGGGATGCCCCACAGGGCGCGGTCGTCGTCCTCGTCGGTCCACAGGAAGGTGATCATGCTGCCGTCGGGCGTGAAGCCGATGGAGGACACGCTCATGTCCTCCGGCAGATAGGCGCGCGTGTCCAACGCGCCGTCGGCCAGGAACAGCTGCTGGTCGGCGCTGCCGTTCTCTTCACCGATGGTGACATCGGGATAGTGGACGCGGGTGTAGGCGACGGAACTGCCGTCCTGCGAGACGGCCACGGTGCCGGTGTATTCGATGCGTGCCACGTCCTGCGGCGTCATGTCGCGCGCCAGCAGGGGACTGGCGGGCAGGGCTAGGGCGGTGGCAAGCAGGGCGGAGCGTAGGAGGGTCATTGGTAAGGCGATTCCTCTGGTGAGCTGATGGTCTGGCGCCGTCATAGCGCCTGAAAAACTGGTGGCAAATGTCGCCTTTGGTCGTGCGGGTTCGACCGGGCTTCCGGCAACAGCCATCCGTAACCGAAGGTGGAAACGAGACGAAGTGAGGAACAGCCGCCACTGACAAGGTAATGCGCATGACCCTTTCCCCCATCGAGTTCGCACGCGTCGCCGCCATCGCCATTACCGCGACGGTTGCCACGCAGATCATCTACGTCACTCTGGGCAACCTGGGGCTGGAGCCGAACCGACAGCTGATCTGGTCGGTGGAAGTGCTCGCTTTCCTCGTCCTGGCCATCGCCGGGCTGGCCCTGCTGCCCGCGCGCCCGCTGATCGGTGGCGCGCTGGCGGCGGGCGGACTGCTCAACACCATCCAGGCGGGCATGGGGCTGGTGATGTTCGAACCGCTGGGGCAGGCGGGCGAAGCGCTGGCACCCGTCTTCTCCGCCGTGCTGGCCATGGCCTTCCTGCTCTATTTCGCGGGCAAGGTGGCGATAGGCATCGCCGCGCTTGCCGCCGGGGCGATCCTCTGGCGCGATGCGCAAGGGGCCACGCGCATCGTGGGCGCGGTGTGCGCGCTGACGGGGATTGCCGCGATGGTCGCCAACGCGCTTGCCATCGGGCTGGACGCCGACCTCACCTTCATCGCCGGGGGAGCGGGCACGGCTGCCGCGCTGTTCCTCGCGCTGGCCCTCGTCCCCGCCATGCAGGATCGGGAGACGGAACCCGCCTGACGAAAGCGTGGGCATTCGCCCCTGCTTTCGTCGCCGCGAAGTGCTATTCCTCCCGCCTGGAGATCGGAAGGAGGAGGCAACATGGCAGAGGGACAGGACATTTCCGCATGGATCGCGCTGTTCATGGGGTTCTACGCCCTGGGCGCGGCAGTGGGCGAATTGCGTGGGCCGGGCAGCTGGGCA
Source organism: Aurantiacibacter hainanensis (assembly GCF_036321025.1). Lineage (NCBI taxonomy): Bacteria > Pseudomonadati > Pseudomonadota > Alphaproteobacteria > Sphingomonadales > Erythrobacteraceae > Aurantiacibacter > Aurantiacibacter hainanensis. Next base: position 577,765 of record NZ_JAZAPB010000002.1, read on the forward strand.
GCGATGCTGGACGGGTTCGAGACAAACGAGGCGCTGCGTTTCCTCACCGGCATCGTGGTGCTGGCGCTGGGTGCGACGATCTACCTCGTCAACCCGTGGAACCCGGCGGACTGGCTGTCCGTCGTCGTCACCGTGATTGGCGGCGGCATGGTGGTGGAAGGCGTGGTGATCCTGGGCTTCGGGCGCCCCTTCCTGCATCTCGCCAGTTCGATGATGGGCGCGGTCAACCGCGTCTGGGCACTGTTCTCGGCGGCGCTGGGCCTGGTGCTGGTCTGCGTCGCCCTGCTGCGGTTGTAGCCCGCCCTTACCCGCCGGGCTCGCGCATGAGGGACGAGGAATAGGGCTGCAGCAGCGCGCTGGCCCGGTCCCATCCGCCGCGCAGCCACAGGTCGTGCATTCGCGGCTCCGGCGGCAGGACGACGGGCATGGTGTCCCTGCCGATGCGTTTCAGCGCGGCGTTGGCGGGACAGGTCATCAGGGCGAAGCCGGGCACCTCGCTGTCCTTCCACACCCCGGCCATGGCGAACAGCGGCTGGTCGGCGCAGGCGAAACGGTGCTGGCGGCGCTTGCCGTCGGCATGGCGCTGGCCCCATTCCATGAAGGCCGTGGCAGGCACCAGGCAGCGGAATTCCGGGTTTCGCAGGTTGCCGATCCAGAACGAGCTGTCGGTGTTGCGCACGCTGAGAACGGGCCGCGCGGCATCATGGGCCGAGGGCGGCGGCGGTACGCCCCACAGGCGCGGAACCAGCCGTCGCGGCTGGCCCGGCTGGCCGGGTCCGGCAATGAACTCTCGCCCTGCGGTGATGACCGGCGCAAAGCTGCCCGGCGAAACGTAGCCGCCCGTCCACGGATCGTCCCCCACGCCAAGGCCGAAGGCGCGCCCGATGGCGGTGGCATCGGCATCGAGGCGATAGAGCATGGTCATGGCCGCGCGCTCCCTAGCCGATGAGGCGCGGACCGGGGAAGGGGCGGGCTAGCGGTCGGCCAGCGTCTTCTCGCGCTGCGGATAGACGTCGAACGTGCGGCCGCGCACGGTGATCCTCTCCGCCTTGAAGCCGAGCACGTCCTGGTCTCGGGCGCGGTGGCCGGTCAGCACGACGGCATCGCCCGGCCCGGCGTGATCGGGGCCGAAGCCCGAACGGCTGGCCACGACGGGCGGTGACAGGTCGACTTCCCAGATCTCCGACCCGCCGAAACCGCCCCGGTCGCGCTCGACCTGCAGGTGCATGTGCGGGTTGCCGAAGCTGATGGTGACGATCTCGCCCTCGAGCCGGCTTTCCTCGTCCTGCGTCCACCCCCATCCGTGGTGGGCCAGCGCAGCGGCGGGAAGCACGATGGCGGTCATCGCGGCGGCGGCAAGGCCGGCAGGGTTCAATTTCAGGCGCATGGACTCTTCTCCTCTCGCCCCCACGTCCCGACCCCGCGCATAGCAGAAACAGTCCGCCGTGTCGCGCTCGACATCGGGGCTGCACACGCGTAGACCGCTTGTCATCCCCGGGGAGCCTGCTGTGGCTGAGAGGGGCGTGTAAGCAGCGCCCGACCCGTTGAACCTGAACCCGTTAGCACGGGCGGAGGGAAGGGCTGCTTACCGCGCCCGAAGTCCCCATCCGCCCGGAAAAGAGGACTTTTTCATGGCCGACATCAATTCCCCCCTCGAAATCGGCGTGACCACCGGCCCCATCCGCGGCAGCCGCAAGGTGCATGTCGAGGCCAGGAGCAACCCGGACATCAAGGTCGCCATGCGCGAGATCGACCTCGAGCCGAGCAGCGGGGAGCCGCCGGTGCGGGTCTACGATACCTCCGGCCCCTACACCGACCCTGCCGTGAAGATCGACATCGCCACCGGCCTGCCGCTGCTGCGCCGCCAGTGGCAGCTCGATCGCGGCGATATCGAGGAATATGCCGGGCGCGAGGTGAAGCCCGAGGATAACGGCCAGCTGGGCCCCGATCGCAGCGGCGGCGTGCCGGCCTTCCCCAATGTCGCGAAGACGGTCTACCGCGCGAAGCCGGGCAAGAACCTGTCGCAGATGCACTACGCCCGGCAGGGCATCATCACGCCCGAAATGGAATACGTGGCGGAGCGCGAGAACCTGGGCCGCGCCGCGCTGAAGGAAGTGGACCGCGATGGCGGCCAGTCGTGGGGCGCGGAAATCCCCGACTACGTCACGCCCGAATTCGTGCGCGACGAGGTGGCGCGCGGCCGCGCCATCATCCCCAGCAACGTCAACCACCCCGAGGCCGAGCCGATGGCCATCGGGCGCAACTTCCTGGTGAAGATCAACGCCAACATCGGCAACTCCGCTGTGGCATCCGACGTGGCGAGCGAGGTGGACAAGATGGTCTGGTCGATCCGCTGGGGCGCGGACACCGTCATGGACCTCTCCACCGGCCGCAACATCCACGACACCCGCGAATGGATCATCCGCAACAGCCCCGTGCCGATCGGCACCGTGCCCATCTACCAGGCGCTGGAAAAGGTCGGCGGCGTGGCCGAGGACCTGACCTGGGAAGTCTTCCGCGACACGCTGATCGAACAGGCCGAGCAGGGCGTCGACTATTTCACCATCCACGCGGGCGTGCGCCTGCCCTACGTGCCGATGGCGGCCAAGCGCGTGACCGGCATCGTGTCGCGCGGCGGCTCCATCATGGCGAAATGGTGCCTGGCGCATCACAAGGAGAGCTTCCTCTACGAGCGCTTCGACGAGATCACCGAGATCATGAAGGCCTACGACGTCGCCTATTCGCTGGGCGACGGCCTGCGCCCCGGCTCCATTGCCGACGCCAACGACGAGGCGCAGTTCGCCGAGCTCTACACGCTGGGCGAACTCACCAAGCGCGCCTGGGAGCAGGACGTGCAGGTGATGATCGAGGGGCCGGGCCACGTGCCCATGCACAAGATCAAGGAAAACATGGACAAGCAGCTGGAAGCCTGCGGCGAAGCCCCGTTCTACACGCTCGGGCCGCTCGTCACCGACATCGCGCCCGGCTACGACCACATCACCAGCGGCATCGGCGCTGCACAGATCGGCTGGTACGGCACGGCGATGCTCTGCTACGTCACGCCCAAGGAGCACCTGGGCCTGCCCGACCGGGATGACGTGAAGGTCGGCGTCGTCACCTACAAGCTGGCCGCCCACGCGGCGGATCTCGCCAAGGGCCATCCCGCAGCCAAGGTGCGCGACGACGCGCTGTCGAAAGCCCGCTTCGAATTCCGCTGGCGCGACCAGTTCAACCTCTCGCTCGACCCGGACACCGCCGAGCAATACCACGACCAGACCCTGCCCGCGGAGGGCGCCAAGACGGCGCACTTCTGCTCCATGTGCGGACCGAAGTTCTGCTCGATGAAGATCAGCCAGGAAGTGCGCGAATTCGCCGCGAAGCAGAACTCCGACAGCTACCTGGCGACCGAAAACGTCGCCGCCGAAACCCCGGACGAGGCGAAAGCCAACGCCGAGGAAGGCATGGAGGAAATGAGCCGCCGGTATAACGAGGGCGGGGACTTGTATGTGCCGTCGGAGGGGACGAAAGCGTGATGCGCGCCCTCCTTCTCGCCGCTGCGCTTGCCTGCATCGCGGCGCCCGCCGCGGCGCAGGAAGCGCAGACCGTCCTCATGCCGGAAGACGAGAGTGTGCGTGCTGTCTTCGAACGGCTCGGCTTTTCCGAAGCCGTGGTGCATGGGGACACGGTCTACCTTTCCGGCGTTGTCGCCGGCACGGCGGGTGGGGTTAGCGAGGAAGAAGCCTACGTGCGCGCCTTCGACTATATCGGCGACGTGCTCGCCCGCGCCGGATCGAGCTGGGACGACGTCGTCGACCTGACCACGTTTCACACCGATCTGCCGGCTCAGATCGACCTGTTCGCCGAGGTAAAGCACCGCTACGTGCCGGAGCCGTTCCCCGCGTGGACCGCAATAGATGTCGACCGCCTGCTACCGGACGCTGCACTGGTGGAGATCAAGATCGTCGCGCGCTTGAGTGACGCAGCGGCCCGAGACTAGTCGTCCTTCGGCTCGCGGTCGTAGAGCTTGCGTAGCTCGTCCTTCGCGTCCTCAAGCACCTTGCGCTGATCCTTGTCGAGGTTGTCGCCCGCGCGGTTGATGTAGAAGGTCAGCATCGACATGGCGGAGCGATAGGGATCGGACTTGCGCCGGTCGCTCTGCTCCGCCGACCGCTTCAGGGACTTGGCGACTTCGCGAGGGTCGTCCTTCGTGAATACGCCGTCCTCGAGGTCCATCGCATCGGAATTCTCGGTCACATCCTGGGACCACTGCTCTGCCATCGCGCACCTCCTTGGCATAAAGGTTTCGGTGACAATGCAATGGCTTGGCAGGACGCCCGTTCCCGGCGAGGTATCGGCCCTGCAGCGTCAGGCGGCGGACTTGCTCGCGGGCACCAGCTTCTCCACCAGCGCCCGCAGTTCGCTTGGCGTCGTGTGGCCTGCGACAATCTCGTGGTAGCCGATCCCGGCCTTGCGCAGCGCTTCCTTCTTCACCGCATCGCGCGCGGCGGCACTTCCTTGGTGGTGGCCTGTGCCCTGATACTCCAGCGCATGCCGGACGCAGCACTTCTCGTCCATGAGGGCGAAGTCGACACGTTTCGAATTGATTGAGAGAAACGCGCCCTTGTCGCGTGATGAAAGAAACTCGCCCAAGGATACCTGCGCCATCACCTGCCATTTTGGGTTACGTGCAATCACCGCCTTGTCGAGTGCTTCGAACACCTGCGCCTCTGGCCGGTTAAGCAAGGGCCGTGGTTTGAATTCCGCTGCCATGACTTTGCGCAGTTGTTCGGACGCTGTGACTAGTGCCTCGTCTTCCCCCCGTCGGGTGACAACTTGCAGATCAGGCCTGCCGCTTCTCTTGGAACGATACTTCCGCCTAGGCTTGTCGCTTTTGAGAAATGCTGCGCCGATTGCCATTACAGCAAAGAACACGACGGCAAAAACGAGCAGCGAACCGCCATCTGCAAGGTTAAACGGCATTTCCCCAAAGCCCCCAGCAAAGTTTCTCAAAGCTTCTTAGCGAGAATTACGTTATTGCATAGTGGGTTGAAGTTGCAGAAACCTTGCACTCCCCATACTCCAAAGCCACATATCCCCCATGTCCGCAGACTGCTGTTCCGCCAAGTCGAGCACGCTCGAACAACTCGCCCGCCAGCGGGAGCAGCGGCGCGTGCTTGTCATCGTGCTGGCCATCAACGCCGTGATGTTCGTGCTCGAGTTCGGGGCAGGGGTGATTGCCGGGTCGGCGGCGCTGATGGCCGATGCCAGCGACATGCTGGGCGACGCGGTGGTCTATGCCGTCAGCCTCTATGCTCTTGCGCGCTCGGACCGGTGGAAGGCCGGGGCGGCGATGCTGAAGGGGGTGGTGATCCTGGCGCTGGGCGTGGGAATCGCGGTGAACGTGGTGTTCAAGATACAGAGCGGCGTGCCGCCAAGCTCCACGCTGATGCTGGTGTTCGGCACGCTGGCGCTTGCCGCCAATCTCGTGTGCTTCCGCCTGCTCACCCGCTTCCGCCATCAGGACGTGAACATGGCGAGCACCTGGGAATGTTCGCGCAACGACCTCATCAACAATTGCGGCGTGCTGGTGGCCGCGGGCCTGGTGTGGTGGCTCGCCTCGCCGTGGCCCGATATCGTGATCGGTTCGCTGATGGCGCTGATCTTCCTGCGCTCCGCCCTGCGAGTGATGGCGGAGGCCGCACCGCAGCTGCGCGCGGCCTGAAGGATTTCCTACAGGGCGTTCCTCATGCTCCGTCCGCGCGCATGGGCAGCACAAGACTCTCGATGCGGCTCTACGCAGCTGCGCAGGGCAATCCTTCCTTCGGCCTAGAGCCCTGCGCTCAGCCTCGCCAGCGCCTGGGCGAGGGCGGTGTCCTTTCGCCATGCGGTCGAGGGCGGCGCGCGCCTCGTCCATTCCCAGCCTGGCGGCAAGCGCGATGGCCGTCTCATGACTCACGCGCTGCGATTGCTTGCCCTTCCTCAGCGCGCCGACAGGTGCGATGCGGGTGGCGAAGCAGGCGGAAAAGCCATTGGATTGCCCGCCTGTCCTCCCCATCTCGAAGGCAGCACAGACAATCACAACCGAGAGGAACCCCCCGATGCAGGTCCAGTTCAATTCCGACAGTTCCGTGATGGGCACCGAGAACGTAGCCGAACGTATCGAGGCGGCGGTGCGCGAAAAGCTGGCCCGGTTCGAGGATCGGCTCACCCGCATCGAGATCCACGTGCGCGACGAGAACGCGAACAAGGGCGGGGCGGACGACAAGGCCTGCACCATCGAGGCGCGGCCGCGTAGCGGGAAGCCCATTGGCGTGACAGGACACGCCGCCAAGGTGGACGATGCCGCGCGCAAGGCGGCAACCACGCTCGCCCAGCGGCTGGAACGCCATTTCGGCAAGGAAGAAAGGCACAAGCACGACGCCCGGCCCGACAAGGCGCTCTAGGCCGCCCGCTAGCGGCGCATCGCCACGAGCACCCGGTCCAGCGCCTGCAGGAAGCGGGATCGGTCGGCCTTGCTGAACGGTGGCGGTCCGCCTCCCGCGGCGCCCAGCGGACCATCCATGCCGCTGCGTAGGTCCGCCATGATGGCACGGGTGGCAATCGCCGAGCCGATGCTGGCGGTGTCGAAGGGCTTGCCGTTGTGGGCAAGCACCTGCGCGCCTGCCTTGAGGCAACGTTCGGCCAACAGGATGTCGGCGGTGATCACCACGCTGTGCGGTCCGGCGTTGTCGGCGATCCAGTCGTCCGCGGCATCAAAGCCGTCGCCCACGGTCACGCGCTTCACCCGTTCGCTGACAGGCACGCGGAAGGGGCTGTTGCTCACCACGCGCACATGCGCGCCATGGCGCTGGGCGACGCGGTAGATATCCTCCTTCACCGGGCAGGCATCGGCATCGATCAGGATCATTGTAGGCACGGCGCCGGAAGGCAGTTGAGACGAGCGGGTAGTGTCCATCTTGCCCGCCCTAGCGCGCCGGGGCGTGAGCCTCTAGCTGTTCTTCATGTTCTCCAGCCCCTTGACCGCGCCGGGTTTCAGGCTCGGCTGGCTGGCATTCTGCTTCGGCCCCTTGTCCGCCTTGGGTTTGCGGTTTTCGCGGCTTTTCTTCATCTGGCCCTTGGCCATGGTCTTTTCCAATCGGAGCGGAATGCCCCGCGGGCATCCTACGCCCTTTCGCGGCATTGCTTGCATGAATTCGTAATTCGCGCCCATCCGAAACGGCTTCATTGCCCTTTTACCGTTTTAGGTGTATAAAACACCAGCTACCAGTCGAGATCGACGGTCGATGGCCCGCCAGAAGGGCACCGCATCCATCCATTCCGCCTCCTAGCCGCAGCCGCGCCAATTCCGGCGCGCTGCCATGAACAGGACACCGACGATGGATCTCAACCAACTCCTTTCCAACCACCAGCGCGCGATGATGAACCAGCGCAGCGCGAAGTCGCTGGCCGACCGCACGACCTATTTCGACCTGGTCGGTTATTACGAGGAACGCATCCGCAAATTCCGCAGCGGCGCCGGCCTGGCGGGCTATTCCTGGGCCGAGAGACAGCCTCTCTGAGACGCCTCGCAGCGGAAAAGCTGGCCAAACGGCTCCGGGTGCCCTACATAGGCCCCGCTAACGTCGATAGATTGCGACGGACTTCTAGATTTGCCTACCGCCGCTTGCCTCGGGTTCGCCCGTAACAGGCCCCGGCGTTAACCAGACTAAGACTTCCTTTTCGATGACGATACGCACGGCCACGCCGCATGTCGCGGCGGGGCAACACACACGTTCTCGAAAGGAACATGACATGGCCAAGACTGGCACCGTAAAATTCTTCAACGCCGACAAGGGTTATGGCTTCATCCAGCCCGACGACGGCTCCAACGACAGCTTCGTTCACATCAGCGCAGTGCAGGCCGCCGGCATGCAGACGCTCGATAAGGAACAGCGCCTCAACTACGACGTCGAGCAGGGCCGCAACGGCAAGGAAAGCGCCGTGAACCTCTCGGCCGCCGACTGATCATTCATCGCGAGTGATTCCGCCCACGGACGGGTGGGCGGACAGGAAGGCGGAATTGCCTGGCCTCGGGCCAGGTGGTTCCGCCTTCCTGATTTTTACCTTCAGGCAACGAGGCAGACGGATGGCCCAGGGTTATCAATTCTACAAGGATCGCGCCGACGAGGCAGCGGCCGACGCCGACGGCGCCGAACTGGAAAACGTGCGCGAGCGCTATCTGGAGGCGGAGAAAACCTGGCGCGGCCTGGCCGAACAGGCGCGCATGGTGGAGATCGAACGCGCCAAGGCGAGGGAAGTCCGTCGCCAGCGCGACGAGGCCGACGAAGCCGAGAGAGTCGAGGAAGCCGAGAGGGCCGAGGAAGAGTCCGGAAGCTCGTCCGGGGACTAGAGCTCTTTCCTACTTGGCGCGCAGCCTGCCGGGCTGGCAGGCATGCCCGCGCGATGCTCCCCACCCTCGCAAGAGACCGAAAGCCGGCCTTTCCGGGCGGCGCAGGAATTCTGTTTCAGGACACTGTTCCAAGTGTTCCATATTAGCGCTTCCGATCCGCCTCTCGCGAAGGATTTGCGCCTTTCCCCCAGTGCGCTACCTTGCCGCCGGATCCAGCGGAAAAGGCCAGCGGCATGACTGACGCCCCCCATATTCTGAACGACAAGCGCGAACGCCGACGGCTGCCGCTGATCGGCCTCGTGCTCACCGCGATCTACCTCGTGGGACTGGTGATCTACCTTGCCGTGCAGGGGCAGAACCCGGCGGACCTTCGTCTCAATGAACTGGGCGATTTCCTGGGCGGCGTGTCCAGTCCGCTTGCCTTTCTGTGGCTGGTGCTGGGCTTCTTCCAGCAGAGCCGCGAGATACGCCTTTCGAACCAGGCGCTGCACTTGCAGGCGCGCGAGATGCGCCGCAGCGTGGACGAGCACCGCCGACTGGCGGGCGATACCGGCCAGCAGGGGGAACAGGCATGAAGGTGCAGGGGATGAGCGACACCACCGTAAGCAACCGTGCGTTGCTTACGGAGGCCTTCGCGAAGCTGGAACACGGCGATCCCAGCGCCTTCCTGCCGCTGTTCGATGAAAGCATCACCTGGCGGGTGATGGGCACCAGCAACTGGTCGAAGGAAGTCAGCGGCCTCGCGAACGTGGAGCGCGACCTGATGGGCCCGCTGTTCGCCCGCTTCGCAGGGCCCTACAGGAACATCCCCGAACTGGTTCTGGCCGATGGCGATCACGTCGTCGTGCTGGCCAGGGGGCACGCCGAGACGGTGGACGGCAAGGTCTACGCCAACGAATACTGCTTCGTCTTCCGCCTGGCGGAAGGGAAGATCGTGGAGGTGCGCGAATACCTCGACACCAGGCTGGCGGACGCCGTGCTGGGGCAGGGGTGAATGGACTTCGCCCGCGAAGGGGCGTAACTTCCCGGTCACGGGTCGCGCTCTCCTGCGGAGATGCGACAGCATGACTCAGTCCTCACGCATATCGCGGCGCGCGTTCACCGCCGGGGCGCTGGCCAGCGCAGCCATTGCCAGACCGGCCCTCGCACAGCTCGCCGCAACCCCGGGATCGCCCATCGGCCCGTTCTATCCCAGCAGCTATCGCGGGGAAACCGACGCCGATTTCACCCGCCTTGCCGGCCATGCGGAGCGGGCTGCCGGTCAGATCATCGAGGTGGTGGGCCGGGTGCTGGATGCGCGCGGCAATCCCATTGCCGGGGCGCAACTGGATATCTGGCAGGCGAACGCGCACGGCCGCTACGCGCATCCGCAGGATCCCGCGGTCATGCCGCTCGATCCCAACTTCCAGGGCTTCGGCCGGATCGCGACCGGCGGCGATGGCAGCTGGCATCTCACCACGGTGAAGCCGGGTAGCTACGACAGCCCCATCGGCTGGCGCACGCCGCACATCCACATGGACGTGACCGGCGTGGATTCGCGCAAGATCGTGCAGATGTACTTCCCCGAGGAAGAGGAAATGAACGCGCGCGACGACCTGCTGAACGCGCTCGGCACCGCCGGTCCAGCGTCCATCGCCTCTGCGCTGGGCGATCACCGGTACAGCTGGGATATCGTCCTGATCGAGACGTAGGAGGCGCTAGTCGCGCTTGCCCACACCGGCGCGGTCCAGCTCCGGTCCCAGTCGCCCTGTCAGCCACATCCACCACATGCGGAAATCGGCCGCCAGGCTCCACAGCGGATAGGTGAAGGTGGCCGGGCGGTTCTTCTCTACCGTGAAGTGGGCGAGCCAGGCGAAGAAATAGCCCGCCACCGGCATCGCGAGCAGCCACAGCCAGCGGCCTGTAACCACCGCGAACAGCGCCACGGCGACTACCAGCGTCGTGCCGACATAGTGCAGGGCGCGCGTGCGGGGCCGCGAGTGTTCGCGCAGGTAGTAAGGCCAGAAGGCGGCGAAGGAGGTGTATTGCCGAGGCATCGCGTGGAGTTTGCGCCAATCGCGAACGGGAAACAAGCGGCCCAAACGAGGATCGCACCAGTGCCATCTCGGGCTGCTGGTGCGATCGACCGCCATGCCTGGCGTTACCCGCTGTCCGGCGGGCTCGAGGACCGTGGTTGGGTTGGGTAACCCGGTCCGTTGCATTCGCTGTGACACCCGGCCTGCGCCTCTGCCGGGACCGTTTCCAGCGGTTTGGTGCAGGGCGTGTGCGGAATGCGGCAGGATGCTGTCGGAACCCCGGTCCCGGCTACCTGGTTGGGAAAGACAATGGAGGAGAGAGAAGCCATGAAACGATACCAATGCGGTTCCGCCGTCGCCGTGGCCCTTGCGCTTGCCGCCTGCGCACCAGTCGAGCGCGCCGGGCCGGATGAATACGATGCCGTTCTCGCCAATCTCGACACGAGCCGCGCCTGTTTCTTCACGCGCGAGGTCAACGGATATTCGAATGCACCGGAGGCATCGCCCGGCAACGAACGGATCTACATCGACACCGGCGTGAACGAACGCTGGCTTCTGGAAACGATGGGCACCTGCCCGGAACTGGATTTCAGCCAGCGCATTGCCCTGGATACCCGCAGTTCGACCAGCGTATGCACCGGCAACCTGGAAAACCTGCTCGTGCCCTCGTTCACTCCGGGGGACTTCGATCGGTGTCCCGTGCGCGTTCTGGGACGGGTGATCGAGGAATAAAGCGCGAATTTCGGCTCTCGAACGCGGATACGTGCTTTCGGGCAGGTCCGGAACAACACGGTATGGCAGTCCATTTCAGCGGTGAACGACCGGGTCCGTTGGGCCGCGTCGCGGCACGCCGTCCGGTCATCAGCAGAGCAAGGAACTCCAGAATGAAGACCCTCCATTTCCTCACCGCTTCCGCCGCCGCCCTAGCCTTGGCCGCATGCGGCGAACCCGCCGAAGACACGGCGATGGAAGACGACACCATGATGGCCGATGAAATGGCCAACGCTGAGGCGACCACGCCCGGCACGATCGTGGAAGTCGCGCAGGGCAACCCCGACTTCTCCACGCTCGTCAGCGCCGTGACGGCGGCTGAACTGGGCGAGACGCTTTCGGGCGCAGGCCCCTACACCGTCTTCGCGCCGACCAACGCCGCTTTCGACGCCCTGCCCGAAGGCACGGTCGAGACGCTGACGACCGAAGACACCGAGCAGCTCGGCAACATCCTCACCTACCACGTCGTGCCCAGCGAAGTGATGGCGGCTGACCTGACGTCCGCGATCGAGAGCGCCGGCGAAGGTGGCTACACCATCGAGACCGTGAACGGCGGCACGCTGACGGCGATGCTTGAAGGCGGCAACGTCGTGCTTACTGACGCCCAGGGCAATACGGCCACCGTCACCGCGACGGATGTCGATGCCTCGAACGGTGTGATCCACGTGATCGACACCGTGCTGATGCCGTAACCCGGCAATCACCACCGAGACGCGAAAAGGGCGGGCCTTGACGGGCTCGCCCTTTTTCTCGTTCTTACGATTGACCCCGTAAGTGTGTAGAATGGCACCATGAAATCGACGCCCCAGCCCGCGCGCTTTCTCGGCTACGCCGGATTGCTGCCGCAGATCGCCTGCCTCGGCGCAGCCTGGTTCGGCCCGCCCGAATGGCGCTGGAGCGCGCTGGCAATCGGCTGGGCATATGCTGCCCTGATTCTCAGTTTCCTCGGTGGGCTCTGGTGGGGACTCGCGTCGGGCTCTCCGGACGAAGGTCGCAGGGCGCCCGACTGGCTCTGGCTGGCCGCCGTCATGCCGAGCCTGCTCGCCCTTGGAACCTACGTGCCGTGGGTCTTCGGCTATGAGTGGCCGGGCCCGTCGCTGGTCGTATTGGGGGTGGCAATCGTGCTGAGCGCGCTGGTCGACACCAGGCTGGTGACGATCAGGCCGTCCTGGTGGCTGTCGCTGCGCTTTCCGCTTTCGCTGGGGCTGGGCGGGGCGACGCTGCTGCTAGGCCTGGCGGCCTGACCCTATGCCGGGCCGGCCGTTACTGGCGCAGGGCCAGTTCGCGGCGCACGTCGACGACCTTGGGCTGGCCCCTGCGCGGTTCCGGAACGGCGACTTCCACCGGTCCCGTCTGGGCGGCTCCCGGCTCGAACTCACCCGCCGCCACGGCCTCGGCGGATTCGCCGGTCCGGGCCTGTTCACTCGCGGCATAGTGGGCGATCTCGCGGTCGTCATAGCGAACGGTGGTGTCCTGCCGGTAGTAGTAGCCAGGCTCCACGGCGCGGGCAGCGCGTTCATCCAGCGCGCCATCGTTCCAGCGCGCCTCCAGGTAAGTGAGGTTCTCCTCCGTATGCGCCTGATAGCGGTCGAGGGCATCGTACCGATCGCGGAACCGGCCACGCATGGCGAGTTCATGCACCTCCACGACGCCTTCCGGGGTTTCCATCGCGTAGTGATCGGGCAGGCGCGGGTTCGTGCGCGGGGCGGCATTCCCCGTCGCGTACGGACGATCGGGCAGGGAGGCGGTGACATCGGTTGCGGTCGAAAGCGGTTCGGCGCTCATATGCTGGCCGGCGAGAGCGCCGACTATCGGGGTTATCGCGAACGCACCCACCAACCAGGGCGAAATTCTCATCGGAGTTCTCCGGATTTTAACATTTCTTGCCGTGTCAACGCCTTGCACCGGGATTGCGTTCCGGCCAGCAAGGGGGCCGCCCGAAGGACAACAAGATGGAGAATCCGATGCGCACCATGATCGTCAGCCTCGGCTGTGCCCTGCTGCTGGCTGCCTGCAGTTCGGAGGGCGCACAGAACGTTCCGGGCAATAGCGAAGACGAGCAGGCCTATTCCGGGATCGCGGAAGATGCCGTCATACGGCTGACGGGGACGGAACCGTTCTGGGGCGCAACGATAGAAGGCGGCACGCTGACCTACACGACGCCGGAGAACATGGACGGCACGCGAGGGGCGGTCACGCGCTTTGCCGGGCGGGGCGGTCTTTCGTTCAGCGGAGAGCTGGACGGCCAGCCGCTCGACCTGGCGATCACGCCTGCCGAGTGTTCGGACGGCATGAGCGACCGGACCTATCCGTACGTCGCGACCTTGCAACTCGGCACAGAGCAGCGACAGGGCTGCGCATGGCTGGAGGGCGAGCCGCCCGCCTAGTAGACGCCCGGTGCCTCGTGCTCGATCACCGTGCTGGGGCGATCGGGCTGCAACAGCTCGCGTCCGCCCACGGACTGGGTGGTCGCCGGACCGCCCGCAATCGGCGTGCAGCTGCGCCCGGCAAGGAAATCCAGCGCCGTCGCCAGCATGTCCTCGTTCGGATCGCCGAAGTCGGCCGTCAGGTCGTCGACCGCCCGGCAGCTGTTGGGTACGGTCGTGGCCAGGCCGTCGAAGTATTCGCCGTTGCCGTTGGCGTTCTCCAGCTTGAAGGTCAGGATGCGCAGGCGATCGTCGCATTCCGGCAGGTCGAAGGCGGATTGCCCCACCGGCTTGCCGAAGGTGTTCTCGCCGATCAGGGCCATGTCGTCCTGGATATAGGGCTGCATGCCGTTGATCAGCGCCTCGCTGGCAGAGGCGCTGCCGGACGTGGTGATGAAGGCGATGCGGGTGGGCGCGATGGACTGCGAGCGCGCGTCGAAGCGATAGGTTTCGTCGAACTGGTTCTTGCTGTCGCGGAAGGCAATCGTCTCGAAGATCTGTCCGTCGAGATTGCGGGCCATCATGTCGCCGAAGAACTCGTTCACGTTGATGCCGCCGCCGCCGTTGTATCGCAGGTCGATCACCAGCTCCGTCACCCCGTTGGCGCGGAAATCGGCGAAGGCATCGCGCAGGTCGTCGATGGCGGGATCGATGAAGTTGGTCAGGCGGACATAGCCCACCCGCTTGCCGCCATCGTTGATGATCTGCGCCCCGTAGCGCGGCACGGGATCGAGTTCGTATTCGCTCTTCGCGATACTGACCTCGCGCTGGACACCGCTGGCATCCACGATCCGCAACACCCGGCTGACGCCCGGATCGGGCGGGCCGAGGGCATTGATCACCGCCTCGGGTCCGCCGGTAGCCATCAGGCTGTTGACCGTCTGGATGTTCGACGAAGTTGTGCCGATGCCCAGCAGTTCGGTGCCGCGTTCGATATTCGCGCCAAGGGCGGGCGTATCGTCGAAGGTCTCCGCCACGAACACGCGGCGATTGGCCAGATCGTAGCTCAGGCGAAAGCCGAAGCCGGCGCTGGCGCCGCTGTTGAAGAAGGCGTTTTCGGCCTCGATCGAGGTGATGTAGCTGAAGAACCGATCCTTGTTCTGTGCGCGGGCAGGAGCGACCAGGGCATCGATGTAGCCCTGTACCGTGCTGTAATCGTCGGGGTTCACGCCCGTCGCCAGCAGCGAGGGGAAGAGATACCATTCGTCCAGCACGTCAGCCGCGAATTCCTGTCGCGTCTCCAGCGAGCAGCTTGCCGTCGTCGAGGTCGGCGATGGCGTGGGGCCGGGCGAGGTCGCCACCGGCGATGGCGTGGGCGTGCCACCCCCGCCGCCGCAAGAAACCGCCATTCCAAGGCAGGCAAGGGAAAGCGCGATCTTCGACGTACGCATGAAAATGTCCCGGAAAATTAGACGATTGGTGGCGATGCCCGTTGAAGTGAAAGAGCTAACCCGCCCGTGCGGTTCTGGCAAGCCGAAGCTCGGGAAGCGCGGTAGGAGCCTGCAATCGTGCAACTTTCCCACGCAGTTCGCGCACCGCCCTTGAAAAGCGCCCGCGCTTTCTGCACATCGCGCCCACGGCTTCGCACTGACCTGAGGAATTCCCGATGCTCGAACACGTACCCGCCTGGCTTGGCAAGGCCCTTCGCAACGTCCGCGCGGGCCATGGCAAGCTGACGGTGGCAAAGCTGGGCGAGGAGGGCATGATCGGCAAATCGGGCTTCGCGCTGAAGTCCGCCGCCTTCCAGGATGGGCAGGCGCTCGACCCGTGCTTTACCGCCGACGAGGAGGACGCCGTCGCGCCGCCCCTCGAATGGTCCGCGCCGCCTCCGGGCACGCAGGAACTGGTGCTGGTGGTGGAGGACCCCGATGCGCCCGCGCCGCAGCCGTTCTGTCACTGGCTGGTCTGGGGTCTCCCCGGCCAGAAGGGGCAGCTTCTCGAAGGGGAAGTCCCGCCGCGCGTGGGCAAGAATTCCTTCGGCAATTCCGAGTGGCTGCTGCCCGATCCGCCTACGGGCCACGAAGCGCACGACTACGTCTTCCAGCTGTTCGCACTGGATCTGCCCCTGGTGCAGATGCCCGGTGCCGAGCGGGACGAAATTGTCGAGGCGATGAAGGGCCACGTGCTGGGCGTGGCGGTGCTGACCGGAACATACGCCCGCGAAGAAGGCGGGGATTACGACTTGACCGATGAAGACTAAGCTTGCCGAAGGGTGCTAGGCACCTTCGGCTATTTTTGAGTGAAAGGATACCAAGGAAATGGCTGCCAAGAACAACGCGCTGAACAAGCCGGTGAACCTCTCGTCGGACCTGGAAGCGGTGGTCGGCAAGGGTCCGATGACCCGCGCCGAGGTGACCAAGAAGGTTTGGGATCATATCAAGGCTAACAACCTGCAGGATTCCAAGGACAAGCGGATGATCAACCCCGACGCCAAGCTGGGCGCGGTGATCGGCAACGATCAGATCTCCATGTTCAAGATGACCGGTGCCGTCTCCAAGCACATGAGCTGACGAGACCACCGGGTTTTCCGGAAGAAAAGGCGGGCGCGCGGCGAAAGCTGCGCGCCCGTTTTGCTTGGCGCATCAGGGGCCACCAGAGGATATTTCGATTTCAGATATCCGAACGTTTCGCATTTGCGGATTATTGACTTGCCGCAAAGCCACCTCACATGTCATTCTCTAGGGAAGAACAGCAGGCGGGCTGTTAGTCCGCTCGAGAGGAAAGGTTGTTTCACATGGCCCAGATCGTCGGTGGCGTTGCCACATCGCACACCCCCACCATCGCCTTCGCGAAGGATGCGAAGAAATTCGACGATCCGGTATGGAAGCCGATCTTCGAAGGTTACGAGCCGGTGCAGGAGTGGTTTCGCGAGAAGAAGCCCGACGTGCTGGTCTATATCTACAACGACCACATGACCTCGTTCTTCGAGCACTACAGCCATTTCGCGCTGGGCGTGGGCGAGGAATTCAAGGCGGCGGACGAGGGCGGCGGCCCGCGCGACATCCCGGCCATCAAGGGCGACCCCGAATTCGCCCAGCACGTTGCCAAGGTGATGGTCGCGAACGAGTTCGACCTCAGCTATTTCCAGGGCAAGGGCCTCGATCACGGCGCCTTCTCGCCCCTATCCGTCATGGTCGACTACGACGAGGACGGCTGGGCCTGCAAGCTGCTGCCGGTGGTGTGCGGGGTGCTCACCGTGCCGCTGCCCAGCGCGCGCCGTTTCTACAAGTTCGGCAAGAGCCTGCGCCAGGCGATCCTGTCGTATCCCAAGGATATCAAGGTGGCCATTGCCGGCACCGGCGGCCTATCGCACCAGGTCCATGGCGAGGGCTGCGGCTTCAACAATCCCGAATGGGATCACCAGTTCATGGACATGCTGGAAAAGGATCCCGAGGCGCTGCTCGACTATCCCATCGCCAAGCTTGCCGAACTGGGCGGCTGGGAAGGGGCCGAGGTGGTCATGTGGCTGATGATGCGCGGGGCGCTGTCCGCCGACGTGGAAGCCACGCACAAGACCTATTTCCTCCCCTCCATGTGTCCGATCGCCACGATGATCTTCGAGGAAAAGACCAAGGACGCGCCCGTCGAGGATCCGGAGAAGACGCGCGAGCGCGCCAACTGGGACTATCAGGGGGCGGAGGACATGGAGGGTACCTATCCCTTCACCATCGAGCGCAGCGTGAAGGGCTTCCGCCTCAATCATTTCCTCCATTCGCTGACCGACCCGACCGTGCGCGGCAAGTTCCGCACCGACGAGGAAGCGACGATGGAGGAGGCCGGGCTGACCCACCACGAAAAGCGCCTGGTCCGCGAACGCGACTGGATCGGCATGATCCACTACGGCGTGATCTTCTTCATGCTGGAGAAGCTGGGTGCCGTCACCGGCATCGGGAACATCGACATCTACGCCGCGATGAAGGGCATGAGCGTCCCGGAATTCCAGAAGACGCGCAACGCGCAGATCAACTACGGCGTGGCCGGCAAGGAAGACTGAGGCGCAGGCCTTGCCGATCCGGGGACCGCTTCCCCGCAGGAAGACGTCACAGACGAGCTTGGAGCAATCGGCATGGCCGTGATGAGTCAGGGTATTTTCCGGAGATGTGCGAAGTGGGCGCCGGGGGCGGCATCGCTGCTGTTGCTTGCCGCCTGCACCACCGCGCCAGACCCAGCCCCCTACGAGGGCAATGCCTCGATGGGCATGCTCATCGCGCGCGATTCCTGCAGCAGCTGTCACGCCGTGTCGCTGGTGGGGCAATCGCCCGACGAGGGTGCACCGGCCTTCCGTGAGGTGATCAACCGGCCGGGCATGGCACATGATGAACTGGCGAACTGGTTGAACGACGCGCACAACTATCCGGTCGAGATGGGCGTGCACCTGGAGCCCCATCAGGTGGACTCGCTTGTTGCCTACATGCAGCGCATGCAGGCCGGGGAGGATGCCGACTAGACCTCGACCGAGGCCTGTCGATGCAGTCGCCCTAGCGCTGGGTGGCGGCTCGACGCCGGAAAGGCCAGTCCGTCACCCGTCCGCACCACAGGGCCAGCCAGATGATGACCGGCTGAGCCAGCATCCTCGGCACGTGGTAGGCCAGGCCCCAGCCACCGTCCTCGCTGGCCATGTCCATCAGCATGTGATTGACGTTCGCGGGCCATACGCAAAGCGCATAGAGCGCAAGGCCGATGCCGCCCGCCTTCCGAATTTCTCGCGACCAGGGCTGGGCAAGGGCGATCGCGCCCACGATCTCGGCCGCGCCGGTCAGCATTATCACGCTTTCGGGAAAGGGAACCCAGTCCGGCGTGATGCGCAGGAACGGGTCCGGTCCTGCCAGATGCCGGTATCCCGCATAGGCATAGAACGCCGCGAGCAGATAGGTGAGAACGCCGCGGATCACGGAAGCGGGTCGCCCGGCTGCCAACCCAGAGGTGCAAGGGTGAAGCCGGAGAATTCGAACGCGGGCGAGACGACGCAGGAAACCAGGGCGTAGTCGTATTCGCCTTCAAGGGTTTCGGCAGCCTGCCACTCCCCTGGCCGGACCACCTGCTGCACGCGGTCGCCGGCGGCAAGGTCGGGTCCGAGACGTATTTCCGCCGTGTCCACACCGGTCGGATCGGCGAGCGAGAGCTTCAGCGGATTGCCGGAATGCCACAGCCAGATTTCCGTCGCATCGACCTTGTGCCAGTGCGAGTGCTGTCCGGCTTCGAGCAGGAAGTGGATTGCCGTCGCGCTGCCGCGCTCGCCTGCCGGTGCCTCTGCCCGCCAGGTTTCCCGATACCAGCCGCCCTCGGGATGCTGTTCGAGCGACAGCATGTCGATCAGTTCGCTTGCGCTGCTCATGCTGGGCACTCTGCCCGGCTCACCCGAGCTTTTCCAGTGTGGCCTTGTCGCGCTGCCCGCCGCACATCGCATCAAGCGCCTTTGCGAATGGCTCGGGCTCTTCGGCCACGGCTTCGAACAGGGTCATGGAACTGCGGAATTTCAGCGCGTCGATAGGGCCGAGGATTTCGAGCGGGGTGCGTTCGCCGGCGTGATCGAGCATGGCTTGCGTGCATTCCAGCAGCCGCGGGCCGAGCAGCTCGTGTTCGAGATAGGCATGCGCTTCCTCGCGCCCGAAGATGGCATAGGCGCGGGCATTGGCGCTCAGCCCCAGGCCGAGAACCTGCGGGAATATGTACCACATCCAGTGTGTGCGCTTTTGCCCCGCGCGCAGTTCTTCCAGCGCTGTGCCGTAAACGCCTGCCTGCGCCCGCACGAAACGATCAAGACGCGCGCGTTCAGTCGTCACTGTCGACCTTGTCGGGCAATCCTTCACGGTCGGTAGAGGCGAAGTCTTCCAGTTCGTCTTCCGACATCGATTCGTACATTTGCTTGGACGCGCCTTGCAGGTCGGAAACCTTGGTTTCGCCGCGCTTGGCGGAAAGGGCCGCGCCGGCGGCCTTCTGCTGGGCTTTCGACTTGGCGGGCATCAGTCCTGCGCCTCCAGCTCGGAGCCAAGCTTGAGCGCCTGGTCGCCGTCCTCTTGTTTGACGAGATAGGCAGGGTTGTCGGCATCGCCCTTGCGGGTGATTTCGCTGCCCTGAAGGGTGCGCTTCACTTCACGTTCGAAGCGTTCCTCGATCTGGCCACGGGCGGTGCCGTTGCCCCAGTCCCATTTGACGTACTGGCCGGTCTGGAAACTGTTGGACTTGCTCATCTTCGGGTTCCTTGCGTTGATCGCAATTGTCGAACCCGCGCAGGCTTGGGGAAGTTCCCCGTTATGCGGCCGGGGCCGCCGAAACGGGCTCAGCCGGCCGAAAAGAGCGCCCCGGCGATCCAGATGACGGACAGGATCAGGATGGCTGCAAGCAGGCTGATAAGCAGCACCCAGCGCACCACGCCTTCCTTGGAGGCGGCGGTGGCGTCGTCATCCTCGATATGGATGCTTTCGTCCTTTTCTTCGGTCATTTCAAATGCCTTCCGTCGTTATTGAGACCCAGTTCCGAATACGGATACCGGTCCTCTCCGTTCCCCGTTTTCGGAAGTTACAGACCAAAGCGGGTATCGGCAAATCAATCGCGCAACAGCTCGTTGATTCCGGTTTTCGCGCGGGTCTGCGCATCGACCGTCTTCACGATCACCGCGCAGTAGAGGGCGGGGCCCGGCGAACCGTCGGCCAGTGGCTTGCCGGGCAGGCTGCCGGGCACCACCACCGCGTAGGGCGGCACTTCGCCGCGATGGATTTCACCGGTTTCGCGGTTCACGATCTTGGTCGAAGCGCCGAGGTAGACGCCCATTGAAAGAACTGCGCCTTCGCCCACGCGCACGCCTTCGGCCACCTCCGCGCGGGCGCCGATGAAGGCACCATCGCCGATGATGACGGGATCGGCCTGCAACGGCTCCAGCACGCCGCCGATGCCCGCACCGCCGGAAATGTGCACGTTCTTGCCGATCTGGGCGCAGGATCCCACTGTTGCCCAGGTATCCACCATCGTGCCTTCATCGACATAGGCGCCGATGTTGACGAAGCTGGGCATCAGCACCGTGTTGCGTCCGATGAAGCTGCCGCGCCGCACGATTGCGCCCGGCACCACGCGAAAACCGGCTTCGGCGAAGCGGTTCTCACCCCAGCCGGCGAACTTGCTGGGCACCTTGTCATAGCCGTCGGCCCCGGCGGATCCGCCCTTGATCACGCGGTTCTCGTTAAGGCGGAAGGACAGGAGGACGGCCTTCTTCAGCCACTGGTTGACCTGCCAGCCACCTTCCCCGTCGGGCTGCGCCACCCGCGCTTCTCCCGCGTCGAGCATGGCCAGGGCCTGTTCGACGGGACCGCGCACGTCGCCGCTGGCGGGCGTTACCTCTCCGCGGTTTTCCCAGGCCTGTTCGATTTCGGCGATGATGTCGGCGGACATTGCTGGTCGCTCCCTGTTCACTCTTTGCTGCTATGCGTTCAGCAAGCGCGGCTAGCCCCTTGGCAGGGCGGACACAAGCACCCACCGGTCTTGCCGCACTACGGCGTTCAGGAAACGTTATGCCCTTCGGCGCCAACAAGCGCATGTAAACAAGGACATGGTTTGACCCCGATCTGGCATTCTTCGCAGCTTCGCAAGGCACGTTGCACCGCGATTCTCGCAAGCCTGGCCGCGCTCTCGGCTTGCGGCGGAGGAGGCGGCGGGACCGTGGTGTCGCCGCCACCCGTGGCCCCCGCACCCACGCCGACACCTGCTCCAGCGCCCACACCTACACCGACACCGACGCCTACACCCACCCCGGTGGCTTTCCCGGTCGTACCGGTGCCCTCGCAGTTCGACACAGCCGAGTTCCGCCGCTCCGATGGACCGGGGCAACACAATGCCACCACGGCCTGGGCCGACGGAGCAACCGGCGACGGGGTCACCATTGCGGTGATCGACACCGGCATCGATCCCGACAGCCCGGAATTCGCGGGGCGGGTTTCTCCCGCCTCGACCGACATCTACGGCAGCCGCGGGATCGAGGGGTCGGACGATCACGGCAACCTCGTGTCGCTGGTGGCGGGCGCGGCACGCAACGGCACGGGCGTGCTGGGCATGGCCTGGGAATCGAACATCCTTGCAATCCGGGCCGACGAACCGGGATCGTGCGCCGGCGACGATCCGCAGGATCCCAACACCGAGTGCGGATTTACCGACACGGCCATTTCACAGTCCATCGACTATGCGGTCGCGAACGATGCCAAGGTCATCAATATCTCGCTCGGCGGGCCGGGCAACATCACGACCGGCCTGCGCGACGCGGTCGACAACGCTGTGGCAGCAGGCGTGCTGGTGGTGGTGGCGGCCGGCAACGATTCGCTCAGCGAGCTGACCCAGTTCGCCCGGTCGATCGGCGAAGCTGGCGATGGCGGCGTGATCGTGGTGGGATCGGTGGACGAGCAGTACAACATCTCGGACTTCACTAACCAGGCCGGCACGAACACCGACTTCTATCTGACCGCGCGCGGCGAAGTGATCTGCTGCGTTTACGAGGACGGTGAAATCTTCGTCGACGACGAGGGCTTCGTCTACCTGTTCTCAGGCACCAGCTTTGCCGCGCCGCAAGTGGCGGGTGCGGCGGCGCTGCTTGCCCAGGCGTTTCCGCACCTGAGCGGCACGCAGATCGCCGAAATCCTTCTCGAAAGCGCCTTCGATGCGGGGGCCAGCGGGGACGATGCCGTATATGGACGCGGGATCCTGAACATCGCCGCGGCCTTCCAGCCCATCGGCACGACGCAGCTGGCCGGGCAGACCACCGCCATGGCCCTTGGCGACAGCGGCGCCATCGGCTCGCCCGCGATGGGCGATGCCTTTGCCACCGCTTCACTGCCAACGCTCGTGACGGACCGATACCAGCGCGCCTTCAGCACCGACCTCGGCGGGTCGCTGCGCGGGGCCGACGTGCCGGAAAGATTGCGCGGCGCGGTGGGCCAGGCCGCCCGGCACCTATCCGCCGGTTCGGAAAAGGCCAGTGTTGCCTTCTCCATCGACGCGAGCGGCCGTCAGCCCCCGCGCGCCGACGTGCTGCGGCTGCACCGGGAGGATGCCGAGCAGGCGCGGGTCCTGGCAGCCAGCGTCGCGCTGAACGTCGCACCCGGCACGCAGCTGGGCTTCGCCTACCGGCAATCGGCCCACGGGCTCGTCGCCGGATTGCAGCAACAGGATCGACCGGCCTTCATGATCGCCACGCGCGGCATCGGCGACGAGGGTATGCTGGCCCAACCGGATAGTGCCGTTGCGCTGCGTCGCCAAGTGGGCGACTGGGGGCTGACGGTGAGCGCGGAAACGGGATCGACCATCACCGCCGCGAACCAGCGCCGCGCCGCCGAAATGCGCGGACGCAGGGCGGAGGAGGACCTCGCCAGCTTCGGCCTGTCCCTCGATCGCCGGTTCGGAGAGCTGGATACGGCGCTGGGCCTGACCTGGATGGCGGAGGACCAGACCGTGCTGGGCGCGCGGTTCCACGAAGGCTTCGGCCTGGCGGGCAGCGATACGCTGTTCCTGGATGCGGAGGCGGGGTGGCGTTTCGCCGATCAATGGCGCCTCGGCGCGGCCTGGCGACAGGGTTTCACGACCCTTCGCAGCGCGTCCTTGCTGGCCGATGGCTCGCGCCTTGGCAGCCAGG
Source organism: Aurantiacibacter hainanensis (assembly GCF_036321025.1). NCBI lineage: Bacteria > Pseudomonadati > Pseudomonadota > Alphaproteobacteria > Sphingomonadales > Erythrobacteraceae > Aurantiacibacter > Aurantiacibacter hainanensis. Next base: position 600,979 of record NZ_JAZAPB010000002.1, read on the forward strand.
CCTGGTCGGTAGACCTGCAGCGCGAAGGCGTGCTGCATGCGGGCGACCGGCTTGCCCTGCGCCTGTCACAGCCGCTGCGCGTGGCTTCGGGCGGGTTGCGGATGAACCTGCCGGTTTCCTTCAGTTACGAGACGCTGACGCCCGAATATGCGGTGCGTACCCTGCAACTCGCGCCGGAAGGGCGAGAGTTCACCGGGGAACTGGCGTGGATCGGGCAACTGTGGGGCGGCAGTGCGGCGGCAAGCCTGTTCGTGCGCAGAGAGCCCGGACACTACGCCGAGGCGCCGGACGATATCGGGGCCGCCCTGCGCTGGTCGCGCCGCTTCTAGGTTTCGGTCATCAGCCAGCGGGTGAAATCGACCAGCCCGGTCTGCCGCGCGCGCTTCATCCGCTCCGCTTCCAGAATGGTCAGAACCTTGTCGTAGCAGGCCTCGATATCGTCGTTGATGACGACATAGTCGTAACCGTCCCAGTGACTGATCTCGAATCGCGCGCGCTCCATCCGCGCGGCGATCACCGCATCGCTATCCGTTCCGCGGGAGCGCAGGCGGCTTTCCAGTTCGGTAATGCTGGGCGGCAGCAGGAAGACCCGCACCACGTCGGTTTCCATCCGCTGGTAGAGCTGCTGCGTGCCCTGCCAGTCGATATCGAAAAGGAAATCGTGCCCGGCCTTCAGGCCTGTCTTGATCTGCGCCTTGGGCGTTCCGTAGCAATTGCCGAAGACCTTCGCCCATTCCAGGAATTCGCCCTTTTCCACCATCGCATCGAAGGCGTGCTGGTCGACGAAATGGTAATCGCGTCCGTCGACCTCGCCTGGCCGCATGGCGCGGGTGGTGACGGAAACCGACATGCCGATGCCGTCCACATCAGCCAGCAGCTTGCGGGCAATGGTGGTTTTCCCCGCTCCCGAAGGGGAGGAAAGGATGAACATCAGCCCGCGACGGGCCAGAGGTTGTGACGATACTGCCGGGGATTCGCTCATGCCCCGCTATCGCGCGCTGCGATGGGGCGATCAAGTGCCCGGGGTAATGGTATCCTTGCTGGCGTCCTCCAGCAGCTCGGCATCGCCCTCGCGCTTGTTGGCACGGCGCGACTTGGAATGGTCGTACAGGACCTTGCCCAGGATGCCGGTGCCGACGATCGCGGCGCCGGGAATGGAGCGGGTAGCGAACTTGGCAACGACAATGGAGCCCAGCGTGCTCACCAGCGAGCGGTTGTTCTTGATTTCCTTGGCGGTCTTGTCGTCATAGCGCTTCTTCAGGAAGGCCTTTTCCACCCCGCCGCGAAGCACGTAGGAGCCCATGCGCATCACCACGTCGGCCAGCATCAGGTTGGTTGCGGGGTTCTCGGTAGGGCCGGGGACGTTGCCCTTGCCGCGCCGCTCGCGCACGCGGCGGCGGATTTCCTCGCGGCTGGGCAGATCGTCGGTGCTGGGCAGTTTGCTCATCGCGTTTCCTGTTGTCATCGCCCGGCGACCGGCGATGCGGACGCGAGCCTACTTCTTGCGGCCGAAGTCGACCGTGACGACGTTGGAGCCGTCCTCACTCTTAGCAACGTCCTCGACGGAGCGGCGTTCCTCGCCATCGGGAGCGTCGTTTTCGGCATCGTCGTGGCCTGTCGGCTCCGCGTCTTCGACGGCAGCCTGGAATTGCAGGCCGAAATCCACCGCGGGATCGACGAAGGCGGTAATGGCGGAAAACGGGATCACCAGCTTGGACGGGACCTGGTTGAAGCTGAGGCCGACCGAGAAGCCCTGGTGGGTCACTTCGAGGTCCCAGAACTTGTTCTGCAGGACGATGGTCATCTCGTCCGGAAAGCGCTCCGAAAGTGAGGCCGGAATGTCCACGCCGGGAGCCGCCGTCTTGAAGGTGATGTAGAAGTGGTGGTTGCCCGGCAGCGTACCGCCGTCCTGTTCCACCGAGTTCAGCACACGGCCCACCACGGCGCGCAGCGCTTCCTGCACGATCTCGTCGTACGGAATGAGGCTATCGGGTGTGTCGTCGCTCATGTCTGGTTAGGTGAGGCCGCTGCACTGCAAAATCAAGCTGGAATCGCGCCCTCGTCCCCGCCAATCCGCTTGCGCAGTCGTGTCACGGGCCTATAGGCTCACACCCATGCGCAAGGGCCGGATAGAGCGGAAAACCAAGGAAACCGATATCCTCGTCGAGGTGAATCTCGATGGATCGGGGCAATACGACATATCCACGGGAATCGGTTTCCTGGATCACATGGTGGAACAGTTCAGCCGCCATTCGCTGATCGACGTGACGCTGAAAGTGAACGGCGACCTGCACGTGGACCAGCATCACACCACCGAAGACAGCGCCATCGCGCTGGGCCAGGCGCTTGCCGATGCGCTGGGCGACAAGGCCGGCATCGGCCGCTATGGCGAAGCCCATTCCCCGATGGACGAGACGATGGCACGCGTGGTGGTGGACATCTCCGGGCGACCCTACCTCGTCTGGAAGGCTCGCTTCACGCAGGAGAAGCTGGGCGAGTGGGATACCGAGCTGATCGAGCACTGGTTCCACTCGGTTGCCCAGTCCGCCGGGCTGACGCTGCATTGCCAGGTGCTCTACGGCAGCAACAACCACCACATCTGCGAGAGCCTGTACAAGGGCTTTGCCCGCGCCATGCGCCAGGCAGTGGAGCAGGATCCGCGAAAGGGCGACGCCGTGCCCAGCACGAAAGGCCAGTTGGGCGGTTAGAATGGCCGAGGCCATCGCCTTGATCGATTACGGAGCGGGCAATCTGCACTCCGTCTACAACGCGCTGAAGGCAGCGGGAGCGCAGCATATCGCCGTCACCGCCGATCCGAAGCTGGTGCGCGGCGCGCACCGCGTGGTGCTGCCCGGTGTCGGTGCCTTCGGCGCTTGCCGCAAGGGCCTGTGGTCCATCCCCGGTATGGTGGACGCGCTGGAGGAAAGCGTGATGACGCGGCGCGTGCCCTTCCTCGGCATTTGCGTCGGCATGCAATTGCTTGCCGACCGGGGGCTTGAACACGGCGTGCACAAGGGCCTCGGCTGGATCGCGGGCGAGGTGAAGGCCATCGAGCGCACCGATCCGGAGATCAAGGTGCCGCACATGGGCTGGAACGACGTCCTGCACGCCCACCACGGCGACGGCAGCGAACTGATCGAGGAAGGGGAGGCCTATTTCCTCCACTCCTATCACTTCCAGCCAGACGACGGCCACGACGTCGCGGCGATGACCGATCACGGCGGCGGGCTGGTGGCCGCCGTGGCCCGCGACAACATCCTCGGCGTGCAGTTCCATCCGGAAAAAAGCCAGCGCTACGGACTGGACCTGCTCGCCCGTTTCCTCGATTGGGACCCGCAATGATCGTATTTCCCGCAATCGACCTGAAGGGTGGCGAGGTCGTTCGCCTGGCCGAAGGCGACATGGACCGCGCCACCGTCTACGGCGACGATCCCACCGCGCAGGCGATGCTGTTCGCCGAGGCCGGGGCAGAGCATGTACACGTGGTAGACCTCGACGGGGCCTTCGCGGGCGAAAGCCGCAATCGGCAAGCGGTGGAAGCCATCGTGGAGCAGTTCCCCGGCTACGTGCAGCTTGGCGGCGGCATCCGCGATGCGAAGGCCGTGGAAGGCTGGTTCAACCTCGGGGTGGCGCGACTGGTGATCGGCTCCGCCGCGCTGAAGGACCCTGAATTCGTGAAGGACATGGCGCGCGAATGGGAAGGCGGCATCGTCGTCGCTGTCGACGCGCGCAACGGCATGGTGGCCACCGAAGGCTGGGCCGCCGTCTCCGATGTACCCGTGGCCGAGATGGCCCGCCGGTTCGAGGATGCGGGCGTCGCCAGCCTGCTGTTCACCGACATCGGCCGCGACGGGATGCTGAAGGGCTGCAACGTCGATGCCACCGTGGAACTGGCGCGCAGCGTTGACATCCCGGTGATCGCCAGCGGCGGGGTGAAGGGGCTGGACGATATTCACATCCTGTCCCTGCATGCCGACGAAGGCATCGAGGGCGTGATAACGGGCCGCGCGCTCTACGAAGGGCGGCTGGACCTGGCGACGGCGATCGCGATGGCGAACCGGTGAATACCGTGCTCGGCCCCTACCTCGTGCCGGGCATCTGCGGCGCACTGGTCAGCGTGCTGGTCCGGCTGATTTTCGGAGATGCGGCGGTTGCGGCGATCGGTTTCGTGGTCTTCGTCATCGTCTACGGCACCATCGTCCTCCTCGGCCGCGCCATGCGTTGGCGAGAGGCCCCCGTGCAGAACGCCGTCGTGGCGACCCTCGCGGTGACGGTCGCCTACATCCTCACGGACGGCCCGGCATGACCGTCCGGATTCGCGTCATCCCCTGCCTCGACGTGGCCAATGGCCGCGTGGTGAAGGGCGTCAACTTCGTCGACCTGAAGGATGCCGGCGACCCGGTGGAGCAGGCGCAGGCCTATGACGCTGCCGGGTCGGACGAGCTGTGCTTCCTCGATATTTCCGCCAGCCACGAAGGGCGCGGCACGCTTCTCGATATCGTCAAGCGCACGGCAGAGGTCTGCTTCATGCCGCTGACGGTGGGCGGCGGTGTCTCGTCGGTGGAGGATGCGCGCGCGCTGCTGCTGGCGGGGGCGGACAAGGTGGCGGTGAACTCCGCTGCCGTGGAGCGCCCGGAGATCATGGCCGACATCGCCGATAGAATGGGCAGCCAGTGCGCGGTCGCCAGCGTGGATGCGCGCCGGGTGGAGCCTGGCCGCTGGGAAATCTTCACCCACGGCGGCAGGCGGGACACCGGGATCGACGCGGTGGAACACGCGGTAAGGCTGGCGGAACTGGGCGCGGGCGAACTGCTGGTCACCAGCATGGACGGCGACGGAACGCAGGCCGGTTACGATCTCGAACTCACCCGCACCATCGCCGATGCCGTATCCGTGCCGGTCGTCGCCAGCGGCGGGGTGGGCAACCTGCAGCACCTCGTCGAGGGTGTCACCAAAGGTCACGCCAGCGCGGTGCTGGCCGCCAGCATCTTCCATTTCGGCACTCACACCATTGCCGAAGCGCACGCGGCCCTGCGTGCCGCCGGGCTGCCCGCGCGCGGATAGGGTCCGGAAACGGGACACCCCCGGTGGGGGCATTGTAATCCGGCGCCAAAGGGCCTTGTCCCACAGCCATGCTATTGCGCATCGCCACCACATCATTCGCGTTCTTCACCGCCGCGCCCGCCGTGGCATCCAGCGCCGTGCAGGTGCCCGAGGCATCCACCCTCACGCTTTTTGCTCTCGGTATTGCCGGCGTGCTGATCGGCCACCGCCTGTCCACGCGCGGCGGGGACGAATGACACGCCTCATGGCTTGACCGCGAGGCCGCCTTTCGCCCATTGCCAGCGGCGATGGACACACTCGCACGCCTCGAAGCCACGATTGCCACGCGCCGCTCCGCTTCGCCCGAGAGCAGCTATGTGGCAAAGCTGAATGCCAAGGGCCTGCCGAAGATCTGCGAGAAGGTCGGCGAGGAGGCCACGGAGACGGTGATCGCCGCGCTTTCCGGCAGCGAAGCAGACCTGACGGGCGAGGCCGCCGACCTGCTATTTCACCTGATTGTGCTGCTGCAGGCAAAGGGCATCGCGCTTGCCGACGTGCTGGCCGAACTCGACCGGCGAGAAGGCGTGTCCGGTATCGACGAGAAAGCTGCAAGGACACCCGAGTAATGGCGATCGACCCGACGAAGCCCTACGATCCCGACAATATCTTCGCCAAGATCCTGCGCGGGGAAGTTCCCTGTGACAAGGTCTACGAGGACGACTGGTCGCTGGCCTTCCACGACATCAGCCCGCAGGCCGACGTGCATGTCCTTGTCGTGCCCAAGGGCGAATACGTCAGCTGGGACGATTTTTCCGCGAAGGCATCGGCGGACGAGATCGCCGGCTTCGTGCGCGCCGTGGGGCACGTTGCGCGGGAGCACGAATTGGTCGAACCGGGCTATCGCCTGCTGGCCAATGTCGGTAGGAACGGCGGGCAGGAAGTTCCTCACCTGCATGTCCACCTGTTCGGCGGCGGACCGCTTGGGCCGATGCTGGCTCGCTAGGTCGCAAGCCCGACTCGTCCCGCCGCCAAACGGTAAATTTTCGCCGCAGATTCCCTGTAAGCCACCGTTCATCTATGGATAGCCAATTGCAGCCACCCTCCGGCAAAATCGAAGGGTCCCGCCACCTCTACCCGGTGCGGGTGTTTTTCGAGGATACCGACCTGTCCGGCATCGCCTATCACGCGAATTACCTGAAATGGTGCGAGCGGGCGCGCAGCGACCTTCTGCGCGTGCTGGGCATCAATCAGCGCGCCGCGTTCGAGGCGGGCGAGGGCGTCTATGCGGTGTCCGAGGCGCAGATCAAATGGCTTCGTCCCGCCCGGCTGGATGACGAACTGGTGGTGCACACCCGCGCGCTGGAACTGCGTGCCGCCAGTGCGCGTATGGAACAACTCGTCATGCGCGGGGAGGAACTGCTGGCACAAGTGGACATAGTGGCCGCATTCGTTACTCCGCAAGGCCGTCCGCGTCGCCAGCCGGATGAGTGGCGGCGCGCCTTCGAAGAATTTGTCACGAAAGACCCGGAATGACAGTGCTCGACCTGCTTGCCGTTTCCGCTCCCACTCGGCTCGACCCGATCGAGCTGTTCCTCGATGCCGATATCGTGGTGCAGCTGGTGATCGTGGGCCTGCTGCTCGCCTCCGTCTGGGTGTGGACGATCATCATCGGCTTCTCGCTGCGCATGGGGCGCACGAAGAGCCAGTGCGATACCTTCGAGGAGGATTTCTGGCGGCATGAGGATGTCGACAGCCTGCTGGATGCGCGTCGCCGCAAGGATAACCCGTCGGCCCGCGTGGCCGCCGCCGGGGTCGCCGAATTCCGCCGCAGCCACAAGGCCGGGCTGAAGGATCCCGTCGCCGCCCGCGGCCGCGTCGCGCAGGCGCTTGAAGGTCAGGTGGCGCACGAATCCGACCGTCTGGCCAACCGCCTGAACTTTCTCGCAACCACCGGCTCCGTCGCGCCTTTCGTGGGCCTTTTCGGCACCGTCTGGGGCATCATGAACAGCTTCTTCCAGATCGGGATGCAGCAGAACAGCTCGCTCGCAGTGGTCGCGCCCGGTATCGCGGAAGCGCTGTTCGCAACGGCCATCGGCCTCTTCGCCGCCATCCCGGCGGTGATCGCCTACAACCGCCTGTCCAATACCGTGAACGGCTTCGAGGCGCGCCTGCATCGCTTCGCCGACCAGGTGCACGCACAGGTCAGCCGCGAGATGGAGGCCTAGGCGATGGCGATGGGCGTCATGTCCTCCGGTCGGCGTGGACGTTCCAGCCGGCGTGCGCCGATGGCGGAAATCAACGTCACGCCGTTCGTCGACGTGATGCTGGTGCTGCTGATCATCTTCATGGTCACCGCCCCGCTGCTGGCCAGCGGCGTGCCCGTTGAACTGCCTGAAAGCCGCGCCAACCCGCTCGACCAGGATCCCGAGCAGGTGACCATCGCGCTCGACAGCGAGGGCTTCATCTACATCGACGATACGCTGGTGGATCAGGGCGCGCTGGAGCAGGCGCTGGATGCGATTTCCGGCCCGCAGGGCGGCGAGAAACCGCTCATCAACCTGCGCGCCGACACCGCACTGGACTATGGCCGGGTCATGGCGGTGATGGGAGAGCTGAACCGCGCCGGTTTCAACTCCATTTCGCTGGTCACCACCAGTTCAGCCGAAGCGCCATAGGTTTCCGCTTTCATGGCTATGCTTGCCGATCTGTCCCGCGAAGAGCGCGTCGGCCTCGGGGCCGCCGTCGTGGCGCACCTTGCGCTTGCGGCAGGTCTGGCCTTTCACGCCACGCGCGAACCGCCGCCCTACACCCCGACAGAACGCATCGATGTGAACCTGGCGAGCGAGATCAGCCTGGAATCGACCGCGCCCGATCCCAGTGCGGAACCGGCCGCCGCGACCGCGCCCGAGATTGCCGACACTCCGCTGGCGCCCGAGGACATGGTGGAAGCCCCGCCGGCGGAGCCTGTGGAGCGTCCCGTCACCGCGCCGCCGCGCCGCACCACCGAGCCGCGCACGCCTTCGCCCCAGCCCAGCCCGCAGCCGACGCGCCGGGCCGAGCAGACACCCACGCCGCGTCCCACGGCAACCGCAACGCAGCGCGCCCAGGGCAGTCGCCTGAGCGAAGATTTCCTTCAAGGCAGCAGCAGCGCCCAGGGCAACAGCGGATCTCCCGCCGCGAACTTCGGACCGACCGAGCGCGCCGCCCTCGCATCGGCCATCACCCGCCAGTTGCGCCCGCACTGGAGCGCACCATCGGGCGTGGATGTCGAGCAACTGGTGTCCGTGGTTTCGTGGCAGCTGAACCGCGACGGCAGCCTCAAGGACCGCCCCCGCTGCCTGAGCCAGCGCGGCATCAACGATTCCAACCGTCCGCAGGCCTCGCTGCATTGCGAACGAGCCATCCGCGCGGTGCAGCTTGCCGCCCCTTTCAACCTGCCCGACCAGTTCTATAGTCGCTGGAACGACCTCGAATGGGACTTCGACCGGAGATTGTAATGAAAACCGCCACCCTGTTCTCCGCCATCGCCCTGCTTTTCGCCGCGCCCGCCATGGCGCAGGACGACCTCATGACCGATCTCGATCCCGGCAGCGTCGGTGCCCAGGAGGTCCAGGATGTTGCTATCGAGGGCGACGACGAAGGTCCCCTTCGGGGCACCGTCACCGACGATTCCGCCTGGCAGGACCTTGGCATCGCCATCGCCAGCTTCGCCACCAATCGCGACCAGTCCACGCCCGCCAACGCGCAGGGCACCGCCGCGCTGGGACTGGAACTGGCCCGCGTCGTCTATTCCGACCTGCGCTTCAACGGCCTGTTCCGCCCGGTAGGCCCCGATGCCCTGCCGCGCCCGACATACAACGAGATCACCGATCCGGCCTGGCCGACCTGGCGCGGGCGCAGCGCGGAAATGCTGGTGCACGGCTACGTGCGCGCGAACGACGACGGGCGGCTGACCGTGGGCTGCTACCTCTACGACGTGGCCCTGCAGAGCGAGCTGGTGCGCGAGGGCTGGGTGGTGAACCCCAGTGAGTGGCGCCGCGCCGCGCACAAGTGCGCCGACCTCGTTTATTCGCGCCTTTCGGGCGAGGATCCCTTCTTCGACAGCCGTATCGCCTATATCGCCGAGACGGGCCCGAAGGATAACCGCATCAAGCGTCTGGCCATCATGGACAGCGATGGCGCCAACCACCGTTTCATCACCAACGGACAGTCCACCGCGCTCACGCCGCGTTATTCGCCGGACTATTCGAAGATCGCCTATCTCTCCTACGTCGACGGCAACCCGCGCATCTACGTCTACGATATCGGCACCGGTCGCCAGACGCTGGTGACGCAGAGCAGCAACCCGACCTTCGCCCCGCGCTGGAGCCCGGATGGCCGCTGGATCCTCTATTCGATGGCCGTGAGCGGCAACACGGACATCTACCGCGTCTCCGCCGCGGGTGGCGGCACGCCGGAGCGGCTGACGAGCGGACCGGCGATCGAGGTGGGCGGGTCCTACTCGCCCGACGGCAGCCGAATCGTGTTCGAAAGCGACCAGTCCGGCTCGCAGCAGTGCTATGTGATGAATTCCGACGGCAGCAACCAGCGTCGCATCAGCTTCTTCGGCGGACGCTGCGCCACGCCTGAATGGAGCCCGCGCGGCGACCAGATCGCCTTCACGCGCATCGCCGGCGACTTCAACATCGCCGTGATGACGCCGCAGGGCGGAAACATGCGCGTGCTGACCGATGCCTGGCACGACGAGGCGCCGACCTGGGCGCCCAATGGCCGTATCATCCAGTTTTTCCGTACCGAACGTGGCTCCGGCGATACGTCGATCTGGCAGGTGGACCTCACCGGCGAGAACGAACGCCGCCTGCGCACGCCGGTAGGGGCGTCAGACCCGGCTTGGGGACCGGTTTTGCCGTAAGTGCGTTAGTTTCCCTAGAGGGCCGCAAAACAAGAACGGACCCGTTTTCACTACGGTTCAAGGAGAGCCAAAAGATGAATCGCATAATTATCGCTCTAACCCTGTCCAGCGCACTGGCTCTGGGTGCCTGTAAGAAGGAGCCGCCCGAGATGGCGCCGCCCCCGCCGCAGGACACCACCGCCACGCCGGCACCCACGCCTGCGCCCACGGCCACTGCTCCGCAGCCCGGTTCGCAGTCGCACTTCTCCACGGCAATGTCGGGAGCGGATACGATCTATTTCGACACCGACCGCTACAACATCGATACCGACGATGCGACCGCGCTGCGCCGCCAGGCCGAATACCTGCTGCAGTACACCAATGCCCGCGCAACGGTGGAAGGTCATGCCGACGAACGCGGTACGCGTGACTACAACCTCGCGCTGGGCGAGCGTCGTGCCAACGCGGCGAAGAACTACCTGGTCAGCCTGGGCGTGCCCGAAAGCCGCCTGCGCACGGTAAGCTATGGTGAGGAACGTCCCGTTGCCACCGGCTCGAACGAGCAGGCATGGGCGCGCAACCGTCGTGCCGTGACGGTGATGATCGAACGCTAGGTCTAGCGGATCAGTCCGGAAACGGCCGGGAATACCCGGTCGACAGCGGGCGCGGCGACCCAGGTCGTCGCGCCCGATTGCTGTGCGGCCACGGTGTAATCGGGCGAAGATGTCGCGAACAGGGTGAAGGCCGCCATGGCGAACACGGCAAAAGCAGCGGAGATGGCGAGCGGCTTGCTCATAAGAGTCCTGTTTCGTTGACTTTGTCTGATTGTAGATAGGCCATGCGGCCTTTTTTGCAATGCAGCATTTTGCACGTAATTGTATCAGAATTGTGAAAAGTCGTTTTCGTTCCCCGCATGGCCTTTCGCCCCGTTTACCTGCGCACAGGTATGCCTATATGGTACCGATGCATTCCCGCAGGCTCTCCCGCTGATGGCGCGATCCCGCCGTTCGAACGACTGGGGTTTTCCCCGCTGGCGTGGCTATGAAGACGGCCGCGAGGCCGTGGAGGTGCGCATCTGCGACCGCCATGGCTGCGATCAGCCCGGAGACTGCCCCGCGCCCAAATCGCCCAACAGCAAGGATCGCTGGTACTTCTGCGAGAGGCACGCCGCAGAATACAACAAGGGCTGGGACTACTTCGAGGGCCTGGACAAGGAAGAGGCGCAGAAGCGCGCCAAGGCCGAACATGCTGAAAGCGCGGGCTATGCCGAAAGTCAGCATTACGGCTGGGCCGGCAGCGGCGACGGATCGCGCAGCGCCGACGAGATGCGCGCGCTTGAGATCCTGGACCTGGAAGCCGACGCCGATTTCCAGACCATCAAGCGCGAATGGCGCGCCCGCGCGAAAAAGGTCCACCCCGACGTGAAGCCCGGCGACAAGGAAGCCGCCGAGGAATTCCAGAAGCTGCAACTGGCCTACGAGGTGCTGAAAGCAGCGGAAGAACGCAGGGAGTGGAAGGGCTAGCGCCCTACTACCGCTCCACGGTGTCGTTCACCCATTCCGCCGGATCGTCTACCGGGCCGGCGTCCTCGCCAACGTAGCGGGGCGATGTCGTGGTGATGTAGCCGCGGATGGTCGTGTTGCCCTCGTGGCAACCGTATTCGAACATCTCGTAGCTGTCGTCGCGGCTCCACGGGAAAGCGAGGGTATAGGGGGCGGTCAGCACCACGGGGTCGCGCACTTCGGCCTCGTAAAAGATCGTGTCCGGGCCAACCATGGTCAGCCGTTCGGTCATGGTCTGCTGGTCGCTGGTGGGGATGGGCTTGTTGCCGGGGCCAACGATGTTCATCGGCGTCTCGCCCGTCAGGTTGGTGGTCTCGATAACCAGCGTGTCGCCTTCCCAATGGCCGACGGAAGTGCCCAGAAACTGCCGGATCTCGTCGGGCACCGGCTCTCCGCGAATGGGGATGATGCGGGTTTCGTGGATCATCTCCAGCTGGATCACCACGTAGCCGGGCGACTGGAACACGCGCACGCCGTTGTTGTAGGGAAACGGCGTCATCGAACTGGGCAGGCCGCGCGACAGGCAGCGGTCGAGCGAGTTGAAATCGCTCAGCCGGTCGAACTGCGTGACGTTCCAGCTCGATCGCATGGCAGCGCTCATCGCCTCGCCTTGCTCGGTCAGCGGAGGCAGGCGGCCGTTCGCAGGTTCCATGATCAGCGAGACTTGCTTGAGCGGCGTGCCCCATTCAAACCAGTGGCCGCTGCCGATCTCGTCATTGGCGTCCTCCTCCTTGTAACCCGCCGCGATTTCCTCGCTGCGGGCCAGCGCCTCGGCATATTCCTCGTCGGTGTAATAGGCGCGGGTGCCGAAATCGGGGGAGCGTTCGGTCGAGGTGCGACCCACGACATCCAGCGGCCAGATGCCGGTAAGGTCTGGATCACCCCACGGCGTGCGCGGAACCTGCCAGCCTTCCCCGGCCACCTCGGCACCGGCCAGCGCGGCCAGTTCGCGAGGGGGCAGGGACAGGTCGGCCTCCTGCGCGGCGACCGATAGCGGTGCGGCGAGCGTGGCGAAGGCAGCGGCGGCTAGGCGAAGCGACATGCAGGTTCTCTCCCGGTGTTTTGCCGGAAGGTAACCAAGCTTGCCGCGCCCGCGCAAGCGCGAGCGGCCTAATTGCCGATGAAGCTGCCCACGAAACGACGCTCGTCGTCGTTCCCGTCGTTGCCGGAAGCGGAGAAGAGGATGAACACCTCCTCGCGGTTCGGGCCGGACAGGGAGCCGGCGAAGTTGCCTTCGAAATCGTTGGCGTTGTCCACGATCTCTCCGGAGAAGGTGCCGTTGGCGTTGAGATCCGCCTCCATCGCGAAGACCGCGACCCGCGTGGGCGTGCCGTTCACGTCCTCGAACACCTCGATGGTGCCGCGGATCTCGTCGTCGCTTTCATCCACGAGGAAGGTGGTGTCGGCGGCCGAGATGCTGCCGGACTCTGTCTCACCGGGCTCGCCGCCAGCCACTTCGACGCTGCCGGCATACGTGATGTTCGATGCGATCGCGCTGGTGGTGGTGACGCGGTTGAAGAACAGCGCCACGCGCTGCGCACGCAACGTGCCGTCGGTGCTGCCGCTGGTGAAATCCGTCTCTCTCCCATATCGCACGCGCAGCACGTGATTGAAGGGCAGTTCCAGGGTCAACCGGTCGGTCCCGCTGGCGTAGCTGCGCATCGTGGCCGATCCGCTGATGAAATCGGCCGCGTCGAATTCCACCGGGTCGTCGAGGTCGACGAAGGTGAAAGTGACCGAGTCGGGAGAGGGATCGAACTCGATCGCCGCGTTGCCGTTCAGGCGCGAGGCTCCGCTGAAGACCTCGTCTCCGCCGCTATCGGGAGTGAAATAGGCGAAGGTGTAGTTGGCATTGGTGCTCTGGGCGGCGAAATCGTCCGTCAGGTCGAAGTCGACAAGCGCCTGGCTGGGAGTCGGCGACGGGGTGGGCGTTGCGGTGCCCGACGGCGTTGGCGTGGGACTACCGGTATCGTCGCCACCGCACGAGGTGACCAGGGCGCCGAGGGCTGCGACGCCGACAAAGAGGGCATATTTGCGAAGCACGTTGTTCCCGTCCGTTCAGAAGTGTTTCCCGCACCTAGGCGGCTTGACCTTTCCCTTAGCTGTCCGAAGCCATGGGGGGCAAGCCGCCATCGACGAGGTTACACCGCTTCAAGTGCCTGTTCGAAATCGGCGATCAGATCGTCCGCATCCTCGATGCCGATGGAGATGCGCACCAGGTTGTCGGATATGCCCAGTTCGGTGCGGCGTCCTTCCGGAACGGAAAGGTGCGTCATGCTGGCAGGATGGCTGGCGAGCGTTTCCGTGCCCCCCAGGCTGACCGCCAGCTTGGCGACCTTCAGCGCGTCGAGGAAGCGGAAGCATTCCGCCTCGCCGCCCTTGATGAACAGCGAGAAGGTGGAGCCGGCACCCAGGCAGTGGCGATCGTAAATGTCCTTCTGCCTCTCGTCCGAAATCAGGCCGAGGTAGCCAAGGCCCTCCACCTTGGGATGGTCCTTCAGCACGTTGCACACCTTCTCGGCATTCTCGCCCGCGCGCTGCATGCGCAGTTCCACCGTCTCGAGGCTGCGCAGCAGCATCCAGGCGGTGTTCGGGTCGGCGATACCGCCCATGGTGTTGCGCAGGGCACGGATCGCGTCGATCCACTTCTTGCCGCCCGAAACGCTGCCGGCGACAAGGTCGGAGTGGCCGCCCACGTACTTGGTAAGCGAATAGACCACCAGGTCCGCGCCGTGTTCCAGCGGGCGCTGCCACAGCGGGCCGAGGAAGGTGTTGTCGATGGCGATGGGGCACCGCTCCGGATCGAAATGCGCGTCGCGCGCATCGCGGACGGCCTCGATGTCGACCAGCGCGTTGGTGGGGTTGCCGGGGCTCTCGAGGTAGATCAGCGGCACTTCGCCGCCCTGTTCCTCGGCCTTGGCCTTGGCCTCCCGCATCACTTCGTCCAGCTTGTCCGGGCTCGCGCCGGCGGGGAAGGCGATGTAGGTGACGCCGTATTTCGCCATAACCTTGGCGACGAACCCCTCGGATGCGGCGTAGAGCGGGCCGGAGTGCACGATCACGTCGCCCGCGTTGCAGGCGGCCAGGATCAGCACGGCAATGGCGGTCATCCCGCTCGAGAAGCACAGCGAGTCCTCGGCATCGTCCCAGATGGCCAGGCGATCCTCCAGGATTTCCTGGTTCGGCCCGTTGAAGCGCGAATATACGAGGCCTTCCGCCCCGCCTGCGCGCTTGCCGGTGATGCCTTCGAAGTGCCGCTTTCCGGCAGAGGCGCTTTCGAAAGCGAAAGTGCTGGTGAGGAAGATCGGCGCCTTGAGCGAGCCCTCGGACAGCGCGGGATCATAGCCATGCCCCATCATGAGCGTGGAAGGCTTCAGCCTCTGCCCGTCGATGCGGGTGACCTCGGGCTTGGGCTTGCGCCGCGGGGTGGGGGTGTCGACGGCACCCAGGGGATCGTTGCTGCTGTTCTCGTTGGGGTCGGCCATGTGGGGACTCCTTCCTGCTCACACCCCTAGGAAGGCAGGGGCAGGGGAACGGTTCCGGGCCGCCCGCTCCTAACCTCCGCAGGAACGCTTCTGCCCGGGAATCCGGTTTCACGTGCAATTATCTCTCCTGAGGCCGCTTCGCAAGCCTCAGGTCACCAGGGGAGCCAGCGCGAAGACCACGCCCACGATCAGGAATATCCCCGCCACATCCAGCGCCGCGCCGGCCTTGATCAGGCGGGGCAGGGCGATGCGGCCTGTGGCCCAGGCGATGGCATTGGGGCCGGTGCCTGCCGGCAGGATGAAGCCCCAACTCGCCGCCAGCGCGACCGGCATGGCCAGCAGCAGCGGATCGCCGCCCAGCGACACGGCCAGCGCGGCGACCACGGGCATGATGCCGCTGGCGGTCGCCACGTTGCTGGCGAATTCGGTGATCAGCACCACCATCGCCACCAGCGCCAGCGCCACCACGATCATCGGCACGGCGGACAGGGGCAGCAAGGCCTCGCCCAGCCAGTCGGCCAGCCCGGTGCGCATCATCCCGCCTGCCAGCGCGAGCCCGCCGCCGAACATCAGCAGCACGTCCCACGGGGCGCGATTGGCCTCGTGCCATTCCAGCAGCCGCCTGCCGGTGCCGTCGGGCAGGACGAACAGCGCCAGGCTGGCGGCGATGGCAACGGTGCCGTCGGTCAGCGATCCTTCCGGGAAGTACGGCGCGATCCAGCCGCGCAGCATCCAGGCCACGAACGTGACCACGATCACCGGAACCAGTCGGCGCTCGGCCGGGGTCCACGGCCCGTGCGGATCGATGGAGTCGCGTGCCGCCGCCATGTCGAAGGGGTGCAGGGCCACTTGCTGCACGCGGGCGATGATCCATGCTGCCAGCGGCACGCCCAGCACCACGATGGGCACGCCGAAGGCCGCCCACATGGCAAAGGTAATCTCCACGCCCGAGACATCGCGCAGCAGCGCCACGCCGATGGCATTCGTGGGAGATCCGATGATCGTGCCCAGCCCGCCAACGCTGGCGGCAAAGGCCAGGCCCATGGGCAGCGCGCCGTAGATGCCGTCTTGCGGAACTGTGCCGTCGCCCTGGGCCACGCGTCCACCCGCCAGCACCGCCAGCGCCATGGGCATCATGATGAGCGTGGTGGAAGTGTTTGAGATGATGTTTGATAGGATCGCGGCGGCGATCATGAAGCCCAGCAGCAGGCCGAAGGTGCCGCCGCGTCCGCCGATCCGGTCGAGGATGAAGGTCGCCAGCCGCCTGTGCAGGCCAGTGCGTTCTATGGCGAGAGCGAGGAACGCGCCGCCCAGCAGCAGGAAGATGATGGGCGAATAATAGTCGCTCGCCACCTCTCCGGCCGTGCCTCCGTCGCTGAACGGCAGCACCACGAAAGGCAGCAGGCCGGTGACGGTAAGCGGCAAGGCCTGGGTCATCCACCAGCTTGCCATCCAGGCCACAAGACCGGCCACCCGCCATGCCTCTGCCGCCATCCCCGCAGGCGCAGGCAGCAGCACGGTCAGCGCGAACAGCGCCGGACCGAGCCAGAAGCCGATGCCCTTGGCAGTCACCTGTGGTACCCTCCTACCCGTGGTGACGCGATCCTGACGCAGGCGTGCAGGGGTTACAAGGAGGCAGGGTATGGTAGAGGGCAAGGTTCTGGGGATTGGCGGATTGTTCATCCGATCCGCCGACCCGGCGGCGCTGGCCGCGTGGTACCGCGACCATCTTGGCATCGGGGCGACCGAGAGCGGACAGCCGACGCCGGACGGCGAATGGGTGTGGATGCAGGAGGCTGGTCCGACGGTCTTCGCCGGCTTTCGGTCCGATAGCGACTACTGGCAGGCGGATCGGCAGGTAATGCTCAACCTGCGCGTTCAGGGGCTGGAGGCTCTGCTCGAGCGACTGTCCGGGAAAGGGATCGAAGCCAGCCATCGCGAGGCCATGGACGGCGTCGGCAGCTTTGCCCGTATCGCCGACTGCGATGGCAATCCGATCGAACTGTGGGAACCTGAGTAGCTAAGGGGCGCGGGAACCAATCTGCGCATGTCCCGATTATGGACATCGAAGATCGACTTCCCAAAAACAGCCAAGACCAGAGTTAGACACTTCACGATCACAGTAGTGCTGCCGATTCTGGCCTGGTAACTATTGTTTTATATAGTCAAATTCCCCGGGCCCTTTGATGCTCGGAAAGTTTGCGGAAAAATCGAATGAACATGCGGACGATCGTACGAAGCTTTGCGTTCTCGGCAGGGGAGACCCTTCTGCCCAAGTCGATCAAGACGAAGGGCGTGCTGCTTTCGATGCGCCGCGCCGCAAGCGAGTGGGCGCGGGACGGATATGTCCTGTCCTATCCCAAGTGCGGACGGACGTGGTTCCGGACCATGTTCGGCACCACGGCCTGCGCCCAGTTCGGGCTAGAGGTCGACAACCCGATGGAGTTGCAGCACTTCTGGAAGCTCTCGACCGATATCCCGAACATCGGCTTCACCCACGACGACTATCCCAATCTCAAGTTCGGCCACGAGGTCGAAACGGACAAGGACCGCTATCGCAATAAGAAGGTCCTTCTGCTCACGCGCGATCCGCGCGACGTCCTGGTGTCCTACTACTTCGATGCCAAGAACAGGATGAAGGTGATCGATTGCGACATTTCGACTTACCTTCATCAGGAGAAGGGCAGCATCGACGCGATCGTCGCCTTCTACAATGCCTGGGCACAGGCACGTTCAGTTCCGCGCGATTTCCTCTGGATCACCTACGAGGACATGCACCGCGATCCGGCCAGGATCCTGAAGGATGCGGTCGCGTTCTTCGGGCTGCCGGATCCGGATGAAGACCTGGTCCGGAATGTCGTCGAGAAAGCGTCGTTCCGCAACATGCGCAAGGCCGAGCTGCAGGACAGCTTCCATCACGAGCGCCTTCGCCCGGCCGATCCGAACAATCCCGAGAGCTTCAAGGTGCGCCGCGGGAAGGTGGGAGGATACGTCGATTATCTCTCTGACGAGGATATCGCCTACGTCGACGACTACATCGATCGCAACCTCGATCCCTACTTCTCCTGCTACTACTCCGCAAACGTCACGCAGATCGCTGCCGAGCGGACCGAAAGGACCAGCGCGCCGCTGGTGGGGGCGAACTCCGGCAAGGCCGACAGGGAAACCGCGCAGCCGGCGCCTGCCGCGAACGACAATTATCGCCGCGATCGCTGGAAGCGCGTGGCGGCCATGGCGGCGCTGTTTGCTTCGGGGTGGGCGGCGAACCAGTTCACCAGCGATTTCTCGTCTCCGGCAAGTGCGGCTTCTGTCGTTAACGAGGCGCAGGAAGCCTACGTGGCGAGCCTCGTCCGCCACGAAATGGCGTCGCAGATCGAGAGCAACGAATTCGACCGGGACGAGATTCTCGAGGCGACGGGCGTCGATCTTCCCGCGCTGCCTTCGAGATGGACCGTTACCGACGCGCAGCTATACCCCTCCGATCTCGGCAATTCCGTGATGATCTCCGTCGTCACGGGCAGGGGCGATCACATTTCGCTGTTCGCGGCCGAGGAAGACGCGTCCATCGATACCTTTCCCTCGGCGGAGGTGAGCGACGGTCTCGCCATTGCCTACTGGGAGGACGACACGGTCGTTCTTGCGCTGGTGGGTGAAGTGGAAACCCAGAGGCTGCTGGAACACGCGGCGAAACTGGCCGGCAATTCCTGATAGCGGCAAGGCGCACACGCATTTCTGCGATGCACTTCGCCCGGCCATGGGCTGACATACGAAAAGGGGCGCGCCCGGCGGGCACGCCCCTTTTTCGAATAATCCGCTCTGCGGCGCCTACTTCGGTGCCAGCACCATCAGCATCTGGCGGCCTTCCAGCCGGGGAAAGGCTTCGACCTTGGCGGTTTCCGCCATGTCGTCCTGCACGCGCTTGAGCAGGTCCATGCCCAGGTGCTGGTGCGCCATCTCGCGCCCGCGGAAGCGCAGGGTGACCTTCACCTTGTCGCCGTTGTCGATGAACTTGTTCACGTTGCGCATCTTCACATCGTAATCGTGATCGTCGATGTTCGGACGCATCTTGATTTCCTTGATGTCCTGCGTCTTTTGCGTCTTGCGCGCCGCGTTCGCCTTTTTCTGGGCTTCGTAGCGATACTTGCCGACATCGAGGAACTTGCACACCGGTGGGTTCGCGTTGGGCGAGACTTCAACGAGATTCAGGCCTGCCTCGGCAGCCTGTTCGATCGCTTCGTCGGTGTACATCACGCCGAGGTTTTCGCCGTCACCATCGATGACGCGGACCTTTTCGGCCTGAATGAATTGGTCGTATTTCGGGCCGGACTTGACCGGCGGTGCCATGCTGCGGCGGGGTGGACGAGGTATGTTGTGCTCCTGATTCTGCTCTGTTCGGGTGCTCTATGTAATAACTAAGCCGACGCAACGCTAGGGGAGACTGCTCGGCGAGATAGAGCCATTCGGAATTAATATGGCTTTCCGGGCAGCAACGGCATAATCAGCCAGAGCAACTCATGTGGCGGGGTAAAGGTGGCGACCAGGGGCGGCTCGGCCAGACGGCCCACGAGCAACTCGACCTACATTCGCTGGCACTATCCGGTCGGCACCACGATCCTGCTGGTGCTGTCGCTTGTGGCGTTCGGCGACAATCTCGTTACCGATATCCACCAGCCCTCCAACTCCGATCCCAAGATGGTCATTCACGGCCTGTTCGCGCTTGCCTGGATGGTTCTTCTCGTCGTCCAGGCCAACTTGCCGTGCATCGGAAAGACGAGCCTGCACCGCTCGCTGGGAAAAGTGGCGTTCGTGGTGGGGGCGGGAACGGTGTTGACCACGCTCTACCTGTTCGTCGCCGTCTGGCGAAGCTGGGCCGCGATGTCTCCCGAAGTCATCGCCAATCGCCTGCTTCTGCCGTCTTTCGGGATCGCGATCCTGGCCGCGTGGTGGCTGCGCCGCCGAACCGACTGGCACAGGCGGCTGATCTATTGCGGCACGCTGTTCCTGCTCAGTCCGATACTCTCGCGGACCTACGATCCGCTGGTCGCTCCGATGCTGCCGGTCTATCCGCCGGGTGAGGACGAGCACCTGTTTCTGAGCTACCTGGCGCTCACCTGGTCGGCGATGTTCCTGGGGCAGCTGCTCTACGACTGGCTGCAGAGCGGCCGCTTTCATCCCGCTTCGCTGGTTACGTTCGGGTGGACCGTCGTCGTCTACTGTATCGCTTACGCGCTCTAGGCGGCCACCCGCCAAAGGGGAAACCGCGCCAGCCGCTTGCCCGCAGGGACGACGGCGTCGATGGAACTGGCAGGCTGAAGTGCCTTCAGGATCGCCGGGTCGGCCGCGTCCATCCCGCCCGTCAGCGCGCCGAAGGCAGGCAGGATCATCCGTCCACATGTCGCATCGCCGTTGTGCGCCACCACCGCGCAGGGGCGGCGGATGTGGCGATGGTGGATCTTCACCTGCACGCGCGGGTGGAAATGGCCGGAAAGCTCTGGCCGCGTTTCCCCCTTTTTCGCCATGTGCCGCAGCACCATGCCGCCCACGTCCAGCTCCTCTGCGATGGTGCCGCCGCTTTTTGCTTCCATCGCGGGGTCGTGGTTGCCGGTGATCCAGACCCAGTCGGTAACGCGGGTGAGGGCGGCCAGCATGCCCGCCGCATGCGGCTCCAGCCGCTGCGAGCCGTCCGAATCGTGGAAGTTGTCGCCCAGCGTATAGACCCGGCGGGCGCCGGTCTCTCGGATCGTCTCCGACAGGCGTTCCAGCGTCTCGCGGCTGTCGTACGGCGGAAGCAGCTGGCCGTGGCGAGCGAAGAAGCTGGCTTTTTCAAGGTGCAGGTCCGCCACCAGCAGCGCATTCTCGCGCGGCCAGAACAGTGCGCGCGACTTCGTCAGCACGAACTCGTCACCACAAAAGGGGAAGGCGAACGAAACGGGAACCATGCATGTCACTTGCCGCCCGTTGATGCGTTTGGCAAGTGTGCTTGCAAGCTATTTGCCCCGGCGCGAAGCCGGAGCACGCATTGCCCCCGGCGACAATGCGGAACGGGAGATTGGGATGACCGACTGGACCAAGCAGACCGCCGCCGCGCGCGAATGGTTCGAATCGCTGCGCGATCGCATCTGCGCCGAGTTCGAGGCGATCGAGCGCGAGGCGGGATCGGACGCGAGCTTCGAATACATCCCCTGGGATCGCGATACCGACGACGAGTCCGACGGCGGCGGCGGCGTGCAGGGCAAGATGAAGGGCAAGGTGTTCGAGAAGGTGGGGGTAAACGTCTCCACCGTGTCGGGCGAATTCAGCCCGCAGTTCGCCGGACAGGTGAACGGCGCGAGCGAGGAGCACCCCGAATTCACGGCCACCGGCATTTCGCTGGTGGCCCACATGGCCAACCCGCACGTGCCCGCGGTACACATGAACACCCGCTTCCTTACCACGCAGGCGGCATGGTTCGGCGGCGGGGCGGACCTGAATCCGCCGATCGAATACCAGGACGATACCGATGCCTTCCACGCCCGCCTGCGCGCGGCGTGCTCCGCCCACAATCCAACTTACTACGACCGATTCAGGAAATGGGCGGACGACTACTTCTTCATCCCCCACCGCGGCGTGGCGCGCGGCGTCGGCGGGATCTTCTACGACCACCTCGAATGCCGGAACGAGGAAGAGTTCGCGCGCAATTTCGCTTTCACCCGCGACGTTGGCGAGGCCTTCCTGGATGTCTTCCCCGCCATCGTGCGCAAGCGCATGGACATGGACTGGACGCCGGAGGACAAGGCCCGCCAGCTGGAATGGCGCGGGCGCTACGTCGAATTCAACCTGGTCTACGACCGAGGGACGCTGTTCGGACTGAAGACCGGCGGCAACATCGACGCCATCCTGATGAGCCTGCCGCCCGAGGTGACATGGGGCTGAGTTACTCCTCCGGCCCGTAGACCCGCACCCAGTCCACTTCCATTGCCAGTTCGCCTGCTGCGATGCGGTCGGCGGTTTCCTGCGGCATGCCGAGATAGGGTTCCTCGATGCCGTTGATCTTGTGCGGGTAGATGCCGCCCACGGCGAAGTTGAGGACGACGTACTGCGGGTTGTCGAACACCCATTCGCCGAAGAATTCCACGTTGGTCCTGGGCACGCGGAAGGTAAGGCGGTCGTCGACGAAGAACTCGATCTTGTCGGGCGTCCATTCGGCTGCGTAGACGTGCCAGTCGGTCACGTCGGTTCCGGGCGGGAAATACTGCCTGTCGGCAATGCCGGCATCGCCCGAATATCCGGGGCCGTGCAGGGCAACGCCCGTCCAGTCTGCCTGGCCTACGTATTCCATGATGTCGATTTCGCCTTCCGTCGGCCACTGGGCATCGGCAAGCAGCCAGAAGGCCGGCCAGACGCCAACGGCATCGGGCATGCGGATGCGCGCCTCTGCGCGGCCATAGGTGAATTCGAAATTGCCGCGCGTGTTGACGCGGCCGGAGAGGAAATCGGCGTCGCGTTCCTCGTTAGTGTCCTCTCCCGGTCGATAGACCGGGCGCAGCACCAGCGCGCCCCCGTCTGCGCCTTCCAGCCCCTGCACGAACTGGATGGTGTCGGGCGAATTGACGTAGGCCTGTTCCTCCTCGTTCACCCAGAAATCCATGCCTTCCACGTTCCACCGCGTGACATCGAGGCTGTCGTCCGAAAACTCGTCGGAGAAGAGCAGCGCGCGGCCATCGACGGTGTCCGACTGGGCCTGGGCCGCGTCGACCTCTTCCTCCGTCTGCGGGACAGGGGTGGTTTCGGATTGCTGGCAGGAAGCCAGGGCGAGCGCCGAGAAAGTGGCGAGAAAGGAAATTGTGATCGTTCGCATGGCCCAAGCCTAGGGCCGTGCGCGGCGCCTGTCACCTATTGGCCTTGGCTTTCCATCAGGCGGCCCACGTCGCGCAGCGCCAGGTGGCTGGGCGTGTTCGCCTGCTGGCGATAGAGGCTGGTAAGATAGGCCTCGTCGAAAGATGTGAGACGGAACGGCGGGGCCTCCACGTCATCCTCGAACAGCTCCAGGATCGTGCCCAGCTGCGTAGCGCCTTCGGGAACGCGGGTCTGGGCCAGGGCGCGCATCGTCACGTAATCGGCGATGGCGATCGTATCCATTCCCTCGATTGCGCTGCGCGGGATCAGCACCACCGAAATACCGATATCCTCGCGCACGCCCAGTTCCGTGCGGCTTATGGCGGTGCTGGAAAAGGTAGGCGGCTGGCCGAAACCGGAAATGCCGTCGCGGCTGATCGTGGCGGTGACATTCCACGCCAGCACGCGGCCTTCCTGCTGGCGCACCTGCTTGGCAGCCCAGTAGTCGAGGCCACGCACGGTTTCGTGATCGGCTTCGCGCAGCTGTTCGAAATAGTCGCGTGGGTCGTCGACGAAGGCGACGATCACGTTCGCGTGGCACGCCTCCCCACGAACTGCCTCGTGCCCGATCCGCTCCGCGTTCGAGCGGATCCGTCCGATGATCTCGTAGGCGGTATCGGTGGCCGCGCCATAGACCCCGGGGCAGACGGGTGCGTGCAACCGGGCGAGCGGGGCCTGCACCGATCCGCTGCGCGGGGTGATCGCCCGGGCCTGTTCGCGGGCCTGCTCATGCCGCTCGGCGCGTTCGCCGGAAACGATGATGTCCTGCCCTCCCTCGATCTCCGGATCGAGCGCTTCTTCAACCGGTGTGACGGCATCCTGCGCCGCAACCGGCGCGGCAATCGCGCTGACGGCAAGGGTGGCGGCGATCATGGCTTTGCGCATCGGTAGGCCTCGGTTTCTGCAAGATTCCCGTGTATCACCAAGCCGATGGGCGCGGCAAACACCATGCATTCTCCATCAATGGCTGACTCGGGTCGACGATCTGCTATGGCGCTGGCCGAAACGATTGCCGGAACCATCGCCCATGGTCCGGATTTTCGCAAAAACGGAGATTTCATGCGTATTTTCGCCTCTGCGACACTTGTGGCACTGCCGTTCCTGATATCCGCCTGCACCGCGGACGACCTGCCGGAAGAGGAGCGCGGCGTCGCCCCCGTTCTCACCTCCGCCGAAGCGCAGGACGAATTCACCTATGCCCGCCCGCTGGAAGCCCGCGTGACCCACGTGGCCCTGGACCTCGACCTGGATTTCGAAGGGCAGCGCGTTGAAGGCACCGCCACGCTGGACGTGGAAGCGGCCGAGGATGCCAGCGAGATCGTGCTCGATTCCGACGGCCTGATCATCGGCGGCATCACCGACGGCAACGGCAACCAACTGGACTACGAGATCGGCGAGAGCGACCCGGAAAAGGGTGAGCCGATCACCGTCCAGCTGGGCGAACTGACCGGGCCGGGCCTGCAGCAGATCGTGATCGACTACGCCAGCGGGCCGGAGGCCGAGGCGCTGCAATGGCTCGAGCCGGAGCAGACGGCGGGCGGCGAATATCCCTTCGTCTTCAGCCAGGGTCAGGCGATCCTCAACCGCACGTGGATTCCCACGCAGGACAGCCCCGGCATCCGCCAGACCTGGGAAGCGCGCATCACCGCGCCCAAGCCCCTCGAAGTGGTGATGAGCGGCATCAGCCGCGGAGATCCTGAAGACGTGGGCGAAAACCGCCGCGCTTTCGAATTCGTGATGGAAAACTCCATCCCGCCCTACCTGATCGCGATCGCCGCCGGGAACCTCGAATTCGCCGAACTCGGCCCGCGCTCGGGCGTGTGGGCGGAACCCGAAGTGCTGGAGGAAGCCGCCGCCGAACTGACCGACACCGAGGCCATGATTGACGCGGCCGAGGAAATCTACGGCCCCTATCGCTGGGGTCGTTACGACATGATCGTGCTGCCGCCGGCCTTCCCCTACGGCGGCATGGAAAACCCGGTGATGACCTTCCTCACCCCCACCTTCATCGCGGGCGACCGTTCCAACACCGGCCTGATCGCGCATGAACTGGCGCACAGCTGGTCGGGCAACCTCGTCACCTATTCCAGCTGGCGCGACGGCTGGCTGAACGAAGGCGTCACTTCCTACTTCGAGAGCCGCATTTCCGAGTCCGTATTCGGAGAGAAGCGCGCGAATCAGGAATATGCCCTCAGCTACGCCAGCCTGGTCGAAGCGATTGAGGAGCAGGGCGCGGACAATCCCAACACCGCCATGCGCACGCCAGAGGGCATCAGCCCCTTCGACACCGTGGGCGAGGCGATCTACGACAAGGGCACGGTGTTCCTGCGCACGATGGAAACCATCATCGGCCGCGAACGCTTCGACGAGTTCATGCGCGGCTGGTTCGACCGCCACGCCTTCCAGCCCGCGACCAGCGAGATGTTCCTTGCCGAACTGCGCGAATACGTGGTGCAGGACGACGAGGAACTGGAAGAACAGCTGATGCTGGACGGGTGGGTCTACGGCACCGGCCTTCCCGAAAACGCCGTGGCTCCCGATCCGCAGGCCTTCGCCGAGGTGGACGGCGCGGCGCAGGACTATGCCGCCGACGGCACTCTGCCCGGGACCGACACCTGGCGCAGCTGGACCGGTGCCGAACAGCAGCGCTTCCTCCAGGAACTGCCCGAGGAGATGAGCGCCGACGAACTGGCTGCGCTGAACGAGCAGCTGGCCCTGTCCGAGACGGGTAACAACGAGGTGCTGTTCCTGTGGCTGGAAGCCGCGCTGCGCAACGAATACCGGCCTGCCGTCCCGCAGGCGGAGGAATTTCTTGCCGCAGTGGGCCGCAACAAGTTCGTGGAGCCCCTGTTCAAGGCTCTCTGGGAAACCGGAGACTGGGGCCGTCCCATCGCCACGCGCATCTACAATGACACGCGCGGCGGTTATCACAGCTACACCCGCAACCAGGTCGATCCGATCGTGGGGTACGAAGCGGGCTGACGAAAGGAAACGCGCTGTCGCTGCCAAGTGCATGCGGCAGCGCCTTTCCCCTTGCCGAATGCTGCGGCGCACCGCACATTCATGTCACCATGCTGCGCCAGTACGAACTTGTTGAACGGGTCAAGGAATACGACCCCGACGCCGACGAGGCGCTGCTGAACCGCGCCTACGTGTATACGGTGCAGAAACACGGCAGCCAGAAGCGTGCCAGCGGCGATCCCTATTTCAGCCATCCGGTGGAAGTCGCCGGTCTGATGACCGACCTGAAGCTGGACCAGGAAACCATCGTAACCGCGCTGTTGCACGATACGGTGGAGGATACCCTCGCCACCATCGACGATATCGAGGCGCAGTTCGGCCCCGAAGTCGCCCGGCTGGTGGACGGCGTAACCAAGCTTTCCAAGATCGAGCAGATGGCCGAGAACGAGCGCGCGGCGGAAAACCTGCGCAAGTTCCTGCTGGCCATGAGCGAGGACCTGCGCGTGCTGCTGGTGAAGCTGGCGGACCGGCTGCACAACATGCGCACGCTGCATCACATCAAGAGCCCGGTGAAGCGCCAGCGCATCGCCCGCGAGACGATGGATATCTATGCCCCGCTGGCGGAGCGGGTGGGCATGTACGAATACATGCGCGAAATGCAGCTGCTGGCGTTCGAGCAGCTGGAGCCCGAGGCTTACGAGACCATCACCCGCCGGTTGGAGCAGCTGCGCCAGAGCGACGCGGGGCAGGTGGATCGCATCGCCCTCGACATAAAGCAGGCGCTGGCCGCCGCTGGCCTCGAAGTGGAAGTGTGGGGGCGGGAGAAGCACCCCTATTCGATCTGGCGCAAGATGGCAGAGCGCCACCTGCCGTTCGAGCAGGTGACCGATATCATGGCCTTCCGCGTGCTGACCGACAACGTGGAGGACTGCTACCGCGCGCTGGGCGTGCTGCACACCGCCTTCCAGTTCGTGCCTGGCCGGTTCAAGGACTATATCTCCACCCCCAAGAACAACGGCTATCGCTCGCTTCACACCACGATCTTCTACGACAAGTCGATGCGCGCGGAGGTGCAGCTGCGCACGCGCGAGATGCACCGCACCAACGGCTTCGGCCTGGCCGCGCACTGGGCCTACAAGCAGGGCGGGCGGCACGATGGGCAGGTGGCCTGGCTGCGCGACCTGATCGAGATCGTGGATGCCAGCCACGATGCCGAAGAGCTGCTGGAGCATACCAAGCTGGCGATCTACCAGGATCGCATCTTTGCCTTCACCCCGAAGGGCGCGCTGTTCCAGCTGCCCAAGGGCGCGACGGCGGTGGATTTCGCCTTCGCCGTCCACACCGATCTGGGCGCGCAGACCGTGGGCGCGAAGATAAACGGGCGGCACATGCCGCTGCGCACGCCGCTGGGCAACGGCGACGTGGTGGAGATCATCAAGGGCAAGAACGCAGAGCCGCAGCTGAGCTGGCTGGGCTTCGTCGTCACCGGCAAGGCGCGCGCCTCCATCCGCCGCGCGGTGCGCGCCAAGGAGCGCGCCGAAATCGCCGAGATCGGGACCAAGCTGTACGACGAGATTGCCGAGCGCCTGCCCGCCAAGGTGGGCAGGAAGGCGCTGAAGCAGGCGGTGGAGCGGCTGGAGATGGAGGACGTGGACGACCTGATGTACGCCATCGGGGCGGCCAAGCTTTCCGACCGCGAGGTGATGGAAGCGCTGGTGCCCGGCAGCACCGCCGACATGCCGGAGGAAACCGAGCAGGAGCGCGCAATCTCGATCAAGGGACTTACGGCCGGTGTCGGTTTCGATCTCGCCGACTGCTGCCACCCCGTGCCTGGCGACCGGATCGTGGGCCTGCGCCGACCGCACGAAACCGTGGAAGTGCATGCCATCGACTGCCTGGAACTGGCCAACGGCGTGGATGCCGACTGGGTGGACCTTTCGTGGGGCGAGCGCTCGCACGGCGCCATCGGGCGGCTGAACGTGGTGCTTTACAACCGTCCCGGCACGCTGGCGGAAATGGCCGGTGTCTTTGCCCGTAACAACGCCAACGTGATGCACCTGGAACTGACGCAGCGCGACGATCCCTTCCACACCTATGCGGTGGACCTGGAAGTGCAGGATCTGGCCCACCTCACCCGCATCATCAGCGCGCTGCGGGCAACCGACGCCGTGGCCCAGGCAGAGCGGCTTTAGGGCGGGGGCTCAAGGGCACATAATTCGGAAAATGTTGAGGCGGCGCGTTTCCCAGGGGATGCGCGAAACCGGGCGCGTTCCGCCTGGCGCAGGATCACCCGGCCCGCCGCACCGGGACCTGTACGCTGCATACGTCCACCCCGCCAGCAGGCACGGTGTAGAAGGCATCGTTCCGGTTGGCGCGCACCTCGACGTAACGGGCAAAGCTCTCGCTGGCAGTGTCGAGATATTCGAACGCGGGCGGATCGGCCATCTCGCTGGCGAGACGCACCGAACGGATAGGTGTGCGCAGGTCGGCTTCCTCTTCGGTGTAGAACCCGAGTTCGCCAGACCCGCGCGGCAGGCTGGATAGGTGCTCCATCCCCTCGATCACCCGGCCCACCACGGCAAGGTTGCGATCCATGTGCCGCTGCGGCTGACCGATGATGGTGTAGAGTTCGGCCCCCGTGCCGGTATCGGGCGCGTAGTCACGGGCAACGCCGATGTAGCCGTAGCAATAGATGGGCCACATCGTTCCGTAATCGTGAATGCCATCCTCCCCCGAGACGGGAAAACCCTTGTAGAACGTGTCGTAACGCGAAGAGTTTGCAGCCTGGAGAAGCCCGGAAACACTATCTCTGGTGGGATGTGGCAGACCGGGAAAAAGCGCCTCATCGTGTCTGGACCAGAAGGACGCCTCTGGCGATACCAGGCCGTCGGGCAGCGCCTTCTCCTCGGTTACGTCGCCCCATTGCGTAACGTAGTTGTCCTGCACCCGATAGATGCTCGTCCCGTCCCACCAGTGCGCCTCGGCAAGGGTGCGGATGTTCTCCACCCACGGCTGGCTGAAGGGCGGCTGCATCAACTGGATCACCACCGTGCGCTCGTCGCCGCGCGCATCCGGGGCTAGTTCCATCACCAGCATGTCTTCGGGCGGGATTTTCACCCACTCCTCAGCGCCGGCGGCAGCCACTACCGAGCTGGGCGTGACAGGTTCCACCGCCTGCTGCGCCGCGAGGGGGAAGGCCAGGGAAAGGGCGAGGGCGCTCGCGGCAAGTGCTCGTTTCATGCCGGGCACAGTGCCACCGCGCCGGGCGGGGTCAATCCTTCTGTTCTTCCATCGTCAGGTCCATCTGCACTTCGCGTTCGCGCGGAAGATAGGCGGGGGCAGGCTCGTTCCCGGCGGCGGCATCCATCTCGGCGGCCGTCTTCAGCAGGAACTCGCGCACGCGGCAGTGCATGGTCCAGCCGATCTTCGGATCCTTCGCGTGAACACAGGCGCGCGCGAGCATGCCCTTGGGTTCGTGGTCGATCACTTCGAACTTGGCCTGGTCCTTGTTGATGATGTCGTCGTCGTCCTCGACGAAGCTCATGAGCTTTTCCCGCAATGCCTCCACGTCGGCGCGGTGATCAAGGTAGATGGGCACACGCATGATCAGGGCGGGCTCCTGCTTGGTCCAGTTCTCGAAGCTTGAACCCACGAATTCGGAAACAGGCGCCATGACCCGCCGGTCGTCCCAGGTGCGCAGGCGAAGATGGGTGAAACCGATCTTCTCCACGTAGCACCACTGCCCCTCGTACTGCACCGCGTCGCCGATGCGCGCGGTCTTGGCGAAGGCGATCTGCATGCTGGCCATGATGTCGCCCAGCACCTTGCGTGCTGCAAAGGCGATGATCAGGCCCAGCACGCCCGCGCCCGCCAGCAGCGAGAAGCCGAGCGTCTGCGTCAGGTTGCTCTGCACAAGCACGATGCCGAGGCCCGCCACCATGACCAGCACGATGATCAGCCGCCGCACGGCAGAGGCCTGGGTGTAGAAGTCCCGTCCCTCCTCGTTCTCCGGCTCCTCGATCCGGCGGGCATTGCGATCGGTGGCAAGGTCCAGCACGGCCTCCACCGCAGTCACGATGATGGCGCCGATGGCGATGACGATCAGGGTCAGTTGCAGCGGCCCGAGAATGTCCTCCACCGGTCCGGACAGGGTGAACAGCACGTTGCGCATCAGGGCGAAGCTGCCCGCCAGCGCCAGCAGGGTCAGCGGCACCTGAACGGCGCGCAGGATGACGCCCGCCATGCTTTCGTCGTCAAAGCGCTTCTTGCCCGCTCCCACCGCCTTGTAGGTGAGGACCGCGGCGATGAAGGCCAGCATGAGGACCAGCGGAAGGGCAATCACTTCCCACCATGCCAGCGTCCAGAAGGCCTGCTGGCGCAGCGGCACCGGCAGGCTGAGTTCGAAATCGGTCGGCCCGTAGCGTTCGTAGAGTTCCGGCAGGTTGCCCACGGTCTGGCGGCTGAACATCCATACCGGTTCGCCGTCCGGTTCCTGCAGCCGCGCGATGCTGACAGGCACGGTGCGACGGCCCAGCTGCAGGTGCGCCAGCGAGATGTGCCGCCGCTCTGCCCCCGCCATCGGGTTCTTGTTGCTGGCCGCGGTATCCACGGCATCGGGCCGGTCGGGCAGGTCGGCCCAGCTTACCGCGATGGAGCGATTGGCGATCTCGTACATCATCGCCGCCAGGTCTTCCGCTTCCATCGCCTGTTCGCGAGCGGAGAGACTGGTCATGTCGAGCGCGGTGGCCGCCCGCTCCCACTCGCCTGCTTCCGCGGCGGAAAAGAAGCTTTCCACAAGAGCTTGGGGCGTATCTAGCTCGAGCGGTTCAGCGGGGTCCGCAAGCCCGGTGTTGAGCGCCTCGACCTCGTAGACATACGGCTCGGATCCGCTCGGCACCTCGGGGTCTCCCTGCGCCGCCAGCGGGGCGGCAATCAGGGTAAAGGTCAGGGCGAGGAGCCCGGCTAGCGTGCGAAAAATCCGTTCCATCCTGCCAGATGTTACGCATCTGCACGGCAATGGGTCCGGACAGGCTCAGGCGACCTGGTCCTCCAGCGCGTGCATGTCCTCGTCCGAAAGGCCGAAATGATGACCGATCTCGTGCACCAGCACGTGCGCCACCAGGTGCTCGAACGTCTCGTCCCCGCGCTCGCACCATTCCAGCAGGATGGGCAGACGGAACAGGCGGATGCGATCGGGCATGGTGCCGGAATGCTCGATGCTTCGCTCCGTCAGGGGAAGGCCTTCGTAGACGCCGGTGAGTTCGAACGGGCTCTCGATGCCCATCTCGGCGAGCAGCTCGTCCTCGGCGAAATCCTGCACCTGGATCACCACGTCGCCCAGGTGCTCGGCAAAGGCAGCGGGAATGCGATCGTACGCCGCGCGTGCGACACGCTCCATGTCCGCGACGGAGGGGGCAAGGCCGATGTTGCGAGTCATGCAGGCGGACCTAGGATCTTCGCGCAAACTTGTCATCACGCTGCTTGTCTTTGCCAGGCAGCTTCGCTAGGTGCGCGCCTTCTGTCCGACCACACGCGCCCTGGCAACATGGCTGCGGCGCAAAGCGGACATGCGGAGCGGTGGCCGAGTGGTCGAAGGCGCACGCCTGGAAAGTGTGTATACGGTAACCCCGTATCGAGGGTTCGAATCCCTCCCGCTCCGCCACACACCCCAAGCACTAGTCTCTGGTTGCAGGGACATTGCGCTAGCCCGCGGAACGGGCGGCCTTGCGAGGCTATTTCCGTGACGGCGCCATCATTCTACGCGTCTCTCAGGCAGGCATTGTCAGACCGACTGCACCTGCAAACATCGTGCCGCTGTGTCTCTAGTCGGGTCCCGGAAACGCTAGTCTTTTGCCAAAAGCGATCTACCTCCTGGTCAAGGATCGCGATCAAAATCAGCGAAGTTCATAAGCGCTGAGAACGCCCCGGTGTCGACTTCCGATCGCTCCAGGAGCAACGCTTGATGTCTGAGGCGGGAACATGGCTCTCGATGATATGGCCATCGAGAACCATTGTGCCGCACGAACGCAGGTGGCGCTCTGCGTCGGTTGTTCAATAACCGCCTGGCGGATCACTGGCAGGAAAGCTCTCGTCCAGATCTTCATCAATTTCTGTCCAATCCCTCATGGGTGCGTCCCTCATCGCAGAAGGACCTGCATCGCGGACATCCGTATGGCTGTTGTGCGGTTGATCAGGCGCATAGGCCGCGTTCCGCTTCCCTGAGTCTGGTGAGGCGTGGGAGAAGGCGAGTTTGGCAAGGATGGCTCGCGCAGCTCGCTCGATTAGCCACGTCACGCGTTCATCCTCTTCAGACCCCACTCGGTCCATTCTACCAGCAGAGCTTTATGCAACGGGTCCGTCCCTTCGCCCGACCAGCCGATTATACAAAGCGGCAGTCGCACCGGCGATGAGACCTGCGCCTAGCGACCATGCGAAGAGGCCATACACAGAGCCGGCAAGACTTAGTTGCCAGCCCATTGGACCGAAATCGGCATGAACCATGTGGCCGGACATTCGCATCATTGCCCCTGGCATAGAGACGACGAAAAGGCTGCAAATCACCCACGCGACCGCAAAGACGATCGCGGTTGCAAAAGCTAACTTCAAGGCATCGATTTTCACGGCAACTCTCCCTCCGCTGAGATTGAATATCCGCGTGGCCTTTTGATGTATTGACTGGGATCAAAAGGATCGCCGCCATATCAGGTTGGAAGTGGGCGTGACCTAACGTCCGCAATCGGGTCGTTAGCGGCGAGTCCGTTTCTGGGCTAGGACGGTAGCAAGCAGACAGTCGGCTATCAGCTATGCCGCAGCGCTGCGATAGGGGCCGCTTTTGGGTGGTTAGCGGACCTTCCAGCTGTCCAACAGGGCCATTGCCTCGGCCTTCATGGCCCTCATCTTCGGAAGTTCTTTTTCATCGAAGCTGAATTGCAACATCATGCCGTCATAGGCCCAGAATGTGGTGCAGAGATTCGTCGGTTCGGGTTTCACAGGGTTGGGTCCAAAGAGTTGGCAATACGCGATCTGCCGTTTTTCGATAACACCGTCTTCACCTGGTTCGGCTCCCAAGGAATAAATGTCAGACGACCATGAACCGAGTTCGTCTTGCACCTTCTCATAAGGTGGGCCGTCGGTGACGCTCGTCTGTTCTTGACCACAGGCAATACGTAGCATCTGAGAAGCATCGCCAGGGCAAAAGCGGCTCAGGCGCTGAACAAGCACTCGGTGCTTTGGAATCTGACCGGGATTAGGATTGGGCTGGAAGAGAAAGACGAAAGAATCCTCCTCCGACGCGGGGAGCCACGGATTTGTGGCGTTGAAGAGGTGATCGGTTGGAACCTCGAAGCGGTTTCCTGCGACCTCGCGATGGGCGACCCGATCACCGCTATTTGCTGCAATCGCGGCAATCGCTCCGGCACCGAGCAAGAAGGCTAACGCTTTCATCACAGGTGCATAGTCCAGCAAATCGCAACGACGCGCAACGTCCGCAATCGGGTCGTTACCGGCTGGTCTGGTTTGAGGCGCAGGCGGCGGAAGTCGGTCCTCAAGATACTTGGCAGTGTGTTCGTCGCACGAAAATTGGCTTTTGTCGGCAGCGGCAAACTCTGTCGTTAGCGTTCCCGGCTTGAGCGATGCATCGAAGCAGTCACCTCTGCAGGCTGCCATCTGAACGAGTGGAACGCCGGATCGTTCGGCGCTTCAGGTTCAACGGGCGATCGTGATCTCCCACATGAGGAAAGACATATGAAAAAGCTTCTGCTTTCAGCAGCCGTTGTTGCGGTTTCGACGGCCGCAACTCCCGCATTTGCGCAGGAAAACTTGCCATTCACCGGCCCCTGGGTCGGTGCCACGGCCGGTTACGACAAGTTCACCACTGGTGACGAAGACGACGATGGCTCGGAAGACGGGATCGCTTACGGCATCGCCCTAGGATACGACGTCAATCTTGGTGGCGTTCTGATCGGCGCGGAAGCCGAGCTGACCGACAACGGCGTGAGCGCCACGGCTTTCGATGTGCTCGAGGACGATGACGAACTGACCCTCTCAGCAGGCCGCGACATTTTTGCAGGCGTTCGTGTCGGTGTGCCCTTGAACGATGTTGCGATGCTTTTCGCGAAAGGCGGTTACACAAACCAGCGGTTCAGCGCGACCTATTCGCTGGACGATGAAAGTGAAACTCTGAGCGAGAACCTCGATGGTTTTCGGCTGGGTGGCGGCGTCGAGTTCGATCTGGGTCAGCCCTTCGCCCGCATCGAATACCGGTATTCGGACTACGGTTCATTCTCGGAAGCCGATCTGGAAACCAAGCGTCACCAGGTTATGCTGACCGCCGGCGTCCGTTTCTGACCCGCACCTATCTTCCTAGATAGTAACTTGGCTCGTCCGGCTGTTGGCTGGGCGAGCCATTTTGTTTTATCTACCCATGCTCACGACGCTGCGGCGGCCCCTCATGGTCTGCCTTTCAGAGATCGTCCGGAACCAATGTCTTCAGGACGTCCTTGACGTAGCTCGGGCCAACCTGGACTATCGCCCCGTCTCGCAAGACGAGGTTTACGCATCCCTTTCCGGGACGCTCCAGCTTCTGCACCAAATTCGGTCGCACGAATGCCGATCGATGCACGCGCATCAGCTTCCGGGGATCGAGCTTCTGCTCAAGGGTGCTCATCGATATCCGGTGAAGGTAGCTGCGCGTAGCGGTATGCAGAAAGACATAGTCCTTTGCCGCCTCTATCCACTCGATCAGCTCGACATCGAGACGGACCTGCCCATCACGCACGGAAACCCAAAGCTCTTGCGCATAGCGATTAGCTTCGACTTGCATATCATTGATATGCTCTGCAGCGGCATTGAGCCTAATCCTACGCTTTGCGCGGACGATTGCCTGCTTGAGCCTGTCGAACCGAACTGGTTTCAACAGATAGTCCGCGGCATCCACGGAAAATGCGTCTGGGGCAAAGTGCTCGAACGCAGTGATAAAGATCAGCTCAGGGCGATCTTCAGGTGCGAGACCGGCCGCGAGTGCCATACCGCTTCGCCCAGGCATCTGAATGTCGAGAAATACCAGATCAGGTCGCAGCTCTTCGATTGCTTCAGCCGCTTTCGCCGCCGTATTGGCGGTGCCCACAATCTCGACTTCTTCGATGTCGATCAAGAGTTCTCTCAAGCGGTCGATTGCCAGAGCTTCATCATCAACTAGGACGACCCGCAAGCTCATTCGGGGCATCCCGCCAAGGGAATTCGTATAAGGGCCAGGTATCCTGCCTCGCGGGCGATTGTTTCCAGATGCCCTTGTTCGCCGAAAACTGCCTCCAACCGGTCCCGAACATTGCGAAGACCGACCTGTGTGCCTCGTGTCGATTGCTCCGTGCTCTCGCAGTCATTCTCGACCGTGATAAGCAGTTCTTCACCGCGCCGCCTTGCGCAGATAGAGATCGTTATCGGTCTGGCGCTCGGCGCCACACCGTGTTTGACCGCATTTTCGACCAATGGCTGGAGAAGGAAATGTGGGATCTCTACGTCGCGCAGTTCTGGTGGGCAGTCGAGGTCAAAACCGAGGCGATCGCCAAAGCGTATCCTTTCGATCGCAAGATAGGCGTCCACCGTCTCAAGTTCGCCTTCCAGCGTTTGTGGCGCTTCCGGATTGGCGACTAGCGTCGTGCGAAGAAACTCCGACAGTCGCGCCAGCATCGCTTCCGCGTCTTTTGACCGGTCGGTCATGACAAGTGACGAGATTGAGTTCAGCGTATTGAACAGGAAATGGGGATTGAGCTGGTAACGTAGAGCGGAAAGCCTTGCTCGGCTGGCCTGACTATTTGCCTCGGCTGCCAGTGTCTTCATGAGCTGTAGTTCAACCTGTTGCTCGCGGCGTTGCTCAAGGGCTTCGAGGGTCCAGAAGGCGACCGCGATCAGCGAATATTGAGACATGAAAATCGCGAAGTTTCCCGCCCAATTGACAGCATATGAGGCGGTGATCGACGACGCATGTTCGCGACCGAACAGGTCATAGATGCTGTCGAAAAGGGCAATATCAATCACTGCCAGGAGCGCTGCAAGGGAGGTCACGACCGGGGCAAATGCAGCGAAAACCTTGGCACCGCCCATTCCTCGCAGCTTGATGGAGAGGCCAAGCAAGACAATCGATAGCGCAAAACCTGCCACCGACGCAGCATAGTGCGAGAAGACGGCTGCCAGATCGAGGCCACCACGCAGCACATAGGGCAGAAGGTAAAGAGTTCCGCAGGCGAACCAGATTATGCCGACGAGCATAAGTGTCCGCCCGCGATGAATTCCTGATAACCGGCGCGACGAAACAAGAGGAGAAACGGGCGGCGTCTCTTCGATCCCCAGCGGTTTCAGAGGGGGCGCTAAGCTTGCCATTTAATCACCAAGCGCACTGTTTGCGGGGTCCCAGAAGATCGCCAGGGCCACGGCCCCGACTGTGATCGCGCGCGTCAGCCCTTCGTCGGTCAGGTCAGCGATGTAAATTATCGGAGCGCCATTGATCTCCACTGCGCCAACCGGGCGGCCGAATTGCTCGAAGACGTAACCGATCGGGCTGGCCATTTCGAATGACGATCCGGCGAGTTTATGGACGGAGTAGATTTGCACCGTTTCGCCGCCCAAAGCAATCTCTCCTCGCCGCTCGCGCCGACTTAACGCGCCACCCAAGCCACTCCTCACTTCTTGCAGCTCGAACCGTGCAGGTATCGATCTACCCTCTGCGCTAAATTCGCAGCGATAGGACATGCGTTGCGGAGTAAATTCGACAAATTCGAAGTCTAGAACTCGCTCTCGCATCCTGCAGTGCGCCTCAATCGTCGAGCTAATTCCCGGTCCTTCGATGACGAGCTCGGAATGTCCCGAGTTGCGAACAATCGTATCGAAGAAGGCGAGACGTTCTTCGGAACGCTCATAACCCCCGAAATAGTCTCCGGTGCGGAAACGACCATGCGTCCAACCGCCAATGCCCTCGACGGGCAAACGAGCGGACTGTTCGACTAGAGATTGAGGCAGGCGCATTTCTACCGGTGGAAACGCTGCACAAGCAGACAATAATAGTGACGCAGCCAATACAGCCGACAATCGCATCGAGATACTCCTCGTTCGACAGCTCAATGTATGCTGCATGCTCTCGCTACATGGCCGGAACACTCAGAAGGATATCAGCAAGTTGAAGATTGCGACAAAGCGACGAACCTAGGAAATCACGCGACGAAACTGACGGTAGTTGCGTCCGGTATCGGGTCGTTAGCGGAAAGTCCGCTTTCGGTTCAGAGCGTGGCAAAGCTGCCAATCCGCTCTTGGGTGGATCGCCCGCGCTATCGAACTTCTGTTTGTGGGTGGAAAGCGGTCACTAGGCACCGCACCTAAGCTACTCTCGGCCTTCGATCCGGTGCTGCGCCTGCTCACGCAATGCCTCAATCTGAGAAGCCGTGTTCAGCCCTCCATCGGTGACAATTTTCTCGAGCACCTTAATTCGCTCGCGCAGCTCCTCTAGCTCAGCCTGATGTTCCGTCGTTACAGCTTTGCGATGTCCGTTAACAAGCAAAAGCACAAAGATGCAGACGGTAAGAAGCCCAAGGAATACGAAGACCATCTCGCTCATCAATACATCCAAGTTTACTCATCACAGAAACAGGTTTGAGCATACGCATTGAGCGACCGTCCGCAACCGGGCCGTTAGCCGAACGTCTGCTTCTTGTTTCGCGGAAGCCAAAAGCCGACAGTCAGCTTGCGGGGAGACCCAGGCGGTGCTCGAGGCTGCTTCTCGGTGGGAAGCGGACATCTCTCTCTTGGCTGGGCCGCTGCAATCTTCCTTTGGGAAGGTCAGCCGTGAACCGAACGAGTGAAAAGAATGTTCTTGGACGATGAAAGAGTTCGTCCCGAACGCAGCGCCTCCAACTGTGGACGGACCGAGTTGACGGTATCTCGGATGCAGCGGGCCTTCGTTTGCGGCATTACCCTGTCTCGATCCGAGAGGCCGCAGAGTCGTGTGGCGGCGTCTTCGACTCGATTTTCAAGCCTGGCAAATCCCGCCGTACTGGCGAGGTCGAGATCGGCATAACCGACGATGACCGAAATGGTCTCGGATCTTGCAGCGGGCGTGATCGCGACAAGTGCAAGGCCGGCGAGCATGATGCCAAATTTCTTCATCGGCATGACGTGGTTCCTTCCGCTTTCGACGTGCCTGGGTGGCAGCGCAGCCACCGGGTCGTTCGGGAGCGTCGTCCAGAGCAATTGCGCCCCGATGGAGATCCCCTTCTGCCTTGAGCCGGAAGATTGTGCCTTGGCGCGCTGGTGAACACTGCATGAAGTTTGTCTGAAACCTGTTGCGCAGCTTAAGAGCGGACGAAATGTCATGGTCCTCAAAGGGGCGTGAAAGTCCGAAATCGGGTCGTTTGCGGGCGGTCCGCTCTTTTCGAGCCTAGGGGAGGCTCGTGCAACTTCTGGAAGCTTGGACGCCGCCGCTCTCGCCTTTGGGTCTTTATTATCCCGGCCGCCGGAATCCTTCCGCTGCATTCAAGGTCTTCGTCGATCTTGCGCGCAAACTCGCACGCTCGTCGCGCAGCCGCAATTGACCCGGACCCTCTGCAAGATTTGCTTGAGTCAAGTCTTCGAAAGCGGCGGGCCAGCAATTGCCGGCTACACGACTACGCGTTCTCGAGCGCTTCCAGCTTTTCCCCGAGTGCGAGCCATTCTGCCTCGACTTTCGCCAACTGATCGCTGACCTGAGATCGCTGGACGAGCAGTTCGCCGATCGCAAATTTGACGAGATGCGCCGGCGCCTTTGCAGGATCGTACATCGCCTGGTCGATTTCGTGCAGGCTCGCTTCCAGCCTGGTCATGGATTTCTCGGTCGAAGCCAATTCTGACTTGATGGACCGCACCTTTGCGTCTGTCTTGGCGCGGCTTGATGACGTCGACTTTTTCGGCGTGGGTGTTCGTTGCTTCTTCGGCGCATTGCGACCGAGCACGAAGTCTATGTAATCGTCCATGCTACCGGAATATTCTTTTGCGGTGCCGCCATCGACCAGCACCAGGCGATCCGCCGTCAGTTCAACCATGTGCCTGTCATGGCTGATCAGAATTACCGCTCCGGCATAGTCATTGAGCGCCTGCACCAGCGCTTCGCGTGCGTCGACATCGAGGTGGTTGGTCGGTTCATCGAGGATAAGCAGGTGCGGCGCATCGCGGGTGATGAGCGCGAGTGCAAGCCGGGCACGCTCGCCGCCCGACAGTTTCTCGACCTTCGTGGTGGCGCGCGGGCCGGAGAAGCCGAAACGCCCCAATTGCGCTCTCACCGCACCGGGAGCCTGTCCTTCCATGGCGCGCGTCATCAGTTCGACTGGCGTTGCGTCGCTGGCCAGTTCCTCCACCTGGTACTGTGTGAAATAGCCAACCTTGAGTTTGCCTGGCGCAGTCATGGCCCCCTCGACCGTCGGAAGCTGGGCCGACAGCAGACGCGCAAGGGTGGTCTTGCCGTTCCCGTTCCGGCCCAGCAGCGCAATCCGGTCATCGGCATCGATCCGCATGTCAAGGCGCTGCAAGATCGGGGGCGCATCGCCATAGGCCACCGCGGCTCCGTCCAGCGTGATCACCGGTGAACGCAGTTCCCCCGGGGAGGGAAACTCGAAGCTTAGCGACGGATCCTCCATCAGCGCGACGATCGGCTGCATCTTCGCCAGCATCTTCGCGCGGGCCTGCGCCTGCTTGGCGGTCGAGGCGCGGGCGCTGTTGCGCGCAACGTAATCCTGAAGGCGTGCCCGCTGGGCATCCTGTGCGGCCCTGGCGGATGCCAGTTGTGCTGCCCGTTCGGCGCGTTGCTTTTCGAATGCGTCGTAGCCGCCCGCGTAGAGCGTCAGCTTGCCGCCTTGAAGGTGCAAAATGTGGTCGACGACGTTGTTCAGAAGGTCCCGCTCGTGACTGATGACCAGCAGTGTCGCGGGATAGGACCTGAGGAAATTCTCGAGCCACAACGTTGCCTCGAGGTCTAGGTGGTTCGAGGGCTCATCGAGCAGGAGCACATCGGGCTCCGAAAAAAGAAGCGCGCCGAGCGCCACACGCATTTTCCAGCCGCCTGAAAAGCTGGAAAGCGGCCGGCGCTGCATGTCCTCGTCAAAACCCAGGCCGCTTAGGATCTTGGCCGCGCGCGCCGGCGCAGTGTAGGCGTCGATGGCTAACAGGCGCTCGTGCACTTCGCCAAGGCGATCGACATCGGTGCAGGTTTCGGCCTCCTCGAGAAGCCGGGCACGTTCGACGTCTGCGGCGAGGACGGCCTCTTCTGGCGTAATCGCGCCATCGGGCGCTTCCTGCGCGACATAGCCGACACGCGCCCGCGCGGGCTTGCCGATCTGGCCTTCGTCAGGCTCGATCTCGCCGATGACAGCCTTGATCAGCGTGGATTTACCCGCTCCATTGCGACCGATGAGCCCGACCCGCGCGCCCTGCGGAATCGTGGCGCTCGCGCGTTCGAGAATGGGCCGGCCTCCAAGCCGGATAGTGACGCCATCGATGGTAAGCATGCTCGGCCCTTAGCAGCACTACTCGTCCGTCCCAATAACCTGAATCGCGCATGCTGGCAGTCCGGCGGCGTCGTTGCACTGCAGTCGGCAGGGTGACCTGAAGATTTGAGGTTTTCGAACGCCCACGGCCAGAATTGGGAGGAAAGCGGACAGACGCTTGGTGAAGACACGCCCAATGCGTTCAGCTAAGCCTTTGCGCATGTCAGAGCGCATTCAAATCGTTCCGTATTGCGCGCGGTGGTCAAGCGAATACAGGTTAATTGCCGACCGCTTGAGAACAATCGTCCCGGATAACTCGGAACTTCATCACATTGGCTCGACAGCCGTGGCGAACATGTCCGCGAAGAACGTGATCGATATTCAGCTTGGCGTATCCAGATTGAGCGACGTTCAAGTCGAGCGTTTCGAAAGCGTCGGGTTCACACATCTCCCGGACCGGACCGATCACCAACCGCCTGGGAGGGCGCTTCCGCCCGAAGATCTCCGCAAACTCTATTTCCGCGCCGAGGATCCCGCCGTGCATTTGCACATACGGGAGCGCGGTCGGTTCAATCATCGCTACGCAATCCTGTGCCGAGACTTCCTGCGCGCGAACTCTGAAGCAGCCGCGGCATACGAGAGGATAAAGCTGGAACTCGCCGACCGCTTTCCTTCCGAAAAGGAGGCCTATTATGCGATCAAAGATCCCGTCTTCGATCTCATTATGACCGGTGCTGAACTCTGGGCCAAAGCAAGCAATTGGAAGCTTCCGCCGCCCGACTGAAGCTTGGCGGACAAGGCCGTTTCTGGTGCAGCACACGAAATTACCGATGTCACAATCTTGTAGCGCCAGTGTCACATTCGACAAGAATTGCGCACCACCGCCTTTGGGGAAGATTGCGCACAGCACATTCGAGGAATACTTGGCACCGTATCTTGCAATAATTGCAATTTGGAGAGGCCGAAATGAAATCGAAAATTGCTGTATGCGCATCCATCCTGCTTGCCGGCACGTCTTTCCCGGCGCTTGCCCAGAACGCTCCTGGAACAAGCGAGACGGATGCCCCATCGCCGCAGGACTCCCAGCTGGATCCCGCAGAAACACCGCAGGCACCCCAAAGCGACTTTGCCCAGGAAGGTGCGACCGATCCCACCGCGACACCGGTCGATGGCAATGCGATTGTCGTGACGGCCCAGCGCCGCGAACAGACGCTGCAGGATGTTAGCGCCTCGGTTATCGCCGTGGGTGGGGATCGCCTGCAGACATCCCAGGTCAATGGCCTTCAGGATCTGCAGACCATCGTGCCCAGCGTGAACTTCGGCAACGACTTCAACCAGGCGAAGATCTTCATCCGCGGCGTCGGCGCGAATACGTCGACTACCGGAAACGCCACCGGCGTGGCGCTGCATGTCGATGGCGCCGTCGTCTCACGCGCGGAAGCGCAGCTGACGAGCCTCTTCGATCTTGAGCGTGTCGAGGTGCTGCGTGGCCCTCAGGGCACCCTTTATGGCCGCAATGCCACCGGCGGTTCGATCAACCTCATCACCGCCAAACCGACCAGCTTCCTGTCCGGCTACGGTCGCCTTACCTATGGCAACTACAACGCCATCGTCGCCGAAGGTGCCATCAGCGGCCCGATTACGGACTCGGTGCTCTTCCGCGTCGCCAGCAAGATCGAGAACCGCGACGGGTTCGGCGAGAACCCCGTTACCGGGTCGGAAGTGGACGACCTGGGTCGGCGCATGATCCGCGGCATGCTCCAGTTCAACATCTCGGACACTACCGACCTTCTGTTGTCCGGTGAATATTTCCGCCAGAACGACAACTCCGGCGCGATTCACTACCTTCGCGCGTCCTTCCCCGGTGTGCCGCGCCTCGCGCCGCTTGGCATCGGCGGTTATGCCGAAGATCCGCGTGACCTTGCCTCGGAAACCGACGTCGGCACCAAGACCGAGACCTACGCCTTTACCGGGACGCTGCGGAGTGAATTGAGCGACACCGTCGCGATCACGAACATTGCAAACTATCGCAGCTTCGAATCGTCGCTGTTCCAGGATCTTGATCTCTCTGCCGTCGTGAGCAGCCTTGCTACCAACGGCCAGTCGACCACCGTCCAGGAACGCCGGATTGACAGCGAACAGTATTCCAACGAGTTGCAGTTCAACGTCTCGCTGGACAATCTGGATCTTATCGTGGGCGGCTTCTACTTCCACGAACGTCAGCGCCCGATCGACAATGTCGGCCTCGCGCGCAGGAACGGCCAGGCACAGAACATCGGCGTTCTGCAGGCTGCCGGCGTCGATCTCGCCGATGCCTACGAGCTTTGCGGCTATTCGCCCGACACGGTGACTGGGGGCACTTCCCAGATCGCACCCAAGCGCGTGTGCATCCGCTCGAACCTCGGCACCGATGCCTGGGCGGTTTTCGGCCAGGCCAATATCGGACTTGGCATGCTTGCTCCGGCGCTGGACACCTTCACCCTGAAGCTGGGCGGCCGCTACAGCCAGGAGGATGTCGATTCCGCCAACCCCGCGATCATCATTGCCCGCGGCGGTCTTGGCCCGGTCATCCGCTTTACGACCGAGGGCACTTTCACGGAGCGCAGCTTCAGCGATTTCACCCCTGAAGTCGGGCTGGAATGGCAGCCCACGCCCGATCTTCTGCTCTATTACACCTATGCAGAGGGCTTCAAGGCGGGCTCCGGCGAGAACTCGGCGGGCAGCACCACCATCGTGGATCCGGAGCAGATCCAGAACCACGAGGCAGGCATCAAGGCGACGCTGCTGGACGACATCTCCGTCAACCTCGCGGTCTTCACCTACGACCTCGAGGGGGCGCAGCTCAACAAGACGATCGCCGGCGGCCCAAGCGGTTTCCAGACCATCTTCGAAAACGCGGCGGCGATCGAGGCGAGTGGCCTGGAGCTGGACATCTTCGGGCGGGTCTCGAGGAATTTCCGCGTGAGCGGATCGCTGTCCTACACCGACGCCGAGTATGTCGATTTCGAGACCCTGGACCCTCTCGATCCGCGTAACGTGGCCACCCCCGGTGCCCCGGCCTACGATCCGATCACCAACCCGGATCCGACAGCATTCGGCGCGCCGTGCGACGGCGATCTCAATCCGGCGACTCCGACTTGCGAGATCCAGCTCGCCGGCAATTCGGTGCGCAATACGCCGGAGTGGGCTTTCAACGTGCACGCCGAGTACGACATTCCCTTCGTAACCAGCGGCGAGCTGACATTGCAGGGTGATGTTACCCACAGGAGCCGGATCTATTTCACCGAATACGAACGCGAGATCGAAAGCTCTGCTGCCTACACCCTCGTAGATGCAAGCGCGATCTATCGCACCGCGGACGACCGGTTCAGTGTTCAGCTCTGGGCGAAGAATTTGTTCGACGTCGATCGCAAGTCGAGCACCTTCGCCTTGGCGACCGGCCGCCTGATCGGCAATACTTGGCTGCCTCCGCGCACGTTCGGCGCTACGGTCGCCTTCAACTACTGACCGCTGGAAACAAGGGGGCGCTTCGAAAGGAGCGCCCCCTTCATTCGCCGCGTCGCCTCGCCGCTAGATCGGTTGTGCCTCGATTTCAGGGAGCATTATCCAGCCGTTGTCGTCCTAGGCGAAGTTTTCAGCCAATGGCGCCAACATCTGGTCTGCGGCTTGGGACGCCGTTGTGGAGGTGTAGAACCAATCGGGCAGTTGCGGCGTAAGCAGATCATCCCATCCACTCAGTCCTGATACTCCTTGAAGGATGATTTCCCCCCTGTTGTCCAGGCTGAGGATCGTATTGCCGTTCTCCTCTTCCATGCCCACAATCGTGCGGCCGTCGGCAAGATAGAGGCTGTCCACACCGACTTCGAAATCGGTGATCGTATCTTCGTCGCGCGACCTGTCCGGGCCATCTATCACGAAGATATCCGCTCCTTCTCCGCCGGTCATGACATCGC
The DNA here is from genome assembly GCF_036321025.1 of Aurantiacibacter hainanensis. NCBI lineage: Bacteria > Pseudomonadati > Pseudomonadota > Alphaproteobacteria > Sphingomonadales > Erythrobacteraceae > Aurantiacibacter > Aurantiacibacter hainanensis. The sequence goes on from NZ_JAZAPB010000002.1 coordinate 645,250, forward strand.
TGCCCTTGCCGCCAATGATGAGGTCATCCCCGGCTCCGCCGAGAATGATATCGTTGCCATCGCCGCCATCGAGAAAATCGATGCCCGCGCCGCCATCGATCGTGTCGTCCCCCCTGTCGCCGCTCAGCTGGTCGAAACCCTCCCCACCGAGGATTTCCTCGCGTCCTCGGCCCCCGGCGATGATGTCGTCGCCATCAGTGCCGATCAGGGTTCCGCCTCCCCTGGAGGGTTCGAACAGGACACCATCGTCGATGGCCGTGACGGTGACGGTGAGCGTGGCTGTATCAGTGAGTGACCCGTCCGTGACGATGTAATCGAACACATCCTGCACCACCGTTCCCGGTGCCAGCGTATCGGTGATGTCTGCGTCGGCGGAATAGGTGAAGGTGCCATCTGCGGCGACGACGAGCGTGCCATAGACGCCGCTAATCGCAGTACCGGGCGATGCCCCTTCCACCTCCAGTATGGAAAGGACATCGTCCTCGGCATCGGTATCGCTGCCGGCAATCAGGTTGCCGCCCGTGCTCGCATCCTCGTCTACCGCGGCAACGTCGTCCTGCGCGATCGGCGTATCGTTCACCCCGACGATTGTCATCGTCACGTCGATGGTTCCGGCCGTGAGAGGAGAATAGGATCCGGTGGAATTGTCGAGGATCACGAGCTGCCCGAATTCCTGGACGGTTTCTCCCTCACCCAGCGCGTCGATCTTGCTGCCGTCAAACACATAGTAGATCAGCATACCTACGCCGTTCGCTGTCCCGGCCTGCTGTTTGTCGATCGTTCCGCCGAAGGAGCCGATGCTCGCTGCCCCCGTCGTTCCCAGGAAGCGGCCAGAACCGGCATGCAGGTCGGTCAGGTCGGCATCGCTGAAGTTGAAGTACATCTTCAGGGTGGAGGGCGCCTCGGGCGCGCTGGTGTCGGTGATGGTGAATTCGGTCGACTGCCCCGGGCCGGCCCACACCACCGGCAGGTCATTCTGGCCATGCACGGTCACGGTGACCGTTGCAGTATCCACGCCGCCATTCCCATCGTCGACCGTGTAGGAAAAGCTGTCGGTCGCCGTCTCGCCCAGGGCGAGGTATTCGAAGGCTCCGGCGGCATCGTAGGTGAAGGTGCCGTCGCCGTTGTCGATCACCTGTCCCGACGTTCCGCTGGTATCGATAGTAAAGCCGTGCACATCGGAAAGGTCGACGTCGGTGTAGTCCGCAGAAATCATCACGCCCGGACCATCCTCGTCGGCATCGACGGCAATGTCGTTCGCCTCGGGGGCGTCGTTCCGGCCATAGAGAGTGATGGTGACCTGCGATTGGGCGGTTTCCGCACCGCCGTCGCTGAGATCGATGAGGTAGACCTGCTCCAGGAATTCGCCTTCGCCAAGCGAATTCAGATCGGCGTCGGCCACCGAAAAAGTCCAGTCCAGCACTCTGCTTTCTGCAGCAATAGGGTCGATTGCGAAGTTTCCGAGATATCCGCTGCCGAGAGGCGTGAACGTGGCGGTATGCTGGTCACCGGCTTCCGGATCAGAGAATGTCAGCGCGCCGTTCGTTTCCAGCATTCCCGCCAGTTCGTCCGGATCGCCGTCGGTCAGTTCGGTCAGCGATGCGCTGTCGGTGGCGGGACCGTCGCCATCGAGGTCCACCAGTATGGCAGCAAACGAGGCTGCAAGGCCAAGAGACTGGCCGCTGTCGGTGAAGTTGCCTGACCCATCATTGAGATAGACCGCGCTCGGCACCGTCTGTCGGGCGGCAACGATATCGATATCACCGTCACCATCCACGTCGCCCAAGACACCGCCGCGGGTAATGGCGTTGGGGAACACTACACCGGAGTCCACAAAACTTCCGTTGCCATCACCAAACAGTACTTGGTCGATTGTTGACGAAGGGATGTAGAGGTCGAGAATACCGTCGCCATTTAGGTCGGCGATCTCGATACCGGTGGGATAACCGGCGAGACTTATCGAGCTTATGGTAAATCCACCCAGTCCATCCGAGATAAATACGTCGAGGCGGCGATCGAAGAGGTCGGCAAAGGCGAGATCTATGTTCCCGTCTCCGTCGAAATCGCCGGCCTCGACTCCCGAATAGATGTCATTTGGCAGCGTGGAAGTGTCGACCGAGAAATTGCCGTTTCCATCGTTGAAGTAGATCTTCGATTGGCGATAATATCCGGCGGTGACGACATCGAGATCGCCGTCCTTGTCGAGATCCACCGACACGCTTCCGTAGCTGTAGTCGAAGCCGAGGTTCCGGACAGAGAAATTTCCATTTCCATCGTTGATGAAAAGGTTGGTGCCCCCATCCGACACACCGACCATCATGATGTCGATATCACCGTCGCCGTCGAAGTCTTCGGTCTCCAGCGAGCCGACAAGCAATTGGCCGATATATTGTCCAGGCGTGAAATTGCCGTTTCCGTCATTTAGCCAGATGGGCGACCCGCCACCCTGGTGCCCACCAATGACGATATCATTGTCGCCATCGCCATCGAAATCGGCAGCTGCAATTCGCCAATTGTCCGTGCCGATGTTGTTCGAATTGGGGATCGACACGAAATTCCCGGATCCATCATTCAAGAAGAAGAGATCCAGGGTCTCGTCCGTCGCAAAGATCAGGTCGAGATCGCCCCCTCCGCCACCGCCGACGAAGACAGGGGCGTCATTCGCGCCCGTTACTGTCACTTGGACCTGCGCGGAATCCGTCGCCCCGTGCTCATCGACGACGTCGTAGGTCAGCGTGACGATTTCGGATTCGCCGTCAGCGAGATAATCGAAGTCCTGCTCCGGATCGAAGACAAGCTGGTTGCCGCTGATCGATGCGGTGCCTTTGCCGGACAGGTTGCCCACGGCCGAAAGCGTCAGGACGGCGCCGTTGTCGGGGTCCACGTCGTTCGCAAGAACGTCGATCTGGATCGCCTCGTCCTCGCTCGTTTCACCACTGTCGTCGAAGGCAATGGGGATGTCGTTCACCCCGACCAGACGGAAAGTGACGTCGATCGTGCCAGCCGTCAGCGGCGTGAAGCTGCCGGTGGAATTGTCCAGGACGCGCAGCCGCACCACCTCGTCGATCACCTCGCCCTCGGCCAGTTTGTCCATTTCCGCGCCAGACAAGATGTAAACGATATAGGCTAATCCGGGTGTCGTGGCGGTTTGCCCAACTTCCGTCCCTCCGCCAAATGTCCCACGGCGTCCTCCGGGTGTGCCGACGTGGATGGTGTTCCCCGCATGGCTGTCTCCGATATCGGCATCAGTGAAAGAGAACCTTGGTATCAGCGTCACCGATGCTGTCGCATCGGCCGTATCGTTGATGATGAAAAGGTCGCTCTGGCCCGCCGCAGGATCGGCATAGACGACCGGCAGGTCATTCTCCCCCGTGATACTTATCGTCGCGGTGGCGGTATCGACGCCGCCCTTTCCGTCATCGACCGTGTAGGTGAAACTGTCGGTGACGATCGCGCCCGCTCGCAGATAGTCGAACGCTCCGGCAGGATCGTAGTCGAATGTCCCGTCGCCGTTGTTGACGACGGTGCCCAGCGTGCCTGTCGTATCGATCGTGTAGGTATGCGTGTCGGCAGGATCGGCATCGGTAAAATCGGCAGCAAGAGTGATCGCTGGGCCATCTTCGTCGGCATTTCCCGAAATGTCCTCCGCGATGGGCGCCACGTTGGGGAGTGTATTCGTGATGTTGGCGAAGGTGATCGTCCTCGACTGGCCGCCATCGGGATGCGGGTCGCCGTCGGTCAGCAGGAATTGTACCCGCGCGGTTTGCGAGAAGTCGTCCGTCGTCACGCTATAGGCGACGGAGCGAAGGATCGCCTCGGCCGCCTCCGGCGTGCCGTTGGTGTTGAAGAAAACCCGCAGACCCGTGCCGCTGGTGCCGAAAGTCGTGCCGACCAGCACACCTTCGTAATAGGCCTCAGTCCCCTCGAACCGGACCTGGCCGGGTCCGTCGCCTTCGCTGACGAAGCTGATCAGGCCATTCCCGTCGATGATATTGATGTTCCAGAGCCCGGTGATGTCGGCGGAATCGATGTCCGAGACGATGCCGTCGGGCGAAATGATCTGCGCACCGGAATCGGCGATGTAGTCCAGATCGATATCGGCGCCCGCAGCCTGTGGATCGAGATCTACGAACGGCGCATCGTTCGTCGGTGCGATCAGAACGCTGAATTGCTGTTCGTCGACGCCTCCGTTCCCGTCTTCGACCAGCATGATGAAACTGTCGGCACCATTGACGTTGGCCGCGGGGGTGTACGTGAACGTATCGCCGATGATGGAGACAGACCCAAGGGTCGGCTCTTCGCCGGGCTTCAACCGGAAGGTGAGAGGATCACCATCGGGATCGCTTGCCTGCAACTGGATCGGGTCGCTCGGCGTATCCTCATTCGTCACGATCTCGGTTTGTGCACCGCCGACAAGCGAGAAATCGTCGATCTTGATGTGGTGCCCTGTAAACCAGCCATAGGGGCGCAGGTCGATGCTGATTAGTCCTGCCCCAACCAGGCTGGTTTCGCTGACGGTGAATTCCGCGACACCATCGGAGTCCATGTCGATCACGACAGTCCCGGTGTCGCTGTCCAGGGCGAGAGAGAAATCGCTCCACACGTCGAAGAGCGAGGACGAGAAGATGGTGTCGGCAAAGAGGTTGTAGCTGGAGCCGCCCGGCAAGGTGACGATCAGCTTCGGCCGGTCGTAATTCGCTGCATCGTTGTCGTAGTCGGGAGCCCACAGCGTTCTCTGGGCCGTAAGAAAGAACTGGACCTGCTCGCCATTGGCCGTGGAAAACTGGAAGATGCTGCGCCCGTAATAATATTCGCCGTAACTCGAAATGTCTGAATTGTGGTGGAGCGTGCTGTAGCGCAGAGACGCGTCTTTCACCGGTTCTCCCGGTGTGAAGAGTGCCTTTACCGGAAGGTCCGTCTGGTACTGCTCGAGATAGAGGTACCCGCCTGTTTCCACGGCGTTGTACGGGAAGCTCCATTCACCGGTATTGAGCACCCCGTCGTTGAAGTCGTCCGCATAGGCGAGGCTGGGATGAAATTCCGGCGGTGCGTTCTGCGCCAGCGCTTCGACGGTGACCGTTGCGGTGGCGGTGGAACCGCTGGTGTCCGAAATGACATATTCGACGGTCTGGCCCAGCCCCGAGGCCGTGTTTGCCGCATAGGCGATCAGACCCGTCGATGGATCGTAGCTGAAATCCCAGCCATCGACGCTGCTGCCTATGGAAACAAGCGAGATGCTGTCGCCATCCGGGTCGAAATCGTTATCGAGCAGCGCGAAAACCGGGATGGTGCCGCTTGCCCCGGGCTCCAGTGTGATGATGTCGTCCTCTGCCACGGGCGGAGTGTTCTGAACTTCCGGCTCGATCGTGACGGTGCCGAAGGATACGGCTCCCTCGTCGTCGATGATCCGGTAGTCGAAAGAGGTCGGGCCAACGGTATTCGTATTGGCAAGGTAGGATATGAAGTCAGTGCCGGCGTAGAACAGATCCCAGCCGGCCGTGCTCCAGGAGGATGTGCTCGATTCGAAGAAATATACCGCCCCCCCATCTGGGTCGAAATCATTGGCAAGCAGATCCGCCACGGCGATAGAGCCGCTCCCGCCGACAGGCAGAGTGATCGTATCGTCCCCGGCAACCGGCGCCGCATTCTCGAACACCAGCGAGAAAGTGTCGAAAGCACTCAACTCCCCGTCCGAAGCCCTAACGCGCACTTCAAGGGAGCTACCGATTGTGCTCGGTGCGGTGCCTGAAAAGGTCGTTCCATCGAACGAGAGCCAGGACGGAAGCGGGTCCCCGTTGGCAAGGGTGGCCGTCAGCGTGAGAGGATCACCGTCGGGATCGGTGAAGGCGGTCGTTGGAACTGGCAGATGAAATTCAGCGCCGGCTGCCAACGCGATGTCTGGCAGTGGTTCTACAGAAAGGTCGGCAGTTTCAAAACTCGGCTGGGGCGGCGGTGGGGACCCACTTTCGTCCCGGAGCAGATAGACGTTGCCGAAGGCCCCGCCCGACAGGTTCAATTCCAGCCGAAGGGTATCGAAGGCTCCAGCCCAAGTGTAAGCATCAACAAGGTCGCTACCGTCAAAGGCAGTCTTATCGATGTCATAGAGAACGAGGCGCGCGTAGTTCAACTGTTGGCCAAGGAACGGCGGACGGCTCGCTCCAGACGGCAGGCTGAAAGTCATCTCCAGAACGTCGCCGCTGGTGATATCGTTATATAACCTGAATGTCGCTGGCAGAACGATGGTCTCGCCCGCCATGGTCACCGTCAGTGAAGCGCCTTCATAGATTGCGCCATAGGTAAATATGGGCTGCCCTTCGAGGTCGAGCGAATAGTCGAACTGCCACGTGATCGGTTCGTCGCTGGCGAGCCCCATGGCTGTCGCATCAATCGTGGTTGAGAACTCTACGGATTGCTGGCGTCCGGTTGCAATTGGCGAGGCGTTGATCTCGAACGGCGAAAAGGTCTGCGTTGCCCACCTGCCTGTGGCAGGATTCTGATCCTGGAACGACGCGATGAGATTACCTGAGGAAAGGCCAAGCAGACTCAGCGCGTTGGAGGAATAGTTGTCACCATTGTCGATCCGGAACACCTCTCCCAGCGCATTGGCCAGCGCATCGAATGCGCGGGCTTCCAATCCCGTATAGGGGTCGCCGCCTGGAGGGGGCGTGCCATCCCAAGCGACGACGAACCCGCCATCAGCCATTGCCGTGACGGTGGGCTGATACTGGCGACCGTCGACCCAGTCGGTAACCGTGACGACTTCAGAAACCGGCGTGCCGTCGGTCTGGAAGACCTGGACGAACGTGTCGTAGCTCCGAGCGGTGCCCGGACCGACGTCGACTGCCCAGGCGAAAACGAGGTTGCCGTCCTCCAGGGTCGCCACGTCGAAGAGGAGACCGCCAGTGACCGTCGGGTCACTCACAACAAAGGCAGGATGAAGGGGGACGAAGTCAGAGCCAAAGATTTGGGCAAGCAGTTCCCTGTCTTCGCCTAACCAGGTCACAACAAACCCATCGCCAACCGCTTCGATCTGATGATGAGCGGCGAAAAGGCCGGTTGGCAGTCCCAGGCTGACAGGTGATTGTGGAACACCATCAAGATCGAACGTCTGGCCGCGGACAAAGAAGATATCATGCCAGCCCCTCTCGGGGGTCCAGATTCTTTCGCTCTCAAGCCAAATGGTTCCGACGATTCCGGCCTCGGTAGCCGCGACGCGCGCCCAGTTTGGATTCTCGCCATTAGAGCCGGTCGCCAGAGTGCGAAAACGATTTTCGAACCCGATCGTAGTGCCTTGCTGGACCTCGTAGGGCGTTATGAGCCTCGGCTCTCCGGCGGAATCGAAGTATTGCAGCACGAGCCGATCCGAGGCCAGATTGCTATCGGGATCGTAGACCATGGCAAAACCGCCGTCCGGCAATGCCGCTACACTCGGAAATCGCGGCGCAGACCCGGTGGCCGTTGCAAGCGTGAAGGGTCCGCCGATGGGTTCTCCGCTGGCATCCAGAAAGTGTCCGACCACGTAGTAGTCCGTAGAAAGGCCACCGATGCCGCCAATGCTCACGGCCAGCAACCTGCCATCCGCCAGTTCGATGAGGTCGAGTGAGGCCGGATCTTCCAGCCCGGCGAGTTCTTCGAACTCGAAATCGATGGGTTCGTAAATCCTGTTCACTGGCACACCCCCCTTTCGGTCTGCCGGTGACGCCCCCAAGCCTCGCGACAATACCGAGTCGTTGAGTTGAAATTCTGTTAACTATCGTTCATCTTGTCATCATCAGTTCTGATGACATGGGAAACAATGTTTCACCACAGGTCAGATTGACTTGAGGGCAGGAAAGCAGAGGGCGAGTATTTCATCACGGCATTGGGGGCGATGTCTTGGATTTTGTTGGCAGAATCTACGAAGCGATCGAGGATGAGGATGCATACCTCGCCCTTCCCGAACTTCTGTCCGACGCCGTGGGCGCGCGATCTTGCACTCTGCAACTGCTCGACCCGGACTACCGGGTCGAGGACATCCAGGTGAACCACTTCAGCCGCGAAATGCTGGAATTCTACGTCGACCACAATTTCCAGCACTTCGACGACTGGGTGCTCGCGATCGACCGCGACGCCGACTGGGGGAAGGCGCTGCTGTTCAGCGACAGGCTTCGGGCGGACGAGTTCTGCAACGGCTTCTTCTACAACGAGTTCATTCGTCATTTCGGCGATGACAGCGTGCACTGCCTGGGCTTTGCCGACACGCGATCGGACGGCGGCACGATGCTCGTCGGGCTGCACAGACCAAGGGATGCCGCAGACTTTGGCGAAGAAAACCGGGATCGGCTGGAAGCGCTGAGACCGCATCTCACGCGCATGATCGTGTTGCGCAACAAGCTGAGGGGCTGGCAGGAATCAGCCGGCAGCGCGCGACTGGGTATCAACAGTGTCGAGGATGCCTTCATCATCGTGCGCGAAGACAGGCAGTTGCAGTTTGCAAACATTTCGGCAGAGGCGCTGTTGCGGGAAGGGCAGCTTCTGCGCATGAAAGATGCCCGGCTGGAAATGGTCCGCCCGGTGGACCAGCGGCGGCTCCTGCGCGCATTGCTGGACGCGTCTGCCAACCGGATCGACGGACACACGGCCTTCACCGCGCGCGATGCCCGCAACGCCCAATGGCGTTTTTCGATCGTCCCCAAGAGGTTCAACGGAGTGACCGCCCTGTTGATCTGGATCGATAGCGGCTCCGCTGGCACATCCGCCGCAGAGGCCCTGCAAGAGCTCTACAATCTCACCGCGGCCGAAGTGCCGGTGCTTATGGCCCTGAGCGAAGGCCTCTCTGCGTTCCAGATTGCAGACAGACTGGGCGTCTCGATTGCTACCGTGCGGACCCACGTCCAGCACATTTACAACAAGACTGGAGTTCACAAGGTGAGCCAGCTTGCGACGCTTGTCGCCAGCCTGCCCAAATTGCGGCGTGATCCGGAATAAGCTCGTTGCAGGAGATTGGAAACCGAGCAAGACGAACCTCTCGACGTTCTGACATGTCGAGAGGGCAGGCGGTGGGGAAATCAGCGTCCGCTTCATCCCCAGCTTTAGGAACGTCGCTACAGGTGTGACGTCAGCAGCGCTGCAAGCTCCACCTGGCTGCGCGCGCCGGTCTTGTCGAATATGCGTTTGAGGTGGGTTCGCACCGTCCCGGTCGACACGCCATTCAGTTCGGCAATGCGCTGCGGGGAATTGCCGGCTGCAACGTAAGCCGCGATCAGGGCTTCGCTGGGCGTCAGTCGCCACATCGCGCGCGCGATCGATTCCATCAGTTGGGTACGCCTGTTCGGGGGACGTGCGATGATCAGGGCCGCGGCCTGGAAAGAGAGCGCATGGCTGCCCCTGAAATGCGAGAGCTCGAGGTATAGCGGCAAGCCCCCGGCATCATGGACGACCAGGCTATCTGGCACCGTGCCCAGCGCGGCTTGCTCCAGTGTTATCGCTAGAACCTTCGCCGAACGGGCGTCGGTCGCGACCAGCCGGTTGCCGCGCATCGAAAGCCAGCGTCCGCGCTGCACCAGCCTTTCCGCCGAGGATGACATGCCCATCACGACGCCGTCGCTGCGGCAGACGAAGGCATGCCCCTCGATGGCGTCGAACGAGCCTGCGACCAGCTTGGCTTGCTGCCCCTCGATCAGGAGCTGCAGGCGGATCTTGTCCCGTAACGAACAGGCCAGGTTTGCGAAGGCGCGCTTCTCAGTCGAGTCCATCGGGGCCTGGCGGCGGTCGCGAATGGTCGCTGCTCCCACCACCAGGTCGTCTCGCTTGACGAGGTTGGAGAGACAGGAATAGCCGATCTGATTGCGGTCCATCCAGTCACCGAACGCGGGCGAGCGCTCGCGGTCCTGTTCGTGGGTAAATTGAGCATCGTCGAGCAGAGCGAGTTCCGAAGCGGCAACGCCAAGCCGAATGCGCGAATTGATCCACGGGTCGCCACCGCCCACGGCCTCGAACTCGGCTAGGGCGTTGTCGGCCATTTCGGTCATGATGTTGAAGGTGAGATCGTCTCGTGCACCCATTCCGCAAAGCTGGGCACTGCGTGATCCCAGAGCGTTCGCAAGGGCTCTTGTCGCCTCCTCCCAACTTGTCAGCCCGACTGCTGCATCCTCGAAAACCTGGTGTGCTTCACTTAAACTACGCTCATCAACGCTCATCTGCGATCTTTCGCCATTTCGCGAAAGAAGGACAGAAAATCAAAATCTTGTCCAGAGGATATTTTCGCCTGCGTATATCAAATGAGGGACGACAGAGTAGCTCGGATTGAAGCATCGGCACCCGCACATTGAGGGCGACGCGTGGATTTTTTGCGCCGCCAAGAGGGAGTGTCATAATGCTGCGTTCTACGAGGTCTTGCCTTCTCACCACCAGTGCGATTGCCGGTTTCGCCGTCCAGGGACTTGCCGTGCCCGCACACGCGCAAAATGCCTTCGGCATTCACATCGATACGCCCGAGCTGGAAGTCATCACCGTCGTGTCGGGTGAAACCGTCTACGGGACTTCGATCAGCGTCTATGCGGACAACGGTCCGGTCGACCTCACGGTCGAGGAGAATGGCGAAATCCGCAGCGATGGCTTCGATCCGGGAAGTGCCACGACCCGGTCCGAAGGCGGCGTCGTCATCGCGCAGCCCAGCTCCACCGTGACCAACAGCGGCCTGATCTCGAGCAGCGCGAGCGGTGTGACCACCACCTACTTCTTCGGTGAGGATGCCAACGGCAATCCGCTGCCGCCCCAGGCTTTGACGAGCAACACCACCGTCATCAACACCGGCAGCGGCCTCATCATCGGTCAAGGCGGGAACGGCGTATCCATTCTGGGTGGCGGCTCGGTCACCAACGATGGCCTGATCAGGGGCACCGGGACGACCAGTTCCACCGGCGTGCTGATGGCTGGCTACCCCGAGCGCATCGAAGATGGCGTTACCGGGATCGGTTCGATCACCAACGGTGCGGATGGCACGATCGAGGGCGGGGTATTCGGCGTACTCCTGAGCGGCGGCGGCACCATCGACAATGCAGGCACCATCCGCTCGCTCAACCAGCAGGCGGCGCCTGGCACCAGTCCTTTCGGGGTCATCCTCAGCGCAACAGCCGGACAGGAAGGGCGCGAAGCCACTCTGAACAACAGCGGCTCAATCAGCGGCCTGCTGGGCACCCTTGTGCAGGGAACCCTCGTCGAGACGACGATCAACAACAGCGGCTCCATCGAGGGCATCGGCGCTGGCATGTTCCTCAACGCGGCCGACGGCCTCACCACCATCAACAATGACGCCGGCGGCCTCATCAGCGGCGGCAGCTATGCCATTCGCGCCAATGCTGGCGATGTCGTGATCAATAACGCCGCCGATGCGCAGATCCTGTCGGGCACCAACGCCATCGAGGTCTTCACGCCTGGCGCAGTCATCAACAACGCCGGCTTGATCGAGGGCGCGCAGTATGGCGTGCACGCGGTGCTCGTCACCGGGCCGGGGTTTGTCGCCGGGACCGAGGTGAACAACAGCGGCTCGATCATTGGCCTCAATAACGATGGCATTCGCCTGGCCGGCGGTGGCAGCGTGACCAACAGCGGCACCATCGCGGGGATGCAAGGCCCGCAGAGCGACGGCATCTCGATGTTCCCGCAGGTGCAGCAGGCCAACGATGACTACTTCGCCGAAGTCATCAACCTCGAAGGCGCTTCGGTCTACGGGGCACGTTTCGGAATCATCCTTTCGGCTGGCGGTGACGTGACGAACGCCGGCGACATTCAGGGCGTCGAAGGCGGTGTATTCATCCAGGGCATTGCGCTCAATTCCGCCGACGAAGAAGAGCGCAGCGGTCTGACCGGCGGGCTGATCAATACCGGTTCGATCACCGGCGAACTGGGTGCCGCGGTGGGCTTCGGCAGCGACCTGCTGACGGCATTGCTCATCAACGAAGGCACGATCACGAGCCTGACGGCCGCGGGCGTCAGCCATCTATCCAGAGCGGATCTGACTGTCACGAATACCGAGAACGGCGTGATCGAAGGGGCGACGTCGGGCATCTATTCTGGTGCATCCGGCACCCTGACGGTCGAAAACGCGGGCACGATCATCGGCAACGGCGTTTATGACGGATTCGATGCCGCGCCCGATGCAGGCATCACTATCGCGACCATCGATTCCAGCGTGACCAACACGGGCACCATCATCGGTGCCGGTGCCGGCATCACGACCGCCTATCAATATGATGCGGTTGCTGATGCCGTAGTCGGGTTGGCGGTAGATACCGTCGTGGTGAACTCCGGCACGATATCGGGCCAGGCCAACGATGGCGTCCGGCTGATCGGCGGCGGGCTTGTCACCAACAGCGGCAGCATTTCCGGCGCCGGGAACCAGTATGCCGACGGCGTTTCGATGTTCCGATACGAGGATCAGGCAGCCGACGGCTATTCCGCGGAGGTGTTCAACGACGCGACCGGCGAAATCGAAGGGCAGCGCTTCGGCGTCATCCTTTCCGGCGGCGGCGCGATCACCAATGAGGGGACGATCAGCGGCGACTTCGGCGGCGTCGCAATTCAGAGCCAGGGCGGCGATGCCGGACAGGTGGCGGTGCTTGTCAACACCGGCACCATCGAGGGCGGAACCTACTCCGGTGCTCAATTCTTCGGCTCCGTGAACGATGTCGAAGTCACCAATTCGGGCACGATCGAAGGGGCCGAGGTTGGCCTCGCAGCCTATTCCAACGGCGACTTCACGCTGGTGAACAGTGGCACCATCCGCGGGCAGGCGATCGGCGTGGATGCGCCCAACCTCGGCGCCGCTTCCATCACCAACAGCGGCACCATCGTGGGCGTGACGGATGTGGCCCTGACCACCGCCTCGCAAACGACGCTGATCAACTCCGGCACGCTGCAGGGCGGGGGCGATTACGCCGTCATCCTCGGCGCTGCAGACGATACGGTTATCCTGCAGACCGGAAGCAATATCGTGGGGGCCGTGGATGCGGGTGATGGCACTGACAGCCTGACCCTCGAAGGTGATGTCCTGGTCCTCACCGAGGACCAGTCGCTGGGTGCGACCGAGAACTTTGAATCGCTGAACGTCACCAAGGGCTACTGGAACACCCAGGGCTTCGCGGGATCGTTCGGTTCGGTGACGGTTGGCGATGGCGCATCCCTGCAGGTGAACGAAGCGGCCCTCGGCGGGGAGGTATTCTCGTCGATCGATACCGCGCAGGTCGTGAACGACGGCACTCTGCTGCTGAACTTCACCCAGGACGACATCGTCGACGGCGAGCTCGCCATTTCGGGAACGGGGGACGTCGTACTGCTTGGGGATGCGGTGCTGACCGTGGCGTCGGACACGCTGACCTACACGGGCGGCACGACCGTCGCGAATGGCGGACTGATCCTTACCGGCTCGCTGAGCGGCGATGTCTCCACCAGCGGTGACGGGTTCTTCCAGCTTGGCACGGGCGGGACCGAAGGCACCTTCTCCGGCAGCATCGTCAACAACGGTCGCTTCGTCTTCAACCGCAGCGACGACTATGATTTCGAGGGGAACTTCTCCGGCTCGGGCATTCTCGACAAGTATGGTGCCGGCACGCTGATCTTCCTGGGCGACTACTCTTTCGAGGGCGTCACCAATATCTTCGGCGGGTCGGTAAGGATCGGGGGAGTCATCGATCCCGAGACCGAGTTCGATCTGGCAGATGGCGGAAACCTGGACATCGCCGGGAACGACCAGACCATCGGCGGTCTCTCGGGAAGCGACGACTCTTCGGTGTCGCTGGGCAGCCAGACACTCACCATCGACCAGGATGAGAATACCGAATTTGCCGGTGTCATCGAGGGGACGGGCGATCTCGTGCTCGCCGGCGGCGGCACGCTCAACCTTTCGGGGAACAGCACCTACACCGGAGCGACCCTCGTCAACGGCGGCACGCTGGCGGTGAACGGCTCGATCGTCTCGAACGTGACGGTGAACTCCGGCGGCACGCTGGGCGGCAACGGTTCGACCGGCGGCGCCACCATCAACACCGGCGGCACGCTGGCACCCGGCAATTCCATCGGCCGTCTGACGGTCAACGGCGATCTCGCCTTCGCTGCAGGGTCGGTCTACGAAGTGGAAGTGAACGCTGCCGGGCATGCTGACCGCGTCGATGCCACGGGCAATGTCACCATTGCCAGCACGGCAAGCGTGGAGGTGATGGCAGAAGACGGCACCTACGCGCCGCGCACCGATTATGTCATCATCACCGGGGCAGGGGGAGTATCGGGCACCTTCGGGACGGTCACGACCGACCTGGCCTTCCTCGATCCGCTGCTGCGCTATTCCGAAAACCAGGTCACGCTCTCGCTGTATCGCAACGACATCGATTTCGCCGATGCCGCAATCGGGGCCAACCAGATCGGCGTTGCCACCGCGGTCCAGGCTCTAGGTTTCGACAACCCGTTGTTCGAAGCGGTGCTGGTCCAGAACACGGCAACCGCCCGGCAGACCTTCACCGATCTTTCGGGTGAGATCCTCGCGAGCACGGTGGCAGGTCTGACCGACGACAGCAGGCACCTGCGCAACGCTCTGCAGGCGATGGAAACACCGTCGCAAGCCGGACCGTTCGCCTGGGCAAGCGGCTTTGGCGGCAAGAGTGATTTCGACACCGGGCTGGGCCTCGAAGGCGATCACCTCGGCGCGGTCGGCGGACTGGGTTATGCCGGCAGCGGCTTCGCAATCTCGTTGTCCGGCGGCATCGGTTCTTCCGATTTCGAGATCGACGGACGCTCTGACGAGGCGATGGCGGACAGCACCTTCGTCGTTGCGCATGCCGCGTTCGGCAACCGTGCCGGGTTCAATGGCGGGGCCGGTGTCGCCTACGCCTGGCACGACATCGACACTTCGCGGTCCGTTGGCGTGCCCGCTCCGGCGCAAACGCTCGCCTCGCAGCGCGATGCCAACACGGTGCAGGCGTTCGGTGAGGTGGGCTACGGCTTCGTGTTCGGCGACGCACTAGTGACCGCGATGGCCGAATTGGCGCACGTCTCCACCGATGCCGATGGTGTCGCCGAGGCGGGTGGATCCGCCGCGCTGACTGCAGCCGATATGGAGATGGACACCACCTATCTCAGCCTTGGCGCGAAGATCGGTCTTGCCGACGAGGGCGCGACCTTCCGCCCCTTCGCCTCGGCCGCGTGGAACCGCGCTTTCGGTGACCGGACAGCAGTCCAGTCTGCCCGCTTCACCTCGGGTGGACCGGCCTTCAGCATCGCGGGCGTCACCATTCCCAGGGACTCGGCTGAACTCGAGGCGGGCTTCGAGTTCGATCTTGGCGGTGCGGTGCTGGGAGCGGCCTACTCAGGCGTTCTCGGCGGATCGAGGGATGCCCACGGCGCCCGCGTTTCCGTTCTCGTCAGCTTCTGATTGACTATCCAACGGGGGGAAGGCGGAGCCGAAAGGTTCCGCCTTTTTCCATTGCGGGCTTCTGCAAGATCCGCTGCTCAGTCACGGTCGGTCGCTAGACCATATCCTGGGGTCGCACGAGGCGGTCGAAGGTCTCCGGATCGACCAGTTCGAGTTCAACCGCCGCTTCCTTCAGCGTCTGGCCGTTCTTTAGCGCGTGCTTGGCAATACGCGCCGCGTCGTCGTAGCCGATTTCCGGCGCCAGCGCGGTGACCAGCATCAGCGAGCGTTCCACCAGTTCGGCGATCCGCTCCTCGTTCGCCTCGATCCCCGCGACGCACCGATGTGCAAAGCTGTCCATTCCAGTGGCGAGCAGTTCGAGCGAGTGCAGCACGTTCGCCCCGATCAGCGGCATGAAGGTGTTCAGTTCGAACTGGCCCTGCATCCCGCCAAGCGTAGTCGCCTGGTGATTGCCGATGACCTGCGCAGCGACCATCGTCAGCATCTCGACCTGCGTGGGATTGACCTTCCCCGGCATGATCGAGCTGCCGGGCTCGTTGGCCGGTAGCGACAGCTCGCCCAGGCCCGACCTCGGACCGGAGGCGAGCAGGCGAATGTCGTTGGCCATCTTGTTCAATGCCACTGCCAGCGTGTTGAGCGTCCCCGAGAAGGATACCAGACCGTCCCTGGCGGCGAGCTGCTCGAAGGAATTGTCGGCCGGCCGGAACGCCTCGCCCGTGATTTCGGAAAGCGCAGCCACCATGTCGTCACGCCAGCCATCAGGCGCGTTGAGCCCCGTTCCAACCGCCGTTCCGCCAATGGCAAGTACGGCAAGATCGCGTTCGAGCGAAGTCTGAATACGCTCCCGGCAACTGGCCAGCTGCGATGCGTAGCCCGAGAATTCCTGCCCCAGGGTCAGGGGCGTCGCATCCTGCGTATGGGTTCGCCCGATCTTCACGATGTCGGCGAAGGCGCTCGCCTTGCGGTCGAGCGCTGAATGCAGCGCGTTCAAGGCCGGCAGCAGCTTTTGCTTCGCGGTCAGTGTGGCCGCGATGTGCAAGGCCGTCGGGAAGGTATCGTTCGAGCTTTGCGACTTGTTCACGTGATCATTGGGGTGGACCGGTTCCTTACCCCCGCGGGTGCCCACCAGATCTTCGTTGGCGATCCCGGCAATCACTTCGTTGACGTTCATGTTGGTCTGTGTGCCGCTGCCGGTCTGAAAGACGGTCAGCGGGAACTGGTCGTCATGATCCCCGGCACGAACTTTCCTGGCCGCCGCCTCTATGGCGTTGGCAAGCCTGGTCTCCAGGCCGTGCTTGCGATTGATGCGTGCCGCGGCCTGCTTCACCGCCGCCTGGGCGTGGACGATCTGGATCGGCATGCGATGATGCGCCGGGAAGGGAAAGTTCTGAAGGCTGCGCTGGGTCTGCGCGCCCCAGTAGGCATCCGCGGGAACCTCGATTGGTCCGATGGTGTCTGTTTCGGTCCGGGTGTCGTTCATAACCTCGCCTTTGCCCATGATGGGTCCGATGGAGTTGTCGCTCGCCGATGACTTGGTAACGAACGTTTCACCGGCGGTTTCCGGTGCGGTGAGCGGACGGCTGGAAAGCAGCGATAGCGGATCGCAATCCAAGTATTGGTAGAATGATCGCGCCGACCTGCACAGGAAGAACGAGCCGTGTGGAAAACTGCAAGTTCGCCTCACGTTGGAATAGACACGATATCAGACGCTTGCAAAGCAGCGGGCCTCAGAACGTTTCTGAGATTTGCAAGGAAGGATCAACGTTGTTTAAGAGAATTTGCTTGGCGGCTGCGGGCGTCGCCGCCTGTGCTGCAAGTGCAGCAAGCGCCCAGGATTACAGTCTCGATCCGACATATGGATCGGTCACCCTTGAGGCCGGCTTCACCCCCGATCCGTTCACCGTGAACCTGAGTTCCGGCGGAAGCCGGGAAGCGTCATCCGCCCATGACAGCTGCCGCGGCTATATCGCCAATGCGCCCGACTATCGGCTGAACTACGAAAGCGGCGGCTTCCCGCTGATCATCTCCGTCGATTCGAACGTGGACACCACCCTCGTCGTCAACGGTCCGAACGGTTCGTGGCATTGCGACGACGATAGCGGCGAAAAGTCGCTCAATCCCATGGTGCGGATCGATAAGCCGATGAGCGGCCAGTACGACATATGGGTCGGTACCTATGGCAGTGACGACATCGAACCCGCGGTTCTGCAGATTTCGGAACTGAGCAGTCAGTAGGCTGCCGGAAGCCGGTTGGACCGTTTTCGGGACCTGACCGGCTTCCTATCCATATCCAGGGCATCACCCAGGGTTGCCTCCGTGGAAAGGCGTCAGTCCTCGTGCGGCTCGGTGCCCGGAGCGTGGGAATGGCCTGCCTCTTCGCTTCCACCGCCATGCTCCGACGAATAGGCGGCGTATTGCGCCTCGCCCATCCGGGGCATCGCTTTCACGAAGGCCGTGATGTTCCACATGGTCTCCTCGTCGTGGGTCGCGCCGAAAGCCGGCATGCCGGTCATCTTCGCGCCGTGGTCGACCAGCCAGTACACCTCGCTCGCGCTCCATTGATCCGCGACGCGGGCCAGGGCGGGGGGCTTGGGCCGCATGCCCTCTGCCCATCCGGCGCGGCTTTCGCCCACGCCGCCGTGACAGTGGGCGCACATCGACTTGTATTCAGGCGCTCCGGCATCGACCATGGCCCGGGTCAGTTCGGGCGCGGTGATATCGGCGGCATGACCCTGAACGGAATTCACGAAATTGGTGTTGAGCGCCCACGCGCCGACGGGTGTGTGCCGCTCGGTCGCCGCGACGTTATAGCCGCCGGTAAGGATCACCAGCAGCGCCACCAGCAGCCCCAGGAGAAACAGGGCCAGCGCACCCAGGGCAAAGGAACTCCAGCGGATCGTCATGTCGCTTCTCCTTGCACGTCCATGCACTGGACATAGCCGCGATAGCCGAGCTCGTCCTCCGCTTCGGGCGGGACGACGATCATCTCCATCTCGGGCAGTCCCGCATTGCCTTCTCCTTCGAGCGGACGCAGCGTGACGATCAGTCCGCCGTCCTCGAAGCGGTTCTGGCCGGTGCGCGGAAGCACGATGAGCTTGCCGTTGAGCTTGATCGCTCCGCTTGCGCCCGGCTCGTACAGGAAGGAAGGAAATGCCACCTCCGTCAGCCTGACGGCACAGCGTCCATCCATGCCGCCAAGGGCGCTCACATCGGCATCGGTCATGGTCTCCGGCTTGATTATCGCCGTCGTGACATTCCGCAGCGCGGCCTGGGCGCCCATGATAGGTGCAGGCGTGGGTGCGGGGTCGATCTGGGCCTCCCGATCGTTGCCGACCGCGGTGTTCTGATTGCAGGCAGCCAGCATCAACGTGAAGGTTGCAGCCAGTGAACGGATAATCATTGTTCCGCCTCCCCGGTTTCAATCTCCTCCGGGAGGCGCTTGGCTACGCGCACCCCGTTCTTCTCGATATCGTCGATCAGGTATTTCATCTGCGAAATCTCCCGCCGCTGGGCGAGGATGATGTCATGCGCCAGCTTGCGTACGCGCGGATCGCGGATGTGAGCCCGCTCGCTTGTCATGATGGCTATCGAGTGGTGGGGAATCATGGCTTTCATGTACTCGGTGTCCGTCACCGTCGTCTGGCTGCGCACCAGCCACAGCGAGAGTGCAAACACTACCGCCGCCACCGCGAGGATAATCAGGTTCTTGGTCCTGCTCTTGTACATGCTCCACATGAAGAGCAGCATCACCACCATCATCGCAGCGCCCATGACGAAGGCCATCCAGAAGCGCGTCTCGCTCCAGAAGATGTGATCGGCGTCGTAGGTGTTGAGATACATCAGCCCGAACATCACTGCTGTTCCGGCGGCGATCATGAGCATGAACCGCACGTACATGTTCATGCCCTGTCCGTGCTGTTCGCTATCAGACATGGGATTTTCTCCTTCAGCCTCGGTGAACCAATGACCTGCTCGCTGCGATAGTTCCAAGACTGCGACGGATAGGAGCTACCGTAATGACAGTTCCACGGCCTTGCCGTCGTATGCAACCGTGCGGGTGGCTTCCTCGGAGAAGACCGGCATCGTGCCTTCGCCATCGTGAACGATCACGCCGATCTGCCGGGTTGCATGCATGCGGGGATAGTTCCCCATGCGTTCGGCTATGACCAGTGTGCCGGCAGCATCGTTCCACGTCATCGGGATGCGGCTGTATTCCCCTTCCCGATAGCCCATGTCGGTCCCTTCGTCTTCGTAGAGCGCAAAATTGCCGTCGGCACCAGTGAAGACATGGATGGTCAGTGCGCCACCGGTGTCCGCGGCGGTCGACTGGACGACGGGGCCGGTCGGCACGATGGCACCGGCCCTGGCATAAAGCGGCATGCGCTCGCGCGGGGCAGGAGCGGCAATGGTCTGGCCTCCTTCCAGCCGGGCGCCGGACAGCAGGTCTATCCATGACGTTCCGGCAGGCAGGTATACCTGCCGCGAACGCGCCTCGAACTCGGTGACGGGTGCAACCAGCAGGGCGGGACCGAACAGGTACTCGTCGTCGATTTCCCAGGTGGCGCGATCGCCTTCGAAATCCATCACCAGCGGGCGCATGATCGTGCCGTGCTCGAAATGCGTCTCCGCCGCCACGGTGTAGATGTAGGGCATCAGCTGGTAGCGCAGCCGGTGGTAATGCGTGAGGCTCTCCATCATCGCCGGGTCTTCGGCTGCGATGATCGGCGTTTCGCGATGCGGATACTCGCCGTGGCTGCGGAACAGCGGGCTGAACGCGCCGAACTGGAACCAGCGGGTATAGAGCTCGCGCCATTCGGGCAGGTGTTCGGGGTCTTCCTGGCTGTAGCGGCTTTCCAGGGCGAAGCCGCCAATATCGTGGGTCCAGTGCGGCACTCCGGCGAGGCTGAGGTTGAGGCCGGCGCTGATCTGATCGCGCAGGTCGTCCCACCGTGCGGCCACGTCGCCGGACCACAGCGCTGCGCTGGCACGCTGCACGCCTCCGAAACCGCTGCGCGTCAGGATGAAAGGCCGCCGGTCGGGCTGCGCATCCCGCAGTCCCTCGGCCACGCCTTCCGCGTGGGGAAGGGGATAGGAATTGAAGATCGCCGCTCCCGGAACGCCGGTGGCGGGGCTGGTCATCTGGTACTTGCGCTCCTCCACCGACAGGTTGGAATGCCAGTCCGGCTCGGTCGCATCCATCCACCAGGCATCGAAGCCCAGCGGCAAAAGCGTATCGCGCATCTGGCGCCAGTAGATGTCTCGCGCCTCGGCGGTGTAGGGATCGTAGAAGGTGTTGGCATATCCCGGCCCCACCCAGTCGAGCTGACCCGCCTCCAGGGGGCGCTGGTAGAGGTAGTTGCCCGCTGCGAGTTCCTGTGCATGTTCGGTGGTGGGGTAGAATTTCGGCCAGACGCTGATCATGATCCGCGCATTCTGGTCCTGCACCTCGCGCACCATGGCGGCGGGATCGGGAAAGCGCGCGGGATCGAAGCAGTGGCAGCCCCAGCTGTCTTCGGGCCAATAGAACCAGTCCTGCACGATATTGTCGATCGGGATCTCGGCATCGCGATAGGCGCTGACCACGTCCAGCAGTTCGGCCTGCGTGTTGTAACGCTGGCGCGATTGCCAGAAGCCGAACGCCCATTCGGGCATCATCGGTGCCTCGCCCGTCAGTCGCCGGTATCCGGCAATGGCATCGTCCATGCCGGGCGCGGGGACGACGTAATAGTCGATCGCCTTGCCAGCCTCGCTGGCGAAGCTGACCGAGTGGCGGTCGGCTTCCGGCAGAGGATCGGCATAGTCGAGCGCGATGTAGCCTTGGTTCGGCTCCCACTCGATGCGGAATTCCTTGGTTTCGCCGGGAGCGAAATCGAGTTCGAAATTGTGGTACCAGGGGTTCCAGTTCTGCCGCCAGCGATGAAGCACCTCTTCGCCATCGGCAAACACGCTGACATAGCTCGAGGAGTAGAGGCGAAACTTGTAGGTGCCGCCCTCGCGCATGGTCACATCGCCGGTCCATACGACGCGTTGTTCCTGCACCGCATTGCCCGCGGTATTCTGGCCGGTGGTCGCGGCCTCCACCGCAGCGCGCGCCTCTTCGGGCCAGCGCTCCTGGTCGCGGATGTACTGGTAGTCGATCGTGTCTTCGCGGCGCGAAACGACCAGTTCGTCGCCCAAGTAGTAATCAGCCTTCCAGCCGCCTTCGAAGCCATGTCCCTGACTGTCCCGATCGGACCAGAAGATGAGGTCCGGGCGCAGGCGCTGATAGGGCTCCGGATCGCCCACGCGGGTTATCGAGTTGTTGTCCCAAAGCAGCCCGTATCCGCGCGTCGAGACGAGGTAGGGGATCGATATCGCCATGTTGTGCTGGGCGAGTTCGACGTCCTCGCCGTTGTAGTTCATCTGCCGGTTCTGGTGCTGGCCGAGGCCGTAAAGCCCCTCGTCGGTGCCTCGGTTGAACTGCACGCGGGTAGCGAACCATTGCTGCCCTTCGAGTTCGACAGGCGTCATGGAGCGCGCAGCGGCATTCTCGTCGAGCAGCAGTTCTCCTTCGCGCCCGTAGACGACAAGCCGTCCGTCTGAGAGTTGCACCATGGCCGTGCCGCCTGAGGAGGTGAGACTGGCCCAGCCGTCGGCGCTCGAGAATTCCGGCGCGCCATCGGCCTCGGCGATCACCATCAGGCTGTCCACCGCATCGTCGGCATCTTCCGCCACGGTCACGCGGAAGCTGCCATCGGCGAATGCCAGCACGCGAATCTCCTCGCCGGCATCGGTGGTGACGATCATGCCGAGATCGACCTGCTCGACCTCTCCGGCCAGTGCCGAAGTCGTCAACGCCAGGAAGCTGGCGGTCGCGGCAAGTGCATGTTTCATCGGTATGTTCCCATTTCCACGCGCAGCCACACGGGCTGCTGTCCGAAGTTGAATCCGTAGTCGACGAGATCGCCGTTCCAGCGGCGGCGCATGACCCATTCGCCATCGACGAAGGTGCCTTCCTGCGCTTCTATGATCTGCGCCTGCTCGCCCGGTGCGGCATCGGCCAGCGCGAAGCGGACGCGCACGTTCTGACCGGTCAGGAGGAAGGTGTCGTCATCGAGTTGCGCGACCATCGTGCCTCCCGTCGCCACGTCCTTCAGCGGGTGCTCCTGCTGGCCTTCGAACGACCAATCGTCCTCACCGAACATCCAGCGCGCGTAATAGGCCCCGATCTGCCAGCGGCCCATCGTGTGGAACTGGTCAGCGCCATCCGGCCCGCGCGCCGTGCCCCATGTCGGCCGGTGCATGGCGATGCGCGCCCAGTCGCGTGCGACGGGGGCAAGGAAGCGGTAGGGTCCGGCGAAGGCCTCCACCGTCTCCTCGTCCAGCGCGACCGCGCCGAGCGGGTGATTGGAATAGCCCGAGCTGTCCATGCCGAAGGGGCTGAACATCACTCCTCCGCGGCCGAGAGTGGGCCAGATGAAGCGGGCGTAATCCTTCGCGTTGCCGATTTCCGGCACCAGCAGCGGCCACTCGCCCTCGCCATAGCGTTCGAGAAAGCGATGCACGGCGTCGGCGTTGCGGTTGTAGATGTCCGGCCCGTAGGCATCGACGCTGGGCGCGGCGATCCGCCAGATCGGCAGGGCGTTCCAGTTAGGGCCACCGGACGGGCCGATATCGCCGCCCTCGTCGGAAAAGGCGTTGCCGAGCGCGGCATTGACCAGCACGGGGAGTTCCCATTCTGCGAGACCGGCGCGGGCCACCCCCTCGACATAACGGGCCATGTGCCAGCTCATGAAGAACTGTTCCGCCCGCGGGCCGAAAGCCTCGGACCAGGTGCGGCGAGCGATGCCCAACCCGTCCGCCAGTTCCTGCGGTATCGGCTGTGTGAAAAGCCGCGCGGGGCCGTCTGCATGGTCGCGGGCGAGGCGGTAGCTGCCCGTCTCGTTCTCGACCTGAACCATGATCACGGTGTGCTGCGGATCGATCTGCGCCAATCGCCGCATGACCTGCGCAAAGGCGCGGGCGTCGGCTTCCTGCGTGGCCTTGCCGTGCGGGGAGAGCGCGTAGTGCGCCGTCCCGTCGGGGTTGCGCATGCGCGGGAAGCGTTGGCCGTCGCGCTTGACCCATGCTGGTGCATAGCTGGGCGCGGTATTCTTGAAGGCGCCGTACCACAGCAGC
Organism: Aurantiacibacter hainanensis; assembly: GCF_036321025.1. Taxonomy (NCBI): domain Bacteria; kingdom Pseudomonadati; phylum Pseudomonadota; class Alphaproteobacteria; order Sphingomonadales; family Erythrobacteraceae; genus Aurantiacibacter; species Aurantiacibacter hainanensis. The sequence goes on from NZ_JAZAPB010000002.1 coordinate 668,810, forward strand.
ACGAGGCGCTTGTCGTGCCTGCGCGCTTCCCCGATCAGCGTATCGACGAAGGAAAGGTCGAATTGCCCTTCCACCGGTTCCACCTGCTCCCACGCGACCGGCATCAGCAGCGTATTGGCGTGCAGGCGGTCCATCATGGGCCAGACCGTTTCCAGCATGGCGGGATAGTTCGAGGCATTGTTGGCCTGGACCGCCAGCGCCAGGTAAGGCTCCCCATCGACAATGAAGGCCGTATAGGCGTCCCCGCGCTCGAAATGCGGAGCCTGCGACGAAGCGGGTGCCGCCGCCAGGCAAGCCAGGATGGCGCCGGCTAGAGCCGAAAGTAGACGCAGAACCCCCTCCTATGGTTGCGCTACCATCGCAAACTTGGGAAGCATTGCAAGAGATTCGCGTCAGCATGAGGCGGCCGGTGCGGGGAGGTAGTTAAGTGGCCGGGGAAAGCCTCAGGTTGCCGTCCTCCGTTTCTTCGATCGCGGTGTGAATTCCAGTCTCTCGCGTAATCGCGGTGAGGTAGTCGCGGAAATCCTCGAATTCGCGAGTGGCCTTGCCGACACGACGCGGGATGCAATCGTCATCGATCCGGAACGGAATGAAGGCCAGCGAGCACCCGTCTTCGCCCGGTTGCAACGAAGCGACGGCGGTATGGCGGGTTTCCTCGGGCAGCATGTATTTCTCTTTCGGCTTCCAGCCCGCGCTGGTCCGGGTCACTTCCTTGTAGCCCTGGGTCTGCTCGATATTGGCCATGTAGGCGGACGGCTGTTCGATCGCGAAGTTGCCCAGGCTGTGAATGATCGGTCGTCCGCGATGGAACTCGACCGGTTTCAGGAGATGCGGGTGGTGGCCGATGATGGCGTCGGCCCCTGCATCAATCATCTGGCGACCCACCACGCGCTGATAGTCCGCCAGCTTTGCACGCACGAAGTGGATGCCCCAGTGCATCGAGACAAAGACGTGATCGGCACTCTCGCGCGCCCTCGCGATATCATCCAGCAGCATGGCAAGATCGCTGTCGTCGGCATAGGTGCGGATGCGGGGATCGGTCCCAGGCTGGTCCGGCTCCACCTGCTCGTACAAGGTCTGAACCCGCAGCGGTGCGCATCCCGGCCGCTTGTTTTCCGCTGCATATCCGGCCGGCAGGATCGAACTGTAGGCAAGGAAGGCCAGCCTCCGGCCGCCCCGTTCGATCATCGCGGGGGTCCGGGCCTGCGCGAGATTGGCGCCGCCACCGCAAGGGGCGATCCCGGCTGCCTGCAGGTGGTCTACGGTATCGCAAAGGGCATCGCCGCCGAAGTCCATGGCATGATTGCCCGCTACCGACATCACGTCATACCCTGACCTGGCCAAGGCTGCGGCGATGGACGGCGGGCTGCGCATGGGCAGGCGGGCGTTGGGCGCAGGAGTGCCACGGTCAGAAAGGACGCATTCCATCTGCCCGAACACGCAATCGGCATCGAACGCGCCGTCCAGGGCTGCAAACATGGACTCCGGATCGGGCCTGCAGGGCGCGACGTCTCCCGTGGCATTGATTACGAGTTGGTCGGCCATCGTCAGTTCCTTCCGCCGTCTCGGCCTTGTGCTTCCCTGCTCCGGGCCAGCAGGAAATCGAGGATCGCTTCCAGGTTTCGTTCGAAGGCGTCATGCTCGTCATCGGTAACCAGCAGTTCCGCTGCCCCGCCTTGCGCCTGAAGACGTTCGTGGATGCGCCGGGATGCGGCGAACGAGGTGATCGGGTCTTCGCGCCCGTGGACGATCAGCGCTGGTATCGTGCTCAGGGTGGCGTAGTCGATCAACTCGGGATCGATCGGGCCCGCGCCAGGCGCAATGGCGGCCCACAGGTCCGGCCACTTTGCCGCGAGATGGAGAGTGCCTTCTCCACCCATCGAGTTGCCCGCAAGATAGATGCGACTTTCATCGATGGGGTACTCGCTGCGCACAAGCGCAAGGGTGGCGGCCACGTCGGCTTCGGCAGGTTCCACCAATAGGCGCTCTACCGGCTGAACCCTTCCGTCCCGGATGACCGGGCGCGGTGCGGGGATCGTGCCGTCGCCAAGCACCACGGGTAACCGATTGCCCCACACGCTGTTGGGATCGTCTCCCATCGGGCTGAGGACGGCCAGGCCGCGTTCCTGTGCGAGCCGCTCCAGTTCCCCGCTGGCAAAGGCGCTTCGCTCGTCCCCTGCCGAGCCGTGCAGCACCGCCAGAAGGGGCAGCTCGCTGGAACCGTCCCAATCGGTGGGAATGAAGACCCGGTATGGTTCGATCCGTCCGGATGTATCGGAGTAGTAGTGGCGGCCCTGGAGACCTCTCGCCCGCCACAGCGGATCCTCTCCCCGCTCCGCTGCAGCAAGCAAGGAGAGCGCGGCATCCAGTTCGGATCGAAGGTTGATATCGCGCACCCGCCTCGTTCGCAGATCGAGCGCTTGTACGAGATTTAGCGGATAGGCGATGCTCGCCTGCAGACCTGGTCGCACGTCCAGCCCGGCGAGGCCCTCACGAAGCCGGTTGCTGTCCTCGTCGAGGCCGCTGACCGTGAAAAGTCGGGTCTTGGTCGTGCCCAGCACCTGTTCGCCGTGCATCACCTCCGCCTCGATCTCCCAACTGCCATCTCCCAGCGCGCCGAGGTCGAGGCGGACATATTGCGGCTGCTCGACGAGATCGGGGCTCGCCAATTCCGAGTGCGATAGCAGCAGGATGTCGTCGTCGTCAGACCCGCCCCATCGGCGGGCGGAAAAGCGAAAGTGAATATCCGGGTACGAGAATTCTTGCGGAACGCCTGCGGGAAAATGCTGGCCAAGGGCCAGGATCAGGTCATCCTCCGGATCCACGGCAACCTGCGCGGGACGCAGCGCCAGCGATGCGATGAATTCCGACTGCGCGTTCCATGGCACGCCAAGGAATATTGCCCGCGCCTGCGAGTAAAGCCTTCTGGCTTCCCCGAACCTGCCGTCGAACAATTCCCGGCGAGCCAAGCCCGTAAGTTGGCGCGCCTCGTCAAGATTCCGGGTTTCGGGCCGGAGAACGGGCGAGACGATATTCTCGATCGCGAGCCACTGCAGATCATCGACCGGTTCGAATTGCTGCGCCGATACAGGCCAAGGCGAGAGGAGCGCCAGGGCTGCCGGCAGGAGAGGCGAAATCAGCCGGTTTCGCACGTGAAATTCTCGGCCAAGTCCGGATCGCCCGTTCCCTTGTAGACCGGGTAGGCGGGGAACATGCACAGCGGACGGGAGAAGGCCACTTCGCCATCCTCGACCTTGCTGGCTTCCAGTTGTTCGGGCGCCACGCCTTCCTCCACCCAGCGCATCATCGCGAGCAGTATGTCGTTCTGCGGGGTCGCCGGTTCGGGGGAGGGGGCGAGAAATGTCTGGCCGAACGTGTCGGCGCCGACACCGCCCGCGCAGTGATCGACACCGGGTGCGAGAAAGAGGCGGTAGAAGCTGTCGGTCGTCTCCTGGCCGAGGTAATCGCGCACGCCCTCGTAATAGGCGATGGTGGCCTCCCCCGGCACGATACCGTCGTTCCAGCCCTGGTAGCTGATCAGCTTGCCGTCCCGCCGAGCGAACGCGCCGATGTGAGGCGTGGAGAATTCGGCACCGGGAATGGCATTCTCGACCAGCGGCACGTCGCGAGCGGCGTCGAAGAGCGAGGCATCCCAGTCGGGGTCACGATAGTACCATTCGCCAAAGAATTCGCCCGGCCGTCCGCGTTCGCCGATAGCGGTGAACTCCGCCCCGGGCAGGAAACCTTCGAAAAGGACGCGGCCGTTTTCCCCCGTCACCGGACCGAGAATGCGCTCAGCCGTTTCGATCTTCTCAGGCGACAATCCGGGCGTATCCGCAATGCGGAACGTGCAGCTTCGCGGGTTGCCGATGATGCCATCCCTCACGCCGTCGTCGCTGTCGCACTGGGCAACTCCGGCGCGGGCGATTATGCCCCAATCATCCTGGGAAAGCGCGGTGCCGGGCCAGTCCCTGCCTATGAGAGCGCTTTCAAGCCAGCGCGCGGAAATTCCCGCGATGCTGTAGCCATGGGCGCCGGCGATCACGCCGTCGTAGTCGGACGGATAGCGCTGCACCTCGTTCATGGCCTGCATTCCGCCGCCCGAGCATCCCATGAAATAGCTGTATTGCGGCGCGCTGCCGTAGAAGGCGTCGATCAGGATGCGGGCGTTGACGGCGGACAGATGCTGCCCTCGATGGCCGTAGTTTTCCAGCCTTCGAGGATGTCCGATCGACCAGTTCTGTTCCTCGATCAGGTGGCCTGTATTGGTGCTGAGTGTCGCAAAGCCGCGCTGCACGCCGTGGGCAAGCCCGTCATAGCGCAGGAAACCCGCGAAACCGCCGTTTCCCGTGCCCAGCATGCGGCCATTCCAATCCTCGCGCAGAGGCAGCCAAAGTTCGAAGTCGATCTCGTCCTCGACGGTCGCTTCCACGCGGCAGAAGGCGGTTTCGATCTCTGCGGCGGGGTCGACCTTACGGGGATGAGGAATGGTCCAGGTGGGATCGGGGCGGATCTGTGTCGCGCGTCTTATGCGCAGGTCCGGCGCCCGCAAGGCAGTCAGTTGCTCGCAGGAGATCGCGCCGCGCGCCATCTCCGACGAGGTGAAGCCGTAGGGCTGTCGCACCTCCTCGGCGAGGCCTGGCTGGTTCAGGGAGCCCGCAACGAGAGCCATCACTGCAATGGAGAAAGCCCGTTTCACCAGCGAGGAGTTCCGCCCTTCATCCATTTGGGCTCACCCTGCTGCGCGGGCCAGTTCCTGCCGCGCGGTTCGCTTTTCCATGCCCCGGGCAAGTAGCGCGAGCAGGGCAAGCAGGATCTGGATACCCACCAGCAGAAGCGTGGGCGGAAAGAAGGAGCCGCTGATGTCGCTGAGGTAGCCCATCAGGGTCGGCACGATGATGCCGGCAAAGCTGCCGACGATGTTGATCATCACGATACCCATCGCCAGCGCCTGCGGACGAAGCAGCTTGACCGGGATCGCCCAGAACGCGGCGACGGTACAGCCGACGCAGGCATGTCCGATGATGAGCACCAGCAGGCCGGGAATGCCGGCACCCAGAGTGTAGGCTCCCAGCAGGCCCGCCGCCCCGATCAGGGCGGGGATGGCCACGTGCAGGTAACGCTCCTGTGTCTTGTCCGAATGCCTGGCGTTCAGGACCAGGCCGATGGCACTGCCCGCCCACGGCAGGGCGACGATCAGTCCGGTTTCGATCGGGGAAAGTCCGGCCATTCCCTGAACGATCTGGGGAAGCCAGAACATCACGCCGTAGTTGCCCGAGAGGATGCAGAACCAGATGAAGCCCACGACCCAGCCCACCGGGCTGCGCAGCGCTTCCCATCGGCCTTCCTTGCCGCCGGCGTCCGTCGGCTTGGTCGCGCCCTTGATGTTCGCCTGCATCCACTCGCGTTCCTCGGATGTCAGCCACCGCGCCTCGCGTGGACTGTCCGGATAATAGAACCACGCGAAAATGCCGAGGAAGACGGCTGGCAGACCCTCCACGAGGAACATCCAGCGCCACCCCTCCATATCCAGCGGGTTCGACACTTCCATCAGCCACCCAGACAGCGGCGCGCCGATAATCTGCGCGACGGAAATGGCCATGATGGGCAGGGCGAGGATCGACGCCCGGTAACGTTCGCTGGCCCAGCTGCTGAGATAGATCATCAGTCCGGACGACAGCCCGCCTTCCGCAAAGCCGATGATTACCCGCAGAATGTACAGGTGATATTCGTTCTGAACCAGAGACATGGCGGCAGCGGCCACGCCCCAGCAGAAGGTTATGATGCCCAGCCAGCGGCTCATCCCGATGGCTTCGTAGAGGAGGACGCTGGGATATTTTGCCAGCATGTATCCGACAAAGAGGATCCCGGCGGCGAAGCCGTAGGTCGAACCGTCAAGGCCGAGCGCCTCGTTCATCTCCAGTGCCGCGAAGCCGACATTGGCCCTGTCGATGGAGCCGAGCAGCACGAACAGGGCGCTGGGCAGCACAAGGCGCCGAATTACTTTGCGACCAATCTCGATTTCCATTGCGGCAGCCTCTCCTTCTCCGGCCCCGATACTATCGCGGATTCTGCGAATGTAAACGCTTGCGTAGATTGGCCCAATCGTCTTTCATCGCCGGCGGGGGATGCGGCGACGGAGGCGACGGGAATGAACGATACACTCACGGAAACGATCGCCAGGCACATCGCCGATGCCTCCCCTGGCCGCATGCCTGCTTCCGCGCTGGAGGCGGCGAAACGCGTGTTCCTCGACGCCACAGGAGTGATGCTGGGGGCAAGCGGAATGGCGGACGAAGCCCGCCCCTTCGTCGAACTGGCCCGTTCCTGCGGCGCGGGTAGAGCCACCATCCTGGGCACGCCATACACCGCACCGCCTGCCGCTGCGGCCTTGGCGAACGGAGCGTTCGCCCATGCCCTCGACTTCGAGGACGCGTTCGAGCTTTCTCCGGGACACCCCAATGCAAGCCTCGTTCCAGCACTGCTCGCTTTGGCCCAGACCGAAGGCCCTATTGATGGCAACTCCTTCCTGACAGCCCTGGCGGTCGGCTGCGACTTTGCCTGCCGTCTCGCGCTCGCTCTTGATCGCCCGATGGAACGGGGAGGGTGGTATCCGCCCCCGATCCTTGCTGGGTTCGGCGCCGTGGCAGGGTCCGCCAATCTGCTCGGTCTCGATGCGAAAGGGGTACGCGACGCCCTGTCTCTCATGCTGTGTCAGGTGACGATGCCCGGCGAGATCAAGTACAGTGCCGGCACCCAGATCAGGGCCGTGCGCGAAGCGTTTCCCGCGCAGGCGGCAGTCCAGTCCTGCCTGTTGGCGAGGGCGGGAGTCTCCGGTTTCGAGCAGCCGATCGAAGGACGTGCGGCCTTCTACGCACTCTATGCCGACAGCAAATACGATCCGCAGCGGCTGACCGATGCCCTCGGCCTGAAGTACTGGATCGAAGACCTCACCTTCAAACCGTGGCCCAGTTGCCGCGGCACGCACGCCTTCATCGAGATGGCGCTGGCCCTGCAGGACGAACACGGCTTTGCAGCGTTGGAGATTGCGGAGATCAGCGCGGGCATCGACGACGTGCACACCATGCTGTTCGAGCCGGAAGATGCTCGGCGCAATCCTACGAGCGCGATCGAGGCCAAGTTTTCCATTCCCTTCTGCCTTGCGCTCGCACTCGTTCGGGGCCGCGTAACCCTGGATGACTTTGGCGATGAAGATCTGTCGGATCCGGAGATACTCGCATTGGCCGCGCGCATCCGCCCAGTACAAGGCGAAGAGCGCCCGTGGCAGGCAGGGCGAGGCGGCGCCTTGTCGTTCCGACTGAACTCGGGAGAGCTACTGGAAGCCCGTGTGAATCACGCGCTCGGCTGCCCGGAAAAGCCGCTTGCCGACGGGCAATTGCAGGAGAAGTTCGTCATGTGTGCCGGCAAGGCAGCGGTTCCGCTTGGCGAAGCGGAGGCCTCCCGCCTGGCGAGCAGGATCATGGCGCTGGAAGACTGCGAAGACGTGGGCGCTCTGTTCCAGCCTCGATCCTAGAACAGGGCGCGGATTTCCGCCCGTCTTTGCGACTGGCCGGGAATGCCATCGGCATCGGGTTCGTTTGTCGTTTCCGCGCCCAGTTGCGTGCGCGTTTCCACTTCCAGATCGGGCAGCAGCCGGCGCAGGGTAAGGGCAACGGCATCGGCCCGGCCCTGAGCAACGCTTTCTTCCTCCGCGAGGGAGTATCCGGTCACCAGCCTTTCGTCGGTGGCGGCATAACCGGTGACGACGACCTTGCGCGGCTCTGCCGCGGCGAGCCAGGTCGCGGCCTTGTCCATCAGGTAATCGTCGTACTGATAGACGAGGAAGTCCTGGTTGAACTCGAAATAGAGCGTGAAGACGCTTTCTTCGAACGGGCCCTCGGGCACCTCGCGCGGCACCGCGATCGGATTGATGTATCGGCCCTGCAGCTTGTATTCGCGGCCGGGATAGCCCTCTGCGGGCAGCATGTGTGCCGGGCACGGCATATCGTAGAGCCGGGAGGTGCGAACCGAATCCAGCACCGGCGACCCGCAGGCATCGGGCGCTGCATCGCTGACCCTTCCTTCGACGAGGATCGCGTAGTTCCAGTCGGGCTTGTACGGCGAGAGCGTGACATCCCAGCGCTGGCCGGTGGCCGGATCCTCGGCCAGCCAGCAACCGGACTTCCTGCCGAAATCCGTATCGCGGTAGATGGGGCAGGTAACGAAGTTGACCAGTTGACCTTCCTGGGCCTGAGCCAGGCTGACCGGCGCGGCAAGTGCGAGAAGGGTAATCAGATTTTTCATAGCACGCTCATCAGGTTAACCAGGTCCTGCTTTTCCTGCTCGGTGTAGCCGATATTGTACCGGCGCTCGTAGTACTCGACCACTTCCTCCAGGTCGGCTGCAAGTCCGTTCGCGAAGTAGGGCGCGCGTGCAGCGAGGCCGCGCAGCGACTGCAGCGTGATCTTGCCCACGTCGGCGCAGCGGCCCGTCGTCAGCGCGAAGCCGGGATCGGTGGTGTAGATCTCGCGCCCGTAATGCGGGTGCGGATCGCCGGTGCAGGTAATGCGGAACATGGGCAGTTCCGGGTTCGGATCGGCGAATGGGAGGTTGGTGGTACCCAGATCGACCTGACCCGGCGCAACGTCGTTCCCCATCTGCGTCATGTTGTGGCAGAAGACGCAGGAATTGCGCACCGGGTTGCCGAAGCCCATCGGCGAATTGATGCCGGCGCTATCGGTGATCAGGAACATCTTCTCCCGGAAAACCCGCGCGCCGCGCGCGACCGATTGACGGAACTCCCGCTCTTCCGGAGACAGGCCCGGCGCGCTCTGGGCGGTCAGGTTCTCCCACGCGGCGAATTCGCTCCACACCGGTTCGCCGATGCTTCCCAGGGCCCCCGGCTCGCTATCTCGCAGCCGGGCCGGGCCACCGGTGGCGCCGTGGCTATCCAGCGGACCACCCGTGTGGCTGGTCTGCTGCGCGACGAACAGACCCTTCTCGAAGCGTGTGATTTCCTCGACCTCCGCCTCCGAAAGCTCGCGAAGAAGTTCGAGGTGCGTGCGACCGGCATCGCTCATCTGATCGCGCAGCGTGCTGAGCCTGCCATCGGCCATGAGATTGCCGGAAAGGAGGTCACCGGTCCTCGGATCGCGCGGCAGTGCCAGTCCCTGCTTGGGATCGAACGGGAAACCCACCGCCAGCAAATACTTGATATTGGCGACGGGCCGGGGCCGGCGGTAGACCGAAATCCGACCATTCTCAGGCCCATAGATTGGCCCGCTGTTGCAACCGTTGGGATCGCGAACGACCTCGATCGTGAAGTCGGGCTCCACTTCGGTCTCGTGCCAGCGCGTAACCGGCCACTGCCTTTCGATGCGGATCAGGCCGTGGTTCAGAAGCAGCGAATGCGATGCCGGATCATCCTGCGGCAGCAGCGGGCAATTCGAACCGTCATAGGCGGCGAACAGCGGGTCGCTTCCGCCGGTCGCTTCCCATCGTTCTCGCGCTGTCTCGGCGGCCAGGCTCATGGAGTCGGCTGGCTGGTGGCAGGTCACGCATGCGCGGCCCGATGGGCCGAGCGGCTTGAAGAAGGGGTGATCCTGCGTCTCCAGCGGTTCCCCGGTGCGCAGAATCCGCAAGGTCCCGTGCTCGTTCTCGTATTCGAGCTGGGTCGGGAACACCCGGTCTTCGCCGGGGCTCCACCAGCGATCCGACGCGCCCTGTGCCTGGGCGACGGCTGCCGTCAGGGCGACGGCGCTCGCGAGCAACGCGATGCGGCCCGGTTTGATCTTCATGGTAAGTCTCGTCTGGTCATGGATTGCGGTTGGAGTGATGTCATTCTGCGCTCATCCCCTGTGCTTCGACGCGCGCGTGCCGGGCCCGCAAGAGCGCTGCGGTCAACGCCAGGCCCGTGGCTATGGACAGCGCGAGGCCCAGCTTTAGCGAAGTGATCGTCCCCAGCCAGCCGACCGGCACCGTTGCCGCGCCGCTGACCAGCATCTGCACCGACCCCGCTATGCTGGCACCGGTCCCGGCGAGCCCGATCTCCGCGCTGACGGCGTTGTGGATGGCGGCAGGTCCGACGACGCCCGCGCCAAGGCCCAGGGCCATCATGCAGATCGTGACGACCCAGGGACCGGTAATGCCCACGCTAGCGAGCAACAGTAGCGATAGCGAGCCCGTGAGCAGGAGCATGGTTCCTGAAACCATCGAATCCCAACGCTGTTCAATGACTTGCAACAGCCGCGTGCCGACAATGCCGGCGACCGCCACGAGCAGGAAGCATACGCCTGCCGAGCGCTCGTCGAGCCCGAATTGCTGCTCGAGCAGGAACGCTCCGCTCGCCAGGAACATGTAGAGCGCGCTGCTTCCGGCGGCGAGCGTGCAGGTCGAAAGGACGAATGACCGGTTGCGCGCCAGCCGGGCCAAATCGGACGACAGCGGGGCCCGGGCATGCCGCGTTGCAGAAGCGCGCTGGCGTCGGCGCAGGAAGGTGAGCACCAGGGCGAAGGCCAGAACGGCTATGGCGGCAAGGGCGCAGAAGACCAGGCGCCATCCCCCCCAGCTTGCCAGATACGCGCCCACCAGCGGAGCGAGCGCCGGGGAGATGAGTACCACCATCATCAGCTTGGCCTGTTCCTTCGCGCCGCCCTGGCTGCCGAACAGGTCGGCGACCAGCGCCCGTGAACAGACCAGTCCTGCTGCGCCGCCCACCGCCTGCAGACCGCGCGCGACAAGCAGCATTTCCAGGCTGAGCGCAAACGCCGATACCAGTGAACCGAGCACGAAGAGAATGAGGCCGAGAACAAGGACCTTGAGCCGTCCCCAGCGATCCACGAGCGGCCCCATGAGCAGCTGCCCGCCGCCCAGTCCGAACAAGTAGATGGGGATGACAAGCTGAGCCTGGCCGACGCTGGCGGAAAGATCGCGCTGCACGAGCGGAAGGGCAGGGGCGAGCATGTGTATCGCCATGGAACCCAAGGCGGAGATCAGTCCGAGGATCAGGATCGTGGCGCCCTGCCGTGAACTCAATGCACATCCTTCGTCAAACTGCCGTCGACCGCGCGAGATCTCGAAAATGTGCGAGAGAGCGCGGCAGAAAAAGTTGATTTCGGCAATGATAGCGCTTGCAAGAGCATCCGTCGATACCTTAGCTTGAATTGCATGACCAAACCCGGACAAGATTTTTGCGTCGAATATCCGGAGGATTTCGACCAGCCCCATCGCGAGTACGAGCGACTGCGACGCGAATGCCCGGTGGCTCATACAGACAGCCTGGGCGGGTTCTGGGCGCTCACGCGGTATGACGATGTGAAGCGTGCTGCCAGCGACTCCGACATGTTCATCACGTCGAAACAGAACGTGGTGCCGAAGATTGCCTACACCGGCCGCCGGCCTCCGCTGCATCTGGATCCGCCGGAGCATACGCCGTACCGCAAGACGCTCAATCCCCTTCTCTCGAAAGAGCGGGCCGAGGAATTTGCCGATCGCACTCGTGAACTTGCCGGTGAACTGCTGCGCCCGATGGTCGCCAAGGGTGGCGGCGATATCTGTACCGAATTTTCCAGTTATCTGCCGGTGCAGGTGTTCGGCGAATGGATGCGGATGCCTGGTGACTGGCTGCCCGTCCTCCACGAACGCGGCCGCGCGTTCGTGCTGGCCGTGCACACCAACGACCCGGACGCCATGAAGGAAACAAGCCTCAGCCTGTACGAGATGGCGCGTGCCATAATCGACTTGCGCAAGAACGATCCGCAGGATCCCGCCATCGATCCCACGAGCGCGCTGCTGGCGGCCCGTCACAATGGCGAAAGACTGCCGGATGAGCTGGTGGTCGGCACCGTGCGGCAGGTTCTGCTGGTCGGGATCGTTGCCCCGATGGTGATGATCGGCAGCATCTGCGTCCACCTTTGCCGCGATACCGAATTGCAGGATCGGCTACGCAGGAAGCCGGAACTGATGGGCGACGCAATCGAGGAGTTCCTGCGTCTCTACACGCCCTATCGCGGCTTTGCTCGCACTGCCGTCGAAGACGTCGAGATGAGCGGCACGACCATCCCCAAGGGCGACGCCATCGCGCTGCTCTATTGTTCCGCCAACCGTGACGAGAGCAAGTTTCCCGAACCCGACAAGTTCATCATGAACCGGCCCAACATCCACGATCACCTCGCCTTCGGACGGGGCCCGCACAACTGCCCGGGTATCCATTTCGGCCGGATGGAACTGCGCGTGGCGATGCAGGAACTGCTGGCGGCGACGCCAGGCGGTTTCGAGCTCGACGGCGACATTACCATGACCCGCTGGCCGGAAATCGGGGCGCTGAGCGTGCCCTTGCGGTTTCTGAAGTGATGCTTGTGCGGTGATAGTCACGCGCTAGGATGCAGCGATGAAGAAGGCCGAAAAAACCGCTACGCTCGGCGATGTCGCTGCCCGGGCGGGAGTATCGACCGCCAGTGTCAGCCGATACATCAACAATCCTGCGGTGGTGTCCACCGATACCGGGCAGGCGATAGCCGACGCCATCGCCGAGACCGGCTACATACCCAACCTTCTCGCCGGGGGCCTCGCCTCGAACAAGTCGAGAATGGTTGCAGTCCTGATCCCCCACCTGTCGGACTCGATCTTCAACGAAACGATCGAGGCGATGAGCGAGGAACTGGCCTCGGCCGGATTTACCGTGCTCCTGGGTCTGACCGGTCCGAAAGGCGAGGGCAACGAAGACATGGTTCGGGCCGCGCTCGCCAGGCGCGTGGACGCGATTATCGCCACGGCGCCGCAGACGAAGAGCATCGCCGAACTCCTGCGGCGTTCTTCTACCCTGTTCATCCAGATCTGGGAATTGAGCGAAGAGACACCCGGTATCTCCATCGGTTTCTCCCACGAGGATGTGGGCTGCGACATTGCGCGTTTCCTGTTCTCGCGCGGTTTCGTGCGTCCTCACATCGTGACGGCGGATGGTGCCAGGGCACGCAAGCGCGGCGTGGCTTTCAAACAGGAATGGCTGGCCCAGTCCGGCCGCGAAGCGACCGAGACGTTCGTCGATATTCCATCGCGGTTCGGCCATGCGCGGCGGATTTTTGCCGACTTGCGCCGGCTGGATGCCATGCCTGATGTGGTGGTAACGGGCTCCGACTACCTGGCGCAGGGGCTGATAATCGAAGCGCAGGCCAGCGGACTGAAAGTGCCTGAAGACCTGGCCGTGATGGGCTTCGGCAATTCCTCTCTTGCCGGCTATATGCGCCCGACGATCACCACGGTCGACATCGACGGCAAGCGGATCGCGCGGGAGGCGATCGCCGCAATCCGGCACGCATCGACCGGAGCGGAACCGCAGGCCGATATCATCAACGTAGGCTTTCGACTGATCGCCCGCGAAAGCGCTTAAGCTCATTCTGCACTGAATTTTCTGCGGAAATCGGGCTTCCAGTAGACTGGACCCCCTGACGGCACTGTATCGCCATCCTGGATCGCGTTCGACCAACGCACTGAAATATCAAAAAAACCATCCGATCTGTTTCGAAAATGCCACGCTTCGGCGACTGCAGGTTTCGGAACTTGCAATCGTGTCCTCTGATGATGTAAGCGCTTGCCAAGGAGATAAAGTTAGTTGGGGAGGAAAAAATGAAAAGATTTCTAGCCTGCACGACCGCGCTTGCGCTGGTCCCGGGCGTGGCTTTCGCGCAGGAGGCGGAAGCGCCCGAGAACGAAGGCCCGATCATCCTGGTTACCGCCGAACGCCGCGCGGAAAATGTCCAGGACGTGCCGATTTCCATCGTGGCGCTGTCCGGCGATACCCTGCGAGAGCGCGGGGTCGACAATCTCGACGATCTCACCGCCGAAGTGCCCTCGCTCAGCTTTGTCGACAACGGCAACACCAAATATCTGAATATCCGCGGCGTCGGCGTGACCGAATCCGCCCCCAACCAGACGGTGGGCGTCGCCGTTCACCTGGATGGCGCCTACATCGCGCGCGAGTTCACCTTCGCCGATGCATTCTTCGACCTTGAGAGCATCCAGGTGCTGCGCGGACCGCAGGGCACCTATTCCGGACAGAACGCCTCGGGCGGCGCGATATTCATCGAATCCGCCAGGCCGGTGCTGGGCAGGGCCACGGGGTATGCGCAGTTCACGCTCGCCGAATACGACAGGCGCTCCATCGAAGGTGCGGTCAGCGTGCCGCTCGGCAATGAACTCGCCGCGCGCTTCTCGCTGAAGGCGGAGACGCGCGACAGCTACTACACCAACCTCGGGCCCAGCGGGAATACGATGGTGGTCGGGTCGCTCCCTCAGCCGGGCGATCGGCGCAACATCGTCGGCCGTGCACAGCTGCTGTGGGAGCCTGCGGCGGATTTCCAGTTCCGCCTCATCCACCAGTTCAGCAACGCGGAAAGCGACGGCACGCCGTTCCAGAATGACACTGCGCAAAGCCGCGCCAATCCGTTTATCCTGAACTACAACCAGACGCCCTATTCGCGCAATCGCACCAAGTATAACCGCACCACCGCGACGGCGCGCTGGGATCCGGTCGAGGCATTCCAGGTGAATGCGGTACTAGCCTACCAGTCCACCTCGCACCTTACCGGCGGCGATTACGACCGCACGGGCGCGGAAATTGCGCAGGGTTTCACGGCGCTTGAAGACGAATACTGGGCCGGCGAGGTCAATCTCGTATCCATGGGCGACGGCCCGTTCGAATGGACCCTTGGCGCCACCTTCCTCGACTACGTGCAGGAAGGCGACGTCTACACCGAACGCGGTGCGGCAATCCAGACGGGCTTGGGGCGCAACTTCTCCGTAAAGCCCGTGCGCAGCAACGAGGCCGTCTTCGGTGAGATCGGCTATCAGTTCACCGACACGCTGCAGATCAAGGTCGGCGCGCGCTACAACCACGAACGCAACGGCTTCGAGCGGTTCCTGATCTATCCAATGGGCGGTCTCGACAATTCCGGGCCGTCGGCACCGTTCCCGGCCAACGACCAGTTCGTGACTTTCAACAACATGACCGGTCGCGTGCTGCTGAACTACGAACCGAACCCCGATCACCTGTTCTATGCAACGGTCAGCCGTGGCTACAAGCCGGGCGGCATCACCGCAGTGGCGCAGGAATACGATTCGGAAATCGTGACCAACTGGGAAGCCGGCTGGAAGGGCGCGCTGCTCGAAGGGCTGCTGCAAGGCTCGTTCAGCGCTTTCTGGATGGACTACGACGGCTTCCAGGCGACCGTTCAGCCCGATCCCCAGGATCCCACCTCGCGGCGTACCAACAATGTCGACAACACCCGGATCAAGGGTGTCGAAGCCCAGCTCACGGCGCTGGTCGGCGGCTTCACCGGCGATATCGCGGTATCGTATCTCGACACCGGCTACGGCGATTTCGACGACACGATTCCGCCGGGGGCCATCGGTAATCCCGCACCGATCGGTATCAACCTGGAAGGCCGCCCGCTGAACTTCGCGCCGGAGTTCTCGCTTTCTGGCGGTCTCGCCTACGAGGTACCGGTGGGAACAGGCTATCTGACCCCCAGCATCCGCGTGTCGCACACCTCGGAGCAGTGGGTGACGTTCTTCCAGCTGCCCTATCATCGCATCGACGAGCGGACCCTGGTCGATCTGCGGCTGTCCTATGAGCCGAACGACGATTGGCGGATCACGGCCTATGCGACCAACGTGTTCGACGAAATCTACGTCAGCAACGCGCAGCAGACGACCGACGGCGTGGGTGCCTTCATGCTTGGCGCCCCGCAGGAATTTGGCGTGCAGGTGGCTGTCAGCTTCTGACCGGAAGCGCGTGTGGCGACCTGCCTGCAAGTTCTCATCGCATGACGACGGCCGCTCGAAATAGCAGCCGTCGTCGTGCCCTGGGGCTTGCTGCAGCTCTGGCGGTCTTCGCGCTGCCAGGCTGCATGCATGGCCCGGAGGCACATAAATCGGTGAGCGCTGCGCCGGCCGGATACGAGCGCCATGCCTATCTGGTCCCTGTAAGTGACGGCACGCGGCTGGCGCTGTCGGTGTACCGTCCGAGTGGACGAGGGCCGCATCCCACCTTGCTGTGGATCCTGCCGGAACGCCGGGAGACCATCGACCTCGCCGACGGCACGATAACGCCGGTCATGAGCAGTGCCGAACTCACATTCTTCACGGGGCACGGATACGCCGTGGCCCTGGCGGAAATGCGCGGCGGAGGAGCATCCTTCGGAACGCGCGATCTCGACCGCAGCCCGCAACTGGGCCGCGACGGCGCGGATATCGTGGAATGGATTTCCGCGCAGGACTGGTCCGATGGTTCGCTCGGGATGATCGGGTCCTCGTACCAGGGCTTCATCCAGTATTCGACTGCGGCCCACGCCCCGCGCGGGCTGCGCGCGATCTTCCCCGAGATCGCCGGCTTCGACGATTACGGGTCGATGTTCTATCCCGGCGGTATCCTCAACAACGCGCTGTCCTCCTTCGCCTCTGCTTCGATGGCGCGCTCGGCACGCAACGTCTACGATCCCGCCAACGGCCAACTTCCCTCTGCGCCGGCCGTGGACGAGGACGGGGACGGCGAATGGGTGGAGGAGATTCCGCTCGATACCGACGGCGACGGGAGCTTTCTGAACGAGAGCGAAGTGATCTACGCCGACGGAGAAAGCCGACAGGACCTCTACCTGCGGGCCACGCGCCAGCATCTGGACAATACGCAGCTCACGCTCGATCGGCTCGCCGAGGCTCCGCACCGTGACAGCAAGCTGGCAGGCACGCCCTACACCTATCAGGACGTCGATCCCGCCAACCGGCCTGCCGAGATCGGCCGGTCGGGAATTGCCGTATACAATCGCGGCGGCTGGTTCGATTATCACGCCCGCGACAGCACCTTGTGGTTCGCCACTCTCGAAGGGCACACGCCGACGCGGCTGATGATGGCGCCCACCGGGCATGGCGGCCTTCCGGCCGGTGCCGGAGAAGACATCTACCGCGCCGGACCTTACTTCGAGCACTTCGACGACCCGACGACCAATGCGCTGATGCTGGAAGAGAAGCTCCGGTTTTTCGATCATCACGTGCGCGGGATCGAGAATGGCCTCGATGAACTAGACCCGGTGCTGCTCTACGTAATGGGCGAGGGCTGGCGGCGGGAAGCGGGCTGGCCGCTGGCCCGAGCAATCGCGACAAAGTTCCATCTCGACGATGGACGCCTGTCGCAGGGTTCGCCGGATTCCGTGGGATCTGGCACCTACGAGGTCGACTTCGATGTCACGTCCGTTTCGTCGGGCGCAAGTCGGTGGAACTACGGCATTTCGCGGGCCGACATGCCGATGTCGCTTGATGGGGACGCCGCGCGCCGGATGGCCTTCTCGACAGGCGCGCTGGGTGAGGACACCGAAATTACCGGGCATCCGATTGTCGAGCTCGTAATGTCTTCGGACACACCCGAAGCCGATGTCTTCGTCTATCTGGAGGACGTCGCGCCCGATGGCTCCTCGCTGCTGGTCACCGAGGGCCAGCTAAGGGCCAACTACCACCAGCTGCGACCAATCTCGCAGATGGTCACCGGCGGTGACACCTCCATCGCCGTGCGTCCGGAACTGCCTTGGCAAGGTTTCGACGCTGCCGACTATGACGCCCGGCCGCTGGCGGACGGGCGGAAGCTGCGGCTGGTGTTCGACCTCATGCCGACGAGCTGGGTATTCCGCGAAGGCCACCGCATTCGCCTTTCGATTGCCGGTGCCGACAGCCCAAGTTTTGCCATCCACCCGAAATTGCAGGAGGCCGCCGCCGAAGGTGACCGCCCCGTCTGGCAAGTCTGGTGGGGCCCCGGACAATCCTTTCTGGAACTCCCTGTAATTCCTGCCGCGGAGGCTGAAGATGAAATTCGATAGTGCAATTGCCATGGGCATTCTTGCGTTCGCCTCCACCGTTCTGGGTGCTCCGTCCGCCTTGGCTCAGGATGACATTCCCGCAGCCTATCCGGCCGGTCCGATCGGAGCTCCCGCAGGGAGCGGCCCCTATCCCGCGATTGCCGAGGCGCGGAGGGACGCGCCGGGATACACGATCTATCGTCCAGCACGGCAGCCGGAATTCAAGCTGCCGCTGGTGCTCTGGGGGAATGGCGGCTGCCGCGACAACGGCCTTTCCGCCAGCCACTTCCTGAGGGAAATCGCCAGTCAGGGCTATTTCGTGGTGGCGAATGGAAGCGCCCGGCAAGAGCGCGAAGTGCTAGCGGAACTCCCGGATGTGTCCCAGGCACCTGCCGCCCCGTCCGAGGGGCCGGTACGCCCGCAGCGCACAACGCCCGACGAAACGAGCGTGACGCAGATGCTCGCCGCCATCGACTGGGCCGAGGCGGCTGATGCCGATCCGCAAGACACATATTTCGACATGATCGACACCTCGCGTGTCGCTGCCCTTGGGCACAGTTGCGGAGGGTTGCAGGCCCTCGCCGCGGGCCTCAATCCCAGGATCAAGACCGTGATGGCCCTGGCCAGTGGCGTTTACAGCGTGGACGAGAGCCCGCCCGGAAACGTGGAGATCCTGCAGTCCGATCTCGCAGGTCTGCAATCGCCCGTGGCCATCATCCTCGGCGGCCCGAGCGACATCGCCTATCCGCACGGAACCCGCAATTTCGAACTGATTGACCACGTTCCGGTGCTCTCCGCCAGTCTGCCGGTGGGTCACGGCGGAACCTTCCAGCTTCCAAACGGGGGGGAGTGGGCAACCGTGTCCACCGCGTGGCTCGACTGGCAAATCAAGGGCAGTCATGCCGCTGCCCGGTGGTTCGTGGGGCCTGACTGCCTTTTGTGCCGTGACGAGGATTGGGCTGTCGATCGAAAGAATTTTCCCGAGCGGCCTTGAGAGGGTTTATGAGAACTCCGATGCGGTTGGCGATCCTTAGTGTCCTGGCAGCTTGCTGCGCCTATCCCGCACAAGCTGTCGATCCTGATGAACAGGGCAACCTCTATCCGGGGGTGGCGCCAGGATCCCAGGATTGGACCGAGGCGCGCGTGGTGACCGAATGCCGTGGCGACGTGTCGATCTACAACACCAGCCAGCCCCGGTACGAGCTCTACCTCCCGGAAGCCAGGAAGCGCACTGGTGCAGCGGTGCTGATGCTTCCCGGCGGCGGACTGCGCGTGCTCGGCAGAGGCACGGGAACCGATGCCGAAATCGAGGCTTTTCTCGCCCACGGCGTTGCCGTGATGCTACTTGAATATCGTACGCGCCAACTTTCCGGAGAAATGATCGACCGTCGGTGCAGGACACCGGACCCCGATGCGCCGCCGATCCGTTTCCCCTCGATGGAAATCGTCAACGGCAACGCCAATCCCGCGCCCGATGACGTGGAGGGCGCGCAAGTCCTGAACTTCGCGACGCAGGACGCACAGGCCGCCTTCGCCATGCTTCACGCGCGCAGTGGCGAACTTGGACTGGACCCCGAACGCATTGGCGCAATCGGCACGTCGGCCGGAGGCGGGGTGGCCTTCGGGGCCATGCTGGCAGATGCCCCGCCAGAACAGCGGCCGGACTTTCTGATCTCCATCTTCGGCCCCTCGCTGCAGGACGTTCACGTACCGGAGCCGGCTCCCCCCCTCTATCTCGTGACGGAGGCCGACCATGGCCCGGTGACGGACGGGTTGCTCGCGGTGTTCTCGATCTGGAAGGCTGCCGACGCGAAGGTCGAGCTGCACGTTTACGAAGTCCCCAACTTCTCGATGACCGTCGATCTCTGGGGTCCGCGACTGTTCGAGTGGATGGCCGAACGGGACATCGTGCCGGAAGGCTGAGGCCGAGGGCGTCAGGTTCCGAAAAGCGCCTTGTCGAGCGATCTGAGAAACCGCAGCCCGTTTTCGACGTGAGTTCGCATCGCCTTCTCCGCAGCCTCCGCATTACCTTCCATGATGGCGTTGAGAATGGCCCGGTGATCCTGGGTTGCCTCGTTCATACGGTCACCGCGATAGAAGCTCTCGAACAGAAGATGGTGGACCGGCGTGTTCAGCCGAGAAACCAGGTCGGCGATAACATCGTTCCCCGTGACCCTCATGATCATCGTGTGCCATTCGGAATTGAGCTTTCCGAACTGTTCCGCCGCGCCGGATTCTACGCAGGCTTCCATTCTCTCGGTTATCTCGCGCAGCCGTTCCTTGTCTTCATCGGTGGCAAGTCGGGTGAAATCGGCTGCGCAAATTCCCTCAAGAGCGGCGCGCGCGCGGTATAGCTGGCTGACTTCCTCGAGCGACGCCTCGCGGACCGATGCCCCGCGGAACTCCTCGATTTCCAGCAGGCCTTCGGCTGCCAGCCTTTGGAAAGCCTCGCGAACCTTGGAGCGGCTACCGCCGGTCCGGCGAATGATGTCCACCTCCACCAGCCTTTGCCCGGGCACGAAACGGTTGGCGCGGATCTGGGACCGTATCCAGTCGGCGATCTCTGCGGCGGGCGGGCCGCTTGCTGGCAGGGCCTTGGCAATCTCGTCCATCCCTTCGTTTTCACCCTTGGCTGACGAAATTGTCAACAATTTTGTCAGCCAACTTTTCCTTGCGGTGAACAGGCGCGAGCGGGACACTGCAATTCGAAGCGGGGATTGGGTCCCGCGATTGGTGGGAAACCGGACGTCAAGTTCCGGACCGGCCTGGGGAGAGGAAACATGACGAAAGCAAGCAAGAATCACGACCTGTTTCGCAGCGCGCTGTTCTGCAGCGCCTCGATCGCGATGGCCTGCATCACGGCGCCGGCCATGGCGCAGGACCAGGACGACGAGGCAGAGCCGGACGATGTGATCATCGTAACCGGCAGCCGCGTCAGCACAGGTGAGGCGCCCGTGGGCGCGACCGCGACCGTCCTGGGGCGCGAGGAGATCACCGCTTCGGGCAATGTTACGATCGACCGGGTAATTCGCGAACTGCCGCAGGTATTCGATCTCGGGGTCTCGGAAAATTCCCGAGCCCAATCCGGCGGTTCCGGCAATATCGTCTATGGCAACACGATCAACCTGCGCGGTATCGGTCCCTACGCGACGCTGGTCTTGATCGACGGGCACCGCGTGGTGAACAACAGCCGTTCCACAGACCCGTCTGTCCTTCCCACGCTCGGTGTAGAGCGTGTGGAAGTCGTCGCGAACGGTGCCTCGGCAATTTACGGCTCGGACGCTGTGGCCGGCGTCGTAAACCTGATCCCGCGTCGCACCCTCGACGGAGTGGAAGCGTTCGCGCGCTACAATACGTCCGAAGACGGGGATTTCGATGAGTGGGCGGCTGGCGTCGCAGTCGGAAAGGTTTTTGATCGCGGCCAGGTTATGCTGGCTTACGAGCATGTCGACCGGTCGAACCTCAGCGGTGATGATCGGGACTTCTTTGTCTCGGACCAGACGCCGTTCGGCGGCAACGATTATCGGGTTACGGGATGCGCGCCCGGCACGCTGATCATCGGCGCCACGACCTATGCGCTTCCCGATACCTTCACCCCTGGTAACGCCAACTCGATCACACCGGGCACCGTCAACCTTTGCAACAGCAACATCGGGCAGGATCTGTTCCCGGCGCAGGCCTATGACTCAGTCAACGGCACTGCCAGCTTCGATGTAACTGATGGCATCGAGATTTTTGCCGACGGTTTCTATTCAAAGCGCAAGTTTGAACGGCGCGCACCTGTTGTGTCGACCCGTCTGACCGTGCCGGAAACCAATGCCTTCTTCGTTCGCCCCCAAGGTTTCACGGGTTCGAGCTACATCATTGACTACAACTTAATCAATGACATCCCGTCCAGCCAGTCCAGCGGCTCGGCGGAAAGCTGGCAGATATCGCCCGGAGTGCGTATCCAGCTTCCGTACGCGTGGGAACTGGAAGGCTTATTTGCCTACGGCGAGACGAAGGACTTCTCCGGCTCCTATAATGACCTTGACAGAGGTGCGCTGGCGGCCGCGCTCGCCAGCAGCGATCCGGCAACCGCTTTCGATCCCTATGGCCTCGGACGCACCAACCAGTCCGTGCTGGACGATATCTTCGACCAGATATTTCTCGCTCCGACCAATGGCGAACTCACTTTCTATGAACTCGGCGCAAGTGGCCCGCTATTCGATCTTCCCGGGGGAGAGGCACTGCTCGCCGTCGGTTACGAGCGGCAGGAATTCGATGTGGCCCTGGGCGTTGCCAGGGGCGCGCCGGGGACCGAAATCGCGTTCCGGGAATTCGGCCGGACCGTGGATTCTTTTTACGGTGAATTGCTCGTTCCGATTTTCGGACGGGCTAATGCGCGGCCCGGTTTCGAGTCTCTGGAACTGACCGCGGCCATTCGCCACGATAGCTACAGCGACGCTGGGAAGACGACAAACCCGCAATTCGGCATCAACTGGGAGCCGGTCGATCGGCTCAAGCTGCGGGCCAGCTACGGCACGTCTTTCCGCGCGCCGACCATTCCGGAAATCTACGGCAACAGCACCAATCTGTACGGCCAGAATTACCAGAATCCGGCGGGCGGCCCCCCGATCCTCGGCTTCACCTTGGGCTCCGGTCCCAACCTAGATCTTGGCCCGGAAACAGCGACCACGTGGTCTGTGGGCATGGATGTCGAGCCGGTCGACAGGCTGCGTATTTCCCTCACCTATTTCGACGTGGCTTATGAAGATCAGATTATCGGGTTGCTCTCCAACCTCTCGATCCTTGCCCAGGAAGCGCAATATGAAGGCACGGGCGTCATTCTGCGTGATCAGGCGGCACGAAACCGGGTCCAAGAATTGCTGGACCAGGGGATCGCAGTGCGCGGTGCGCCGATACCTGGCGGAGATGTCAGCAATGTCAACCTGTTCGTCGACGGCCGCAGCCTGAACCTTGGCAAGTCCGTCACGCAGGGTATCGATTTCAATATCCGCTACTTCGCCGATATTGGAGCAAGCGATCTCCTGACACTGGGGGCATCGGGTACGTATCTTACAAACTACGAGGTAGCGATCACACCGGCTGCACCGTTGGTCGATCAGTTGAACCTCATCTTCCAGCCACTGCGTTTCAAGGCGCGTGCATTCGCGAACTGGGATCACGGACCAGTGACTGCCCGCTTGTCGCTTACCCACGTGGGCGGATACACCAATGATGCGGTCTCGCCGAGAGAGGACGTGGATTCCTTCACACCCGTCGATCTTGCTCTCACCTGGCGTGTCGGTGATACTTTCGCCGGGACGCTGCAGGGGCTGGAACTGAACGGTGAAGTGCGCAATCTGTTCGACGCGGATCCGCCGTATGTAAACTTCGCGCCGAGCGGAAACGGAAGCGGTGGCTACGACGCAACCGCCGCGAATCCGATTGGGCGGCAGTTCGCCATTGGGGCACGGATCCGCTTTTAGCCAGCGGCAATCAGGGACGCAAAATGCAGGATGCGATTACCGTTGCCGTGACCGGCGATCTGGTTCTGGATGAACCTGACGCCGGGTACTGGCTCGCGGGAATCGCTCCTGCCCTGAAGGCTGCGGACCTTGCCATCGGTCACCTTGAAGTCCCTCATACTACCAGCGAGTCCGAACTGGAGGGGGATGTGCCTGCGCCGGGTGCACCACTGGAAAACCTCGCACCTCTGTCCGAGGCCGGCTTCGCCATGCTTTCGCTGGCGGGCAATCACATCGCGGATCGCGGAGCGGACGGGATCGCCGAGACGACTGCCGAACTGAACCGGCTCGGGATCGCGTTCGCTGGTGCCGGTGAGGACCTGAAACAGGCCCGGAAACCGGCATTCGCACAACGGAAGGGGCACACGGTGGCCCTGCTCAGCTACAATTGCATCGGGCCGGAAGCGGCCTGGGCCACGGACGAAAGCGCCGGGTGTGCATACCTGCCGCTCGAGACGGTCGATGGCTCGCCGGTGCGACCCATCGCAGATCTTCAGGGCGCTGCTCCCGGCGCCCTGGAGATCCTTACCAGCGACATTTCCGAGGCGCGCGAGGGCGGCGCCAATCACGTGATCGTCGCCCTGCATAAGGGGAAGGTCCACACCCCGGCCCATGTCGCGCCCTACGAACGCGAGATCGCCAAGCTGGCGGTCGATGCGGGGGCCGATGCGGTGGTCTCCCATCATGCGCACATCGTCCAGGGTATCGAGTTTCACAAAGGCGTGCCGATCTTTCACGGGCTGGGTAACGGTTGTGTCGTCACCCGGGCGCTGTCCCCCGACCAGGACCATCCGGCGCGGCGCGAATGGGCGCAGCGCAGAAAGGAGCTGTTCGGTTTCGAGCCCGACCCGGCCTATTTCCTCGCGCCGTTCCATCCCGATGCCGTGAACGGATTCATCGGCAGGTTGACGCTGCGACATGGCGCTGCTGCCAACGCGGCAATCGTGCCTGTCCATGTCGAGGCGCCCGGCCGTCCGGTACTGGCCGAGGGGGCGAGGGCGGAGGAAATTGCGCGCTACGTGGAGGACATCACCCGAAAGGCCGGGCTCCCGGACATCCGTGTTGGCCAAGATGGCCTGGTCGAGGTCGCGGCATGAACAGGTGGCTGCGCATCGCCATATGGATGGGGGGGATCGCCCTGCTCGCTGCAACCGCCATCGACACGCTGGCGGTCATCGGCAGGCACGTGGGACTGCCCGTTACGGGTTCGATCGAGCTGATGCAGGCGGCCATCCTCGTTTCCAGCGCGCTTGGTCTGGTTATCGCCACCATCGTCCAGTCCCATGCGCGGGTACGACTTTTCATCGACCGGCTCTCGCCATCGGCGCAAGTGCTGGCGGACAGGGTATCTGACGCCCTTTCCCTGATCTTCTTCGTCGGCCTGCTGGCCGGCTCGATCTGGCTTTCGATCGACCTGTGGGACGCTCATGAACAGAGCGAAATCCTGGGCGTTCCGTGGCGCTGGCTGCGCATGTTCGCCAATGCCTGTCTCTTGGTTGCCGCTGCCAGCCTGGCGCTTCGCATCGTCAGGAAGGCGCAGTCATGATCGATACGCCGGGCACCGGCCTGATTGGTATCGCAGTCCTGTTCGTCCTGCTGCTGGCGGGTGGCAGAATTGGCGCTGCCCTTGGCCTGGTTGGGCTGGGCGGGTTGATGCTGGTCCTCGGCCCGGAGGCGGCACTCATAAAGAGCGGTGTCGTGGTGATCGATACCATGACGCGTTACGAGCTGGGCACATTGCCCCTGTTCCTTTTCATGGCGCACATCTTCTTTTCCGTGGATGCGAGCCGCGACCTGTTCGATGCCGCGGCAAAGCTGGTGGGGCATCGCCGCGGCGGTCTGGCCTATGCCTCCATCGCCGGCTGCGGCGGCTTCGGCGCGATCAACGGATCCAGCCTCGCGACGACGGCGACGGTCGGCCTCGTCGCCTATCCCGAAATGAAGCGGCGCGGCTATGACGACCGGCTCTCCACCGCCACCATCGCGGCGGGGGGAACGCTGGGCCAGATGATCCCGCCGTCGGGCGCGCTGATCGTTTTCGGGATCATCGCCGAGCAATCGATCGGTCGCCTGTTCACCGCCGCGATCATTCCCGGCCTGACGCAGGCGCTGATATATGCTGTCGTCGTCTTCGTGCTCGTCCGCCTTCGGCCTCAGCTGGCCCCTTCGGGAGAGCGGGCGGGATGGGGCGAACGCCTGCGCGCACTCGGTCGCATCTGGCAGATCATCGTGCTGGTGCTGCTGGTGATCGGGGGGATTGCGCTGGGCTGGTTCAGTCCTCCCGAAGCGGCGGCCATCGGCGCGACCGGCGCTCTCGTCATCGCGGGCCTGCGCGGCAAGCTGAACCGGGAGAACCTGTTCAACGCCTTCCACGAGACCTTGCGCACCACGGGTCTGATCTACCTGATCGTGATCGGCGCGCTGATCTTCTCGGCCTTCGTCGGGGTCACCGGACTGGCGGAAGCTGCGGGATCGTTCGTCGAAGGGCTGGGCACCGGGACTTTCGTGACGCTGCTACTCATTGCGATCCTCCTGCTCATCCTCGGCACCGTGCTGGACGGGCTGGCGCTGATGCTGCTGATGACGCCCATCCTTCTACCCATCGTCGAGGGCACGGGCATGACCGCCATCTGGTTCGGCATCTTCCTCGTGCGCGCGATGGAAGTGGGCTTCCTGACGCCGCCGCTGGGCATCAATCTCTACGTCATGCAGGGTGTGGCGAAAGACATCTCGATCAGCCGTATCTTCAGGGGCGTCCTGCCCTTCCTCGCGGGTGATTTCGTCCATCTCCTTCTCATCATCCTGTTCCCGGCCATGGTCCTGTGGCTACCACAACTGCTCGGAACCTGAAGATGATAGCGATAGCCGGTCCCAACCTTCCCATCGATCTGCTGGCAGCCACCGGTCGCTTTGCAGGTGCCGTTCGCTTCGATCCCGATCGCGACACGCCGCGAGCGGACAAGTGGCTCGAAAGCAAGTTCGCCCCGTGGGCGCCCCCGGTTCTGGAGGCGTGGGCGGAAGGCGAATACGACGGGCTGGATCAGGTGCTTTTCAGCCGCGCCGACGACACTTCGCAGCGGCTGTACTACTACATCTGCGAGCTGCAGCGGCGCGGCCGCCTGGCCGGACCGGAGCCGCTCATCCTCGACGTCTGCAAGATACCGCGCCAAGCGAGCCTCGATCGCACGATCGCGAAGGTGAAGGAACTGGCGGAGAGGCTTGGGCTGAGTGCTGCTTCGCTGACGGAGGCGATTGCCTCGACGAACCGGCAGAGAAGGGACACGCAGCGGTATCCCGATGCACCCGTGTGTCTGCTCGCCGGAACGCCGCCGCCCGACCTTCGCCTTCACGACGCAATCGAATGGTGCGGATACGGCGCGATCGGTCCGACACTGGAACAGGGCTGGATGGATCCTGGCGAGGCTATCGATCAGGAAGATGCTGATCCGTTTGCCGCGCTCGGTCGCCATCTGCACGCGAGCACCCGCGGCCCGCGCAGCTTTGCGAATGCCGGAAAGGCGCTCAGCGAAGCGATCTCCGCCTTGGCGGTGCAGGCGGTGGTGCTCTGGCGCATCGAGGAAGACGAAGCGCAATGCTGGCAGCTTCCCGCCGAGCGCGAGGCGCTCGAAGCCTCCGGCATTCCCGCACTCGTCCTCACCCGCCGCGACTGGCGCGCCCGCGACGGTGCGCCCGAAGAGATCGCGAACTTCCTCAAGAAGGTGCAACCATGAGTTTTCTCGAAGGCCACCGTGTAGCCGTGCTCGGCGACATGCACGAGCGGCCACTGGCGCGCTACCTCGCCTCCCTTGGCGCCGAAATCGGCGGGCCTGTCGAAGGAGCGAGCTTCGTCATCGACGACGTTGGCCGCGAAGCCACGGCAGACATGGCAATTGACGACACCGCTATTCATGTGTCCGTCACTCCGTTCGGTTCTGGCGGGCCGCGCTCGGGCTGGCGCGGAGGAGAGCTGGTTTCCTCCGCGATGGGCGGGGCGCTGCGGCTGACCGGTAAGCCCGGAGAGAAGCCGGTGAAGGAAGCGGGGGATGCCTGCACCTTCCATGCCGATATGGTCGCCGCGTCCGGGGCGATGGCGGCGCACTTCGCACGCGGCACGCACGGCAAGGGACAGCACGTCGACGTATCCATCCAGCAGGTGGCGATGAGCCGCAACGTCAACGGCGTGCTCGTGTGGCAGTTCGACCGGCGCAAGCTGGACCGGGCGGGGCAGTGCATCGCCTATGGCCGGGCCAAGGTGCGGGTCATCTGGAAACTGGCGGACGGGTACTGCTTCCATGCCCTGATGACGGGCCGACTTGGCGCGCCCGCCAACAAGGCCCTGTCCGACTGGATGGACGAGGTTGGCGTCGACAATCCGATGCGCGATGTCGACTGGCTGGCCTACAATCGCTCGACCCTGCCCGAAGAGGTGCGCGATACCTGGCAAGCCGCGATGGCAGAGTTCTTCGCCGGCAGGACCAAGGAGGAAATCGCCACGGAGGGCCGCCGCCGCGGTATCAATGCCTGCGTGGTCAACGAACCTGCCGATGTCCTGCAAGACGAGCACCTGCGCGCGCGCGGTTTCCTCGAGACGCCCAGCGGACTGCCCGAGCGCTTTGCCATTATGCGCCAGGGATCCGCGACCACGGCCCCGGCAGTCCAAACCGGGAAACGTACCGGGCCGCTTTCGGGCGTGAAGGTGCTCGACTTTGCCTGGGCGCTGGTCGGCTCCATCACCACCAAGACACTGGGCGACCTTGGCGCGGAAGTCGTGAAGATCGAAAGCCGGAGCCGCCCCGATCTCGCGCGCCTCGATGTGCAGGTATCCGCCTCGAGCGCGGACAGCCTCGACGACAAGCCGTGGTTTGCCAACCTCAACACCTCGAAGCGCAGCCTGACGCTCGACCTCAAGAAGCCCGCTTCGCGCGAAGTGCTCAATCCCCTGATCGACTGGGCCGACGTTGTGGTCGAGAATTTCTCTCCCGGAACGATGGCAAAGCTGGGGCTGGACTACGACAGCCTGGTGAAGCGCAATCCGGGTCTCGTGATGGTCTCGGGCAGCGTTTTCGGCCAGACGGGTCCGCTGGCGAAGGAATGGGGAGTCGACGGGACCGGTGGGGCTTTGTCGGGCCGCACTTTTCTGACCGGGTTTCCCGATGGCGAGCCGGTCATCCCCGGCGCTGTGCCCTATGGCGACGTGATCGTCCCCTTCGTCATGGCAGGCCACGTTGCCGCCGCGCTTCAGCGTCGCCGGGAGACGGGGCAGGGCTGCCATATCGACGCCTCGATGTACGAGATCTGCGTGCAGCAGATGCGCGAGTTCCTGGCCGCAGCCAGGGACGGCGAGCGTCCCCAACGCATGGGGAACGCCGATCCGGCAGTTCATTTCCAGGACGTGTTTCCCGCCGCTGGTGAAGACCGGTGGGTTGCCATTTCATGCCTCGATAAGGAAGATCATGACCGGCTGCTGGCCATCACCGGTCCCGATATCGCCGCCTGGACAAGGCAGCGTGCGGACCAGGCCATTGCCGAGGAACTGCAGGCGGCCGGCATTGCCGCAGGCGCCTTGCAGGATTGCGAGGACCTGCTGGAACATGATCCGCAGATAGCGGGCCGCGCCGCGCTGTGGGATATCGAACACGCGGTGCTTGGCACCTTCGGTCACATCGCCACGCCGATTGCCTTTTCGGGCGACGAGCTCGCGCCTTTCCGGGCGCCGTCAATGGGCGAGCATGCCCATGAAATCGCTCGTGAAATCGCCCGTCTGTCGGACGAAGAGATCGACCGCCTCGAACAGGATGGAGTGTTCAAGTGAGCCAGTCTGTCAATCAGCGAAGTCGCAAGACGCTGGCCTGTACCTCGGAAGCGACGGCTTTCCAGAAGGCCTTCGGCAAGGAACTGAAGCGTCGCGTGGTGGACGAGCAGGAGCCCTACGCCATCGTGCAGGCGGACACGCCGCACGAACTGTTCCACGCCATGGATATCCCGATCATCACCAACCAGTGGTGGTCGGCCTACATCTCGGCCAAGCAGCTGTCGGGCCGCTATTTCGATGCCATGGTGAAGAAGGGCTTCCCGGCCAACAGCTGCAAGTACTGCTCGCTTGGCCTGGCCTGCACTCTGGCCGACGAACCTGAAACTGCGCCCTGGGGCGGCTTGCCGACGCCCACCGTGCTGGTCGCCCGGCTGACCTGCGATTGCATCCAGCATGTCTTCGGGCTGTGGGCGAAGGAACTGGACAGCGAGTTCTACCCGATGGAAGCGCCCGCCTGGGAGCACAAGGAGGAAGACTGGTACGCCCATTCGCGGGATGCGTGGGACAGGGTCTACCAGCCTGACCGGATCGACCAGATGGTGTCGGAGATGGAAGACCTGATCGCCCTGCTGGAGGAGCGGACGGGCCGCAAGTTCGACCCTGCGCGGCTTGAACGGCTGATGGAGCGCATCAACGAGCAGGAAGGCTATATCTGGGAAGCCGCGCAGGCGATTGGCGAAGCGCGTCCCTGCCCGGTTTCCATCGCCGAGCAGATGCCCAACACCATGATCCCGCAATGGCACCGCGGCTCCGACTGGGCTGTGGCCCATGCGAAGAAATTCCGCGACGAGGTGCTGGACCGCATCGAGAAAGGGCTGGGCGCGGCCAGCAACGAGCGGCTCCGCCTGATGTGGATCGGCGCTGGCGTATGGCACGATCCCGGCTTCTACCAGGCGCTGGAGGAGAAGCTCGGAGCCGTCTTCGTCTGGTCGATGTACATGCCCTTTGCCGGTCCGGCCTACATCCGCGACCTGAAGGGCAAGCCGATGGAGGCACTGGCGAGCCGCGTCGCCTCGATGAACGAGACGCTTCACCTGCCGCCCTGGATGAACGGCTGGATGACATCGGAAGCCGAACGCTGCGGCATCGATGCCGCCGTCATCCTCTTGCCGCCCGACAACCGCCTTTCGCAATCGGGCACCAACCTGACCGCGCTATCTCTGGAAGAAGCGGGCGTTCCGGTGTTGCGGATCGATGCCGACATGGTGGATGCCGAGAACTGGGACCACGACCGCATGGTGGCCCTGGTGGAGGACTTCCTGCACGAGAAGGGCCTCGCATGAAGCGCTTCGCGATCCTCCTTTGCCTGATGCTGGCGGCTGCGTGCAGCAGGCCCGTGCCCGAGGGAGTGACCGAACTCACCTATGCTTCGCCCTATCCTCCCGGCCATCCGTTCAGCCGGGCGGACCAGACCTGGATGGAATTCGTCGAGGAACGCTCGGAGGGGCGCATCCGGATCAGGCCGATCTGGTCGGGTGCCCTGCTGTCGTCGGACATGTCGATGACGGAAATCCGCCACGGGGTTGCCGATATCGGTCTCATCACCCCGATCTACACGCGCGGCGGCACCCACCTGCTGCGCACGCAGACCGGTTTCTACAGCGGCGCCGATTCCATCGAGACGCAACTGGCCCTCTACCGCTGCATGGCGGCCAGCGAGCCGCAGTTCGACCGGGAACTGGAAGGCCTGAAGCTGCTCGCCCTGCAGGGCGGGGTCCTGCCCGGCATCCTCACGCGCTCGCAGAAGGTCGAGGAGCTGGGCGACCTGACCGGATTGCGCATCCGCGCCCCGACGGAACTTCTCCCGGTGCTCGACAACCTCGGGGCTGATCCGGTCGATCTGCCGATGGGCGAAGTCTACAGCGCCCTTGCCAAGGGCGTGATCGACGGTGTGGTGGCGCCGCCCGAAACCCTTCAATCGCTCCATTTCGGGGAAGTGACCGACTACTTCTTCGACCTGCGCATTCCGCGCGGTGCCTATCCCTCGCGGGCGATGGACATGGATGTATGGCGCTCGCTCACCGATGAGGAACGGGCCATCCTGGAGGAAAGCATTGCTGTGTGGGAAGGCGCGCTGGCCGACGAGAACCGCGCCGCCGCCGCCGCCGGGGAGGCCATCGCCGCCGACACCATTACGATAACCCCTGCCAACGACGAGGATCAGCAGCGGTTCGACGAACTCTACCTGCGCGAAGGGGAGGCCAACGCACGCGCGCTGGCAAGCATGGGGATAGACGCCATGACAGCCTATCGCGTGGCGCGCGAAAGCCTTGTCGCGCGGGACACAGTTATTTGCGGAGATACGATGTGACGCAGCAACCGCTGGCCGGGATCACCGTCGCCGATTTCAGCCATGTCATGGCCGGGCCGTTCGCCAGCCATATCCTGCGCCTGATGGGGGCCGAGGTCATCAAGATCGAATCCCCCCGTGGCGACCAGTTCCGCAACTACGGTTCCAACCGCGACTTCGACGGGATGAGCCCCGCTTTCATCGCCGCGAACGTGGGCAAGAAAAGTATCGCGCTGAACCTCAAGGACGAAGGCGATCAGGAGACAGCGCGGCGCATCATCGCCAAGAGCGACGTGATGCTGGAGAATTTCCGGCCCGGCGTCATCGACCGGCTGGGTTTCGGCTACGATGCGGTCCGCAAGCTGCGCGACGACATCGTGTTCTGCTCAGTCTCCGGATACGGACAGGACGGCCCGCACCGCGACTGGCCGGCCATCGACAACATCGTGCAGGCCACCAGCGGGATGATGATGCTGAGTGGTGCGGAAGGCGATCCTCCCGTGCGCGTCGGCTTTCCGATCGTGGACACGCTGACCGGGCAGACTGCCGCCGTGGCGATCCTGGGGGCACTGTTGCAGCGCGAGCGGACAGGCAAGGGCGCCTACATCGACGTCTCGATGATCGATGCGAGCCTGTCCTTCATGACGTCCGCGCTCACGCCCTACCTCGTCACCGGCTCCGCCCTGCGGCGAATGGGGAACACCGGTTACAGCGAGCTCCCGACGGCCGCCCTGTTCGAGACGCAGGATGGCCGGCACATCTCTCTGGGCGTGGTGCAGGAAAACCAGTTCATTGCCCTGGCCCGAATTCTCGAGCGCGAGGACTGGCTGACGGACGATCGCTACGCGACCGCCGATGCCAGGCGGGCCAATTTCGACGCGATGCACGATGAACTCACGAACATCTTTCGCTCCCGCACCGCCGAGGCATGGGAACGCGACCTGAGCGCGGCAGGAATTCCCTGCGGCAAGGTGAGGCAAGTGAACGAAGCGGCAGAGCTTGGCTCGTCAGCGGCCCTGCTCGACCTGGAGATCGAAGGCCTGCCGCAAGCCTGCCGCGCGCAGGTGCCGAACGCCGGTTTCCGGATGCAGCCCGGTCAACCGGGTACGGACAAGGCACCGCCGCGGCTCGACGAGAACAGAGAGGAGATACTCGCATGGCTGGAGTCAGACGATTGAGCGTCCCCGCGCGAAACAACCCGCTCCGCCGCCTCGCGCTCGCACTCCTCGCGGTACTCGTCCCGCTTCTCGCGGCGACCTCTGTCCAGGCCCAGCCCTATCCCGACTATGAGCGGGAATCGCTCTACGTTCCGGTGCGCGATGGAACCCGACTGGCGCTGAACATATACCGTCCGGCGGACGCGGATGGGGTCGTCGAAGAACCCCTCCCGGTCATCTTTGCCTTCACGCCCTACCGGGCACGCTATTTCAACGAAGATGGCGAGGTGGTGGAACTGGCGCTGGGCGACGGGCTGGCGCTGCGTTCGCTGATCCGCGCAGGATATGTCGTCGCCACGGCGGACGTTCGCGGTAAAGGTGCCTCCTTCGGCAGCAGGCGAGGCTTCCTCGACCAGACGGAAGCGATGGACGGGCGCGACCTGCTGGCCTGGCTGGCGGAGCAACCCTACACGACGGGCGATGCCGGGATGATCGGCTGCTCTTACCTGGGCGGTTCGACCACGCTTGTTGCCGGTGCCGCGCCGCCATCGCTGAAAGCGGTCTTCATCGGCGCGACCGACTGGGACAAGTACGACTTCGTGCGCCGCGGAGGGCTGACCGCGCAGTTCAACACCCGCCCTGACGAGCCGCCCTCGGTCGACCTCGCCAGCGTGCCGGTGGATGCCGACGCCGATGGCGCCATGCTGCGGGCAGCAGTGGCCGAGCACGCCGGGAACACGCCGATGGCGGCGCTGTGGAACGAGATGCCCTACCGCGACAGCCTATCGTCCTACACCGGCAATGCCTTCTGGGACGAGGTGGCCGTCTGGCAATATGCCGACCGCATCCGCGATGCCGACATCGCGACCTATTACTGGAGCAATTGGGAAGACGAACCGACGAGCCAGGTACTGGTTGCCGCGCGCAATCTAGACAGCCGGCTGCTGGTTGGCCCAGGCAGCCACTGCGTGCCGCCGCCGGGCTTCGACTTCGTGGGCGAGATCACTCGCTATTTCGATTACCACCTGAAGGGAATCGACCAGGGCTTCTCGCAGCAGCCCCGCGTCATCTACTGGGCAGATCGCGGAACGGACGAGGGCGAGTACGTGCGCGGCGAAACCATTCCCGGCACGCACTCCACAAGCCAGGCGTGGTATCTGAACGGACCGGATGAGGAAGGCACTCCTGGCCTGTCGCCATCGCCGCAGGATGCCGGAAGCGACCGGTTGGTTGTCGATTACGACGTGGCCTCGGGCGAATACTTCGCCTTCTGGCCCGAAAGCCTCGCCGAGCACGGCCTGAGCTATACCAGCGCGCCTTTCGAGAAAGCCACGGACCTCCTCGGCTATCCCGTCGCCCACGTCGAACTGTCGGCCGATCGCCCCGATGCCAACGTGTTCGTCTATCTCGAGCAGCTTTCTCCCGGGGGGGAGGCCGAGGTGCTTTCGTTCGGCCGCCTGAAGATTTCCCACCGCGCGACGGCACCGGCCCCGTGGGACAATCTCGGACTGCCATGGCACAGCGGATACGAGGCCGGTGTCGCTCCGCTGGAGCCGGGCGAGACAGCCCGGCTGCCGATTGCGATGATGCCGCTTTCCCACCGCGTGCAGCCCGGTTACCGGCTGCGTTTCGTCATTACCGGGGCCGACCCGCGGCAGCGCAATCTTGCCGAGGTGAGGGAGGATCCTGCCCCGGCATTCGAAATCCGGCGGGGGTGGCAATCAGGCTCCCGCATCGATCTGCCGCTCTCCGCGGTGGAGGAAGAACCGGCCATTGCCGGCCAGGTCGGCGATGCGGGGGGTCGCGGACAGTATCCGGCCGTGGCGCAGCGCCGCGAGGATGCTCCGGGCTACACACTCTATCGCCCGCAGGTTCTTCCCGCCGAGCCCATGCCTGTCGTGCTGTGGGGCAACGGCGGATGCCGCGACAATGGACTTAGCGCCAGCCATGCCCTGCGCGAATTCGCCAGCCATGGCTTCCTGGTGATCGCCAACGGCACACCGCGGCAGGAGACAGCCGTTCTCCTGCAGGTTCCTCCCCCGCCTTCGGGCGCCGGTGGACCGCGCATGCTGCCGCCACCCTCGGAACGTATGCCCGACGAGACGTCTACGGAGCAGCTGCTGGCGGCGCTGGAATGGGCCGCCCGCGCGAATGCCGACCCTGCCGATCCGCTGTATGGCAAGATCGATACGGAAACTGTGGCCGCCACTGGCCACAGTTGCGGCGGACTGCAGGCCCTGCTGGCAGGCACGGACCCGCGGATCGACACCGTCATCGCCTTCGGCAGCGGGGTCTACAACCGCGGCAGCGGCGGCCTGAGCGGCGTGCAGATCGACAAGACCCGGCTGGATGACCTGCACACGCCTGTCGCCTACATCCTGGGCGGACCCACCGATATCGCCTATCCCAATGGTAGCGACGACTTTGCGCGCATCGATCACGTTCCCGTGATGCTGGCCAACCTGCCGGTAGGGCATGGCGGCACGCTGATGCTAGAAGACGGCGGCGAATGGGCGCGGGTCGGCGCAGCATGGTTGGCGTGGCAGTTGCGCGGAGATATGGGCGCCGGGCGTCTGTTTACCGGCGACGATTGCGGCCTTTGCGACGCGGAGGATTGGACCGTGGAGCGAAAGCAGTTTCCTGACGCGCCGTGATCCGGCAAGTGTGTTTTTCTGATTTACGGAGAGGATGATGACCCAGTTCAACCGCCTTAATCCCATGACCGGCGAAGTCGCCTCCAGCGCAGAGGCGATGCAACCGGGCGACATTCCCGCCATCGCGGCCAAGGCGCAGGCGGGCTTCGCCGAATGGTCGAAGATGGGGCCCAACGCACGCCGCGCGGTGCTCAACAAGGCGGCCGACGCGCTGATGGGGAAGAAGGACCAATTCGTCGCCGCCATGATGGGCGAGATCGGCGCGACCGCTGGCTGGGCCATGTTCAACCTCGGCCTTGCGGCTGGCATGGTGCGCGAAGCTGCCGCCATCACCACGCAGATTTCGGGCGAAGTGATCCCCTCGGACCACGAAGGCACCGTCGCCATGGCGCTGCGCGAACCGGTGGGCGTCATGCTCGGAATCGCGCCGTGGAATGCGCCGATCATCCTCGGCGTGCGCGCCATCGCCGTGCCGCTGGCCTGCGGCAACTCGGTGATCCTGAAAGCGAGCGAGCAGTGCCCGCGCACCCACGCGCTGATAATCGAGGCGTTCGCCGAAGCCGGCTTCCCCGATGGAGTAGTGAACGTCGTCACCAACGCGCCCGAGGACGCCGCTGACGTGGTGGGCGCGCTGATCGACGCGCCCGAAGTCCGGCGCATCAACTTCACCGGATCGACCGCGGTCGGCAAGATCATCGCCAAGCGAGCCGCAGAGCACCTGAAGCCCGTCCTGCTGGAACTGGGCGGCAAGGCGCCGATGGTGGTGCTGGAAGACGCCGACATCGACGAGGCGGTGAAGGCTGCCGGGTTCGGCGCCTACATGAACCAGGGCCAGATCTGCATGAGCACCGAGCGCATCATCGTGGTCGATGCCGTGGCCGACGAGTTTGCCCGCAAGTTTGCCGAGAAGGTCAAGTCCATGCCGGTGGGCGACCCCACCGAAGGCAAGACGCCGCTGGGCGCGGTAGTCGACAGGAAGACCGTCGATCACTGCTATTCACTGATCGAGGATGCGAAGTCCAAGGGCGCCGAACTGCTGGTGGGCGGCGAGACGACGCAGAACGTGCTCATGCCTGCTCACCTGGTGGACAAGGTGACGCCGGACATGAAGCTGTTCCGCGACGAGAGCTTCGGCCCCGTCGTCGGCATCGCCCGCGCGCGGGACGAGGCCCATGCCATCGAACTGGCGAACGACACGCAGTACGGCCTTTCCAGCGCCGTGTTCACGAAAGACACCGCACGCGGGCTGAAGGTGGCGCGGCAGATCCAGGCAGGCATCTGCCACGTCAATGCCTCCACGGTATCGGACGAGCCGCAGATGCCCTTCGGCGGCATGAAGGCATCGGGCTATGGCCGTTTCGGCGGAAAGGCCGGTATCGACGCATTCACCGAACTTCGCTGGATCACCTTCGAGACCGAACCCGGCCACTACCCGATCTGAGCGGGGCTAAACGGCGCGGCGTTTCGGCCGGTGCTGACGCTGGCGTTCGGCACTGGGCCGAACGCCCGTCATCCGCAGGTAGAAGCGCGAGAAGTAGGACGGGTCGTCGAAGCCCAGAGCATCGGCGACCTGCGCTACCCTTGCATTGGTAAAGTTGAGCAATTGACGCGCCTCGGTAGCAAGGCGGCGGTTGATGTACTCGAGCGGGGAAAGCGACAGGGCATCCTGCGCCGCGCGGGCCAGCGTGCGCGGCGTGCAGCCTAGTTCGCGGGCATAATCCTGCACTGTCCAGTGCGCATGCGAATGAAGCTCCACCAGGGTCTTGAACCGATCCACGAGAGCCGAGGTGCCCGCGGGTTGCTCGGCCGCCTCGCGCGTCGATGCGGCCAGCCGCAGCCATGCTTCCGCCAGCGATGCGCGTAACGCCGTGCCGTTGGGGTCGGAGGCAACCGCTTCGCAGGCCAGCAGCTGATCCGCCAGCCCGGCCAGGCGCTCGGTCGCCTGCGCCGACAGCGATAGCAGTCCCGGGCGCTGCAAGACCGAATGCAGCGGGTCCGATGGCCCGAGCAATCGGAGGAACTTGCTGCGGCCGGTCATCACCAGTCCGTCGGTAGGATCGGAAAAGCGAAATCCGTGGGTGCGGCCCGGCGGAACGAAGACGAGTGCAGGAGCGGTAGCGGCCTTCGTGGCGGAGTCGAGCCGGATATCGGCTTCGCCAGCCCTGACGAAAAGCACCTGAAACAGGTCCGGATGCCTGTGGCTAGCAATCTCCCAGTGATAGCCTGCGCTGCGGGCCTCGATGGTCTCCCAATGAAAGAAATCGGGAATTTCATCGCCCACTTTTTCCCCGAACAGGCCGAAGGAGGGGATAATGGCGGCGCGCATGTTCATGTCTCAAATGTACCATTCTGCCGACGGTTTGTCCCTTCCAAAAAGGCACCCCCTTGCGGCATCCTTGCGAAAACGACTGGGGAAGAGGCGTGAAGACACAGGTTTGTATCATCGGTGCGGGTCCGGCTGGCCTGCTGCTCGGCCATCTGCTGCGGGCCGAAGGCGTGGATTGCGTGGTGCTGGAGCGCAGGTCGCCCGACTACGTGCTGAGCCGCATCCGCGCAGGCGTGCTGGAAAACATCACCGTCTCGCTGATGGAGCGGCTTGGGCTGGACGGCCGCCTGAAGGCGGAGGGTCTGCCTCACGATGGCTTCAATCTCGCCGATGGCGAACGTCTCATCCGCATCGACATCGCCGAACTGACCGGCGGCCAGCAGGTGGTGGTCTACGGCCAGACCGAGCTGACCCGCGACCTGATGGACGCGCGCGAGGAGCGCGGTCTGGAAGTGATCTACGAGGCGGAAGACGCCGCGCTGTTCGATGTCGAGAGCGATGCGCCCTACGTAACCTATTCCAGGGACGGCGCGGAGCACCGCGTGGATTGCCGCTTCATCGTCGGCTGCGACGGTTTCCACGGGCCCAGCCGCAAGGCCATTCCGGCGTCGGTGGGCAAGGAATACATGCGCGAATATCCGTTCGGCTGGCTGGGCATCCTGGCCGACGTTCCGCCCTGCAACCATGAGCTGATCTACGCCAACCACGAACGCGGTTTTGCGCTGGCGAGCATGCGCAGCGAAACCCGCAGCCGCTATTACGTGGACGTTCCGCTGACCGACAAGGTGGAGGAATGGAGCGACGATCGCCTGTGGGACGAACTGGCCGTGCGCCTCGGCCCGGAGGCGGCCGCGCACATCACCCGCGGCCCAGCGCTGGAAAAGAGCATTGCCCCGCTACGCAGTTTCGTCTTCGCGCCGATGCGGCACGGGTCGTTGCTGCTTTGCGGTGACAGCGCCCATATCGTGCCGCCGACCGGAGCCAAGGGTCTGAACCTTGCCGCCAGCGACGTGCACTACGCGGCAGAGGCGCTGATCGGCTTCTTCAACAAGGCGGGCAGCGACGCCATCGCCTCCTATTCCGACACCGCCCTCAGCCGGGTCTGGAAAAGCGAACGGTTCAGCTGGTCGCTGACCAAGCTGATGCACCGCTTTCCCGAAGACGGCGATTTCGAACGCGCCATGCAGGTGGCGGAGCTGGACTACATCGCCAACAGCCGCGCAGCGCAGACCAGCATCGCCGAGAACTACGTCGGATTGCCCGTATAGGCGTCGGCGAGATCGCCTGTTGCGGTGTCCTCCTGACGCGGCTTCGATCCGATCAGGGCGTACCAGATGATATAGACTTCGCACGCCACGGTCAGCCAGAAGCTGTTCTGCAGGCCATACATGTCGGCAAGCCATCCCTGCACGATCACCAGCGCACCGCCCGCGATGGCCGTGATCAGGAGACCGGAGGCTTCCTCGGTCAGCGGACCGAGGCCCTTGATCCCCATCGCGAAGATGGCGGGGAACATGATCGAGTGGCCGAGACCGACAAGGATCAGGCACCACATCGCGATTGGCCCTTCGAGTGTCGCCGCTCCTACCATCACGATCAGCGCGAAGACCGCGAAGGCGCACAGCGTCTTGTCCGCAGGGAACTTTCGCATGATGAATGCGCCGGCGAACCTTCCCACCATCATTCCGCCCCACAGCAGCACGAGATAATTCGCCGCCTCCGCCGGGGTGATCCCGGCAATCTCGGGCAGGATGGCGAAGTTGATGAACAGGTTGGCGACACCGATTTCCGCGATCAGGTAGATGAAGATCGCAGGTATCCCCCAGACGAGGTTGCGATGCTTCCAGAGTGACAGGTGCTTGCGCTCCTCGCGGGCGACACGGCTGGTCGCGCTGCCCAGCTTGGGCAGGTCCGAACGCCAGATGATCACTGCAATAGCGATCAGCACGAGCGCCACGAGGATATAGGGAAGCTGCGTCGCCTGGGCATCTGCAAGACGCTGAGCCTGGGTCAGCTGCGTGCCTTCCAGCGACGTTCCTCCCACTGTCCGGCTGAGAATGAGGTAGCCGCCGAAATAGGGCGCGAGGAACGTGCCGAAGCTGTTGAACGCCTGCACCAGCGTGAGCCGGGATTCCGAACTCTCCGGCGGCCCGATCACCGCGACATAGGGATTGGCGGCGACCTGCAGCAGGGTGATGCCGCTGGCGATCACGAAGAGGGCGAACAGGGTGATCGGATAGGAGGGGATCTGCGCCGCCGGCACCATGCCCAGCGCTCCTGCCGCCATTACCGCAAGACCGATGATGATCGCTCTCTTGTATCCCGTTCTCTCGATCAGGAAGGCTGACGGCATTCCCATCACCCCATAGGCGATGAACCACACGCTCTCGATTAGCGTGGTCTCCGTGTAGTTCAGGTCGAACACGCTGCGCAGATGCGGCAGCAGCGTGTTGTTGATGACGGTGATGAAGCCCCACATGAAAAAGAGCGAGGCCAGGAGGGCCAGGGCAGGCTTGTAGTTGAGGCTGCCGGTGCCCTCGGAACCCGCGACCGCGTAATCAGGCGATCTCGACATTTCCCAATCCTCCCAGATGCGGAGCTTGTCATCCGCTTATTTGTCGGAGTAATGCGTGGCAAAACCGTCGTGGTCAAGCGGTCACACGGGGGAGGACACGATGACACGCAAACTTCGCAGCCGGGCCTGGTTCGACAATCCGGAAAACATCGACATGACGGCGCTTTATCTCGAGCGCTATCTGAACTTCGGACTGAGCCTGGCGGAGCTGCAATCGGGAAAGCCGATCATCGGCATCGCGCAGACCGGCAGCGACCTTTCACCCTGCAATCGCCACCACCTCGTGCTGGCCGAGCGGATCCGCGAAGGCATACGCGAGGCCGGTGGCATCGTGCTGGAATTTCCCGTGCACCCGATCCAGGAGACCGGAAAGCGCCCGACCGCGGCCCTCGATCGCAACCTTGCCTACCTCGCGCTGGTCGAACTGATCTACGGCTACCCCCTCGACGGCGTGGTGCTGACCACGGGCTGCGACAAGACCACGCCGGCCTGCCTTTCTGCGGCGGCTACCGTGAACATTCCGGCGATCGCCCTCTCGGTTGGCCCGATGCTGAACGGCTGGCACAAGGGCGAGCGCACGGGGTCGGGCACTATCGTGTGGAAGGCGCGCGAGATGCTGGCCGCGGGAGAGATCGACCACACGGGTTTCGTGAAGCTGGTTGCCAGCAGCGCGCCCTCTACCGGCTATTGCAACACCATGGGTACGGCCACCACGATGAACTCGCTGGCCGAGGCGCTGGGCATGATGCTGCCCGGAAGCGCGGCGATACCCGCTCCCTATCGGGACCGGCAGGAAGCCGCCTACCTCACCGGCAAACGTATTGTCGAAATGGTGGCCGAAGACCTGAAACCGTCCGACATCATGACCCGCGAGAGCTTTCTCAATGCCATTGCCGTCAATTCGGCCATTGGCGGATCGACCAATGCGCCCATCCATCTCGCCGCGCTGGCCCGGCACCTGGGCGTCGATCTCGAGCTGAAGGACTGGCAGACGCACGGGCACGAGATTCCGCTGCTGGTCAACATGCAGCCCGCGGGCGATTACCTGGGCGAGGACTATTACCGGGCAGGCGGTGTACCGGCGGTGATCGCGCAGTTGATGGAGCAGGGCCTGATCCACGAAGGCGCGCTCACCGTGAACGGAAGGACCATCGGCGAAAACTGCCGGGGCGCGGAGATCGAGGATGAGCGGGTCATCCGTCCCTTCGACCAGCCGATCCGCAAGGACGCGGGTTTCGTCGTGCTGACGGGCAACATCTTCGATGCCGCGATCATGAAGACCAGCGTGATCGGCGAGGAGTTTCGCAACCGCTATCTATCCAATCCCGACGATCCCGAGGCATTCGAGGGGCCGGTGATCGTGTTCGACGGGCCGGAGGACTATCACAAGCGGATCGACGATCCGTCCCTTGGCATCACAGACAGGCACATGCTGATCATGCGCGGGGCAGGGCCCATCGGCTATCCCGGTGCAGCGGAGGTGGTGAACATGCGTCCCCCATCCTACCTGCTGACCGAAGGCATTCATTCCCTGCCATGCATCGGCGACGGACGGCAATCGGGGACCTCGGCCAGTCCTTCCATCCTCAACGCCGCCCCCGAGGCCGCGGCGAATGGCGGGCTCGCCCTGGTCGAAACCGGAGATCGCCTGCGCATCGATCTGGGGCGCGGCGAGGTGAACCTGCTGATCGACGAAGCCGAATTACAGCGTCGTCGGGAGGCCCTGGAGGCGAAAGGCGGCTTTCCCTATCCCGCTTCTCAGACACCGTGGCAGGAGATCCAGCGCAGCCTGGTCGGACAACTCGACAAGGGTGCAATCCTCGAAGGCTCAGAGAAATACCAGCGCATCGCCCAGACCATGGGCCTGCCTCGCGACAATCACTGACGCTCAATCGCGAGCGGCATATTCCGCCAGCGCCTCCTGCGTGTCGCTTTGCGCCAGTCTCAGGAGTTCGCCCATGGCATTCTCGGCCGCAGAGGGATCGCTCGCCTCGATTGCCTTCAGAACCCGCTCGTGATCCGGCACGGGGTCGCGCGGGAAACCGGCGGCGCGTTGCTTGAACAGGGTGGTATAGGCCACCGCCGCGCCGATGCTGGCCCCCAGCGTCTTCATGATCTCGTTGGAAGAGGCGTTCAGCATCGCCTCGTGAAACTCCAGGTCGGCATTCCGGCCTGCTTCCGTTTCCAGACCGTTCTGCGCCATGGTCGCGAGCGCATGTTGCATCTCGGCCAGTTGATCTTCATCGCGCCGAAGCGCAGCCAGCCGGGCGATGGCGGGTTCGACGATGATGCGCATCTCGAACAGGTCGCTGACCAGTTGCGCATCCGGCTTTCCGGCGAAGGCCCAGCGCAGGATGTCGGGATCGAGCAAGTTCCAGCGCGCGCGCTCCAGCACGCGGGTGCCGGTCTTCGTGCGGCTCTCCACCAGCCCCTTGGCGGCCAGCATCTTCACCGCCTCGCGATAGGTGCCGCGCGAGATGTCGAGACGGTCTGCGGTCTGGATCTCGCCGGGCAAGGTCTCCCCGACGGCGATGGCTCCGGTAACGATGCGCTCCCCGAGGAAATCGACCACGGCGCCGCGCACCCTGCGTCCCGAACCTCGGGGCGCATCGACGATAGCGCTGGCCTGCCGGGACCCGGCAGCCCGTTTTCCGTCAGGTTGGTCCTGTATCATCGGGAAGAGCTATCACGCCTTGCAAGGCTAAAATCAATGCGAGGACATGAATGCTGCGAAGTGGATCCGACGGTTTGACAACTCTATTTGTAGGAGTAATGCTTGGATCGAGCAGACCTGAGACAGGTCAGCTGCTCGCTATGGGTCGGGGATCAAACGTGAAACGCATCGCTGGCACCTTGCTGCTCGCCCTCTGCTCCGCAGGTTGCACCACCGGACCTGCTCCGGTCGAAGGTCGCAATTTCGTCTATGAAGGCAACCCGCTGATCCGCGACCGGCACACCGCCGATCCGGCCCCGCTCGTGGTCGACGATACGCTCTACCTCTACGTCGGACACGACGAGGCGCGCGGCGACCAGATGTTCAACATCACCGAGTGGCTTGCCTATTCCACGCGCGACATGAGGAACTGGACCTTCCACGGTCCGATCATGGAGCCCACCGACTTCGCCTGGGCATCGCGCGACGCATGGGCGAGCCAGGTCCACGAGAAGGACGGACGCTATTGGTTCTATACGGCGGTCGAACATGACGAGGCGCAGGGCAGTCACGGAAAGGCAATCGGTGTTGCCGTGGCCGACAACCCGCTCGGCCCGTTCGAGGACGCGCTGGGCCGTGCGCTCGTTAGGAACGAGGATACGCAGGGACCCCATCACTGGGACGACATCGATCCCACCGTGTGGACCGAGGAGGACGGCACCAGCTACCTTTTCTGGGGCAATGCCAATCTCTACACCGCACAACTCAACGACGACATGGTCAGCTTTGCAGGGCCGATCCGCCAGATCGAGATGCCCGACTTCGTGGAAGGCCCCTGGGTCTTCAAGCGCGGGGACATGTACTACCTTGTCTATGCCTCGATGAATGAGGAGCTCGGCCCCGACGAACGCATTTCCTATGCCACCGCGCCTGCGGTGGACGGGCCGTGGACCTGGCGCGGCGAAGTAACCGGCAGCGCTGCCAACAGCTTCACGATACATCCCGGCATCGCCCAGTTCGATGGCGAGTGGTACCTGTTCTATCACGTGGGTACGCTGACCGTGGGCGATCAGGAAGGCGGCCTGGGTCGTCGCGCCGTGGCGGTGGAGCGCCTGCGTTTCGACGAGAACGGACTGATCCTGCCGGTCGAGCAGACGCAGGCGGGTATCAACGCGCCCTGACGCGCTATGAGATCGAACCGAGAGGACCGATGACGATGTTCCTGATGCAACGGCGCGCGCCTGGCGGAAAGCGCCAGGTCCTCGCCACCCTCGATGGCGAAACGCGCTCGGTCCTGGGCGTGCAGAGCACGATCGAGCTCGCCGAAAGGGCGATCGCGGCGGGCCTCGATCTGCGGCAGGCGGTAGAGCAGGCGGGATTCGGAGAGGCCGTCGATCCGGCAGCCGAGCTGGCTGAAGGGCACCTGATTTCGCCCGTCGATCATCCCGACCCCGCGCACCTGATCCTGACGGGCACCGGCCTGACCCACCTCGGCAGCGCGGAGGGGCGCGATCGCATGCACAAGGCTGCGGCGAACGACGAGGCGACCGATTCCATGCGGATGTTCCTCGAAGGGCTGGAAGGTGGCAAGCCGTCCGCGGGAACGATCGGCCAGCAGCCCGAGTGGTTCTGGAAGGGCGATGGCCAGCATCTTGCCGCGCCCGAGGCCGATCTCGTTCGACCGTCCTATGCGCAAGATGGCGGAGAGGAGCCGGAGATCGCCGGTGTCTACCTGATCGGGCCGACCGGCACGCCGTTCCGTCTCGGGTTCTGCCTGGCGAACGAGTATTCCGACCATGTGACAGAGAAGCACAACTACCTCTG
Source organism: Aurantiacibacter hainanensis (assembly GCF_036321025.1). NCBI lineage: Bacteria > Pseudomonadati > Pseudomonadota > Alphaproteobacteria > Sphingomonadales > Erythrobacteraceae > Aurantiacibacter > Aurantiacibacter hainanensis. The sequence continues at coordinate 713,451 of NZ_JAZAPB010000002.1, forward strand.
GCTCGCTCATTCGAAGCTGCGACAGGCATCTCTGGGACCGGAACTGCTGATAGGCGACCTGCCGGACGATATTCGCGGAACGGCGCGTATCCGTCGTTCCGGCGTTGTCGCCTGGGAGAAGCCATTCCTCACTGGCGAAGCGAACATGGCCCACAGCATCGCCAATCTCGAGCACCACCACTTCAAGTATGGGCTGTTCCGCCGCCCCGGCGACATCCACGTGCATTTCTTCGGTACGTCCACCGCCAGCTTCGCCGATGGTTTCACGACGCAGGACGGCGACGTCTTCGAAATCGAGGCACCGCCGTTCACTCTGCCGCTTCGCAATCGGCTGGCGGCTGAACCGCGGTCCGAACAGGTGGTGGGTGTGAGCCGGCTGTGACCATTCGCCTTGCCATCGTCGGACTGGGAAAGATCGCGCGCGATCAGCATTTGCCCGCAATTGCCGCCAGCGATACATTCGACTTGGCAGCCACGGTCGATCCCGCGGCTGAGAAAACGGCCGAAGCGCCGCATTTCCCTGATCTCGACAGTCTCATGAGCAGTGATGCGCAGGTCGATGCGGTGGCGGTCTGCTCGCCTCCGCAATCGCGCTATCCGCTGGCAGCGGCGGCATTGCACGCGGGCAGGCACGTGCTGTTGGAAAAGCCGCCCTGCGCAACCCTTTCCGAAGCGCACGCGCTGGCCGACCTGGCCGCGACAAAGGGCTGCACGCTCTTCACGGCCTGGCATTCGCGCTTTGCGGCTGGCGTGGTGCCTGCGCGCGAATGGCTGAAAGGCAAGGCCGTTCGATCGGTAGAAATCGACTGGCGCGAGGACGTGCGCGTCTGGCATCCGGGCCAGAAGTGGATCTTCGAGCCTGGCGGGTTCGGCGTATTCGATCCCGCAATCAACGCCCTGTCGATCGCCACGGCCATTCTTCCGCGCGCGCTGATGGTGGAAAGCAGCGAACTCGCCGTGCCGGCCAATTGTGCGGCGCCGATTGCCGGCCGGCTGGAGATGAAGGACGGCGAAGGCGTTCCCGTGCACCTCGACATGGATTTCCTTCACGAGGGCCAGCAGTGCTGGGACATCGTCGTCCATACCGATGCCGGGGTTCTCGTCCTCTCCATGGGCGGCAGCGTCCTGCAGACGCCCGACGGACGAGAGGAAGGCGAGGACCGCGAATATGCCGGGGTCTACTCGGCCTTCGCGGATGCCATTCAATCAGGTCGGAGCGATATCGATTTCGCTCCCCTGCGGCTGGTTGCCGACGCCTTTCTGCGGGCGCGAACATCGCGCGCGCCCGCCTTTCACGAATAGAAGACCGCAGCCCTAGTCCGTCTGCGGGCCATCCATCGCGTCGTCCGGTGTCACGGACACGCGGTAGATCATGTGGTGGCGATAGGGCGTTCCCGGCTCGATCCGCGCGCTGGGGAAGTCCGGCTGGTTGGGCGCGTCGGGGAAGGTCTGCGGTTCCAGCGCGATGCCGTCACCCATGCGGTAGACGGTATCGTTCTTGCCGGTCAGCGTGCCGTCGAGGAAGTTGCCCGAATAGAACTGCACGCCCGGTTCAGTCGTCAGCACGTCTAGGACGCGGCCCGATTCCGGATGGACCAGCCGGGCCGCCAGTTCCGGCCGGGTGGTGCGGCCCTTGTCGAGCGCCCAGTTGTGATCGTAGCCGCGCCCGATGACGATCTGCGGGTTGCTGCCATCGCGCAGACCATCCTCTATCCGGCGCGGCTGGCGGAAATCGAACACCGATCCGGCAACCGGGGCCAGTTCGCCCGTCGGGATCAGCGTCTCGTCCACCGGCGTGAAGGTTTCGGCCGGGATCATCAGCCAGTGATCCATCGCCCCCTGCGGCGCGCCGACGCCCGCGAGGTTGAACAGCGCATGGTTGGTCATGTTGACGATGGTGGGCGCATCGCTCGATGCCTCGAACAGGATGCCGAGATCGCCGCCGTCGTTCAGCGTATAGGTCACGCGCACGGCAAGGTTGCCCGGATAGCCCTGGTCTCCGTCCGGACTGTCCAGCTCCATGACGACGCGCGCGACGGGGCCGCTTTCCACCTCGACGATGCGCCACAGGAGTTTGTCGAACCCTCGCTCCCCGCCGTGGAGCGAGTTGGCGCTGTCGTTCTGGGTGAGCTGGTAGGTTTGCCCGTCCAGCGAAAAGCGACCGTTGGCGATGCGATTGGCGTACCGGCCAACGGTGACGCCGAAGTAGTTCGGGAAAGCCTCGTAATCGGCGACATCGTCGTAGCCGAGCGTGATATCTGCCGGGCGGCCGTCGCGATCGGGAGCGGTGAAGGATTGCAGGGTCGCACCATAGGTCAGAACCCGCGCAGAAACGCCCGCTGCATTGGAAAGCGTCACCGCTTCCACCCTGGTTCCGTCCTGCAGTTGGCCCGCATCGCTACGCTGCGCGTCAGCCGCACTGGCCGAAGAAGCTGCCGCCAATCCCATCGCCGTCGTCATAAGCCCGATTGCGCCTTTCTTCATTGTTTTCCTCCCGATTCATTTCACATTCTTTTGTCGGACAAATTAATCCTTGCCTAGCCCATCCGCGCGATGGCAGGATTTCGGCAATAAAAAATGCAGGGAAGATGGAGCCGATGAGGATCGCGATTAACACGCTGATTTGCGGATTCGTGCTGGCGGCGATCGGCACGCCAGCAGCCGCGCAAACCGCCATCCAAATCGATAGCGAGGCTGAAATCGGCACGATCGAGCCGGAAGTCTACAGCCAGTTCCTGGAGCATCTCGGCACCCAGATCTATGGCGGCCTCTGGGTGGGCGAGGACAGCGACATACCCAACACCGATGGCGTGCGCGACGATGTGTTCGCCGCGCTACAGGCGCTGCAGGTTCCCGCGATCCGCTGGCCCGGCGGCTGCTATGCCGACCTCTATCACTGGCGCGACGGTGTGGGCGAGAGAACCCCGCGCGAGAACATGGCATGGGGCGGAACCGAGGAGCCCAACACCTTCGGCACCCACGAATTCTTCAACCTTGCCGAGCGGCTTGGCGCCAAGACCTATCTCAACGTCAACCTTGGCAGCGGGACGGTAGAGGAAGCGGCCGACTGGCTCGAATATATCACCGGCACGGGCCAGACCGCGCTGGCGCAGGAGAGGCGCGGCAACGGACGCGCTGAGCCGTGGACGATCGACTACCTGTCGATCGGCAACGAGACCTGGGGTTGCGGCGGCCGGATGCGCCCCGATTACTACGCCGATCTCTACGCCCACTGGGCAAGCTTCATGTTCACCGACGAGCAGGAGCCGGTGATGATCGTTGCCGGCCCACACGACGGCAATATCGAGTTCGCTGACGAAGTGCTCGACCACCCGATGATCGGCGAGGTCTCGAGCGGGATCTCGCTGCACTTCTACACCTTGCCGACCAGCGACTGGAACGCGAAGGGCGCCGCCATTGGTTTTCCCGAGAGCGAATGGGCATCGGCCCTGAAGCGCACGCTGCGGATGGATGGCCTGATCGAGGAAACCGTCGCGGTGATCGATGCGCACGAACACCTGGGCGACGATTACGGCCTCTACGTGGACGAATGGGGCATGTGGGTCGACGAGACCGAGGGGCGGTCCTCTCTATGGCAGCAGAACACGATCCGCGACGCGGTGGTTGCGGCCCTCAACCTCAACATCTTCCACAAGCACGCCGATCGCGTGCCGATGACCAACATCGCCCAGATGGTGAACGTGCTCCAGGCCATGATCCTGACCGAGGGCGATGCCATGGTGCTGACGCCGACCTACCACGTCTATGAAATGTTCACGCCGTTTCACGGGGCGACCTCACTTCCGGTCAGTCTTGCCGGGCCGGAATATCGACACGGCGACATTGCTTTTCCCGCCCTTTCCGCCTCGGCCGCGCGGATGAGCGACGGCCGACTGGCTGTCGCGCTGGTCAATGCCGATCCGAACGCCGCGCACGTGGTCTCTCTGGACCGCGCCGGACGCGAGGGCGTCGAGGGTCGGATTCTGGCGGGCGATGCGATGGATGCCCACAACACCGCAGGGCAACCTGATCGCGTCGTTCCTCGCGAAGCGGATATCCGTGCGGACGAAGACCGGTTCACCGCTACCCTGCCGGCCCGGTCCGTGTCCGTATGGATCATCGAGTGACAGGCGCCGATACCGGGAGACCGATGCAATGAGAAACTTGAGCCTTGCCATTCTGGCGCTGTCTCTCGCAGCGGTTCCCGCTGCTGCGCAGGACGGCACGATGTATCCGATGGACGCGCCGGCGGAACCCGACGCCATTCCTCTTGGTACGGGCGGTGTGGATGGTCAGACAGCCGAGGAAAGCTGGTTTCGCCAATGGGGCGATCCGATGGCCCGCAACATTACCGTCGCCACGCTGACCCCGTTTCTGCCGGACCCCGCCATCGCGAATGGTGCGGCCGTCATCGTCGCGCCGGGCGGGGGTTTCCGGTGGCTTTCGATGGGCAACGAGGGCTGGGAAGTCGCCGAGGCCCTGAACGAGCGCGGCATAGCCGCCTTCGTCCTGAAATACCGCCTGTTTCCCACTCCGGCGACGCTCGAAGCATTCGAGCAGACCATGAACCGGACCTTCGACGAGGCTGCCGGGCAGAATGAGGAAACCGAGCGACCGCGGCGGCCGGAACGGGATCTCGCAATCCAGCTGGCCGATGCCGAAGCGGCCTATCGGATGATCGTTGAACGGTCCGAGGAATGGAACGTCGATCCAGATCGTCTGGGCATGATGGGCTTCTCTGCCGGTGCCGGTCTCACCATGCACGCGACCCTGAACTCGGAAGTCATGGAACTGGATTTCATCGCCCCGATCTATGGCGGTATGGGCGCGGTCAATGTCCCGGCGGACGCGCCGCCGATGTTCGTGGCGATCGCGGCCGATGACTTTCTCTTCGGCGGTCAGGCCGATGTGATCGAGTCGTGGTACGAGGCGGGAAGACCTGTCGAATTCCATCTGTATCAGAACGGCGGCCATGGCTTCGGCCTCGGCAATCCCGATCGCACCAGCAACCGCTGGTTCGACGCCTTCATCCATTGGCTCGATGTGAACGGCTTCACCAGCTAGGCCTGCGGCCCAGGATCAGATCCGCGTGCGGACCAGCAGTCCCTTGAAGAAGGTCGGGCTCGGCCGGATGGCAATCACCATTACCCCGCCTACGGCCAGCGCTGCCCCGGCGAGCATCAGCGAACCCACTTCGTCCCCCGTGATGCCTGCACCCATCATGATGGTGAAAATGGGCGTTAGCAGGGTAATGGGCGCCACGATCCCCGCCTCGTTCCTCTGCAATATGTGAAAGTATACGGTGTGGGCAAAGACAGAGACGACGAGACCGGAAAACAGCAGCGCGGCCAACAGGCGCAAGGGAACGGCCACGGAACTGGTGATCTGCCCGCTTTCCAGCAGCAGGCTGAGCGGGAATAGCAGCAGGGTCGAGAAGAAGCCTGCCCAGGCCATCAGCCGCAGCGCAGAGAGATCGATGGTCTTGAGATAGACCGATCCCAGCGCTCCGACGAACGCTCCGGCGAAGACGAAGAGAAGCCCGGCGCTGTTTTCCCAGCCGGTTGGGGAGGCGACCGCGATGAGCACGCCCACCAGCGCCATGCCGATGCCCAGTCCGCGCCGCCAGCGGACGCGTTCCTTGAGGATCAGCATGGCCAGCAAGACCGTCATCGGGGCGCCAGACAACTGCACGATGGCCGAGGAGGAAGGGGTTGCGTCCTGCAGGCCGACGAAAAGCAGGGCGAAGCCGCCCCCGCTTACCGAAGTGGTCACCAGGGCGACGCGCCACCAGTCCTTCCCCGGCCATTTCAGCCAGGGCAGCAGGGCCGCGACAACGACCAGCGAGCGCATCGCGGCATAGAACAGCGGCGGGATCGCCATGTCGGTCACGACGATACGGCTGACGATGACATTGCCTGCCCAGATCACGCACAGCAGGACGAGCAGGGCAATATCTCGGAATGACATTCCGAGCGGTTAGCACCGCGATGGGGGCGGGTCAGGTGGGAATGCGAAATTGTCGATGGAAAGAAGCAGAAAGGGGACGTCAGCGACGGGCGGGACCTGCCACGCCGCGTTGCAGAGCCCGCGCCGCGAGGAGAAGAGCGCCAATCGGGCCGGCATCGTCACCAAGCGCGGGTGGGCAAACGATCTGCGCCATGTCGTCGCAGCTCAGCGAACCGACATAGCCTGCCAGCAGGTCAGGAACCATGAGGCGGGACCTTGCCAGCAAGTGCGGCTGGTGATTGGCCACGCCGCCGCCCACCACGATCCTTTCCGGCGAGACGGCGAGCATCAGGACGGCGAGCAGTTCCGCAAGGTCCCGGACGACGTTGTTCCATGCAGGATCGTCGTCAGCCAGATCGGCGGGATCGGCTTGAAATCGTGCTGCAAGGGCAGGGCCGGCAATCAGCCCTTCGATACAGTCGCCATGAAAGGGGCACGTTCCTGCGAATTCGTCACCGGGAACACGGCGAAGGCGGATATGGCCCATCTCGGGGTGAAGACGGCCCTGTGCGGGATGTCCGTTCAGCAGCAGCCCGCCGCCCAGTCCGGTCCCGATGGTCAGGTAGACTACGGTCGAGCAGCCCGAGGCAGAACCCTGGGCGTATTCCGCCAGGGCAGCTGCGTTGACATCGGTATCCAGTCCGATGGGGCCGGCAAAGCGTTTCCGCACGTGTCCAGCAAGGCGGTGCCGGCCCAGTTCTCCTTGGGCGTGTCGAGGATGGTGCCATAGTCGGTTGCGTGCGGATTTACCCTCACCGGCCCGAAACTGGCCATCCCGAGCGCCTCGATCGGCGCGTCAGAATGCCATGCTTCCAGAGCGCCCAGCGCCAGCGCCAGTGTCTCTTCCGGGGTGGTGGTGGGGAAGCTGCGTCGCTCGACGATCCGCTCCCCCATGCCCAGCACCGTCACGCACTTCGTGCCGCCAAGCTCGATGCCCGCCAGCCGGGGCGGGGCCTGACCGCCGGAAGCGTCTCCTCTCAAACGCGGTACTCTCCGTCGACGCGGACCAGCGTCGTCGCCTTTTCGTCCCGCAGGGCCGCGGGAAGCAGGCTCTCCGGCATGTCCTGATAGGAGACCGGCCGCAGGAAGCGGTCGATTGCAAGAGTGCCGACCGACGTACTGCGACCGTCGGACGTCGCGGGGAAGGGGCCGCCGTGGACCATGGCATGGGTCACGTCGACGCCGGTCGGCCAGCCGTTGGCGATGATCCGGCCTGCAAGCTTTTCCAGCACCGGCATCAGCGTCTTGGCGGGCTGGTGGTCTTCCTCCGCCATGTGCAGCGTCGTCGTAAGCTGTCCCTCCAGGCCCGAGAGGACGTCGCGAAGCTGATCGAGGTCCTTGCAACGAACGACGATGGACGCGGGGCCGAAGACTTCCTCCTCGAATGCCTCGTCGGCAAGGAAAGCGTCGGCGGAAACGGTATAGACCTGGGCCCGTCCGCACATCCCCGGGCTGTCTTCGCCCAGTCCGACGAGTTCGGCGCCATTGCGCTCCGCAAGCCGGGCCGCGCCTTCGGAATAGGCACGATGGATGCCACCGGTCAGCATCGTCTGGCTGGCGACACCGGATAGCGCCTTCTTCGCGCTGGCGAGGAAACGCTCGAGTGCCTCGCCTTCGATGGCGAGCACGATGCCGGGATTGGTGCAGAACTGGCCTGCACCCATAGAGAGAGAGCCGACATAGGCCTCGGCCAGTTGCTCCGCGGCCTGCTCTAGCCGGGCGGGCATCAGCGTGACGGGGTTGATGCTGCTCATTTCGGCAAAGACCGGGATGGGCACGTCACGCGAAGCGGCATGGTGCATGAGCGCAAGGCCACCCGCCCGCGAACCGGTGAAACCGACAGCCGCGATGTTCTCGTTCTTCACCAGCGCTTCGCCCAGCGCGTTCTCGGTCCCGTTGAGCAGGGAGAACACGCCGCCGGGAAGCCCTGCCTCCGCCACGGCTTCCGATATCGCGCCGGCCACCAGTTCGCTGGTTCCGGGATGTGCCGGATGTCCCTTGACGACGACGCAGCATCCGGCCGCGAAGGCCGAGGCGGTGTCGCCTCCGGCAACGGAGAAGGCCAGCGGGAAGTTCGACGCACCGAACACTGCCACTGGGCCAAGGGGAATCATGCGCAGCCGAAGATCGGGCTTGGGCGGCGTGCGATCCGGATGGGCATGATCGATCCGCAGCTTTTGCCATGCGCCGCTATCGACTTCGTCGGCGAACAGGCGAAGCTGGCCTACCGTGCGGCCGCGCTCGCCGTTCAGCCTGGCTTCGGGAAGCCCGGTCTCCTGCATGGCCCGCTGCGTCAACGTGTCGCCCAGCGCATCGATCTTGTCTGCCACCAGACGCAGGAACGCCGACCGCTCCGAAAGGGGAAGGGAAGCGAAGTGATCCTGCGCTTCTGCCGCCGCGGCGCAGGCGTCGGCAATGTCTTTCGCATCGGCTGCGGCGAACTCTTCTCCGAATTCCTCGCCGCTTTGCGCGGCGCGCGCCCGGAAGGTCGTACTCGATCCGCGGCGCTCGCCCGCTATGAAGTTGTCGCCAGTAATTGCCACTTGAACTCTCCTGTGATGCTTTCCCGCACGACGTTTGGGGAAGGGCTGCAATAGCCGCTTGCGTGCGGTGCGTTTTCCGTCCTAGGTAGCGCTACCATAAATAACCGGTGTTGCAACCGGACGGTAGGGAGCGGGAAATTTGGACAATGCACGCAACGGCACCAATCTGGGGCTGATTTCGGCGATCGTGGCGGTTGCCACGATCGGGGGGCTGCTGTTCGGTTACGACAGCGGCGCAGTCAATGGAACGCAGGAGGGGCTTACCACAGGCTTCGGGCTTGACGAAGCTTCGCTGGGCTTCACCGTCGGGTCCTTGCTGATTGGCTGTTTTCTCGGCGCGTTCTTCGCCGGCACGCTGGCCGATGCGATGGGGCGTCGCAATGTCATGCGCATCGCCGCCGTCCTGTTTCTCGTCGGAGCGCTGGTGCAGGGGCTTACGGCCGACCACACCATTTTCGTGATCGCGCGTGTCGTAGGCGGCATGGCCGTCGGCGCGGCCAGCGTGCTTTCGCCTGCCTACATCTCCGAAGTCGCACCGGCGAACATCCGTGGCCGGATGACGACGGTCCAGCAGATCATGATCATTACCGGCCTGACCGCGGCGTTCCTGGTAAACTACTTCCTCGCCGCCGCGGCGGGCGAATCGACCAGTGAATTCTGGCTGGGCATCGCCGCCTGGCGCTGGATGTACCTGGCTCAGGCCGTTCCGGCCGCAGTCTTTCTGGTGGCGCTGTTCTTCATTCCCGAGAGCCCCCGCTATCTCGTTGCCAAGCGCCGGGACGAAGAAGCCGGCCACGTGCTGACGCGTCTGTTCGGCGAGACAGTGGCCAAGGCAAAGCTCGCGGAAATTCGCAACAGCTTCGCCAGCGATCACCGGCCAAGCCTTCGCGACGTGCTCATTCCCGCGGGAGGGAAGGGCTTCCTGGGAATGCGCTCCATCGTCTGGGTGGGGATCATGCTGGCCGTGTTCCAGCAGCTCGTCGGCATCAACGTCATCTTCTATTACGGATCGACGCTGTGGCAGCTGGCCGGCTTCACGGAACAGGATTCGCTGCTGATCAACGTGGTCTCGGGCGCGGTGTCGATTGCGGCTTGCTTCATCACCATCGCCGTGATCGACAAGGTCGGCCGCAAGCCGCTGCTGCTGATCGGTTCTGCCGGCATGGCGCTGACCCTGTTCGTGATGGTCTATGCGTTCAGCCAGGGCGGCCTCGACGCGGAGGGCAATCTGGTCCTCTCCGCGCAGCTGGGCACGCTGGCGGTCGTCGCGGCCAACCTCTACGTGATCTTCTTCAATGTCAGCTGGGGCCCGGTGATGTGGGTGATGCTGGGCGAGATGTTTCCCAACCAGATCCGCGGGTCGGCACTGGCGGTGGCGGGCTTCTTCCAGTGGTTTGCCAACTATCTGATCGCCCAGACCTTCCCCATCATGGCCGTGGGCATCGGCCTGGCGGCAAGCTACACCTTCTATGCCGTCTGCGCGGTGATCAGCTTCTTCCTGGTGCAGGCCTTCGTGAAGGAGACGAAAGGCAAGGAACTGGAGGAGATGGAAGGCTGATCGGCTTTGCCGTGCGATCCCGAATTGCCTAGGCTGTGGCGATGAGCGAGTTCGGAGCGAAACCCAGGCGCGTGGTGATCGTCGGCGGCGGAACGGCCGGGTGGATGACAGCGGCGGGACTTGCGCGGATGCTGTCCGGGCAAGTCACCGTCGACCTGGTCGAAAGCGAGGATATCGGCATCATCGGCGTCGGCGAGGCGACCTTGCCGCATATTCGCGGGTTCGTGGAAAGGCTCGGCATATCCGAGGCCGAGTTCATGAAGGCGACCCATGCGACCTACAAGCTGGGGATCGATTTCCGCGATTTCGGTCGCATTGGCGAAAGCTACATCCATCCCTTCGGATCGTTCGGGGAGGAAGTGGCGGGCGTCGGCTTCCACCACTTCTGGCTGGAACTGCAACGCCTCGGCAGGACCGGTCCCATCGGGGACTATTCGCTTTGCGTGGCAGCGGCGCTCGCCAATCGCTTCACGCCGCCGAGCGAAGACATGTCGCTCGCCTCGTCCTACGGCTATGCCTACCAGTTCGACGCGACCCTTTTCGGCCCCTTCATGCGCGAATTCGGAATCTCCATCGGGGTCACCCGTCATGAAGGTCTGGTCACAGGGGTCGAACGCGACGGTGACAGCGGGAACGTCACTGCACTGGTCCTGAAGGACGGCCGCCGCATCGAGGGCGATCTCTTCGTCGATTGTTCCGGCTTTCGCTCGCTGCTGCTGGGCCAGGAACTGGGCGTCGAGTGGGAAGACTGGAGCCACTGGCTGCCATGCGATCGCGCGGCGGCCATGCCATGCACCCATGCCACTGACGATATCCGGCCCTATACCACGGCCACGGCCATGCCGGCGGGATGGCGCTGGCAGATCCCGCTGCAGCACCGCATGGGCAACGGCTACGTCTTCTCCAGCGCGTTTGTCGACGAGGACGTGGCCTGCGAAGCCATTCGCACGGCTGCAGAGGGAGAGCCGCTTGCCGATCCGCGCGTCCTGCGTTTCCGGCCCGGCAGGCGATCGCGCAGCTGGAGCCACAACGTCATCGCGGTCGGCCTGGCCAGTGGCTTTCTCGAACCGCTGGAATCCACATCGATCTACCTCGCGCAGATGGCCATCACCTATCTTATCGAACTGTTTCCGGAAGGCGATATCGAGCCTGCGGACCGCGACGAGTTCAATCGCCTGGTCGACATGGAATACGACCGGGTTCGCGACTTCCTGATCCTGCACTATCACGCCACGACGCGCGACGATTCCGAATTCTGGAACCACGTGCGCACGATGACGGTGCCCGACAGCCTCGCCGCCAAGATGGAACTGTGGCGGCGGACCGGGCGCATAGAGAAATATTCCGACGGCCTCTTCTACGACGCCAGCTGGATTGCGGTCTATCTCGGCCAGGGCTGTCTTCCCGAGCGGCACGATACGCGCGCCGCGCTTGTCCAGCCCGGACAGCTGGAGGCGGCGGCCAATCGCCTGCGGGAGGAAATCGCGTCTCTCGTTTCGAGGATGCCGGCCCATGTCGATTTTCTCAACCGAGAGAGCGCCAGGCTGGCCGAGCCGGCATGAGCGTTCCGCGCGAACAATTGCGGCGCATCGTCGTTGCAGGGGGAGGGCAGGTGGGCATCCTGGCCGCCATCGGCCTGCGCCGGGCCCTGCCCCGGTGCGAGGTGGTCATCATCGGTCTCGCCCCAGACCCCGCCGCGTTCGCCGATCATGCCGCGACGGCGCTGCCGTTCACCAACAAGCTGCACGATCGGCTGGGGATCGACGAATCCCGCATCGTCCTGGCGGCCGGAGGAAGCTATCGACTGGCGACCCGCTATTTCGGCTGGGGCGGCGAGAACCAGCACGGGGTTGCCACATATGGCGATGCGTCCGACGCGGCCCTGCAGACCCGTTTCGCGCAGGAATGGGGCAGGGGACCGCGCAACGTCAGCGAAAGGCGCCAGGCGGCTTCGCTGGCGGAAGTACTGGTCGATGCCGGGCGCTTCGCCCCGCCTCCGCCGGACAGCGACACGCCGCTTTCCCAGATCGAATACGCCCTGCGCTGGAACCCGCCGGCCTATCGGGACCTGCTGATCGACCTCGCCCAGCAGTCCCGGATCAGTCACGTGCAAGGTATGGTGGAAGCGGTGGAGCGCGATGGACAGGGCGGGATTGCCGCCGTGGTCATCGAAGGGCAGGGGCGGATCGAGGCGGACTTCTTCGTCGACTGCAGCGGCACTGCGGCCGTGCTTGCTTCTGCTCTGCCCGATTTCTCGCTGGACGAGTGGACGGGCACGCTGCCGGTTCGCCGCGTGCTGGTAGCCCGCCCCGGGCAGGCCATGCTGGCACTGGAAGACCGTGTCTCGTTGCTGCCGGAAGGATGGCTTTCCGAACTCGCCGGGCGTGACGGCTTGCAGATGGCCCTGGCAATCGGCGAAGGTACGAGCGAGGAGGACGCTGTTCGCGCCCTGGGCGCAGAGCCCGTCGCCGCCATCCCAGTCACGCCGACGTGTCTGAAGCAGCCCTGGTCCGGGAACGTCGTGGCCCTGGGCGACGCCGCCGCCCGGTTCGAGCCGCTCGCCGGTCTGCCTCTCGATCTCGCCCATCGGCAGATCGACCTCCTGCTCGAGATGCTGCCAGGCCGCGAAATCGAACCGCTGGAGCGTGCCGAGTACAACCGACGGGCCGCGATGATGTTCGATAGCGTGCGCGAAGTTCTCGCGCTCCATTACACGGCTCCGCGTGCGAGCAGGGTATTCCCCGGTGCCGCCGCGCCTGCCTCGGTGCAGACCGCGCTCGATCAGTACACCAGGCGCGGGCGTCTTCCCTTCCGCGAGGAATCGCCTTTCCTGAAGCAGGAGAGAATGGCCCTGCTCGGCGCACTCGGGTTCGACAGGGGAATACCGGCGCAGCACCGTCAATCCGGATCAGGTGAAACCGAAGCTGCACAGGCTGAATTCGAAGCGCGGGCAAAGGCTGCACTGTCTTTCGCACCGCCTTACGATCAATGGATGGCCTCGGTGCTTCAGCCCGGCGCAAGATAGACCGGAGAAGCCATCGGATGCGGTCGGTCACTTCGCCCGACCGGCCGGTTTTCACGACAAGATCTGTTCGGCGGCCGGTATGGCACTTCCCTGCTGGGCCAGGAATTCATCCTGAGAAGGCATCTGGGACACGGCCTGGGCAAGCACCTGCCTGATATGGCCCAGCCGCTCCCTGGTCTCCGCTTCGTCCAGGAGCATGGCCACGGGATGATGGCCCTTTGCCTCGATTCCCTGGCCCGCCATTACGGATAGCCAGCTCGTCTCGGTGAACAGCTCCTCGTGCTCGCGGATCACCCGGCCCGACCCCTGATAGACAGCCAGCTTTTCAGAGAGGCCGTCAGGTGGATCGAGATGCTTGCAATACCGCCAGAACTCGCTGTCCTCCCGTTCGGTCGCCTTGTAGTGGAGCACCAGGAAATCGCGAATATCGACGTATTCGCGGATCGTCGCACGATTGAACTGCGCGATCTCCTGTTCGCCGAAGGCCGTGGTGGGGAAATAGGCCATGAGCCGGGCGATCGACGATTGCACGAGATGGATGGCCGTCGATTCCAGCGGTTCGAGGAAGCCTGCCGCAAGCCCCAGCGCCACGACGTTCTTCTCCCACATCCTTTCGCGATACCCTGCGGTGAAGCGCAGCTGGTTCGGATCGGCGAAGGGAGTGCCGTCGAGATTGGCCAGAAGCAGCTCGGTCGCCTCATCCTCCTTCATGTGGGCGGAGGAATAGACGTGCCCGTTGCCGATCCGGTGCTGCAGGGGAATTCGCCATTGCCAGCCAGCGGAGCGCGCAGTGGAACGCGTCAGAGGCTGACGGTCGCCGGCCAGCGTGCACGGGACGGCCACCGCGCGGTCGCACGGCAGCCATTTGCTCCAGTCGTGAAACGCAACGCCTAGCGTCTGACCCAGTAACAGCGAGCGGAACCCCGAGCAGTCGATGAACAGTTCGCCCTCGATCTGCGTGCCGTCTTCCAGCTTGATCGCGGTTACGAAGCCGCTTTCGCCGTCCTGCAGAACCTCCACGACTTTCCCTTCACGGCGCAACACCCCCTGCTGCTCGGCACGGCGTCGCAAGTAGCGGGCGTAGCGGCTGGCATCGAACTGAAAGGCGTAGGAGAGTTTCGAAAGCGGCGAGCGAGGATTGTCGAGCTGCGGCCAGAAGAATTTTCCCGCCTTACCCGCCATCGTCCCGATAGAGTACCTGTCGAGTTTGTCCCTCTCGCCCAGGTCGCGTCCGCGGAGCCAGAAGTGGTGGAACTCGATGCCCAGCATGTCCAGGCCGTACTTGCCGAACGGATGGACGTACGAATGGCCGGGCCGGAGCCAGTCGACGAATTCGATCCCCAGCTTGTAGGTTGCGTGGGTCTCGCGCACGAATTCGTTCTCGTCGATCTCCAGCAGGTTGTTGAAGGAGAGTATCTGCGGGATCGTCGCCTCGCCAACGCCGACCGTGCCGATGGCTTCGCTTTCCACCAGCTGGATAGAAAGGCCGGGAAATGCGCCGAGAATCTTCGAGATCGCGGCAGCAGCCATCCAGCCGGCGGTGCCCCCGCCGACGATCACGATCTTGCGGATCGGTTCCCCGTTCACGCCTGGCTCGGGAATGCAAAATCGGGAACGGACCGTTCCTCGTACCAGGCCCCCGCGCGGCGCAGGAAATCTTCCTGCGTCGGCAGCTGTTCCGCCGTCCTGCGATAGTTTTCCTGCATCTGCCGCATGGCGTGGCGCACCTTGTCCGGATCCAGCGTGTCGGCGATGGGATCGTATGCGCTGGGCTTGATGTTCTGCCCCAGCATTACGGCAATCCAGCTGGGCTGGGCAAACAGTTCGGCGTTTTCCCTGAACACGCGCCCGTGAAGGCGCCACAGGTCGATCTTGCGCGAGAGCGATTCCGGCACTTCCATGTCGCGCACGTATCGCCAGAAGGGCGTGTCGTCGCGCTGTGTGGCCTTGTAGTGCAGGATGATGAAATCCCGCACGTCCTCGTAGAGTTCGCGCATGCCTCGATTGTATTCGTCGCGCTCCAGCGGGCTGATCGGGTTATCCGGGAAGAGAGCGAACAGCCGCGCTATTCCGTTCTGGATCAGGTGAATGCTGGTGGATTCCAGCGGCTCGATGAAGCCAGACGACAGCCCCAGCGAAACGACGTTGTGGTTCCAGGCGCGTTTGCGCATTCCGGTGGTGAAGCGCAGGGTGCGCGGCTGCGCGAGGACTTCGCCTTCGACATTCGCCAGCAGGATGTCGCAGGCCTCGCTTTCCTCCAGGTATTCGCTGCAGAACACGTGGCCGTTGCCCGTCCTGTGCTGAAGCGGAATTCGCCATTGCCAGCCTGCACTGCGCGCGGTGGCGCGCGTGAAGGGGTCGGGTGTCCCCAGGTTGGCGGTCGGCACGGCAATTGCGCGATCGACCGGAAGCCAGTGGCTCCAGTCCTCGTAGCCGGTTTCCAGTTCGTCCTCGATCAGCAGGCCGCGAAAGCCCGAGCAATCGATGAAGAGGTCGCCCCCGACTATCGAACCGTCTTCGAGTTCGACCGACTCTATATTGCCGGTTTCCCCGTTGCGACGGGATCGCACGATACGCCCTTCCTTGCGGACCGTGCCCTGCCGCTCCGCCAGCTTGCGAAGGTAGGCCGCGTAAAGGCTGGCCTCGAAGTGGAAAGCGTAGTTGATCTCGGAAACCGCGCTCTGGGCTGTGCTGGAAGGTCGCCCGAACCGCCGCATCCGGGCAGCCATGCAGCTCATCGAATAGGAACTGATGTCCCCGGCGGCATCCCCCGACTGCGATAACTCGCGAAGGTAGAGCTGGTGAAATGCGATGCCGTGAAATTCGTGGCCGTATTCGCCGAAGGGATGGAAGTAGCGATCGCCGAGGCGGCCCCAGTCGACGAATTCGATGCCCAGTTTGAAGGTGCCCTTCGTGGCCTTCAGGAACTCGTTCTCGGGAATGTCGAGCATGGCGTTGAAATTGCGGATTGGAGGAATGGTGGCTTCCCCCACTCCGACCGTTCCGATAGCTTCCGACTCGACGACCGTGATGCTGCGCCGCCCATCGTTGAAGAACCGCGACATTGCCGCCGCCGCCATCCAGCCCGCGGTTCCCCCGCCGACAATCACCACTCTCTCGATTCTGCTCGCGGTAACGATACCACTAGGTTGAGCCATTGCTCTGTCCCGCCTTCCGACTGATGCCAAAGTGTAACAATCCCTGTGCTAATCCTTCAATAGCCCCCTTGCCAAGGCAAGTTTCGCCCGATATGCATTCGAAATAATAAAAGCATGCGCTGCACTCGAATTTGGTAGCGCTAACATGTGGGAGGGTGCCTGTGATGAAGGCGGTAACGCTGGACGGTGCGCGTGCTGAGCGTGAACTGGTTGATTTCCGAAATTGGCTGAGGGTTGGGGCGTCGTCACTGGCGCTGGGCGGCCTGCTTGCCTCGCAAGGAGCCTGGGCGCAGGACCGGCCCCAGACTACCGAAATCGATGATGCGGGCGAGCGCGAGCAAGGCGCCGAGCCGACCGTGGTGGATGACAATGTCATCGTCGTGAGCGGTATTCGTCAGTCGCTGGCGAACTCCCAGGATCTGAAGCGCGACGCCGATACCGTGGTCGACGCGATCACCGCGGAAGACATCGGTGCGCTGCCCGACCGTTCCGTGACCGAAGCTCTTCAGCGTGTTCCCGGCATCGCCATCAACCGCTTCGCCGGTTCCAACGATCCCGATCACTTCTCGGTCGAGGGTTCGGGCGTCGTCGTGCGCGGCCTCAACTTCGTCCGTTCGGAATTCAACGGACGCACTGCCTTCGCCGCAGGTGTGGGCGGGCAGGCACTGAACTTTGCCGACGTGCCGTCCGAACTGCTCGGCTCGGTCATCATCAGCAAGAACGCCACCGCCGAGATGATCGAGGGCGGCCTTGCCGGCACGGTGAACCTCAACACCCGCAAGCCTTTCGATCGTGACGGCTTCCACGTCGGTTTCAGCCTGGAGGCGAACTACGGCGACTTCAGCGAGGAATGGACCCCGACGGGCTCGCTTCTTCTCAGCAATACCTGGGACACCGAGATCGGCCGGTTCGGCATCCTCGTCAGCGGTTCCTATTCGCAGATCAAGGCCCGGGCCGACGGCCTGCAGGTCGCCAACTACCAGACGCGTGACGGCATTCTCGTGAACGCCGCGAACACCGACGGTGTTCAGGTCTGCCGCAATCCGCTTCCGAGTTCGGACGACACCCAGACCCTGCCGCCGGGCGGGGCGATGTGCGGCAATTTCGGTTCGGCCGGCGCAGACGGCTTTGCCGACTATGCCCAGTTCCGCGTGGCGCCCGTTGGCGGGCAGTTCCGTACGCAGGATTTCAACCGCAAGCGTGACGGTTTTGCCGTCTCCGCGCAGTTCGAGTCGATCGATGAGCGGTTCCTGATGACGGCGGAATTCATTCGCTCGCACTCGACCAACCGCTGGGGTGAGTACACCTACGAAACCGCGCCGGATCTCGCGGAGTATTCCACCTATCCGATCGGCTGTCAGCAGAACGAGGCCGGTCCCAACATCGTCAACGCCGATGGCACGCTGGGCGATCCGACGGCGCGGGCGCAATGTCCTGTCGGCAGCTTCACCGACTACGTCTACGACGAGCGCAACGTCTTCCAGTCGGGCTACATCGTCAACGCGTCCAACGGCTGGCGCGGTGCCGTCAACGACGGCACGTCTCCGTACGTGCCGATCGGCGGCCTGCAGCAGTCGCTGGCTCGCCGCGAAGTCGATGACGAGGTTACCAACGAAGACTACAGCCTCAACATGCGGATGGAACTGACCGACCGGCTCACCGCGGAATTCGATGCCCACTACGCCACGTCGCGCAAGCAGAACCTGGACTTCAGCGTCTTCGGATCGACCTTCGCCGACCAGGAGCTGGACCTCACGGGCGACTATCCCGTCATCATTCCGCACAAGCCGCAGTTCCTGGGTTACACCTGGTCGGCTCCGAGCCCGGAACTGGGCGGTGCGACCGAGCAGGAATATTTCACCGATCCGCGCTTCCAGTTCTGGCGCGCCGCGATGGATCACATCGAGGACAGCGAAGGCGATCAGTCCGCCCTCGCGGCAGACCTGCAGTACGAACTGGACGAGTACGCCTTCCTGCGCCGCATCAAGTTCGGTGCGCGCTACCAGGATCGCGACCAGACCGTCCGCTACACGACCTACAACTGGGGCATGCTGAGCGAGACCTGGTCCGGCCAGCGTCCGGTCAACTTCGACGACGTCGGAAATTCGGAGCGCTACGAGTTCCCGAACTTCTTCCGCGGCGAAGTCCCCGGGCCTCCGGGAGCCTTCTACTACTCCGGCAATCTGATCGACGACTACCAGGAGTCGGTAGAGTTCTTCCAGTCGATCCAGAACCTCTATTCCACTCAGTTCGGCGGGGCGCCGACCTGGAATCCCCTGTCCCAGCGACCGGGCACGATTTCGGGCTCGCCGTATCTGCCCGCCGATATCCAGCCCGTGCAGCAGACCGACACGGCGGCCTACCTGCAGCTGGACTTCGGCAGTGACACCTTGTTCGGCGACATCCGTTTTGCCGGCAATATCGGGGTTCGCTACGTCAACACGGATCTTACCTCCGGGGGTTCGATCGGTGTGCCCAGCACGGCTGCGCTCAACATTGCCGATCCCTACTCGGTGCGGTGTCAGGCCGTTGTTCCGCCGAACTCCCCGCCGGGCACTCCGCCGCAGACACCGGGTGGCGTCTGTCTCCTGGGTCCGACGGCCTACGCCGAACTTCAGACTTTCGCAGGCGACGGGGTAACGGTCCCCAACACGGCGGACCACACCTACGATTACTTCCTGCCAAGCCTGAACATGCGTTTTGGGCTTACCGACGACCTGATCTTCCGCCTCGCGGGTTCGAAGGTCCTCACCCGGCCGGAAAACTCCTACATCCGGAACTTCCTGACGATCGGGCTCGGCACAAGCGGTGAACTCACCGCCACGGCTGGCAACCCGTTCCTCCTGCCGGCGACGGCATGGCAGTTCGATGCGAGCCTGGAATGGTATTTCGCCCAGGTCGGTTCGCTGACGCTCAACGGCTTCTACAAGGAAGTGAGCAACTTCTTCTTCCAGGACATCACCAGTCGCGACATCACGAGCAACGGCATAACGCGAAACGTGCTTGTACGTGGTCCGGCGAACTTCGATGGGACTGGCAAGATCAAGGGCTTCGAGCTTGCCTATCAGCAGACCTACGACTTCCTGCCAGCGCCATTCGACGGGTTCGGGGTCCAGGCCAACTACACCTACATCGATAGCTCGGGCCTGCCGAACACGTTCCTCAACACCGGCGCGCCCGTGAACGAATCCACCGTCGCACCAGGCAACCTGCCTCTCGAGCAATTGTCCAAGCACAACTTCAACGTGACGGCGTTCTACGAAAAAGGGCCGATCTCGCTGCGCGGCGCGTACAACTGGCGGTCGCGCTTCCTGTTGACCGCTTCGGACGTGATCTTCCCATACTACTCGATCTTCAACGAGCCGACGGGCCAGCTCGATGCCTCGCTGTTCTTCAATGTCAGCGATGCGTTTGATCTGCCCGGTGGGGTCAGGATCGGCGTCCAGGCAGTGAACCTGCTCAACGAAGTGACCGAGACGTCACAGGCCTATTCGGGTGATCCGGATCAGCTGGTGCCGCGTTCGTTCTTCATGAACGACCGGAGGTTCTCGTTCATCATCCGGGGCAATTTCTAGAACGATAAAAGCTCCTCAACCTCGAGGCCGCCATGCCCACCGGCATGGCGGCCTTTTTCGTATCCGGATTAGAGCACTCCGAGGCGGACGCAGTGGATGGCGAGCGCCCGTTCAGAGCGGCAATGACATTGCCGACCAAGAACGGGCGCCCGGAATAGCAGGCATGAGGAAGGCGGAGGTCGGCGAGGGCCCCCACCAAATCAGGAATGAGCGGCGATCTAGCCGAGCGTCTGCGCGAGAGCCGTGCGCATCAGCTTCGGCCGGTAGCTCGAATCGTAAGGCGTTCCGCGCACCTCCAGGCCGTCATCGCGCTTGGCCGGGTCGAAGTACTGGAGCCAGTTGAACCTGTCGACCATGCCCCATGCAAGCACGTCGTCCAGGTGATCATCGTAATCGAGCATGAGATCGAAATAGCGGCGCGTGAAGTCGGCCACCTTCTCGTCGCGGGTCGCCAGATCCGCTGGAAGGGCGGTGTCCTTCACGTCGAATTCCGTGATCAGCAGGCGATAGCCCATGCCCACGACTTCATCGAGAAAGTTGCGCCATTGCCGCTCGGCATAAGGGCCGACGCCGGTCGCGGGGTCGATCGAGAACATCTCGATATGCGACTGGATACCCAGGGCATCCACCGGCACGTCGCGACGGCGGAAACCTTCGAGCAGGCGCAGCACATCGGCGCAGTGTTCGAGGTGAGCAGGTTCCCAGCTCATGTAGTCGTTATAGACCAGCTGGCCGTCAGGCAGTTGCTCGCGTGCCGTGTGAAAGGCGAGATCGAGGACCGCCTCGGGGCTGCCCATCGCCCGGCTGAGGCTCGTCTCGATCGGGGCGTTGCGATCGTGGTCGATCGCTTCGTTCACCACGTCGTAGCTGCTGATGACGCCGCGGTAGCGGTCGGTCACCGTGCGAATATGTTCGGTCAGCAGACGTTCCGCTTCGGCAACCGGGTTTGCCCCGAAGTCGTGATTGTTGAGCCAATCGGGAAACCACTGCGGGCGGTGCCACAACAGCGTGTGGCCGCGCACGGCAAGGTCGTTTTCCCGTGCCCAGTCCACAATGCTGTCCATCCGCGCAAAATCGTAACTGTCGGGACCCGGGCGCGTGGCCTGCCACTTCATCTCGTTTTCGGGGACGACCATGCCGCACTCGGCTTTCACGATCTCGGTATATCGCGGGTTCTGGATGGAGCCCGCCTCCGTCTGTCCCGGCGTGGAAGCAATGGCACTGCCGAAATACCGGCCACGGGTCTGCGCGATGGCGTTAAGGCCCGGGCCCGGTGCAGGTCCTGGCGGAACGGCAGGATCCGGCAACGGCGACGATACCGGCGCCATGAGAGCGCCGCCATCCGATCCGCATCCCGCCAGCGGCAAAGCTGCCAGGCCGAGCATCGCCGCGCGGCGACTGATGGTGAATTGCGTCATGTTCAGGAAATCTCCACCGCTGTACTCTTCAACGAAGCGCTGCTGTTGCCTACCGAGAGCGTTACCGGCCCCCGCTCGTTCTCTTCCACCATGTCCCTGTTCCAGATCGCCAGCTTTCGCGGTTCGATCACGAAACGCACGGTTCTCGTCTCGCCGGGAGAAAGCGTGACCCGCTCAAAACCCTTCAGTTCGAGCACGGGCTGCGTCACCGATGCCGCCGTTCGCGTGACATAGAGCTGAACGACTTCGTCGCCGGCCACAGGGCCAGTGTTGGCAACATCGACGTCGACGGTGATGGGTTCATCTGGAGCAAACTGCTGCCTTGCGGGACGGGGCTCCGATATGGTGAAGCTGGTATAGCTCAGCCCGTGTCCGAAGGGGAACAGGGGCGTCTTCTCGTCGAACAGGTAGCCGCGCAGGGCGCTGGGCTTGTGATTGTAGAAATAGGGAACCTGACCCTCGTTTCGCACGACGGAAACCGCCAGCTTCGCGCCGGGATTGATCTTGCCGAGAAGCGCCTCGGCCATGGCCACGCCGCCCTCCTGGCCGGGATACCAGCATTCCAGAACGGCATCGGCTTGCTCGACGACGTTGGGCCAGCTTGGCGGGCGGCCATTGATCGCGCACACGACAAGCGGCTTACCCAGCGCCGCCAGCGCGTCGACCAGTTCGTTCTGCTCGCCGACGATATCCACATCGGTGCGGTCGCCCAGGTGGTTTGCAGCGAAGCCTTCGCGGCTGGTCTGTTCGGTATCGCCGATCGCCACGACGATGGTGTCGGCGCCGCGCGCCACTTCCACCGCTTCCTCGATCAGCTCGAGATTGCGTTCACGCGGTGCCAGTTCGATGATGTCCTGCGAACGATCCTCGCTGGTGGTGATGAAGACGCCCTGGGCCGTGACGAAATCGGCTGCGGGAGCAACCTGTCGCAGGCCTTCGATCAGGCTGATCGTCTGCTTCGGAACGCTGGAATAGCCGCCAAGGCGAGCAATCGCGTGGTTCGGGCCGATCACGGCAACGCGCCCCATCGTGCTCTCCGACAATGGCAGCGTGCCATCCTTGTTGGTCAGCAGGCACATGCTCTTGCGCGCGGCTTCCAGCGCCAGTGCGCGGGCCTCGGCATTGCCGGTGATGCGCTGAGCAAGCTCGATGTCGCCGAAAGGATTCTCGAAAAGACCCGCCCGGAACTTCAGCGTCAGCATCCGCGAACAAGCGCGGTCGATCAGCTCGATCGGAATGCGTCCGGCGGCAACGGCCTCTTCAAGCGTGGCGAAGGCGGTTCCTTCAGGCAGTTCGCTGTCGACACCCGCCAGCAGCGCCTGGTGCGCGGCGTCCTCCAGGTCTTCGGCCACGTGGTGCAAGGTTGCGAGTTCGCGGACGCCGCCGTAATCGCTGACGATCACGCCGTCGAAGCCCCATTCGCCTCGCAGCACGTCGCCGAGCAGCCACGTGTTGGCATGGCTGGGGATGCCGTCGATCTCGTTATAGCTGGGCATCACTGCGCCAACCGAGGTGCGCCGCACGATCTCGCGGAAGGGTGGGAAGAAGTTCTCGCGCAGTTCGCGCTCGGCAACCTGGGCGGGAGAGATATTGTTGCCCGCCTCCGGCTGACCGTGACCGGTCATGTGCTTGAGCGTGGCGAAGACCTTGCCGTCCCGCAGCCGCTCGAACTTGCCCGGTCCTTGCAGGCCCTCGACGGCGGCGACGCCCATTTCGGCAGTGAGGTAGGGGTCTTCCCCCCAGCATTCCTCGATGCGGCCCCAACGCGGGTCGCGCACGATATCGACCACGGGGCTGAGCACCAGCGGCACGCCGCGGGCACGCACTTCCCGCGCGGTGACTGACTGCACGCGGCGCATCAGGTCGGTATCGAACGTTCCCGCCATGGCGAGCGCCTGCGGGAACATGGTCGCCTCCGTGGCCATGTACCCGTGAAGGGATTCCTCGTGCAGGAGCACGGGGATTCCCAGCCGCGTGTCTTCCAGCGCCCAGCGTTGCAGGGCGTTGATGAATTCGACGGTCTGGGCAGGCGTGCGCCAGCGCGCGGCGGTGCCGCCCGCAGCCCCGGTGATCCCGGGCACGCCGCGCTTGTCCGAAGGACGGGTGACGTGGCCTATGCCATCGGGGAAAGCCTGGCTCGCGCGCTCCGGCACGAAGTCCAGTTGGTCGATCATGTCCCCCTTGCCGACCCAGGCAGTACGGATCTGCGCGATCTTTTCCGCCAGGGTCATGCGTGCCAGCAAGTCCGCCACGCGGGCCGGAATGGGCGCGCGGGCATCCTTGTAGAGCGGGGCGGCCTGGGCAAAGGCGAGGGGGCTTTGCGCCACCGCGAGGGCGGACAAACTACCTCCCCCCAGCAGGCGCAGCGCGCTGCGACGGTTCATGCTCACTCGCTCACCACCAGTTCGGTTTCCTGCAGGTCCTGCGAATTGGGGCCGACCATGATGGTGAATGCGCCCGGCTCCACCCTACGCTGCATGTCGCGGTCCCAGAGCGCGAAGGCATCGGGCCTGATGGCGATATCGACCTCGCGGGTTTCACCCGGCTGCAGGGTCACGCGCTGGAAGCCGACGAGTTCCTTCACCGGACGCGTGACCGAGCTGACCTGGTCGCGCAGGTAGACCTGCACCACCTCGTCGCCCGCCATGTCTCCCACGTTGGCGACCGGCACGCGCACGGTAACACCTTCGCCAGGCCGGATGGTCTGGGCGGAAAGGACGGGAGCACCGAATTCGAAATCGGTGTAGGAAAGCCCGTATCCGAAGGGATAGAGCGGGGTTACGTCTGAGAACAGGTAGCCGCGCCGCGCGCTGGGCTTGTAGTTGTAGAAATTGGGAACCTGGCCAACGTTGCGGGCCACCGTCACCGGCAGCTTGCCGCCCGGATTGATGCGGCCGAACAGCGCATCGGCAATGGCATTGCCCTGCTGCTCGCCAGCATACCACGTTTCGAGAATGGCATCGGCCCCTTCGGCCACGGCGGGATAGCTGGGCGGACGACCGTTGACTAGTACGGTGACCAGCGGTTTCCCGAGAGCGCGCATGGCTTCGAACAGTTCGTTCTGCTCGCCCACCAGGTCCAGACTGGTGCGGTCGCCCAGGTGTTCCTCGGCCCAGCCTTCCCTGCTGGTCTGCTCGGTGTCGCCGACGAACAGGATGATGGTGTCGGCATCGCGGGCGACTTCGACGGCCTCGGCAATCAGGCGGCGGTTCTCTTCCGGATCGACCAGTTCCACCTCGTCGGCCCACCAGTCGTCGTTCTCGGTGATGCGAACGCCGGTGGCGTGGACGACGTCCGCCCGGTCACCCACCAGATCGCGGATACCCTCCAGCGGGGTGACGGTGTCGCGGGGAATTCCGTAATAGCCACCAAGGCGAGCCACGTCGGAATTGGGGCCGATGACCGCGATCGTGGGTCGATCCGCGCCTTCCGCGGGCAGCGACAGGGGAAGCACGCCGTCGTTCTTGAGCAGGACCAGCGACTGTTCCGCAGCGGTGCGCGCAAGTGCGATGCCCTGCTCGGTGTTCGAGGCCAGCGCCGGACCCGTGTCGGTTACGAAGGGATCTTCGAACAGCCCGGCATTGAACTTGAGCGTCAGGATGCGTTCGACGGCCGTGTCGATCTGGTCCATGGTCACCCGGCCATCTGCCAGCAGTTGCGGCAGGTTGCGATACGAAACGCCGTCCGGGAAATCGATGTCCACGCCCGCATTCATGGCCAGCACGGCGGCGGCGGGAATGTCTTCGGCAATCAGGTGCCGCGAGACCATCTCCTCGATGGCGAAATAGTCGGACACGACCGCGCCGTCATATCCCCATTCGTCGCGGAGGACGTCTTCCAGCAGCCAGGTGCTTGAATGGCTCGGGATACCGTCGATCTCGTTGTAGCTCGCCATGACGGCGGCGATGGCCGTGCGGTCGATGACTTCCTTGAAGGGCGGGAAGAACATTTCCCGCAGCGTGCGTTCGGAAATCTGGGCGGGGCCGACATTGGTGCCGCTTTCCGGCTGTCCGTGGCCCGTCATGTGCTTGAGAGTGGCCAGAACCTGGCCTTCGCGAAGGCGCGGATCGGTGCCCACGCCCTGCAGCCCCTCGACCGCAGCAACGCCCATCTCGCCCACGAGGAAGGGATCCTCGCCGAACGTTTCCTCGATCCGGCCCCAGCGCGGATCGCGCGCGACGTCCACCACCGGGGAGAGGACCTGGTGGACGCCGCGCGCGCGCACCTCGCTGGCGATATAATCGTTCACCTCGCGAACGAGGTCCGTATTCCAGGTCGAGGCGAGCCCTATCGATTGGGGGAAGCTGGTGGCGTTGAGTGCGGCCAGGCCGTGCAGCGATTCCTCGTGCGCCAGCACGGGAATGCCAAGGCGGGTCTCTTCCCGCGCCCAACGCTGCACCGCGTTGATGTAGCGAATGCTTTCCTCGATCGAGCGCGGCGTGTTCAGGCGCGGACTGCCGGGCCCGCGCAAGTCCGAAGGCCGCGTGAAGAAGCCCAGGCCGTGCGGATAGCGTTCGCTGGCGGCGGCGGGGTCGAAGAACGTATCTTCCCGCTGAATCTCTTCCTTGTTGGTCCAGGTGCTGATCATCTGGGCCATCTTCTCTTCGGCCGTCATCCGCGCGAGGAGATCCGCGACGCGATCCTCAACGGGCAGCGACGCGTTCCAGTAGGGCGCATCCGCCATCGGGCGCTCCACGGTGCTATCCTGGGCTACAGCAGGCACAGCGATTGGGCCGAGGCCCGTCATGATCCCGGCGCTCACCATGAGCATGACCCGCGTCATCTTGTTCATTTGATTGTCCCTCTCCGGCTCGCGCTTGACTGGCGAGTATCTTGTGGTAGCGCTACCATGATGTGGGTGAGGAAGCTTGTCAATATCGTTGCGGTATCGGGCCTTGTCGCCCTTGCAGCATCGCCTGCAAGGGCCGAGGACGGTTATGATCTCTGGCTTCGATATGCACCCCTGGCAGGGGACGCGCAGTCCCGTCTGGCCGGGTGGGATGCCACTGCCCGGGCGCTTTCGGATGCCGACCACCCGACCACGCGCGTAGCGATGGAAGAACTGCTGAGAGGCTTCGGTCAGCTGCGCGGGGAGGGGCGTGAAGCGGTCCCGGATGCCGACGGGCAGGGCGCCAGCTTCCTCTTCCACTGCGAGGATGGTTCTGTCGGCCGGGACGGCGCCTTCGCCGTGCGGGCTGCCGAGGACCGGATCGAGATTCGGGCGGGCGAACCGGTGGGGTGTCTCTACGGCTCTTACGCATTGCTGCGTGAACTCTCGTTGGGCGTCGATCCCGCCACGATCGACATTCGGTCGGCCCCCGCCATGCCGCTGAGGCTGCTGAACCACTGGGACAACCCTGATGGCCATGTCGAGCGTGGTTATGCCGGACGCTCGATTTTCGACTGGTGGCATCTGCCCGAGCGGCTCGACCCGCGAATGATCGATTATGCCCGGGCCAATGCCTCCATCGGCATCAACGGCGCGGTGGTGAACAACGTGAACGCCCGCGCCTTCATGCTCGAACCACGCTATATCGCTAAGTTGCAGCGGCTGGCCGATGCCTGGCGTCCCTATGGCATCCGGGTCTACCTCTCGGCCCGCTTCAGCGCCCCGCGCGATGTTGGCGGGCTCGATACCGCCGATCCGCTGGATCCGGCCGTTCGCCAGTGGTGGCATGACAAGGCAGACGAAATCTATGCGGCCATTCCGGATTTCGGCGGTTTCCTTGTGAAAGCGAACAGCGAGGGGCAACCCGGCCCGCAGGACTATGGCCGCACTCATGCCGAGGGGGCCAACATGCTCGCCGCGGCCATCGGCGACCGCGGCACGGTGATCTGGCGCGCCTTCGTCTATTCCGCCGAGGACGAGACGGACCGGGCACGGCAGGCGTTCGAGGAATTCGTGCCGCTCGACGGCGAGTTCGCCGAAAACGTGATCGTGCAGGTGAAGAACGGCCCGATCGATTTTCAGCCACGCGAGCCGTTTCATCCCATGTTCGGCGCCATGCCGCAGACGAGGCTGATGCTGGAAGTGCAGATTACCAAGGAATACCTTGGTTTTGCGAGCCATCTGGCGTTTCTCGCCCCGATGTGGACCGAGACCCTGAGCGCCGAGACCGCGCGAGGCGGCACGGTGGCAGAGGTGGTCGCGCCCGCCGGAATGGCGGGCGTGGCAAACACCGGATCGGATCGCAACTGGAGTGGCAGCGATTTCGACCAGGCCAACTGGTACGCTTTCGGCCGGCTTGCCTGGGATCCCTCGCTCTCCAGCGAAGCAATAGCGCGAGAATGGGCCGCCCAGACATTCACGCGGGACGAGCCATTCCTTTCTGAAGTCGTGCCGATGATGCTTGGCAGTCGCGAGACCGTGGCACGTTACATGACCCCGATGGGACTGGCGCACCTGATGGACACGGGGCATCACTATGGTCCCGGCCCATGGGTCTGCGATCTGGCGCGGCCGGAATGGAATCCATGCTACTATCATCGTGCCGATGCCCAGGGGATCGGGTTCGACAGGACCGCCACCGGATCGAACGCGCTGGCGCAGTACGATCAGGAGGTGGCCTCGCAGTGGTCCGATCCGGCGACAATGGATGAACGGTACCTGTTGTGGTTCCACCACCTGCCGTGGGACCACCGGACCCGCAGAGGACGCCCGCTGTGGGATGAACTGGTCCATCGCTATGACCTCGGCGTGGCCGAAGTGGGAGAGATGGCGGAGACCTGGGAGGACCTTGCTCCTTTCGTCGACGAGGAGCGCTACCGTGCCGTTTCCGAGAACCTGGCCATCCAGATGCGCGAGGCCCGCTGGTGGCGCGATGCTTCCATCGCCTACTGGCAATCGCTCAATGGCTTGCCGCTTCCGGTGGGATCACGCCCTCCGGAACGCGATCTCGAACACTATCGAAGCCTGACCTTCCCCGAGGCACCGGGGCAATGAGACGGCTTGTAGCGAAACAGGCAGCGGGTCTATGACCAAAGCCATGGACGGACCGAAGACCAGAAAGCCCGGGCGCAGGCGCGGAGCGCGCAGGGGCAATACCGCGCCCACCATCGCGGATGTCGCGCGCGAGGCCCGGTGTTCGCCGATGACCGTCAGCCGCGTCATCAACGGCGAAGGCAACGTCCGCGAGGAAACGCGCGAGCAGGTCCTGGAAGCGGTGCACAAGCTCAATTACTCGCCCAACCGCGCGGCACGCTCGCTGGCGGGCGGTGAGCAGCTGCGCATCGCGCTGATGTTCGACAACCCGTCTTCCTCCTACCTCAGCGAGTTCCTGATGGGCGCGCTGGAAGAGGCGTCGCGCAGCGATATCCACCTCGAAGTGCAGAGCTGCGAGAACGCGCCGGACAATGCGCTGCTGGTGGGCAAGATGATCGAAGGCGGCATCACGGGTTTCATCCTCCCGCCGCCCCTGTGCGACGATCAGGAAGTGCTCGATCTCATCACCGGCGCGGGCGGTATCGCCATCGCGGTGGGGCCGGGCAAGGCCAGCGGTTCGCATGGTGCCGTGATGATCGATGAGTATCAGGCGGCCTACGACATGACGCGCCATATCATCGAGCTTGGGCACGAGAGGATCGGCTTCATCATCGGCAATCCGGAACAGGTGGCCAGTGGCAGGCGTCTGAACGGCTATCGCGCGGCGATGGAAGACGCCGGGCTGGAGGTCGCCGATGGACTGGTGGCGCAGGGCCAGTTTACCTACCGTTCGGGCATGGTCGCGGCCGAGAAGCTTCTGGCCCTCGATCCGCAACCGACGGCGATCTTCGCATCGAACGACGACATGGCCGCTGCCACGGTGGCGATGGCGCATCGTCGGCATCTGGATGTGCCCAGCGACATTACCGTCTGCGGTTTCGACGATACCGACATGGCAAGTTCGATCTGGCCGGAGCTCACGACGATCCGGCAGCCGATCCGCGAGATGACCGCAAAGGCCGTGAAGATGATCGCGAAGCTGGCGCGAATGCAGCGCCAGGGAGAGCGCCAGGGCCCTGAACACGTGATGCTGCCTTATGAATTGATCCGCCGGGGCTCCGAAGCAGGACCGAGCCTTGCGAAGTTTTATCGAGAGCCGAAGAAGTGAGCGAAGGCAGCAAGCCCAAAAAGCTTCGTTCGCGCGACTGGTTCGATAATGCCGAGCGGATGGACATGACCGCGCTCTATCTCGAGCGGTTCATGAACTACGGCATCACTCCGGAGGAATTGCGGAGCGGCAAGCCGATCATCGGCATCGCCCAGTCGGGCAGCGACCTGTCGCCCTGCAATCGCATCCATGTGGAGCTCGCCAAGCGGACGCGAGACGGGATCCGTGACGCGGGCGGCGTCCCCATCGAATTTCCGGTCCATCCGATCTTCGAGAACTGCCGCAGGCCGACTGCGGCGCTCGACCGCAATCTCCTCTACCTCGGGCTTGTCGAACTGCTCAACGGCTATCCCCTCGACGGTGTGGTGCTCACCACCGGGTGTGACAAGACCACGCCCAGCCAGATCATGGCGGCCAGCACGGTTGATATTCCTGCCATCGTCCTCAGCGGCGGCCCGATGCTGGATGGGTGGCACGAGGGGGAACTGGTCGGCAGCGGCACGGTGATCTGGCGCAGCCGCCGCAAGCTGGCCGCGGGCGAGATAGACGAAGAGGAATTCCTTCGCCGCGCCACCTCCAGCGCGCCGAGCGCGGGCCACTGCAACTCGATGGGCACGGCCAGCACGATGAACGCGGTGGCCGAGGCGCTGGGTCTCAGCCTGACGGGCTGCGCGGCAATTCCCGCGCCCTATCGCGAGCGGGGACAGTATGCCTATCGCACGGGGCAACGCATCGTCGAGATGGTGCGCGAAGACCTGAAGCCGTCCGACATTCTGACCAGAGAGGCTTTCCTGAACGCGGTCGCTACGGTCAGCGTGATCGGCGGTTCCTCGAATGCGCAGCCGCATATCCAGGCCATGGCGGCGCACGCCGGAGTGGAGCTTCCAACATCCGTCTGGCAGGAGCATGGCTACGACCTTCCGCTGCTGGTGAACATGCAGCCCGCCGGGAAATACCTGGGCGAGAGGTTTCACCGCGCCGGCGGCGTACCGGCGGCCATGTGGGAATTGCTGCAGGCCGGTGTCCTTCATGCCGACTGCCTGACCTGCACAGGCCGGTCGATGGAGGAGAACCTCACCGGACGCGAGAGCCCCGACCGTGAGATGATACGGCCCTTTGCCGACCCGCTTAAGGACAAGGCCGGTTTCCTTGTCCTCTCGGGCAACCTGTTCGATTTCGGCATCCTCAAGACCTCGGTAATTTCCGAGGATTTCCGGCGCCGCTACCTCTCGAAGCCCGGCCAGAAAGGGATTTTCGAAGCGCGCGCGATCGTCTTCGACGGATCGGACGACTACCATCATCGCATCAACGATCCTTCGCTCGAGATCGACCAGGATTGCATCCTCGTTATCCGGGCATCGGGCGTGATCGGCTGGCCCGGCAGCGCGGAGGTGGTGAACATGCAGCCACCCGACGCGCTGATCCGCGCGGGTACGGCCTGGTTGCCGACCCTTGGCGACGGCAGGCAGTCGGGCACCAGCGACAGCCCCTCGATCCTCAACGTATCGCCGGAGAGCGCCGTGGGCGGCGGACTGTCATGGCTGCGCACGGGCGACACCATTCGCGTCGACCTGAACCAAGGCACCTGCAATGCGCTGGTCGACGAGGCCGAGATCGAGCGGCGGCGGGCGGAGGAAAGCATACCGTCCGTGCCGGAGCACAATACCCCCTGGGAAGAGCTGTTCCGCAAGAACACCGGCCAGCTTGGCGAGGGCGGAGTGATGGATTTCGCCGTGAAGTACCGCGGAACCGCGAGAAAGCTGCCGCGGCACAACCACTGATCGGCAGCGCGGGCCTGCCGCGGGAGAGGGGGCGGCGTGGGTAGCGAGACAATCGAAACGAAAGAGCGTATCGAACTTGTCGACGCGCTGCGCGGCTTTGCCCTGTTCGGCCTCCTCATGGTGCACATGGTCGAACGGTTCGAACTCTACTGGGTGGAGCCACGACCCGATCAGTGGTTCGACGCCGTCTTCGCGATCTTTGCGGGCAAGAGCTTCGCCATCTTCGCCCTGCTGTTCGGCTTCAGCTTCTCCACCATCATGGCCAGACGCCGGGATCAGGGGATCGACTTCACCGCGCGCTTTGCCTGGCGCCTCATACTCCTTTTCGCCATCGGGACTCTCCACGCGCTGCTGTATCGCGGCGATATTCTCCAGGTCCTAGCCATTGCGGGGTTGCTGCTGATCCCTTTCGACCGGGTGCGCAATCAACGCCTGCTCCTGGCCGCAGCTGCGCTGTTTTTTCTGCAGATTCCCCTGATAATACAGGCAATCCTTGCGGGTGCGGGCGTTCACGCAATGCAGCAACCGCCGCTGTTCTTTTCGGACACCGGCCTGCAGATCCTTGCCGAAGGTAGCCTGGCGCAGGTTCTGGCGGTGAATGCAGGCGTAGGGATGGCGGCCAAATGGTCGTTCTACCTCTCGACCGGTCGCCTGGGTCAGATCGCCGGCCTTTTCATCCTCGGCATGGTCCTGCAGCGTGCGGGCGTTTTCACGCAAGTTCGAGAGAAGCAGTCCCGATGGATCGCGGCCCTGGTCGCGTCGGGTCTTGTCTGGCTGGTGCTTGCGGGGTTTGGCAACGCCTTGGTTCCGCCGAGTCCTGAAGAAGGGGGCGCGCCAATGCAGGCGCAGGCGATGATCTGGGCGCTCGACAGCTGGCTGGCGCTGACCCTGGGGGCCTTCCAGGTCTGCGCCTTCGTGCTGCTGTGGCAGCCCCTTAAAGCGCTTCTGCGATGGTTCGTGTTGCCCGGCCGCATGACGCTTACCCTCTACCTCGGGCAATCCCTCGTGATGGTGCCGATCTTCTACGGCTTCGGACTGGGCTACTGGAACGAAATCAGCTCGGCACAGGCGGTCTTCGCCGGGCTGGCCTTCTTCGGTCTGCAGATCCTTCTGGCGACCGTCTGGTATCGCTCCATGCGCTATGGGCCGCTGGAATGGATCTGGCGGGCTGCCACCTTCGGAACGGTGCGCGTGCCCATGAGGCGCACCCGGGACGAGCCGATGTAGCGGGCCGACCTGACCGCAATCGGAGGGTCAGGCTAATCCGCCCGCCCGAGCGTGCGCGCGGATCAGTGCGAGCATTGTGTCATCGCTGTCGAAGTTGCCGTACCAGCCCTGCGGTTCGTGCGGGGGGTCGCCCATGTAGGCGAGGTCTCCGTCGCGAAATGCCGCGTCGGCATGGGCGGCGCGGGCTTCGCCGTTCCAAGCCCAGAAATTGCTGCCCGCTATCGGCCCCCCGTCAGCCCAGCTGCGTTCCACCGCATCGTAAATCAGGCGATAGAAGCGTCTGCGAAATTCGGTCGAGGCAGAGGGGGCGTAGCTCTCCCGATCGCGCGGAAAGCCGAACTCTTCCACCAGCAGAGGCTTGTCCATCTCGCGCGCCAGGGCGGCATGTGTATCGAGGTAATCGGCCGTGTTCCGCGCGGCGCCCGGCCATGTGCCACGCAGGTCGTCACCTTCGACCCAGCCCCAGTTGAGCGGCCATATATGCGCGGTGAGATAGTCCATGTTCCGGTGCGCGCGCAGCACCAGATCCAGCGCGCCGTTGGTTGCCTGCGTCCCTTCTTGTCCCAGCGAGACGAGGTGATTGCCGTCGAGGCTGCGGATCAGCGCGCCAGTCTCGTCGATCCACGCCTGATAGGCATCCCCGTATCGCGCGATCGCTGCATCGCTGCCGCCGGGGCGTGGCTCGTTGGCCAGTTGCCAGCTCATGATCGCAGGGTCGCTGGCGTAGCGAACGCCGGTCACCGAGTTGGTCCGCCCGACAACGCGTTGCAGATGCTCGTGATAAGCGGCGACCGCATTTTCGTTGGCATAGAAGGCCGCAGTCGCATCGGCGAAAGCGGGCCACGGGTGGGCTGGATCGCCCATGTCGATATAGTCGTCCGTCGCGCGCCACAGCAGGGTCTGGAGCCCACCGGACCATTCCCAGAAATTCGACAGGACCAGTACCGCCGTCATTCCGCGGGCGGCGATTTCGGCCATGGCATGGTCCAGCCCCTCGAACAGAAGGGGATTGGGCGAGCCGTCAAGCCGCGTGAATCCCGGCTTGATGGAATTCCTGAGCGGACCCTCCTCGCCAGAGGCCATGATCCGCAAGTTGTTGACCCCGAGGCTCTGCAGACGGTCGAGCTCGCGGCCAAGCCGTGCGCGGTTGCCGAACTCTGCATCGGCGCCAAGCCAGGCGGCGTACCACATGTTGGCGCCGACGATCCGGTAGGCCGCGCCGCCCCGCGTGAGAGATACGCCCTCGCGCCTGACGAACTCCTGCGGGGCTCTGGCCGTAACGCAGCCTGTCAGCATTGTTGCTGCCGTCAAACCCGCGCACCCTGCAAGGATGGTGCGGCGGGTGAACATCAGTCGGTAACCTCGAGTTCGAAGCCGGGAAGCGGCAGCTCGCGCTGATCGTAGACATTCACGATCGGCGCATCGGACCAGGCATGTCGGATGCGCGTTACCTGCTGGTCGGCAGGAGCCTTCAAGATCAAGGTCGATCCTGTGACGGCGGCGTCAGCCCAGTGGCAACTGTCTTGGGAAGACCCGCACGTTTCGACGCCGAGGGGGACGGGCCCGCCGAACGCGCGAAGATCGCCTTCGATACCGGTGAATCGCACGACAATCATGTCGCTTTCCCGCGTCGCGCTTTCCGGCATCGGCATGGCCGCGCCCTCCGCCGCCAGGGCGAGGCGTGTGCCCAGAACGTTCTTATTGGCGGGGTGAATGTCGGAAGGTTCGCCGATATCGATCGCCGTCACCAGGGCGGCGTTCTCGTCTGCCACGACGGCGTCGAGCTGTTCCTGTCGCAGTTGCGCCCACCCGGATTCCACCGGCTCGCTTTGCCGTTCGCCGTAGTCCGCCAGCTGCACGACGATCATTCGCGCCTGCTCGCCGAACTGCCGCCGCCAGCCGGCGAATAATTCGCGTAGCTTGGCATCGTAATCGGGCTGGCCCACATCGCTCTCGCCCTGATACCAGGCCACCCCGGCAAGCCGCATCGGCCCCAGCGGGGCAATCATGGCATTGTGCATGACGCCGAGGCCCGCGTTGGCATCCCAGGGCGCGCGCGGAGGCGTGCCCTGGACGGCGCCGATGGCGTATTCCCAGTCCGCGCCAAGCGGGATCGGCTCGCCTGCGCCGGGAGAGAAGAAGAGGCGCTCGGGTCCGGCGAAAAATCCGCCCGTATCCCAGGCGTTGTTGGCGGCGATCAGCACTTCGTTCTCGCCGGCGCGAAGATAGTCTGCCGGAACTCGGTAGGTTCGCTCGACCCCCCAGCCGAAGGTGTAGCCGACTGGATGGCCGTTGACCCAGGTCAGGTCGAGATCGTCGATCGCCCCAATGGCCAGCGATCCTTCGGCAGCGGCCTGTTCCGGCGTCAGCTCAAAGGTCTGGCGTAGCCACACATTGGCCACCGGCTGCGTATCGAGGCCTGTGCCTTCCCATTCATTCCAGAACGAGAATTGCGGAATGGGCTGCCAATCGAGCATGGCGCTATCGGTCCAGGGCTCGCGCCCCTCATCGTTCTCGCGCCACCATGCAAACCACTGCGGCACGAAGGATTGCGCCGCGGCAAGGGGATCGCGCTCGTAGAGCATGAGCTGGGAAAGCGCTTCCTCGCCGTGCATCTCGCGCACGCCGCCGGGTGAAAGCCATGCGCGCGCGGCGCTGCCGCCCCAGTTCGAATGGATCAGTCCGACGGGCACTTCGGGTCGGTCCTCGCGCAACTGCTTTGCCATGAAGAAGCATGCGGCGGAAAAGTCCGCCACGGTCTCGCTGGTCGCTGCCACCCATTCGACCGGTTCGGCGAACTGTGCCTGCGGCGTCGCTGCGGTATCCTTGGGCACGTTCAGCAAGCGGATTCCGTCGTCGGGCGCGAGCCTCAGCTGATTGGCGGTATCGAGCGCGCGCGTGACCGGGAGTTCCATGTTCGACTGGCCCGAGCACAGGTAGACATCCCCGATCAGCAGATCCGTGTAGGTGGACTCGCCGCTGGAATCCTCCAGTGTCAGCGACATGCTCCTGCTGCTGGCCTCCCGGGGAGAGAAGAAGAGGGTGAAGCTGCCGTCCTGATCGGCTGTCGCCGTGGCAGTCTCTTCGCCAAGCGTACCTTCGACTGTCTCACCGGGCTGTGCCGTACCTGCAATCGCTATCGGCTCGCCGCGTTGCAGGACCATGCCGCCCCCATAGGCAGGGCCTGCTTCCGGTGCCGCCCACGCAGGCCCGGCCAGGAGAAGCAGGGCACCTGCAAGGGCGAGGGAAGGGCGGTGCTTCATCCGAGTTTTGCGAGCGGCTGGGCAAAGCCCCGCACGGGCGCCTCGAAGGTCAGGAGTCCGCCCGCGAGTGGATATTGTTCCATGTCGGCAGGCTCCATGTTCTTGGTCGCCGTGGTGACATAGCCGGTGCCGAGATCGCTGCCCCCGAACGCCATCTTGGTGATGTCGCGCGCCGGCATTTCGATAGTGGCGACAAGCTCGCCATCGGGCGAGAACCGCGCCACCTTGCTGCCGAGATAGAGGCCGGTCCACAAATGATCTTCCGCGTCGACCACCGGGCCATCGGGATAGGCATCGGGAAAGAGTGCGCCGGTATCCGCGAAAGGACGCGCCTCGCCCACGCCGCTGCTAGAAAGATCGGCGACGAAAATGCGCTGGGCTGTCGTGTCGGTGAAGTAGATGCGCGATCCCGAGGCATCGACTGCGGGCCCGTTGGTGATCGTGATCCCGTTCGGCCCTGCCGGCCTGATCTCGCCGCGGTCGAAGACGTAGAAGCGGCCGGATGCAGCGCCCTCGCTGTCGTCCATGGAACCGAACCATACGCGCCCCCAGGGGTCGGCGCAGGCATCGTTCAACCGGTTGCCACTGGGTTCTCCAGGCACATCCATCAATTTCGCGAAGGACTTGTCCTCCGGATCGAACACGTACAGCCCATCCTGAAGGCCGCACAACAGCGATCCCCCTTCGGCCGGGATCGCCCAGCCGATCTGACCGGGAGCTTCCGCAAATGAGTTGCTCCCCGTTTCGGGATCGTAGTGCCACAGCCTGTGCCGCTTGATGTCCACGAACCAGACGACCTGCCGAACTGGGTCCCACAGAACGCCTTCGCCAAGCAGGCTTTGCGCATCGAGCGCACGTTTGACCTCGGCCCTTATCTCCATCCTGCGTCCACCCAGTAATTGTGCGCGGTGCAGAAACGCGCGTCGTCGGAAGCGAGAAACAGCGCCATCGCGGCAATGTCGACCGGCTGGATGCGTCCGTCGAGGCACTGTGCCGCGACGATCTCCGCTTCGCCTTCGGGTGAATACCATTTCATCTGGCGCGGCGTCTGGACGTTGCCGGGAATGATCGTGTTCACCCTTATGTTCTGGCGCCCCAGTTCGCGGGCGAGGCTGCGCGTCAGTCCCTCGATCGCCGCCTTGGCGGTCTGGTATATGGTGAGGTCTTCCAGCCCCAGATGCCAACTGATCGAGCCGAGATTGATGATGGAGCCGCCGCCGGCGTCGCGCATGGCTGGCACGACGGCCTTCGCGGCGAAGAACTGGTGCTTGAGATTGACCGCCATACGGTCGTCCCAATAGTCGGATGTCACATCCGCAATTTCATGACGGTCGTCATTGGCAGCGTTGTTGATCAGGACTTCGCAGCCACCCAGCTCATCGATCATGGTCGCGATCGCCCTGCCATAGGCATCGCAATCGGTGACATCGCACTTGATGAAGAGCGGTTCGTGCCGAGCGCCTTCAAGGCCATCGACTACGGCCCGGCTCGCGTCGTCCTGCACGTCGACAAAAGCGACGCGCGCGCCCTGGCGGGCAAATCCTTCCACCAGCCCCGCACCGATCCCCGATCCGCCGCCGCTGATGATTACCCTCTTGTCGACCAGGCTCGGATAGACGGCGGCCTGCCGCTCCGTTGCCAGAATTTCCTGCGCCATCCGGCTCATTTCCCTGTGATTTTCATTGTTGTCTTGTCTCTCGCCGGCGTGTGATGCGCATCAGACCCGGTCGATCAGACCGCGCGATGTCAGATTGCGCACGAATTCGGTGATGCCCATGGTCCAGGGCGGGGCGTCGCGTGACGTGGTGACCGGGTTGGCCAGCGTGCCGATCCGGTCCGACCTGATCGTGACCACGTCGCCCACCTTGTGGGTGAAGCCGGCTCCCGGCTGGTCGCGATCCTGCGTCGGAGCAAACAGCGTTCCGCAAAAGAGGACGAAGCCGTCCGGATAATGGTGTTCTGAAAGGCACTGGCGCACCAGTTCCAGCGGATCTCGGCTAATCTCCGCCATGATGTTCGTGCCCTCCAGCCGGTAACCCTCCGGTCCCTCGATCAGCAGATCGACATTGGCCTTGCGCACGTCGTCGATGGTGAAGGTGTCGTCGAATAGGCGGATGAACGGGCCGATTGCGCAAGACGCGGTATTGTCCTTCGCCTTCGACAGAAGCAGCGCTGAACGCCCTTCGAAGTCGCGCAGATTGACATCGTTGCCCAGCGCCGCGCCAACGACCTCGCCTTGTGGATCGCAGACCAGCACCACCTCGGGTTCGGGGTTGTTCCATTGCGAATCCGAGCGCACGCCGATGGGGGCGCCGTGCCCGACTGACGACAGGACAGGCGACTTGGAAAAAATCTCCGCGTCGGGGCCGATTGCCACTTCCAGATATTGCGACCACATGTCCTCGGCAATCAGCGCCGCCTTCAGTTCCTGCGCGTCCGCGCTGCCGGGAACGACGGACCGGATGCCCGATCCGACCTTCTCTTCGAGCTGGGAACGGATTTGTGCAGCCTCTGCCGCGTCCCCCCGCGCACGCTCCTCGATCACCCGCTCAATGGCGGAAAGGGCGAAGGTCACGCCGCTTGCCTTGATGCATTGAAGATCGATCGGGCTGAGCAACTCCCAGCCCTCGGGCAGGCCGTCGGCGACCTCGCCAATCAATCGGCCCCCGGCAAACTGCCGCCGTGCGACCGCCGTGGAGACCGAGGCGACCTCACTGGTGAGGTCGAACAGCTTGCCTTCCACAATGGCAATGACCACCGGTCCCTCGGGCGAACTGGCGCGCCCCAGGAATTGGCCTTCCATGAAATCCTCGGCGAGTATCGATACCAAATCTACGGCCATTTTCGGCTCTTGCCCTCCCAATTGGGAGCGCTACCATAGGAAGGAGCGAGAAGGGGGGCAAGGACAAAATCCCGCCCACTGAAAGGGAGAAACATGGGTCGAATCACCACCAGCGCGGCATTTCTGCTTGCCGCCGTATTGCCTGGCTTGCCGGCGTCTGCACAAACGAGCGCGGATTTCGATTTCGTCGAATACGCCGCCCTCGACCCGGCGCCTGAGGCGGAAGCGGATCATTATCGGAACCCCGTGTTGCCGGGCTTTCATCCGGACCCGTCGATCGTCCGCGTCGGCGACGATTTCTATGCCGTGACATCGACGTTCAGCTGGTGGCCCGGCCTGCCGATCTTCCACAGCCGCAATCTGGTGGACTGGCAGCTCGTGGGCAATGCCATCAACAGGCGCGATCAGATGGATTTCTCGGGCTTGGGCACCAACCGCGGCCTCTTCGCCCCGGCCATCACCCACCATGACGGACGCTTCTGGATTGCGAACACCTGCATCGATTGCGGCGGCAATTTCGTCATCACCGCCGACCGTGCCGACGGGGAATGGAGCGACCCCGCCTGGCTGGATTTCGGCGGCATCGATCCCTCGCTCTACTTCGAGGATGGCCGGGCCTGGATAGTCTACAACGACGCGCCGCCGGGAGAGCCCCTTTACGAGGGACATCGTGCCCTGTGGCTGCAGGAATTCGATCCCGAAGCGATGAAGATGTTGCCCGAGCGCACATTGCTGGTGAACGGGGGCGTGGACCTTTCGCAGCAGCCTGTCTGGGCCGAAGGACCGCATATCTACAAGATCGACGGCTGGTATTACCTGCTGGCGGCCGAGGGCGGCACGGCGGACCAGCATTCCCAGACGATCTATCGGTCGCGCAAAATCGATGGACCATACGAGCCGGGCCCGATCAATCCTATCCTCACCCAGCGCGATCTGCCTGCTGACAGGCCCGACCGGGTCGAGGCAACCGGCCACGCGGACATGGTGCAGCTGGACGACGGCAACTGGTGGGGACTGTTCCTGGCGACGCGGCCATTCGCTGGCCAGTCGACACTGCTCGGCCGGGAGACGTTCCTGCTGCCGGTGCAATGGCAGGATGGCTGGCCGTTCTTCCTGGAGCGCGGCGAGCCGGTTCCGCTCGTCACCCGGCGGCCAGACCTTCCTGCGTTCGACGGGGAGGAATGGGACAACTGGCGCGACGACTTCGATGCCATCGCGCTTTCGCCCGAATGGATCACGCTCCGCAGCCCCGGCGAGCGTTCGCAGATCCTGCACGACATAGAGACGGGCGCGATGCGGCTCGTCCCGGGCGAGGCTGCGGCGGGAAGCCTGTCGCGCCCCGCGTTCATCGGGCGCAGGATGCGGCACCATTCGGCGCAGATCACCACCTCGGTCGATTTCGAGGGCGAACGTATCGGAGACTTCGCGGGATTGCTCGCCTTCATGGATGAAGGGCATTTCCTGACAATCGGGCTGGAACGCGCGGCGGAGGGGGCGCAGGTCGTGGTTCGCATGCGCAAGGACCCGGACGACAGTGAACTTGGCGAAGTCCTCCACGAGGCAGCCTGGCCGCACG
This sequence comes from Aurantiacibacter hainanensis, assembly GCF_036321025.1. Taxonomy (NCBI): domain Bacteria; kingdom Pseudomonadati; phylum Pseudomonadota; class Alphaproteobacteria; order Sphingomonadales; family Erythrobacteraceae; genus Aurantiacibacter; species Aurantiacibacter hainanensis. The sequence goes on from NZ_JAZAPB010000002.1 coordinate 753,513, forward strand.
ATGCCGCCGAGCTTCGCCTGACCCTGCGCGGGGGCAGTGCGGTGCCAGCCTGGCGCGCCGCCGGTGAAACCTGGAACGAGTTTCCCGCCGTCGACGTCGAACCTCTCGCCTCCATCCACGCGGGCCTGTTCACGGGCCTCGTCGTCGGCCCTTACGCGGTGGCGGGCGAGCGCTAGAAACGCTCGCCTTCACCCGCGTACCGACTATTCCGGCAGACCGATGGCTGCGCGCATTCCCGGCAGCCATTCGCCTTCTTCCCGATCCCAGAACGGGAACGTATTGGCATAGCCCCAGACGCAAATGCCGATGCCGGTGGGCTCAAAGGCTTCCCGCACCGTCCGGTGATAGGTGGCGCGATCCTCGGTCGAGATATGCAGGTCGTAGGCACCGGTTTCACCCATGAAGGGAACGAGGCCGGTGCGTTCGATGTAGCTGCGCACCTTGTCCACGTCCGCGGCCAATCGTTGGCGATCTTTCGCCGTCGGAAATTCGCGTCCCGGCGGCGGAACGTCGGGCTCTGTCCAACTGGCGCCCTGATGGGTGAAAGCGAAAGGATCGTAATAGTGGAAGGTGGGATAGATATTCTGATCGCTGGGTAGCGGAAGGGTCGCGAGCGAATCGATGCCGCTCCAGTTCTCGCCCCCGATGATGACAGGGCGTGTCGGATGGCTGGCTCTCACCGCTTCGAGCGCAGGATCGAGGGTTTGCAGCAGGTTCGAATGATCGAAATTGTTGTGCGGCTCGTTCTCCAGCTCGAACCAGAGGCTGTCTTCCGGATACCCCTCGAACCGCTCGGCAATCTGCCGCCAGACTGCTCCATGCCATTCGGCCACGGCGAGCGGGTCCTCGTGGATGGGGTCGAAATGGTGACTGTTGAGGATGACATTGAGGTCGGCTGCCAAGGCTTGGTCGACCACTTCCTGAACCCGGTCCATCCAGGCGGGATCGACGGTCCAGGGCGCTTCCTGCAGGGTCTTGTTGTGCCAGCGAACGGGAAGGCGAACGGTATCGAAACCCGCTTCGCTGATCCGGGTGAAGTCTTCCGCCGCGATTGGCGCGCCTCCCCAACTGCTTTCCTGGTTTGCTTCGAGCATGTTGCCCATGTTGACGCAGGTTCCGACCGGCAGCCCCGATGCCGAGGCCGATGCGGTAGTCGCCGGAACGGCTGGCGTCGACTGGGCCATTCCCAGAGCCGGAAGTGACAGCAGGCTGATACCCAGAAATAAGGTGCGCTTCATCGGAACATCTCCCTTTGCCGACCGCCTTTGACAGTCTCTTCGGTAGCGCTACCATGAAGCCAAATCTCGGGCAAACCGTCCGTTTCGAAACGGGCCGGTTACTGTCCTGCAAGAACCTGCAAGATGAAGCGGCGGATCATTTCGTCGCGCTGCGGTGAAGGCGGACCGGTCACCGTGCGGGCGTGGGGCGGCAGATGTTGCGCGGCTTCGGGCGCAGATTCATCGAAGACGAAATGATCGAACCACGAACGCCACGCTTCGCGTTGCCCCGGTGGGTGGTCGCGGATGGCAAGGATCGCGTGGACGAGCGCCAGGAAACCCCCTCCGTGCCTCGCGTCGTTGTGCCAGTAGTTGACGAGAACGCTGATCGGATCGCTGGCCTGGACATGATGCCACCACAGCGTGGGAATGTAGATCGCATCGCCGGGTTCGAGGTCTGCAACCTGGCCAAGGCGCTGGGCCTCTGAAAAGCGCGGGTAGCGCTCGAGATCGGGTGAGACGGGATCGACCATGCTGACCGGCTGGCCGGCAAGCGTCATGTCCAGGGGGCCGACATAGAGGTTCGGGGTCGCCTCCGGCGGAAAGAGCGTGAAGCGCCGCTTGCCCAGGGCGACGACGGCGAAGTTGTCCGACAGGTCGAAGTGCGTTGCGACCTGCGTTGCATTTCCCAGCCACACGCGAGTGACCGGGTTCATCTGCCGCGAAACGAGCGGGAAGCGGTGTTCGCTATCGAACCGGGGCAGGTGAGCCTGTGTCGCGGCGGCCCCGGCATAGATCCCGATCGGATGGGGCATTTCGCTGATTTCCAGCAGGTGCTGGGCGAGCTGGGACAGGCTCGCCTTCTGGCGCTGGAAATTGAAGCCGCGCAGGTCGGCGGAGTAGAAGAACCGCCCCTTCTCGGAAGGAGGGGCGATCATCAGGTCGGTGGGTGCGCCGTTGTCGAGACCGGTGAGGTAGGACATTGCCTGGGCCGCCGATTCCTTGCCGGCCTCGATGAGAGGCCAGTCGGCAACCGCGCCGCGTATCACGACAGGCTTGTAGAGCGGCCTGATATCGCGATCGAAGCTCTCGGGATCGGTGGCGGCAATTTCCTCGACCGGGCTCATGCCACGAGGTACTAACAGCAAATCCGATCGATCACGAACACGGAAGCGTCACTTCTGCATCGGTACCCAGCCGCACTTCGCCGATGGCATAGTCTGCCGACCCCGTCGTCCTCAGGACGAACGGTTCGGTAAGCTGCTCGACGCTGGCCCCATGTTCACGCAGGCAGCGCAGGGGAACGCCGTAGCGCACCCACGCTTCGCTGGCAGGCAGCGCGACCTCGGTGAAGCCCTCGCTGTCCGGCCCGATGGCTCCCAGCATCGCGCTGTCGGGCGAGTCCCAGACCTTCAGGGTCACCAGCAGCATGACGTCTGCGTTGGTCTCGCGGTCGATGTTCAGCGCATCGAAGTTGCGCAGGGAAACACTGGCGGTGCCATCCTCGATCGTGAACCGGCGAGCGCCTTCCTGCACGCCGAAGTTCTCCGCCGAGATTGCCACACGGCCTTCCAGCGCTTCGGCGGGCACGGTCGTGATGCGCGTCTGCGCGTTGGCGTTGCCGCCGTTGACGAGCAGCGACCAGCGGGGCGCGGGAGCCCCGGCGCTGAACCAGATCCTGCTGTCTCCGGCCGCGTCGCCAAGATCGATTTCGGGAAGGTCTTGCCAAGCGGACGGCGGGCTGTCGTAGGTGAGACCGTATCCAAGGTCGAACAGGGCTCCGTCCGCCATGTCGGCTGTCCGTGGCCAGTCGGCAGGCAGCTTGCCGGTGAAGTCGAACCGCGCCGAACCGTCGGGGTTCGCGACAAGCACATCGGCAATGCCGCGGCCCTCGCTGCCGGGCAGCCAGGCGACCACGAATGCATCCGAGTTGTTGAGCGCGGGGTTCACGTAGAGCGGGCGACCGGTGATCATCAGCGCGACCACGGGAATGCCCTGCGACTGCAACTCGCGCATGGTTGCGTAAGGGCCGGTCAATTCCGTATCCAGCGCCAGCGTCGCGCGGTCGCCCTGGAATTCCGCGTATGGCTGTTCACCGAAGACGACGACAGCCGCGTCGGGGCGCTGCGAGAAACTTCCATCGGGCGAAAGCTCGGCAGTGCCGCCGCCCGCTTCCACCGCCTCGCGAAGGCCGCTCCAGATCGAGGTCGCACCGGGAAAATGGGAGTTGTCGATACCGGTGCCCTGCCAGCTCAGCGTCCATCCACCGGACTGCCGGGCGATATCGTCCGCACCCTCTCCTGCGACCAGCAACCGGCCGCCGGGTGCCAGCGGCAGCACGCCATCGTTGCGCAGCATCACCAGCGACTTGCGCACCGCTTCGCGGGCGATGGCGCGATGCTCGTCGGCTCCCAGCAGATCGTATTGTCCCGCCAGCGGCCTTGTCGAAGGGGCGCCTGCGTCGAAGATGCCGAGCCGGGCCTTCACCTCGAGTATGCGCGTTACTGCCTCGTCAATGCGTGACATCGGGATTTCACCGCTCTGAGCACGCGCCAGCAGATCGTCGTAGACGGCGCGCCAGGTATCGGGCGCCATGTACATGTCGATACCGGCCATCAGGGCCTGCGGGCAGCTTTCGTTCGTGCACCCGGCCACCTGCCCGTGCGCGTTCCAGTCGGATACCACTAAGCCGCTGAAGTCGAAGCGATCCTTCAGCACGTCGGTAACCAGCGACCGGTTGCCAGTCATCTTCACGCCTTCCCAGCTGGAAAAGCTGATCATCACCGTGGCCACGCCCTCCGCTATCGCGGGGCCATAGGGCAGGCCGTGAATATCGCGCAGTTCCTCTTCGCTGATGGAACTGTCGCCCTGATCCACGCCGTTGTCGGTGCCGCCATCGGCAAGAAAATGCTTGGTCGAGGCAATGACGTAAGGCCCCTCCAGCAGGTTCTGGTTGCTGGGCGGGCCCTGCAGGCCGCGCACCATGGCCCCCACGTAGGACGCGACGAGTTCGGGGTCGGAGGAATAACCCTCGTAGGAACGCCCCCACCTGAAGTCCTGCGGCACCGCCACCGTGGGCGCGAAGGTCCACTCCTGCCCCGTCACGCGGATTTCGCGTGCTGTCGCCGCGCCGATGCGTTCGACCAACGCCGCATCGCGCATGGCGCCCAGCCCGATGTTATGGGGGAAGATGGTGGCGCCGATGATGTTGCTGTGGCCGTGGACAGCGTCCGTCCCCCAGATGATGGGAATTCCCACCCCGCCGTCGCTGGTATCGACAGAATGCCGGTAGAATTCGTCTGCCGCTGCGAGCCATTCGGGCGCCGGGGCCAGGTCGTTTCCATTGGGGCCGCTGTTTCCGCCGACGAGGATCGACCCGAGATTGTAGGTCTGCACGTCCTCGGGCGTGACGCAGCACAGGTCCGCCTGCACCAGTTGCCCGATCTTTTCCTCCAGCGTCATCCGCGAAAGCAGTCCGGCAATCATGGCGCGATCCTGCGCCGGGACGACGACGGGGTAATCGTATTCGGGCCAGATGGACGGATCGGCCACGCCCGCATCGCTTGTCGCCAGCGGCCTGGAGGGAGGGCTCTGTCCGGTGTCAGCGCCCGGATAGGCACAGGCCGAAAGAAGCAGCGCTGCCACGCCGGACAACAACTTGGTCGTGCTGATCATAGTCTTCCCCACCCACTGCAGCGCCAATGTTCCCAAATGTGAGCGCTATCTTTTTCTAGTTCAGTTGGGACAGCCTTATTGCGGCATCGACCTTTCCAGACAAGTGCAAGTTGACTCGAAAAGCTTGTTTACGACGCTTTTGCTTCCTATCACCCTGCTCAAAAGGGTCCCGGCTCGAACCGGAGATCGAACGGCGGAGAGAGATGTTCATGCGGGTGATAGCGCTATCAGCAGCTGCGGCAATCGCGGGTCTGGCAGCCGGGGTGGCGAGTCCGGCTCAGCTTGCGGCCCAGGATATTGAGCGAAGCTCGCCTTCCGATGGCGAAGCGACCACCGACATCGACGCGCTGATCGCCCGGATGACCCTTGACGAGAAGATTGGTCAGCTGGTCCAGCGCATGGGCGGGCGTTCCAAGTCACTCAACTCGCGTCTCGGGCCGGAGGAGCTCGAGCGTGTGCGACGGGGGGAGGTCGGTTCCTACCTGCACGTCGCCGGGGCCGAGCCGTTGCGCGAATTGCAGCGCGTTGCAGTCGAGGAAAGCCGGCTGGGTATACCGCTGCTCTTCTCGATGGACGTGGTGCACGGGTATCGGACGATCTTCCCCGTGCCGCTGGCCATGGCCGCCAGCTGGGATCCCGCCGATCTGGAACGCCACGCCCGCATCGCCGCGCGCGAAGCGAGCGCTGCGGGCTTGCACTGGACCTTCGCCCCGATGGTGGATGTGGCGCGCGATCCGCACTGGGGAAGGGTGGTCGAGGGTGCGGGCGAAGACCCCTATCTCGGCAGCCGGATGGCAGAGGCGCAGGTGCGCGGCTTTCAGGGCAACGACCTGACGGCACCCGATACGATTATCGCCGGTACCAAGCATTTCGGCGCCTACGGAGCGGCGGAAGGCGGCCGCGACTATGCCGGCGCGGCTATTGGCGAGCGGACATTGCGCGAAGTCTATCTGCCGCCGTTCCACGCCGCCGTGGAAGCTGGAACCGCCAGCTTCATGACGGCCTTCAACGCTCTCGACGGCGTGCCAACCACCGGCAATGCCGACCTGCTGCGCACGATGCTGCGCGAGGAGTGGGGCTGGGAAGGCTTGCTGCTGTCGGACTGGCGGGCGGTCGAGGAACTTCAGGCCCACGGCGTCGCGGCCTCGCGGGAGGACGCCGCACGCCTCGCTCTGCAGGCGAGCGTGGACATGGACATGGTCAGCGATGTCTATGCGCAGGACCTGAAGCAGGCGATCGAGGCGGACCCTACCTTGATGCCGCTACTGGATCAGGCCGTGGGGCGTATCCTCGTCGCGAAGCGCGATCTCGGCCTGTTCGACGATCCTTTCATCTATCACGACGCCCAGCGAGAGGCGCGCACGATCCTCTCCGCCGATCATCGCCAGGCCGCGCGCGAGATCGCCGAACGATCGATCGTCCTGCTGAAGAACGAGACCGGAATCCTGCCGCTGGCGCAATCTGCCGGGCGCATCGCACTGATAGGCGCTCTTGCTGACGATCCCTTGTCGCAACTGGGATCGTGGCGGGCGCAGGGGCGGGAGGAAGACGTGGTGACCTTGCGCACGGCCCTGGCAGCGCGAGATGCCGACCTGGTCTACGAACCTGGCGTCGATACCCGCTCCGACGATGCGTCGGGCATTCCGGCCGCCGTCGAGGCGGCGCAATCGGCCGATCTCGTGATACTGGCTCTTGGCGAAGACTACGACTGGTCGGGCGAGGCGCGCAGCCGTGCCTCGCTGGAACTGCCCGGTCGGCAGCAAGAGCTGTTCGACGCCCTGGCCGATACGGGCAAGCCCCTCGTCGTCGTGCTGATGGGCGGGCGGCCTCTGGCCATCCCCGAAATTGCCGAGCGCGCCGACGCTGTGCTGCACACCTGGCTCCTGGGGATCGAGGCGGGGCCCGCCATCACGGCCACGCTGTTCGGCGAGAACAATCCGGGCGGTAAGCTCCCCGCGAGTTTCCCCCGGGCGACGGGACAGGTGCCCGTGAATTACGATCACCTGCCGAGCGGCAGGCCAGCGGACCCCGATCTCTCGCGGGATACGGCCCGCTACATGGATCAGCCGATAACGCCGCTCTACGCCTTCGGACACGGCCTCAGCTATACAGATTTCACCTATGGCGAGCTGACAATCGAAGACGACCGCATCGCCGCGGACGGCGGCATCACCGCGATTTCGGTCGACGTTACCAATTCAGGAGAGCGCGACGGAGACGAAGTCGTGCAACTCTACATTCGCGACCCCGTTGCCAGCGTGTCGCGTCCGGTCATGCAATTGCGCGGGTTCGAGCGCATTGCGATCCCCGCAGGTGAAACCCGGCGGGTGTCCTTCCGCTTGCGGGCGGACCAGTTCGCGCTCTGTGGGCAGGGCGGGGAATGGGTGATCGAGCCCGGCCGCATCGACATCATGGTCGGCAGCGCGTCGGACGATATTCGCGCGAGCGGGACGCTCTTCATCGAGGGGGAGGCGCGTGGCTCGATCGCGCCCGCCGCCATCGGCACCGTCTCGCAGACCCGATGACGGCCCCGCACCCATCTGCAGACAATCATGGTGTCGTCGCCCATGCACCGGAGAAGGATTGCCGATGAGAACCACATTCGCAGCACTGGCGCTCATCGCGTTTGGCGAGCCGGTGGCCTGTACCACACTGCCCGATCAGGCCGGCGCGACAGCCGAGGTCGCTGCGCCCGCCAACAGTCCTGTCGCGCGGCACGGCGCCTTGGAAACCGAGGGCAACAAGATCGTGGGCGAGCACGGCGAGCCCGTCACGCTGCGCGGGATGAGCCTTTTCTGGTCGCAATGGGCTCCGCAATACTACACGCGCGAAACGGTCGACTGGCTGGCGGAAGACTGGAAAGTAGACATCGTGCGGGCCGCCATTGCGGCTCAGGGTGAGGACAGCGCGCTCACCGAATACGACCGCGAAATGGCGAAGGCCTCCCGCGTGATCGAGGCGGCGGCGGCCAACGGGCTCTACGTCGTCGTCGACTGGCACGCGCACACTGCCAGTCCCGATCAGGCCGAGCGCTTTCTGACCGAGATCGCGCGGCGTTACGGTCATTTGCCCAACCTGATTTACGAACCCTTCAACGAACCCCTGCGAGACGGCGTGGACTGGTCGCGGGATGTGAGACCCTACCACGAACGCATCATCGCCGCGATCCGCGCCATCGATCCCGACAACCTGATCGTGGTCGGTTCCCCCAGCTGGAGCCAGGACGTGGACATCGCTGCGCGCGATCCCCTGGGTGGCGAGAACATCGTCTACACGCTCCACTACTACGCCGCGACGCATGGCGAGGACTTGCGCGAGCGCGCCGAGGAAGCCCGGCAGGCGGGGCTGCCGCTGATGATCACCGAGTTCGGGGTGGTCGAGGCGACCGGGAACGGGCCGATCGACTACGCCTCCAGCGAAGCATGGTGGGAGTGGGCCGAGGCCAACGACATTTCCTGGATGGCCTGGTCGATCGGCGACCGCGATGAAAGCAGCGCTGCGCTGCGGCCAGGCACCCCCGTATCGGGCTGGACGTCGGACGACCTTACCGAGAGCGGACGTCTGCTTCGCGAGCGCATTCGCGCCGCTGCCGAGACCCGCGAACACTGAGGTCAAACGCCGGTGCTTGCGGGGACGTCGCAAGCTGCATATGGTAGCGCTAACAGGGAGAGGGAAATGGGAACCTGTCAGTATCGCGCAGGCGCGGCATGACCGGCGCTGCGCCAACGGCAGCCGGGCATAGCAGGCCGCTGGGCAAGTATCGCTGGGGCATCTGCGCGCTGCTCTTCTTCGTCATCACCATCAACTATATCGATCGCCAGATCATCGGCGTGCTCAAGCCCGTGATCGAGGACGAGATGGGCTGGTCCGAGGTCGATTACGGCAACATCGTAACGGCATTCCAGGCCAGCTACGGCATTGGCTTGCTGGTGGTGGGCCGCTGGCTGGACCGGGTGGGAACGCGCAAGGGGATCGCCATCGCGATCGGCCTGTGGAGCCTTGCTGCCTGTTTCCACGCGGCAGCGCGCAGCGTGCTGGCGTTCATCCTTGCCCGGATCGCCCTGGGTATTGCCGAGAGCGCCGCCTATCCCGGTGCGGTCAAGTCCGTGGCCGAATGGTTTCCCAAGCGCGAGCGGGCCCTGGGCGTGGGCATTCTCAATGCCGGGGCCAACGTCGGCGTATTGCTGACGCCGATCATCGCCATTGGCATCGCCGGGCTCTACGGTTGGCGCGCCGCGTTTCTCGTCACCGGCCTCTTGGGCTTCATCGTCCTGTGGGCATGGCTGCGTTTCTTTCGTCAGCCGAACGATCATCAGGCCCTGACACCAGACGAGCGCCAGTGGATCGAACAGGATGGCGAAGATCCTGCCGGCGAACCGCTAGGCTGGAAGGATGCGATCCGCCAGCGCCAGGCCTGGTTCTTCATCTGCGGAAAGTTCTTTACCGATCCGGTCTGGTACCTGTTTCTGTTCTGGCTGCCGGATTTCCTCGCCAGGACGCAGGGCATGGAGCTGTTTCCCACCGGCGACAGCGGGATTCTCGCCACCATCGGCCCGGCGCTGATCGGCGTGTACCTTCTTGCCGACATCGGCTCCATCGCAGGCGGCTGGCTGTCCTCGCACCTCGTCAACCGGGGATGGACCATCAACCGCGCGCGCAAGACCACCTTGTTCATCGCGGCCCTGATGGCGCTGCCGATGGTGACCGTCGCCAGCGTGCCGGAGCCGTGGATGGCGGTCCTGCTGATCGGGCTGGGTACGGCGGCGCACCAGGCCTTCAGTTCGAACATCTTCACGATGATTGCCGACATGTATCCGCGCCGGGCGGTGGCGACGATTGCCGGGATGGGAGGAGCTGCCGGCGCCGTGGGTGGTATCCTGATCGCCCAGGCGACGGGCTGGACGCTTGAGCTGACCGGGTCCTACGTGCCGATCGTCATCTATGCCGGTCTTGGCTACACGATCGCTTTCGTAATCATTCACTTCCTGGTCCCGCGCATGCAGCCGGCTGTCTTGCGTTCCACACCGGTGACATCGCTCGCTAGCGGGTAAATCGCTCCGTGTGATTGAAGAGCGCCTCGAATGCGGGCCACATCACGTGACCCTCCGCATGCTGGTAGAAGGCCAGGGGCGTTTCGAGCGGACCGTGGCCCGGCTGCGGTCGGGCTTCGTCGGGAAAGGTGTCGGCACCCGTAGCTCTCCATGCAGCCCGGGCCAGCAACGTCGCCTGCCACTGGCCCGCCGGGTCGGTCCAGCCGTCTCCCTGCGCAACCGTTCCGGTCGAGATCAGCAAGGGACGGGGCGCGCGCAGCGCTATCAGCATGTGCGCATCGACGGGCCACTGCTCCAGGGATGCGTTGCCCGCATAGTGCTTGATGCGGGGTGCATACCAGACCGAGGCATAGGGATCGGCCATGTTCTCCAGCCTTTCCCCGAAGTCTCGGCGCATCAGCTTTGCGCCGCCTGCGCCGCTGCTTGATACGAGGGCGTCGGCAAATTCATGATCGAAGGCGGCCGCCACCAGAACCGCTTTGCCAAAGCGGGAATGGCCCGCCAGGACTATGCGTGATCCGTCGATGAGCGGGTCTGCGGCCAGAGCCTCCCGCAACCGGCTTGCCCCCCACGCCCAGGCGCGCAGCGCGCCCCAGTCGTGCTCCCCGCGTGGCCATGCTGTCATGCCGATCAGACCTTGCGAGAGGAGGGCGGTATCGTCGGCCTGCAGCAGTGTGGGCCGATAGGCGACATGGCCCCAGCCACGCGCCAGCGCCGCCTCACGCAGGCTCGGTGCGGGCGGGCCAGGAAAGCGGAAGTCAGGGGGCCAGATGTAGCTGTATTCGATGACGACCGGCACGGGACGGGAGCCGGCCCGCCTCGCTTGTGGGGGCAGGCTCAACCGGGCGTCGATGGTGGGGCCCATCGGATATCCCGGACGCATGAGCTGTCCCAGCCACTGGTCGCCGTCATCAACTTCCTGCTTCGTCCAGACGATCTCGATCTCGCGCGCGCTTTCCGGTACGCGTCCGACCCACTCGTTCTCTATCAGGCGCGCCAGTTCGGCCCGCCGCGCGGACCAGCCCTCCGCAGCCCCATTGTCGTCGCGGAATAGCGAAGGCACGGACAGATTTCCGACCCGGTCCTCGTCGAAGTTCGCTGCGTTCGGGGCATCGGGATCGTTGCCGTCCGCTCCTGGCCGCAATTCGCCGTAGCCGAGCCGTTCGTTTTCTGCGCGATGCACCGAAGCGGAGTCCTGCGCCACCAGCGGTTGGGCGGAAAGGACGGCAAGGGCTGTAGCAACGACGGCCCGCAGCGCGGATTTCACAGCGGAACCACCGCGCCGCCTGCGTCTGCACTGCGATACATCGCTTCGATCAGGCGAATGTCGCGCAGTCCCATCTCTCCGGGCGTGCGGTGAGGCTGTCCCGCCCGTGCGGCGGCGGAGAAGCCATCGAGCTGCCCGGCGAACTGCGTGATCGCATTTCCTGCCGAATACTCGCGCGGTGCGTCGCCGCCTGGTTCGAAGCGGATACGATTGTCGTAGTAGGTGGTCGCCGGGTTCATCTCGATCGAGGCCGTGCTTCCGAAATAGCGCTGCCGCGAGACGTAGGGGCTCCAGCAATAGGATGACGAACCCTGTATGGTGATGCCGCTGGCCATGTGCACCCGCCAGTCCAGGCCGCCCTCCACCTCGGTAAAGCGCGGATCCCCGGCCGGAGTGGAATAGCGCGCCGAGACTTCCACAGGCAGGTCGTCGGGCACCATCATCAGCGATGTGTTCAGGCCGTAGACCCCGATATCGTACATCGATCCGCCGCCAGCCAGTTCCTTTTCCAGGCGCCACTTGTGCGGTGGCCAATCGGGGTTCGCATTGAAGCCGTGATCGGCCGAGACGAAGCGCATCGTGCCCAGATCGTCGTTGCGAATTCGCTGCAGGGCATGGATGTTGTTGGGTTCGAAATGCACGCGGTAGGCGACGCCCAGCGTCCGGCCGTTGGCATTCGCGGCGGCGATCATGGCCTCGCACTCGGCGCTGGTCGAAGCCATCGGCTTTTCGCAGAGGACATGCTTGCCGGCTTCGAGCGCGCGGATCGTGTATTCCGCGTGCAGACCGACCGGCAGAACGATGTAGACGCAATCGATTTCGGGATCGTCGGCGATGCGATCGTAGGTGTCATAGTCGTAGAACTGCGACACTCCGTAGCGCGCACCGAGGTTCTGCGCCTTCTCGGGATTGCCCGAGACGAAGGCCGTCATGCGCGATTGCCTGGCGTCCGCGAAACCTGGAATGACCTGCCCCACGGCGAATGTTCCGAGGCCCACGATCGCCCAGCGCATCCTCTCACCCGGTACTTCCGGCAGCGTCGGATCGCCCAGCAGGGGTTGTCCGACAGCTTCCTGCGCCAGCGCCGATGCTCCCGGCAGCGTCAGCGTGGCTCCTGCTGCGCCTGCAAGAATTTGTCGACGCGAATAGTCCGAGCCCTCCAAGAATTTCTTCATGTCGATCCTGCCCATCCCCTGATTTGCCAAAGCGTTGGCAGAGATATTATCGTCAGAAAAGGCTTCAGACCAACCGCAAACTTACAGTGGGGCTGAGGACGAGAGCGCTGGCTACCAAGGCATATCGGATCGAAGAAATCGCATACGGCGATCAAGCGACGCGCACGACGACAATACTCAAATTATCGGGAGCGCCGCGAGATAGGACAGCATGCCGAACTGTCTCGACTGCCTGGCCCGGGTTTCTCGTGAGTAGAATGTCACAAAGCTCTTCGTCGGAAACGACGCGGTTCACTCCATCGGTTGTCAGCAGGAAAATGTCTCCTGCCAGCACCTTGTCCTCGCAGGTATCGAGCACGAGCTGTGACTTTGCTCCGACCGCACGCGTAATGACGTTGGAATCCGGATGCGAAACGGCCTCTTCAGGGCTGACCATGCCGGATCTGACGAGATCGTTCACCAGGCTGTGGTCGGTCGTAAGTTGTGCGATGGTGCGATCGCGAACCAGATAGACCCGACTGTCGCCGGCCCAAATGCAGCAATACCGATGGTCGCGGATCAGTAGGCCGGCAACTGTGGAGCCGATGGTCTTGTCATCGTCACCGGAAGTGCGTGCCAAGGTAATGAGGCTGGCATTGACTTCCTGCAGTCTCTCACAGGCCAGATCCTTGTCCGACTGCAGACCGCCGCCTCCTTTCATTTCTGAAAGAGCCTCGACAATCTGGGCCGAGGCCACCTCGCCGGCTTCGTGCCCACCCATGCCGTCGGCGACGGCCCAGATGCCGCTTCCGGCGTCATCGAGAATGGCATCTTCGTTGAGCTTGCGCTTCTTTCCGATGTCGGTGCAAGACGCGCTCAAGAAAATCACATTTCGCCCCGATCAGTAAATCCAACGATAGTTGGCAGCCATGGCAACATAGTGCACACTTGTCTTGCGGCCAAGGCCAGGGGGCAATTCTAAAATGTCAAAGACATACAGTAATCGTGCTCTGCCAGCTGGTACGATACTTCGCGAATGGAGGCTGGAGGAAGTCCTGGGCGTCGGAGGTTTTGGCATCGTCTATAAGGGACGGGGTATATATTTCGATGAACTTGTTGCAATAAAAGAATATTTTCCCAGCGCCACAAGCGAACGAAATGACGACGAGACGGTTGTCCCGGTGGATTCCAGTGCGGAGGAAGTCCACGCTCTGGGCCTGAAAAAATTCGTGGAAGAGGCCAAATTGCTGTGGAACCTCTCCACGCCGAGTCGGCATCCCAACATCGTAAGCGTAAGGAGCCTGTTCGAGATTCACGGCACGGCCTACATGGTCATGGATTTCGAGGACGGCACTCCGCTCTCCAGGCTGCTCAAGCAGGGTATGCGCTTCAACGAAGCCAGTCTCCGCAAGATGATCATACCCATCTGCGAAGGACTGGATCGTGCACACCGCGTCGGCGTTCTCCATCGCGATATCAAGCCGCCCAACATCATGGTTGGCGATGATGGCCGGTCGGTCCTGATCGATTTCGGCTCGGCCCGCTTTGAATCCGGCGAGGCCACCAGCACGACCGTCACGTTTCACACCCCACCCTATGCAGCGATCGAGCAGTACGTACGCACCTACGAGCAGGGCCCCTGGACAGATATCTATGCCTTGGGTGTCGTGCTCTACGAATGCATCACCGGCGAGAAGCCGGCCGAAGTGCTGGAACGTGTCCATGGAGAAGCCGGGCAGCCTCTGGTGGAACGGGATCTGCCCGGCTTCAGCAAGGAATTTCTGAGCGGGATCGATGCTGCGATGGCCTTGCGGCCCGACGAGCGTCCGCAATCCATTGCCCGTTGGCTGGAGTTGCTGGAATCCGGATCCGCGGCCGGGATGGCGCCGGCCAATGAAGCCGACGACGAGGAGGATGAGGACGACAGGACACGCATCGGAGGCTTCGCCGACGACCTGTATGCTGTCGCGTCCTCTGCCGGCTCAGGCCTGTCGAAGAATCGTATTGCGACGGGGGTCCCTGATACGCCAAGCAAGGCTGAGTACCTTTCTCCCAAGGATCGGGAGGACCGCAGCGAAGAGCCCCTGCAAGAAGCCGACCAGGCGCCTGCGACAGCGGACGTTCCGCTTGCTGCGCCTGAATCAATCGCCTCTCCCGATAAGCAAGATGCGAAGAAGAAATCCGCAGTCGCAGAGGGAAAACCATCCGGGTCTGACGAAGGAAGCCAGGATTCAAGGACAGGCAAGTCCAAGCTGGTGATCGCCGGGATCGGGGCAGCACTGGTGGTGGCTGCTTCAGGTGCATATCTTCTCTCGAGCGGCGACGAACAGGCGGGATCCGCCCTGGCAGAGCTGCCAGAAGAGGGAGAAGCCGGGTATTCGATTGCAGACAGCGAAGCCATTCTGTCGGCATTGGCAGACGAAGCACGGGCGGCAGGGATTTCGGACACACTGGTGGATCTGCTGGCGCTGCCCACCGACCTGCCGGATGATCCGTCAGTCCCTCTGGAAGGCGGTTTGCAACCCCTGCTCACGCAGTTCGCCTCGAGCTATGCCGAAACGTCGCGACGACGGTTTGACGCGATACCCGCGCCCACCAGGAACGCCAACGAGGGGGCTGTCTCGACCCTCAGCGATGGCCTCGCCGTGATCACTCAGGCAAGCAGGCGGGTGTCGGAAAGCACCAGCGATGAGGACGCCCTCGGTGCGATGCGCGACCTGATAGCTACTGCGGGCGAATTCAACTCGACCCTCGCCGACCTTCGCGTGCCGGAAGTGGAGGCAACGGCCCTGGCCATTGCGGAGCCCAGTTCTGCGGTTGCGAACGCCGACCGCCCGCTGCAGCCGAGCAGTGCAGCCATGGCAACCCCGCTGCCCGTAGAGACGGGTAGCGGAAACACGGTGAGTTCCGCGACCATGAGCGAGTTCAGGAGCGCGGTGCGAGAAAGCCGCAGCCTGGTTGACCGGATTATTGAACTGGAAAGGCGGGATCGGCCCGGGATGCTCGCCGGGGAAGATGCACGTGCTGCGCAACAGGTGCGCCGCGAGAATGCCGAAAGAGCGCGAGAATACGGTGCCTATCTCGACTCGCTGGAAGCTTCCATGCGGCAAGAATCCTCGGCGATGGATGCTGCGCAACTGATGGCCAATGCCTACCAGACCCGCGGTTATCTTCGCGGCATGTTGCGCCAGTCGCAGGAAACGCTGCAATAGCCAGCTGTTCGGATCAGGCGGGTACCTGCAGGGCGCGCTCGCTGTAGGCCACGTTCCACTCGCCCAGGTCTTCGAGCATGATCTCGGCGGTCTTTTCCAGTTCCGCGTTCAGCTCTTCAAGTTCGGTCAGCGAGGCGATGCGTCGGTCGTTCACCGTGAGACTGTTGATCGTGCTGCGCGAACGGCTTGCCGTCAGCAAGTGTTCGCCGTGCCCTCTCAGGCCGAAGACGGCCGCACCCAGTGCAGGAAAGCCGGCGGTGACGAACACGAAGAAATACGTCCATTCCGAGATAAATTCGTAAGCCACGAAATAGCCGACCAGGTAGCAGGCGCAGGCTGCGATCACTGCGCCCATCAGGAAGTTGCCTACCTCGTGGAGCTGATGATCGAGATGTTGCATCCGCTCGGCGTTGAACTTGTGATAGGCGATTTGCGGTGCGATCTGCTCGGTCCTGATTTCATCGGCCAACTGCCTGACCATATCCTCATCGACCACGCCCACCGGGTTTGTCATCTCGCGCCAGATCGCGGTGGCATACCAGCGCGTCCAGTCTGGCGTGGCAGTGCCCGCCTTCTTGAAGGCATAGCTATTCCGGAAGGGAGGAGCTGAGAGGCCCGTGCGCTTGAGATAGGCGAGGGGACGAAGCGATTCGGCCAAGTGCCGGTATTGCAGCCAGCGCCGATGCCAGTCGCGGCTCATGCCGTAGCGCGTATTGGAAAAGAGCAGGTAGATGATCACCAATTCACCCGCGACCAGAAAGGGTTTCGCTGCCGGGAAGAACAGCCCGGAAAGGGCCACCAGCACGGCCAACGCAGCCAGCAGATAGTTCGTCACGTGACCGCTTCTGAAGCGTTGTGCGCAGCGTATGGCGAGAAAATTCGCCCAGTTATACGCGGCGAAATGGGAATCGTCCTTGTCGCGGGAGCCCCCGATACGCTCCTGCATGTTCTGAGCGATCGACTGTTGCCGCCAGGGATGCTTTCCGAGCTTCTTGATACCCAGGAGCCATAACATCACCGGATACTCGATCCGCCGATTGATCAGGATTTCGGTCTCCCGGTAATAGTGGCTGAGTGCTGCCTTTGCCTGTTCGTTCTCGAGCCAGAGAATGTCGCGAATGAGGCGTTCATACTGGGCTTCGCTTCCCAACGGTTCGTGAATTGGCTCTATGGCATCGCCGCCGGTAATCAGACGGACCGGCTCGAATTGCCGTGCCTCCCGATTGAACGGGACATGCAGGACCGCCACGCCTGCCCGCAGGGCCAGGTCCACGACGTGCGCGGTCCCACCCGGCCCATTGCCTTTCCCGCCGTCCCATACCGCGATCAGGATATCGGAAGCAGCGATGATCCCCTTGCCGACCAAGACGTAGGCAGCGTCTTCTGCAGTTCGGCATCCTGGCAAGGCGAAGATCTCATCGGAGGTTCCCAGGTGCTCCTGGAACTTGATATGCTCTTCCCGCTTCGTGAAATCGCGCGCGTATTCTTCGGAAGGGAATGGCAGGAGAGCGCGGACATAAAAGCTGTTGTCGCTGGCGCTGAGCGCGGCGATCTGGTCCGCCCCGGTTGCGAGACCGCTATGTAACCGGAAAGAAGGAGCATCCTCGGCGAAAAGCGAAGAGTCTGCGGCGTGCAACTGAAGCACTGTTTCTCGCAGTTGCACGAATATTTCGCTCAACCTGTCGTGAAGTGCGTCGGCGAGTTCGTCAGGGAGGACATTCGCGCGGTGGCCGGTAATTCCGACGTTCAAGGTGAGGCGCGGCCTGGGTGGATGCTTCAGAGCGACGTTGGTCCGAACCTCCGGATTACGCATCGCTCGATTGCCCGTCATCGTGCAGCAGTTCGATCCCGCCGATATGCAGCACCGAACCCGGCGGCAGTCTGGTCGGCTCGCTCACTCGGACCCCGTCGACGTACGTGCCATTTGTGGAGTTCAGATCGGTTACCACAAGATCATCGCCTTCGACCTCGATCATGCAATGGCGGCGAGAGATCCTTCGATCATCGAGAATAATGTCTGCGGGTGCGACCCTGCCCACCGTGGCACCCAGGGGACCGACCTCGAAGTCTTCGATCACTTTTCCTTGCTCGATCAGCAGCAGGCGGGACACAGACCTGTAGGGTGCCGAGGACGAGGTAAAGAATTGCGTCGCTTCGAAGGCCTCACCCTCGTCCTCGTCGCCGCCCGCTGGCTCCGGCACGTCCATCTGGGGGACGGGGTCCGGAATTGCAGGGGGTTCTTGAGGCAAGTCCGATGCCGCGGCGACTTCACCTCTTTGCGCCATGACCTGGCTCATCGTCCGCTTCAGATCTCTCAGGAAGGAGAGCCAAGCTGGATGCTGCGGATCGTTGTCCCACTCGCTCAGGTCGGCCGTGTGGATGAGTTCGAAGATTATCGGGCGTTCACATGGCTCGATTATCGCAGGGGCGAGCTTCCTGCGCCGATCTGCGGAAGTGGCTTCGGCGCGCACCCAGCGGGACCTTACCGAGCGCGGAGACCATAGGACTACAACCGCCTTGGCCTCGTTCAGGTGGTCTTCGATAACCATGTCGAAGCTGTCGCCGGAATGGAGAGCATCGTCCCACCAGACATCGTAACCTTCGCGCTCAAGGCAACTGGCGACGACGCTCGCCTTGTCGTGATCCTCCCGGCTGTAGGAAATAAAGATGTCTGTAGAAGTCAGGTCTTTGCCCCCGAAATACCAGCCAGCCCGATCAGCCTTGGCTTGGATTAGTCAATCCTGCTTCAATGCAGAAAGCAGAACTTGCCCATTTCAAGCAAGCCCCAACTCAGAATTCCAGACTTTTCAAGAAGTGAGCTTCAGATCATTCGCGGCCGAAGGCGGCTGAACAATTTCGACAGCCAATTCTCGATTTGGTGTTCTTGCCTTATTAGCTCTCAAGCTCTGGTTCACGCCAAAGTCTCTCCATCATCAGATAGCTGAACGATGCGCTCCAGGCGATGAGAACGAGGCCCGTAAGCGCTTCAATGCCTGCAAGAATACGGATGGTTCCGATGGGAAGAATGTCGCCGACACCAAGGGTCGTGTAGGACGATATCGAGAAATAGAAGTACCCCGTCAGGCCGGATGCGTCTCCGGCGCTTGCACCCTGCAGCTCACCTAACGAGGTGTGCCAGTGGAGCAGGTAGTATGTCAGCGCAAACAACATTACTTCGGCCAAATGAGCGATAAAAATCATGCTCATGACAAAGATGATAGGCCGCCTGATTTTCATTTCACCGCTGAAAATCAATCGAGCGCATTTCCTGAGCACTGCGTAGTGCAGATATAGACTTGCACTAACTAGCACGCCGGCAATCAGGGTCACCACGAGAAGATTTACCACGCCGCCCCCTTTCGATGGTTTGATGAAAGCATTCAGCGACTAAACGCGCAAGCTCTAGCTCACTGCGCATTGAAATGGATGTGCAAATTATCCTTCGGCAAAGAAGTCCCACAGTCGCTAGCGACCGGGTTGCGGACAATTGTTGAAGACAGAGCGGTAGGTTCTGAGAAGTCCCTTGGCTTTCGAAGGCGCCGCGCAAGCGGGCTGCTGGGCCCGTCGTGCGAGTAATTACTTCCCAAACCGCACTACCTGCTGACTTCCAGGCTCGCCCCCGCGATGAAAGCGCCGCCGGGGCCAGGGCCCGTAAGGCTCGCGCCCACGCCGCCGCTGGGGCTGAGCATGCTGCCATCGCCCCCATTGTTGACCACCAGCTTGACCCACAAGGCGTCCTCTCCGCGGTACCAGGACGTTTCCGAAGCCGCGTGCAAGGAATCGAGATCGGGTTGCATCGCCCCGGCACTGGCCGAGGTGAAACCGGGCAGTTCGACGATGACCGAGGAGCCATCGTCCATTTCCCGCAGGGACAATGACAGATCCTTCCTGCTGGTCTCCACGCGCACTTCCGCGCCGCTACGCAGGGTCGTCTCACCGGTGTATTCGAAGCGCCTGCCGTTGCGGCTGAGGATGACCGGATCGGCGATGGGACCATTGCCGAAGCCGAACATGCCACCCACGCTGAAGCGGCCGAAGTCCCCCTGGCAGACGGCAGCGCCCCAGTCGGGCTTCATTTCGCAGGCATCTTCGTCGGAGGCGATCCCGTTGTCGAGAACGATGTAGGCGCCGGGTATGCCACTAACGGAACCGTCGCGGTCCCGGATCGTCGCGCCGCGCCAGGCATTCTTGCGGCCGAAATCGGAAGCCCAGCGGCGCACGACCGGCGGGAAGCTGACCGGCTTGGAATTGACGAAAGTCGCCCCTTCCACGGCGTTCTCCGTGCTCATGCCGAAACTGGTATACATCAGGTAGGACAAGGCCCCGGCATCGCGGCGTTCGTTCGGCTGAAAGTTCACGAACGTCGTGTCCTGAACGTCGTGCCGCAGGTCGTAGAATTCATAGCCCCGGATGGGAAAATCCGCGTATTCGGTGGGCAGGCTGCGGCCGTAGGCGATCTCCTCGGCCGTCGAGGGATTGCCGATGTTCTCGCTCTCGCCGACGAACACCGAGTCCACGACGCGCGAGGTATATTCGGCCCTGCCCACTGCGGACGCGGCGTGCGTGAAGCCGATGGCATTGTCGGCAACGCGTAGGTTGCGGAACAGGTGCAGTTCCCCGCGCGCCCAGACCGCACCGTTGCGGTTCTTGTAGCCGGTGAAATCCTCGAACAACGAAACCTGCGGTTCGGTGTCGGGGTTTGACGGGTCGAGAGTGGGGAAGTGGTAGTTGCTGCCCCCCACGCTGAAAGTGCCGTCGGGGTTGGGGCCGCGGTCGAACATCAGGCCATCGAAATTGGAATGGGCGGTATTGCCGCTGAACTCGCGCACGCGGGTGCGGCGCGGCCAGGTATTCTCGCTGGTCTGCGTGCCTTCAAAGGCGCCCGTCGGATGCACTGGCAGCGCGAACCAGAACCCGATCTGATCGGAGCCGGCGGCCACGTTGTCGCGATAGATGTTGTCCGGGTTCGTGATCCAGAAGGTGGAGGCCGTGTTGTCGGAGGGAAGCAGGATGTGCTCGGATGCCTGCCCCTCCGGCCCGGTGATCGGACGGCCCGGCGCCAGGTTGGTGGGGATGCAGGGCAGGGTGGGGTGGCACTTGGTCTGGATGCCGAGGTTGCGCACGAACTGGTTGCCCGTCTCCACGCCATCCTCGAGGAAGAAGCAGTGACCGACAGTGTCGAAGGTCACGTTGTTTTCCACCCGCGCGTTGTTCGTGCCATGCACTGTAACGCAGCGATTGTAGCTGTTATGGATCGCGGAATTACGGACGTACTGGCCGAGGCCTTCACCGATCAGGTGCCAGTGGATGGGATAGCGCGCCAGGTTCAGGTGCTGGCCCATGCGGAACAGCTCTACGCCCGAGACGAACATCCGGGAGCCCGACATCGCCATGATGTGTCCGCCGAAATAGGACTCTTCGGAATCCTCTGACGACTGGATGCGGATATTGCGCGTCAGCAGCCCCACTTCTCCGCGCTGGTCGACGCCGTGGGTGATAGCTCCGAAATGCATGAACTCTAGCGGGCGATCCAGTGTGATGACGTTGCCTTCAACGGCGGTCACCGTGCGCTTTTCGGACTGGCGCGGGTCGAAGTCGGTAGAAGCGAGCACGATCTCGTCGCCCTGTCGCCAGTCGCCTGCATCAAGCACTTCGATGGACGAGCTTCCGGCCTCGGCGGTGCGCGCCAGCTTGGTCCAGCTGTGGTCGCGATTGCCCTGCAGGCTGAGCGTGCCGCCCATCAGCATGATCCCGCGATCGCCCATCGTGTTGATGTCCTCTCCGGGGAAGGCATCGGTGAGGGTGATCGTGGCCTTGCTGGTGTGCGGCTCGTCCTCGCTGCCGATATGCAGGGCGCCGCCGCGCACGTAGATCCAGTCGGTTGCCAGATCGATGTCGAGCGCGTCGGAAAAGCGGAGCGTGCCATCGATCGTCAGGCTGCGCAGGGGAGGTGGAGCGATGTCGAGAACGACGTCGGTTCCTCGCGCGATCGTTACCGCGTCGCCCGCGTCCGGCACTCGGCCATCGGGCCAGGATGCAGGGTCGGACCATAGCAGGGGACGGACCGCTGCCGGCAGCGCGTCTGCGTTGGCCACGGTCTGCTGGTGATCATGTGCCGATTGTGCGTCGGCCTCGGCGGCCAGACCCGGCAGACACGTGCCGGCAAGCAGAAGGGAAAAACCGATCAGGTGAAATCGCAGATGCATGAACATGACCCCCGTCGCCGGGGAGCGATTCCCGGCATCCTCTCTCTACGGGCATCTTTGCAGCGCTTCGGGAGATTGCAAGTCTCCTGAAGCTTCGCGCCCGGGAGGGGGTAGGGCGCCCGGCGAAAACAGAGCCTAAAGCATGGCTTTCAATGACTGACCAGTCGTCTACAACCCTCGTGATGAGAGCCCCCCATCTCATGTGTGCAATCGTGGCATTCTTTCTCGCGGCCTGTTCGGAGGACGCGGAAAGGGAAGCTGACGATCCCGTCGCCATCGTGGCCGAGAACCCCGTGATGCTGGCGGAGCAACTGACCGTGGAGGCGGTCGGCTCCGCAAGAGCTTCGACGTCGGCCGATCTCTATCCGGAAACCGCCGGGCGCGTTGTCGCGGTGCGATTTTCCGCAGGCGACTTCGTGCGCGAGGGACAGCCGCTCGTGGTCCTCGATTCCCGGCAGGAGCGGCTGGCGGTGGACCTTGCGCGGGTGCAGGTACAGGAAGCCTCGCAGCTGCTTGCGCGCTATCGTCGCATCGAGGATACCGGCGCCATATCGGAAAGCCAGATCGAGGCCGGTGAGACGGCCCTCGCCAGCGCACGGGTCGAACTGGAGCAGGCCCGCGCGGCCCTGGCCGACCGTACGGTGCGCGCGCCCTTCAGCGGACATATCGGCCTGACCGAGGTCGACCCCGGTGACAGGATCGGGCCGGATACGCTGATTGCTCAGCTCGATCAGCGCTCCACCCTGTATGTCGATTTCCCTGCACCCGAAGGCGCTTTCTCTCGCCTGAGTGCCGGAACCGTGGTGGACGTGACGCCCTTTTCCGACCCCGACAGGACCATGTCCGCAAGGGTCGTTGCGGTGGACAGTTCCATCGCCAGCGAACAGCGCACCTACATCGTGCGAACGGCAATCGACAATTCGGACGATCGGCTGCGACCCGGCATGAGCTTCCGCGTCCAGTTCGAAGGGGCAGGCATAACCCGGCCCGCCGTGCCTGAGGAGGCGATAGTCTGGGGCGGCGAGGGATCCTATCTCTGGCAGGTGGTGAACGAGGCCGCGCAGCGTGTGCCGGTGACGATCACCTCGCGGCGCGATGGCCTGGCCCTGGTCGACGCTGAAATAGGCGCGAACGACATGGTCATCGTGGAGGGCGTCCAGAAGGTTCGCGAGGGACAGGCGGTTGCACTGGTGCAGCCCATGCAGCAGGACACCGTACCGGTGCAGATGGGGCAGGGCGATGCTGCCGTGGAAGCCGGATCGTGAGCGCTGATCGTAACGATCTTCCTTTGCTGGCGGTAAAGCGCCCGCTGCTGATCGGCGTCCTCAACCTGCTGATCGTGCTGGCCGGAATGGCAGCCTATTTCGGCGTCGAGGTGCGCGAACTGCCCGACGTCGATCGTCCCATCGTCACAGTCTCCGCCACGTTTCCCGGCGCTGCTCCCGAAACGATGGACGCCGAAGTCACCAGCGTTCTCGAAAATGCCGCCGCCAGGGTCAGCGGAATTCGCGAAATCCGCTCCTCCAGCGAGGAAAACAACTCGCGCATCCGGATCGAGTTCAACCCCGGTGCCGATCTCGATACGGCGGCGGCCGATATCCGGGAGGCAGTGTCGCGCGTGACGCGCGAATTGCCCGACAGGGTGGAACAGGTGCGCGTGGTCAAGGCCGACGAGGATGCCGAATCCATCCTCACCATCGCCGTCACCAGCGATCGATACGATACCGCCAGCCTCACGCAGATCGTCCAGAACGACATCATTCCTGAAATTCTCACCGCCGAGGGTGTGGCCAGCATCGACGAATTCGGTTCGCGCCCCCAGCAGCTGCGCGTCGCCATCGATCCGCAGCGGCTCAACCGCTTCGGCCTGACGATTTCGGACGTGGCCGCCGCGCTGGAGCGCGCCCCGTTCGACGTTCCGGTTGGCAGCTTCCGCAGCGATGCGCAGGAACTGATCGTTCGGGCCGAAGCCAACGCCAGCAATCCCGAGCGCGTGCGCGACGTAGTGATCGACGGCACGACACGGATCGGCGACGTGGCGGAGGCCTATTTCGCGCCCGCCGATGCCACCAACTTCGTGCGCCTGAACGGCGAGCCCGTCGTGGGCCTGGGCGTCATCCGTCAGGCCGGGTCCAACACCATCGACATCTCGGATTCGGTGAACGAGACCGTTCGCCGGGTGAACGAGCGGTTCGACGATATCTCCATCCGGGTGATATCGGACGACGCCGAATTCATCCGCACGTCGGTGCGCGAGGTTCTGATCACCCTGGGTTTCACGATCCTCGTGGTGCTCGTGACCATGCTGGTGTTTTTCCGTGCCATCGGCCCCACCATCATTCCCGCAACGACCATCCCCGTCGCCCTGATGGGAGTGATCGCCGGCATCTGGCTGATGGGCTTTTCCATCAACCTGCTGACCCTGCTCGCGCTGGTGCTCGCGACCGGGCTGATCGTGGACGATGCCATCGTCGTGCTGGAAAACGCGCAGCGATTGCAGAACAAGGGGTTCGGCAAGCGCGCGGCGGCGGTGCTGGGCACGCGGCAGGTGTTCTTCGCCGTGGTCGCCACGACAGCCGTCCTAGTATCGGTATTCGTGCCGATATCCTTCCTGCCATCGCAGGCCGGGCGGCTGTTCCGGGAATTCGGCTTCGTCCTGGCGCTGGCGGTAGTCCTGTCGTCCTTCGTCGCCCTGTCGTTGGTTCCGGCCCTGGCCGCGCGCATCGACCTTACCAGCGACGACGACCGCAGCGAGGGTCGTCTGCGGCAGGTCAGCGACTGGCTGGCCCGCACAGGCGGTGCGATCCGCAAGCTCTACACGGGCGCGCTCCACGCCTGCCTCGGCCGGCCATGGGTAACCTTGGGCTCCTGCGTTGCCGTCGCGCTTGCCAGCGGGCTCCTCTATCTCTCGCTCGACAACGAACTGGTGCCCGACGAGGACCGCGGATCGGTGCGCGTGCGGGCGCAGGGGCCGGACGGCGTGGGCCTCGCCTTCATGGACCGCGAACTGGACGAGATCGAGGCCGTCCTCCAGCCGTTGGTGGAGGATGGCACGATCGTCTCCATGCTGTCGATTGTCGGTCGCTACGATCCCAACCGCGTGCAGGTGAATGCCGAACTGGCCCCCTGGGACGAACGCGACATAGGGCAGACGGAGGTGGTGCAGCAGCTGCGCGAACCGCTTGAGCGCATCCCCGGCTCACGCGCTTCTCCCAGCGGACGCGGGACCTTGAGCTTCGGCGGAGGGGGCAACGACAGCATAGAGGTGGCGCTGACCGGCGCAGAATACGAAGGCATCTACGCCTCTGCACAGGCCTTGGCGGAGGCGATCGATACGCAGTCCGAAATCCTCTCCAACCCGGATATCTCGTACCAGCCCACCCAGCCGCAGATATCGATCCAGATCGACCGGCGCAGCGCCGCCGACCTTGGCGCGGATCTCGACGATCTTTCGCTCACGCTGCGATCGATGGTCGGCGGCGAAGAGGTCGTCGATCTCAACGTGGGTGACCAGTCGATCCCGATCTTCCTCACCTCGCAGACGGTATCCATCACCAACCCCGAAGACCTGCGAAACCTGTACGTGCGCGGGCGCGACGGCCTCCTGATACCGCTGTCCAGCGTCACCACCATCGTCGAACAGGGCATAGCTGCCGAACTGGACCGCACCGAGCAGCGCCGCGCCATCGAAGTGGAGGCCGCCATTGCTCCGGGCGTGGCGCTGGCCGACGCAGTGGCCGAGATGGAGCGGCTGGCCGATGAAACAATCGCCGACGACATAGACATGCTGCTGCAGGGAGAGGCGCAGTCGTTGCAGGAAACCGGGAACGACCTGCTGCTGACCTACCTGTTCGCACTGGTGATCGTATTCCTCGTCCTGGTCGCGCAGTTCGAGGGGTTGATGAGCGCGCTGGTGGTGATCCTGTCCGTGCCCTTCGCGCTTGCCGCCGCCGTGCTGGCGCTTTTCCTGTCGGGCACATCGCTGAACATCTATTCGCAGATCGGGCTGGTGATGCTGATCGGCCTGATGGCGAAGAACGGCATCCTGATCGTCGAATTCGCAGACCAGTTGCGGCAGGAAGGTCGCGAACTGCGCGAGGCTATCGAGGAAGCGGCGACGATCCGCCTCCGCCCCATCGCCATGACGCTCGTCTCGACCGTCATCGGGGCGCTGCCGCTGATCCTTGCCAGCGGTGCAGGTGCCGAGGCTCGGCAATCGATTGGCTGGGTGATCTTCGGCGGCCTTGGCATAGCGGCGGTGTTCACGCTGTTCCTTACCCCGGTGATCTACCTTGGCCTGGCGAGGTTTGGTGAGCCGCGAAGCGTCGACCTGCGTCGCGTGCGTGAGGAAATCGAAGGGGCGGACGAGGCCGCCGCGCTGTCTGCCGCATGATCGAAAGGCCGTTTCTGGTGCTTCTTGCGGGGCTGGGACTATCGGCCTGCAGCACGACCATCCCTGACGCGCCCGGCCCTTCCGAGATCGAACTGCCCGGTGAGTTCGCGGCGGACTATCGTCCTCCCCTGGGCGGCGAGGAGCGGTGGTGGAACGGCTTCGACGATGCAGAACTGACCACGCTCGTCGAGCAGGCACTGATCGTGAACTACGACATCGCAGCCGCCCGCGAGAGGCTGGCGGCCTCGCGCGCGCTGCTGCGAGCCGAGCGCGGCGACCGGCTGCCCGCGATAGACGGCGTGGGCGACATCGGTTTCGACATCACCTCCGACAGCGACAGCGACACGCTTTCGGCCGGCGTCATCGGGCTGTTCGACCCGGATATCTCGGGCCGGCTCTCGGCCGAGATCGAGGCTGCCGCGGCAAGGGTCTCGGCGGCGGAATACCTGGTCGAGGATCGGCGGCGGATCGTGGCTGGCGAGGTGGCCCGCCAGTATATCGAACTGAGGCGCACCGGGGAAAGACTGGCGCTGCTGGAGGAATCCACCGAGTTGCAGCAGGAAACGCTGCGGATCGTCACCCTGCGCTTCGAAGCGGGACTGTCGGCCAATCTCGATGTTCGCAGGGCCGCCGCGGACCTTGCCCAGACGCGCGCACAAAGGGGTCTGCTGGAACTGCAACGATCGCAGGCTGCCCATGCCCTGGCCGTGCTGACCGGCGACATACCCGGTACGCCGCCGCCGGTCGGTGACAGGGCCGCCGGTGTGCCAACTTTCGAAGACGGCCTTCCCATCGGGTTTCCCGCAGACCTGCTGCGCCGGCGACCCGATGTCCTGGTGGCGGAAGCGGACCTGGTGGAGGCCGCGGCGGAGATCGGCATCGAGCGGGCGGACCTTCGTCCCTCGCTCGTCATCTCCGGGCAGGCGCTGATCGGCGACGGCTCGTTCGGAGGGATCGTCTCCGACTTCCTGGGCAGCCTGGGGGCAGCCCTCGACCTGCCGTTGTTCGACGGCGGCCGTCGAAGGGCCGAGGTCGAAGCTGCCGAATACGAGATGCAGGCGCGATTCAGCGAGTACCGCCAATCCGTATTGCAGGCGATGGCGCAGGTGGAGAACTCGCTTGTCGCAATAGAGGCCTATTCGAGCAGGAGCGATGATCTGCGTGAAGCCATCGCCGAGAGCGAAAGGGCGTTCGAACAATCCAACGCCTTGTACCGGGAAGGGCTGGCAACCCTGTTCGACGTACTGGATTCGCAGCGGCAGCTCATCAGCAGCCGCCAGGCGCTTATCGACAGCGAGGCAGCGCTGGCGGCATCGATTGTCGAACTCTACTCGTCGGTAGGTGGAGGAATGATCCCGGCGCCACAGGCCGGCTGATCAGCTTCAGTTCGCGGCTGCCGGATCCACGGAATAGCCGTCGACCCGGATTTCGTAGTGAACGTGCGGACCCGTGGAGCGCCCCGTGGAACCGGAGCGGCCGATCATCTGACCATCCTCGATAATGTCTCCCGGTCTCACGGAAACCGCGGAAAGATGTCCGTAGCGCGTTTCCACCCCGCCGCCGTGATCGATCGTGACGAGCAGTCCGTAGCCGCCCGACCATCCGGCCACGACCACGCGGCCGCCCGATGTCGCCGAAACTGGCGTCCCCGTCGCCACCGCCAGGTCAAGACCCTGATGGCTGCTGCCGCGCCCGGTCAGGGGATGCACCCGGTAGCCATAGCGGCTGGAGAGGCGCGCGCCTGACACCGGCAGGCCGACAGGCAGGCTGGCATTCTCGGCACCCGGCCTGGGGCGCGTCGCGGAAAACCGCACGGTCGCCATTCCGTTTTCATCTTCGCTGCGCACGGCATAGCGGGTCGCGCCCTGGACGGTATCGAAACCCACGGTCACTTCGGCGCGAGGCTGGGCGTTGACGCTGGCACTGCTGACAGAGGTGATCCAGACTTGGCCGGACCCGCCCGACAGGGCGATTTCGGGCGCTGACACATCCACATCCTGCGCGAGGCTTGCAGCCGGAAGGGTTGCAGCAAACGCTGCCCAAATCATGCCGATAGCGATGACCCCATTGCGCATGGCACCCCCGTGAACCGGTTTACAGTTTACCGGACAAGTATACTCAACTCCAGTCAAAATAGCGGCAGAGGCGTATCGGAGCGGGCCAAGTCGTTGGTTTTATACAAGTCCTCCAGATTGCCACATGGGGCGTTCCAGCAAAGAGGACTGCAAGTTAGATTGGGAAATGGTCTTGCTTTTCAGAGTCCTGATGTTGCCTGACGCTGAAATTTCCCTTACACCAGTTACCGCAAACGGCTTTCGACAGGGGTAGTTGGTTCGTGGCCGAAGGGGCAACTTTGAAACACTTTTTTGTCGTCAAGGCAGGGGATCTGCTGGCGCTGAATTACCTACCAGTCGAACACCAGTCCCCGGTCGGGGTCGAATGGATCAACAGGGGCAACGACAGGAAGCTTTCCCCCTCCACTCTGGAGCAGCTCCTCCGCACATTTCATCTGCAGGATGCCTCGCCCAGCATCGTAGCCCTGCGCGAATCCTCGGGCCTTCGGGTCATGTTCGAAACCGAGGGGCAGCGCGCGGCTTTCGCCCGCGAGTTCGAGGAGGCGCGGCGCATGGAGAAGGCGGAGCGTGAACATACGGTCACCGCGATCTTTCCCGACCTGGGGGCGGCCGAGACAGCGGCGAAGGAACTGTTCGCTCTGGAGGTACCCGAGGCTGCGATCTCGTTCCTGTGGCGCAGCAACCAGTTTACGGAGCCTTTCCCAGCGCGGGCCGGCCACACGAGGAGTCGCGTGCTGGCCAATGTCACAAGCGGCGGCATCGCCGGCGCTGCACTGGGCGTCGCCATACTGGTGATACCGGGCGTCGGGCCTGTCGCGGCGGCGGGCGCGGTGCTGGCATCGGCCTACTCGGCCGTGGCCACGGCCAGCGGCATCATCGGGGCGACGGGCGCCGCCATGGCCACGATGTTGAGCGATATGGACGTCGACGGAATGGCGACCAACCACCAGGAGCAGCAGCTGAAGCGGGGCCGCGTCTTCCTGGCCGTCGACCGTCGCAAGACCGAAGTGGCCGAGCAAAAAATCGTCCGTGTGCTGGAGCAAAACTGCGGACGGTGCGTAGTATAAGTCGATGGAAGTGAAAGGGACTTTGGAGGGTCAGGAACTAAGGAGTTAAGTCATTCCCGGCCGAGTTACCCGATATTTACCAGATTGCGCGATATCTGCGGCATGACCCAGAGGCGCCTTTCGATCATTCGATGGTTTCTACGCTCAGCAGCGGTGCTGCTGGCGCTGAACGAGATCCGCGGCCTGATCCTCGCGGCACCGGTCTTCTACGCCATGTACCAGGCCGGAGGTTCTCTGATGGCCATCTGGCTCGGCGTCAGTTCGCTCCTCGGCATTGCGCTGTCCGTGATACTTCCGGTGTTCGTCCTGAAAAAAGTGGAGCAGCGGCTGGATCCCGAAGCGTCCTGACGGAATTCTTTCGGTCGCAATAGACTTCGCGTCCAACCCGCTCGGCTATTAGCCAGGCTCCCCAACTACAGATGATCGGCCACTTGGCGAAGCCCACCCTGTTCGGGCTGGCCACCCACGCCCTCAACGAATCGACTGGCGGGCCGCGATTCGCGACTTGGCAGGTCGAGTCGCGCTTTCAGAAACTGTCCCCGGATGGAGCATTAGTGCAACATGGTTACCAACCTGTTAACCGTGCACGTTAGGAAATTACCCCTCTAAGTAATTGCAAATCGGAGATGTTTTTTTCCGAGTTAAGGATTCTTTGCTTCGAGAACCGATTTTGCGGAAACTCTGAAGCGTCGAGGGGGCAGACACCAAGCGCCAGAACTGACGATCGAAATTCAAGCGAATCGGATCGAACAGGGGGCTGGCGCCAGGGTTCTACCTCAGACAGGAGCGGCAACCGGAAATAGAAGCCGGGCCGCGTGGTATGAACAACTGAAGAAGTGAGATATTGACATGAAAACTTTCCTGAAGACTTTCATCGCTGACGAAACCGGCGCCTCGGCTGCCGAATACGCGCTGATCATCGCCGTCGTCGGCGTCGGCGTTGGTGCCGCCGCGCTGTTCCTCGGCGCGAACGTCACGCGAGCCATCGAGGGTGCGGGCTCGGACGTCTACGAGTGCAGCGTCGACTCCACTGCGACCAACGCCGGTGGCGCGACTAACGGCACGAAGAGCTGCTAATTTGAGAAGGCCCCCGCGAGAAAGTTCTCGCGGGGGCCTTTTTATTTGCTACAGTAATCTAACAGTTCACTTTCTGGGGGGAAAGTCATGGGGGGTCGTAACCTCGCTATACTCGCGATTGCGGTAGTTCTCGGTATATTCGCTGTGTTCATGGCGAACGCCTGGTTCTCGGGCGTTGAAGAACAGCAAGAGCGCATTGCAGAGGAGCAGCAGTTGACGCGTATCGTCGTGGCGACGCAGCCGCTGCAGTTCGGTTCTCCTCTAACACCCGAAAATCTTCGGATGCAGAACTTCCCGGCTGGGGCAGTTCCGACCGGTGCTTTCATGACCATCGAAGATGCGATGCAGGGCGGGCGCGTGGCGCTTCGCCCTATAGTGCCGGGTGAGCCCGTTCTGGCAGACAAGGTCAGCGGGTCCGGGGGCCGCGCGGTGCTTTCGGCACTGCTGCCCGACGGGATGCGCGCCGTTTCCATCCCTGTGAGCGCAGTCACGGGGGTGTCCGGTTTCGTGCGGCCCGGCGACATCGTCGACATTATGCTGACCCGCCAGATCCCCGGCGAGGGTGCGACAGCGAATGACCAGATGATCGACGTGATCATGGAAGGTGTTCCAGTTCTTGCCATCGACCAGGTGGCCAGTGACGACGCGACCGACCCGACGGTCGGCAGCACCGCGGTTGTCCAGGTTGATCAGTACGGCGCGCAGAAGCTGGTGCTGGCCAACCGCCTGGGCCAGCTGACCCTGGCGCTGCGCAATGTCGAGAACCAGGAACCCGGCGCGCTCACCACGGTGACGTCGCGCGATCTGGGCGATCCGAGCATCTATCTGGCGGGGCGCGCCTCCCGTTCGCCGCCGCCCAGCCAGCCCGCTCCGCAAATCGTTTATGCGCAGCCGTCCTATGCGCCGCCGCAGCAGCAGGCCTCGCAGCCTTCTGCGCCGCCGCGTCCGACGGGGCCGACCATGTCGGTGATCCGCGGTACGGAATCCACCGAATACCCTGTCGGTCGCCTGGGGGGGCGCTAAGATGATCACTTTCAATACCTTCACGGCCGCCGCCGCGCTGGCCCTCGCCACGCTGGCCACACCGGCCCTGGCGCAATCCGACGACTACGGCCTGCACGCAGGCGAACTGGTCGTTCCGGTCAACAAGAGCCAGGTCGTCACGACCTCCGAACGCATCGATCGCGCGATGATCGGCAACGACGAGATCGCCGATGTCCTGCCGCTGTCCGAACGTTCGATCTACGTCCTGGGCAAGTCGCTGGGTACGACCAGCCTGACGCTTTACGATCGCAACAACCGCGTGATCGCGGTGATGGACGTTTCCGTCGGGCCCGATGTCGATGGCATGCGCCGCCAACTTGGCGAACTGCTGCCCGGCCAGCCGATCGAGGTTGGCCTGTCCAACGGGTCCATGGTGCTTTCGGGCACCGTCAACGATGCCGGCGCGGCCGACCGCGCCATGCGCCTTGCCAGCGCCTTTGCCGGAGAGCGGGTGATCAACCTGCTGGGCATGGGTGCCAGCCAGCAGGTGATGCTGGAAGTGCGCTTTGCCGAAGTGAACCGCAACATCGGTGAGCAGTTGGGGGTCAGCGGGTTCGGTTTTAGCGACGGAGGGCGGTTCGGCGCAGCCGTCGGCAGTGGAGCGGGGCGTCAAGCGAATAGCGATGATGCCTCTATCCTCACGCTCGACCCGATCACGGACGCGTTCGGCGTATTCGGTGCGCTATTCGAACTGGGCGACCTAAGCGTTGAAGCCTATCTGGACACGTTGGAGCGCAACGGACTCTCGCGCACTCTGGCGGAGCCGACCCTGGTGGCACTTTCCGGCGAAAGCGCATCGTTCCTTGCCGGTGGCGAATTTCCGGTGCCGGTCGCGCAAAGCGCTTCGATTGGGGCGGGCGATGGCGGTGCGACGGCAATCACCGTCCAGTTCAAGCCGTTCGGCGTCAGCCTCGCCTTCACGCCGACTGTTCTCGGCAACGGCGTGATCAACATGGTCGTGGAGCCGGAAGTCAGCTCCATCGATCCCAGCGCCTCCGTCACCATCAGCGGCCTGACAGTGCCCGGCCTGCAGACACGTCGTGCCCGCACGACGCTGGAGGTTCGCGATGGCGAAAGCTTCGCGATCGCCGGGCTGCTGCGCGACGAGACGCAGGCGACGACGAACCAGCTGCCGCTGCTCGGCTCGCTGCCGATCATCGGCTCGCTGTTCCGCTCCACCAGCTATCAGCGCGGCGAGACGGAACTGCTGATCGTGGTGACGCCGCGCCTCGTCCAGCCGATCCGGCCCGACCAGGTGCGTCTGCCGACCGACCGCGTGCCGTCGCCCGACGTGCTGGACGTGCTGCTGAACGGCGATGTCTACCAGCCCCGGGATCTGCCGCCTGCGGCTCCCGCAACCGAAACCACGGAAGGTGCAGGCTATGAATATTAAGCACACCGCCACCCTGCTGCTTTGCGGAAGCCTGCTGGCCGGATGCGCCAGCACCTACAGCGCGCAATCGGGCATACTGGATCCGGAGGCTTTCGGTGAAGCGAACCGGCAGACCTACGCCGCGATGATCATCAATCCCGATCCGGTCTATGCCGAACCGATGGAAACC
Source organism: Aurantiacibacter hainanensis (assembly GCF_036321025.1). Taxonomy (NCBI): domain Bacteria; kingdom Pseudomonadati; phylum Pseudomonadota; class Alphaproteobacteria; order Sphingomonadales; family Erythrobacteraceae; genus Aurantiacibacter; species Aurantiacibacter hainanensis. The sequence goes on from NZ_JAZAPB010000002.1 coordinate 786,513, forward strand.
AGCGCGGATTCCGCGGCTGCCGCCGTGGAACGCGTCCGCACCCGCACCGTCATCCAGCCGGAGGCCGAGGACACCACGTCCATCGGCGGCGGCGGTGGTGGCGGCGGGAACTGAGGGAGTTGACCCATGCCTCGCCGCAGAAGGTTCCTTCATGACGACAGCGGCGCGGTCGCCGCGACCTATGCGATCGCCATCACGGGCCTGATCATCGTCGCCGGCGCGGCATTCGACTACAACCGCCTGATGGCGCTCGATTCCGAGCTGCAGACGGCGGCCGACCATGCTGCATTGGCGGCAGTGACGCAGCTTGACGAGGAAGACGGAGCCTGCGCCCGGGCGGGCAATGCGGCGGTGGAACTGCTGCGTAACATCACCCTGATGTCCAACGACGATACCGGTAACCTCATCTCCGTGAACGGTGGAGCCACGGTTGGCGTGTCGGACGACGCCTGCGCTTCGTTCTCTCCCGCTGTGACGTTCTACGAGGATGCGGCCAAGACCACGGTCGCGACCACAGACGAGACGGCGCAGTTCGTGGAAGTGCGGGTTGACGTGCGTTCGGCGCGATATGCCTTCACCTCGTTGGGAGGTCTGCTGGGAAGCAACACCAGCGGCATCGCCCTGGCGGGAATAGGATCGGCGGTCTGCGCCATTCCGCCGATCATGATCTGTAGCCCGGACCCGAGCCAGCCGTTCAATGCCGCGGGCAATCGCGGCGTAGGTATCCAGGCAACCGGCAAGGATCCGGGTAACACTGGCTCATGGTCCCCCGGGAACTTCGGTTTCCTCGAGGTCGGCTCCGGCCAGACCAACGAACTGGCGCAGGCTATCGCCTTCGGAACGGCCACTTTCGATTGCATACCCGAAAACTCGGCGAACAACGTCGAGACAGGCAATTCGCAGAATCTCTACCGGGCGCTCAATACCCGGTTCGACATACGGCCCCAGGGCGGCGGCGCGCTCGCGGCGTGCGACGGCACCAGTTGTCCGGCCGCCTTGAGCGTCGTTACAGACCTCATCAAGAACAACAACGGGACGACCGGCAACCAGTGCGGGCTCGGCAACCAGGGTTGGCAATTGCCCCCCGCCAATCAGCGGTTCAATCCGCGTCCCCGCCTCGGCACCGACACGCGGACAACACCCGTGAACAGCACTGGCCCAAATCCGCTCGTCATGAGCCTCGGTCGCGATCTGTGTCACTACACGAATTATGGCGTGGCGTGCTCGTCTGTGAACGGGGGATACAACGATCGTTTCGGCAACGGGCATTGGCCGATCGGCGACTATTTCCGCCTTTATCATCCGACCTTTCTTCCGCTGTCCAACCCGCCAACCGACGCTCTTGGGAACGTGCTGCCCACGGCCACGCTGCCGCATGCCCGGATGACCCGTTACGAGACATACCTGTGGGAGCAGAGCGCAACCGGGCCGGGTGTTCCCGATATCAGCAACGGGAAGGGGCCGCAGCGCGGCAACCGGATTTGCCAGCTTGGTAGCGCGACGTCAGACCGCCGCGTTCTTACTGTCGCGGTCGTTTCGAATTGTGCATCGCTCAGCGGCAGTTCGACCCCCGTCGTCATCGACGAATATATCGATGCCTTCCTCGTCGAACCGGTGATCGACGAGAACACGGAGGTGACCCGGGGCCGTGCAAGGGATTCGATCTATATCGAGGTAATCGGCCCGGCGACGATCGCCGGGGGCGGCGCAGGGACGGGCGGGCCGCAGACCATCAAGCGCGACACTCCGTACCTGATCGAATGAGAATGCTCGGCCGCCTTCTCCCCTTCCTGCGCGATACTCGTGCAGTGGCCGCCGCGGAGATGGCATTGATCCTGCCCATGGCTTTCGCGCTGATATTCACGACGATGGAAGCCGGGTATTACTTTCAGACACAGCACAAGGCGATCAAGTACGTTCGCGAGGGTGCGCGTTTCGCATCGCGCCAGAATTTCGACTTCTTCGATTGTTCGGGCGCTGGGGCCTTCGACAATTCCGCGACCGGAGCAGCGACGGTGCAGGACAGGATCCGCAACGTCACGCTGACCGGACTCGTCAACGGCGGGAACGCACGGATTGCCGACTGGGAAGCCGCCGACATCAATATCACCGTAAGCTGCGACGCCGCCTACGGTACGGGGCTGTATAGCGCTACCGACGATGTAAAGGCGCCCAAGGTGCTTATCTGGACCCGTTTCGATTACACGCCGATCCTAGGACTGCTCGGTTTTGACATCAGCAATATCGACGTGGTCGCTCAGGCCGAAGCGCCCGTGGGGGGCATATGAGCACCCTTGCGTCCCTTCTGCGCGATCGGCGAGGCAGTTCGGCGGCTGAATTCGCGCTTGTCCTGCCGCTGCTCCTGCTCCTTCTGCTCGGCACCATCGATGTGGGGCGCTGGATGTGGAATGTCGGCCAACTGGAAAAGGCGACCATGATGGGAACCCGCTATGCCGTGGTGACCGACATGGTGCCCTCCGGGCTTGACAGCTACAGTTTCGCGGTCAGTGGCGGCATTCCGCAGGGGACTGTCGTTCCGCAGACGAGCTTTCCTGGTGTAAGCTGCTCTGCACCTGGCGGGACGGTAAGCTGCACATGCGCAACCGGCGGAAGCTGCGCGTTCGCGCTCACTGCCAATTCCGCGGCTTTCGGGCGGATCGTGAACCGCATGAATACCTTCTACGGCGGCATCGGACCTGAAGATGTGACGGTGGATTATCTCTGGTCGGGGCTTGGTTACTCCGGCGATCCGAACGGGTCGGATGTCGATCCGATCGTGCAGATCACGGTGCAGAACCAGACCTTCAGACCGATCAGTCTTGGGACACTGCGAGATTTGGGGCTGCCGGGAACCTCACATTCCCTCACCATGGAAGATGGTGAAGGAAGTTTGGGCAACTAGGTGCGATTTCAGCAATGAAGGATATCTTGGACATCTATCCCAGCAAAGCAGGTGGAAACGCTCCGCGAACGCTGATCGCGGCCGAGTCCCGCTGGACGGCCCGCGTCGCGGACGAAGTCGGGCAGGTCGTTCCCTCCCTCCATGTCGAGAACCTGGGGCTGGGCGAGAACCTTTCTCGCGAGCGCCTGCGCGAGTGCGAATTGCTGGTTTTGGAAGTGGATGCAAACGAGCATGCTTCTCTGGATCGGCTGACTGCGATCAAGCGCTCGCACTCGCATCTGGCCATCATCGCCGCAGTCAGCAATGCGGATCTGCAGGTGATGCGCACCCTGCTTAGGCATGGTGTCTCCGATGTCGTCGCCCTGCCGTTCGACCTTGGCGAGCTGACCGGAGAGATCATCAACATCGGCGCGAAACTGGCCGAACACAGCGAAACTTCATTGGCGCCGAGCCTGTCATTCGCGGGCGCCCTGGGCCGGTCGGGCACTACTTCGATCATGCTCCACCTTGCCCATGAACTGGTGCGGCAAAGCGACGGTCCCTTCCGCTGCTGCCTGATCGATCTCGATCTACAATCGGGTGAACTCGCCGCACACGCCGGCATGGAGACCCCGCGTTCGATTCTCAGCCTGCTGGAGGCCGGTGAACGGCTGGACCAGGACATGGTCCGCAATGTCGCGTCCCGACAGGACGAAGGCGTCTACATCATTTCCGCGCCTTCCGAGATTCTGCCGCTCGAGCAGGTCGACGTGGATCAGGCGCTGCGGATCATCGGTCTGGCACGTGCGGAATTCGATCTCGTCCTGATCGACATGCCGCCCGCCTGGTCGAACTTTTCGCTCTCGGCCGCTGCGGACAGCGACCGGATCTTTCTGATCACGGAGCAGAGCCTTTCGCACCTGCGCCAAGCCCGTCGCTGCCTCGACCTGTTCCGCGAGGTGGGCGTTCGCAAGGGGAAGGTGCAGATCGTCGTCAATCGCGCGACGAAGGGCAGATTCCGCAATATCTCGGTCCAGGATGTCGCCGACACCCTGGGGGCCGAAGTGGTCGGCACGATCCGTGACGACAAGGGCGAACTGGCCCAGGCAATCGATCAGGGTCGCCTGGTCGATACGATTTCACGGCGCAACGTCTTCTACCGCGACGTCGCAGAACTGGCTGAAAAGGTAGGGAACATGCTGAGCGGAGACCGATCATGAGATGGACGTTGAAGCAATCCGGACCGGCGCCGCTCGCAGATATGAAAGAAGCATCCAACGATGCGGAAGAAAGCACGGCGCAGGCAACCGACACCAAGATCGAACTGGCGCGCGTGCCGGCGCAGGTCGCGTCGGGCAGGAGCTATAACCGCCTGCTCGAACTGAAGGTGTCGATTCACAAGGCGCTGCTCGACCGGATCAATCTCAGCGCGCTCGACAAGATGACGCGCGACGACTTGCGCGAGGGCATCGGCGAAATCGTTACGGAACTGCTGGTCGAGGAAGAAGAGGTGCTGAACCGCAGCGAGCGGGAAGCCCTGATCAGCGACATTCTGGACGAACTGTTCGGTCTTGGCCCGCTCGAGCCCCTGCTGCAGGATGAGGATGTCACCGATATCCTCGTGAACGGGCCGAAGAACGTGTTCGTGGAACGGCATGGCCTGCTCGAACGGGTTCGCACCGAGTTCAAGGATGATCGCCACCTCATGCGCATCATCCAGAAGATCGTGAGCGCAGTCGGGCGCCGCATCGATGAAAGCTCGCCTTTCGTGGACGCTCGCCTGGCAGACGGTTCGCGCGTGAATGCCATCGTCGCTCCTCTGGCGATCGACGGTTCGCTTCTCTCGATCCGCAAATTCGCGCGCCAGCGCATCGGAATCGACCGGCTCGTCGAGATAGGTTCCATGCCCCAGGCGATGGCCGAGGTGCTGTCGGCCGTGGTGCAATCCCGGCGCAACGTGCTGATCTCGGGTGGCACGGGTTCGGGCAAGACGACCATGCTCAACGCAATGTCTTCCTTCATCGACGAGCGCGAGCGCATCGTCACCATCGAGGACAGCGCCGAGCTGCAATTGCAGCAGGTGCATGTCGCGCGGCTGGAAACCCGTCCGCCCAATATCGAGGGACGCGGCGAGGTGACCCAGCGCGAACTGGTGAAGAACGCGCTGCGCATGCGGCCCGACCGCATTATCGTGGGCGAGGTTCGCGCCGGCGAGGCCTTCGACATGCTGCAGGCCATGAATACCGGCCACGACGGGTCGATGACCACGATCCACGCCAATACCGCCCGCGACTCGCTCTCTCGACTGGAACAGATGATCGGCATGAGCGGCATCGACATCACTTCGAAGTCGAGCCGGGCGCAGATCGCCTCGGCCATCAACGTAGTGCTTCAGGTGGGCCGCCTGTCTGACGGACGCCGCAAGGTGCTGAGCCTTTCGGAAGTCACCGGCATGGAAGGCGACGTCGTGACCATGCAGGACATTTTCGTGTTCCGGATTCGCGACAGGACCGAGGACGGCAAGGTGGTCGGCGATTTCGAGGCTACCGGCATCCGGCCCAAGTTCCTCGAACATGCCAGGGCTGCGGGTATCAATCTGCCTGCCGAGCTGTTCCGGCCCGACGTGAGGATTACCTGATAATGCCCGATATCGTCGCCCGACTTGCACTTCTACTGGCGGTTTTCGCTTCCATCTTTCTCGTCAGTCAGCTCGCGCTGAACGTGATGTGGTCGCAAGGCGCGCATGTGCGCGCTATCAACAAGCGTCTCTCGTTGATCAAGAGCGGGATGAGCCGCGATCAGCTTGTTTCCGAACTCAGGAAGAATCAGCCGCGTGAGCTGAAAGGCGTGCCCAGCCTGCTCCGTACGCCCTTGATGGCCTTGCAACGCGTGGTCGCGGGGTCCGGCATCCCCTTTTCCTTCACTCAGGTCCTGATGGGGATGGGCCTTTTGACACTCCTCGTTTTCGCGGCAATCCTCCTGATCATCGCGGGTACGGAAGTCATCGCGTCCTTCGAGGTCCTGTTGCTGGGCCTTGTCATCACGCTGTGCTTGAGCGTGTTGCTCCCGCTCATGGTTCTTAACATGATGGCAACCCGCCGCCGCCGCCGCGTCGAAGAGCAGTTCCCGATCGCGCTCGACGTTTTCGTGCGCGCCTTGAAGGCCGGCCATCCCATCGCATCGGCCCTGGTTATCCTGACCAAGGAGATGGAGGATCCCATCGGGAGCGAATTCGGACTTGTCTCGGACGAGGTTTCCTATGGTGCCGAGCTGACCGATGCCCTTTCCGAAATGGCCGAACGTTGGGACCTCGACGATATCCGCATGTTCGTGGTTTCGCTGACCGTGCAGAGCGAAACCGGCGGCAACCTGGCCGAGGTGCTGGAAAACCTTTCCGAGGTGATCAGGGCGCGGGCATCGCTTTTCCTGAAGGTTCGCGCGCTCAGTTCCGAAGGGCGAATGACGGGCTGGCTGCTCACCGCGCTGCCGATATTCGCCTTCGTCGGGATGTTCATGGTCAACCCCGAATTCTATCTCAGCGTGGCTGAAGAACGGTCGTTCCTGCTTGGGTTCGCTTCCCTGATGGTGATGTACCTCGTCGGGTTCCTCATGATCCGCAAGCTAATCGATATCAAGGTCTGACATGCTCGAACAGATCCTAGCCAGCTATGTCCTGCGCGTTGCCCTGCTGATCGGCATCTTCGTCGTCGTCGTCATCATCAGTTTCGCCCTTCTGGCACTTGCCAACCGCCGCAGGGTGGTGCGGGCCAAGCTGCAGAACATACAGCAGCAGTCGGTATTCGAGGGACGCGATCCGCTCTCGCACCGGCAGACTACTAATTCGGCCTGGCTCGCCATTGTCGAGGCAGTGGAAAGGACGGGACTCCATCTCAACGATACGCAGGACAATCGCCTGCGCCAGAAGCTGATTTCGGCCGGCTACACATCGCCTGCGGCGCCGCGGATCTACACCCTGATCCGGCTGGGTCTGGTGTTCGTTCTGCCCGGCCTCTTCCTGCTCATCGCACTCACCCGTCCGGAGCCGGTGGGCTTCTTAACGCTCTATGTTTTCGGCTCGATCCTTGGCCTGATGGGCCTGATGGTGCCCGCGCTCTACGTCGCGGCGAGAGCCGACCGGCGCCGCGAGCAGGTAATCAACGGCTTTCCCGATGCGCTGGACCTGATGCTGGTCTGCATGGAGGCGGGGCTGGGCGTGGAAGCAGCGTTCGACCGCGTGTCCAGGGAAATGGCCCGTTCGCACCCGTTGGTCGCGACTTTGCTGGGTACCGCCGTTCTGCAACTGCGCGCAGGCGCCTCGCGCGAGGAAGCTTTCCGCCGCATGGCCGATGCGGCCGGGGTCGACGAGATCCGCAGCTTCACCACGCTGCTGATCCAGTCTGACAAGATGGGTACATCCGTCGCGACCACCTTGCGAGTCTATGCGGAGGAAATGCGCGAGAAGCGGCGGATGCGGGCAGAGGAAAAGGCTCACCGCTTGCCTGTGCTGATTTCCATTCCGCTGGTCGTCTTCATGCTGCCCACCATGATCGGCGTGATCATGCTGCCGGCCGCAGTGCGAATGGTCCGTGACATTTTCCCGCTGATGACGGGTTGAAATATCGATGAAAACCGGGGGGTAACGACGATGAACAGAACCAGAGGTATTTCGCTGATCGTGCTGGCCGTGGCCACCGCAGGTTGCCAGTCCTTTCCGATATTCGGTGCACGCAGCCCGGAGGTACGCTCGACGCCCGACATGTCGAGCTACTTCGAGCAGCGCCTGGCAGACGGCCGTCGCCACCTGGAGGCACAGCGGCCCGGCGCGGCATTGACGGCTTTTCGCCAGGCTTCCTACCATCCCGATCATGCTGGCGAGGCCTTCAATGGCATGGCCATCGCCTACGATCGTCTGGGCCGCTATGATCTGGCGGAGCGGTTTTTCGCTCAGGCCGTGTCGGCAGCGCCCGGGGATGCGCGGTTCGCGCGCAATGCCGCCCGTTTCGGCGACGCCATGCTGGCGCGAAACAGCGCCGCGGAGCAAGCTCTCCTGGCCCGGAACGAACCCGTCGAGGTTGCCGCGCCGACCGATACCCAGCTGGCCAGCGCCGCCCGTGCCGTCGATGCCCAACTGGCTCCGATGCCGCAGGGGCGCATGCAGCGCGTATCCGCAAGTCAGGTACATATCGCCCCTCGCGAAGACTGGGGCGCACGCCTTGCGGATGCCGGGTCTGCCCGACCTGCCGTGATGCATGTCGGCCGCGCGCCGGATGCCGGACCCGAACTTGCCGGAAATACCGAGGGATATGTCCAGCGGGTCGACCTTGCGGCAGTGCGCGTCGTCGAAGGAGAGATCGTGGACGGTCGCTGGACACCCAGCGAGGGTTCCCGCTTCATCGGGCCCGACGGTGCCGTCCGCATTCGCGTAAGCGGCAGCGGAACGCATCGGCCGCAAGACCGGCAACCGTACCCCATCGCGGTGCGGCTCGATAATCCCGGCTGATTAGAGAATGCCCGACGTCCTGCCACTCGTCGCGCTTGGCGCGATGAGCCTTGTTGCCGCCGGTTATGACCTTGCCACGCGGCGCATACCGAACTGGCTCAACCTGGCCATCCTGTTTGCCGGGGCGGCCATGCTGTTCGCCTTGCCGACCTGGTCCGCCGCGCTGATGCACCTGGCCCACTTCGCCATCGCCCTGATCGCGGCCATGGCCCTGTTCGGGATGCGGGTGTGGGGCGGGGGCGATGCCAAGTTCTATGCCGCCGTCGCCATCTGGCTGCCGCTGTCGGAGGCGCATCTGCTGGCCCTGGGGACTGCCCTGTCGGGTGCCGTGCTGGTCGTGCTGATCTTCGCCTGGGCGATGATCAGACAGACGAAGGGCTGGGCGAAGAACCTGCCTTACGGCGTCGCCATTGCGGCAGGCACGTTCGCTGCCGTCCTGATCGGCAAAGGCGGTTCGCTGTTGGTCTAGCGCCTGCGGCTGCAACTTTTCCCATTGTAGAGCGCTGTAATGGGCAAAGGAGGTATCCGATGGCAGCTCGCGCATATTGGCAGGGCCAGATCAGGCTGGCGCTCGTATCCATCCCGGTAGAGATCTTCACGGCCACGAAGTCGTCCGCGAAGATCAGTTTCAACCAGATCCACGAACCCAGCGGAAAGCGAATTTCCTACGAAAAGGTCGTGCCCGGCATCGGCCCCGTGGACCGCGACGAGATCATCAAGGGCTACGAGATATCCAAGGGCCAGTACGTGCTGCTGGACGACGAGGAGATCGACGCAGTCAAGCTGGAGAGCAAGCGCACGCTGGAATTGGTGCAGTTCGTCGACATCAACGAGATCGACCCGCTCTATTTCGAAAAGCCTTACTACGTCGCGCCGAAGGACGAACTGGCGGAGGAAGCCTTCATCGTCCTGAGGGAAGCGCTGCGCAAGGCGAAGAAGGTCGCGCTGGGGCAGCTGGCGATCCGCGGGAGTGAAAAGCTGGTGGCGATCAAGCCGTGCGGCAAGGGCCTGCTGCTGGAAACGCTGCGCTATGCCGACGAAGTGCGGCAGGGCCAGGCGTTCTTCGATGATATCGGCGAAAGCAAGCCGAAGAAGGAACTGCTCGATCTGGCAACGACGCTGATCGACCAGAAAAGCGCGCCTTTTGACGCCAGCGAGTTCGAGGATCGCTATGCCGACGCCCTGCGCGCGCTCATCGACAAGAAGGCGAAGTCGAAGAGCGGCAAGAAGGTGCTGGAGGATGTCGAGGAGCCGGGAGATACCGAGGGTTCGAACGTCATCGACCTGATGGCTGCGCTGAAGAAGTCGGTGGACGGCAAGAAGACTCCGGCAAAGCGCAAGAAGTCGGCCTGACATGGCCGGCAAGCGTACATCTTCCGATCCGCTGGCCGAATACAATGCCAAGCGCGATTTCAAGGCGACGCCCGAACCTGCCGGCACGCGCGAAAGCAGCGAGACGGGCAACGCCTTCATCGTCCAGAAACACGATGCCACGCGGCTGCACTGGGACCTGCGCCTGGAGATCGACGGCGTGATGAAGAGTTGGGCGGTAACCAAGGGTCCATCGCCCGATCCGGACATCAAGCGCCTGGCGGTCCGCACGGAGGATCACCCGCTGTCCTACAACACCTTCGAAGGGACGATTCCCAAGGGCGAATACGGCGGCGGCACCGTGATGCTGTGGGATCGCGGCACCTGGGAGCCGGTCGAGGGCAAGAGCGCCAGCGACATCGACAAGGGCCACCTGCATTTCTGCCTTAACGGCGAGCGGATGCAGGGAGAATGGCTGTTGATAAGGCTGAAGAAAAAGCCGGGAGAAAAGCGGGAAAACTGGCTGCTCCGCAAGCTGCAGGACGATCACGCGCAGGAAGGCGACGTGCTGGTGCAGCGCGAGCTTACGAGCGTTGCGACCGGGAGATCCATGGCCGAAATCGCCGCCGACAAGCAGGGTGAGTTCTCGCTCGAGGGCAAGAAGGACGATGCCTTTCTCGAACAGATGGGAAAGGCGAGCGCACACACCGACAAGAAGCGCAAGTCGCGGCCCAGGAAGGATGCACCGCTGCCGAAGTTCCGCAAGCCGCAACTCGCCACGCTGGTGGACGAAGTTCCCTCCGGCAACGGATGGATGCACGAAATCAAGTTCGACGGCTATCGTGCCCTCGTCGCCGCGAAGGGAAACACGGTGCGCGTCTATACCCGCAGCGGCAAGGACTGGACCGACAAGTTCGGACCGCTGGTGGAGGCAATCGCGGCGCTGGATCTCCCGTCATGCCTGATCGACGGTGAAATCGTGGGCATCGATAGCAAGGGCAATCCCGATTTCTCGACCCTTCAAGGCGTGCTGAAGCGGGGGCACGGCAGCCAGTCGAAGGACGATGCCCTGCAATTCCATGCCTTCGACCTTCTGGAACTGGGCGGAGAGAAGCTTGACTATCTCTCCAATATCGAACGCAAGGAACGGCTGGAGGCGCTGCTGAGCGAAGCCGGGCCTCCCTTGTTCGTCGCCGATCACGTGATCGGCGCGGGGGAGAAGCTGTACCGGACCATGTGCGATGCAGGGCAGGAAGGCATCATCTCGAAGACGGTCGATGGCCGCTATTCCGGCGCGCGCAACAAGCGGTGGGTAAAGGTGAAATGCACCCGCAGGCAGGAATTCGTCGTGATCGGCTGGAAGAAGTCGAGCGCCAAGGGCCGACCGTTCTCATCCCTGCTGATGGCGCAGAACGAAGGCGGCGAACTCGTCTACAAGGGCAACGTCGGCACGGGCTATTCCGCCGACGACCTGGACGAACTGGCAGGGAAACTGAAGCGGCTGGAGCGCAAGACCCCGCCTGCCGAAGTGGACAAGACCAGCAGCCGCGGCGTGACCTGGGTAACACCCAAGCTGGTCGCCGAAGTGGCCTTTGCCGAATTCACGGCCGATGGAAACATTCGCCACGGCAGCTACCTCGGTCTGCGCGGCGACAAGGATGCGGCCGAGGTGACCCCCGAAACCACGTCTCCCTCGCCCGAGAAGCGTGAGGGTGTGAAGATCTCGAGCCGGGACCGGGTGATCTTCCCGGACAGCGGCCAGACCAAGGGCGACCTCGCCGACTATTACGAGGCCGTGGCGCCGATCATGCTGCCCTTCGCGGCGCGCCGCCCCGTCAGCCTTGTGCGCTGTCCGCAGGGGAGGGCGAAGAAGTGCTTTTTCCAGAAGCACGACAGCGGCGGTTTTGGCGATGCCGTGAAGCACGTGCCCATTCGCGAGAAGGACGGCGGCACGGAAGACTATCTGTACATAGAGGACGCGCGCGGCCTGCTGCAGTGCGTGCAGATGGGGACGATCGAGTTCCACGGCTGGGGCTCTCGCAGCACCGATGTGGAACTGCCCGATCGCCTGATCTTCGATCTCGATCCTGACGAGGGGCTGGATTTCGATGACGTGAAAACCGCCGCGCGCGACATTCGCGACCGGCTGTCGGACCTCGGCCTGGTCAGCTTTGCCATGCTTTCAGGCGGGAAGGGGGTTCACGTGGTCGTGCCGCTGGCGACGGGGCACGGGTGGGATGCGCACAAGGATTTTTCCCGCCGCTTCGCAGAGGCGCTGAGCATGGCCGAACCCGATCGCTTCACCGCCACGATGAGCAAGGCGAAGCGCAAGGGGCGCATCTTCATCGACTGGCTGCGCAATCAGCGCGGCAGCACCGCGGTACTGCCCTATTCCGTCCGCGCACGCAGCGGCGCTCCCGTGGCGGCGCCCATCGCCTGGAACGAGTTGAAGAGCCTGAAGGATGCGAAGGCCTGGAGCATTGCCGATGCCAAGAGGCTGATAGATCGCGCCGAGAGCAAATCGCTGGCGGGCTGGGGCTTTGCCGAGCAGTCTCTGCCCGATCTTTGATACTTCCGGACACTTCCGCGAGGCAGCGCGTTGGCAGGGGTGAAAGGAAACGCTCCCCGTGCCGATCACCGTAAACCAGACCGACTACGACCTTCCCGAAGACCCCCGCACGAGCTTGCTCGACTTCCTGCGAAGGGATTGCGGACTGACCGGCAGCAAGAAGGGCTGCGATCACGGGCAGTGCGGCGCGTGTACCGTGATCGTGAACGGGATGCGGATCAACTCGTGCCTCTCGCTCGCCGTCATGCACGAAGGAGACAGCGTCACCACCATCGAGGGGCTGGGCACGCCCGATGCTCCGTCCGCCCTGCAACTCGCTTTCGTGGAGCACGACGGCTTCCAGTGCGGATACTGCACTCCCGGCCAGATCTGTTCCGCCACCGCCATGCTGCAGGAAATCGCCAGTGGCTGGCCGAGCGACGCGAGCGAGAGCCTGGAGGGCGAGATTAAGGCGACGGCCGAGGAGATCAGGGAGCGGATGAGCGGAAATCTATGCCGCTGCGGTGCCTACGCCAACATCGTGGCCGCCATTTCGGAAGTTGCCGAGGGAGACGCTGCATGAGGCCGTTCCAGTATGCCCGCGCCGACAGCCTCGAACAGGCAGCGCGCCTGACAGGTTCTGCAGACGGCACCCCCATCGCCGGCGGCACCAACCTGGTCGACCTGATGAAGCTGCAGGTCGAGACGCCGGGAGAACTCGTCGACATCAACAGGCTTTCGATGGGCGAGATCGCGGACACCGACGACGGCGGTCTCTCTATCGGAGCGCTGGCCACCAACACCGCCACCGCGACCCATCAGCGCGTGCGCAGCGAATACGCCGTGCTGGCGCGGGCCATCCTGGCCGGCGCCACGCAGCAACTGCGCAACAAGGCGACGACCGGGGGCAACCTGTGCCAGCGGACCCGCTGCTATTACTTCACCAATATCGATCAGCCCTGCAACAAGCGGGAGCCAGGCTCGGGGTGCGGCGCGATCGATGGCATCGCGCGCATTCACGCGGTGCTGGGCACCAGCCCGCACTGCATCGCCACCTATCCCGGCGACATGGCCGTGGCCCTTGCCGCGCTGGACGCGACGGTAGAGATCGCCGGCCCGGAAAACGCCCAGCGCAGGGTGCCGGTGCGCAATTTCCATCGCCTTCCCGGCGATGAGCCGCACAAGGACAATGTGCTCGATCCCGGCGAGATCATCACGGCCGTAACCCTCCCTTCGCCGCCAAAGGGAAAGCAAATCTACCGGAAGGTCCGCGAACGATCGTCCTATGCGTTCGCGCTCGTCTCGGTCGCCGCCGTCGTGGAGATGGAGGGCGATCGCATCGCCCGCGCCGATCTCGCTTTCGGAGGGCTGGCGCACAAGCCCTGGCACGATCCGCGCCTCGGCGAACTGCTGGCGGGGGAAACCCCCTCTGCCGCGCTGTTCGACAAGGCGGCGGACCTGCTGCTGGAAGATGCGCAGGGCTATGGCGAGAACGACTTCAAGATACCCTTGGCCCGGCGAACGCTCGCCGCGACGCTGGCCGACGCAACGGGAGCCGAACTGTGAGCGCAAAGATGGAACAGGAGGAACCCCGGCGCGACTGCAAGCTGGACGACATGGCGCAAGGCGTTCTTGGCAAGCCGCTGACCCGCGCCGAAGGACTCGCCAAGGTGACCGGCACGGCCCCCTACGCAGCCGAATATCCCACTGAGAATTGCCTCGAAGGCGTGCTGGTCACCGCGCCATTCTCTCGCGGCAGGATCACGGGGATCGACAAGGATTCCGCGCTCGCCATGGATGGCGTGGTGGCGGTGATCGACGATCCGCGCATGACCACGAGAGCGGCGCAGGGCACGGCCAACGAAGCTCCAGCGCAGGAGCCGGGGACGGTCTGCTACTGGGGCCAGCCGATTGCCCTCGTCGTCGCAGAAACGTTCGAGCAGGCGCGCGATGCGGCAAAGCATCTTGCCATCGCTTTCGAGGCCGACGACCCCGCAGACGTCCCCTTCGATCCGCAGCAGACGGATGCCGAACAGCAGGAAAGCACCAGCCAGGGCGATCTTTCGCATGCGATGAAGGAGGCTCCTCACACGGTAGATGCGCAGATTTCCACCACCGGGCACGCCAGTGCGGCGATGGAGCCGCATGCCGCGATCGCGCAGTGGGACGGCGACAAGCTGACCGTCCACTCCTCGTTGCAGATGCTGAACTACAACATTTCCGAACTGGCCGACGCGCTCGACATGCCGGAAGACGACATTCGCCTGATATCGCGCTTCGTCGGAGGCGGCTTCGGCTCGAAACTCGGCATCTCGCAGGAAACGGTCGCCGCAGCCCTCGCTGCGAGGGAGACGGGTCGACCGGTCCGCGTGGTGATGAGCCGCCAGCAGGTGTTTCAGTGCATCATGCGACGGTCGGAAACATCCCAGCGGCTGCGACTGGCGACTGGCGAGGATGGCCGCCTGAGCGGCTTCGGCCACCAGGCGCTGGTGTCCAACCTGCCAGGGGAAGAGTTTGCCGAGCCCGTCCTGCAAAGCTCCCAGTTTCTCTATGCGGGAGAGAACCGCCTGCTCGAACTCGATGTCGCACGCGTTCACCGGATGACGGCAGGCTCCGTCCGCGCGCCGGGAGAGGCGGTGGGCATGCCCGCGCTGGAAGTGGCGATGGACATGCTGGCGCAGGAAACCGACATCGACCCGGTAGAGCTTCGCCTGCGCAACATTCCCGAATGTCACCCGGTGGAAGGGACGAAATTCTCCTCCCGCAAGCTGGCGGAATGCCTGAAGCAAGGGGCAAGTGCCTTCGGCTGGGAAGAACGGGCAAGAAAGCCGCGACAACAGCGCGAGGGCGAATGGTGGATCGGCACGGGGATGGCCAGCGCCGCGCGCGTTCACAACATTTCCCGCGCTTCCGCGCGCGTCACCCTGAAAGCAGACGGCACGGCGCTGGTGGAAAGCGACATGACCGATATCGGCACCGGGACTTACACGATCCTGGGCCAGCTGGCGGCCGAGATGCTGGGCCTGCCGCGCGACAAGGTGCTTGTCGAACTTGGCGACACGCGCTTCCCGCGGGGTTCCGGTTCCGGCGGCAGCTGGGGTGCATCGTCTGTCGGTTCCGCCGTCTATGTTGCCTGCAACGCGCTTCGAACGGCGTTGGCGGAAATGGCGGGCGTGTCGGAGGACGACCTGAAACTGAAGGACGGCCGGGTCGAGGGCGGACCCTCGCTCGCAGACCTGCTGGACGGCAAGGACATTTCACAGGAAGGCGAATACGAGCCTGGCGATATCGAGGACGATTACGTCGCCGCAAGCTATGGTGCCTATTTCGCGCAGGTTCGCGTCAACCGCTTCACCGGAGAGACAAGGGTCGACCGCATGACGGGTGCGTTCGGCTTCGGCCGGGTGTTGAACGAAAAGACTGCCCGCTCGCAGTGCCAGGGCGGCATGGTGTGGAGCATCGGTGTCGCGCTCACCGAGGCGCTGCATTTCGATCCGCGCGACGGCCATCTCGCAAACTGCGATCTTGCCGAATACCACGTGCCGGTAAATCGCGACGTGCCGGAACTGGAAGTCATCATGGTGGAAGAGCGCGATCCCGCGGCAAGTCCGATCCAGGCCAAGGGCGTAGGGGAACTCGCCATGTGCGGCGGTGCTGCAGCGATCGCGAACGCGATCTTCAATGCCAGCGGTGCCAGAGTGCTCGACTTTCCCATGACGCCCGACCGCGTGCTCGCCGCGATGCCCGGCGGGGTCTAGCGGCCCGTCCGACATTGGCCCTGAGCCGCGGCCCACGGCACCGCAGGGCACCTTATTTCGGGCGTACCACAATTGTTATCGCGCATTTCGATGAAAAGCCTATCCAGTACGGGAGTAACCCCCGTCCGGTAGGATTTCTACCCGTCCAATCATCTTGCCGGATCTGAACTAAAGCCCCGCCACGCGCGGGGCTTTTTTTGTGCATTGTTCAGACGAAACCATCTTTATCGCGGCCCGAAAGGGAAATTTTTTCTGCAGCGCGAACATTTGTAATGGCGCGGCAGCACGAGGTGGAGATTGTCAGCGTCAGGACTGCCGCCGGCAAGTCCTGAACTCGGAGGGCCTCCAGATGCTTTCGCCCGATCTGCGATATTTCGTCCAGCGACTTGAGCGCGAGCAGGTGCGCCTGTTCAGCGCGCTTAGCTTGCACGAAGAGGACTCGGTCATGGCGAAGGTCGATTTCTATCGCCGGAAGCTCACCGAACTGGGAGCGCGATATGACGAGATTGGGCGGGCCTGGCGAGCGGCTGTCCAGCCTGACAGTCCCGTCGTTCCGACGAATGACACCTGCGACATCGAAGGCGCGAACGACCAGACTTCGGCACACGAATGGGAACTGCGGTTCCAGTCGGCCAGCTCCGGCACGAGCGACCGGATGCAGGTGAAGACCGCAGACCCGGTCAGACTGATCGCCGTGGTCGAGCAGCTCGGGCGGGACGTGGAGATTCGCCGTGACGGCCGATATATCTGCACGATGATCGGCGATCGCCATGGCTCCGGCACCGCAGGCTAGGCGCGAAATCCAGGCTCGTATCGCTAGGTAACTGATAAGCGGAAGGTAATCGCACAGAACGTCGGGCGGTTGCATTTGTTCAGTCGAACGAATAAACCCGTCGCATGCGAGACAGGCTGATTCACGCTGCCATCGAACGGTTCGGGAAGCGCGGCTTCGATGCCGTCGGCACGCGCGAGATCGCCGCGGCTGTCGATACGCCGATGTCGTCGATCACCTATCACTTTGGCAGCAAGGAGGGGCTCTACCACGCCGCGGCGGAGCACATCTTCGACCACCTGCGAGCGGCTCTGGGCGCGCAGCACCTCGATCTGCCGAAGGCCAATGCTACGCCCGAAGAGCGCCGTCAGACGATCTGCGCCATCATACGGTCCGCAGGAAAATTCATGCTGAGCGAGGAAAGCGCACCCTTTGCGCTGTTCATCGGTCGCGAACAGCAGGATCCCTCGCCGGAAGTGCGCGAGCTGATGCGGGCGAAGATCATGCCTCTGATCGAGGCCCTTTCCCGCCAGGTTGCCATCCTGCGCCCCGAACTGGCCGAGGCGGAGGCGAAGGCGGTTACGGTATTCCTCTTCGGCATGGCGATCACCCTGCGGCACTCGCGCGCCTCGCTGGGCTTGTTGCTGGATTGCGAAACGTTCGATCCGGCAACGAAGGACATGCTGCTGGACCAGCTGGAGAAGTCTGTCCGCTCCGTCCTCGCAGGGAGTGAGGCGTGAGCCGATGGCGCATTTCTGCCGCGGCCCTGCTGCTGGCAACGTCCGGCTGCGTCTCGCTCGCGCCTGAGCCGGAGATGCCCGCCGTCGTTGTGGACATGCCCGCGGTCTATCCGGACCGCAACCAGACCGGAGAATACCGGCCCGCCGCTTGGTGGCGTGAATTCGAGGACCCGGTTCTCGACGGCCTGCTGGAAAAGGCGCTGAGCGACAATCTGGACATCGCCCAGGCTGCGGCCCGCGCGGAGCGCGCCAGCGCCCAGGCGCGGGTGGCGCGTGCCGGTCTGCTCCCGTCGCTGGAGGCCAGCGCGTCCACGAGCTATTCGGATACGCCGGTGGCGGGCGGCGCGTTCGCCAATTTTCCCGGCGCTCCATCGCGCATTACGAACGAGACCTATTCGCTGGGCCTTGCCGCATCCTACGAGCTCGACCTGTTCGGCCGCGTTCGCAACGATCTGGATGCCGCGCGCGCCGATGCCCTGGCCGCCGAGTACGATGTGCGCGCCGTGCAGCTGGCAACGGCGGCGGAAGTCATTTCGGCCTATTTCGACATCGTCGATGCCCGCTTCCAGATCGAGTCGACGCTGGAAAGCATAGACGTGCTGAGAGAGCGGACGGAGCGGACGGAGGCGCGATACCTGCGCGGCCTGACGCAAAGCTTCGAACTCTACCAAGTTCGCGAGCAACTGCGCGGACTCGAAGCAAGCCTGCCCTCGCGGGAGATTTCGCTTACGAATGCCGAAGGGCGACTCGCAGTCTTGCTTGCCGACTATCCCGAGGCGGTGTCCGACACCTTGGCGCAGCCACTGCTCCCCCGACTCGATTTCGATGCCGTACCTCCCGGCCTTCCCGCGGGCTTGCTGGCGCAGCGTCCGGACGTGGCCGCCAGCTGGGAACGCCTGGAGGCCGCCCGTCTGCGCATCGGCGCGCGCCGGGCCGAGCGTTTCCCCGCGCTGCGTCTTTCCGCATCCACCGGCACTCAGGCGGCCGATCCGGCAGGCGTTCTCGATGTCGGCCAGAACTGGCTGCTCTCGCTCGGTTCCAACCTTGTCGCACCCATTTTCGATGCCGGGCGTATTTCCGCCAGCATCGCCGCTGCGCGCGCGACCTATGACGAGGCGGCGGCGGCTTACGGCAATGCCGTGCTGTCGGCCTATCAGGAGGCGACAAGCGCCATCGAGGCCTATGAGGAACAGCGCCAGCGTTACCGCTTGATCATGGCGCAGGCCGACGAAGCGCAGTCGGCGCTGGACCTGCAGGCCCGTCGATACCGCGCCGGGGTGGGCGACTACGTTGGTTATCTCGATGCGCTGCGCAGTTTCTACCAAGTCGAAAGCAGTCTCTCCGCTGCCGGGCGGGACGTCGCGCTGGCACGGCTGGGCGTGCACCGCGCACTGGGCGGAGACTGGTTCGGCACTGCGGAAAACCGGGAATCGCAAGGCGAAAGGGACATGTCCGAATGAGCAAGCAGGCGAAATGGGCAATCCTGATCCTGTTGGGCGCGGTGGCGATCGCGGCCCTGCTGATCGTCCTGCGGCCCGAACCAGAGGAGGTGGAAGAGCAGCAAGCCGCGCCGCTCGTCCAGACTGCGCAATACGAGGTGTCGAGCGGTGCAATCGAGATTTTCGGATCGGGCACCGTGCAGCCGCGCGAGGAAGCGACCATCGGGGCCGAGGTCGCGGGAAGGCTCGTCTACGTCAATCCCGCCTTCCAGGAAGGTAGCCGCGTCGGCAACGGCGCGGTGCTGTTCCGCATTGATCCAGCCGACTACAGCAACCGCGTGCGCAGCGCGCAGGCAGACATCGCCGCGCAGGATGTGGCCGTGCTGCAGGCGCAGCAGGAAGTGGCCATTGCCGAGTCGGAATTGCAGCGGTTCGCCCAGCGGGAGTCCTCGCGCCAGGCTTTGAGCCGCTCGATCGATCCGGACGACTACGCCGCGCGCATCCTGCCACCCGAAGGCTTGCGGGGCCTTTCGCGCTCCAGCGCCGATACGGAAGCTGAAGACCCGAACATTCTTGCCACGCGCGAACCGCAACTGCGATCGGCACAGGCCGCGCGGGAACGGGCGGGCGCGCAGCTGGAAGATGCACGCCTGGCGCTTTCGCGGACGGTCGTGCGCGCGCCATTCGCCGGCGTCGTCCGCAGTGAGGATGCCGCGGTGGGCACCTTGGTGCAGCCGGGCCAGTCGCTCGGCTCGATTGTCGCGAGCGGTGCATACGAGGTCCGCATTTCGCTGACCGAGGCGGAGGCCGCGCTGGTGCCGTCCCTGTTTGCTGCGGGTGGCACCCGGGTGCCTGCAAGGGTCATGCTGGATTACGGCGACACGACCTGGGCCTGGAATGCCTACGTCGATCGTATCGATCCTATCCTGGACCCCGAAACCCGCACGATCGACGTGTTCCTTCGCGTGCCCGATCCGATGCGCGGCGGCGTGCCGGTGACCGATGGCGAAGAAGGCGAACAGGCCGATATTGGAGCATCGCCGCCACTGCTGCTGGGCAGTTTTGTCAATGCCGCGATCACCGGCGGTAGCCAGCAGGCGTTCGCCCGTATCCCGCTGTCAGCTCTCCGGCCCGATGACGAGGTCTGGTTGCTGCGCGACGGGAAGCTGGCAATCGTGCCGGTCGAGGTCCTGCAGCGCACCGACCAATACGCCTATGTCGCGGGCGAAGGATTGGGCGACGCGGGTCGTGTCGTCACCAGCCCCCTGCGCACCCCGGTCAACGGCATGCCCCTGCGCATGGAAAGCGCCGGTCAGTGAGCGAAGACCCGGATCGCGAGGGCTCCCCCGCGAGAGGAGCTGCGGCCGAAGGGCAGGGCGATGCCCCGCTCGACCGCTTCGGCAATCCGGCGGAAGACCGCGCGCGCGACCGCAAGGGCATCATCGCCTTCATGGCGCGCAATGGCGTTGCCGCCAACCTGCTGCTGATCTTCATGCTGGTGGCAGGTTTCGCCGCCTATTCCCGCATCGCGCAGGAAGTGTTTCCCGAGATCAGTCAGGACGCGATCACCGTCTCCGTCACCTATCCCGGCGCCACGCCTGAGGAGGTGGAGGAATCCATCGTCCAGAAGGTGGAAGAGGCCGTGCAGGCCATCGACGATGTCGACAAGGTGATCGGCACCGCGTCGGAAGGGCGCGGGACAGTCGTCGTCGAACTGGAAACCGGCGCCGACATGGCCCGCGCGCTGGATGACGTGAAGAGCGAGGTCGACCAGATCCAGACTTTCCCCGTTGACGCCGAGGAACCCGATATCCGCGAGAACACCACGCGGCAGAGCGTGATGCGCATAGCGCTCTACGGCGACGTTCCAGAGCGCACGCTCAAGGAGACTGCCTACCAGCTGGAGGATGCGCTCGCCGCGCTGCCGGAAATCAGCTTCGTCGAAACCAGCGCGGTGCGCGAATATCAGGTGTACATCGACGTGCCGCAGGAACGCCTGCAGGCTCTGGGCCTCTCGCTCACCGAGATTTCCCGGATCGTCTCGCAAAGCAGTCTCGACAGTCCGGCTGGCTCGGTGGAGACCGACCAGGAGCAGGTGCGCGTTCGTACCGTGGGACAGAACTACGACCAGCAGGATTTCGAGAACATCGTCCTGCGCACCCGGCCCGACGGCACGATCCTGCGCCTGGGCGATGTCGCGACCGTTACCGACGGTTTCGAGGACGCCGATCTCATCACGCGCTTCAACGGCGAGCCGGTGGCCTTCGTGGACGTCTATCGCACATCGGACGAACGCGTGCTGGACGTGGCCGATGCCGCCACCACCTACCTCGCCGAGGATTCCCCGCGTATACTGCCGCCGGGTGTGAGCTACGCGATCTGGGACGACAGTTCCGAGCTGTTCGACGATCGCCTGTCCATGCTGCTGAAGAATGCCGCGATCGGCCTGGTGCTGGTGCTGGCGGCGCTTACGCTGTTCCTAGACGTGCGGCTGGCGGCGTGGACGGCGCTGGGCATCGGCGCGACATTCGTCGGGGCGATCTACGTGATCGACCTGATGGGCACGAGCATCAACATGTTCTCGCTGTTCGGCTTCATCATCGCCCTGGGCCTGGTGGTCGACGATGCCGTGGTGGTTGGCGAGAACATCTATTCCGAGCGCGAGCGCGGACGCAGCGGCATCGGTGCAGCCATCGCGGGTTCGCAGCGTGTGAAGGTGCCGGTGATCTTCGCCGTCGCGACCACGATCGTCGCATTCTCGCCGCTGCTGGCGGTGGGCGGGACCATCGGCAAGGTTCTGGCAGATATCCCGCTGGTGGTGATCGCGGTGCTGGGCCTCTCGCTGGTGGAGGCGCTGCTGATCCTTCCCCATCACCTGTCGCATCTGCCTGCCGCCGGCACCGAGACGAAGAACCGTTTCCTGGAAAGGTTCGAGCGTGTTCAGCGCGGTTTCGACCGGCGCTTGCAGGATTTCGTCGACGGTCCGCTGGATCGCGGTCTGAGGTTCGCGGTCGATATGCCTTACTTGGTCGTGGCCGGGGCCATGGCGCTGCTGATCGTGGTGGGCGCGCTGGTGCCGGGCGGCATCATCAAGGTGGCCTTCTTCCCCGAGATCGAGGCCGACGTCGTTTCCGCCTCTATCGAGATGCCCGCAGGAACTTCAGTGGATCGCACCGCCGCGGTGACCGGACGGATCGAGCAGGCAGGCGAGCGCGCGCTGGAGCGGTTCTCCGATGCGGAGGATGGCTATGACGACATCTTCGAAGCGTCCTACACCACCATCGGCCTGATCGCCTCCGGCGCGAACCCGCTCAACAGCAACCAGACCCTGCAACCCAATGTGGCCAACGTGCAGTTCAGCCTGATCCCGGCGGCGGAGCGCGACTTTACCGCGAGCGATTTCGAGCAGGCATGGCGCGAGGAAATGGGACAGGTGCCCGAAGCGCGCTCCATTTCGCTCAGTTCCAGCCTGATCTCGGCCGGTGCGCCGGTGAACGTGCGCGTCTCCCATCCCGACCGCGAGGTGCTGGAAGAGGCGACATCGCGCCTGATGAGTGAACTGGGCCGGGTGGCCGGGGTGTTCGATATCGAGAGCGACCAGGACGACGGCGTTCGGCAGGTGGACCTTACCCTGAAGCCCTCCGCGCGCACGCTCGGTATCACGTTGCAGGACCTGGCGGGACAGGTTCGCGCCGCCTTCTTCGGGGCGGAGGCCGTGCGCGTCCAGCGCGGCCGTGAGGACGTGCGCGTCTACGTTCGCCTTCCCGAAAGCCAGCGTGATTCCGTGCCCGATATCGGCAATTACCGCGTGCGTGTGCCCGGCGGACAGGTACCCCTGTCCAGCCTGGCGGATATCGAGATCACCAACGCGCCCACGTCCATCCAACGCGAGGACGGGTTCCGCATTCACACCGTCACTGCCGACCTCGATACCGACGTGGTCACCAGCCAGGAAGTTGCCACGCTTCTTCAGGACGAGGTGCTGCCCGCCATCGCCGCCGACTATCCCGGACTGCAGTTCGAATTCGGCGGAGAGCAGGAACAGCAGCAGGAGAGCTTCGGCGATATCGGCGGCGCCTTCCTGCTGGCGCTGGCGGCAATCTATGCGCTGCTGGCGATACCTTTCCGCTCCTACGTGCAGCCCTTCATCATCATGGCGGCGATCCCCTTCGGCATGATCGGTGCGCTGATCGGGCACCTCTTGCTGGGCATATCCCTGGGAATCGTGTCGCTGTTCGGGGTGATCGCGCTTTCGGGGGTGGTGATTAACGGCGGGCTGGTGATGATCGACTTTCTCAACGAGAATCTCGATTCCGGCATGGAGCGCAAGGCCGCGATCATCGATGCCGCCAAGTCGCGTTTCCGGCCGATCATACTTACGGCCATTACCACCTTCCTCGGTGTCGCGCCGATCACGTTCGAGACCGACCTGCAGGCGCAGTTCCTCATTCCCATGTCTGCCAGCCTGGGCTTCGGCATCCTGTTCGGCACCGTGATGCAGCAGCTGCTGGTACCGGCACTGGCCATCCTGCAGATGCGCGCGGTGGACCGGGTAGGGACGTGGCTTGGACGCGATGACGGGGACAGGGCGCCCGACGCCGCTGTCCAGCCGACCGAATAAGTCGGGCCGGGACCGATTGTTACCGAGCCGCACACGTGATACCGACACCGTCATGGCTGCCTGTGACACTTGCATCGTTCGCAACCGCGCAATCTGCGCCGGCTTGGACTCCGAAGAACTCGCCGTGCTGAACGCCATGGGCCGCCGCCGCATGCTGGAGGCGGGCGAACCGCTCATCTGGGAAGGCGACGAATCCGTTCTGGTCGCCAATGTCATCGACGGCGTGCTGAAACTGTCATCCTCCACGGAGGACGGGCGCGAACAGATCGTCGGCGTGGTCTATCCTTCGGATTTCATCGGCAAGCCGTTCGGAGGTGCTGCCGGTCATTCGGTGACCGCGCTGACCGAAGCGAAGCTGTGCGTCTTCGCCCGTTCCGATTTCGACCGCTTCGCCAGCGATCATCCCCGCCTCGAGCACAAGCTGCTGGAGCGCACGCTGGGAGAACTCGACCGCACGCGAAAGTGGATGGTGCTGCTGTCGCGCAAGTCCGCGCAGGAAAAGGTCGCCACCTTCCTGCTGGATATGTCTGACAGGCTGGTGGAAAGCGGCTGCGAAGCCCCTGCGGAGGGCGGCCTGCGCCGGTTCGAGCTGCCGTTCTCGCGGCAGCAGGTGGCCGACGTGCTGGGGCTGACCATCGAAACCGTCAGCCGCCAGATGACCAATCTGAAGCGGGAAGGGGTCATCGCGCTGCCCACCCGCCGCGTGGTGGAAATACTCGATCGGGCCGCGCTGGAAGACATGGCGGGCTGATCAGGCCGAACAGACCTGCCGGGACGAGACCGTCGCGGACAGGCATTTTCAGGAACCCGGTGTAGATGCTGGCAGAGGCATTGCAGATGCGTTAGCGTCGGATCAGCAGCGCCCGACGAAGGCGCAGGTGGGGAGAGCATGATGGACGAGCCGCACGCCGAAGGGGGCAATGCCGAGGACGCACAGGATGAGGCGCGCCATGCGGCCTACTGGCGGGCCAATGTCCGGCTGCTTGCGATCCTGATGGCGATCTGGTTCGCCGTATCCTTTGGCGCCGGCATTCTCTTCCGGTCGTTCCTCGACCAGTTCAGCATCGGCGGATACCCGCTGGGCTTCTGGTTTGCGCAGCAAGGGTCGATCTATGTCTTCATGGTGCTGATCGCGGTCTACGTGGTGCGGATGCGCGCCATCGAACGCCGGTTCGATTTCGACGACTGAGCGACGGGACCACGGGGCGCGCGATCATGAGCACGCAGATGCTTATCTATCTTTTCGTCGGGTTGAGTTTCGCGCTCTACATCGGCATCGCTATCTGGAGCCGGGCCGGCTCCACTTCCGAGTTCTATGTCGCGGGCGGCGGGGTGAACCCGGTGGTCAACGGCATGGCCACCGCCGCCGACTGGATGAGCGCGGCCAGCTTCATATCGATGGCCGGGCTGATCGCCTTTCTCGGTTACGACGGCAGCGTCTACCTGATGGGCTGGACGGGCGGCTACGTTCTGCTGGCCCTGCTGCTTGCGCCCTATCTCAGGAAGTTCGGCGAATTCACGGTGCCCGACTTCATCGGGACGCGGTATTATTCGAAAGCCGCCCGCGTCGTTGCCGTGATCTGCCTGATCTTCATCAGCTTCACCTACATCGCCGGGCAGATGCGCGGCGTGGGCATCGTCTTTTCCCGCTTTCTGGATGTGCCGATCCTGTGGGGCGTGGTGATCGGCATGGGCATCGTGTTCGTCTACGCCGTGCTGGGCGGGATGAAAGGCATCACCTACACGCAGGTGGCGCAGTACTGCGTGCTGATCTTCGCCTACATGGTGCCTGCGTTCTTCATTAGCTTCCAGTTGACCGGCAACCCCATTCCCGCGCTGGGGCTGGGCAGCGAGGTGAACGACGGATCGGGCATGTACGTGCTGCAAAAGCTCGACATGGTGCTGACCGACCTGGGATTTGCCGCCTATACCGATGGCAGCAAGTCGATGATCGACGTGTTCTGCATCACCATGGCGCTGATGGTGGGTACCGCGGGCCTGCCGCACGTCATCGTGCGCTTCTTCACCGTTCCCAAGGCCAGCGACGCGCGCAAGTCCGCCTTCTGGGCTCTCGTGTTCATCGCGCTTCTCTACACCACGGCAGGGCCCGTGGGGGCATTCGCGCGGCTTAATTTCACCGAGACGGTGAACGAGCAGAGCTATTCCGAGGCGCCCGAGTGGTTCACCAACTGGGAAGCGAACGATCTGATCGCCTGGCGCGACAAGAACGACGATGGCGTGATGCAATACCGGCCCGGCGATGCATTCGAAGGCGCACCAGTGTTCAGCGAAGGTGGCGCGGGTGCATCGGGCGAACGGCTGCTGGAGAACCCCGCCACCGACAATGCCAACGAAGTCTACGTCGATCGCGACATCATGGTGCTGGCCAATCCCGAGATCGCCAACCTGCCAGGCTGGGTGATCGCGCTGGTGGCGGCAGGCGGCCTGGCGGCGGCGCTATCGACGGCTGCGGGACTGCTCCTGGTGATCTCCTCCAGCGTCAGTCACGATCTGCTGAAGAAGACTTTCCGGCCCGAGATCAGCGAGAAGGGCGAACTGCTGGCCGCCCGCATTGCGGCGACAGCGGCCATCGTCGTGGCGGGCTATCTCGGCGTCTATCCCCCCGGCTGGGTCGCGCAGGTCGTGGCCTTCGCCTTCGGTCTTGCGGCTGCCAGCCTCTTCCCGGCGATCTTCCTCGGCATCTTCTCCAAGCGCATGAACCGCGAGGGGGCGATTGCCGGAATGGTGAGCGGCCTCGGCTTCACCTTCCTCTACATTGCCTGGTTCAAGCTCTGGAATCCGGAAGCAAACGTCGAGGCCAACTGGTTACTGGGTATTTCGCCGGAGGGGATCGGCGTCGTCGGCATGCTGATCAATTTCGCCGTGGCCCTGACGGTGGCAAAACTCACCGCCGCGCCGCCCGCGCACGTTCGCAAGCTGGTCGACAACATCCGCGTGCCGCGCGGTGCGGAAACGCCGCACATGCACTGAAGGCGGATCAGCGGTTCTGCCGCCCCTCTATCAGGCGATTCACCAGTGACGGGTCCGACAAGGTGGAGGTGTCGCCCAGTGCGCCATAGTCGTTCTCGGCGATCTTTCGCAGGATACGGCGCATGATCTTGCCCGAGCGGGTCTTGGGCAGATCATTGGTGAAATGGATGTGGTCGGGCGTGGCAACCGGACCGATCTCCTTGCGCACCTGCTGTCTCAGATCGGCGTAAAGCTCGTCCGTGGCTTCCTCGCCTTCCATCAGGGTGACGTAGCAGTAGATGCCCTGTCCCTTCACATCGTGAGGGTAGCCGACGACGGCAGCTTCGGACACCTGCGGGTGCAGCACCAGCGCGCTCTCGACCTCGGCAGTACCCATGCGGTGGCCGGAGACGTTGATCACGTCGTCGACGCGGCCCGTGATCCAGTAATAGCCGTCGGCATCGCGGCGGCATCCGTCGCCGGTGAAATACCGTCCGGGGAAGGTGCTGAAGTAGGCCTCGATAAAGCGGTCGTGATCGCCGTAGACGGTGCGGGCCTGTCCCGGCCAGCTGGCAGCGATGCACAGGTTGCCTTCGACCGCGCTTTCGGCGTCCAGGGGTTGCCCCTCGTTGTCCACCAGCAGCGGCTGCACGCCGAAGAACGGCTTGCCCGCGCTGCCGGGCTTCATGTCGTGGGCGTAGGGGAGGGTGGTGATCATGTGGCCGCCCGTCTCGGTCTGCCACCATGTGTCCACGATCGGGCAGCGGCTCTCGCCCACCACCTCGTAATACCAGCGCCATGCCTCGGGATTGATCGGCTCACCCACCGTGCCGAGGATGCGCAGGGATGACCGGTCGTGCTTGTGGACCCACTCGTCATGTTCGCGCATCAGGGCGCGGATGGCGGTGGGGGCGGTGTAGAATATGTTGACCTTGTGCTTGGCCACGACTTGCCAGAAGCGGCCGAAGTCGGGGTAGTTCGGGACGCCTTCGAACACCACGCTGGTGCCCGCGTTCAGCAGCGGTCCGTAGGTGACGTAGGAATGCCCGGTCACCCAGCCGATATCGGCGCTGCACCAGAACACCTCGCCCGGCTGGTAGTCGAAGGTGTAGTGGAACGTCGCTGCCGTCCACAGCGCATAGCCGCCGGTGGTGTGCAGCACGCCCTTGGGCTTGCCAGTCGATCCGCTGGTGTAGAGGATGAACAGCGGGTCTTCCGCGTTCATCGTTTCGCAGGGACAGTCCTCGTCGCTGGCAAGATCCGAATACCAGTGATCGCGTCCATCCTTCATGGAGATGTCGCCGCCGGTGTGGCGGACCACCAGCACGCCGTCGACCGCCACGCCATCATGATCCAGCGCGGCATCGACATTGGCCTTGAGCGGTATTTTCTTGGTTCCGCGAAGACCCTCGTCAGCCGTCACGACAAAGCGGCTTTCGCACCCCTCCAGCCTGCCTGCCAGCGCTTCCGGAGAGAAACCGCCGAAGACCACCGAATGGATCGCCCCGATGCGGGCGCAGGCCAGCATCGCCAGCAGCCCCTCTATCACCATGGGCATGTAGAGCGTGACGCGGTCGCCCTTCGTCACACCCATGGCCTTCAGCGCATTGGCCATCCGGATGACCTCGCGGTGCAACTCGGCGTAGGTGAGCGTGCGCGAAGGGTCTGAGGGATCGTCCGGCTCGAATATCAGCGCAGTACGATCGGCATGCTCGGGGAGATGGCGATCGACGCAGTTGTAGCACAGGTTCAGCGACCCGTCGGCGAACCACTTTATGTCCACCGGGTCGAACGACCATTCCCCGGCCTTCGTGGGCTTTTCGATCCAGTCGAGCCGCTTGTGCGCTTCTTCCAGCCAGAACGCATCGGGGTCCTCGACGGATCGGCGGTAGCGCGCCTCGTATTCCTCGGGCGTGCAATGTGCCGCGCTGGAATCCGTGGGTCTGCGGACGATGTCGCTCATGTCTGGCCTCTCCTTGTCTCTCGCCTATCTAGCGGGAGCAGCCCCGCGGACAAGGGCGACGTCAGGCGGCGTCCGGCTGGTTTGCAGGATGGGCGCGCTCGAATGCGGGCAGGGCCAGACAAGCCTGCTCGATCCGCACCATGCGCGGCGACTGCGACAGATCGTATTCGAACCGGCGCGCGTTGTAGAGCTGAGGAATCAGGACGGCCTCGAACAGACCCGGCTCGTCGAACAGGAAATCACCGGTATTCAGCTGCTCCAGCCGCTTCTCCACCGGCACCAGGGTTTTGGCCAGCCAGTGGCGATACCAGGTGTCGATCTCCTCTTGCGAATGACCGAGTTCGTTCTTCAGGTACTTGAGTATCGGCAGATTGAGCGGGGCGTGCAGTTCGGTGGCGATGGCATAGGCGAGTTCGCGCGCGGTGAAGCGCTGTTCGATGTCTTTCGGCAGCAGGGGCTTTTCGGGATATCGTTCGTCCAGCCAGGCGATGATCGCCATGCTCTGTGCGCGGTCGCGTCCATCTGCCTCCAGCATCGGCACCCCGGCGAAGGGATTGCGCGCGGTGAAAGCCTCGCTTCGTTGGGCAGCTTCGAGAAGGTTCACCGGATCCTGTTCATACGACAGTCCCTTCACTTCCAGCGCGCAGCGCAGGCGGTAGCTGGTCGAGCTTCGCCAATATCCGTACAGCTTCATCGGCACCTCCAGCGGTTTCGGTCGTTGGCCTCTTGCGAGCATTGATAATACGCGCGAAGCGAGGCATTGAGCCTGAAAAAGAAGTTTCAGGTGAGACTAATCTATGCGGTACCAGACGGGATTTCTCAACCATTTCGCCAGCGAGGCCATAGAAGGCGCCTTGCCCGAGGGGCGTAACAGTCCCCAGCGCCCGGCATTTGGCCTCTATGCGGAGCAGTTCAGCACGAGCGCGTTCACCGCTCCGCGCGCCGAAAATCGCCGCAGCTGGCTTTATCGCATGCGCCCCACCACCGCCCATGGTGCTTTCAAGCCCTATGGCGGATCGGCCCGCTTCGCCGCGCCCGATGGCAGCTTCACTACGCCCAATCGCCTGCGCTGGGATGCGCTGCCCATGCCCGATGGCAGGATCGATTTCGTCGACGGGATCGTGACCTACGCTGGCAACGGCGATCCGGCATCGGGCGGTATCGGCATCCACCTCTACGCGGCAACGACGGGGATGGACGCGCGGGCCTTCCAGAACAGCGATGGCGAGATGCTGTTCGTCCCGCAGCAGGGCGACATTCGCATCGTTACCGAACTGGGCCGGATGGACGTCGCACCCGGCCACGTCGCACTGGTGCCGAAGGGCATGCGGTTTCGCGTCGAACTGCCCGGGGGCAGCGCGCGGGGCTACATCTGCGAGAATTTCGGCGCTCCTTTCCGCCTGCCCGACCTTGGCCCCATCGGCGCCAACGGTCTTGCCAATCCGCGGGATTTCGAGACGCCTGTCGCCTGGTTCGAGGACCGCGACGAGGAATTCGAGATCGTCCAGAAGTTCAACGGCAGGCTCTGGACGACCACCATCGATCATTCGCCGTTCGACGTGGTCGCCTGGCACGGCAATTCCGCCCCCTGCCGTTATGATCTCGCGCGGTTCAACACCATCAACACGGTCAGCTTCGATCATCCCGATCCCTCGATCTTCACCGTGCTGACCAGCCCCAGCGATACGCCCGGCACCGCTAACTGCGATTTCGTGATCTTCCCGCCCCGCTGGATGGTGGCCGAAGACACCTTCCGCCCGCCGTGGTTCCACCGCAACGTGATGAGCGAGTTCATGGGGCTTGTTCATGGTGTCTACGACGCCAAGGAAGGCGGCGGCTTCGTGCCGGGCGGCGCCAGCCTGCACAACCAGTTCAATGGCCACGGTCCCGACGCCGACAGCACCCGAAAGGCGATGGAGGCCGAGCTTGCTCCCGTCAGGATCGAGGACACGCTGGCCTTCATGTTCGAAAGCCGGGCAATAATTCACACCACCGATTTCGCCATGAACGGCGGACTTCTGCAAACCGATTACGACGCCTGCTGGCAGGGCTTCGAGAAAGCGAAACTTCCATGACCATCGAAACCGATTTCACGCACGATCCCGAAGCCAGGAGCTGGGTGGAAAGCGCCAACGGACATCCGCATTTCCCGGTGCAGAACCTGCCGCTCGGCGTATTTTCTCCGCCGGACGGGGCGGAACCGCGGGGCGGCGTGGCCATCGGCGACATGATCCTGGATCTGAAGGACATTGCCGACCTGCTGGAACTGGAAGCGGCCACCGCGGCGCAGCTGGCCAGCGGCGAAACGCTCAACCGGCTCCTCGATCGCGGGCCGGACACGCTGCGCGCGCTGCGCCAGGGCGTGTTCAAGCTGCTGACCGACGATAGCAACAAGAGCACGCTGGAGCCCGCCCTGCACAAGGCGAAGGACTGCTCGATGTACGTACCGGTCCGCGTCGGCGACTACACCGACTTCTACACCGGCATCCATCATGCCGAGAACATCGGCAGCCTGTTCCGCCCGGACAATCCGCTGCTGCCGAACTACAAGTACGTTCCCATCGGCTATCACGGCCGTTCGTCCTCCATTCGCCTGTCGGGCAAGGACGTGAAACGACCCAGCGGCCAGAAGAAGCCGGCCGAGGAAGGCGCCGCGCCGCCGTTCGGGCCGAGCGAGCGGCTGGATTACGAACTCGAGATGGGCATCTGGATCGGCAAGGGTAACGCCCTGGGGCACCCCATCCCGATCCGCGAGGCGGAAGAGCATATCGCCGGCATCTCGATCCTGAACGACTGGTCCGCGCGCGACATACAGGCGTGGGAATACCAGCCGCTCGGCCCGTTCCTGGCGAAGAACTTCCACTCCACGATCTCGCCCTGGATCGTGACGCTGGATGCTCTTGCGCCGTTCCGCACCGCGCAGCCCGCACGGCCCGACGGCGATCCCGCGCCGCTGGACTATCTCTACGACGAGGCCGATCAGGAAAACGGCGCCTTTGGCGTGACGATGGACGTCTTCATCACCACCCCGCAGATGCGCGAGGATGGTGACGAGCCACACCGCCTCAGCTCCGGACCGATGACGGCCATGTACTGGACTGCCGCGCAGCTGGTGGCGCATCATTCCGTTGGCGGCTGCAACATGCAGGCGGGCGACTTGCTGGGCACCGGCACCCTGACCAGCGGCGAGGACGGCGGCGAAGGCAGCCTGATCGAGCTGACGCAGGGCGGCAAGCAGCCGATCACCTTGCCCAACGGGGAGACCCGCACGTTCCTGGAGGACGGGGACGAGGTGATCATGACCGCCTATGCCGAGAAGGAGGGCTTCGCCCGCATCGGTCTGGGCGAATGCCGCGCCAGGATCACGGGCTAGCTTACTGTGCACAGCCCTGCAGTGGCGGGGCTTACAGGCTTGGCTATCGCGCAGGAACATTGGTAGGCATGGCCCCTCGTTAGCGGAGGTGTCATGCCGAGAATTCCGGGATTTGCCGTGCTGGTTGGCACGGCTGCATTGCTGAGCGCCTGTTCCCATCCCGACATGGACCAGGCACGATACGACCAATTCGGCGTTCGCACCATGATGTCCGGCACCATCGCCTTTCGCGATCTCGATCGTGATGGACAACTCACGCCTTATGAGAACCCCGAACTAACATCTCGCCAGCGCGCGGCAGACCTTCTTCCCCGGCTGACCCTGCCGGAGAAGGCCGGGCTCATGGTGGTCGCCACCGCGCCCAACAATGCGCCGCGCGGCGAGCCGGCGACGGCCTACGATCTCGATGCGGTGCAGCGCCTCAACCACGGGGCGCACGTCACGCACTTCATCTCGCGCCTTTCGACCGGTGCGCCTGCGTTGGCGGAGGCCAACAATGGCATCCAGCAGGTGGCAGCCAACAGTCGCCTCGGCATCCCGGCAATCGTCATGACGGACCCGCGCCACGGCTACACCGAACTGGCTGGCGCCAGCGTCGAGGGCGGCGAATTCAGCCAGTGGCCCAACAACCTCGGCTTTGCCGCGCTCGGCGATCCGCAGATGGTGTTCGACTACGCTCGGACGATGGGCGAGGATCTGCGCCAGCTTGGCTTCCACATTATCCTCGGCCCGCAGATAGACTTGGCGACCGAGCCGCGCTGGCCCCGCAATTACGATACTTTCGGTGAGGATCCCGCAATCGCTGCCGCGATGGCCAATGCCTTTGTCGCAGGCGTGCAGGGCACGGGGCAGGGTGGCGGTATCGCCAGCGACCGGGTGGCGGCGGTGGTAAAGCACTTCGCGGGCTATTCCGCGTCGCGCACGGGGTTCGATGCGCATAACTACTACGGCCGCCATTCGCTGCTGAATGCCGAGGAATGGGAACTGCACATCGCCCCCTTCGTCGGTGCTCTCGCGGCCGATCCGGCTGGCGTGATGCCCGCATATTCCATCCTGCAGGAACTGGAACTGGACGGCGAACTGGTGGAACAGGTGGGCGTGGGCTTCAACCGCCGCATCCTGCGCGGCGAATTGCGTGAAAGGCTGGGATTCGACGGCGTCGTCATTTCCGACTGGCTCATCACAGCCGACTGCACCGAGCATTGCGTGCATGGGCACCCGGAGGGCGAGCCGCCCAGCTTCGCGACGGTATCCACCGCCTGGGGTGTGGAGGACCTGACCATTCCCCAGCGGTTCGCCAAGGGGATCGAGGCGGGCATCGACATCTTCGGCGGTGTCGACGATCCCTCGCCCATCGTCGAGGCTGTCGAGACCGGGCTGGTGGAAGAGAGTCTTGTCGATGCCGCAGTGCTGCGCATTCTGTTGCAGAAGTTCGACCTCGGCCTGTTCGACAGTGTCGGCGTCTCGCCAGGCCAGGTGGCCGATGGCGTGGCCCAACCGGCGGAGATCGCGCAAGGCCAGCTGGCCATGGCCGCGTCCATGGTCGTCCTGGAAGCCGATCGCGACGTCGCACTGCCCGCCGGCGCGCGGGTGCTGCTGTCCGGCGTCGATGCCGGCACGGCCCGCGAGTGGGGCTTCGTTCCGGTCGACACCGCAGCCGAAGCGGAGTTTGCCATCGTTCGCACGAAGTCGCCTTTCGAGTTGCTGCATCCCGGCTACATGTTCGGCTCGCTTCACCAGGAAGGCAGCCTTGCCTTTCCCGATGACCATCCCGCCCTCGCTTTCCTCTCCGGCCTGCCCCAGGGCCTGCCGGTGATTGCCGACGTCCAGCTGGACCGGCCGGCAATCCTCACGCCGCTTCGTGAGCGGGCTGACGTCCTGCTTGCCAGCTTCGGTGCCAGCGATGCCGCGCTGATGCAGGTTCTCACCGGAGAGACGGTGCCCCGCGGTCGCTTGCCGTTCGAACTGCCCAGCAGCATGGCGGCGGTGGAGGCACAGCGGCCCGGAGCGCCGGCCGACAGCGCCGATCCGCTCTATCCGCTAGGCTACCGTCACTCCCAGTAGGCGGGCCAGTTCCGGCCAGGTCTTCTCGCCGTTGGCGCGCATTTCGGCGGCCAGGTCGTCGGGCATCCACTTGACGAAGGCCGGATGGAAGGAACGGCGCGCGCGCACCTTGCTGAACCAGCGTGCGACCTGCGGCCTGCTGCCGTCCTCCCACAGCGGCTCCATCGCCAATGCCGACAGGCGGTTAAGGTAGGGCGCCATGGCGGCATCGGCCAGCGTGAAGGCATCGCCCACCAGCCATTCGCTCCCTTCCAGCGCGGCTTCCATGCGGTCGAGGTAATCGACGTAGAGCCGCACCTTGTCGGCCGCGCCGGGTGCGTCCAGCCCTTGCTGGATATAGCTCCACTTCAGCTTGCGCGCGGCGAGGCCATCTGGCCCCGCATCGGCGACGAACTCCTCGAAACTTCCCGCACCTTGGCGCAGGATCGTGTGGCGGTGGCTGACGACATAGGTGAGCGCGGAGCAGGCCGGATGCAGTTCCTCGTCAACGGCCTTGGTCCACAGGCGCACTCGTGCGCGGCCTTCCGGCGTCGCGGGCATCAGGGCCGGGCCGTCGAAGGCCTCGTCCACGTATTCGCAGATCACGCTGCTTTCGCGGATCACCGCGTCCCCGTGCACCAGCGTGGGCACGACGGCCTTGGGATTGAGTGCGAGGTAATCCGCCGCGAACTGTTCGCCCGCCATGATGTCGACATAGGCGCTGTCCCAGGGCACGCCCTTTTCCTCCAGCACGAGGCGCACCTTGGCCGCACAGGCGCTCGAGCCATGATGATACAGGGTTACCTTGTCGCTCACGCGCTTGATCCTATCTTGGGGCGCAAAGGAGACAAGCGATGATCGAAGTCCGCAAGTTCGACAGCCTGGGCAAGGCCAACCACGGCTGGCTCGACGCCAATTTCCACTTCTCGTTCGCCCAGTATTTCGACCAGCGCCGGATGCACTGGGGCAAGTTGCGCGTGTGGAACGACGACATCATCGCGCCCAGGAGCGGCTTTCCCCCACATGGGCACGAGAACATGGAGATCATCACCTACGTTCGCAAAGGCGCGATCACGCACAAGGACAGCCTTGGCAACGAGGGCCGCACCGAAGCCGGCGACGTGCAGGTGATGAGCGCGGGCACCGGCATCCAGCATGCCGAATACAACATCGACGACGAGGAGACACATTCCTTCCAGCTATGGATCCTGCCCGACCGTGAAGGGCACGAGCCGAGCTGGGGCACCAAGACGTTTCCGAAGGACGCGCGTTCCGGCAAGTTCGACGTGCTGGCGAGCGGACGCGAGGGTGACGAGGATGCCCTGCGCATCCACGCCGATGCCCGTGTGCTGGGCGCCACGATCGGCGCTGGCGAGACGGTCGATTACGATCTTGGGGGCCGCAAGGGTTACCTCGTTCCCGCGACAGGCAGGATCGAGATAGACGGCAAGGTCGCCGACGCCCGCGACGGGGTGGCGATTGCCGATCTCGACAGGCTGAGCGTGACCGCGCTGGAAGACAGCGAAGTTGTGCTGGTCGACACGGCTTGAGGTCCGGGGCCGGATGAAAGTCCGGCTATTGTGGAACACATGGAACACTGTCCTGAGGGCAAATAATGCCCCCTGCTTGCAGGCCTTTCGTCTGGGCTGAATTGCTGACCGGCGAGGGACGAGGCTGTGCTCCACGTCCAAGGCATTTCCACGGCGAGGCCCGTGTAGGATAGGCCTTCCTCCCCGGTCGCCGTGCGTGCGGGGAGGGGGAAGCCTACTCGTGGCGCAGGGCGTCGATAGGGTCGAGGCGGCTGGCGCGGTGGGCCGGGTAGTAGCCGAAGACGATCCCCATCACCGCGCTGAACACGAAGCTGAGCACGTTCACGAACGGATCGAAGATGAAGGGCAGGTCGATGGCGCTGGACAGCGCTATCGACAGACCCAGGGCCAGCAGGATGCCGATCAGCCCGCCGAAACAGCACAGCACCACGGCTTCGGTCAGGAACTGCAGGCGCACTTCCCTCGCCAGCGCACCGATCGCCAGGCGGATGCCGATCTCTCGCGTGCGCTCGGTTACCGAAACCAGCATGATGTTCATGATGCCGATGCCGCCCACCAGCAGGCTGATGGCGGCAATCACGGTCACCACCAGTGTCATCGTGCCGGTGATGGTGTTGACCGTATCGTTGATCTCGGCGGTATCGACGATGTTGAAATCGTTGTCCTCGCCTTCCTGGATCACGCGGCGTTCGCGCAGCAGGTCTATCAGCTGCTGCTGGATGGCCAGCGTCTCGTAGGCCGGATCGTACTTCACGACGAAGAACTGGATGTTGTCGTTGCCGATGAAGCGGCGCTGCACCGTCTTGAGCGGCATCAGGATCACGTCGTTGGCATCGTTGCCGCCGCCGACGGAGTTGCTGCGTTCGTCGATCACGCCGATCACCCGGCACGAGACATTGCCGACGCGCATCTCCTCGCCGATCACCTGGTCGGCGAGGAAGATTTCCTCGACGATCTTCGGGCCGAGGATGCACACGCTCTCGCCGCGCGCTTCCTCCTGCTCGTTGAAGTTGCGGCCTTCCACGACGTCGATGGATTGCGCGCGGAAGAACTCGGTATCGGCCCCCTGGATGCTGGTGGCCCAATCCTGCCCGTTGTGGAACGCGGTGGCATTGGCGTTTACCGAGCCTGCCGTGCCTTCCACGCCCGCGATCTGCATTTCCACGGCGCGAATGTCGGCATCGTCGAAGGGCGGGGGCGCCACATTGGGGTCGACCTGCGTCGGGAAGACGATGAACACGTCGGACCCGAGGCCAGAAACCTGTTCCTGCACATCGGCCGTGAGCCCGCGTCCCAGCGTGACCATGGTGATGACCGCGGCAACGCCGATGATGATGCCCAGCGTCGTCAGGAAGCTGCGCAGCAGGTGGCGCCTGATCTCACGCAGGGCCAGCGACATGGTGGCGCCCAGCATTCCCAGCATCAGGCGTCCTCCCCTTGCGTTTCGTGTGCCGGGACTCCCGCCTTCAGGCCGCGTTCCACGCTTTCGACCAGACCGTCACGGAAATGCACGATGGTCTTGGCAAAATGGGCCATCTCCTCCTCGTGCGTCACCATCAGGATGGTGATGCCGGCCTTGTTGAGATTGGTGAGCAGCTCCATGATTTCCAGCGACCGCTCGGTATCGAGGTTGCCGGTCGGCTCGTCCGCCAGCAGCACGTCCGGATCGGTGACGAGCGCGCGGGCGATGGCCACGCGCTGCTGCTGGCCGCCCGAAAGCTCTGCCGGGGTATGGTCGGCCCATGGCAGCAGCCCGACCTTGTCGAGCGAGCGTTCGGCGGCTTCCCGCCGCGCCTTCTTGCTCTCGCCGCGGTAGAGCAGCGGGAGTTCCACATTCTCCAGCGCGGTGGTGCGCGCCAGCAGGTTGAAGCCCTGGAACACGAAGCCGAGATAGCGCCGCCGCAGCAGCGATCGCTGGTCGCGGCTGAGATCCTGCACCTCCACGCCGCGAAAGCGGAACCGCCCGCTGGTGGGCGTATCGAGGCAGCCGAGGATATTCATCGTCGTGGACTTGCCCGAACCAGACGGCCCCATCACCGCCACGAAGTCGCCGCGCTCGATGCGCAGGTCCACGCCCTTCAGCGCCTGGAACGCCGCCGCGCCCTCGCCGAAGGTCTTGGTTATGCCCTCCAGTTCGATGAGAGGCGGTTCGCTCACGGCTGGCCGGCCCGGATTCCCGTGACCACTTCCATGCCGGCTTCCAGTTCGTCCGACGTGACCACCGTCTGGCGACCGTCGGTCTGGCCGGTGACCACTTCGATCTCGCGTAGGGAGCCATCCTCTTCCACGACATGCACTGTCTGACGGCTGCCGACACCGATGGTGGCGTTGTCCTCACCTTCCAGCCCGAATTCCTGCGGGCCGAAGATGCCGCCATCCTCCTCTTCGCCCTCATCCGGGTCGAACCGCAGGGCGCCGTTGGGCACCAGCATGGCAACGCCCGTGCTTTCCGTGGCGATGGTGGCCGTGGCCGTCATGCCGGGACGCAGCAGGCCGCTGTCGTTGCTGACGATCAGGCGCGCCTCGTAGCTGACCACCTGCTGGCCCTGCTGTTGCTGCTGGCCGGCCTGGGCGATGTTGTTGGAGGCAAGGTCCACCCGTTCCACAGTCGCCGGGAAGCGACGGCCGGGATAGGCGTCCACGGTGAAGGTGGCTTCCTGGCCAGGCTGCACCTGGCCCACGTCCGCCTCGTCGATCGAAACGCGCAGCTGCATGACGGACAGGTCTTCCGCCAGCACGAACAGCGTGGGCGTGTTGAAGCTGGCGGCCACGGTCTGGCCGGGCTCGACCTGCCGCGCCAGCACCACGCCCGATACGGGGGAGCGGATCACGGCACGGTCGCGGTTGGTCTGCGCGCTGGAAAGCTGGGCCTGTGCACTGGCGACGTTGGCGCGCGCCGAAGCGACGGCGGCGCGGCCCCGGTTCACGGCGGCCTCGGCCTGCTCCAGTTCGGCCTGGCTGGGCACGCGGCCATCGGACAGGCGACGCACTTCGCGCAGGCGTTCCAGCTGCGCGGTGTCGGCTTCCAGCGTGGCCTGTGCCTGCGCCACCGATGCGCGCGCCGAGTTGAGGTTTGCGCGGGACTGCGTGATCTGGTCCTCGATCACGTCAGTGTTGATGCGCGCCAGAACCTGACCGCGCGATACGATGTCGTTCACGTCCACCAGCACGTCGTCGATGCGGCCCGACACTTCGGAGCCGACTTCAACCTGGTTGGTGGGACGCAGGTTGCCCGTCGCGGTCACGGTCAGGTCGAGCGAGCGCTGTTCCACCTCGGCAGTAATGTAGTTGGGTGTCTCGTCTCCGCCGGAAAACACCGTCGAGAGTACGATCAGCAGCACGACGATTGCGGCGACGATCCATACCCACCGCTTCTTGTACCACTTGCGTGGTTTTCCCCGGTCGAGGTACTCGCCGATATCCTGTTCTGTTGCAGCGTCGTTCATTGCGCGGTCCTGTTGCTGTCCGGCGCGGTCGCGCTGACCACCGGCGGAAGATCGTAGTCGGAAATGCTCCACCCGCCGCCCAGCGCCTGCGTCAGGCGAACGAAGGCGATGGCCCGGTCGGCCTCGGCGGAAACAAGCTGGTTGCGGGCCGAGAGCAGCTGGTTCTCGGACGTGAGCAAGGTGCGGAAATCGGTAAGGCCTGCCTGGTACTGGCTGCGCGCCAGCAGCGCCGAGTTCTCGGCGGCGTCCAGTGCCTCCTCGTTGATGACGACCCGCTCGTTGGCGGTGCGCTGGTCGACCGCGGCAGTCTCCACGTCCTCCAGCGCGTTGAGGATCGATTGCTCCCACGCCGCCAGCGATGCTTCCGCCGCGGCCTCCGCGCTGTCGACCTGCGCGGCGGTGCGACCGCCGTCGAAGATCAGCTGGCTGACCCCGGCGAACAGGCCGCCCGTGATGATGTCGAACAGGTTGCCGGCCGTGACCGGACCGGTGCCGATGCTGCCGGTCAGCCGCACCAGCGGCAGCAACTGGGCGCGGGCAACGCCGATGCGGGCGGTGCTGGCGACGAGCCCCGCCTCCGCCGCGCGCACGTCGGGACGGCGGCGCAGCACTTCGGCCGGTGCCTCGAACCCCGCCAGCATGGGCGGGGCGGGGACGGGCTCGGGCTCGTCGGCCACGATCGCGTCGAGCACCGGGCCCGGCGGTTCGCCGATCAGCGTCGAGATGGAATTCGCCGTCGCGACCAGGCTGCTTTCCAGCAGCGGGATGGTGGCGGCGGTCTGGGCGCGCTGGGTGCGGGCCTGCTCTACATCCAGGCTGGAGACGAGCCCCGCCTGGTTGCGCCAGCGCGCGATCTGCAGGTTGTCGTCCTGGTATTCCAGGGTGGAGCGGGCAATCGCCAGCTGCTCCGCCGTGGCGCGGGCGTTGATCGTGGCGATGGCCACCTGGCCGACGATCAGGCGTTGCAGGTCCGCCAGCGAATAGCCTTGCGCCACCAGTTCGCCGCGTGCAGCGGCAACGTTGCCCGAGATCTGGCCGAACAGGTCCATCTCCCAGGCGGCGTCCGCACCCACGTTGAACTGCACGCCATCGCGCGAAAGGTCTCCCACATCGCGGCTGATGCCGCCGGTGGCGGAGATCGAGGGCAGGTAGCCCGCCCGCGCCTGCACCAGCGAGGCACGCGCCTGATCGAGCCGGGCCGCGCTCTGCGCAAGATCGCGGTTTTCCAGGATCGCCTGCTCGACGAACCCGGTAAGCAAGGGATCGCCCAGCAACGTCCAGTATTCGGTAAGATCGGTGCTGACGGGAGCGGGATCGGCAATCTGCCAGTCGGCAGGCACGGCGACTTCGGGCTGCGCAATATCGACCGTGGGTGCGGAACAGGCGCCGACCCCAAGTATAGACACGGCTGCGAAAAGACTTCGCAGCGACCTGTTGCCGCTAGCCAACCCGTCCATTCCGCGTTTTGCTCCCTTTTCCCCCGAAGCGCCTTTACGATCTGGCGCAAGTTGTTCCAAGCAAAGGCTTGCGACAATCCGCATCTCGCCTAATGGCCGTGTTATCCACGCAACAAATGGTTAACAGTGCGTCCGCTTCATTTCATATTCGTCAGTCTCGTTGCGGCCTTTGCCCTCCTCGCCCCTCCGGCAAGTGCGCATCCGGCCCCGTTCAGCTATCTCGACGTGGAACTGCATGAACAGCACGTCGAAGGCACGCTGATCGTTCACACGATCGATGTCGCACATGAACTGGGTATCGAGGAACCGACGACCCTGCTCGATGAACGTGTATTAGCGTCTCAACACAGTAAGATCAAGGCGCTGCTGGACGAGCGCTTCGCTCTCACGGATGGCGAGGGCAGGGTCATGCCCCTGGAATTCGGCGAAATTTCCCCCTCCGCCGAGCAGGATGCGCTGCGCCTCCCGTTCCGCTCGGCCGCTGCTCCGCCCGCCGCCATGACTGTGGATGCCCATCTCTTTCCGTACGATCCCTCGCACCAGACCTTCGTCAACATCTACGAGGACGGCGACCTGCGGCAGCAATTCCTGTTCAGCGAAGGCAGCGATCCGCAGACCCACTATGCGGGCACCGCCGCGGGTGTGATGGCCGTGTTCGGAATCTTCGTGCCCTCGGGCGCGCATCACGTGCTGATCGGGCCGGACCACGTGCTGTTCCTGATCGGGCTGATGCTGCTGGGCGGTTCGCTGCGCCGCCTGGCGATCATCGTCACCTCCTTCACCGTCGGTCATTCCGTCACCCTGGCACTCGCCGCCACCGGGACGCTTGCGCCGCCGGCGTGGCTGATCGAGCCGCTGATCGCGCTCAGCATCGTGATCGTGGGAGCGGACAACC
The DNA here is from genome assembly GCF_036321025.1 of Aurantiacibacter hainanensis. Lineage (NCBI taxonomy): Bacteria > Pseudomonadati > Pseudomonadota > Alphaproteobacteria > Sphingomonadales > Erythrobacteraceae > Aurantiacibacter > Aurantiacibacter hainanensis. The sequence goes on from NZ_JAZAPB010000002.1 coordinate 827,780, forward strand.
TTCTGCGCAGGGAAGAACAGCGCGACCTGCGCCCCTATTTCGCCCTCCTGTTCGGGCTGGTCCACGGCTTCGGCTTTGCCTTCGTGCTGCGCGAATTCGGCCTGCCCGACGGCAATCTTGCCTGGTCGCTGCTGGCCTTCAACATCGGGGTCGAAATCGGCCAGCTGGCCATCGTGGTGCCGGCCGCGCTGGCGCTGGCATGGCTGCGCCCGCGCGCACCGAAAGTAACAAAGCGTATCGTAATCGGCGGATCGCTTGCGGTGATCCTCGCAGGTGCCTATTGGTTCGTTGACAGAGTCCTGAATCTGGGGAGCGGATGACAATGAAGCGCGTAGCAGTTCTTTCGGCCATTTGCCTTGGCGGCGTGGCAATCACCGGCGCAATGGCGCAGGGTTTGCCGGGCGTTACCGATGCCGAGCAGGTGAGCGAGAACGTGTGGCGAATTCCCGGCTCGGGCGGCAACACGATTGTCTTTGTCCGTTCCGATGACGTGGTGCTGGTGGATACCAAGGTGCCGGGGCAGGGCGACAGCATCATGGAGCAGGTCCGCTCCATCACCGACAAGCCGATCACCATGGTGATCAACACCCACTCGCACCCCGACCATGTCGGATCGAACGCCTACTTCCGCGAGAACCACGGTGTTCAGGTGGTGGCGCAGGCCAACACCGCGGCGCGCATGCAGTCCGACAACGGCCAGTTCCCGCCCAACCCGGTGGATATGGAATTTTCCAACTTCCGCCAGATCGGCGAAGGGGACGACCGGATAGAACTGCACTACTTCGGCGCGGGCCACACCGATGGCGATGCCTTCGTGGTGTTCCCGGAAGACCGCACCATGATGGCTGGCGACATCTACGCCTGGCACATGAGCCCGCTGATCGACCCGGGTTCGGGCGGTTCCATGCTGGCTCTGCCGACCACGGTGACTGCCGCCTATTACAACGTGCCGGAAGTCGACAACGTCATCTCCGGCCACGGCAACGTCCACTCGCGCGAGGAATTCCTGAGCTGGGTGACCTTCAACCGCGGACTGGTGCAGATTGCGGAAGATACCGCGCAGACGGGCGGCACGCCCGAGGATGCGCTGGCCCGCCTCGAATCCGTTCCCAGCTTCGCGGTTTTCATGGGTGACGACCTGCTGCCGGGCCTCGAATACGGCGGCACCCCGCGTGGCCGCGCCTACATCAACCTGATGGTGGCGTTCGAAGAGCTGATGGGCGAGGAACCCCAGCTTCGTATGGGTATCGACCCGTCTGAGATACCCGCGCGCAGCCAGTGATAGCATGACTGCCGTACTCGCGGGCGACCAGGCTGCCTTGCGCGCGGCCTGCCTGCCCGGCGTGGGGCTGTGCACCATCACGCACATCGAAGGCAGCTTTTCGCGTCGTCTCGGCGCGCAACTGGCCGTGCATCCCGATGGCGCCGTTACCGGCAGTCTTGCCGACGGTTGCCTCGAGCAGGAACTGGCGCGCGAGATTGCCGCAGGCGGTGAACGCAAGGTGATGCGCTACGGCGCGGGCTCTCCCAAGATCGACTTTCGCCTGCCCTGCGGCGGCGGACTGGACATACTGATCGACCCCGACCCCGACCGCGAGGCCTGCCGCGCGGCTGTCGCCCGGCTGGATGCGCGCGAGGAGGCAAGCCTCGCATTGCCCGATCCCAGCCCGCTGGCACAGCGCCGTTACGTGCCCGATCTTCGCCTCGTCCTGTTCGGCGAGGGACCGGAACTGGCCGCCATGACCCAGGTAGCAGAAGCCGCCGGGATCGCGGTGGAAGCGCACGGGCGCGACGGCGGTTCGCTGGCACTGGGGCAGGTGCCCGATCATCTTGCCGCCGACCGGTGGACCGCGATCGTGCTGCTGTTTCACGATCACGAATGGGAACGAGCCATCCTGCAATGGGCGCTTACCACCCCTGCCTTCATGATCGGCGCACAGGGCGGCGGCCCGGCGAGGGCGCAACGCGAAGCGGACCTGGTATCGGCAGGCTTCGCGCCGCAGCAGATTGCCCGCATCGCCAGTCCGCTTGGCACGGTGAAGCACAGCCGCGAACCGCTGGGGCTGGCATTGTCGGCGCTTGCCGGCATCGCCGGGGAATTCGAATTGCGCCACCCGCATCACCATGTCGCCGCCCGCTGATCGCGCCCCTCTGGTCGCGCTGCTTGCGGCCGGGAAGGCAAAGCGGTTCGGCGGAGGCAAGCTGGACGCCGACCTGCTGGACAGGCCGCTGGGCGCCTGGCCCCTGGCTGCGGTTGCGAAAGCAGGCTTTGCGCCCGGCATCATCGTCGTCGGCCCCGACGGGCCGCAGTTCGCCAGTGTGGCCGCCGACTGGGAGTTGCTCACCAATCCCGCACCCGAGGACGGCCTGGGCGGTTCGGTTTCCCTCGCGGTTCAGCATGCCCTGGCGGCGGAGCGCGATTGCCTGTTGCTGCTGGCCGACATGCCCCTGGTCGATGCCGATCACCTTCAGCGGCTGGCAGCTGCGCCGTCCAGCAGCGCGACGCGCTGGCCCGACGATCACCTCGGCGTGCCTGCATTGATCCGCCGGGACGATCTGCCCCTGTTCGCTGCGCTGGAAGGCGACCGCGGAGCAGGTCCGTTGCTTTCCGGCCTGGAAGACATCGTCCGCATCTTCGCGCCCGCGCAGATGCTGCTCGACGTCGATCGGAAGGAAGATCTTGTTCAGGCTCGCGAATTGCTGGAAGGGGAACCGCGTTGAAAGGCATGGGAAAACTGTTTTTTTCATGCTGTGCCGACTGAAGACGCACAGTGCATTGCCTCGCTAGGTGCTTGTTTTCCCGAAGCAGGTGTAGGAAGAAGGGCGCACGCGCCGTTCGGGTCGCGATTCCCCGCCACTTTCTTTTTCAGTTGATGCCATAAATGCTTCGTCCTGCCCTGACAGTTTTGCTCGTCGCCTCCGCAGCGGGCGCGAGCGCGCAGGACGCGGAGATTTACGGCCCGCCCGCCAGCGAAGCCGACATGGTGCGTGAGCCGGCGCCTGCCGCGATTCCCGATCCGCTGGATATGGCCGCCGCGCTGGCTGCCGACACGCATCCGCTGGTGGAGGCGGCCGAGGCGGAAGCCGACGCGCTGGGCTACGAATATCGCGGAGCCCGCTGGCAGCGCTATCCCAGCCTTTCCGTCGAGGCGCTTGCGGGGACGCAGGGATCCTCGCTGGCCGACGATGACGGGCTCGCGCTCAATGCCGTGGTCGAGCAGCCGATCTGGGCCGGAGGACGCATCAGCGGCGAGATTGACCGGGCCCGCGCCAGGCTGCGCGCGGGGGAAGACCGCGTGAACGAGGCCCAGCGCGACATCGTGCTGCGCGTGGTGGAAGCCTATTACGACTACGTCCTCGCCAGCGAGCGCTACGGCGTCCTGGAAACCAGCCTGGGCGAACACAACCTGTTGCTCGACGCAATCGGTCGCCGGGTCGACCAGCAGGTCTCGCCCCGTGCCGACCTCACGCTGGGCCAGTCGCGCACCGCGCAGGTCGAGCTCGACCTCGCCTTCAGCGGCGAGGCGCGTGACAGTGCCCTGCTGCGGCTGCTCGAACTGACCGGCGGCGTCGCGGTCGACCCGACACTGCCGCCGCCGGGCATGGCGGACATCCTGCCGGCCGAGGAGATCGCGCTGGCCGATGCTCTTGCCTGCAGTCCGCAGCTGGCGGCGCTGACCAACCTGATCGACGTGGCGGAAGCGAACAAGGATGTCGCGCGTGCCCAGCTCTGGCCGCAGGTGCTGCTGCAACTTTCGCAGAACGAGATTACCGGCGCGCGTGCCGCAATCGTGTTGCGCTCGCAATTCGGCAACGGCCTTTCCCAGCTGGCCGCCATCGATACGTCCGACGCCCGCATCCAGCGCGCCCTTGCGGAGTTCGGCGAGGCGGAGCGCAGGCTGCGCGAGCAGTTGCGCCGCGACTACGTGCTGGTGCGCGCCTCCCGCGCACGGATAGAATCGGGCGTGCTGGCGGCCGACGCCGCGGCGGAGATCATCGAGAGCTACCAGCGCCAGTTCATCGCCGGTCGGCGCAGCTGGCTGGACGTGATGAATGCCGTGCGCGAGGCCGCGAATGCGCGCCTCTCCGAATCCGATGCCCGCGTCACGGCCGCCGCCGGGACCGCGCGCATCCTGGCCCAGACCTGCCGCTGGCGTCCGGACGGCGCCGTGGCCGATCCCGTAATCGAGGGCGTCCAGTGAGCGCCGGCGGCATCGAACGCGCCGTCGCGAACTACGCCCGCGCATCGGGCAAGCCGCTGGCGCCGCAGTGGAACGCGGAGCTGCGAGAAGTCGAGCTGGCCGAAGGCGTCGATGCTCTGTCGGGCCTGGTCGCCACCTTGGGATGGGAGCCGGCGCGCCGAATAGAGGATCGCCCGCGTCCCGACCAGTTCCCGCTGATGGTGTACGACCAGTCGACCGGGTGGTCGGTGGTGCAGCAGTGGGACGGCAGCGACATGATGGCCCTGGTCGGCGACCGCGGCAGCCTGCCCTACGATCCGGACCAGCGTTTCTTCACCCTGCGCCTGCCCGACCCGCTGGCAGGCGATGCCGACAGCGCCGTTTCGGTGTTCTGGCGCGCGATCAGGCGGCGCAAGCAGCCGCTGGTGATGGCAGGCATCGCCACGGTCTTTGCCAACCTGCTGACGCTGGCGACCTCGCTCTATTCGATGCAGCTCTACGACCGGGTCATCCCGCTCGCCAGCTTCGATACCCTGTTCGTCCTTACCGTCGGCGTGATCTTCGCACTGGTGCTGGACCTTGCCCTGCGATCGCTGCGCGCCCTGCTGATCGAACGCGAGGCGCAGGATATCGACGCCGAGGTGTCGGAGTTCTTCTTCGCCCGCGCACAGGCTATCCGCCTCGACGCGCGTCCGCCCGGCATCGGCACCATGGCATCGCAGCTTCGCGGGCAGGACCAGGTTCGCCAGGTGCTCTCGTCGGGCTCGCTGTTCATGCTGGCGGACCTGCCATTCGCGCTGTTCTTCATCGCGGTGATCGCCATGATCGGCGGCCAGCTGGCGCTTGTCCCCCTGGCCAGCCTGCCGATCGCCATCATCCTGGCCCTGATCCTGTCGCGCATCATCCGTACCGGCACCGACCGTGCGCAGATCAGCGGAAACCGCAAGAACGGGATGCTGGTGGAATCGCTCGATGCCACCGAGACTGTGAAGGCCAATCGCGGCGGCTGGTTCATGATGGGGCGCTGGAACCGGCTGGTGCGCGAGATTCACCATTACGAGATCCCGGTGAAGAAGGCCTCCGCCGTTGCCGGATCGCTGTTCTCCACCCTGCAGCAATTTGCCTATGTCGGCATCATGGGCTGGGGCGCCTACCTCGCCGCGAATGGCGAGATCACGACCGGTGCGCTGCTGGCGTGCTCCATCATCGCCGGGCGGATCAACGGCCCGCTGGTGGCGCAATTGCCCAACCTGATCGTGCAATGGGGCTATGCCCGGTCGTCGCTAAAAGCGCTGGATGCGATCATGCGCCTGCCGCTGGACCCTTCCACCGGCGCGGGTGCCCTGCGGCCCGGCAGCCTGACGGGATCCTACGTGGTGAGGGACGCGGCATTCTCCTATCCGGGATCCCAGCGCAATGCCGTCGAGGTGGAGCGGCTGGAAATCGCGCCCGGCGAACGGGTGGCCATCGTCGGCGGCATCGGTTCGGGCAAGTCCACGCTGCTGAAGCTGCTGTCCGGCCTCTACGCGCCGCAGCAGGGCAACGTGCTGCTGGGGGGCCTGGACCTGTCGCAGGTGGCCGACGACATCGCCCGACGCCACGTCGGCTACGTCGGGCAGGATTCGCGGCTGGTGAACGGCACGCTGCGTGACAACCTCGCCATGGGGCTGGGCGACGTTTCCGACGAACAGATCATGCAGGTGGCCCGCGCCACCAAGCTCGACAGCGTCATCGCTGCCCATCCCGATGGACTGGCGATGCCGATCCAGGAGGGAGGCCGCGGCCTTTCGGGCGGGCAGCGCAGCCTTGTGGGCATCAATCGCCTTCTGCTGTCGGAGCCTCGCATCTGGCTGCTGGACGAGCCGACGGCCTCGCTCGATCAGGCTACCGAAAACGCCGCTCTCGACGCCATCGATGCGGCCATGGACGATGAAAGCATGTTGCTGATGGTGACGCACAAGGCGCAGTTGCTTTCGCGCTTCAGTCGCATCGTGGTGATGGGCGGTGGCAAGATCCTGCGCGACGGACCGACGAAGGAAGTGCTTGGCGAACTGGCCTCGAAACGAGCCGGCGGAGACGCGTCCAAGACGGTGGCGGGCGGCGTCACCACCCGCATCGGCAGGACCAAGGAAGCGTGAAGATGGCACTGCGTCCCACTCACTGGATCATCATCGCCATCGGTATGACACTCGTCGGATTCCTGGCCTGGGCGCAATGGGCCGAGCTGGACCAGGTGACGCGCGCACCCGGCCGCGTTGTTCCCTTTGCCCGCGTGCAGGTGGTGCAGAGCGAGGAGGGCGGCGCGATCAGCGCCATCAACGTGCGCGAAGGCGACATGGTCGAAGCCGGCCAGCTGCTCGTCGAACTCGATACCGTGCAGCTTTCCGCCGGGGTCGAGGAAGCGCGCGCACAGGTTGCCGCTCTGGAAAGCCGGATGGCGCGTATCGATGCCGAGCTGTTCGACAAGGGGCTGAACTTCCCTTCGAGCCTCGCCGAATATCCCGAGTTCACGGCCAACCAGCGCCAGCTCTTCGCTCGTCGCCGTGCAGCCCTGCAGGCGGAAGTTCGATCGCTGCGGGCAATGGCCGACTTGCAGCAGCAGGAGCTGGACCTGAACCAGCCGTTGGTGGAAACCGGCGACGTCGCGCAGTCGGAAATCATCCGCATGCAGCGCGCCATCGTGGAAACGCTGGGGCGCATCTCGAACATCCAGGCGCAGTACGTGCGCGACCTGCAGAACGAATTCACCGATACCGAGGAAGAGCTTGTCGCGGCGCGGCAACTGTTGACGCAGCGTGAGGATTCACTGCGCGCCGCATCGCTGGTGGCCCCCACCGACGGGATCGTGAAGAACGTGCGCCTGACGACTGTCGGCGGCGTCCTTCGTCCGGGTGACGAGGTGTTGCAGATCGTGCCCACCGGTCAGCGGCTGATCGTGGAGGCGCAGGTGCCGCCACGCGATATCGCATTCGTGCAGACCGGGCAGCGCGCCCGCGTGAACTTCGACGCCTACGACAGCGCGGTCTACGGGTCCGGCGACGGCGAGGTCGTCTACATCAGCCCCGATACGCTTTCGGAAGAGCGTGAGGACGGGAGCGTGAACACCTATTACCGCGTTAACCTGGAAGTGACGACCGACACCATGAACCCGCGGGACGAGGGGGAGCGGATCGACCTTCAGCCGGGCATGACGGCGACGGCGGAAATCCTCACCGGATCGCAGACCGTGTGGGAATACATCACCAAGCCGATCCTGAAGACCACGCGCCAGTCGATGCAGGAACGCTAGCCGCCGTTCACCCGCGTCACCTGGGGCGGCCGAGTACGTTCGACACCTATGTGTTCGATCAGGCCGTCGCGCAGGCGATAGGTGACTTTCACGCCCACTTCCGCGAAATCGCCCCTTGCCAGCGGCGCGACGACGAAATCGGGCGCATCCTCGATGGCAGTGAAGCGGCTGGTGCAATCGACCACCAGTCGCTCGTCATTCGCGTCGAGATCGTGGATGGTCAGCGTCTCTCGAACGCTTTCGAACATTCCCGAATAGAATGCGGCGATGCCGTCGGCGCCTTCGATCGTGCCCACCGATGACAGTTCCAGCACCACGTCCGGGGTGTAGAAGCGGCTGAAGCGCTCCGCATCGGCATTGGAGAAGGCGGCAGCATAGGCATGGTAGGCGGCGACCTGGCTGGGGTGGCCCCCCAGAGGCGGCAGTTTGGTCACGCCCACGCCCGGCGGCCAGGCGGAGGTGGTGAGCCGCCGGATGCGCTGGTCCGCATCCAGGTCGTAGCGGGCGAGGAATTTTACCGTCAGGCTGTCGCCGGGATGCATTTCGCCGAAGGGGAAATCGGGGCGGTGGCCGGTGGCGTGAAAGTCCATGTCGATATCGGCAAACACCGTGTTCTCGTCCTGCAGGTAGTGCTGCACCCGCGGGCATTCGCGCACGCCATCGTGTGCCCAGGCGAGGAATTCGAGCATGCCCGCATGGCCGCGCCGCACCCCGCTGGCCGAGTGCATGGCGCAGTCCTGCGCATAGAAGCGTTCCACCAGTTCCTTGTCGTCGCCGGTCAAGAAGCACGCGATATAGGCATCGAAATCGAACATCGCGGCTATCGCGGCCAGTCCGCCAGTTCGTGCAATTGCCTTGTGCGATCGCGCGTCAGGGCTGTCTTGCAATCGGCCACGAGCAGCGGCTCCAGCGATCCGCCGCGCGCATTGTAGCCGACACTGGCGCAATGGCGATCGCGGTAGACCAGCCAGGCGCGCTGCCCCCGCAGCAGCTGGCTGTAATACCCCGGCCTGCCGTCGTCCGGTCGCGCCGCGATATCACGTGCCTGCATCGCCTCGGCCGTCTTGCGCCACTGCCGGTTGAGCAGCGCATCGGCCGCTTCCCATTCCCGGGCGGCACAGTAGTTCATGTCCTGCTGGGTCATCGGCTCGGCGCATTCCGGTGCCGGGGGCGCGCTCGCAGGGGCATCGGGGGTCGCACCCGCCTGGGCGAGGAGGAGAAGCAGCGGATAGGCTAGGCTCATGGGTCTATTCCTTCGTTTGCAGCCGGCGGTTCGCGTAGGCGGCGACTTGCGGGGCGAACCATCGCGCGCCGCGCCTTTCGGCTTCGTCGGGCGGGATGGTATCGAGAGAATGGACCAGCCGCGCCACGTTGTCGTCCGAAAGCGATCCGAGCGGTGCGAGGTAGACGCCGATCGTGAACAGCACCGCGCCCGTTTGCGGCAGGCGGCGGAGCGTCTGGCGCTCGCACCGCACGAACACGGTTTCCCCTGCATTTTCGGCCGTGACGGCGGCAAAGGTCTCCTGCGGCGGTGCGGTGTCGATCCAGCGCCGGGCAGGGGTGGGGGCCACGAACCAGTTGCAGCGGCCGAAGATGCGGCCCGGTTTCAGCTTCGCCATGAAGTGGTCGACGCCGCTTGCCAGTTGCTCCTCGTAGCCGTGGATGGGCGCGTGCATGGCGACCAGCGGCAGGCCCATCTTGTTGGCCGGGTGCCAGTCCGTGGGCCAGGCCACGGCGGCACCTATCAGGCGATAGACCTCCTCGCCATGCTCGGGCGCGAGCAGGCACATGTCCTCGTGCGCCGATCGCGCCGCGCCCTCCAGCCCGCCGTCCGTATTCAGCATGGCGGCCAGTTCATCCCCGGCGGCAGTCGCCCTGGCGGAGATCTGCACCGCGTCGGGATGGGCATCGAACGCCGCCGCGCGCGCCGCGAGGTCTGGGTCGGGCTGAAGCCATTCGTCTTCTCCCAGCGCCGTCAGCCCCATTTTCAACGCCCCGCCACCGCGCGCCTTTGGCAGCAGGTCCTCGACCGAAAAGCCGAGTTTTGCGCTCAATGCGCCGAGCCTTCCTTCGGGCTTTCCATGATCTCGGTCAGCTGACCCATCATGTCCTTGGGGTGAAGGAAGAAGATCGGCGTGCCATGCGCGCCGATGCGCGTGGGGCCGAGGATGCGCTTGCCCTGCGCCTCGAACTCGGCGCGCGCCTTCTCGATGTCGGACACTTCGAAGCAGACGTGGTGTTGGCCTCCCAGCGGGTTCTTGGCGAGGAAGTTGGTGACGGGCGATTCCTCGCTCAGCGGGGCGAGCAATTCGACCTGGGTTCCTTCCGTGCCCGCGGGGCCGGGGGTGTTGACGAAGCACACCTTCACCCCTTGCTCGGGCAGGTCGAAGGGTTCGGTTATGTCCGTCGCGCCGAACACGCCGCGATAGAAGGCGATGGCTTCGGCAAGGTCGGGCACGGCGACGCCGATGTGGTTCATGCGTCCAAGTTGCATGGCGAATCTCCTTTGCCCGCAGCCCTAGCGCAAGCCCAGCCGGTCCACCAACTCGCCGATGTTGTGGATCACCAGGTCGGGCGTCTTGCCGGGCGGCTGGTCGGCCCATTGTTCCTCACTGGTGGAGCCGCTGGTCACTGCGATGCCCACGGCGCCGCCCTCGCGCGCCATCTGCATCTCGGCCGTCGCATCGTCGCCCACGATGCCCACGTCTTCCCTGGACACGCCAAGCTGCGCGGCGATGAAGTCCAGCGCGTGGGCCGACGGCTTGCCGGTTGGCTGCGGATTCACCCCGGTTACCCTCTGCACCGCGCCGTTGATGGCGCAGCTGTAGCCGAAGCTCCGGCCCTCTTTGGTGGCGAAGAACGGAACGTCGGAGGCGGTGAGGAAGGCCGCGCCGTTCAGCACCGCTTCGCAGGCGGCGTGGATATGCGGCATCGAGCAATCGGGATGCCAGGCGACATAGACGGCGTCGCAGCCGGCATGATCGTCCGCATCAGGGGAGACGCAGGTGACGCCAAGCTCCTCCAGCGCCTCGAACACGCCCGCGTTACCCAGCACCAGCACGCGCTCGTAACCGCCGTCGGCAATCACCTTCGCGGCGACCGAGTTGGGGGTGAACAGCCTCTCGTCCGATACCGGCAGGCCGACCTTGCGCAGCCGCGGCGCCTGCACGCGCGATGCGTAGGCGCTGCCGTTGGTCAGCGCGATCCACGGCACGCCCAGAGCGTCCAGTTCCTGGAGGGCCTCCGCCGCGCCGGCAATGGCCTCGTAGCTGCCGAGCGCGCGGTTGGAGAGGATCAGCGTCCCGTCGAGGTCGAACATGAAGCCCTTCGGCGTGCGCATCTACAGGTCACCTAACTTGGAACACATGGAACACTGTCCAGGAGAAGGAAACATCCGCCCCTGCAATGGGTCGGAAAATGGCGATTTTTCAGAAAGAAACGGCAAGGTCATGGGGCCTGGTCTATCTGCGGCCAGGGGATGTAGGACACTCTGCCAGGCCTGGCAGGGATCACGCCTCCACCTCCAGCGAGAAGCCCTCCTTCTCGATGCTGAACTGGTCGATATCGGTGCGTGCCAGCACTTCGCGCAGCAGGTTCATCAGCGGGACCTTGCGCGGGTCATAGGTGCGCTCCGCCGGGCCGGCGGCCTGCATGGCATCGACAAGGTTCTGCGGCATGGTGGCACGCAGCAGGAATTCCTCGTCCGAGAGGTTTGCGCCCAGCTTCTTTCGCAGCGTCTCCACCTCGGCCATGCCGGTTTCGGCTTCCAGTTCCTTGGTGCGCGGGTTGGCCATGATGCGGTCCATCACCTCGGGATCGACGGGTGCGTTGGGCCTGCCGAACTTGCCGATGGCGAAGCGGATGATCTCGTCGGGGATCACGCCCCAGCGTTCCTCTCCCGTCACGTTCATCACCGCCTGGGTCTGCAGCATCTGGGCAAACGGCGTCATCACGATGGGCCAGCCCAGTTCCTGCCGCACGCGGCCCATTTCCTCGATCACCGCGCCTTCCAGTTCGGGCACGCCCTGATCGGCCAGGTGACGGCGCATGGTGCCCACCATGCCGCCGGGCAGGTTGTGCTGGTAGTAGGCGGCATCGAACGGCATCGGGCTGCCGGTGGGCAGGTCCTCCGCCTCGGCCAGCGCGGTGAAGTAGTCGGCGACCTCGGCCACGGCCTCGTCGTCGATGTCGACGGTATGTCCCTGCGCGCGAAGGTTCGCGATCATGCGGGTGATGGGCGGATTGCTGGTGCCGTCCGCCGCGCCGCCGCTGGCGCATTGCACGGCGGCCACGCCGAGGTCGGCGGCCTCGAGGCAGGCGGGTTCGGCCAGACCGATGGTGCAGTGGTTGTGCAGTTCCAGCGGGGTGTCCCCGATCTCGGCCAGTATGGCGGGGATCAGCGTCTGCGCGCGTTTCGGGCTAAGCAGGCCGCCGGGATCCTTGATGTAGAGCGCGTCGATATCCTTGCTCGCCGCCATCGTCCGCGCGGCCTCGGCATAATGGGCATCGTCGTGAATGGGGCTGATGGAGAACACCAGCGCGCCAACCACCTGCTCGCCGCCAGCGCGCTTCACCATCTTTGCCACTTCGACGTTCGATTTCGCATCGTTCATCGGGTCGGCGAGGGCGAAGCGGCGGATGCCGTTGGTGGCCAGCGTGCGGAATGCCAGTTCCATGAAGCCGGGAGTGGCGGTTTCCCAGGCGATGAAGCGAAAGCCGGTGGAGAGAAACTGCAGCGGCGTGTCCCGGCAGATCTCTGCCATGGCGCGAATGCGTTCCCACGGGTCTTCCTGCTTGTAGCGCACGGCCACGCCCATGTGGGTGGAGGTGGTGAAATCGATAGCGCGATAGCCGGCGCGCTCCATCGCCGGGGCGATGGTCAGCGTCTTGGCGGTATCGATGCCGGTCGCGCCCCACAGGCACTGGTTTCCGTCGCGCAGGGACGTCTCGACGATCTGGATATCCGCCATCAGTCCACCTTCACCCGCACGATGGCCTGGCCCTTTTCGATCGCGCTGCCGTTTTCGGCCAGCACGGCGGTGACCGTTCCGGCGACCCTGGCCCGGACCGAGTTCATCAGCTTCATCACCTCGATGATGCCGACAATGGTATCGGGTTCCACCCGGTCGCCGACGGCCACGAAGGGGTCCTCTCCCGGACGCGGCGCGGCGTAGAAATTGCCCAGCAGCGGTGCGGGCACGTCGACTTCGCCCTCTTTGGCTTCGGCGTGCGCCTCGGCAGTTCCCGAAGGCGGCGGGGAGGGCGGAGGCTCGACTCCGGGCGAGGCTTGGGCGGTGCCTTCCTCGTCCTCTTCGTCATCCGCCTCGCGGACCCAGCGGCCGCCGCCACCGCTGCCACCATCGCGGCGGATGCGGAGGCGGAAATCGCCCATCTTGAGGTCCAGCGAGGTAAAATGGGAATCGCCCAGCAGCCGGGATATCTCGGCCACGTCCCTGCCGGTCAGGCTCACTTCTTCGAGCCTCCGCCGAAGATCGACATGACGTGGTCGTAGGCCTTGCCCTCGGGCTTCTTCACCGGCGTGCTTTCGGCATCCTTCTGCGCCCACACCGTTTCCGGGCGCGATTGCAGCAGCAGCACCTTGCCGTCCTTGTCGAGCGCCCACTCGATATCCTGCGGCTTGCCGTAGTGGCGCTCGATCCGCCGACCGACCTCGCGCAGGGCCATCAGTTCCTCGTCGGTCAGGCAGGGGACCTTGCGCTTGTCGTCCTCGTTCTCGACCTCCACGATGCCGCCGCCCTCGGCGGGAATCTGCCGCGCGTGCTTGTCGGAAATCTCGCGGCTGGAAATCTCGCCGGTGATCTTGCCCACCACCCACTTGTCCGGCGTTACTTCGCCGGAGACGACGGCGCTGCCAAGGCCCCAGGCACCTTCGATGGTGATCACAGACTTGTCGCCGCTGGTGGGGCTGCGCGTGAACATCACGCCCGCGCACCGCGCATCGACCATGCGCTGAACCACCACGGCCATGGCGACGCCGCTTTCGGGCAGGCCGTGCTTGCGGCGATAGGTCATCGATTCCACCGAGTAGAGCGAGGACCAGCATTCCCGCACGCGCTCCAGCATGTTCTCGGCATCCAGAACCCACAGGAAGGTGTCCTGCAGACCGGCAAAGCTGGCATCGTCGGCATCTTCGGTGGTGGCGGAACTGCGCACGGCGACGGGCTGACCGTCCTCGCACAGCTGGTCATGCGCCGCCTTCAGCGCATCGCGCACGTCTGCGGGCATGGCTTCTTCCATCACGCGGGCGCGCAGCCGTTCGGAAAGCCTGGTCGCCGCGCCGAGGTCCTGCGGGTCGAGCGCCTCGACCTGCGGGCGGATCGGCTCCTTCGCTTCCAGCTTTTCGAGAAAGCTCTCGAAAGCGGCCACGGTGACGACGAAGCCGGGCGGCACGTCGATGCCGGCCTGTGTCAGTTCACCCAGCGAACCGCCCTTGCCGCCGACGGTCGGGCGGTCGACGATGCCGACATCGGCGAACCAGGCGACAGCTTCCATGGCCTAGGCATCCTCCAGTACGCGCGCGTCGGCAGGCTGTTCGAGGATGGTGACGGTGCCCTTGCCGCCATCCACGCGAATGGTCGCGCCGTCGGCGATCTTCTGCGTTGCATTGCCGGTGCCGACCACGGCGGGCAGGTTATACTCGCGCGCCACGATGGCCATGTGCGACATGGAACCGCCGATGTCCGACACCGCCGCGCTGATCTTCTGGAACAGCGGCGACCATGTGGGGTTCGTCACCTGGCACACCAGGATGTCGCCCTGCTGGATGCGGTCGATTTCCTTCACCGACTTGATGACGCGGGCAGTGCCTTCCACCACCCCGTTGCAGGCGGCAAAGCCGCGCAGTTCGTTGGGATCGCCTTCGCCGTCGGACAGCCAGGTATCGAGGCTCTCGCGGGTAATGCCCCACAGCATGACGATGGCCGGATCGTCGATCGCGTCGGGCACCTGGCCCAGCGCTGGCGGAACAATCTCGCTGGCCCACGTGTCGATCGCCTTTTGACGTTGTTCGACAATCGCGGGCCAGCGAGACGGCCCCATCGGGGGCGACCCGGAGGACCAACTCAGCATCAGGTCGATGATGGCGCTTTCCAGCTCGTAATGGGTGAGGTGGAAGACATCCTCCTCCTTCTCCCAGAAGCCGTACTCCGCCAGAAGCGCGCCGTATTCGCGGATCTTGTTGAAGAACAGGTTGGTGTACCAGTGCTCGCAGTAGAACTTGTGACCCTCCACGTAGGGGAACACGCGGTGCGCCAGCTCGATCAGCTGGTCGTAGGTCGCCTTGTCCTCCTCGGTGTCGAGCAGCTCGCGGTAGTCCGCCACCATCTGGTCGCGCTCCGCGATCAGCCGCTCCATCGGGCGCTCGATATTCTCGCCCGCCTTGATCTTCTCGATATAGCCGGGAAGCGCGGCGAACGGCATCGACAGGTCGTCGTTCCAGCTGCGGTGATAGTGGTAGAAGCCGTCGCCCACGTTCACGTTGAACCACGGGTTGCGGCTTTCCTCCAGCTCGCCCAGCCATTCCTTGCCGGCGTTGCCCACGTTGTCGAGATCGGCCAGCACCTGGTCGATATCCATTTCGGCCGTGAAGTGCTGGTCCACGCCCAGTTCCACGGCGCGGCGGGCGAGGCGTTTCACTTCCTCGTCGGGCTTGAAGATCTCTGCCTCCATGCCCGCGACCATGCGGCTGATCGCCT
Source organism: Aurantiacibacter hainanensis (assembly GCF_036321025.1). NCBI lineage: Bacteria > Pseudomonadati > Pseudomonadota > Alphaproteobacteria > Sphingomonadales > Erythrobacteraceae > Aurantiacibacter > Aurantiacibacter hainanensis. Next base: position 842,965 of record NZ_JAZAPB010000002.1, read on the forward strand.
GGTCGGAAATCTCCGGGAAGGCCTTCTTGCAGAAATCGAAGAAGGTCATGTAGGCGCCGTAGCCCAGCAGCAGGAATTCGAAGTGGTGGTGCCACATCGTGTAATAGCCGTTGAGCTGCGTGCGATAGGTGTCGATCAGCGCGTGATTGGCCGCGATGCCCTTGCCGGTGTGGGTCGTCTCGATCGGCTCAAGATCGGGTAGATGGGGCTTGGGAAGGGCCTGCGCCTCGGCGATCAGGGCCTTCATCTTGTCCTTCCACTGGTCGTAGAGCCTTTCCCAGTTCTCGTAGTAGTAGAACCCGCGCTTCTGGAATTCGGCCGCGCGTGCTTCCACCTCTTCCGGGTCGGTCACCGGCACGCCGCCGATGTAGACGCGGCCGTTGATGATGCGGTGGTCGATCCCCTTGGTGGTGGGCAGCACGTGGACGCGGGTGTTGAAGGCCCCCAGCGCGCAATAGGCCGCTTCCGCAGTGATCATGTCGAAGTGATGCATCGGCTCGGGGAAATGCATCGAGTTGTAGAACCAGAAGCGTTCGTCGTCGCCCGGCTGGAACTGGCAGTAGTAGGGGTAGGCGGCCTGCGCCTCCTCCGTGCCGGGAGTCACTTCCAGCGAACTTGGGAGCGGAAAGCTCTTTGCGTCCTGCGACATGTTAGCTGCATCCTCTCAAATGCGTGCGCCGCCGTGCCGTCCCTTTTTCGGGCTCATCCACGACGGGCGTTCAATCGCGAAGGGTATTGAACGCAGCGCGAAAGGCAAAGGATTCCCGCGCAAGCCCTATAAGACATAAGCGCAGGACAATTTGTCTTGTTGGCGGCCTATTCGATCCGCGTGCGGGCATGGGCGAATGCGATCAGATCGCGGAGCACCGGACTGCGAGAGCGCAGTGGCCGTGCAAGATGGATCAGGATGTCGATATGGTCCACCTCGTCATAGGCGATGACTTGCGCGTCGACGCCGGCATTCTCCAGCGCGGCGGCCAGGGCTTCGCTATTGCGAGGCTTCACGGTGGTGTCGTCGGCACCGGTCAGCAGCAGGGCGGGGGGATGGCCGGGGCTCGCCTCCGACCTGGCCCAGGTAACCGGCTGGGTTTCCGGCAGATCCGGCCATTCGCCGAATGCGGCCCTGCTGGAGTGGGTATCGAGCGGCAGGAAATCGTACGGCCCGGCAAGGCCGACGAAGCCGCGCAGCATGTCGTGCTCCTCTTCTAGCCAGCGCGCATCGTAGGACAGCAGGGCGGCAATGTGGGCGCCTGCGGAATGGCCGCTCAGCACCACCCTTTCCGGGTCGCCGCCATGATCCGCGATGTTGGCGCTCACCCAGCGCAGCGCCTCCGCGCCGTCTTCCACGAAGCCGGGGTAGCGGACCTCCGGCACCAGCCGGTAGTCGGGCACCACGACGACAAAGCCCTGCGCCGCCAGCGCGCGTCCGGCAAAGTCGTATCCTTCGCGCGTGCCGCTGTTCCAGCTGCCGCCATAGAAGAACACGATCACCGGAAGGCGAACGTCGGGCGATTCCAGCGGGGCATAGATGTCCAGCCGCTGCCGCGGGTTCTCGCCATAGGCCAGCCCCTCGGCCATCTTGCGGGCACCCGCGTCCTTCGGCACCAGCGTGTTGAAGGTGTGCAGCGGCGATACCCAGTAGGCCACGCCCAGCGCCAGCACGGCAAGCACGGGCAGGGCGACCAGGATAACTGTCACGGTGCGCAATCGGTCAGCTTTGCGGCGCATGCCCGCTGCGCCAGGCGGTGGGGGTTATGCCAAAGCGCTTGCGGAACAGCCGGGTGAAATAGCCGGGATCGAGGAACCCGTTGCGAAAGGCAATGTCGGCAATCGGCAGACCCGCCGCGCGATGATCGCCCAGCATGTCGCTCGCGCGGTCCAGCCGCATGGCATTCAGTTCCTGCACGAAACTGGTGCCGCTGCCCGCCAGCAGCGTCTGCAGATAGCGCTTGGAGATGCCGCAGTCCTTCGCCACCCGTTCGGGAGAAAGCGAGGGGTCGGCATAGTTGCTTTCGATCCGGCGCAGGATGCGGCGTGCCATCTGCCCGCGATGGCGCGTGCCCACTGCCGTTTCCTCGAACCCCGTCGCCATCGCCAGCAGGCTGCCCACCTGCTCCGCGATCAGCGGACGGGGCAGGGGTGCCTCGTCCAGCTGGTCCAGCATGGTTTCCAGCAGCGCGCCGAGCGGCCTGCCCCAGCCGGTGCGGGTGTCGATGGGCCGCGCCAGCAGCGCGCCGGGATCGGGCAGGTGCCTCTCGAGCCAGGCCTGCGGCATCATCAGGTCGAGGGCTTCGTGCTCCGTGCGCATTTCCATCTGGTAGAACCGCGTGTTGTCAAGCAGCACGAACTGGCCAGGCTCGACGACGAAGCTCTTGCCGCCCATCAGGGTCTTCAACGCCCCGCGGCGGGAATAGACGAGCTGGATCGACGGCGCGGCCCGGCCCGCGCTGCCTTCCGCGCCGGTGTGCGTCACGCGCTGGGCAGGGGCGTGGAGGTGCAGCAGCCGCAGCTGCCCGATGCCGTGGGCAACCCAGCGCGCGGCGAAGGCATCGGTATCGAAAACCTCCACCTCGATCGGCGCAATGGTGCTGGCCGCCCACTCGCGCCACTCGCGCAGCGCTTCCGGCCGGTCGAGCCCGGCCGATGTCCAGCTTTCCATGTCCTTTTCGTGCGACGTCGCCATGTGACGATTTAACCTGCAAAAATCTCCTATGGCAATCGCGCAGTCGTGCTAGCTTGCGGGAAGGGTCTTCGGGGAGAGGGAGACGACAGATGGCAAGCACGGCAAGACCGGGCGTGACGGCGGGCAGATTGCCAAGCTTTCACCTGGCAATGGTGCTGGTGATGTGCGCCTTCGTGTTCACGGGTTTCGGCCTCAGCTACCTGGGGCCGGTCGCGATGGGCACCCGAACGGGCGACGCCCCGATCGTTCACCTGCACGGCGCGGTATTCTTCAGCTGGATGCTGCTGTTGCTGGCGCAGTCGCTGCTGGTGAACGTGGGCAACGTGAAACTGCATCGGTCGCTGGGCACTTTCGGCATCGCCGTGGGCACGCTGGTGGTGACGATGGGCGCCTTCATCACCATCGCCGGGGCATCCATCACCGATCTTTCGGGCAGCGGCCCGGCGGTGTTCTTCCTGTCGGTGGTCGCGCCGCCCAGCTTTGCGATCATCTTCGCCCTCGCCATCCGGGCGGTGCGCAGGCCGCAGGTGCACCGCGACCTGATCCTGATCGCGACCATCGCCATCCTGATGCCGGGGATCAACCGCGTCTACATGCTCGGGCTCGGTATCGACCGGGTGCCTGTCATGGAAACGTACCTGACGATGGACGTGCTGCTGGCCGCCATCCTGTGGCAGCAGCGCCGCAAGCTGGGCTCCATCTCGCGCGCGACGTGGATCGCCAGCGCCATCGTGGTGGTGCCGCAACTGCTCAACCGGCCCGTATCGGGCACGCAGGCGTGGCGCGAATTCATATTCTGGCTGGGCGATTTCGCCTGGTATGCCTGACATCCTGAGGAAAGGAATTTCATGGGAAGCAAGTGCCGTCTGATCGCGTGCGAGGAAGCCTGGACGATCCCCGAGGTCGCCGCCGAACTGAAGAACGTGGCGCGCAGCCCCAGCCAGAGCCTGGACAAGCTGCTGGTGAAGGGCATCTACGATGCGGAGGAGGATACCAGCGGCTACGGCAAGATGAACTTCCTGCAGGGCCTGCTGGATATCGAGAAACAGCGCCTGCCGCAGATGGACAGGTACGACGTCGACATGCACCTGCTCACGCTCACCGCGCCGGGCGTGCAGATGTTCGATGCCGACACCGCCACTGACCTGGCAGCCCTCAGCAACGACCGGATGGCGGAGATCTGCGCCAAGCGGCCGGACCGCTTCGCCGGGCTGGCCAGCTTCGCCCCCCATTCGCCAAAGCGCGCCGCGAAAGAGGTGGAGCGCGCCATGACCGAGCTGAAGCTGAACGGGCTGGTCGTGAACAGCCACACCCACGGCGATTACTTCGACGACTATCGTTTCTGGCCCATCCTGGAGGCGGCAGAGGCGCACGATGCCTGCATCTACATCCACCCGCGCGCACCCTCCGACAGCCTGAAAGGTCCGTTGCAGGATTACGCGATGGACAGCGCCATGTGGGGCTACGGCGTGGAAGTGGGCACGATGATGCTGCGGATGATGGCGGGCGGCGTGTTCGATCGTTTTCCGAAGCTGAAGATCTGCGTCGGCCACATGGGCGAAATGGTGCCCTTCTTCATCTGGCGGATCAATTTCATGAACAGCCGCGCGCAGACCGTGGGCCGCGCGCCGAAGACGCAGCGCAGCATGGAGGAATATTTCCGCGACAACTTCGTCTTCACCACCAGCGGCGTGGAGGACCACATGGCGCTGCGCTACTCCATCGAGCGCATGGGAATCGATAACGTCATCTGGGCCATCGACTATCCTTACCAGCCGATGGAACCCGCGGTGAAATTCATCGAGAGCTTCGACTGCACCGACGAGGAACGCAACGCGCTGTGCCACGGCAATGCCGAGCGGGTATTCCATATCGCGCCGCAATAACGTTCCGCCCAGGTTGTTGCCCGTCGCCCGAAACGGGCGTTTACCTGCCGCCTGTCAGCGCGTAGGCGATGGGGCATGAGCGAAGCACCACTCAAGGGTATCAAGGTTGTCGAACTTGCACGCATTCTGGCGGGGCCATGGGCCGGCCAGGTGCTGGCCGACCTGGGAGCCGAAGTCACCAAGGTCGAAAGCCCCGAGGGGGACGACACGCGCACCTGGGGCCCGCCGTTCATCGACAGGCCCGACGGCAGCAAGGATGCCGCCTACTTCCACGCGGCCAACCGCGGCAAGGAGTCGGTAGTCGCCGACTTCAAGCGCGCGGGCGATCTGAGCGAAGTAAAGGCGCTGATCGCCGAGGCGGACGTCGTGATCGAGAACTTCAAGGTCGGCAGCCTCGCCAAGTTCGGCCTCGACTACGAGAGCCTGAAGGAAAAGAACCCGCGCCTCGTCTACTGCTCGATCACCGGGTTCGGCAGGGACGGCCCCTACGCCTCGCGCGCCGGGTACGATTTCATCGTCCAGGGCATGAGCGGGATCATGGACCTGACCGGGCCGCCCGACGGCGAACCTACCAAGATCGGCGTGGCCTATGCCGACATCATGACCGGCCTCTACGCCGTGATCGGCATCCAGGCGGCCCTGCGCCAGCGCGAGAGCACGGGACGCGGGCAATTGGTGGACATGGCTCTGTTCGACGTGATGGTGGGCACGCTGGCCAACCAGGCCACCAACTATCTCGCATCGGGTCGCAGTCCCAAGCGCATGGGCAACTCGCATCCCAACATCGTGCCTTACGAAGCCTACGAAGCGAAGGACGGCTGGCTGATCGTGGCGGTGGGCAACGACCGGCAGTTCCAGCGCTTTGCCGAGGCGATCGACCTGCCCACGCGCGAGGAATGGACGAGCAATGCCCGGCGGGTGAAGAACCGCGTCTCGCTATCCGCCTCCATCGCCAAGCGCATCGGCGAGATTAAGCGCGAGGACGTGCTGCTGAAGATGGAAAATCGCGGCATTCCCGCAGGCCCCATCAACACCGTGAGGCAGGCGCTGACCGATCCGCAGATCGAGGCGCGCGGAATGGTTTTCGACCTCGAGGAGGAGGGCCTCAAGGGCTTGCGCACGCCCATCCGCTTTTCCGATGCGGACCTCTCTCTTGGCCGCCCATCGCCGATGCTGCCGAGGAAGGAAGAGGATTGATGGCGGGTCACGAGAATGTCCTTGGTGCGGATGCCCGCCCCTCGTTCTTTCCCGTAGAGGGCGGTGCGGACCTGCTCTCCGCTCCGCCGGTCCGTCTGGGCCAGTCGGTACGCCTGGCCGCCCGCTCGCTTTCCGTCATGCAGAAGGAAGGACTGGTCGCCTCGTCCGCCAGCGACAAGGTATGGCGCCTCGTATCCGACGAGGGCGCATATCTGGACGGCTTCGACGAGGCCCCGTGTCCGCTCAGCTTCCTTACCGTGGGCATGGTTTCCGCCACCATGACCGAACTGCTGGCCCTGGCCCGGCAGCGCGGCATCGCGCTGGATCGCGTGGAACTGGTGCAGGACAATTACTACACGATGAAGGGCAGCGCGCTGAAAGGCACGATGACCGGCGGCGCGAAGGATATCGAGTTGGAGGCCCGGATCGATAGCGACGCCGATGCGGAGACGCTGCGCGCGCTGGTCTGCGATGCGGTGGCGGCCTCGCCCCTCAACGGGCTGATGCGCGGTGAAAAGGATTCGCTGTTCACGCTGACCCACAAGGGCAGGCAGGTGATCCCCGACAAGGCGAAGGGCGTGGGCGGCGACGTGCCGCCCGATCCCGCCGATGCGATCGAGGGCGTGCATCCGCAGACCGCCGAACCGATCGTTCGCCGCGCGGGGATGAGCCCGCTGACCGACGAGGCCACGTCTTCGCAGAGCTCTTCACTGGCGGAGGAGCAGGACCGCGTGCTGCACATTCGCGGCATCTGCACCCTGCGCGAGGACGGTGTGAAGCAGGTCGAGCAGCAGCTCTTCAACCCGCACGGTTCGATCTTCCACTTTCTCTGCGACGAGGAAGGCCGCGCGCCCGACGCGATCAGCTACATGGCGGCCGGCATCGGCTTCTGCTTCATGACCCAGCTGGGCCGTTACGCGAAGATCGCGAAGAAGCACCTTGCCGCCTACAACATCGTGCAGGACATCCACTTCTCCAAGGGCGGCGCGTCGGGCGGAACGGGCCGGGCGGGCGAGGCCGACCCGGTCGAGACCCACGTCTACCTCCACAGCGACGAGAACGCCGAATTTGCCCGCGCCGCGCTGGATATGGGGGAGCAGACCTGCTTCCTCCACGCCTTCTGCCGCACGGACCTGAAGGCGCGGGTGAAGGTGACCGGGTTCTGACCATGCGCGAGGGGCTGGGCGATCTGACCGAGAAGGAGAAGGAGGCCCTGCACCTCCTGCTCGCCGGGCACGACACGAAGTCCACCGCTGCCGAACTGGGTCTGTCGGTCTACACGATCAACGATCGCCTGCGGTCTGCGCGGCGCAAGCTTGGCGTTACCAGCAGCCGCGAGGCCGCAAGAATTCTGGGGGATGCCGAGGGCGGGACACCCCAAATTTCTGCACCCCCACAATTGGGGGTGGCCGACACCGCGCAGCAGGCGCCACCATCTGGGCAATCGAAACCCGCCCGGTCCGGCATTCCCTTGCCGGTCTGGATAGCAGGAGGACTTGCCATGATAGCCATCGTCGTCGCCGCCGCCATGCTGGCGCTCACACCCGCCAACGAAACCGCGCCCCAGGCTGCAACGGCCGCGCCTTCCGCAGAAGATTCCCGTGCCAGACAGGCCGCCGCCGAATGGCTGGCCCTGGCCGACGCCGGGGAATGGCAGGAGGCCTGGGAAGAAGCCGGCGCGATGTTCCGCAGCGAGCTGACTGCGGCGCAGTGGGCCCAGGCCGCGACCGCTGCGCGAGGCCCGCTTGGCGACCTGGTATCCCGAGAAGTCCTGGCCATCCAGAAGACGGAAAACCTGCCCGGCGCGCCCGACGGCGAATATGTCGTGATGCAGTTCACGGCGGCGTTCGAGAACGCGCCCGCCGCAATAGAGACCGTGATCCTGCACGAGGACGGCGACGACCTGAAAGTGGTCGGCTACTTCATCCGCTGACATTGCGGGCGGGGCGCCGCTTGCGCTCCGCCGCGCCTGTCAGGCCATGTGCCGGTACACCGCGCGGTGGTGGCTGAATTCCTCGAACCCGAACTTGCCGTGGTAGCTGCCCATGCCGCTGCCATTGACGCCGCCGAAAGGCAGGCGGTTTTCGAGATAGTGCGAGAACACGCCGTTTAGCGTGGTGCCACCCGAACTGGTGCGCCTCAGCACCTTGTCCATGTTCTCCTCGTTGCCCGAGAACATGTAGAGCGCCAGCGGCTTGTCGCGCGCGGCGATGTAATCGATCACCTGGTCGAGGTTGTCGTAGGTCATCACCGGCAGGACGGGAGCGAAGATTTCCTCCTGCAGGATCTTCATCTGCGGGGTGACGTCGGTCAGCATGGTGGGGTGGATGGTGAGATCGTCCTCTTCCATCTCGCCGCCCACGGCGATGGTCGCGCCCTTGTCGACGGCATCGTCCACCAGCCCTTTCACGCGCTTGAAATTGCTCTGGTTCACGATCTGCGCGATCGACGACTTGTCGAGCTCGCCGCTCTCGTAGAGATTCTTCTGCACGTTGGCGCGGAAGCCCTCGACCAGCTCGTCCTGCTTGTCCTGCGGCACGAACACGTAATCCGGGCAGATGCAGGCCTGTCCGCCGTTGAACTGCTTGGCCCCGGCCAGCGCGGCAGCGACGGGCGCGATCGGCGTGCCCTGGTCGATGATCACTGGGCTCTTGCCGCCCAGTTCCAGCGTGACGGTGGACAGGTGCTTTGCCGCGGCCGCCATCACGATCTTGCCCACCCGCGTGCTGCCGGTGAAGAAGATGTGGTTGAAGGGCAAGTCCAGCAGCGCCTCCGCCACGGAGACGTCGCCTTCGAACACCGCCACCTCGTTCTCGTCGAAGGCTTCCTCGACGATGGTCTTGGCCATCTTGGCCACGTTGGGGCACAGGTCGGTCAGCTTCACCATGCACGTGTTGCCCGCGGCCACCGCCGCCGCGATCGGGCCGAAGGTGAGGCCCATCGGGAAGTTCCACGGCCCCAGGATCAGGCACACGCCGCGCGCTTCGGGCACGATCATGGCCTTGTCGTCGGGATTGTTGGTGGGCGTCACCTCGGTCGGCTTCATCCACTCCTCGAGGTTGTCGATGTTGAGCTGGATGTTGCCCATGATCCCCATCACCTCGGTCGTGCGGACCTCGCTCTCGGGCTTGCGGGTGTCCCTTTCGACAGCGGCGACGATGTCGTCCGCATGGCGCTCGACGGCATCCTTGAGCTTCTGCAGCTTGGCCTTGCGGGTTGCGGCATCGGATGCCTTCACTTCCCACTGGTGCGCCTGCTGCGCTTCGAACACGCGCTTGATATCGGCGGAAAGGTCTGCGGCGGTGGGTTGGTCGGTCATGTCATTCATCCTGATCCTGGTTGGCGCGCTCCAACGCCATGGTCACGTTCCTGTTCAACGTCTCTCGCGGGTAATAGACTCCTTGCCGCACGACACCGACGATCTGTCGGATGTTTGCAATGTCGTCCAGCGGGTTCGCGTCGAGCAATACTAGGTCGGCATCGTAACCCGGCGCGACAAGCCCGAGTTTCTCGATTGCGAAGACACGGGCCGGATTGATCGTCGCCGTGGCCAGCGCCCGATCCTCCGGCATCCCCAGTTCGACCATGAGTTCGAGTTCGCGAAGCAGGGAGTCGCCCGGAACCATGAAGGGATTGCCCACGTCGGTTCCGGCGAGCAAGGTCACTCCGGCATCCTGCCAGAGCTGCACGTACGCGCGTGATGCGATCCAGGGGTCGGGCCGGCTTGCGAGCATTTCCCCTGCTTCGGGCGAAGCCGCCATCGCGGCCCATTCCTCGCCGACGGCTCTCGGAAGCATCGCCGCGGTGTTTTCACCAGCCATCAGCTCCGCAGCGTGGCTGAAGGTCAGCGTGTTGATGAAGGTGGGGACCGCGACGGCCCCGTTAGCGGCCATCGCCCTGGCCGTATCGCGGCACATGTCGGTGTCGAGAAACTCGTCGTACACCCCGAACCAGAAGACACGTTCCGTATATGGCGCAAGGTCATCGGGTGGGGCATCGGGAGCGCTATCCCAGTCCGTGCAGCCCTGGGCCATCTCGATGGCATGCTCGAAAGTGCGTTGGCCAAGCGAGAAATCGATCTGGTCGTACATCGATTCCGGCAGGTGCCCGTCGACCGCAATTCCGCGTTCCCGGGCGCGCTCCAGTATCGCTCGGTAGGCATCGGCCGAGAGCGAATTGTAGACTTTCACGAAGTCCATGCCGTTCGCGACATGCGCATCAACCGCCGCCCGCGCGGTTTCCACGTCACTGGCGATGATCGACTGCGGCCATGCGCCTTCGCCGCCATCGACGATGAAACCGTTGGCGATGAAGCGCGGTCCCAGGATCGCGCCGCCCCGGGTTTCCGACCTGAGGCGCTGGACCTGTTCGAAGCCGTTCTCGTCCGTCGTGTGCATGTTGCGCACGCTGGTGACGCCGTGAGCGAGGAAGAGCGGGAAATGCCAGTCTGCATTGTAGGCGGAATGGACGTGGGCATCCCATAGTCCGGGGATCAGGAAGCGCCCTTCGCCGGAGATGAAGATGGCGTCGGGTTCGGCCACCGGGTCCCCGGCGCCGACCGACACGATGCGACCGTCCTCGACCGCCACGGTCTGCCCCGTCGCGATCTGGCCGGTCTCGACGTCGATCACGCTGACGTCTTCGATCACCAGGTCGGCTTGCGCCAGCGCCGGAGCCGCGAGGCCGAAAAGCACCGAAGAAAGCGCAATCCCGGCTACCCGCACGATCAGCTCTTCGTTTCGTAGACCACGTGACCGACGGCGGTGTTGCTGGCGGGCACGCGGTAGAAGCGGTGCTTTTCCTCCACGCCGTAGCCCAGCGCGGCGCGCATGATCAGCCACATGATCAGCTCGATCCCCTCGGTGCCTGCCTCGCGCAGGTATTCGAGGCGCGTGATGTATTTCAGCTCCTCCGGCTCGTGCGCCAGCAGTTCGAGGAAGCGGCGGTCGAATTCCTCGTTGATCAGGCCCGCGCGGGTGCCCTGCAACTGGTGGCTCATGCCTCCGGTGCCCCAAACCTGCACGTCGAGGTCTTCCGGGAAGGTCTTCACCGCGTTGCGGATCGCCTCGCCCAGCTTCCAGCAGCGCTCTCCGCTGGGGGTGGGGAACTGGGTGACGTTCACGGCGATGGGAATGACCTTGCAGGGCCATTCCTCCACGTCGCCGAACACCAGGCTGAGCGGCACGGTGCAGCCGTGATCGACGTCCATCTCGTTGATCAGCGTCAGGTCGAATTCGTCGATGACCAGCTGCTCGGCAATGTGGGCGGCCAGGTCGAGGTGGTTCTTCACCACCGGCACCGGGCGGCGGCCCCATCCCTCGTCGGAACTCTGGAATTCCTCGGCAAAGCCAAGGGCGAAGGTGGGCACGATGTCCAGCATCAGCGACGAGGCATGATCGTTGTAGATCAGGACCACCACGTCGGGCGTGTGATCCTTCACCCATTCCTTGACGAATTCGTAGCCTTCGAAAACCGGCTTCCAGTAGTCTTCCCCGGTCTTGCCGAGGTCCATTGCCGCCCCGATGGCGGGCACGTGGCTGGTGGCGATGCCTGCGGTGATGCGCGCCATCAGTTCTTGTCCCGGATCGATCGCATGCCCTTGGGCGAGCGTCCGCCCTCCAGCATCATCTTGGAATATTCCTCGGCGCTCATGCCGCTCATGGAACTGACGGCCTTCAGCGCGCTCCATCCGTCGGTGCTGGCGATCTTGACGAGGAAATACATGTTTCCGCCCAGTTCGATCAGCCGCGTCAGGTCGCGCTCCAGCACGCCCTGCTTCTGCTCCTCCGTCATCGCGAACTTGTCGAGATAGGCGCGCTCGTCCGCCTTGAATTCCTCGCGGTTCTCGGCCTTCATCAGGCTCATGCAGAACTTGTGCAGGTGATAGGCCTCACGGCTGCGGCGGGCGTTGAAGACCTTGGTGCCGGGAATGTCTTCCAGGTCTTCCAGCGGGTAGAGTCGTGTGCGGGGCATCCTGCCGGTCTAGCAGCGCCACCTGCGTTTCCAAACCCTTTCGCCGGCAAGATGGCCGTCAGCGCTTACCCTGGTACCATTGCCGGACCAGGCGTTCCTCCCAGTCGTCTTCGCGTGGCGCTTCTCCCAGCTCGATGGCCTTGCGCGTCTCGTGAAGCTGCGTGGGGCGGATCGGCTTGTCGAACTTGAGGCCGATAAACCCCTTGCGCTTCCAGGCGACCTCGCCGAACGCCTCGAAATCCAGCCACCTGAGAACGCCCTGCGTGCCCACCTTCACTTCGGAGTGGGGGCGCAGCCGCGCACCGGCCTGCGAGAGATCGACGATGCCCAGGCGCAACTTGCCCGACAGGGTATCGAAGCTTGCGGCCAGTTCCCCCCGCAAGCGTCCACTGCGGCGACGGCCGCCCGGCATGGTCAATTCTGCACTCATCGCCTCGAAAGCCTAGAGCGCCACGGTTAAAATTGGGGAAACGCCCCGTCAGGTGTCCTCGGCGTTGGGATTGAACCCGCTGATGCTGCCATCGTCGTTGGCCTGCGGGCCGGGAATCGCCGTGATCGTGTGGATCTGGCGGAACTTCCCGTCGATATAGCGGAACATGTGGCTGTCAGGCCCGCCGTCCGACCCGCCGAAGCGGCAGAAGACGTTGATGACGCCCATTTCCTCGTCCACCAGATAGTCCCGCTCGGTAATATAGAGCACGCCCGGCGGCATGCCGATCTCGCAGCTGGCATCCGGGTCGTTGTCGGGTTGGTATAGGCCCCGCCTTCCAGCCGGGCGCAGGGCACGCCCCACGGAATGTCGGTGAACTTGTCGGCAAACCCGTCGAGATAGGCGTTCGCGCCGCGGATCATCTCGGATGCCGGCGTGCGCTGGTAGGGATGCAGCGGCTCCCAGTCCTCCGCCCGGGCATAGCGCAGGTAGGCATGGGCGTTGAACAGCCAGTCGCCTTCGGTCGTCACCAGGCTGTCCACCCGGATGATCTCGCCCTCGTGCATGAACAGGCGCGTGCCGATGACATAGGGCTTGCCGCCCTCGGTCACGATGATCTCGGTGAAGGTCTTGCAGCGGGTATCGTCGTGAACGCTGATCGCGTTGGCGACGGGCAGGGCGGTGTTCCACATCCCGTCCTCGCGCGCGACGGTTTCCATGTTTTCGAGGAAGTGCGCATTCTCCACGATGGGCAGGGCGGAAATGTCGCCCGCTTCCTGCGCCGCGACATATGCGGCGGTGGCCGCTTTCAATTCGTCGCGCGTGCAGGTGGGACGATCCACCCGCGGGGCGAAGGTGGGTTCGGCCCCGGTCTGCTGCGCCTGTGCGGGACTGGCGGAAAGGGCGAGGCCGACAGCGGCGAGGGCTGGCAGGGTCCTAGCGAACATCCTGGATCTCCTCGCTGCGGCACTGGCTATAGGTGCTCCAGCCCGAACACATGCCATAGGGGCCTCGGATGAAGATCGCCTCGATCCGGCTGATCTGGTCGTTCTCGATCTTGAACAGCTCGCCCAGTTGCCACGTCCAGTTGATGTTGCGGTGATCGAAGAAGGCGAAGGAGAACACCACGCCGCGCTCACGGTCCACCGCCACGAAGCGGCGGTCGCGGATGCTGGTCACCACGTCGAACAGCGAGGTTTCCAGCTGCTCGCGGCAACCCAGCCTCGGGCCCAGTGTGCCGACCGGTGCCCCTTCGGGAGCGGCGGCGATGATGCCGTTCTCGTAGCGCAGGCAATCGTCGGTGAAGGGATAGTAGCCGGTGCCGTCGTTGCGCTGGATCGCCTCGAAATAGGCGTTGGCGACTTCCACCAGTTCGGCGCGGCTGGCGCGCTCGCCCTCCGGGATCGCGGTCGAGTAGCCTTCCCACGGCTGCCCCATCGCTTCCACCATCTCGCCGGTATTGCCGAACACGCCCGGCTCCACCTCTCCGCCGCCCAGCGGGCGATCGGGGCGTGCGGCGATCTGTTCCACTTCGCTGATGCGGCCATCGGCATCGATCCTCAGGCGCAGGCTGACGCCGACGGCTTCGGGATCCATCTGCTCTCCGGCGGCGGAGCTGGTCGCCGATTCCTGCACCGTTACCAGGGCGCCGACCTGTTGGGTTTCCACGTCGGGCACGATCAGCCGGTAGCCCTCGGGCGAGACCGTCGTGGCCCAGAGCCCCTCATTGCCCAGCGGCAATTCGACGCCGTTCTCGGTGAAGCGCACGTTGCGGGCGAACAGCGCATCCGTAACCTCGCCGTCGCTCATCGCCTGCAGGTATCGCTCTACGTAGCTTTCCAGGCATTCGCGCTGGCATTCGAATTCTTCCAGCGGCACACCGCCCACCTGAGCGGACGCCGGAGCGGCTAGTGCCAGTACGGCCCCGGCAGCAGACATGGCTATCGTTCGGAACATCGGTTTTCCTCCCCCCCCGGCCCTATGCTCGACCGTGGATCTGACCGGACTTTATCAATTTCCCGGCGGATGGCCAGCACTCGTGCGCGGCTATTGCTCGCCCTCGCTCTGCCACAGCGAATTGAGCGCGGGCAGCAGGTGTTCGCGGTGGGGGGAGGGGACGCGCGAGAGCAGCTCCGCCTCGAACGCCTCGATCACGCCGAGCGCGGCCTTGCGCGTCCTTTCTCCGCTGGCGGTCAGCACAAGACCCTGCGACTTTCCGTCGATGGCGTGCCGTTCGATCAGCCCGGCGGCCTCCAGCCGTTTCAGCAGCGGAACCATGTTGGCGCGCTGGATATCGAGCTGCCGGCCAAGCGCGCTGGCGGTGATGTCGGGGCTGTCACCGATCAGCAGCAAGACAGACGCATCGGCCTGGCGCAGGTCCAGTTCCGCCAGGCGACCGGACAGTTCCGCTCCGGCCGCGTTTGCCGCGCGTCGCAGCGAATAGCCGGGGAATCGGGTCAGCGGATCGTTCATGCCCGAAGCCTAGCTATTGTTGTTGCTCATAGCAATTGGGATCGCTATAGCGCATAACAATTAGTCAACCGGTGCGATTCGTGCCGAAACAGGAGAGACCGTCATGGCTCAGGATGGCAAAGGCCCGTCGAAACCCGATCCGCGTCCGCAGGAAGAAACCGTCAAGTACGAGGTGATCGACGGTGTCGCCTGGGTGTCGCTGAACCGCCCCGACAAGAAGAACTGCCAGAGCCCCAAGCTCAACCGCCAGATGATGGTTGTGCTCGACGAACTGGAATTCCGCGACGACGTGCAGGTGCTCGTCCTCACCGGCGAAGGCGATGCCTGGTCGGCGGGCATGGACCTGCTCGAATACTTCCGCGAGAACGAGCAGAAGGGGCTGGGCGCCATCCGCAAGGCGCAGCGCGAGGCCTATGGCTGGTGGGAACGCCTGCGCTGGTACGAGAAGGCCACGATCGGCATGATCAACGGCTGGTGCTTCGGCGGTGCCTACGGCCCGCTGTTCGCCTGCGACATCGCCATCGCGGGAGAGAGCGCGCAGTTCGGCCTTTCCGAGATCAACTGGGCCATCCTGCCCGGCGGCGGCGCGTCGAAAGTGGCGGCCGACCTGATGCCCTATCGCAAGGCCATGTACCACGCCATGATGGGCGAGAACCTGACCGGCCGGCAGGCAGAGGCGCAGGGCCTCGTCACCGAATGCGTGCCCGACGACAAGCTGAAGGCCCGCGTCACCGAAGTGGCCGACAAGCTGAAGGCCAAGGACAGCCAGGCCCTGCGCGCCACCAAGTGGGCCATGCGCCGAGTGATGGAAATGACCTACGACAATGCCGAGGATTACCTGATCCGGGCCCAGGAAGCGCTGAACGACTTCGGCGGCTGGGAAACCCGCAAGGAAGCCACCAAGCAGTTCCTCGACGAGAAGACCTTCAAGCCCGGCCTTGGCGCATTCGACAAGAGCAAGGTCAGCAAGGACTGATTGCCCGAACAGTCGCTGGCGGCGCTTGCTCTTGTTCGCGCCGCCAGCCATCTAGGAAATTCGCGAGAGAAGCGGCCCCGGCAAGACCGGGGCTCGTCATGTCCGAGGGGATGACACCGATGACCACCCGCCGTTTCACCAATGCCCAGATCGACCGCCTGCTGCGCCCGAAATCGGTCGCCGTGATCGGCGCCTCGGATCGCCACGGCGCGCTCGGCTGCACGCTGCTCAACAACCTGGTGCAGTACGAATTCGACGGCGACATCTACCCGGTGAATCCCAAGCGCGACGAGTTGCAGGGCCTGAAGGTCCACAAGTCCGCCGCGGACCTTCCCGAGGGCGTGGACTGCGCCGTGCTGGCGATCCCGCGCGCCTTCGTGATCGATACCGTGCGCGAGCTGGCGAAGAACGGCTGCGGCGCGGTGGTGATCTACGCCGCCGGCTTCTCCGAAGCGGGAGAGGAAGGCGCGAAGGACCAGGCCGAACTGGCGAGGATCGCCGAGGAGCACGGCATCATCATCGAAGGCCCCAACTGCCTGGGCTGCACCAACTACGTCGAGCGGATCCCGCTCACCTTCGTCGAGACGAACATGCAGACCCCGCCCGAGGGCGCGCGGGCGGTGGGGATCGCCAGCCAGTCCGGCGCACTGGCGGCGGTGCTGGCTACCACGCTGCACCCGCGCGGCTGCTACGTCTCCACCTCGGTTTCCACCGGGAACGAGGCGGCATCGGGGGTGGAGGACTATGTCGAGTGGCTGGTGGACGATCCCGCCACCCACGTCATCGCCATGTACGTCGAGACCTTCCGCCGCCCGCAGGCCTTCATGGCCGCCGCCCGCCGGGCGCGCGCCGCGGGCAAGCCCATCGTGCTGCTGCATCCGGGCAAGAGCGACAAGGCCCAGGAAAGCGCCGCCACCCACACCGGCGCCATGGCCGGCAACTACAAGCTGATGCGCGCGAAGCTGGCGCGCGAGGGCGTGATCTTTGCCGAGACGCTGGAGGAACTGGCCGACATCACCACGATTGCGCTGACCTGTCCCACCCTGCCGGGTACCAACATGGTGGTGCTGGGCGAAAGCGGCGCGTTGCGCGGCCTTGCCTTCGACCTTGCAGAGGAAATCGGTCTCGACCTGCTTCCTCTCGACGACGAAAACAGCCCGAAGCTGCGCGAGGTGCTGCCCGATTTCGTGCCCGTCTCCAACCCGACGGACATCACCGCGATCGGCCTTTCCGAGCCGGAGATCTACACCAAGCTGCTCACCGCGCTGCTGGAGGACGATCGCGTGGGATCGGTGGTCGCGAGCATCATCCAGTCCGATCCGATCACCAGCAAGATCAAGTTTCCCGCGATCCAGAAGGTGCTCGACGGGCACAGCTTCGAAAAGCCGCTGGTCTTCGCCGGGGTGGACGAAGGCGCGACGGTGCCGGAAGAATATATCGAAGGCCTGCGCCAGGTGGGGATCCCGTGGTTCCCCAGCACCGAGCGCGCCTATCGCGCGATTGCCCGGCTGGCCGATCTCGCCAAGCGCGACCTTGAAGACCGTCCGGGCGACGGCCTTGAAGTGCCCGGCATCGCCAGCGAAAGCGGCGTGATCCCCGAATACCGCGCGAAGGACCTGCTGCGCCCGCTGGGCGTGCCGTTCCCCGAAAGCAGGTTCGCCGCCAGTGCGGACGATGCCGCCGCGGCGGCCGAGGCGCTCGGCTATCCCGTGGTGATGAAGGCGCAGGCCGCTGCGCTTGGTCACAAGAGCGATGCGGGCGGCGTGATCCTGAACCTCAGGAGCGCCGACGAGGTTCGCGATGCCTTCGCGCGGATGCACGACAATGTCGCGGCATACGATTCCACCATTACGCTGGACGGCGTGCTGGTCGAGGCGATGGGCACGATGGGCACCGAGATGATCGTCGGCGCCAAGCACGATCCCGAATGGGGACCGGTGGTGCTGGCAGGCTTTGGCGGCGTGACCGCGGAAATCCTGAAGGACGTGAAGCTCTTCACCCCCGACCTGGGCGTGGAGCAGGTGAAGGACGGCCTGTTGCAGCTGAAGCAGGCCCCGCTGCTGACCGGCTGGCGCGGATCGCCCGCGCTTGACGTGGATGCGCTGGCGCAGCTGATCGTGACCATGGGCCGGATCATGCAGGGCAACCCCTCGATCCGCGAGGTCGATCTCAACCCGGTTATCGTCTACCCGAAAGGCAAGGGCGTGATGGCGCTGGACGCGCTAATGCTGGTGGACTGACGGGCCTAGTACCGGCGGTCCGCGCCGCCCCTGGTGTAGTCGATCCGGATCCGCACCCAGCTGCCGACCTGGTATTGCCCGGCAAGGCGGGGCGGGCGCACCTTGAACTGCCAGGCGGCCGCCTGGGTGGCCCGGGCGATCCCCGAACCGGTGGGGTATTCGTCGATGATCGCGCAATCCTCCACCCGCCAGTTGGGCGCCGTCTTGCATGCGATCAGACCCCAGCCCGTGCTGGACGCGGTGGAGAGATAGCCGGACAGTTCGAGGTCGGTGGGTTCGCGATACCAGCGCGCTGCGTAAAGCGGCGAGCCGTCGGGCGCGGTGCCCACCACGGGACTGTCCTCACCCCTGCTCGAACCGGTGTCGGCCGGGCCGTAGTTCCTGTCCGAACGCACCACTGCGCCGATGCTCGGCGAAGGCGAGGGGCGGGGCGTGGGGCGCGGGGTTGGAACCGGCTGTGGCGGTACCGTCACGCGCGGAGCGGGAAGGGCCGATGGCAGCGGTGTGACCGGAGGTGCCTGCGTCTCGGTTTGCTCGAGCTCGGGCTCTGTCGGCTGCGGCGCGCTGTCGGCGGCCGCTTCGGTCTCCTGTTCCGGCGCCTCGTCCGGAGCGGGCGGATTGCTGACGTCGAAACTGGCGATGGGCACGAAATCCGGTTCCGGCTCGGAGCGACCGAAGCTGAGCGACAGCAGCAACAGGATGATCAGCAATTCTATGCCGATCGCCAGGGCAAGCCCGGCCCCGCGCCGCGACAGGTCAGCCGGTATCAGGCGTCCGGGAGCGCGCCACCACGGATCCTGCAATCTGGTTTGGTCGGGCGAGGCGATGGCGAAGCGGTCCTGCAGCGTTGTCGGAGGGTCTAGGCCGGTGGCGATGAACTCTCACTGTCAGTCATGCCCGCGATATTCAACCGCTTCCAGCGCAAACAAAAAGGGCCGGGATTGCTCCCGGCCCTTCTCGTTGTTCAGTCCGTTTGGACTTACATGCCCGAACCCGGACCGTAAGTGATTTCCACGCGGCGGTTCTGCAGTTCGCGAACACCGTCGGCGGTCGGCACGCGGGGCATGCTCTCGCCAAAGGCTTCGGTCGAAATGCGGGCACCCGGGATGCCGCGACCGGTGAGGTATTCCTGCACCGAGTCGTTGCGACGCTCTGCCAGGCCCATGTTGTATTCGACCGTACCCGAACGGTCGGTGTGACCGGCCAGCATGATCGAGGCCGCACCGCAATCGCCGTAGGCGGTGATGGCGGAGTTGAGCACCGTGGCCGCTTCCGGCGTGATGGTCGACTCGTCCCAATCGAAGAACACGATGTAGGGGCCCTGCTCGCAGACCGGCGCCGGCGGAGGCGGCGGGGGCGGCGGGGGAGGCGGCGGAGGCGGAGGCGGCGGGGGCGGAGGCGGCGGCGGCGGGGGAGGCGGCGGAGCCTCTTCACCACCGAGCATGAACCTCAGGCCGAGAACGCCGGTGTGCTGCGCATAGTCGGTCGTGATGCCGATCGGCAGAGGGCCGGAAACCGTGAAATCGGGCTCGTCGAAGAGGCCGCGATACTTGTATTCGGCGAACAGCTGCACGTTGTCGGACAGGTTGCCCGAAATACCGGCGATGCCCTGATAGGCCCACACCGGGTCCGCGTCGTTCACGAGACGGGTGCCGCTGGGCACGTAGTCGAGATCGGTGACGAAAATACCACCACCGACGCCCACGTAGGGCTCGATCGCGCCGAGCTGGAAATCATAGAGGGCATTCAGGAAGACGCCGTAGGATTCGACATCGCCCTGCGCGTCGGCAAGGAACGATCCGACGGTGGTGCCGGTGGGGGCACCGCGAAGGATGACGGAGCCGAGATCGGCACCGTCGATGTTCGAGCCACCGACCACGAGATCGCGGTGGGAATCGATATCCATCGACTGGTAGTTGCCGTCCAGCTCGAGACGGAAACCGTTTTCGAAAGCGTAGCCAAGCTGGGCACCAACGGTCCAGCCGAGGTCGGTCTCAGTTTCCCAGGAAAGGGGCGTGCCCGACGGAATGGCGGGAACCGCACCGTTGGCGGGGACACGGGTGCTGAAGTCGCCTTCATTGTCCATGTCCTGGTTCTTCACCACGCCACCACTGACGCCGATATAGGCCTGCGCATGGGCGGTTGCCGGAAAGGCAAGCGCGACCATCGAGGCGCTGATCAAAAGCTTTTTCATATTCGTCCTCATTACGACCTACGGGGAGACGTCCCCCCGCATCCCTTGGTCAATCTCGGTTCTACACCATAGTTCCATTGCAGGGAACAAATCCGGTCGTTCGCGAACAACTGTTGCGCAAAAACCACATAAAACACCGCCGAAAGTCCGTAGCGCGAGGGGCAAGGCGTGTCAGAAAGCCGACAGGCCGGTAATCGCGCGTCCCAGTATCAGGGCGTGCACGTCGTGGGTTCCCTCGTAGGTATTCACCGTCTCGAGGTTCACCATGTGACGAAACACCTGATATTCCTCGGAAATGCCGTTTCCGCCGTGCATGTCCCTTGCTTTCCGGGCGATGTCGAGCGCCTTGCCGACATTGTTCCGCTTCACGATCGAGATCATTTCCGGCGCAAAACGCCCCTCGTCCATCAAGCGCCCGACCCTCAGCGATGCCTGGAGGCCCAGCGCGATCTCGCTCGCCATGTCGGCCAGCTTCAGCTGATAGAGCTGCTTCGACGCCAGCGGCACGCCGAACTGCTTGCGGTCGAGGCCGTACTGGCGCGCGGCATCGTAGCAGAACTGCGCAGCCCCCATGCTGCCCCAGGAAATGCCGTAACGCGCACGGTTGAGGCAGCCGAACGGGCCTTTCATGCCCTCGACGTTCGGCAACAGCGCGTCTGCGGGCAGCTTTACCTCGTCCATCTGGATCATGCCTGTGGTGCTGGCGCGCAGGCTCAGCTTGCCGCCGATCTTGGGTGCTTCCAGTCCCTTCATGCCCTTTTCGAGAACGAAGCCGCGCACCTTGTCTCCATGCGCTTCGGACTTGGCCCAGACCACGAAGACGTCGGCGAAGGGCGAGTTGGAAATCCAGGTCTTGGCGCCCGACAGCGAGTAGCCGTCGCCATCCTTCTTCGCATAGGTGCGCATGCCGCCAGGGTCGGAGCCGGCGTCGGGCTCGGTCAGTCCGAAGCAGCCGATCAGTTCGCCGGACGCGAGGCCGGGCAGGTACTTCGCATGATGTTCCTCGGAGCCGTAGGCGTGGATGGGATACATCACGAGCGAGGACTGCACGCTGGCCATCGAACGGTATCCGCTGTCCACCCGCTCTATCTCGCGGGCGACCAGGCCATAGGCGACGTAGCTCGCGCCGGAGCCGCCCAATTCCTCGGGTATCGTGACGCCCAGCATGCCGGCCTCTCCCATCATCGGGAACAGCTCGCTGGCGTCTGCCTCGTTGGCGAAATCTTCTATAACGCGCGGTTGCAGCACGCCTTGCGCGAAGGAATGCGCCGCGTCGCGCACCATGCGTTCGTCTTCAGTAAGCTGATCGTCGAGATTGAACGGATCTGCCCAGTCGAAGGGCACCATGTCGGCCATTGCGATTAGTCTCCTTTGAAACCGCCCTAGGCATTCACGCCCGGCGCGGCAAGGAGAAGGGAGCCCGGCGGAACTGCGGCCCTAGTGAGCCTTGTTCTTCGCCTTGCTCATCATGGCGATAAGCTCGCTGGGCGGGCACGGTTTTTCGGCGGCCTGGGCGTCAGGATAGCGTTCCGCGATCTCGCGGCTCGTGAAATGACCGGAATGAAAGATGATCGGCACGCCAGCGTCGGTCAGGGCGTCGGCCAGGGGAAAAACCTCTCCATCCGCCGTCATCACGTCCAGAATGGCGAAATCGGGGAGTTCCTGGTCGATCGCGATCATGGCGTGACTGTTGTTGGCATAGGGGCCTTCGACACGGTATCCCATGTCGCGCACGGTCTCCGACAGGTCGAGCGCAATGATGACCTCGTCCTCGACCACCAGTACGGTGGGCTGATCCTTCGGGGCTCTTGCCTGGCTTGCCATAACTCATCCTCGGACGTCGGTTTCGGTTTCGTGCAATAGCCTTATACGCGCAAAATCCGGGTTGGGTTCCCCGATGGCACGGTCCGTTTCAGGACGTGCGCCCGAACCGCGCCTCGTAGGCGGCCGTGTCCCCCCCTTGCAGCAGGGTGGCCTGCTCCACCCAGTTGTCGCGGCGGATACGCCCCTGGAACCGGCCAAGGCGGGCATCGATCCGGTCGATGTCGGCCTCGCTCCAGCTGGCGATCTGGGCGAAGGAGGTGATGCCTTCATCGTGCAGCATCGTCACCAGCTTGGGGCCTACCCCCTTGATGCGGCGCAGGTCGTCTTCGCCGGACTGGGGCGCAGGCCCCGGCGTTGCCGCCGGTGCCGGGGTCTCGGCGCGCTCGGACGGCGCTTCCTTCATCGCTTCGCGCAGCGGCTTGCCATCGCCGGTTTCGGCATCGGTGCCCAGCGGCGCTGCGGCGGTGGTATCGGCGTTGGCAGCGGCCGAGACCGGACCGGGCGAGGCGGCGGTCCGCGCGGCCTCCCTGTCCTGCGGATCGGCCTCGGCAGGCGGGGCCGCGTCCCGTGAAGCGGACGGCGGAGAATCGATCAGCGCCTGGTTGCGTTTTGCGGCGGTGCCGGCCGCCTCGTCGCGGTCTTCAAGCTGTACCTTGGTGCGGCGCGAGGCGACGAAGATCCACCAGGCGACCAGCAGCCCGATCACCAGCGCGGCGACCACGAGGATCCAGTTCGCCTGCAACAGTTCAACCATGTCCAGTTCTCCGAAAAATCATGCGTCGCGGCCCCAGATGGCCCAACCCATACCCAGCCCGATCGCATAGGCGACCAGCATCAGTACGAGCACTTCCATCCAGATCGGCATTGCGACTCCTTGCGTGTGTCCTTGCGCGAGACCCTTTGCAGCAGGTTGCGCGATTCGGGCAAATGCCCCTGCGAGAATTCAGCGGGGTCCGGGCGTATCGACGGGTGTGGGCAGCAGCGGTTCCACCGAAATGACCGAGAACTCGATGCGCCTGTTCGCCGGATCGGTTGGATCCAGCCCCTCGACCGGGTGCGAGGATCCTTCGCCAGCGACCCGCAGCCTGTCGCCGGGAATGCCCCGTTGAACAAGCGCCTGGCGCACGGCCTGCGCACGCTCCGTGGAGAGTGCGACATTGGTCTCTTCCGATCCCGAGCGATCGGTGTGCCCGCTGATCTGGATCACCGCGCCCAGGCAGGGACGAAGCGCGGATGCCACCTCGTCGACCAGCGAACGGCTGGCCACGTCGATGCGGGCGGAGCCTTCCTCGAACCGGATGGTGCGGGCGCGCAGCAGGGCCTGCACGTCCTCCTGGCAATGCAGCGGGCTGTAGTGCTGTTCCACCATGAGGTCGCCATCGGCCCAGCGGATGCCGCCGACGCCCGGCAGCGAGGCGACGGCGCGGGCGATGCGCGCGCGGGTCGTCTCGTCCAGCGATTCCGCGCCGACCAGCACGGGATGACGGCTGGGGGCACCGTTGGGAGAGCGGAACTGCGCCTCAACCTGGCCGCCGCCGCCTGCCTGCTCGATGGCGGCGGGGGCGGTGGCGGCCAGGCGCTGGGCAATGCCGGGTGCGCTGGCCCCGCCGACGAAGTAGGCCAGGGCGATACAGGCCAGCACTCCTGCTGCCAGGGCAACTTGCGGTTTGCGAAGGAAATCCATGCGCGCGTCTTAGCGCGCAGGTTCAACGCGCGTCGAGTGTTTCCGCAAGTCCGGCCAGTTGCAGGAACTCCTCCCGCCAGTATCCCCGCTGCCGGCCGGCAAGGGCCGCGGCGTCGCCGTAGCCGAAACCGTTCAGCAAGCTGTCGCCGCGCAGGCCCTGGCCGTAGGCAGCCACCGCAGCGACGAAGGCCATGTCGCCGCGCGCCGGCCCGGCACTGGCCAACATGCGAGCGGACACGGGCCGCTGGATGAGGCGCGAACGGTCCTGCCCCGGCAGCTTGTAGCGCAGCTGCACGAAGGCGACCTCGCTGCCCGATGAACCTTCGCGTGGCGCGGTCGCCCGGTTGCCTGCGTAGCGACGCGGATCGATCCAGCCGTCTGCGCCAGCGGGCACGATTTCATACAAAGCGGTAACCTGGTGCCCTGCGCCGATGTCGCCTGCATCCACCGTGTCGTTGTTGAAATCCTCCTCGGCAAGGATGCGGTTCTCGTAGCCGATCAGCCTGTATTGCGAGACGTGGGCCGGATTGAACTCCACCTGTATCTTCACGTCGTGGGCGATCGTGAACAGCGTCGATTCCATTTCCTCGGACAGCACCTTTCGCGCTTCCATCGCGCTGTCGATGTAGGCGTAGTTGCCGTTTCCGTGGTTGGCAATCTGCTCCATCATCGCTTCGTTGTAGTTGCCCTGGCCGAAGCCCAGCGTGGTCAGCGTGATGCCGCTGTCGCGCTGGTCCTCGATCATGGCGACAAGCTGGTCGCGGTCCGAAATGCCGACGTTGAAGTCGCCGTCGGTCGCCAGGATGACGCGGTTCACGCCGCCTTCGATGAAGCTCTTGCGCGCCATGTCGTAGGCGAGGCGCAGGCCTGCCGCGCCGGCGGTGGAACCGCCCGCTTCCAGCCGGTTGAGCGCCCTGCGGATGGCGCGTTCGTCGTTGGTCGGCTCCAGCACCACGCCGGTGGCCCCGGCGTAGACGACGATGGAAACCCTCTCCTGCCTCCCCAGTTCGCCGGCGAGCTGGCGCATGGCGGTCTTGACCAGCGGGAGCTTGTCCGGCTCGGCCATGCTGCCGGAAACATCGAGCAGGAATACAAGATTGGCTGCCGGGCGCTGTGCGCGCGGCAGGTCGTAACCGCGCAGCCCCACGCGCAGGATGCGGGTATCGGGGTTCCACGGCGTGATGGCCACGTCGGTGGTAACTGAAAACGGTTGGCTGCGGTTTTCCGGCACGGGATAGTCGTAGCGGAAGTAGTTGATCAGTTCCTCGGTGCGGACGGCGGCCTGCGGCGGCATCTGGCCCTGGGAAAGGAACCGGCGGACATTGGCATAGGCCCCGGTATCGACATCGACCGAGAAGGTGGAGACCGGTTCCGCTGCCACCAGCTTCACCGCGCCGACCGCCTCGCCATCGTAGCGTTCGGTATTGGCCTGCGGCATGTATCGCATGGCGACGGGCGGGGGCGGGGCCATGGCGTATTCGGCGTCGGCGGTCGCCTCGTGGAATCCGAACTGGTTCTGCGGCGGTTCCTGCACGTCGACGGTGGTCACGCTCTCGGCCTGGGTGGTCCCCTCGTTCTGCGCGCAGGCGACGAGGGTAAGCAGCATGGCAGTGGCGGATACCGCGCCGGTCATGCCGGTAAGTCGGGCCTTGTTAGTCATAACATCTCCCCTTCTGTTCACCGATCCGGGTCAGATCGATGAGATTAAGGTGATGTTACAACATTAATCGTGGCTGAATTGTGGCGAAATTAAGGCGGGTCTGCCTTATTTGCGCCCGCCGGTCAAATTCTCGATTCCAGATGGTCTGCGGGGCCTACAGCGGAGGCGGGTGTGGCGGCCCTTCAGCTTCCCTTGCGGCTTTGGGCGTACGGCTGAACAGCACGCGGTCCTCAGGCCCGAAGCCGCGCGTCCAGATGATGTAGCCGTACACGCCGATGATCGCGGGAATGCCCAGCGCCAGTTCGGCCCACTCTGGCAGCAGGATGGCCACCTGGCCGACCAGCACGGCAGCGGCGGCGGCCCATACCAGCGCCCAGCGCCAGTTGTTGATCGAGTGGCCCAGAATTCGGCTCAGCATCATCGCCTTCACGACCGAGGCCACGCCCAGCGCCACCATCAGTGATCCCGCCGCCGCGGCCGCGCGCCAGAAATCGGCGCGCTGCGGATCGGCGAAATCCATCGAGTCGATCACCAGCATGGCGCCCACGGTCAGCAGCGCCTGCAAGCCGATGGTGCCGATGGAGACCCAGAGATTGCGCACGCGGGCGACGTAGATCAGTGCCGCCTCTGACACGACGGCCGTCGCTGCAACCACTTCCGCCGCCAGCAGGAATGCCAGCGCGGCCGTGCCCGGCACGAATTCGCCGTCGTCCCCCATCAGGCCCATCAGCGCCTCGCCCGGAATGCCAAGGGCCAGCGCGATGCCCGCCTGCGCGGCGACGATCCAGAAGCCGACCTGGCACACCTGCCGGGCGATGGCGGCGTAGTCCTTCACCTTCAGCTTGGCAGTGATGACCGGGCCAAGGATCGGCTCGAAACTGGTCTTCAGCTTCTGCGGCAGGCTGGCGACCTGCTGCGCCATCCAGTAGATGCCCAGCGCCACCGGCCCTGCGAACAGGCCCAGGATCAGCAGGTCGACGCGGCGGGTGCCCCATTCGATGGCATCCGTCACCGCCAGCGGCAGGGCGCGCGCCACCATCGGGCCGATGCGGGATGGGCGGGGCGACCATCCGCGTGGCAGACCGTAGGTTCGGAAGAAGGGCACCAGCGCCGTCACCAGTCCGGCGAAGATGGAGGCGATGTAGGCCAGGATCAGGCCGCCATCGCCGATCGTGGGCACGAACCAGAACGCCCCGGCGAGAATGGATATCGTCCACGGCTCCACCACGGCGCGCGCCCGCACGGTGGTGCCGATATCGTACTTGTAGGCCTGCGCGGCCAGCACGATCTCGGTCAGGGCATAGCCGGGTATTGCCAGCACGATCCAGCGGTCGAGTTCGCTCGACATGCCGTTGGGAAACAGCGGCGCGGGGAAGGCGAAGTAGACGGCTGCCGCCAGTCCCGAGAAGACCAGTGCCACCAGCATGGAATCGGCGATCAGGCCGGTTTCATCTGCGTCCCCTTCGCGCAGACGCTGGGCGAGGCCGCGTTTTTCGCCGATGGAGCAGACCAGCGCGGTCAGTTCCACCACCAGCAGGGCATAGGCATAGACCCCCAGCGCTTCGGCCCCGTAAAGCTGGCCGGCGATGAAGAGGAACGGCAGCCGCGCCAACAGGCGCAGCACGAAGCCGAAGAAATTGGTCCGTCCTCCCTTGGCCAGCGCGGCGATATCGCCGCCGGGCTTGCTGGCTTCCTCGTCGGTCGTATTCGGGCGGCTCAAGCGCTATGTCCCTCGGCCTTCAGCGGACGGGCGAGCAGGGCCTGCACGACATCGCGCGCGGGCTTGCCGCCCAGCAGCGCGTTGACGGCATCGGTGATCGGCATGGAAACGCCGTGTCTGGCTGCCAGATCGCACAGCACCGGCGCGGTGTGCGCTCCTTCGGCGACCGTGCGCTTGTCCGACAGCGCCTCGGCCGCGCTCATCCCTTCGCCCAGCGCCTTGCCGAGGGAAAAATTGCGGCTGGAGGTGGACGAGCAGGTGAGCACCAGGTCGCCCAGGCCGCACAGGCCGTTCAGCGTCTCGGCCCGGCCACCCAGCGCCACGCCGAAGCGCAGCATCTCGGCAAAGCCCCTGGTGATCAGCGCGTTGCGGGCATTCTGGCCAAGGCCAAGCCCGTCCACCACGCCGCAGGCGATGGCGAGCACGTTCTTCACCGCTCCGCCGATCTCCGCTCCGATAACGTCCTCGGAGTAATAGGGCCGGAAGTTGGGGCGGGCGATCTCCGGGGCAAGCCGGTCCCACTGGGCATCGGCCCCGCCACAGGCCAGGGTGACGGCGGCGGGCAGACCGGCGGCAACCTCGTGCGCGAAGGTGGGGCCGGACAGCAC
Organism: Aurantiacibacter hainanensis; assembly: GCF_036321025.1. NCBI lineage: Bacteria > Pseudomonadati > Pseudomonadota > Alphaproteobacteria > Sphingomonadales > Erythrobacteraceae > Aurantiacibacter > Aurantiacibacter hainanensis. The sequence goes on from NZ_JAZAPB010000002.1 coordinate 870,512, forward strand.
GGCGATGTCGGCCTCGGGAGCGGCTTCTTGCGCGACGTCGTTCATCATGCGGCCGGTGCTCTGCTCGATACCCTTGGAACACAGCACGATGTCGCGCGGAAAGCGGGTCATCTGACCCAGCACGTTGCCCAGGTGCTGTGCCGGGGTCACCATCAGCAGGATGTCGCAGGCCGCCATATCGGCGAGGTCGCCGGTCGCGCGCACGGAAGGGGAAAGGTCGGCGGACGGCAGGAACAGCTCGTTGCGGTGTGTGGTGTTGATGGCATCGGCGAGGCCATCTTCAAGCGCCCAGAGCATCACGTCGCGACCGTCGGATGCCAGCATCTGCGCCAGCGCCGTTCCCCAGGCGCCTGCTCCAACAACGCCAACCTGTTTCATGCCTTCACTCCTGCGCCGCGTGCGGGCTCTGCGTCGGGATCGAGCGGCCAGCGCGGCCGCGCCTTCAGGTCCAGCGGATCGGACCCGAAGCCCGCCGCCATGCGCTCCACGCCCGCCCAGGCGATCATCGCGGCGTTATCGGTACAGAGCTGCAGTGGCGGAGCGGTGAACGGCAGAGCGAATTCGCCTGCCAGACCTTCCAGCCCGGTGCGGATCGTCTGGTTCGCCGCGACGCCGCCCGCCACCACCAGCGCGCTGACAGGCTCCATCGAGCGCAGCGCCCGGCGCGTGCGCTCGAGGATGCAGTCGAGCGCGGCCTGCTGGAAGCTGGCGGCAATGTCCGCGTCGGAATGTTCGCCAGCGTCGTGCGCGCGCAGGACGGCGCTCTTGAGACCGGCGAAGCTGAAGTGCGGCTCCTTGCTGTGCACGAGCGGGCGGGGCAGGGGAACGGCCTGCGGATCGCCTTCGCGCGCCAGCCTCTCCACCGCCGGACCGCCGGGATAGCCCAGGCCCAGGATCTTGGCGGTCTTGTCGAAGGCCTCTCCCAGTGCATCGTCGATGGTGGTGGCAAGGCGCCGATACCGGCCCACGCCCTCGACCCGCAGGATCTGGCAGTGTCCGCCGCTCACCAGCAGCAGCGCGTAGGGAAATTCCAGGCTCGCGTCGGCAAGGCGCGGCGACAGTGCGTGGCCCTCAAGGTGGTTGATCGCCATCAGCGGTGTGTCGCTGGCCATTGCCAGGGCCTTGGCGGTGACAAGGCCAACCATCACGCCGCCGATCAGGCCTGGCCCGGCGGTGGCTGCAATCGCATCGCATTCGGCCAGCGTCACGCCGCCTTCGGCAAGCACCTTTTCCACCAGCGGGGCAAGCCGTTCGGCGTGGGCACGCGCAGCGATTTCGGGCACGACGCCGCCATAGGGCGAATGCTCCGCCTCCTGCCCGGCCACGGCCTGTGCAAGAATGGCGCGTCCGTCCGTCACCAGCGCCGCTGCCGTCTCGTCGCAGCTGCTTTCGATCCCCAGAACCACAGTCATCCCGCTTCCCCTTAGACTTTCACGCCGCTAGGGCAAGCAGACGCATGACCCAGCAACCCCTACTCAAGCTCGGAACCAGGCGATCGCCGCTGGCACTCGCACAGGCGGAAGAGACCCGCGCGCGGCTGTGCGCGGCGCACGGCTGGGACGCAAATGCCGTCGAACTCGTCCTCGTCGAGGCGAGCGGCGACAAGGTGCAGGATCGCCCTCTGGCCGAAATCGGCGGCAAGGCGCTGTGGACGAAGGAACTCGATGTCTGGCTGGCTGATGGCCACATCGACGCAGCGGTGCATTCGCTGAAGGATGTCGAGACTATCCGCCCCGCCGCCTTCACCCTGGCCGCCATTCTGCCGCGTGCCGACAAGCGCGACCGGCTGATCGGTGCGAAGAGCCTGGCCGACCTGCCGACAGGCGCGGTGATCGGCACCAGCGCCCCGCGCCGCGCGGCGCAGGCGCTCCACGTGCGGCCGGACTGCAGTGTCGTGACCTTCCGCGGCAATGTCGCCACGCGGCTTGCCAAGCTGGAAGCGGGAGAAGCCGACGCCACCTTCCTCGCCGCCGCGGGCCTATCGCGGCTGGGACAGGACGACGTGGGCACCGTGCTCGATCCCGAAGAATGGCTGCCTGCCCCCGCGCAGGGTGCCATCGCGGTGGAATGCCGGACGGACGATGAGCGTGTCCGCGCCTTGCTGGATCCTCTGGACCACGCGCCCAGCCATGCCGAAGTCATGGCCGAACGCGCCCTGCTGCTGGCGCTGGGAGGCAGCTGCCATTCGCCCGTGGCGGTGCGCTGCACCTTTGCCGACGGGCGGCTTTCGATGCGGGCGGCCATATTCAGCCCCGCCGGGCAGGAGCGGGTGGAAGGCGAGGCGGAATTCGCCGCGGGAGACATGCACGCTCCCGCCGAGCTGGCCGCCGATCTGCTGAAGCGCGCGGGTTCCGGCATCGCCGCCGTGTTCGCCGGGCCGCAATGAAGGGCGCGCGATGATCTTCGTCATCCGGCCCGAACCCGGATTGCAATCCACCCTGCAGGGCGCGCGGGACATGGGGCTGGCGGCAATCGGACTGCCCCTGTTCGAAGTCATGCCGCGCCGGTGGGACGCGCCCGATGCGGACGGTTTCGACGCCCTGCTGCTGGGCAGCGCCAATGCCGTGCGCCACGGCGGCGCCGCGCTGGAACGATACCAGAGCCTGCCGGTGCACGCGGTGGGCGAAGCCACGGCCGAGGCTGCGCGCGAGGCGGGTTTCACCGTCGAACGGGTGGGCGAGGGCGGCTTGCAAGCCGTGCTGGATGCCAACGACACGCCGACCCGGTACCTGCGGCTGGGCGGAGTGGAAAAGGTTGCGCTGAAGCCCGGCATCCACACGGTGGCGGAGCGCGACGTATACGAGGTGCGCCCCCTGCCGATCACCGGCAGTTCGCAGGTTGGACTGCGAACGGGCAAATCGTGCATCCTGCTGCACAGCGCCGCCGCCGCGCGGCATTTCGCGGCAGAGATCGATCGCACGGGCCTCGATCGCGGCGCCATCCACCTCGCCTGTATCGGCCAGCGGGTGGCCGATGCCGCCGGCAGCGGTTGGGCCTCGGTGGAATCTGCTCCACAACCTAGCGATAGTGCCTTATTGGCGTTGGCGCGCGACATGTGCCATTAATCTGACAAGCCCATAGGACAGGCCGAGCGAAGCCTGCGACGGGCCGCCCGAAGGACTATATGGACCAGAGCCACCAGTTTTCCCGTGTCGGGGCCCGGAAGCACAGCATTTCCGTGCGCTCGGCGCTGATTGCGCTCGCTCTCGCCTTCGTCCTCGGAATTTCGCTGACCCTGATGTTCGCCCGCGACGGCGGTCTCGGTCTTGGCGATCTCTTCAGCGTACGCAGCGACGATAGTGCCACCACCACCAGTGCGCCGTCGACAGACGGGGTCGCCCTTGCGGGACAAGGCATGGAGAGTCCGCAGCCCACGCCCAGTGCGTCGCAAAGCGCCGGCGCCGTGGCGGAGGAAGCCCGCGAGGCGGTGCAGCGCGTGGAGGAGGTGGTGGAACAGCAGGGCGGTCTCGACAGCCGCGTTGCGGCCATGGAACAGCGCCTGACCCGGCTGGATCTCCAGTCGCAGGCCGCAGCCGGCAATGCCGCCCGTGCCGAAGGGCTCCTGATTGCCTTTGCCAGCCGCCGCGCCATCGAGCGCGGGGCGCCGCTGGGATATCTGGCAGACCAGTTGCGGCTGCGGTTCGGTGAAGCGCGCCCCAATGCGGTTGAAACCGTGATCGACGCGGCGCAGGAACCCGTGACGCTGGACCGACTGATCGCCCGTCTGGAAGGGATTGCCCCTGAACTGGACGACGCGCCCGAGAGCGAGGACGTATTCACCCGCCTGGGTCGTGAGCTTTCCTCACTGTTCGTCGTACGCCGCGAGGACACCCCTTCGCCCCTGGCCGAACGACGGCTGGAGCGTGCACGCCTGTTCCTGGAAAGCGGCCGGATAGAGGCTGCCGTGCAGGAAGTTCGCAGCATGCCCAACGCTCCTGTCGCCGAAGGCTGGATTGCCGATGCTGAACGCTTCGCCGCAGCCCAGCGCGCGCTCGAGACGCTGGAGACCGCGGCCGTGCTCGATCCGCGGGGCCTGCGCGACAGCGAAGGCGAACAGGTGCAGCAATTGAGCCCGGCGCTGCCCGGGCGCGAAGGCGTGAACTAGCCCTTCAGCAATTCGGGCAGGTCGCCGCTCATCCCGCGGGCTTCGTCCATGAACCAGCTTTTCAGCGCCGGGGTGCGCTGGACACCCGCCATGCCGAAACGGCGCGCTGCGCTCGCCAGCTTGCCGGGTACGCCGAACAGCCGGGTGAGGGTATCGGTCGCGCCCATCACCATCAGCGAATCCATCGCCCGCCACTTCTCGTATTTCGCCAGCATCTGCGCATCGCCGGGGTCCAGGCCCAGACGGCGACCTTCGGCCAGCACGTCCACCAGCGCCCCGACATCGCGCAGGCCCAGGTTCAGGCCCTGTCCCGCGATGGGGTGCATGCCGTGCGCGGCATCGCCGACCAGCGCCAGCCTGTGATCGACGATGGACGCGGTGTGCTGGAATCCCAGCGGATAGGACGACCGCTGCCCGACGACCGAGATGTCGCCGAAAATCCCGTGCATGCGCTTCTCAACCTCGCGCTGGAAGGCGCGCTCGCCCAGCGCCATCACGCCTTCGGCATCCTTTTCGTCGACCGTCCAGACCAGCGCGGAACGATGACGCCCCTGCTCGTCATCCAGCAGCGGCAGCAGGGCGAAGGGTCCGTCGGGATAGAAGATTTCCCAGGCCACGTTCTCGTGCGGCTTTTCGTGGGTGAGGCCCACGATGATCGCGCGGTGGCGGTATTCCCACTGCGCCATGGTGAAGCCCGCATCCTCGCGCGTGGGCGAGCCGCGACCTTCCGCACCCACCAGCAGCGCGGCCTCCAGCACCATGCTATCGTCCAGCGTGGCGGTGACGCCGTGCTCCTTGCGATCGCGGCTGACCACGTTCGCCTTGGAATGCCAGGCGATCAGCGGCTCGTCCTTCGCCGCCTCGAACAGCGACAGGCGCAGTTGCCGATTGGGGAACATGCGGCCCAGGGTGCCCTCGTGCGGCTCGGGCTGGAAATCGATGCGACCAGGCTTCATCCCGTCGGTCACCGCGATGGAGGCGATGGCGCAGCCGTGCGGCTCCAGCGCCTGCGCCAGGCCGATGTTGGTGAACAGGTTCCAGCTGGCCGTGGAAATGGCCGACGCGCGCCCGTCGAAGCCTTCCGCCGTCAGGTCTGCCGGGTCGGCCCGGTCGACCACGTGGCTGGACATGCCCTTTTTCGCCGCAGCGAGGGCCAGCGTCATGCCTACGAGGCCGCCGCCAAGAATGAGGAGATCGCGCTTGTCCGCCATATCATCGGTCACTAGTTGTCCGGCGATATGCAGGCAAGCACGCCATCACACTATCTGGCCCTTTTCCGGTATCTCGCGGGCATATGTGTCCTGGTGGCTGCATTGCTGGCGGCACCGGTCACGGCGCAGCGCGAGAATTACATCGCCGCCGACCTGGTGGCCGAGGGCGACCCCGTTCCCGGCGAAACGTTGACCGTGGCGCTGCGCTTCCGGCCCCAGGAAGGCTGGCACGGATACTGGGCCAATCCCGGCGACGCGGGCGAGGGGATGCGGCTGGACTGGCAACTGCCGGATGGGTGGGAGGCTGGCGAACCGCTCTATCCCGTGCCGGAGGAGCTGGAGCTGCTCGGCCTCATCAATCACACCTACTCCGATCCCTATGCGGTGCTGGTGCCGATCGAGGTGCCGCAATCGGCTGGTGTCGCCAACATCGCGCCGATCACGGTCGATGCCCAGTGGCTCGCCTGTTCCGACAGGCTCTGCGTGCCGGAACAGGCCACGCTCACCCTGCGCTTCCCGCAGGAGACGCCGGAACTTGCCGCGCAGTTCGACGAGCATCGCGCGGCGATCCCGGCGCTGATCGACTCCCCGGGAAGCTTCGAGGTTCGGTCCGACACGCTGCGCCTCGCCATCCCGCTGCCCGCCAGCCTCGACCTGGCCGATCCGCACGTCTTCATCGAGCAGAAGGACGTGATCGACTATGCCGCGCCGCAGACCTTCTACCGCCAGGGCGACATGCTTGTCGCCGAGATCGCGCGCGGCGGCCTTCGCGTCGAGCCCGGCGAACTGCGCGGTATCCTGGCCTTTGCCGACGAGGGCGAGGGCGTGCGTTTCGAGGCCGTACCGGGAGAGGTGCCCGCAGGCGGCACGCGGATCGGCCCGCGCACGGTCGATACCCCGCTGGCCCTGCTGCTGGGCGGCGCGCTGCTGGGCGGCCTGCTGCTGAACCTGATGCCCTGCGTGTTCCCCATCCTCAGCCTCAAGGCGCTGACTCTGGCGCGCGCCGGGGGTGAGGAGAAGCAGGCGCGGATCGAGGGGCTGGCCTATACCGCCGGCGTCGTCCTTGCCTGCCTTGCGCTGGGCGCGCTGGTGCTGGCGTTGCGGGCGGGCGGTACGCAGGTGGGCTGGGCCTTCCAGTTGCAGGAGCCGCTGGTGGTCGCCGGCCTGCTGGTGATCGCCACGCTGATTACCGCCAATTTCATGGGCCTGTTCGAGATCCCGAACCTTCCCATCCGCACGCGCGGGGAGGGCGGGGCCTTTGCTACGGGCCTGCTGGCCGCCGTGGTGGCGACGCCTTGCACCGGTCCCTTCATGGCCGCTGCGCTGGGGGCCGCGCTGCTGCTTCCCGCCGCGCAGGCGCTGCTGCTGTTCGGGGCGCTGGGGCTTGGCCTTGCGCTGCCATTCCTGCTGTTGGGCTTCGTGCCCGCGCTGCGGCGCATATTGCCCAGGCCCGGCGCGTGGATGGCGACGTTCCGCCGCCTGCTGGCCATTCCCATGGGGCTGACGGCGCTGGCCCTCGTGTGGCTTTCGTGGCGCCTTGGCGGAGCGAGCTTCGCCTTTGCCGCCGCAGCGCTGGCCATCCTGCCGGTCGTCGCCCTGACCGCGCGGCGCAACGGCAACCGACTGGTGGCCGCGATCGCGGTGGTCGCCGCGCTCTATTTCGCCGCATCGCTCCCCTTCCGCGAGGTGGAGCAGGTGGCGGACGGCAGCGAGAGCGTGTTGGAACCCGTCGCCTATTCCGAAGCGGCGCTGGCCGAGGCGCGCGCTTCCGGCGCGCCTGTATTCCTGTGGTTCACCGCCGACTGGTGCCTGACCTGCAAGGTCAACGAACAGGTCGCCATCGAGCGCGACGCAACGCGGGCGGCCTTCGAGGAGGCGGGCGTCGTGGCCATGCGCGGCGACTGGACCCGGCGCGACCCGGAAATCACGCGGTATCTGGAGGAATGGGAATCGGCGGGCGTTCCGCTTTACGTTTGGTATCCCGGCGGGGGCGAGGGGGAGAAGCTGCCGCAGGTGCTGACGCCGGACCTTCTGGGCGATCTGGCCGCTGGCACGGACTAGGCTTCGGGTTCGCCCTCGGCCTCGTCCTCCGGGATGTCGCTCTCGACGGCATCCGGCGTGCCGCCGGCCTGGCACCACTCCACGAATTCGCCGGTGATCCGGCTTCCTTCGATTTCCAGCATGCCGCGGCCGGGAAGGGTCGCGATCAGGTCGCGCGTGCCGCCGAAGACGTCCAGCTGCGGATCGTCGGCCGGCAGCCGCGCTTCCCAGTGCCATTCCCCGTCGGCCAGAACGGCATCCACCAGGAAGCGGCTGGTCATCCCGTTGCCGATGACCGGGAACAGCGCGCCTTGTCCGGGATAGGCGCGGGCGTGGCGGATGATCACCAGCTGCGGCGGCTCTGCCTCGACGTCGCAGGCCAGCGACATCAGCGACGCCTCGTCGGCGTTGCCGAAACGGATCGCCTGGCCATCGTCGGACACCGTCCAGCGCGCGGCGGAGGTATCGGGCGATGGATCGGCGGGCGCGGGGCGAGATCCGGTCGAATCCAGTTCGACGCGCTGCACGTTCTGCGGGGCGGCGTCCTGCCGCTCGCAGGCGGTGAGGGCCAAAATCAATGTGATGGCGAGGGCGCGCATGTCTGCACCGCTAGTCCGCAAAACGCCCGGCAGGCAAGCGGCCTTGCGCTATAGTCTGGGGATCACGCGCTCCGAGGCCTGATCTTTGCCGGTCACGAGCACGCGTCGATCGCCCGCACCACTTCCTCGGATGCCGGTACCTCGAGCGCGTTGCCGGATTCGAGCTGCACGCTGATGGGCCCCTCGTCCCCGGCGAAAACGTCGCGAAGGCCGGTGGCCGGAAGCGGCACGGTCCCCTGCCAGACGAAGTCGGGGCCAAGCTCCATCCCCTCCGCGGAAACCTGCATGGTGAAATCGGCGTCCGGGCCGATGAATTGCAGCGCTTGCGTGCCGCTTTCCTCGGCGGCGGTATAGCGGGTCACGCGGACGGCCGGGTTGCCGGCGGCTGACTGGCCGCAGGTGATGCCAAGGACGCCCTCGCTTTGAGGTGGTCCGAACAACGCCATGCGGCTGTCCGCCTTGTAGAACCAGCGGTTGCCCTCGGCATCGGGCTCTCCCTCCATGTCGCCGGCGGGCTCTCGCACCGCTTCGTCGCCGGCGGGGGAAGGGGTCGGGTCCGCGGCAACCTGCGTGCTTTCATCCTCGGGGCCATCGGCAGGGGCATCGCCGGAGCAGGCGGCGAGGGTCAGCATGGAGACTGCGGCGAGCGGGGTGAGATAGTGACGCAAGGGAAACCTCCTTCTCCCGCGCCAACGGATGCGCCCCTTGCGCCGTTCCGATATGCTCGGCCCTACTTCTTCCCGAACTTGCGCTGGGTCTTGCCGTACCGCAGCTTGCGCGTGCCCGGCCTGCCTTCGTTGGACCGGCCCACGACGGGAGCCTTCTTCTCGGCATCGCCGAGGCCGAGTTCGTCGTTCTCCAGGCGGCGGATCTCGTCGCGCAGGCGGCCTGCTTCCTCGAATTCGAGGTTGGCGGCGGCGTCGCGCATCCGCTTTTCCAGGTCCTCGATATAGGCGCGCAGGTTGTGGCCGACGAGGTTGTTCACGTCCTCGTCGCCGGTATCCACCGTCACCCCGTCCTGCGAGGCCGTGTGGGCCACGATGTCGGCGATGGCCCGGCGGATGGTCTGCGGCGTGATGCCGTGTTCCTCGTTGTAGGCGCGCTGCTTCTCGCGCCGACGCTCGGTTTCCGCCATGGCGCGTTCCATGCTGCCGGTCACCCGGTCGGCATAGAGGATGACCCGGCCATCGACGTTGCGCGCGGCGCGGCCGATGGTCTGGATCAGGCTGGTTTCGGACCGCAGGAAGCCTTCCTTGTCGGCATCCAGGATGGCCACGAGGCCGCATTCGGGAATGTCGAGCCCCTCGCGAAGCAGGTTGATGCCCACCAGCACGTCGTACACGCCAAGGCGCAGGTCGCGGATCAGCTCGATACGCTCCAGCGTCTCCACGTCGGAGTGCATGTAGCGCACGCGAACGCCCTGCTCGTGCATGAATTCGGTCAGGTCCTCCGCCATGCGCTTGGTGAGGGTGGTGACGAGTGTGCGATAGCCCTTCTGCGCGGTGGCCTTTGCCTCGGCGATGCAATCCTGCACCTGGTCCTCGACCGGCTTGATCTCGACCGGCGGGTCGATCAGGCCGGTGGGACGGATCACCTGCTCGGCAAACACGCCGCCGGTCCTTTCCAGTTCCCACGGCCCGGGCGTGGCGGAAACGGCGACGGTCTGCGGGCGCATCGCGTCCCATTCGTTGAAGCGCAGCGGGCGATTGTCGATGCAGCTGGGCAGGCGGAAGCCGTACTCGGCCAGCGTCAGCTTGCGGCGGTGGTCGCCGCGCGCCATCGCGCCGATCTGCGGAATGGTCTGGTGGCTCTCGTCCACGAACAGCAGCGCGTTCTCGGGCAGGTACTCGAACAGCGTGGGCGGCGGTTCGCCGGGCAGGCGACCGGTCAGGAAGCGTGAGTAGTTCTCGATCCCGTTGCAGCTGCCGGTGGCGGCGATCATCTCGAGGTCGAAATTGGTGCGCTGTTCAAGCCGCTGGGCTTCCAGCAGACGGCCTTCCTCGTGCAGTTCCTTCAGCCGTTCCTGCAGCTCGAACTTGATGGCCTCGCTCGCCTGTTTCATCGTCGGGCCGGGCGTGACGTAGTGCGAGTTTGCATAGACGCGCACCTTGCCGAGGTTCTCGCCCTTCTTGCCTGTCAGCGGGTCGAACTCGGCGATGTCCTCGATCTCGTCGCCGAAGAAGCTGATGCGCCAGGCCGTGTCTTCCAGATGGCTGGGAAAGATTTCCAGGTTGTCGCCGCGCACCCGGAAACAGCCGCGCGCGAAGGCGGTGTCGTTGCGTTTGTACTGCAGGGCGACCAGCTTGCGGATCAGTTCGCGCTGGTCGACCGTTTCGCCGGCCTTGATGTCGAACACCATGGCCGAATAGGTCTCGACCGAACCGATGCCGTAGAGGCACGAGACCGAGGCGACGATCAGCACGTCGTCCCGCTCCAGCAGGGCGCGCGTGGCCGAGTGGCGCATCCGGTCGATCGCCTCGTTCACCGAGCTTTCCTTCTCGATGTAGGTGTCGGAGCGGGGGACGTAGGCTTCGGGTTGGTAGTAATCGTAATAGGATACGAAATACTCGACCGCGTTCTCGGGAAAGAAGCTCTTGAATTCGCCGTAGAGCTGCGCGGCGAGGATCTTGTTCGGGGCCAGCACGAGGGCGGGGCGCTGCAACTGCTCCACCACCTTGGCCATGGTGAAGGTCTTGCCGCTGCCGGTCACGCCCAGCAGCACCTGCGTCTGCTCGTCGTCCTTCGCTGCCTTCACCAGTTCGGCGATGGCCGTTGGCTGGTCACCGGCGGGTTCGTATTCGGAAACCAGCTTGAACGGTTTCTGGTCGTCGGATTTCTCCGGCCTCGCGGGCTTGTGGGGGGTGAATTCGCCGGAGGTATCGGGTTCCTCCAGTCCGCGACGGATTACGAGTTCGGCCATGCGCGGAGATATGGGAGCAGCGGAACGGATTGGCAACGCGGTTTGCCCGATCTTTACCAATCGCCGCTATCATGCTGCATCCGTGTTCGAGGGGGATTTCGATGCGCACACCCGTTCTGCTGTTGCTGGCCGCCCCGCTGCTGGCGTCGTGCTTTTCCGACAACCCCGACAACATCCCGTTGCGCGGCAACTGGCAGATGACCACCAAGCTCGACAGCCTGACCATCGACGGCACCATCGTGCCGCCGGAACAGCTTCCGCCCGAAATCCGCAACCTGGAGCAGTCGGCCAGCCAATGCGGCGAGCCGGTGTTCACCGATCGCGACAAGCAGCAGGACGTGCTGGACTGGCGTGCGGGTGGCGACTGCGCGTTCGAAACCTACGACGTGAACGGGGCGCGCATCACCGCCGCGGGTCGCTGCGAGCGCGTGGGCAACATGGCCACCTTCAACCCCAGGTTCGATGCCTCCGTCGTCCAGCGCGAACTATCGTATCGGATGGTGGTGAGCATGGAGGGCTCTGCCGAAATCCCCGGCCAGGGCACGCACTACCTTAAGATCATCGCGGTTCAGGAGGGCGCCCGCACCGGCGATTGCTGAGCGAACGCCCCGGGCGGATTGGCATATCGGGATCAAGCCGTTACACGGGGCACCTGAACCCAACGGGAGGCTGCGAGCCCCCGCCAGCGAAGGAATTCCGCATGCGCCTGATCCATACCGCCCCGCTGATCGCGGGCCTCGCCCTTGTCGCCTGCGGCGATTCCGGCACGGTCGAGGACCCGTCCGATCCCGCCCAGATCGAGGCCGCGACGCGCGACCTGCCCAAGCCGCAGGCGGGCGAATACCGCACCAGCGGCGAACTGGTGGAATTCCAGATGCCCGGCGCATCGGAAGAGGAGATGCAGATGCTGCGCGGCTTCATGGAAACGAGCGCCACGCAGGAACGCACCTTCTGCATGACGCAGGAAGAAGCGGACAGCGGCTATCGCGAATTTCTCGAGAACCTTCAGCAAGGCTCCGACGAGTGCGAATTCACCGAGTTCACCGTGTCGGGCAATTCGCTAAACGCCACGATGAGCTGCGACGACGGCTCCGGCTCCACCGGCACCATGGGCTTTGCCGGCACCATCAGCGAAACCTCGCAGGACATGACCGTCAGCATGGACATGGATAGCGCGATGGAGGGGCAGAGCGTGCGCATGGTCATGCGCACCACGTCCGAACGCATCGGCGACTGCGCCGAACAGGCCGGCTAACCCGTGCGCTTGCGGCCCGACCCGAAATGGGACGGGCCTCTTGCGCTCGCCCTCCCGCAATTGGCAGGCCCCTGGCCGCTTGGTATCCGTGCCCGCATTTCCGGCGGCATGGCCGCCATCGAATACAGGGGAAAACCATGCGCCTGATCCATTGCCTGCCACTGGCCGTCGGCCTGGCGCTGGCCGCTTGCAACAATTCGGACGAGGATCTCTCCGACGAAGCCCTGTCGATGGACGAGGTGATGGCGGACTTCCGCGACAACGGCGTGATGCCGCAGCCAGGCGAATACAGCGCCTCCTACGACCTTGTCTCTTTCGACATGGTGGAAGGCCAGGTGCGCGACATGGCCGCGCTCGAAGCCGCTTTCGCCGAGGGCGCGCAGGAGCAGACCAGCTTCTGCGTGACCGACGCGATGGACCGTGAATCGTGGATTTCCGCGATGACCGACAACAGCTGCACGATCTCCTCGCTAACTGCCGAAGGCGATGCGCTCGATCTCTCCATGACATGCGAGGCGGAAGAGGGGCCGCAGGGTCGCATCGTGATGACCGGCACCGCCGGAGAGACCTATTCCGACCTCGAGATGACCTTCACCCAGCCGATCCCCGGCATGGGTGACGCCAATGTCGTGATGACCGTGGAGACCCAGCGCACCGGCGATTGCGGCTGATATCCGCACTCGATAGGAGCGGTGAAATGCTCCTGTCGAAACGTTTGATTTCGTGTGTGGTATCCGTGCTGGCACTCGCGGCCTGTTCGGCAGGGCCGGAGCAGCCGCTCGACGAGGCGGAAATCCTGACGCGGGCCGAACGCCTGGTGACGCCCGAGCCGGGGCTATACCGAACCACCACCAGCCTGGGCGCTTTCGAAATGCCGGGTGCCAGCGAGCAGGAGGCCGCGCGCGTCCGTGCGCAACTCGGTTTCGCGGAACCGCAGGAGGCGCAGCGCTGCCTGTCGCGACGCGAGGCCGTGCGCGGTTTCCTTCCCTTGATCGAGGCGATGAAGGACGGGAATTGCACGTTCTCCCGCTTCGAGACGAGCGAGGATAGGCTGGACGCCTCGATGCGCTGCGAAGCGGACGGGGGGACGACATCCGACGTTGCGCTGCGGGGCGAGGCGGGCAGGCAGTCGTCGCGGCTCGAAACGAGAGTCGTGCAGCGCTCTGCCGCCCTGCCGGGCGGCGAGCTGCAATTCACGCTGGCTGTGGAAACGCAGCGGTTCGGCGAATGTCCGCAAACCGGGGGCGAGGGCGAGCCGGGAACCTGAGCGGCCTGCCGCGTTCATTGTGTAACAAGTCGGAATTGTTACAGTGAGCGCAATGTCATCCGTCGGATCCCTCTTCTCGCCGTTCTCCGGGCGCATCCTGGATGCCGTTCGCGGCGCGATCTATTCGGTGCGCCGCCGGCTGGAATTGCTGCGCGGAGAACCGCCGCCCGATGCCCATGCTCCACCGTTGCGCCTGTTCTTCGCGGAATTCGGCCAGTTGTTCGCGCCGGCATTCCGGCTCTTCAAGCCGCCGATCCCTATCGAGAAGGCGGAAAATCCCAAGGTCGTGATCCTGCTGCCGGGCTTCGCCACCCATCCCTGGCGCATGAAGTACATGGCCAAGGAACTGGAGCGCGCCGGCCACACGGTGAAGCGCTGGGGCCTGGGTTACAACTACGGACCGACGCCCGAGAACTTCGAGCAACTTGCAAACCGCGTGTGTTCGGTGCGCGAGCGCTATGGGCAGAGGGTGGTGCTGGTGGGCTGGAGCCTGGGCGGCATCTTCGCGCGCGAAGTGGCCAAGCTGCATCCGCATTGCGTGGCCAAGGTCGTGACGATGGGCACGCCCTTCAGTCACACTCCCTATTCCAACAACATGTGGCGCATCTACCAGTTCACCGCCGGGCACCATGTGGAACAGCCGCCGATAAAGGCGAACACGGCCGAAAAGCCGCCGATGGAAACGGTCGCCTTCTGGAGTCCGCGCGACGGAGCAATCTCGCGCCGCAGCGCCTGCGGCCTGCCCGGCGAGCGCGATCGCACGGTGGCGTTGCGTTGCACGCACATGGGTTTTTGCAACTCCAGCGAGGTCATCATCGCGCTTGATCAGGAACTCAAGCGGTAATCAGGCTTTGATTACTGGCCAGCTTTCGCGCATGCTGCGATTGCGAAGGCTGCTGATTCCGGCACAAGCGAGGGGACCCATGTGACCGCGTCCGACACGGACAAGTTCGACGAAATGCACCAGCCCGACGGTTCGGTGCGAGAGGCCTACAGCGGCTACAACGAATGGCTGGAGCAGCAGGACGACGGCTGGATGCGCCGCAAGGCGTTCGAGGCCGAGAGCTTCTTCCGCAAGACGGGCATCACCTTCAACGTCTATGGAGAGGATGACGCGGAAGAGCGTCTGATCCCCTTCGACATGGTGCCGCGCATCATTTCCGGCGGCGAATGGCGTCGGCTGGCACGCGGGATCGAGCAGCGCGTACGGGCACTGAACGCGTTCATGCACGATCTCTACCACCGGCAGGAAATCATCCGGTCCGGTCGCCTGCCCGAACGCCTGTTCCGCGACAATGCCGCCTGGCTTGCGGAAATGGTCGGTTTCACGCCGCCCGGCGGGGTCTACACCCACATCGTCGGCATCGACCTGGTCCGTACCGGGCCGGACGAGTTCATGGTGCTGGAAGACAATGCCCGCACGCCCAGCGGCGTCTCCTACATGCTGGAGAACCGCGAGACGATGATGGCCATGTTCCCCGAGCTGTTCAGCAAGGTGAAGGTCTGCGACGTTTCCGATTATCCGCGTCGCCTGGCCAAGAGTCTTGCCGCCTGCGCTCCCGAGGGAGTGGATGGCAATCCCAGCATCGCCGTGCTCACGCCGGGCATCTACAATTCCGCCTACTACGAACACGCCTTTCTGGCCGACCAGATGGGCGCCGAGCTGGTGGAGGGCAGCGACCTTCGCGTGGTGAACGGCAAGGTGCAGATGCGTACCACCGTCGGCTTTCGCCCTGTCGACGTGCTCTACCGCCGGGTGGACGACGATTTCCTCGATCCGTTGACGTTCAACCGCGACAGCGTGCTGGGCGTGCCGGGTATCATGGACGTCTACCGCGCGGGCAACATCACCATCGCCAACGCCCCCGGCACCGGGGTGGCGGACGACAAGGCGATCTATTCCTTCATGCCGGAGATCGTGGAATTCTACACCGGGGAGCAACCCCTGCTGCCCAACGTGGAAACCTTCCGCTGCGCCGATCCGGACGCGCTGAAATACGTGCTCGACAACCTGGCGGAGCTGGTGGTGAAGGAAGTCCACGGCTCGGGCGGATACGGCATGCTGATCGGGCCGGCCGCCTCGAAAAAGGAAATCGCCGAGTTTCGCGCCAAGCTTGAAGCGAGGCCGGATAACTACATCGCGCAGCCCACGCTGTCGCTGTCGACCTGCCCGATCTTCACCAAGAAGGGGCTTGCCCCCCGCCACGTGGACCTGCGGCCCTTCGTGCTTTGCTCGCCCGATGGCGTGGACATCACGCCCGGCGGCCTGACGCGCGTTGCGCTGAAGAAGGGATCGCTGGTGGTCAATTCCAGCCAGGGTGGCGGAACCAAGGACAGCTGGGTGCTGGAGGACTGATGCACAGCGGAGAAACCTCGTAATGCTGGGACGCGTCGCCCACGGCATCTTCTGGATGTACCGCTATCTTGAGCGTGCGGAGAACACCGCGCGCCTGCTCGCCGCCGGGCAGCGCATGGCACTGACCCGCGGTCAGGACATGGCCGACCAGGAATGGAAATCGATCCTGACCACCCTGGGCCTGCGCAAGCCTTACGAGGAGCACTTCGACGATTACGAAGGCGCCCACGTCTGCGACTTCGTTCTGCGATCCAAGCACAATTCCGAAAGCGTGCTGTCGATGGTGGAGCGCGCGCGAACCAACGCCCGCGCCTGCCGCTCGGCAATCACGGGCGAGGTGTGGGAAGCGGTGAACGAGGGTTGGATGACCCTGCGCGACCTGCTGGCGCGCCCGGTTCGCAATTCCAACCTCAACATGTCGCTGGCTGCCATCCGCCGCGAGAGCACACTGGCACGCGGTGCCTCGCACGGCTCGATGCTGCGCAACGAGACCTACAGCTTCTCGCGCCTGGGCACGTTCCTCGAGCGGGCCGACAACACCGCCCGCATCCTCGACGTGAAGTATTACCTGCTGCTGCCCTCGCTGTCCTACGTCGGCACTCCGCTTGACACCGGGCAGTGGGACAACGTGCTGCGTTCGCTGTCGGCGGAGCGCGCCTACCGGTGGCTCAACGCCGGGCGCATGGACGCCCGCTCCATCGCCGATTTCCTGATCCTGGACGGCCGCTTTCCCCGCAGCCTGGTTTTCTGCTATTCCGCGATGCGTACCAACCTGTCGGACCTTGCTCAGATACACGGCGAGGAAGGCACCTGCCACGCCGCCATGCGCGAGGCCGATCTGCAACTGAGCGGCAAAACGGTGGAAGACATCTTCGACCAGGGGCTGCACCAGTTCCTGCTCGAGTTCATCGCCGGCAACCAGGCGCTGGCCGGTGCCGTGGCCGAGGATTATCGCTTCGTCTCCTGACGGGAAAAAACCATGCGCCTTTCGATCCGCCATACCACCCGTTACCGCTTCGCCAGTCCCGTGGCGCACGGGATCCAGCGCCTGCGGTTGACGCCGAAGGAAACGCAGGGCCAGAAAATCCTGGAATGGAACATGGAATTCCAGGGCGCGCGCGAGCAGCTGACCTACGACGACCAGAACTTCAACCACGTCACGCTGGTATCGGTGGACGAGGGCGCGACGGAAGTGGTCGTGTCGTGCACCGGCAGGGTTGATACGCAGGACCACGCGGGAGTCATCGGCCAGCACGCCGGGCACCTGCCGCTGTGGGCCTTTCTCAGCCAGACCGAGCTCACCCGCCCGGGCCCCCGGATCAAGGCGCTGATCGCCGACGTGGAACGCAGCGAGGAGGGCATGGTGGAAACGTTGCACAACCTTTCCAACGTGATCCGCGACAACGTGGAGTACGGCACCGGCAGCACCGGCGTCGCCACCACCGGCGAAGAAGCGGTGGAGGAAGGCATGGGCGTCTGCCAGGACCACGCGCATATCTTCATCGCCGCCGCGCGTTCGCTTGACATACCGGCGCGCTACGTCAGCGGATACCTGATGATGAACGACCGTATCGAGCAGGAGGCGACGCACGCCTGGGCGGAAGCCTACGTGCAGGGTCTCGGCTGGGTCGGTTTCGACATCTCGAACGGCATCAGTCCCGATCCGCGCTACGTGCGCGTTGCAACCGGGCGCGATTATCGCGATGCCGCCCCTGTTACCGGAATCAGCTATGGTGCGGTAACGGAAGACCTGTCGGTCGATCTGGCCGTCGAACAGCAAACGGAAGAGCAACAACAACAATGACCTATTGCGTGGGAATGGTGCTCGACAAGGGCCTCGTTCTGATGAGCGATACCCGGACCAATTCGGGCGTCGACAATATATCCGTGTTCCGCAAGATGTTTCACTGGACCGTTCCGGGAGAGCGGATCATCACCCTGATGACGGCGGGCAACCTTGCCACGACGCAGGCGGTGATCAGCCGGCTGGAGGAGCGGACGAAGGCACCGTCGGAACGGCAGAATTCGCTGATGGAACTGCAGACCATGTTCCAGGTGGCCAGTGAGACGGGCAAGCTGCTGCGCGAGGTGATCGCCGAAACGCAGGACGATAACGCCCAGCGCGGCAAGGGACGCTTCACGGCCTCCATCATCCTGGCCGGGCAGATCAAGGGCATGGAACCCCGCCTGTTCATGATCTACCCCGAAGGCAACTTCATCGAGGCCAGTTTCGACACCCCCTTCTTCCAGATCGGCGAGACCAAGTACGGTCGACCGATCATCCTTCGCGGATATGACCGGCAGATGAGTTTCGAGGACGCGGTGAAGCTGCTGATGGTCAGCTTCGATTCCACCCTCAAGGCTAATCTCTCGGTCGGCCTGCCGCTGGATCTGATGGTGATCGAGCGCGATGGCTTCGCGGCCAAGCACGAGCGGCGCATCGAAAGCACCGACTCCTATTTCAACGCAATCAGCGACAGCTGGAGCGAGGCGCTGCGCGCCGCTTTCCACTCGCTGCCCGATTACAGCTTCTACCAGGGGGAAACTACCTAGCCGTTTGCGCGGATAGGGGCAGGGCCGGAGGGTCGGGAATTGCCCGCATTGCGGCAACGGCCCCGGAGAAACATCGTAAATGGATGTTAACCACGCGGCGCGCGGGCGGACATTTCACGATACATCAATCCGTTATAGGTGGGATTCCGAAGTACTACGGATTGGTTCCATGCGGGATTCCTGCGCAGAAGCTGGTCCATGGAACAGCGTATTTCTATCCACATCGTGGGCGGAAACAGCCGCTCGCGCGCCCAGCAATCCCGCCTCGTCATGGACATGGGGCACCATGCGGAAGTCTATTCCGACCTCGTGGAGCTGATCGACAGGCCACCGCGCTCGGGGGTCATCATCGCCAGCGAGGACGTGCTGGAAAACGGTGTCTCCGCCTTGCTCGACGAACTTGCCAGGGGCGGCATCTGGACGCCGCTGGTCGCCGCCAAGACCGATCCCGGAGTCGACGAAGTCGTTGCGGCGATCCAGGCCGGAGCGCTCGACTTCGTGACCCTTCCGCTGTCGGAGGGAGAGCTTGAACGCATGATCGCCCATCTCGAAACCGATGCCGGACAGCACGCAGAAGCGCGTCGCCGCCTGATCGAGGCGCGCCTGCGCATCGGTGCCCTGTCGAAACGGGAGCGCGAGGTGCTCGACTGGCTGGCGGAAGGGTGTTCGAACAAGGCCATCGCCCGCAACCTCAAGATCAGCCCGCGGACGGTGGAAATTCACCGCGCCAACATGATGGACAAGCTCGGCGCCAGCCACGCGGCGGACGCGGTGCGGCTGAGACTGGAAGCGGCCTTTCCAGACGGCGCAGGCAGGGGAAAGCGGAGCGGGCCAGAAAAGCCCGAAGCGACCCGCACCGGCACCGCCTCTACCGGGCGAGCGGCGGCTTCCGGCATGGTCGATCGAGGGGTTTGAAGCGCCAGGGTGCTACCGGCAGTAGGAATTGCCCTTGATCACGCCTTCCACGTGCAAATGGTCGCTGTGGTCGGAATTGTAGTCCGGCCCCAGCACCGTGTCGAAGCGGCGGCACGCGCTGCGCTGGACGATGCGCAGGAACTCCCGCTCCTGCGCGCTTCCGCGCCAGCCGTCCTTCACGCTGATCCGTCGTCCATCGGCCAGCACGAAGCCGCCGATGTCGATGGCATCGGCGCTGGCGTGGGCGGATCGGCGCGAGGTGCCGGCAACGTTCCGGCAGGAAAAGCTGCCCATGGTCTGGATGCTGGCCAGCGGCGATCCGAACACCTGCTGCGCCGCGCGGTCGACGCCGAAGCGGGCCCAGGCGGCAAAGGCGGCGCTGACCGGGCAGGTGACCGGCCCGAGGTTGCGAACGTCCAGCCGGCCATCGTCGCGCGCCAGGGCATGCATCTGCACGGTGTTGAGGTTGCTGCACCCCTGGCCCAGGTAACGATCGGGCAGGGCATCGAACGACGCCCCCGCCGCGCCCAGTTCCGAAAGGCACTGGCGCTCTGTCGCATCGCGGGCAAGGGGAGGCGGCGCGTTCACCGTGGCGGACCGGGCGGTGGTGTCGGAGCGGTTGGTGGAGCCGTAGTCGTCGCCCGACCCCTGAGGCACGAGCGAACAGGCGGATAGGCCCAGCGTCGCCAGCG
Organism: Aurantiacibacter hainanensis; assembly: GCF_036321025.1. Lineage (NCBI taxonomy): Bacteria > Pseudomonadati > Pseudomonadota > Alphaproteobacteria > Sphingomonadales > Erythrobacteraceae > Aurantiacibacter > Aurantiacibacter hainanensis. Next base: position 890,425 of record NZ_JAZAPB010000002.1, read on the forward strand.
CCAGAACGACTGTCCGTTTCATCGCGGTCTCCATCATCGATGAGCGTAAATGCTTATACCTAACACCCGGTGAATACGGCAATGCCGGCAACCCCTCGGATGCACGGCATCCACCCCACCGGTTACACGAGAAACCGCAATTTCGTTTGACTCGGGCCGGGCAATCTCTAGTTCGCGCTCCGGGCCACGCGGTCCCAACGCCGCGCGAGCTCTCTGCAAGGAGAGAATACATGACTGCACAACCGACGCTCCGTCCGGAGCGCCCTTTCTTTTCATCCGGACCCACCTGCAAGCCTCCCGGCTGGTCGCTCGACAAGCTGAGCACCAAGAGCCTGGGCCGCTCGCACCGCTCCAAATATGCCAAGGGCCGGCTGAAGTACGCCATCGACCTTTCGAAGGAACTGCTCGGCATCCCCGACGACTATCTCGTCGGCATCATGCCCGGTTCCGATACCGGCGCGCTGGAATGCGCCATGTGGACCATGCTGGGCGCGCGACCCGCGACGGTGGCCGCATGGGAGAGCTTCGGCAACGTGTGGATCCAGGATGCGGTCAAGCAGCTGAAGCTGAAGGACCTGCAGGTGCTGGACGCCGACTATGGCGAGATCCCCGACCTGTCGCAGGTGCCGCAGGAAAACGACGTGGTCTTCACCTGGAACGGCACGACCTCGGGTGCCAGGATCCCGAACACCGACTGGCTGGCACCGGGCAGGGAAGGGCTGGCGATCAACGACGCCACCAGTGCCATCTTCGCGCAGGAAATGGACTGGCCGAAACTCGATGCCACGACCTATTCCTGGCAGAAGGTGATGGGCTCCGAAGCCCAGCACGGCATGCTGATCCTCTCGCCCAAGGCGGTGGAGCGGATCGAGAGCTACGATCCCCCGTGGCCGCTTCCCAAGCTGTTCCGCCTGAAGAAGGGCGACAAGCTGAACCGCTCCATCTTCGAAGGGGCCACGATCAACACCCCCTCCATGCTGGCGACAGAGGATTACATCTGGGCGCTGGAATGGGCCAAGTCGATCGGCGGCCGCAAGGCGATGATCGAGCGCGCCAATGCCAACGCCAGGATCGTCAAGGACTGGATTGAAGCGACGCCCTGGCTGCGCAACATGGTGAGCGATCCGGCCAAGCAGACCAACACCGGCGTGTGCATGGTATTCCAGGGCGACTACATCGACGGCCTTTCAGCCGAGGATGCCGCCGCCGTGCCGAAGAAGATCGCTTCGAAACTCGAAGAGATGGACATCGGCTACGACTTCAACGGCTACCGCGATGCCCCTCCGGGCCTGCGCATCTGGTGCGGCGGCTCTCTGGAGAGCGAGGACATCAAGCGCCTGCTGCCGTGGATCGAATGGGCCTACGAAGAGCTCAAGGCCGGCAGCCTCTGAATTGGCGAAGTCCCGGACGCCAGGTCCGGGACCGCTTTCCCCATGACTGGCCCGATGCGGCCAAAGGTCCCGGTCCGTCCGGGATGACGGAGTGCAACACATGACCAAGCCCAAAGTCCTCATTTCCGACAAGATGGACGAAAACGCCGCCCGCATCTTCCGCGAGCGTGGCTGCGACGTCGACGTGATCACCGGCAAGACGCCGGAAGAACTGAAGGAAATCATCGGCGAATACGATGGCCTCGCCATCCGCTCGTCCACCAAGGTGACTGCCGATATCCTCGAGGCTGCCACCAACCTGAAGGTGATCGGCCGCGCCGGCATCGGCGTGGACAACGTGGATATCGCCGCCGCCTCCGCACGCGGCGTGGTGGTGATGAACACGCCTTTCGGCAACTCGATCACCACCGCCGAACACGCCATCGCCCTCATGATGGCGCTGGCCCGCCAGATTCCCGAGGCCAACACCCGCACAAAGGCGGGCGAATGGCCCAAGAGCGGTTTCATGGGCGTGGAAGTCACCGGCAAGGTGCTGGGCCTGATCGGCGCGGGCAACATCGGTGCCATCGTCGCCAGCCGCGCTCTGGGCCTGCGCATGAAGGTGATCGCCTACGATCCCTTCCTGACCCCCGAACGCGCGGTTGAACTGGGCGTGGAGAAGGTGGACCTCGGCAAGCTTCTGGAAAGGGCCGACTTCATCACCCTGCACACCCCGCTGACCGACGAGACGCGCAACATCCTCTCGCGCGAGCGGCTGGAAGCGGCCAAGTCCGGCGTGCGCATCATCAACTGCGCGCGCGGCGGCCTGATCGACGAGGTCGCGCTGAAGGACATGCTGGAAAGCGGCCACGTGGCAGGCGCCGCGCTCGACGTGTTCCTGGAGGAACCGGCGAAGGACAACCCGCTGTTCGACGCGCCCAACTTCATCTGCACCCCGCACCTGGGCGCATCCACCACCGAAGCGCAGGTGAACGTGGCGCTGCAGGTGGCGGAGCAGATGAGCGACTACCTGGTCGACGGAGGCGTCACCAACGCGCTCAACATGCCCAGCCTGTCCGCCGAGGAAGCGCCGAAGCTGAAGCCCTACATGGCGTTGGCGGAAAACCTCGGTTCGCTGGTTGGCCAGCTGGCCCACGGCGAACTGCCCAAGATCAGCATCGAGACCGAAGGTCACGCGGCCGAACTGAACCAGAAGCCCATCGTCGGCGCGGTGCTGGCCGGCCTGATGAAGCGCTATTCGCAAAGCGTGAACATGGTCAACGCGCCCTTCATGGCGAAGGAACGCGGGATCGAGGTGCGCGAGATCCGCAACGAGCGCGAGGGCACCTTCCAGACGCTGGTGCGCGTTACCGTGGCAACGAGCCAGGGCAATCGCTCGGTCGCTGGCACGCTGTTCGGCAACTCCGATCCCCGGCTGGTGGAAATCTTCGGCATCGGTATCGAGGCCGAGCTTGCCGGCGAGATGCTCTACATCGTCAATCAGGACGCACCCGGCTTCATCGGCCGCGTCGGCGCGCTGATGGGCGAATACGACATCAACATCGGCACCTTCCACCTGGGTCGGCGCGACAGCGGCTCCGAGGCGATCATCCTGCTCAGCGTCGATCAGCCGATCCCGCAGGAAGTGATCGACAAGGCCTGCAAGCTGGACGGCGTGAAGGTGGTCAGGGCGCTTTCGTTCTGACGCCTTTCGGACTAGGGCCTCGCGCATGACCGATCCGACGCAGGACCTGTTGCCCGAGGGGCTGGAAGACCGCCTGCCGCAAAGCGCGGCGGCGGCCACCCGTATCGAACGCGCGATGCTGGAAGTGATGGGCGCGCACGGTTACGACCGCGTGCGCCCGCCGCTGATCGAGTTCGAACGCTCGATGGGTCGCCGCATGGACGGGGTGATGACGCGCCACCTGTTCCGCTTCGTCGATCCGGCAAGCCTGCGCACCCTTGCGCTGCGCAGCGACATGACGGTGCAGGTCGGCCGCATCGCCGCCACCGGCCTGGCGGACGCGCCGCGCCCGCTGCGGCTGTGCTATGCCGGTCAGGTCGCCCGCATCACCGGCAGCAAGCTGGAGCCGCGCCGCGAGAACCTGCAGATCGGCGCCGAGCTGATCGGCCGCGATACCGTGGCCGCCGCGGGCGAGATCGTGGAACTGGCCATCGCCGCGCTGGAGGCGTCGGGCGCGACAGGCATCTCGGTCGATTTCACGCTCCCCGACCTGGTCGATACCCTGGCCGACGGCCCCCTGCCGCTTACCCCCGATCAGCGTGCGCGCGTGCGCCGCGAGCTGGATACCAAGGATGCGGGCGGACTGGTGGAAGCGGGCGGTGAGGCCTACCTGCCGCTGATCCACGCGACCGGCCCGTTCCCCGAAGCGGCGGACAAGCTGGCAGCGCTGGACAGCACCGGCGTTCTCGAGTCCCGTATCGACGGCCTGCGCCAGATCGCCAGCCGCATCGGCCAGCGCGCGCGCCTGACGCTGGACCCCAGCGAGCGGCACGGTTTCGAATACCAGAGCTGGTTCGGTTTCACCCTCTATGCCGAAGGGGTGCGCGGCGAACTTGGCCGGGGCGGCACCTACTGCATCGGCGGCAGCGAGGAGCCTGCCACGGGCTTTTCCCTTTACCCGGAAGAACTGGTGGAATCGGTGAAGGCCGACGAGCAGCTGGGCGACAAGCTGTTCCTGCCGCTGGATCACGATCTTGCCGCGGCAGCGGAACTGCGCGGACAGGGGTGGCGGACCGTCGCCGCTCTGGACAAGGGAGACGATCCGCGCGCACTGGGCTGTTCGCACACCCTGGAAAATGGCGAGGCGAAGGCGCTCTAGTCCCTCCGCCCCGCCTAGGCCCGTTGCCGCCGGGGCTCAGGTTTTCAGCAAAACTCCGAGGGGTCTGGCCCCATCCGCCCCTTGGCGCTGTCGAGCGCATCGATGGCGTCCATCTGCTGGTCCGACAGAGTCAGCGAAAGCGCGGCAAAGTTCGCCTCGATATGATCGCGGCTGCTCGCCTTGGGTATCGGCGCGAGGCCATGTTGCAGATGCCAGGCGAGGATTACCGCAGAGGCGGGCTTGCCGGTTTCCTCGGCAATGCGCTGGACGGGGCCGGCTTCAATGCCCTCGCCCTGGCCCAGGGGTGACCAGCTTTGGGTCACGATGCCCATCTCCTCGTGCACCTTGCGCAATTCGCGCTGCTGGAAAGAGGGGTGCAGTTCGATCTGGTTGAGCGCGGGCACCACGCCCGTTTCATCCACCACGCGCTTCAGGTCATCCTCGCGGAAATTGGATACGCCGATCGACTTCGCCTTTCCCGCGTCGCGCAGTTCGATGAAGGCCTTCCAGGTGTCCACGAACTTGCCCTCGTCCGGGCACGGCCAGTGGATCAGCAGCATGTCCACGTGCTCGCGTCCTAGCCGCTGCAGGCTCTTGTCCATCGCTTCGAGTGTTTCGTCGTAGCCCTGCCGATCGTTCCAGATCTTGGTCTGTAGGAAGATGTCGCTCCAGTCGCCGATGCCTTTGCCGACGCCGCTTTCGTTCTCGTAGACAGCGGCGGTGTCCACCAGCCAATAGCCGACATCCAGCGCGGTGCTCACGGCCTTGGTCGCCTCGCCGTCATCCAGCTTGAAAGTGCCGAAGCCCAGCTGCGGAATCTGCCGGTCGTCGTTCAGGGTGAGGGTGGGATAGTCGGTCATGCAAGTCTCCTTTGCTTTCCCAACGAGGTCGCGCGCCGATCTTTCCGTCATTCGCACATGGACTTTCGTCACGACCCGCGACTGTCCTGCAGGAGAGCGCTGGAGGCAGTGCGAGTGGATGGAAAGGCCGGATAATTCTTCCCCTCGCGTGAATGCGTCGACTTCGCAAAGGAAGTGCAATCTTCTGTATTTGTTGAGGAATAGGCGGTTTTCGGCAATCGTCACGAGGTCAACTTCGTCAACCTCGCCAGTTGCCCTTTCGCCCCGCTTTGCCTAGGGCGCGGCGGGCTTTTCGTTAAAAGGATCTACCGCATTGGCCAACGTCACCGTGATCGGCGCCCAGTGGGGCGATGAAGGCAAGGGCAAGATCGTGGACTGGCTGGCCGCCCGTGCCGATGCCGTGGTGCGTTTCCAGGGCGGGCACAACGCAGGCCACACGCTGGTGGTGGGCGATCAGACCTACAAGCTCTCGCTGCTGCCCAGCGGCATTGTCACCGGAACGCTCAGCCTGATCGGCAACGGCGTGGTGCTGGACCCGTGGGCCCTGCGTGACGAGATCGCCAAGCTGGAAGGGCAGGGCGTTGCCATTACGCCGGAGAACTTCGGCATTGCCGACAACTGCCCGCTGATCCTGCCGCTCCACCGTGACCTTGATGGCCTGCGCGAGACGGCGGCGGGCAAGGGCAAGATCGGCACCACCGGGCGCGGCATCGGCCCTGCTTATGAGGACAAGGTGGGCCGCCGCGCCATCCGCGTGTGCGACCTGGCGCATCTCGATTCGCTGGAACCGCAGCTCGATCGACTGTGCGCGCACCACGATGCGCTGCGCGCCGGTTTCGGGCAGGGCGGCGTCGACCGCGAGAAACTGCTGGCCGAACTGCGCGAGATCGCGCCTTTCGTGCTGCAGTTCGCCCAGCCGGTGTGGAAGCGCCTTAACGAAGTGCGCAAGTCGGGCGCGAAGATCCTGTTCGAAGGCGCGCAGGGCGTGCTGCTGGACGTGGATCACGGCACCTATCCCTTCGTCACCAGCTCCAACACCGTCAGCGGCACCGTGGCGAGCGGCAGCGGGCTTGGCCCGAATGCGGCGGGCTTCGTGCTGGGTATCGTGAAGGCCTATACCACCCGCGTGGGCAGCGGCCCCTTTCCCACCGAACTGGAGGACGAGGTCGGCCGCAAGCTGGGCGAACGCGGCCACGAATTCGGCACCGTCACCTCGCGCAAGCGTCGCTGCGGCTGGTTTGATGCCGTGCTCGTGCGTCAGACCTGCGCGCTCTCGGGCGTTACCGGGATCGCGCTGACCAAGATCGACGTTCTCGACGGGTTCGAGACGATCCGCATCTGCACCGGTTACCGGCTGGGCGACAAGGTGCTCGACTACCTGCCCGCCCACGCCGCCGAACAAGCCGCCGTCGAACCGATCTACGAGGAGTTCGAGGGCTGGGAAGGCACCACCGTGGGCGCGCGCAGCTGGGCAGAGCTTCCCGCACAGGCGATCAAGTACATCCGCCGCATCGAGGAACTGATCGAATGTCCGGTGGCCAGCGTTTCCACCAGTCCGGAACGCGAGGACACGATCCTGGTGCGCGATCCCTTTGCCGATTGATCCTAAGCGAGGTTTCTTGACTTAGGCCCTGTTTGTTCTACTTGTGTTCCCATCACGATTCGCGAGGGGAGCGCAAGGATGGCCGATATCGATTTCGCTTACGAGATGGCTGCCGACGCGGCCGGATTGCCGCTCGCCGTCTCGATTTTCGCCGATGCCGGGGACGTGCGCGATCTGCTGGCGGAAGACGTCGGCGCGGCCGGTTTTGCGACGCGGGAAAGCGGGACGCTGGATCAGTTGCTGGCGGGAGATGCGCGCGCGCTGGGAGACCTGGTGCTGGTCGATTGCCCCCGGCCCGATGTCGCTTCGCTGGCGGCGCTGGCGCGGCTGGATAGCCGGGCGGCGCATTCGGGGGCGCGGCTGATCGTTTCCACTTCCGTCGCCGGGCTGGAGGACGTGTTCGGTGCCTGCGCGGAATCGAACGCCCAAATTCTCGTCGACCCCACGAGGGCGGACCGGGTGGTGGCGCTGGGCCGGATGTTGGCCGAGGTGCCGAACCTGCGCCTGCGCGAACTGTCCGAGACCGACCGCCTGGCGCTGCTGCGCCTGACTGAACAGGTGGGCAAGATTGCCGAGCGGCTGGACAAGCTGGATCGCGGCAGCTGGGCGCAGGACGCCATGGCCGATGACGACAGTGCATTCCGGTTTGAAAGCCCCGTCGATAGCTACTGCGCGTCCGGAATGGAGCGCCAGCCGGTGCAGGCGCCCCGCCGCCAGAGCCGCGCCCCGCTTCCCAGCGCTACCCTGGTGCGCAAGATCATTTCCGCGCGCAAGCTGCGGGCGCGCTTCCTCGACGGCGAACTGTTCGCCGATCCCGCATGGGACATGCTGCTGGACCTGACGGCGGCCCGAACCGAGCACCAGCGCGTCTCCGTCACGTCCCTGTGCATCGCCTCGGGCGTGCCGCCCACCACCGCGCTGCGCTGGATCGGTCAGATGACGGAGTCCGGCCTGTTCGAACGGGTGGAGGACGATACCGACCGCCGTCGCGCCTTCATCCGCCTGTCGGACAAGGCGGCCGACGGCATGGCGCGCTATTTCGCCGAACTCGGGCAGGATGCGAAGGCGCTCGTCTAGGGAGTCGGTCTAACGGTTGTTGAAGGCGTTCTGGACCCGTTCGGGATCGGTCACGCCATTGGCGATCAGCACCTGGCACAGGATACGCGCCTTGGCTGGCCCCAGCGCGCGGGATGCGACGAAGCCGTTGGCATCGTCCTCCGGTTCGCGATCTACAAGACCTTCGTCCACTCGCGTGGAGCGGACCACCACGATGCCCTGCCGCGCTGCGTCCGCCAGCGCGCTTCGCACGACGTCGGGCGCGTTGCCATCGCCAAGGCCTGCCAGCACGATGCCTCTGGCGCCGTCCTCCACCAGCCTGGTCACGCTGTCGGCGGTCTGTCCGGCATAGCAATGCAGGATCGGCACGCGCGGGAATTCCTCGGGGAAGTTCCACCGCGCCGACTCGCCGAGGCGCCACTGCGGTTGCAGCCAGTCGAGCGAAGCGGGCGTGGCCAGCGCCGCAGCCCCACGCGGAAAGCTCTCGAACGCGTTGGAGCCGGTGGTGCGCGCCTTGCGGGCATCGCGCGCAGAAAGCACCTGGTCTCCCATCACCAGCAGCACGCCGCGACCGGGCGCCTCGGCATGGGCGGCCACCTTTACGGCATTGGCGAAGTTCCTGAGCCCGTCGCTCCCCACCGCATCCGCCGCGCGCATCGCGCCGACAAGGATGACAGGCTTCGTGGGTGGCAGGGTCAGGTCGAGAAGGAAGGCAGTTTCCTCCGCGGTATCGGTGCCGTGGGTGATGATGATGCCGTCGCAGTCAGGATCGGCGATCGCGGCGGAAATCCCCTGGTGCAGGTCGCGCCAGATGGCGGGGCCGATATTGGCCGAATCGATGTTGGCGACCTGCCGCCCTTCCAGCCGTGCGGGCAGTTCCAGCGCGGCCACATCCTGCAGGAAGGTGGCGATATCAATCTGGCCCGGCCGATAGTCACGACGAGTGGCCGAACCGGCCTCCCCGGCAATGGTGCCGCCGGTGGCAAGGACAAGGAGGGAAGGGCTGGGCATCGCGCGGGCGTTAGCGGGGCCGCAGCGGCAAAGCCAGCGCGGATCGTCCCCGATGCGACCCGCTGACAGGCGATGACGGGCATGCCTGCCGACTTCACTTAAGGCTGTCACACCTGGCGGACACGCGCATCGGCATACTTTAGGGTTACACCCACTTAGCCCCTCCGGATTCCATAAAGACAATTGTGCGCAAGCATCTGGGAGATCATCATTACCTTGGCGCCATTGCAGCTTGCGATAGCGGTTATGACGCATCCGGGGGCACTGACCGTCCGGAGCGATGGGGAGGGGCGAGATGGCCAAAACGGCCCACGATACGTTTGAGGATCACCAGGAAGTCCAGGGCCCGTCAGACAGGGCTTTCGGCCTTACGGTCGGCGGTATTCTTCTCGCGATCATGCTCGTCCGCCTGTTAGCATTCGAGGCCGGCACCACGAGCACGCTCGTGCTGGGCGTGCCCGGTGCCTTGCTCGTCCTGCTGGGAATCGTGTGGCCATCCTCGCTCCACCTGCTGAATGTGGCATGGGCGAAACTGGGGCTGCTCCTCGCCAGCATCGTAAACCCCCTGATCATGGGGCTGATCTACCTGTTCCTGTTCGTCCCGATCGGCCTCGGAATGAAGCTTTTCGGCCGGGATGCTCTCAGGATGAAGCGCCCCGCCGCCAACGAATCCTACTGGATCTCTCGAACACCGAGCGATCCCGATGCCCGAAGCATGGAAAACCAGTTTTGAGGAACGCACATGGAACTTGCTAGAGAACTCTGGACATTTCTGAAGGCGCGCAAGAAGCTCTGGCTGGCGCCGATCTTGGCCATCATGCTGCTTTTCGGACTGTTGATCGTCCTGACGCAAGGTACGGCTGTCGCCCCCTTCATCTACACGATCTTCTGAAAGCGGATCGATGCGGATACTTGGCATTTCGGCCTTCTATCACGACAGCGCCGCCGCGCTTGTCGAGGACGGCGAGATCGTCGCCGCGGCCCAGGAGGAACGCTTCACCCGGCGAAAGCACGATCCGCGTTTTCCGCGGGAAGCGATCCAGTACTGCCTCGCGCAGGCCGGGTGCACTCTCGACGACATCGATCACGTCGTCTTTTACGAGAAGCCTTTTCCGAAATTCGAACGGCTGCTTGAATCCTACTTCGCCACCGTGCCTCGAGGCTTCCAGTCCTTCCGCATGGCAATCCCGATCTGGATCAAGGAAAAGCTGTTCCAGAAGAAGATGCTGCGCGACGAGCTTGGCAAGTTGTGCGGAAAGAAGAGCTGGGACGGTTCTTTGCTGTTCACCGAGCATCACCAGTCGCACGCGGCGAGCGCGTTCTTCCCGTCCCCGTTCGAAAGTGCCGCCGTCCTGACGATGGACGGGGTTGGCGAATGGTGCACGACGTCCCTTGGGGTCGGCAAGGGGAACCAGCTGGAGATACTCAAGGAACTGCACTTCCCGCATTCGCTGGGACTGCTTTATTCCGCCTTCACGTATTACACCGGCTTCCGCGTCAACTCGGGCGAATACAAAGTCATGGGGCTCGCGCCCTATGGCCAGCCGCGGTTTGTCGACAAGATACTCGACAACCTGATTCACGTGCACGCGGACGGTACGTTTTTCCTCAACCAGGAATACTTCAACTACGTCACAGGCCTGACGATGACCTCGCCGGCTTTCGATCGCCTGTTCGGCGGCGCCCCTCGCAAGCCGGAAGAACAGCTTACGCAGCGCGAGATGGATCTGGCCGCGTCGATCCAGGCAGTTACCGAACTGATCGTCCTGCGGCTCGCAAGATCGATCCGCGACGAGACGGGGGAACGCAACCTGTGTCTCGCGGGAGGCGTCGCTCTCAACTGCGTTGCCAATGGCAAGCTGCTTCGCGCCGGCATATTCGATCGCATCTGGATACAACCTGCCGCCGGCGATGCCGGGGGCGCGCTGGGAGCTGCGCTGGCCGCCTGGCACCAGTTCCACGGTGAGGCACGAACGGTTCGACAGGATGGACGAGACACCATGTCCGGCTCCTATCTCGGTCCCTCGTTCGAACAGGCGGACATCGAGGACCGGCTCCGGTCGGCAGGCGCACGCTTCGATGCCGTCGACGAGAAGGCGATGATCGAGCGGACTGCGGACGCGTTGACCGAAGGAAAAGCGGTGGGCTGGATGCAGGGCCGCATGGAATTCGGTCCGCGCGCCCTGGGCGGAAGATCGATCCTCGGCGATCCGCGTTCCCCGACGATGCAGAAGACTCTGAACCTCAAGGTGAAGTACCGCGAGAGCTTCAGGCCCTTTGCCCCTTCGGTGAAGCGGGAGAGCGTGTCCGAGTGGTTCGAGCACGACGGGGACAGCCCCTACATGCTGATCGTCGGCGACGTCGCAGGCGACCGCCGCCGCAAGATGACCGAGGAAGAGGATAACCTTTTCGGCATCGACAAGCTGAATATCGTGCGTTCGAAAATCCCCGCGATCACGCATGTCGATTACTCGGCGCGTATCCAGACGGTGCACCGGGAAACGAATCCGCGCTATTGGGAACTCCTGTCCGCATTCGAGAAGCGCACAGACTGTCCCGTGTTGATCAACACGAGCTTCAACGTGCGCGGTGAACCGATCGTGTGTACCCCAGAAGATGCGTTTCACTGCTTCATGGGCACCGGGCTCGATTTTCTCGCTGTCGGCAACTGCGTGATGCGGAAGGATCAGCAGGATCCCGCCCTTGCGCGCGATTACCAGAACGAATTCGCCCTCGACTGATGCGCAACCCGCGAACTGGGGAATCGGCTGCCGCTCGTGCGCATACCGAGGCTGACAAGCCATCGCCGAGCAGGGCGCTGGCCGTGCTGCTGTGCCTCATTCCGGCAACCTATTGTCTGGCAGTGCTGGCCTATGCCCTGCTGAACTTTTCGGCTTACGGAGCCGATCTCCCGCGCTTCCTGCGATACATCGCGGCGCCAGGGCTCATCGCCGCCGCTTTCGTCATCGGCGCTTTGCTTCTCCCCCCTCGCAAGGGCGCGAATTTGGGGCTTGGAGCCACGGCAGTCCTGATCGCGCTCCTGATTGTGGAATTCGTGCTCAATGCCCGCCTTGTAATGGCGATGCTCAGTGTTGCCTCGACTCTGGGAACAGGTTCCGGCGAGAGCGAGGAGGTCGTCCGTGGGCATTCCGGCATTCCGCCGATGTACACCAGCAAGATGTTGTCGGGCGCGATGGAGGTCGATCGGCTTGAGCAGGCCGTGCTCGGGGGCATCCCCGGAGAAGAAGTCGTCCTGTGCTCCCAGGAGGGGGAACTGCTGTATTACACCGCCGACCGCTTTGGCTTCAACAACGATGACGGCATTTACGACGCTCCGCTGGAGATCATGATCGTCGGCGATTCTTTCGTCGAAGGTCACTGCCAGCCAAGGCCCGATACCTTCGGCGGAAAGATGCGCGATCTGCGGCCCCAGACAGCAGCCATCGGAATGCGCGGCGGAGGGCCGCTGTACGAGTACGCCCTGATCGGCCGCTACGGCACGCAATTCCAGCCGGACTGGGTGGTGATGGCGTTCTTCGAAGGAAACGACTGGCAGAACCTGCGCCGCGAGGCCGCGACCCCCTGGCTTGCCGAGGCACTGACGCCCGGAGCGGATTTCGGCCAGCCCCGCCTTTCCTCAGAGCAGATCGAGCTTGCAGGAAATGTCATCGACGAACTGTGGGCGGAGGAAACGTCCGCGGGAGACGTGGTGGCCAGATCCTCTTTCGTCCGTAACATCCTGGCGTTGAACCAGGTCTGGGGATCGCTGGGCCTCGACTATCCGAGGATTACCAACGACCAGCCCATCTACTCGGAGATACTCGGGCGAGCCAAGGCATTGACCGAGAGCTGGGGCGGACGGTTCGTCCTTGTCTACATTCCGCAGGGAACCCGGTATCGCGGATTGCTCGACAAGTCGTTCCTGTATGACGAGTTGCGAAACGACGTCCTGAACGCTGCCGAGGCGCATGGCATCGAGGTCGTCGATCTTGCCGAAGCCTTCGCCGATGCCGAGAATCCGAACGACCTGTTCGCGGCCGACGGCCATTTCAGCCCGGCCGGAGCGGCAGTGGCGGCACGTGTGCTCGAGGCGAGAATCTCGGCGCTGGAAGACAACTAGAAGGCGGGCCCGCAGTCCCGAGGGAGCGACTGGTTCAGAGGAGGGGCGAAACATACAAGGCAAGTTGAAAAAAAGTCGGTAAGCTGCTGATACTATAACAGTTATCGCGAATGGCAGTCCCGGCAATGGATCACGAAAAATCGCATCTGACTGCACTTGACGGACTGAGGGGCTTTGCCGCTCTGCTGGTTGTCATATCCCATAGCGCGAACCATGGCCTCCTGCCCCCGATCCTTGGCAATGGCCTCGGCAAGATGGGTGTCATAGTCTTCTTCGGTCTCAGCGGTTTCCTGATGGGATACCTGTATGGCCAGAAGGACCTGACCGGAAAGGCTCTCTGGGATTATGCGGTAAACCGGGGCACGCGGGTCTTGCCTCTGTATTACTTCACGGTCTTCATCGCCATCATCAGCTTTTACGCGTTCGATTTCGTTCTTCTGAATTCCGACGGCCCTCTGGCGATCGTGCAGAACATCGCGATGATCAGGGGAAGTAGCACGCTGTGGACTATACCTGTCGAGATCCACTTCTATTTCCTGTTCGTGATCGTCTGGATCTTCGCGATCAGATCGCAATCCCTGACGATCGCCGCGGCCCTGCTTTCGTTTCAGCTAGTCGGTTATCTCGCCCTGGATTTCTTCGGCGTCGGGCTGAAAGCCTCGATCTTCGCCTGGCTCCATATCTTCCTGGCAGGATCCCTGCTGGGAATTCATTATCCGTCCCTGCGCGAGGAATTCGCCGCGATCGGAGAAAGCAGGCTTCTCAGCTTCCTGGGGTGGATTGTACTTGTGTCGGCCGTTTTCGCGATCCCCGGCGTGAGGCGGGAGCTCGGTATTCCGATGGCCGCGCAATATCTCGATCCGATCACCGTTGGCTATCCGCTTCTCGTGCTTGTCCTGACCGTGTTCGCCGTGGGACCGCTCGTCATTTTCAGGCATCACATCCTGCGCTGGTTCGGCAAGATCTCGTATTCGTTATATCTGCTCCACCTGATCGTTCTGACCTTCGTCAAACTTGCAATCATCAACGGCTTGATGCCTGCCCAGCTCGGGTTTCCGGCCACCTTGGCGGTTTCGAGCCTGGCGGCTTGGGCGGCCTATACTCATCTTGAACGGCCATCACAAAAGGCGCTCCGCTCGATGCTCAGGTCCGTCGTTGAGCGCCGCGTCCCTTCGTGAAGTGCCGGCGCGAGAATTGCGGGATCACATGGGAGGGCCGTTGCGCCGCGCTCATGGCTGCTTCTGGGCTGGGAAAGCGAACATGACAGAACGCAGCCAAGGGGGAAAACTAAGGTCTTAGGGGCCTAAATCTTGAATATGCGTCTGCAGCGTTGGAGATCGGCGGGGCTCGTAGCCCAACGCTTCGGCCACGCGTTCGTCCCAGCCATAGGCATCGGTGCGGAACCGTATGTCGCCCGCGGGAGAGAGGAAAGCGGTGTGATAAAGTAATCGCACCGGGATGTTGCGCGGAAGGTCGACGGAGGTCTCCTCGCCGGTCTCCTGCGCCTCTCTATATTCCGACAGCACGCCGACATCCTCGGCCATCATCCGGGCAAATTGAGGGGCGTTCTCGACCCTGATGCAACCATGGCTGAGGTGGCGCTGGTTCCGGTCGAGGAGCGACTTGGCGGGCGTGTCGTGCAGGTAGATTGCGTGATCGTTCTGCAGATCGAACTTGACGATCCCGAGCGCATTTTCGGGGCCGGGCAACTGCACGATCCAGCCATTGCGTCGGATCATGTTGTTGCGTTGCAAATAGCCGGGACCGCGTGGCGCGATCTCCTCTTCCTGGATTGATCGCGGTATAGTCCAGGTCGGATTGGCAACGAACCTGTAGAAGGGGGAGCCCAGTTGTGGCGTCTCCCAACCGGGCTGCCCCACCACCACCACGCGTTGATCGCGCAGTTCGCCATCACGGTAATAATCGAGTTGCGCAGCAGCGATATTCACGTCGATGCGGGTGGCAGGACGGTCGCGCTGGAGCCAGCGCAGCCGCTCGAGGTTGACCGCGAGAATGCGCGACCTTTCCTCGGCACCGGTATTGAGAACCTCCAGTGTGCTGGGGCCCACTATGCCGTCCTGGGCGATACCGAAGTCGCCTTGGAACCGCTCGACGGCTTGAGAGATGGCGGGAGTGTACAGATTGCTTTCATCCCCACCGGTTCCGCCTTTGAGGTAACCGTTGGAACGGAGGACCTGCGCGATCTGGGGCACCCGTGGATCGGTGTCTCCCTCGCGGATCAGATCGCCGCTATCGATGGACTGGCCAGCGCCCTCGGCTGCCTCGCGCGCATAACGAAGATAGGCTTCGGACAGCGCGCGATACTCGGCATTCGGCGGCGCGAGGCTTTCCAGCCATTCGCCGGCATTGTTATCCGCCACAGCTGCGCTCAGACCGCCGATCAGATCAAGCTCGGGGCGCGGAATGGTGTAAACTGAAAACAGCTCAGTCGGATCAGCCTTTCCGTCGCCCAGCGCATCGCCGAGGTCGAGTGCCGCCGCGGTAAGCGCAACTTCGCGCGCGGCAGGGTTGCCTGCCCCCTCCACCGGGCCGATGTATTCGACAGGTTTCAAACCGTGTCGACCGGCATTGCGCAAGGTTTGCACTAGCCCGCCTACATTCTCGGGGGTCCAGGCCGGTTCCCAGTCCCTGCCTTCATAGAATTGTCGCACACGATCGCTTGAGACGATGCGCTGCAGGTCCTGCTGGCTCACCGCCTCCGGATCGACGAGGTCGGCGCTGTCGGAATGTCCAATTTCCTGGCCCGACCGTGCGGCTGCTCCGTCACTGCCGGAGCTTTCGTTCCCGCATCCCGGAATGAGAGCCACCGTCGCCAGCAAGGCGATCGTCCGAATGGTGTTCATGTGTAACTCGCTTGAATATCGCTATCTTATTGATCCAACGGGCAGAACAGACTGCCGATCCCGGATTTCCGCTGGGCCTTGCTACGACAGGAATTTGCGTCTGGAGATCAATCCAACGCTATCAGCGCGCGATTGATCGGAAAAACCATTCAACAGGCCGGGTGCGTTCCTATCTTTCACGGATAAGGGAACGGGTGATCGTTTTGACGAGGAAAACTGCAGCTGGAATACTAAGTCGCCTTCTGGTGGGCGCTGGGTGCGCGTTTGCCTTGCTTGCATCACCCGCGACAGCCCAGAGCACTGCGCCGGGGCAGGCAAAGGCCGACTATCTCGCCTGGCTCGCGCAGTCGGCGCAGAACCGCGACAACGTGCGAGCCTTCCGCACTTTCCTGCTCGACCGAGAAGTGAAGGATGTTCTGCCCCTGTGGCAACTGGTGCGGACCTCGTCATCGTGGCGCGAATGCAGCGCAGACAGGTTCGAGGTCGCTCCCGTCCAGCAATGGCAGAACATCGTCAACACGCTCTCTTTTGTGGATGACGAGGTGCTGCCCGCGATAGGCAACGTAGAAGCGCTCTCCGCCTACAGGAACGAGGATCTGAACAGTTGTTCGGGGGGACGTCCGGGTTCCGCGCATCGAATGTTTTTCGCCATGGACCTGGTTCCCACCGACGAGGAAATCGAGCGCCGCGACATGATTGCCCGGCTCTGCACGATCCACGCAGCACGGGGGGAGGAATACCGAACCGGGCTCGGATTCTATTCCGGGCTGCGCTTCCACGTGGATAGCAGCGGCTTTCGCCGTTGGGGACCGGACGGAAGGGGGGCGACTTCGCCCTGCAATCGCTTCGCTTGAAGCAACCTAAACCTCGGGGAACCTATTCCTCTTCGACGATATTCGCCGTTCCCGGCACCGTGCAGAGCGGATCACCGACCAGATCGGTCGCCTCCCTTGCCGCTTCTTGTGTAACGCCGGTTTTCTCAAACCACGCCCCGGCCAGACTTGCGTCGGGGCCACAATAGTAGGCGCAGCCTTCAGGCAAGCTGTTGGGAAATTCGAGTTCTCCGCCAGAAATCGTGGCAAGTATTTCGCAATCCCCCTCGCCAGACATTGTCAGAAGGACGCTTCCATTCCTCTTGGCCGCTTTTCCGAGGCCGCTGCAAGCCGCGCCGTCAGAGGCGACGGTAACGATGCCGAACCATACCGGGCCGGAAGGAGCGCGGAGCATGCACATGCGGTCTTGTTCCGCGCCCTGGCCATCGCCCAGATAGAGCCCGGTCAGGTCCGAGATCTCTACAGGCTCGTCGATTGCCTCACTGTCCTTGCCACAAGCCGCAAGGAGCAAGAGCAGGGGGAGGACTGAACGTCGCACCCTCAAGGAAACGAGCATGTGACTATTGCCAATATGGAGTCACGACCCAGTAAGTGTAGACTTCACGTTGGTAGTCCGGATCATACTGCCGATCGCGGTCGCTTTCTGAGTGAGTGGGCGCATTACGCAGTTCATCCTCGGTGACGTCCAGTTTGTACCCGTCGAGAAGAGTATCATAATTGAGCTTCTCCCAAGGAAGGCTGTGAAGTTCGCCGCCCATGCCGAAGAAGGTGCCAACCGAGATTTCGACATCGCGGGCCTGGCCGGTGATCTTGTCGATCATGATGCGACGGACGGTGCCGATCTTGTCGCCGTCCTTTCCGAAAACGGTTGTGCCTTCCACGCGGTCACTTGCAATTACTGAATGATCTCTGGGCTTATCGTCAGGCATGCTCCTTCTCCTGTCGTTCGACTTGGTTAGGAGGAGCTATCGCATCGTTCGGGAGGACAACTCCTCATTCGATCAATGAGCGGAGGACTGGATGGTGCCACGACAAGGTCGTAAAGGGTGGTGGAGTTTGTTTCGGAGGCGATTATCGGCGGCTCGAATATGCGGAAAAACGAACCGGAAAGCGAAGATGGCGAGTCAGAGAAGCGAACTGATCTTGCCGAGGACCGCACGGCTCAGGCAACGGAAAGAACATTTTTCGGAGCCCTTCGCACCGCTTTTGGGGCGATCGGGTTGGCGATCGCATTCCATGTCTTTTTTGGCGATTTCGAGCCGCCTTGGCTTGCTCGCGGCATTGCCAGCGCCTTCCTTGTCTTGGCGGCCGGGATCGCGCTCATGGCCGGGCGGCGGGCCGGAAAGTCTTTCGAGAATCTGTCCGCTCATGAGGTGGAGACTGTTCGAAAGCACTGGATAGGCGCACTGAGCTGGTCTGTAGCGATCGCTTCAGGGATATTGATCGTCGGGCTCTGGGTGCTCAGAAGCGGCCCCTAGGAGCGGGGTTCCCGGTATATGCGAGACTGCACGGAACTTGGGCGGGCTGTCTTCGCGATGTCCGATCGTCATGGCCGCCGGATGAATTGCCGGGCCACCAACCCCCCTATGGCGAGCCCGCCAAGAGTCGCGAGTACTCGTTTGCGACGGACTTCTCGCTTCGCAAATCCTGCAACTCGTCGCCATGCATTGATCGGTTCTTCAGGGTCCATCAGGCGGCTCTCCGCCAGCGCCTTTTCGCTTTCATTCAATTCGCTAGCTTCAAGAACCCGCAGACTCCTGCCATTCGTCTTGCGCAGTCTCTCGATGACTTTGCGGACACTTCCCTCGGTGCTCTCTAACTCCGCCTCTATCGTCTCGACCGGCACACCCAAGTGCTCCGCCAGGAGACGGGTGCGGAAATTCACTAGGATATCTTTCAGCTCCGGCTGATCGACAGCCTCCATTGCCAGATCGCACTCGCTATCGGCCGCCAATGAGCGGCTTGCCATGTTTGAAGAACCGACCCTCACGAAACTGTCGTCCACGAGGAGCAACTTGGCGTGAACGTAAATGGGCTCACCATTCGCGTTGACGGGATGATAGACGCCCAGGCGATCCTCGCGGTCGGATTTGCGGAGATCATCCAGAATGAAGGACCGCCGGGAGTCCATGGCTTCGCTTTCCAACCAACTTTCTGCCGAGAAAGGCAGGATGATAACGATCTCCGGTCCACCTTCCTCTTCCAGTTTCGACTTTATCGCATGGCTGATCTTCCCGGATGAGAGGAACTGGTTTTCAATATAGATCGTTCGCTCTGCTGACCGAATTGCCGCACACCAGAGCTTTTCGATTTCTTCAATCCGTGGATTGTCTCCATAACCGGGGCTGGTTCGAGCGATGCCAACCACTGCATCGTAGAGGTCTGGCGCAAGCTGCTCGGGCCAAATTGCGTGACACCGTGGAGGGATGGGGAGCTCATCACCGGTTGCATTCTTCCACCGCCAGCGAGCAAGCTCTCCCAGGCTTCTCGCAACCTCTCCGTCCAGAGCCCAGGTCATGTCGTGCCATGGCAAACCATCCCTATGGTCGGCGCTTAGATGGGACCGTGTGTCCCATCGCCCCGAAGTCATATCGATCCCTCCGCAAAAGGCGATGGCGTCATCGATCACGACAATCTTCTGATGGTGGCAGGCTCCTGCAGGATGTTCGCTATCAAGGCGGAAGTGGATCTGGGGTTTGGCTCTTGCCTTCAGCAGCAGATAGGAACCCAATTGGCGCGCAATGTTGAAGAGCATCGCACCGCGCCATTGGAGAACGAATATTTCCAGCTCAGGACGGTTCTCGACGACGAACTGGAGAAACTGACGTAGTTGGTCTGGCACCTCGGGGTCATCCACGTCGGGGCGCAGACGAATTTCGAGATCAAACTCCCAGCCGATCAGATAAACGCTGTGACGTGCCTGCAGGATCGCTTCCTTTGCAGCAGCAAAATAATCGGCAGCATCCACGATAAAGGACACCTTGTCGGCGCGAACCTTGCGCCAGCAAGTATTTCCTTCCTCGAGAATTGGTTCTCTCATGGCCCAACGTTAATCGACAGGCTGACAACCTTCAAAGGTTTCTCCCGAATGTCCGCAATCGGCTCGTTAGCCGAACATCAGCTGTTGGATTTTGCGGGGAAGTAAGTCTCCCCGCAAGCTGACTGTCCTCTTGTTACCGACTTCGCCCAGAAGCGAACAAGCTGCTAACGCCCCGATAGCGGTCGTTTGGACCATGGCCGCTTTGCGCCCCGATATCTGTCATTCGAGCCTTTTCGTCGCACACCATTGATGAACAAGCCTCCGATCGTAAAGCGGGCCCAGACGTGGAGTACGGACATGAAAGTAGCGGTATACAGCACCAAGCCTTATGATCAGACGTACCTTGAGCGGGCGAATGCTGCGCAGGATAGCTCCCATGAGCTGCGGTTTCTCGAGATGCGGCTAAGTGCCGAGACAGCGGCCCTGAGCGGACAATGCGATGCGATCTGTGCCTTCGTCAACGATACGCTCGACCGCGAAGTGTTGACGTATCTCAAGGATTGCGGGATTCGGTTGGTGGCCTTGCGATGCGCTGGCTTCAACAATGTCGATCTTGTTGCCGCGCGGGATCTCGACATCGCCATAGCGCGTGTTCCGGCCTACTCGCCCGAGGCTGTCGCGGAACATACGATCGCTCTCATCCTCTCGTTGAACCGCAAGATTCACAAGGCTTATGCGCGGGTGCGGGAAGGGAATTTCGCCCTCGACGGGCTGGTAGGATTCGATCTCAAAGACCGGACCATCGGGATCGTGGGCACCGGCAAGATAGGCAATTGTGTGGCGCGCATCATGCGGGGCTTCGGCTGCCGCGTGCTGGGCTTCGATCCCCATCACTCTGCCGAGTTCGTTGAAGCCGGCGCGGAATATGCCGATCTGCCCGATCTGTTCGCCCAGGCCGACATCGTGTCTCTCCATTGTCCGCTGACCCCGGCAACACATCATCTGGTGGACGCCGAAGCAATCGCCACGATGAAGCCGGGGGTGATGATCATCAATACCGGTCGCGGAGCACTGGTGGAGGCGCGCAGCCTGATCCGGGGCCTCAAGAGTGGGAAGATCGGCCATGTCGGGCTGGATGTCTACGAAGAAGAGGGGGACCTGTTCTTCGAGAACCTTTCTAGCACGGTCATTCAGGACGATGTTTTTGCCCGTCTGTTGACCTTCCCAAATGTGCTGATCACCGGTCATCAGGCGTTTCTGACGCATGAAGCGCTAAGCGCGATCGCCGAGACGACGATCGGTAACATCTCGCAATTTGCCGCCACGGGCCAGACCAATCACGCGGTATCGGTTGAAATGCTGGCATGATCGCATGATGCCGCTGCTTGCCTTGCTGCCGATCCTGATCTTGCTGATCGGGATGATCGGTCTGGGCTGGACCGCAGCGCAGGCGGGCATGGCCGGAGCGACGACGGCGGTGGCGCTAGCAATACTTGTATTCGATTACGGCACCGATCCGGCCTCGCTTTCCGGTCCGTTGCTGGAGGCGGGCTTTTCCGCGGCAACAATCCTGTGGATCGTGTTTCCGGCGCTTGCCTTGTATGAATTCCAGACCCGCTCCGGTGCCTCGCAGCAGATCGGGGTATGGCTGGCATCGGTTTCCGACCGGCGCGAAGTGCAGGCGCTGATGCTGGCATGGTTCTTTGCCCTGCTGCTGGAAGGGGCGGCGGGGTTCGGAACCCCGATAGCGCTGGTCGCACCGATGCTGGTGTCGCTGGGTTTTTCACCGCATCGGTCGCTGCTGCTGGCCCTGATCGGTCACGCCGCCGCAGTCTCGTTCGGTGCGGTCGGAACCCCGATGGTGCCATTGCTGGAGGCTCTACCGAGCGAGCCTCGTCTCCTGTCAGCGACAATCATGATGCTGCATGCCGCCTTTGGATGGGCGCTGGCATTCCTCGTATTCCGCCTGGCGCGGCTGCCTGCTGGCGCCGCATGGGCAGCGGCGCCGGTAGCGGCCCTGCTCTTTCTGATCCCGGCACTCGCTCTGGCATGGTTGGCCGGGCCGGAATTGCCGGCGCTCGGCGGTGCGCTGATCGGCGGCCTGCTGTTCATCTGCTTTGCCCGGTGGCGATGGCCGGCTCGACCGGGAGCGAAAGAGGTCGACGGCAAGGCGGTTCTTCGTGCTGCGCTGCCTTATGCGCTGGTGCTCGCGATCATCCTGGCCACGCGCACTATTCCCCCCATCTCGGTGGCGCTGCAGGGTTACACGCTGGACTGGAGCATGGCCGGGGAATTTGGTGGTACGGTCGCCCCGCTCTACCATCCGGGGACGATGCTGATGCTTGCCCTCGGGGGCGCGGCCCTGGCCCGACGCGGCGAGCCCGGACATTTGGTCCCCTCGCTAGCAAGTGCGGCGGCCCGCCTTCCGCAGGTGGCCCTAGCACTATTGGCGGTATTGTTGCTGGCGAGAGTGATGGTTCACAGCGGAATGATCACATTGCTCGCGGGAGGAGCGGCAGGATTGCTGGGATCGCAATGGCCGCTGGCGGTGCCGCTGGTCGGCGCGCTGGGGTCCTTCGTCACTGGTTCGGCCACGGCTTCCAATATCCTGCTCGCCGACTTTCAGCTGACAGCAGCAAGGGCAACTGCGCTTTCACCATTGCTGGGGCTGGCCGGACAAGGTTTCGGCTCAGCCATCGGAAATGTGATCGCCCCGCACAATATCGTGGCCGGTGCCGCGACCGTCGGCCTGGTCGGGCGCGAGGGTTCGGTACTTAAGGTCACGCTGCCGGTCTGCATTGTTTATGCTGGATTTGGCGGCCTGCTGCTATACGCCGTGGCTACCCTGAGCTGAAAGCTGCCAAATCTCCGCGAGCGTCAGACCCGGCGATCGCTCCCGGCCACTATTCAACGCTAGACCAGCTGCCGTCGCGACATTGCAGATCGAGCTTTGCGCCGGCTCCGAACGCGAACGTATCGTTCCCGATCATGATGCTTTCGGGGCCGGACCATCCGTCGGGCGCGGTCATGGTCAACGTCTCGCAGCCGAACTCGAGTTCGAGCCAGTGGCCCCGATAGCGCAGCCGCAAACTGAGGTCCTGCATATCTTCCGAAAGGTGCGGGTCGAGGCGAAAGAACGCCTCCCTGATCTCCAGCCCGGTCTGGCCGCGCTGCACCAAATCGACGGTGCCCGCCATCGCGCCAAGGTGGATGCCTTCGGCGGTGGTACCGCCCTGCGTGTCGGCGACATCGCTCTCGAGTGCTTCCCTAAGCAGCGTCCACGACTGCGACCGGTCAATTCGTGCCAGCACCCATGAATGTACCACCCGGCTCAGCGTCGATCCATCGGACGTTCGCTGCCGGTAGTAATCGACCGTTCTGGAAACCGTATCGTCATCGATTGAATAGCCCAGCCGTTCGAGCTGTTCGTGCAGTTCTTCGATCGAGAAGAGATAGAACAGCATGAGGACATCGGCTTGCTTGGAAGCCTTGTATCGGTTGACGCTGTCGCCTTCGGCCTCGAGAATCCGGTCGAGCCTGTGGATGTCGCCGTATTTTTCGCGATATCCTTCCCAGTCGAACTCCTCCAGGTGCTCGTAGCCTTCGAACTGGCTCGGTATTCCGTCATGGAAGGGCACGAACAGCTTGCGGCTGATCTCGTCCCACGCCTCGAGTTCCGTGTCGCCAAGGGACAGCGTCTCGCACAACTGACTGCGCCGCACCGGCTCTACCCGGTCGAGCGCGGTAAGCGCGCGTTGCAGCACCCAGCTGGCCATCACGTTGGTATAGGCATTGTTATCCAGACCCGCCTGTTCGGCTTCCGGATAGGCGTCGTGGAATTCGTCCGGTCCCATGACGCCGCGAATGTCGTACCGCTCGCGCTTCGGGTTCCATCGCGCGATGCTGGCCCAGAACCGGGCGATCTCGCACAGCATTTCGGCACCATGGAAATTCAGGAATTCCTCATCGCGGGTCGCATCGTAATATCGCCAGACATTGTAGGCGATGGCGGCGTTGACGTGACGCTGCAGCTGCGAATTGTCCGAAAGCCAGCGTCCGGATTTCGGATTGAGGTGCACGACCTGGGTTTCCTCGCGCCCGGTGCTGCCGCTTTGCCAAGGATACATCGCCCCGCAAAAGCCAGCGGCGCGCGCAAGCCGGCGCGCTTCGGGCAAGCGGCGATATCGGTAAAGCAGCAGCGCGCGAGTGATCTGCGGCAGCCGAAGGGTGAGAAACGGGAAAATGAACAGTTCGTCCCAGAAAATGTGCCCCCGATAGGCTTCGCCGTGCAGGCCGCGGGCGGGCACGCCTACATCGAGATCGCCCGTATGTGGCGAGACGGTCTGGAGCAGGTGGAAGATGTGTAGCCGCAGGATCATCTGCGTGCGGTGCCGCGCCTTCAACACCAGATCGCCGTGCCACCACAATTGCGACCAAGCCCGCTTGTGGCTCTCGAGCAGCTCCGCGAAATCTCCCGCCCCGGCGATGCAGATGCAGGCTGCCCCGAGCGGATCCGAAATCGCACGATCACGCGAGGAATACATCGCCACGACTTTCTCGACCCTGAGCGGCTGGTCGGCCGTAAGCGCCACCACCAGATCCTGCGCGATAAAATCCGGTTCCGCGACCAGCGAACGCTCGATCCGAAGCGGCTGGCTGCCGGCAAACGCCCGGGTGCGCGCCACCTGCGCAATGCGTAAATGCGATCGGCTGGTCTCCGCCAGAAGGGCGATGCTTTCTTCACCGACCTGCTCGGCAGTCAGGGTGGAAAAATGCCTGCTGGCAAGCTGCCGATAACGCTCCACCCCGGAATTGACCACGCGCCCGTCCAGAGCGGAGCGGATCGTTACCTCACCGGACCAATTCTCAGGCCGGATCTCCCACGCTATGGCTGCCAGATGAGGCTCGTGCATGTGAACAAGCCGGGTGGTCTCGATCGCGGTTATCCGCCCCTGTCGGTCCTTCACGCGCATCATCCGCCGCAGCAGGCCATGCTGCATATCGAGTTCCTGCCGATAGGACAGGATCTCCGTCGCAAGCAGGTTCAGCCAGTCGCCGCCTTCGGGGCGGAAAGTCAGCGGTAACCAGTTGGGCAGATTAACCAGGTCCTCGTTCTCGATTGAGCGGCCTGCAAGGTCCGTGGTCAGGCGATTATACCCGCCTGCCAGGTAGGTGCCGGGATAATGAAACTCGCCCGCCTCAGATTCCTCGGCGGCTCCCCTCGTGGCGAAATAGCCGTTTCCAAGTGTGCAAAGCGCTTCTCGCAGACCTTCGTCGTGGGGGTCGAAATCGTCATAACATAGCTTCCAGTCGTTCATTTTTTGTCCTCGAGAAGCTGGATGAGCTTCCCCAGAAGCTCGGCGACATCGGTCGGGGCGCCCAGGACACACTTGGCGGCGCTATTTTGCGGCACGTCCCCCACCATGATCCCCAGACCGCGGTCGCGCAATGCGCGGAAGGCATCCTCATCCGTTTCGTCATCACCGATATAGATCGGCAGGATATCGGGCCGGTCGAGATCCAGCGTTTCGAGCAGCCAGAGGACGGCGCGGCCCTTGTCCCAGGCAACATCGGGCCTGATCTCGAAAACTTTCTTCCCGCCTGTCTTGCGCAGCATTGGCCCCGCGTCTTCGATCGCCCCGTCTGCGACCGTCCGATCGACCGCCGCTTCGACATCGGCCGCCCTGGCCGGATCGACCAGGCGATAATGCACGGCAATGGCAAACCGCTTGCGTTCGACAATGGCGCCTTTGATCGACGCCAGGGCGTTGCTCAGCCGGGCTTCCGCTCTATCCAGAGGCGTGAGAAACTCCTTTGCCCGCTCGTGCTGCTTTTCCAGGCCGCCGGGCCCGCCGATGTCGAAACCGTGGCTGCCGGCATAGATCAGTTCATCAAGCCCCACGAGCCGCGCCACATCGGCGCGGTCGCGGCCGCTGATGATTGCGACGGTGCAGAGCCCGGCAAGCCGGCGAATTGTGGAGCGTATATCGTCGTCAAGGACCGCGAGCTCTGGGCTGTCGACGATCGGCGTGAGCGTGCCGTCGTAATCGAGGAAGACCGCTGGCGACCGCCCTTCGAGCTCGCGCGCGATTTCCGCGAAGTGCTTGCCTGCGTCGGGAAGATCGGGGCATTGCGCGAAAGCGGCGATATCGAGTTCTCCCAAATCCTTCACCACGACGTCCGCCCCATGTTCGCGCAGCGCGGCTGCCTGACCGTTGCGGTCCACCCCGATCACCAGGCCATAATTGGCGCGCTTGGCAGCTTCGACGCCCGAAAGCGCATCCTCCACCGCCACCGCATCGCGCGGTTCCAGCCCCAGTTCTGCGGCAGCTTGCGCAAAGGTGTCGGGATCGGGCTTGCCCTTCAACTTCAGCCGTTCGGCCTTCACGCCATCGACGATCAAGTCGAACAGATCGGCGATTCCCGCCGCTTCGAGGACCGCCATCCCGTTCTTGCTGGACGTGACCAGCCCCGTTCGCAACCCCGCCGCACGAAGCCGCCGGATCAGTTTCACCGAGCTTTCGAACACCTCGACGCCGTCGCTTGCCAGCGTCTCGTTGAAAATTGCGTTCTTGCGATTCCCCAGGCCGCTCACGGTCTCCCGCTCCGGCGGATCTTCCGGACTGCCGTAAGGTAGCTCGATTTCGCGGGAGGAGAGGAACGCCTGGACGCCCGCGTAGCGCGGCTTGCCATCGACATGCTGCCGATAATCGGCTCCGATATCGAATGGAGCCTGTGCGGAACCCGTTCGTTCGTTCCAGCGCTGCAGGAACTCGTCGAACAGTCGCTTCCAGCTTGCCGCGTGGAGATCTGCAGTATCGGTAACTACACCGTCGAGGTCGAGCACGATTGCCCTGAACCTTGCCAAGGCGGACGGAACGGTATCACTGTCCATCGATGTAGGGGTGTCGTGCTGTTGGATGCCGAATCTCCCGTTTCGGTTAGCCCGATTGCGGGCATTGCTGGTCTAGCATATTTGAAATGGAACACTGGCGCGGCGGCAGGAGTTCCACGGGAAGCCGCTCCACGCCGATGTTCTTCCGGCTGTGCGCAGGGGCATTCGCCCGCTACTCGACAGGAGCACGGGGGCCAATCCGGCGCGCGTCGCGAAAAACCTTGCTTCGATCGCGTCATGGGCTGGCCGGGAAAGCCGAACGAGCGGAGAATGCTGCATGACGACGCAAACGAGCGATATCTGGCATCCTCGCGAAGCCGAAGAAGCTCTCCGCGCGCTTGCTTCGGATCGTGAAGGTCTGACCAATGAGACTGCCGAAAAGCGGCTGGCCGAGCACGGACCCAATAGCCTGCCCGAAGCGAAGCCCGTCTCTCCGCTGGTGCGGTTCCTTGGACAGTTCAACAATCCGCTGATTTACTTCCTGCTGGCCGCTGCCGTGGCGGCCTTCCTGCTCGACCATGCAGTCGATGCCGTGGTCATCCTGCTGGTCGTGCTGGTCAATGCGCTCGTCGGATTTGTCCAAGAGGGGCGGGCGGAGAAGGCGCTGAGCGGCATGCACGGCCTCATTTCACCCCATGCAAATGTACTGCGCGACGGCGAAAGGCGCGAGATCGAGGTGGCGGGCCTTGTACCTGGCGACGTCGTGCTGATCGAAGCGGGCGATCGCGTGCCTGCGGATTTGCGTATCCTGCGCGCGCGAGGCCTCGCGGTGGAAGAAGCGGCGCTCACCGGCGAGTCGGTTGCCGCCGAGAAGCAGGAGGAACCGGTACGCGAGGACGCGGCGCTGGGCGATCGCGCCTCCATGGCGTTTTCGGGCACGCTGGTCGCGCGCGGGCAGGGGACCGGGCTGGTCGTGGAGACCGGCAGTAGGACCGAAATCGGCAGGATCAGCGGCATGCTCCTCGATGTGCCGCAGCTGGTCACCCCGCTCCTGCAGCAGATCAACACCTTCGCCCGCCTGCTCGCACTGGTGATCCTTGCCTTTGGCGCAGGTCTATTCGCTTTCGCGGTCTTCGTGCGCGATTATCCGTGGGTCGATGCCTTGATCGCGGTGGTTGCCGTGGCCGTGGGGGCGATCCCGGAGGGTCTGCCTGCGGTAATCACAATAACGCTCGCCATCGGCGTGCAGCGAATGGCCGGCCGCCGGGCGGTGATCCGCAAGCTGCCGGCGGTGGAATCGCTTGGCGCCACCAGCGTGATCTGCAGCGACAAGACCGGGACGCTGACTCGCAACGAGATGATGGTGGTGCGTTTGCTGACCCCCGAACGCGAATATGGTGTCAGCGGCATCGGTTATGCGCCCGATGGCGAGGTGACTCCTGCTGACGGGGCGCTGGAGAAGGCCGGAGATACCGACGATCTGGTTCGCTGCGGCGTGTTATGCAACGATGCGCAGCTGGTACAAGAGCATGGCGAGTGGGGCGTTTCCGGCGATCCGATGGAAGGCGCGCTGCTTGCGCTCGCCGCCAAGGGCGAGATCGAGAGCGATAGACTGAAGCGCGATTGGCCACGGCTGGACGAGCTCCCGTTTGACGCCTCCTACCGCTACATGGCCACGCTGCACCGGGCGCCCGACGGCAGGCGCGTGATCTTCGTCAAGGGTGCGCCCGAAGCGGTGCTGTCGCTTTGCTGCAATGCGGCCGCCGTCGACTGGCAGGCCCTCGTCGAACGATCGGCGAACAACGGCGAGCGCCTGCTGGGCTTTGCCATGCTGGAGCCGGAAGTGCAGCTCGATCGGCTGACGCACCAAGACCTCTGCGGAGCGACAATGCTGGGGCTGATGGGCTTCATCGATCCGCCGAGGGAGGAGGCAAAATTGGCCATTGCCGAGTGCCGCTCCGCCGGCATCGCGATCAAGATGATCACTGGCGATCATGCCGCGACAGCGCGGGCGATTGCCCGCCAACTTGACCTGGCCGACGATCCGCAAGCCCTGACCGGCTCACAGATCGAAGAGTTGGACGACGAAGAGCTTACCCGCCGCGTTTCGGACGTCTCGGTATTCGCGCGCGCCAGCCCGGAACACAAGCTGCGGATCGTGCGCGCGCTGCAGGCCCTCGGACAGATCGTCGCGATGACCGGCGACGGAGTCAACGATGCCCCCTCGCTCAAGCAGGCCGATATCGGCACGGCAATGGGCAACAGCGGGACCGAAGCCGCGCGCGAGGCTTCGGAAATGGTCTTGTTGGACGACAATTTCGCCTCGATCGTTGCCGCCGTGCGTGAAGGCCGCACCGTCTACGACAATATCACCAAGGTTATTGCCTGGACGCTGCCGACCAATGGAGGCGAGGCGATCGTCGTTATTCTCGCCATACTGGCAGGTTTTGCATTGCCGCTGACCGCGACGCAGATCCTGTGGATCAACCTCGTCACTGCGGTAACGCTGGGGCTGGTCCTGGCATTCGAGCCGGCCGAGCCGGGCGTTATGGAAAGGCCGCCGCGCAAGCGTGATGCGCCCTTGCTGACCGGACTGCTGCTGTGGCGTGTCTTGCTCGTCTCGGCATTGTTCGCAACCGTGGTGTTGCTGGTCTTCTTCGGTGTGCAGAATGCTGGCGCCAGCGTGGAGAAGGCGCGTACGATGACGGTCAACATGCTGGTAGTGGCGGAGGTATTTTACCTCTTCAACGTGCGCTTCATCCATATGCGCTCGATAACGCTGAAGGGCGCACTCGGCACCAAGCCGGTGCTGATTGCGCTGGCCACGGTGATCGTGGCACAACTTTCTTTCACCTATCTGCCGTTCCTGCAGCGTGTCTTCGACACGCGACCACTCAGCCTAGCCGAAGGGGCGCTTATCATCGCCATCGGCGCAGCCCTGTTTCTGGTGCTGGAGGTTGAGAAGGCAATCGTCTCGCGTATCCAGCATAGGCGCGGCCAGTGAACGCAAACATGACAGCAGAGGCGAACGTATGAGTAGCATCGCAACCCTGACGATGAACCCCACTATCGACATTTCCTTCGAAGTCGACAGTGTGCATTCCACCCACAAGATCAGAGGCAGCCACGAACGCCACGATCCCGGCGGCGGCGGCATCAATGTCGCGCGGGTGTTTGTACGCCTGGGCGGCAATGCCCGATGCTTCTACCTGGCGGGAGGAGCGGCCGGGGCAGCGCTGGATGAGTTGCTGGACCTGCACCAGATCGTCCGCACCCGTGTTTCGATCGAGGGTGAAACGCGGGTCAGCACCTCCATCTTCGAGAACACCACCGAAGAGCAATATCGCTTCGTCACCGACGGCCCTGTCATCCAGCCGGCCGAGTGGCAGCGCTGCCTCGATCTGCTGGCGCAGGCGGATTGCGATTACCTCGTGGCCAGCGGTTCATTGCCGCGAGGCGTTCCGCAG
Source organism: Aurantiacibacter hainanensis (assembly GCF_036321025.1). NCBI lineage: Bacteria > Pseudomonadati > Pseudomonadota > Alphaproteobacteria > Sphingomonadales > Erythrobacteraceae > Aurantiacibacter > Aurantiacibacter hainanensis. The sequence continues at coordinate 920,267 of NZ_JAZAPB010000002.1, forward strand.
GATTTCTACGCCATGGTCGCAGCAGCCGCCGCTGAACGCGATATCCGCATGGTGCTGGACAGTTCGGGGGCCGCGCTGGCGCAGGGGCTGGCGGGCGGCGGTGTTTATCTGGTGAAGCCTAGCATCAGTGAACTGAGCGCCCTTGTCGGTCATGAGCTGGTCGACGAGCACGCAATAGCCGAGGCGGCGCAAGGGATCGTGCAGAGCGGCCAGGCCGAACACGTGGCGGTCACGATGGGCAGCGATGGCGCTCTGCTGGCGAATGCCTCCGGCAATCTGCGACTTCCGGCAATCCGGGTAAAGGCCGCAAGTGCCGTGGGAGCCGGCGACAGCTTTCTGGCGGCAACTCTCCATGCGCTCGCCGCCAATAACGACCTTGGCGATGCTTTCCGTTTCGGGCTTGCAGCCGGAGCCGCAGCGGTGCGAACGCAAGGGACGGACCTTGCCCGACCAGAAGACATACACCTGCTATACTCGGAAGCAGTCCTGCTCGCGCCTCGATAGGTTGCTCGTGCGGGATCAGCATGCCTGAGCATGTGGTGGGCGCGACGACGGTCGTGCCATGCCCATTGAAGCAGCGCGAAGCGACGCCCGCTGACAGAGCTGCTGGCGCGCAAGAAGCCCAGGGTTGCCGTGGTGGCCCGGGCTAACGAGAATGCCAGGATCATCTGGATCATGATGATAACAAGCGAGAGCTATCGCGAGATGCAGGCAGCCTGATGACACGCGCCCGCTAGCGTCAGCGAAGTTGGAAAGGGCGCGTGATTTGACGCAACAGGCCGGTTGAAACTGCCGGAGCGTGATAAGCCGAACGACCCAAGCACTTTCATATGCGGGGAATTGGTGGGGACCTGAACCAAGCGAAAGGCATCAAGGCCAGCGGTCATGTGAACCGCACACAAAGGCCGGACAACTTGGCGCCTAATTGCGGACGCTGAGGGAGCGATGCAAAGACATGCGCCAACAATCGGTATTTTTGCGATTAGCCAATAGATGTTGGCAAGGCGCATGCTTGGGTTTCTGGCTCAAAAGGCATGGGGAACCGCTCTTCTGCACCTCCGTTAGATTCATTCCAACTGCTGAATTTACCGAGTTCTTTGTCGTGATTTTGATGCGCGCTTCCGTGACGGCTCTTGCAGTTTTGCTCTCGGCCGGGTGCATGCACCATGCCTCACCCGACGCTGCCGCATCCATCCAGCAAGAGGCTGCGATCCTCATGCGTTTCGAAATGCAAAACACCACGCTTTCGTCTGGCATGCTTTCTGCGGCCACGCAGTCTGCGACCCAACCCAATGTCGCCAGGCTTGGGTTGGAGGATGGGGAGACAGGTGAAGTCAGCGGCCTGCTTGTCTTTGCTACCATCGACGAATTTGCGGCCTGGAGAGAGAGCAGCATGGACTCTTTCTTTGGGAATTTCGGGGAAGACGCCTCTTTCAGATCTGTTCGCATCATAAGGCCTGCGAATGCAGAACTTTCGGGACGAAGCGGTCTTTCGCAATTGGCCGATGAAATACGCATTTCTTACCAGAATGCAGAAAACGAAGCTGCAGGGGACGCAGACATCGATGCTGTGACTGTGATTTGCGGCGACGGTGCTGAGTGCACGCCGAGTAATTGAGTTTCAAGGGGACCGACGAGCACGCTGAAAGGATTAGATCGATGCTCTTACTGCGAGTAGCCGCTGTGTCCGGGACAGCTCTATTATCGATAGGATGCGCCACGCCTGCCAATCACGTTCTTTCGCCTTATACATTGGTGAACGGTGCGGTCTTGCAGGACGTCGTCACCATTGCCGGAGACCCGCAAGGCGGCGCACCGAGTGTCACCGTCGTCAGCACCTATGACGTGACTCAGGCGGACGAGGTTGAGCTCGTCTCTAGAGAGCATGGTGTAGGTCCACCCCTTGGGCCCGCGATAGCGCGAGGCCTCTCATTGGGGGTGCCAATTGCCATCGGAGCTATCGGGGCCGCAGCTGCCCGCAATCAGGACGAGACGTTTATCCAGGAAACGAACTATTCGACACAGGGCAATATATCGTATGGCGGCGATGCAGGCGACATCGATGCCGCCAATCAGGCAATTTGGGAATGTGCCGCGGGGGGCGACTGCGGCGTTAGTAACTAGGGGTTCTTCAATTTGCGCGGGGCACCCGTACTTTCTGTGCGCAGCTGCTGCAAACGAGGATGAATCTCTCCTTCCGGCGAGCTTGGTCGATGACGGAAGAGATTGAATGCTGAGAGGTTGCGACGTTCGGTGATCCGCCCCGCGCTTCAGCGGACCGGCGCGAAACTTGCTGGTTTCGATTGTTCAGCTAAGCTGGCGGCAATGCGACACATTCAGCCTGCAAGTTGATCAAACCGTTTGATCTGGCGGGGGAAGGAGGGCGGCAATGGACGGCATCCACGACCTTGGCGGCATCACGAATTTCGGGGCTGTCAGGTCGGAGCCCGACGAGCCGGTATTCCATCATGATTGGGAGCGTCGTGTCTTCGGGATGAACATGGCTGGCCTTGCCTTCGTCGGGCCGGTGGACAGAGCGCGCCATGTGATCGAGAGGATGGATGCAATCCACTACCTTACGACTAGCTATTACGAACACTGGCTGCATGGAATTGTGACGCTATGCGAGGAACTCGGTTACGTCTCGGCTGAAGAACTCGAGAGTGGAATAGCCGATGGCCCTGCGAAACTCCCGCATCCGCCCCCCGATGCGACCATGATTGAAGACCTCGTACGCGTCGGCATGCCAGCGATCCGGCCTTGCGAGCAACCACCCGCATTTGCTGTGGGTGCTCGTGTCCTTGCCAGGAACATGGAGGTCAAGGGGCACACGCGCCTGCCGCGGTACGCAAGGGGAAAGCCGGGCACGATTGTCGCTTATCGCGAGTGCCACGCCTTCCCCGATACTGCCGCTCACGATCGAGGCGAATGTCCCCAACCGCTTTACACCGTTCGTTTCGAGGCAAAGGACCTGTGGGGCGATAATGTGTCCCGGCGCGATTGTGTCTACCTTGATCTCTGGGAGTCCTATCTCCAGGAGCCGGACGAAGGAGTTGCCTGATATGAGCAACGATCATCACGACCATGGCCATGCACACGCTGCGCCGCCCAACCCCTATCACACCAACGAGCGCAGCGCAGAAGAGAATAAAGCACTCGAACAAAAGGTTGCCCGGATCGAAGCGCTACTGATCGAGAAGGGCTTGTTCGACAAGGGCGCGCTCGATCGGGTGATCGATATCTATGAGAATGACCTTGGCCCCCTGAATGGCGCCAAGGTGGTCGCCAAGGCTTGGACCGATCCCGATTTTAAACAACGCCTCCTGCAGGACGGCAGCGCTGCCATTGCCGAACTCGGCTTCGGCGGACTTCAGGGCGAACATCTGGTCGTTTGCGAAAATACGCCCGAGGTCCACAACCTCGTCGTGTGCACCTTGTGCTCCTGCTATCCTTGGCCGGTGCTCGGACTGCCACCGGCATGGTACAAGGATGCCGCCTATAGATCGCGGGTGGTCGTAGATCCGAGGAGTGTTCTCACCGACTTTGGGACAGAGATCGGTGACGATGTCGAGGTAAGGGTGTGGGACAGCAGTTCCGAAATGCGGTATCTCGTCCTTCCGGAGAGGCCTGCAGGAACTGAAGACTTGACGGAACAGGAACTTGCGCAACTTGTCCATCGAGACGCCATGATCGGTGTCAGGAAGATTGAGCCAGCGTGAGTAAGGAGAGAGTCGCTAAGCCGGAAATCGCAGAAATGCAGGGCCAGCCAGCACTTCCGCGAAAGAGCGGCGAACTGGTTTTCCATGACGATTGGGAAAGGCGTGCTTTCGCAATGGCAGTCAGCCTTGCAGAACAAGGGCGGTTCGCCTGGGCTGACTTTCAAAAAGAACTGATCGCGGCTGTTGCCGAGGCGGAAAGGGAAAATCCGCTAAAACCAACGCGAGGCTACTTTGAAAGCTGGCTTGTAGCACTGGAAGCCGTGTTGGCAGATAAGCGTCTATTGGACGATTAATCGCGCGGGCATAGGCTCGACCTAGCCACGGAGAATGTCCGCTTTCGGAAAACAGGAACTTGGCCTCAATATCTTGGAAGAGGGCGTGAGCGGAGACACTTGCGCGGATCTAGGGCGCAGCTCGTGGAGAGGTCTGCAAATACACGGTGTGTACACAGCTCCAGCTGGGCGCCTTGGCCTGGTTTTCTAAACTGTCGTTCATTGGCTGAAAACCGCGCTCTTCCGCAGTCTGAAACTGGTGGGCGATGACAGGCTCGAACTGCCGACCCTCTCGGTGTAAACGAGATGCTCTAGGTTTCTTGGGGCATCCTCGCGTTGCCCGTAGTCTCATATAACGGTTGTTTTTCAACAGCCTCAAGCAGATGCCCTATTCCGCTGTTGGACGGCGTTGCCTAGAAGTGGCTTACTATTGGCTTACTAGAAAGAGGCGCGAGATGGCGGAGATCCGGATCAACAAGACTGCCGTAGATGGCCTTGAAGCAGGTGAGAAGGACGCCTTCTGGTGGGATGAAAGTCTGAAGGGCTTTGGAGTGAAGGTGACACCCAAAGGGCGGAAAACTTATCTAGTTCGCTATCGCCTACCTGGGCGTAGGAAGTCTGAACAGTACACAATCGGGCGGCACGGCGCGCCATGGACCGCCGACACCGCCAGGAAGGAAGCTTCTCAAAAGCTGTTGCTAGCGAGTCAGAACTTTGATCCCAACGCTGAGAAGCGGCGGCGGAGGAATGAGACAGCTGACTATTCGTTCAACGCTTATGTCGACCGATTTGCTGACCGATACCTGAAAGAGAACTGGCAGGGCTCGTACAAGCGCGCTCAGTCGGTAATTGATCGGCACGCAAAGCCGTACTTTGGGAAGCGGGATATTCGCGAAATTACGAAGGCCGATTGCACGGCGTTCATTGATAAGCTGTGGGATCAGCAGGCGACTGCCCGAAAGGCAGCGGAGGTTGTCGGAAAGATGTTTCGTTGGGCGGAAGATAGAGGCGACATCGAACGCAGTCCAATGGATCGTGTGCCACGTCCCAAGCCATCTGCTGGACGAGAGCGAGTGTTGGATGACGCTGAACTGGCCCAAGTATGGGAGGCAGCGAATGAAATGCAAACTCATCCGTACAGTGGCTTGGTGAAGATGCTGATCCTTACCGGGCAACGACGTGGGGAAATTGGTGGTCTGCGATGGAAGGAAGTCGATCTGGAGCGAGCGGTAATCGAAGTTCCGAAGGAGCGGACCAAATCTGGCCGGAATAATCTCATACCCTTGTCGGCCAGCATGGTTGAGCTGTTGGGAGAAACGCCACGTTTGGGCGATTACGTTTTCAGCGTGAGCGGCGAGAACCCGCTCGGCAATCATAGCAAGCTTAAGAAAAAATTGGATGCAAAGATTACAGAGCTTAGCGGTTCACAGCTGCCTGATTGGACCCTCCATAACCTTCGTCGCACGGTCGCAACAGGGCTACAACGTCTGGGCATCGGTTCTGACATGATTGAGGTAGTGCAAGGTCGCACAAAAATGCTTGGGGCAGGTCAGCGTTATCAGAGGTATGACTACCTCGAGGAGAAGCGGGCCGCTCTGCTGGCCTGGAACGAGCATGTTGCGTCTTTGGGCCAAGTGTAGACAACGACTGAAAGTTAGATCCTTTTAAAAGCCCAGAAGTGACTACGGTGCAGATCGGTTCGAAAGTGATATATTTGGCGCGTGAACTGAGAAAATCTGACTTTTCAGAACGGGAGAGCGCGAAAGGCAAGATCCAGTCAAATTGAGTAGCAGCGGGAATGGTCCCCTTCGTTCTAAACATGCAAAAATGTCGCAATTCTCCCATTCTCGAAATTCAAAAAGTACGGGATTGCAACGAGATCGGATTAGGTAGAGGTCAAGCCCTAGTACGGTGCGAATTAGGTTGGATTAAACCCCGTCGTACAAAGGGGAGGGGGCCATGAAGCGGCGCCGGATCGGAGGCTTGAGCTCGGTTCTAATCACTGAGCGAAACACTCAATTTAAGAGCGGACTTGCCTCAACCCTGCACCTTCCAGCGCTCTCGCAGTCTATCGACCGTGGTCCGCCATTTTGGCGTGGTTGGCTTGCAGACCGTGTTCTGGTTTCCGAACATGCCGATTTCGTTGACAGCCGCTTCGATTGGTACGGAATGTAGCCATTTGATAGGAACGAAATACTCCATTCGTTCTGGGTCGTCGATCGCCTCTCGATGGTATGTACCACCACGTAAGATCTCCGCCGCGGGACGCTCCACACCGTCACCTTCAATTTTGAACTCGGTAATCGGCTCGCGTGGACCGATAACTTCGCCCACTCCCACGAATCCGTAGCCAGGCGCCTTCACCCAGACTTGGTCGCCTGGCGAGAGCAAGTTGAGCGTGTTGCTATACCACGTACCGCCGCCTCCACTGATGAAGCCATACTTGCGTCCTTCAGACCAATCGCGTGACTCGCTGTGTCCAAAACATGCATAGAACTGCCCATTCCAAGGCTCGCGTTCTCGAGCCCCATGCGAAGTCGGCGTAGAAGCGCTAACCTGCGTCTGGACCGGATCGACGAGCCAAGTTCTGCTCAGCAGGTGCTGCCCGCCGTGATCGAACACCTGAAAGCAAAGAACATTGATGGCGATCCCCTTGTCACCGAGATAGCGCACGATCCTCTCACTGCTCTCGTCGAGATGCGTTGCGACGATGACCACTTGATGGCTTTGGTTCAGTTCGTCCTCATCCAGAGCTTGTCCGAAGCGAACTCGAAAATCGGCCGCCAGGTCCCGGCCCGGTGCGAAGCGATCATAGATCGCGGCGATGTCATCAGCTTCCAGATCTTCGACCCAGCATGCATAGTCTAGCGCCTGAGCTACCACCTCCCGGGGCGTCCGATCGCGCTTGAGTTCGATGAGAACGAGCGCACCATCTGGGGCAACGGCCAGAAGGTCGAGCCTTCCTGTCACTGTCCGCTCCTGACGCCCGATAAGCATCCATTCGTCGGAGAGAATACGCGGGGCAGCAATGATCATATCCTCAAGCAGGCGCTCGGAGGGGAATGTCGCTTCAGGAAGCGAGGACGGCTGATCGGAGACGGTCCATAGTGCGGTACGTTGGGGCATTAAACTCTGTGCCTCCATTGCAGGACAGACTGGCCCCGATCAGTCACATGCACAAACTCGCGGCCTGCCGATTGAACAAGGTCGCGCACGCCGCGATTCGGATGGCCGTATCCGTTTGGGCCAGCGGCTGCGACACACTGTGTCGAACTGGGCATCATCGACGGTAGCGACGCATGAAAATTCCGATGCGATCCGTGGTGCGGCAGCATCAGAACGTTCACTTCATCTAGGACGTTCTGGTAATGTCGAAGCATCGCATTGCGTCGGCGCGCGACGTTCAGATGCATGTCGCCGGTCCCGAGCCAACCGACTACCCGATCCGCGTCACGCCACCAGCCGGGCGGATGCCAACACTCACCACTCCACTCAGAGGAATCGGATGGTCCGGCATATAGCGCCATCGAAACTAGATTATGGTCTGACCAGATAAGATCGTAACACTCTCGGACCTGCTTTCGCACCTCAACATCGTTGAGCATGGCCTTTAGGCGTAGGCGATACTTCGGGCCAAACTTGCGGTACATCGCCGTCCGGAATGCCTTCAGCCTCAAATCGGAAGGGCGGTGAGCATACGGGAGGAGCAACCAGTCAAGCATGGCGCTCGCAGCGGAAAGATAGAGCGTCGCACTGGTATCGAATTTTTGAACGACAGGCCTTCTGCGGACTGCGTTACGATCTGTCGCTGATTGGGCATCCTCCCTGTCGGCATGAGACCACTTGCTCATTATTGGTCCCTCGCCACCCCCGTCAAAGCGCGGTACTTCGGGCCCGCCTCCTTCGTCATCATCATCGCGAGGCATGATATAGGTCACTTGCGCAACGCCGCGTGCACCGAACCAAGCTTCAGGGTCATTCAGGAAAGTTAGGAAGTCCCCCGACAACGCTCCGCTGGCATCATCAAGGGCAGCAGCAATAAGGCGGTCGAGATCGTTGAGATAAGGCAAAACCACCTCATTGACCCGCGTCGACAATAGCAGGCGGTCAACGCCGTTCACATGATCGCTATCGAGATGGGACAACGACAGGCTTCGTGACAGCAAGCCGCCGACGTTTCGCTCAAGAAGGCTTGTCTGCGGGTGTCTCAATAAGGTAAACCCGACCGAGACGATGGCATGAGACGCCAGAAGCGTCTCAATAGGGTTGACCGAAAAACTAAGACGACCTAGGTGCGCAACCTCTAGACCCTAATGAGACGGAGTTTGTGATGTTGGTGGGATATGCGCGGGTAAGTTCGGTTGGCCAAAGTCTGGACATTCAACGTGAGGCTTTGAAGGAAGCAGGATGCGAAAAGGTCTTCGCCGAGAAGAAATCCGGCCTATCTGCGAAGGCTCGTATCCAACTGGCCGAGGCACTCGACTTCGTGCGGGAGGGTGACACACTTATTGTAACCCGCCTGGACAGGCTGGCGCGATCCGTAAGCGATCTGTTTCATGTCATCGAGCAGTTACAGCAGAAAGGCGTGGCCTTCCGCTGTTTGCAGCAAGGAGGTGTCGACACTGACAGCTCTACAGGAAGGTTGATGTTGGCGATCCTTGGAGCTGTGGCGGCGTTTGAAGCCGACATTCGCAAGGAGCGCCAAATGGAAGGCATCGCTAAGGCCAAAGCAGCTGGCGTATATAAAGGTCGGAAGCCGTCAATCGATAGCGCTAAGGTGCGGCGTCTTCACGAACAGGGAATGCGCCCAGCAGCAATCGCCAAGGAGCTAGGGATTGGTCGCGCCAGCGTATACCGACACCTTGATCGACAATAGACTGTCAGCTCTCCGCAAGGTCAAGGTTCGGGGAGGGTGGCCGCTAGTGGGTGGAAAGCGGACCCAGACGCCATTGGTGAAAGCGCCCGCAGCCTTCTTAAGCGGGGAGACTTAACTAGCCTTCATGTTGCTCCAAGTAGGAGTTCATCCGATAATTCTTGGGTGCCGATACCCTCAGCCTATTCTGAAATGAGTCAGTGAGCGTCTTGCCCGCGACAGGTTCTGAAAACTCGACACCGACACGCCCGTCTTTCGACCACGCGACGCTGCCATTTATGCGCGATTGACCACAGATGAGGGTTATCGGCTCAAAGACCAGGCATTATCTTGCCTGCTACTAGAGCTACTCATAGGTGGAAAGCGTTGGCTCGAAACTGCTTTGGGTTCCGAATTATCCGAGCGAAAACAGGGGCCTAACATTTGTTAGCGTGACTTCGGCGCGGAACTTTTTCGGAGGACACTCATAGATTCCGCACAACCATTCCAGGGGAGAAGGTGAAAATGAAAATCATAGCTGTAACGACCGCCGTAACTCTTGGCTTGCTCAGTGCTGGTTGCGGAGAAGATCCATACGAAGAAGGCGCAGTTGTCACGGAGAGTGGTGATGTCATCACCGAGGACGCCGCGGATGTCCTTGAGGCTAGGTTGGATAATCTCGAGGATCGCACTGACGTTCTGGAAAGACGAGCCGATGTCGCAGACCTTCCCGCAGTCGAGATCGCAACCGACCATGCTGAAGAAGAGGCCGATCGTCTGGAGAACAGGACTGACGTAATCGAGCGAACGACGGACATGGCCGAGTAACAAGACCTATCGAGTTATCCGAACGACATCGAGAGATCATCGAGGGCGCTCCCTCTCGAGAAAGGAGCCGACATGAATTTGCAAGAGAATGGCATCTTCAAGAAATCCATTATCACGTTTGGGATGATGCTGGCCGCAAGCTGTACGCATACCGGGACCGACCGGACTTCGCTTGAAGGTGAAGCTCGCCTCGCCGAAATGCTGGAAGGCAAAACCCCTGGTGAGCCGCAAAGCTGCATCCCGGCAACCCTTGGTGATCGTCTACAGGTCATCGATGAAACCGCCGTTGTCTATGATGCGGGAGAAACGGTCTACGTCGCAAGACCAGAAAACCCGCGGTCGCTGGATAGTCGCGATGTTTTGGTGGTGGAACGCACAGGGGGGCAGCTTTGCAAGCAGGATGTCGTGCGGACCGTTGACCAGACACTCGGCTTCACGACCGGCATTGTCTTTCTTGGCGACTTTGTCCCATGGAGACCGGCAAGTGAATAATGCCTTGCGTACTATTTTCTGCATCACGCCTGTTCTCGCTCTGGCTGCGTGCGCAACCAGCGAAACGCAAATGGACACCATTTCTGAAACGGGCACTTCGCTCGTTGGAGAATTAAGCGGAGCCGCCGTTCAACCAGAACAGGGTGATCCTGACGGAAGTGGGCAATTTGCTCTCTGGTTTGATCGAGACACCAGTAGTCTTTGCTATGAGCTAGGTGTCACAAGCATAACGAATGCAACTGCTGCTCACATACACCGCGGGGGGCCTGATCAAACCGGGCCCGTCGTCGTGCCCCTGCGGGAACCTAGTCCATTACATAGCGAAGGCTGTGTGCCGACTGATGCCGCATTGGCTGATGAGATATTTGCAGATCCCAACCTGTTCTACGTCCAGGTCCATACCGTCCAAGACCCTCAAGGTGCTCTGCGGGCTCAACTGAGACCGACACACTAGAGCAAAGAATTTCGATTTCATCGGTTTGCTGACCGGGAACAATTGAGACCTATTGCATGGAGCCTATAGCCAGTCACATGCTCGGCGGATCGATCTTGATTCCATGAATCAAGAAGAGAGAACTTCTCGAGAATCCCACTCGCTCAAGCGCAGCATGGGCCTCATTTCGATCGCCGCACTCGGCATCGGAGCAATGGTGGGGGCGGGTGTATTCGTCCTGACCGGCATTGCTGCTGGAGAAGCCGGACCCGCTTTATTGCTAGCATTCCTCTTGAATGGAGTCATCGCACTCATCATCGGAGGTTGCTATGCTGAACTCGCGACGATGATGCCGAAGACCGGCGGGGCCTATGTCTGGGCTCGCCCCGCACTAGGGAACCGCTGGGCCTTTTTTACGGGCTGGTGCAGCTGGTTCGCGCAACTGGTGGCTTGCAGCTTTTACGCGGCTTCCTTCGGTTCCTTCGCCTCGGAATTGATCTCTGAACTTGGAATTGGCGGTGGCGTCGATCCGACGCTTATGGCAGCGATAGTCCTGCTCCTGTTCATCGCGGTTAATCTCGTCAGCACGAAGAACTCGAGCTTGGCGCAAATCCTGATGGCCGGACTCCAAGTCGCCGTCATAGCCTTATTCATCGGTTTCGGTGTCAGCGCCATGCTTGATCAACCCGCCCCAACGGAAGCATTTACGCCATTCTTTCCTGAAGGTCCGTTGGGGCTCTTCGCGGCGATGGGGCTGACGTTCATTGCCTTCGAGGGCTTTGAGATCATCGTCCAGAGCAGCGAAGAAGCCAAGAATCCTTCCAAAATGATTCCGCGCGCTATCGGAATCAGTATTGCGACCGTCGTTACGATATATGTTTTGACGGCTACCGTCTTGCTGGCGAACGTGGACCATCCCTCCGACACGACTGCTTATGACTACCTGGCGACACTCGAGGAGCTTGGACTGGTCAAAACGGCAGGAGAGGTAATGCCATATGGGACCGAGATATTATTGATAGCAGCACTGGCGAGCACCGCGAGCGCCCTTAATGCGACGATTTACGGCTCGACCCGAGTGGCCCTCGCCATGGGACGCAAAGCTGACCTGCCGGGCATCCTGAACAAGGTAAACCTCCGAGGTGTGCCAGTTGCCGCCTTGATCGTCAGCGGCGCGATCATACTCACGGCGGTGGTTTTGTTGCCGATCAAGGATATTGCCGCAAGTACTGATATCATGTTCATTCTAGTCTTTGTACTGGTAGCAATAAGCTTGCTCAAACTACGCAAATCCATGCCGGATCGCGAACGACCCTTCCGTTTGCCCTTGGTGCCCTACCTGCCCGGGTTCGTCATTCTCTGCGGTGGTGGGCTCGTTTTCTCACTTTATCATGTCAGCCTCCCCGCTTGGATTGTAGCCGCTTGCTGGCTTTTGGGAGGTGTGATCTTACGGGTGGCGCGAACATCGTCTGACCGATGATGCGGAGAACTATGGATTGCTCGCTAGCATGGGTAATCGCGGGATTGTCGCACGACTGACAACACACTTCCGGCGTGGATTACGATAAAAGGGAGTGTCCGTGCCTGATTTTTCTGAATTGTCATTGACGGCCCTGGCATTCTGGTTCGCCTTGGGGGCCGCCATCGTCTGGTTTGCCGGCACCAGACTGGCACGCTATGCTGACGAAATATCCGAGCGGACCAGCATCGGACAAGCTACGATCGGCGTCTTGCTATTGGGCGCGATTACCTCGTTGCCCGAAATTTCCACCACCACCGTTGCCACCCTCTCGGGTAATCCGGGCATGGCGATCAACAACATGTTGGGCGGCATTGCCTTCCAGGTCGTGGTCATCGCTCTTGCCGACCTGTTTGTGGGCAAGCAGGCGCTGACGAACATGGTCCCTGGCCCGCGCACGATCCTCAATGCGCTTGTCAGCATTGTCCTGCTTATCCTCGCGGCTATCGGCGTGATGCTTGGCGACTGGTCACTGCCCGGAGGCGTAGGTCTCTTCCCTGTAATGATTGCCGCAACCTACATCGTGTGCATCCGTCAACTGAGCCGCGAAGTCGCGGTCAGTGGCTGGGTCCCGGCCGAAGAGGCGGAGTCGGAAAGCGAAGAACTTGAGCGTCTGTCCGCCTCCAATGCACGGCTTGGCCTGTTCACAGTCATGATGGCTTCACTGATCCTCGCCGGCGGAACTCTCGTGACTCTGAGTGCTGAGGGGATCGCCGAAAATACCGGTACGGGAACTGGGCTCGTGGGACTTACGCTGTTGGCCTTCGCCACCTCGCTGCCAGAGCTCAGCACGGCTATAGCAGCCGTGAAGATGCGCCGAGCGGAATTGGCGATCGGAGACATACTTGGCGGCAACATGTTCGATGTCGTGCTGATCTTGCTAATCGACCTGCTCGACCAAGGCGAACCAGTGCTGCGGCAAGTCGAAGATTACTCGATGACGGCAGCACTTCTTGGCGCCCTGCTTACCACCTTTATCCTCATCGGTCTGATCGAAAGGCGAGACAAACACGTGCTCCGCATGGGTTATGACAGCATTGCAGTCCTCGTCGTTTATGCTGCGGGAATGGGCGCCATCGTTGCCGGCCTATCGTCCAATTAGCCGATAACCGCGGGAGCAAAATCGAGGGCTAAACTAGTCGTGGCAATGCCCAGTCTTTGACCGCAGATAAAATAGGCGAAGGTCCGCAATCGGGTCGCTAGCAGAAGGGCCAGTTTTGGTGTGAACCGTGGCACGGCAGACAGTCGGCTTACAGGCAATCCTCCGAGGCCAGGCAAGGTCCGTAAGTGGATGTCGACTGTCAGTCCGCTCCTTAGCTGCCCCACAGTCGACCGATCTCCAATCCGAATGGCCTGAAAATGCCGATCAACGTCATTTCTATGGCTTCGCTGGCAGTGATTTTCGCCCGAGAAACCAAGGCAAATGGGACACGGCTCTGCGGGCACGCCGTGGCTTACTATTGGCTTGCTAGTAAAGCCTCGATTGCCCGCCTAGGCACCTAAGTCATTGAAAAACTGGTGGGCGATGACAGGCTCGAACTGCCGACCCTCTCGGTGTAAACGAGATGCTCTACCAACTGAGCTAATCGCCCTGAAACCAGCCGACCGCCGCAGGCAGTCGCTTGTCGCGCGCGCCCTAGCGTAAGATTGGCCTGCGTGGGAAGGGGAAACATGCGCAGGTTGGAAATTGCGATCGTGGGCTGCGGCATGTCGGGCCTTGCCGCCGCCCTGCTCCTGCATGGACAGGGGCACGACGTCACGCTGTACGAACGCTTCGAGGCGCCGCGCCCGGTCGGTTCGGGCCTGATGGTGCAACCCACGGGGCTGGCAGTGCTCGCCGCGCTGGGCCTGGCGGAGAGGGCGGTGGCAAAAGGTGCACCGGTCGATGCCTTGCTGGGCCTTAACACCGAGGGCGAGCCGGTGCTGGAAGCCGAATACCGCCACCTCGCCATTCCCGGTGCCTTTGGCCTGGGCATCCACCGTGCCGACCTGTTCGGCGTTCTCTACGAAGCGGTTCAGGCGGCCGGAATTGCGATCGCCACCGGCCATGAAGTGGTCGATTCACTTCTGGAAGGCGAGAAGCGCCGTCTCGTCTTCCGGGATGGAGAGCATTCGCCCTCGCACGATCTCGTGATCGACGCCGCAGGGCTCGGCTCACGCCTGGTCCCCAAGCCAGCCGCGTACCTGCCATTCGGCGCGCTCTGGGCGACCATTGCCTGGCCCGGCAGCGGTCCTTTCCGTCCGGGATGTCTCGAACAGCGCTACGCCAGCGCCCGCCAGATGGTGGGCCTGCTGCCCGTGGGCGAGGGGCGGGCGGCGTTCTTCTGGTCGCTCAAGGCAGATCATCACGAGGCCTGGCAGGATCGCAGTCTCGCGCCCTGGCGTGACGAGGTGTGCACCCTGTGGCCGGAATGTGCACACCTGATCGACCAGTTCACCGACCCCGCGCAACTGACCTTTGCCCGCTACGCCCACCGGACAACCAGCCAGCCCGTCGGAGAGCGCATCGTGCATATCGGCGATGCCTGGCACGCTGCCAGCCCGCAGCTGGGGCAGGGGGCCAACATGGCGCTTCTCGATGCATTCGGCCTTGCCCGCGCCATCGCACATGCGGAAGAGCTCGGCCCCGCACTTGCGCATTTCCTGAAACTGCGCGCGAGCCATGTTCGGCTCTACCAGTGGATGACCTGGTGGTTCACGCCACCGTTCCAGTCCGATTCGCCATGGCCGGCGATTTTCCGCGACCTCTTCATGGCCCCCGGATCGCGCATTCCGCCGATGCCGCGCGTAAAGGCCGCTACCCTGTCGGGTCTTGCCGGTTCACCGCTGAAGAAACTGGGACTGTCCGCGCCCGATTACGAATCGCTCGCCGCCGCTTCGCCGGAAAGAGCTTCCAGAATCTGCGCGCGCGCTTCCTCGCTGTCCCAGTCATAGGCCCCGATTACGCGCCACAGTTCGTTGCCCTGGGCATCGTAGAGCACGGTAAGCGGCAGCACCGGCCCGCCGCCAAAGGTGAAGGCAAGCTCGTTATCCGGATCCAGCCACTGCGGCAGGTTGGGCAGGTCGCGCTCTGCGAAGAAGGGCTCGACCACCTCGGCGCCGCGCATGTCCTCGCTCACGGTGATCACGCGCACCTGCCCTTCGAGGTCTGCGGCGAGTTCATCGAGCAGCGGCATTTCCACCACGCACGGTGCGCACCACGTCGCCCACAGGTTCAGCAGCATGGGCTCACCCACGGCCGAAAGCAGCAGTTCCTCGCCCGCAGGGTTCACCACGGTCACCTCCGGCACGGCTTCGCCGGTGAAGGACCGGTCCAGCGTTCCCGTCAGTTCGATAGTTTCGCTTGTCTGCGACGGGGCCACGTTTTCTTGCGTGGCTTCCTCCGCACCGTTATCGCACGCCGCAAGAGAGGCCGCTGCAAGGGCGGCAAAGCTAGACAGGAACAGGCGCGACTTGGCCAAGGATGGATCCTCCAATGCGATGTGGGGCGGGCGTTTTGCCGAGGGCCCCTCTGCCATAATGCGCGAGATCAATGCGAGTATCCCGTTCGACAAGGCACTGTGGCGGCAGGACATAGCCGCTAGCAAGGCACATGTCGCCATGCTTGCCGCCTGCGACATCGTGACGGACGCCGATGCCGAGACGATCATCGACGGCCTCGAGAAAGTCGCGGACGAGTACGAACAGGGCGGGGTGCCCGAGGACTGGGACCTCGAGGACATTCACATGACGACCGAGGCGCGCCTGGCCGAGATCATCGGTCCGGTCGCGGGTCGCCTGCACACCGCGCGCAGCCGCAACGATCAGGTGGCGACCGACTTCCGCCTTTGGGTGCGCGATGCCATGGACGAGGCGATGGCCGGGCTCATGGCCCTGCAGCGCGCTCTCGTGACGCGTGCCGGCGAACATGCCGATTCCATCATGCCCGGCTTCACCCATCTGCAGACTGCGCAGCCGGTTACGCTGGGGCATCACCTGATGGCCTATTACGAGATGGCCGCGCGCGACATCTCGCGTTTCCACGATGCCCGCGAACGGCTGAACCTCTGCCCGCTCGGCAGCGCGGCGCTGGCGGGTACGGGCTTTCCCATCGACCGGGAAATGACCGCGCAGGCGCTTGGCTTTGATGGCACGACGGCCAACAGCCTCGATGCCGTTTCGGATCGCGACTTCGCGCTCGACTACCTCACCGCCGCCAGTCAGTGCGCGCTGCACCTGTCGCGGCTGGCCGAGGAATTCGTGATCTGGGCGAGCCAGCCCTTCGGGTTCGTCCGCATGCCGGATGCGCTTTCCACGGGCTCCTCCATCATGCCGCAGAAGAAGAACCCCGACGCGGCCGAGCTGGTGCGCGGTCATGCCGGGCGGATCATCGGCTGCCAGACGGCGCTGATGGTGACGATGAAGGGCCTTCCGCTCGCCTATTCGAAGGATATGCAGGACGACAAGCCGCCGGTGTTCGAAGCCGCCGGTCTGCTGCGGCTGTGCCTCGCCGCCATGACGGGCATGGTCGAGGGCGCGGATTTCAAGGTGGATCGCATGCGGCAGGCCGCCGAACTGGGCTATGCCACCGCCACCGACCTTGCCGACTGGCTGGTGCGCGAGGCGGACATTCCCTTTCGCGAGGCGCATCATATCACAGGCGCGGCGGTGAAGCTGGCGGAAAGCAAGGGCGTCGCTCTGGAGAAACTCGCGCTGGACGAGCTGAAGGCAATCGACGATCGCATCGACGACCGCGTCTACACCGCGCTGTCGGTCGAGGCGTCGGTTGCGGCGCGCACATCGCACGGCGGCACCGCTCCCGAAGAAGTGCGCAAGCGGGTGGTCGAGGCGCGAAAGGCCCTGGAGATGGATCGATGAACCGCTGGCTAGCCCTGTCTGCCGCGCTGCTGCTGGGCGCATGTGCGCAAATGTCGGACCTAGAGCCGGCCCCCGGGGAAACCCTGCCGCCTGCGCCCTATGGCGCGGAGGAGCCGCTGACTGCCGAGGAACTGCTCGAGCTCGATCCGCAGGCCGCGCCCGAACGCAGCGTGGAACTGCGCCGCGAGAGCGAGGAGCGGGAAGACGATCCTTTCGATCTCCCGCCTGAAGGCAGGTAGGCGCGGGCTGTGGACTTCTTCCAGATCAAGAACGGCGAACTTCACGCCGAGGACGTGCCGCTTTCGCGTATCGCCGAAGAGGTGGGTACACCCGTCTACGTCTATTCGCGCGCCACGTTCGAACGCCACGCCCGCGTTTTTCGCGAGGCGTTGAGCGGGCTGGAGCGTCCGCCGCATATTGCCTTCGCGGTAAAGTCCAATCCCAACCTCGCAGTGCTCAGCCTGCTGGGGCGCGAGGGCTACGGCGCCGATGTCGTTTCCGGCGGAGAGATGGCGCGCGCACTGGCGGCAGGCATGCCCGCTGCCGACATCGTCTTTTCCGGCGTGGGAAAGACGCAGCGTGAGCTGGCCGATGCGCTGGATGCGGGCATCGGGCAGTTCAACATCGAATCCGGCGAGGAAGGCCGCGAACTGGCCCAGATCGCGGCGGAGCGCGGCGTCGTGGCGCAGTGCGCCCTGCGCGTGAACCCCGATGTCGATGCCGGAACGCACGACAAGATTTCCACCGGCAAGGCCGACAACAAGTTCGGCGTTCCCATCGGCCACGCGCCCGCGCTGTTCGCCGAGCTCTCGGCGCTGCCGGGGCTGAACATGCGCGGCCTCGCGGTGCATATCGGCAGCCAACTTTCCGATCTCTCTCCGCTGCAATCGGCGTTCGGCAAGCTGGGCGACATGATGGCCCGGCTGCGCGGCGAGGGGCACGAGATCACCAACATGGACCTGGGCGGCGGCCTGGGCGTCCCCTACCGCGCCGGAGAGGTCCCGCCCTCTCCAGCAGACTACGGCGCGATGGTGGCACGGGTCACGAAGGGCTGGGACGTAACGCTGATGTTCGAACCGGGGCGGGTGATCGCGGGCAATGCCGGTGTGCTGCTGACCCGCGTGATCCGGGTGAAGCGGGGTCTCAGGCATCCTTTCGTCATCGTCGATGCGGCCATGAACGATCTCGCGCGGCCTGCGCTCTACGGTGCCTGGCACGATTTCGATGCGGTGAAGCCAACCGGCGAGCGGATGATGGCCAACATCGTCGGCCCGATCTGCGAGACGGGCGATACCTTCGCCACGGACCGGGAAACCGATGCGCTGGTGTCCGGCGACCTGGCCGTGTTCCGCACGGCAGGTGCCTATGGCGCGACGATGGCCAGCAGCTACAACTCGCGCGGCTTCGTGGCCGAGGTGATGGTGGACGGCAGCCAGTTCGCCACCGTGGCCGACCGCATTCCGCCCGGCGACATCGCCGATGCCGAGCGCGTGCCCGACTTCCTGAAACGCTGATGCGATCCCTGCCGCTATTCCATCGCATTGCCGGTCAGCCGGTGATCGTGCTGGGAGAAGGCGCGATGGCCGAGCCCAAGCGGCGGCTGGTGGAGCGGGCCGGGGGCCGCGTGGTCACCGCGATGCAGGAAGGGCTGGACGAGGGCGCACGGCTGGCTTTCGTGGCGCACGACGATGCCGCGATGTGCGAAGGCGATGCCATTCGCCTGCGCTGCGCCGGCCTGCTGGTGAACGTGGTGGACCGCCCCGACCTGTGCGATTTCACCACGCCCAGCCTGCTGGAGCGCGATCCCGTGCTCATAGCCGTGGGCACAAGCGGAGCCTCGGCAGGACTGGCCAAGCAGTTGCGTCTGCGGCTGGAAAAGCTGCTTCCCACCGACCTTGGTACCCTGGCGCAGGCGCTGTCCACGATGCGGGCACGGATCAAGGCACGGTTTCCGGATATGGCCGAGCGGCGACGCGCGCTGGACGCGGCGCTGGGCGAGGGCGGCCCGCTTGATCCGCTGGCCGAGGGCGGGGCGGCACGGCTGGAGTCGTGGCTGGACGGTGCCGGAGACGATCAGACTCCCTCGGTTCATACCGTCACCCTGCAATCCGACGATCCGGAGGACCTGACGATCCGCCATGCGCGTCTGCTGGGCAGCGCCGATGCGCTGATCGTCGGGCCGGGCGTGCCGGATGCGATCCTCGATCGCGCGCGGGCCGATGCGCAGCGCCTTCCCGGTCCCCACGAAGGGCCGCTGCCGCAAGGCATGGTGGTCATCCTGAAACGCGCCTGACGGGGCAGCCATCCTGGCGCGCACAGTCGAAACGGCGCGATTACAGTGATTTAACTTAAATCAGGCCGGTTGGCTCGGCACAAGTCCCCGGAGGAACGGCGCGTTGTCGTTCCCAGACCAGGGAGACCAAGACCCATGAAACTGCCCAAGATCGATCTGACGAGCCTGCCCGATCTCGACACGCTGACCGCCTTCTTCGGTACGGTCCGCAACCCCGGCCATGACGATACCATCATCGTCATCGCGACCGTGGTCTACGACACCGGCTCGGCCAGCGGCGGCCTCATCTGAGGTCGGGCGCGATGCAGGTTCATCCGGACATCGCGGCGTTGCGGAGCGACCGGGCTCCGCAACGCCAGGCCCAGGCCGCCATGCTGCGTGCGCGCGATGCCTGGGCGGCAGAACCCGGCGCGAGCGAAATGCAGGCCGAACTCGAGGCCTACGGCAGGGGCGCATCGTTGGAGGACTGTCCGGTCCTGGAAAGCGTCTTCACCGAAACGGGCGAGACCGAACGGCTGATCGGACTCATGTCCGCCCACTATTGCCGTGCGATCGGTGAGAACCCCATTGGCCATCCGCCGTTTCGCAACGGGTTCGACGGCACCTCCACTTCGCTGCTGCTGGCACAGTCGGGACGGGCGCAGCTGATGCTGCAGGCCCGCGAGCCGGGCCGGACCGACAATCCATCCCATGTCTTTTCCGATGCGACGCGCTTCGATGCAGTGCTGGCGGGAGAGGCCGAAGCGCGCATCGTCCGCATCGTCGACCACGCCGGCGATGCCGCGAGCTTTTCCGAGGAGCGCTTGTCGCTTCGCCCAGGGCACCGCCTGGCTTTCGATCTGGGCAGCGAAGCGCTCGCTATCGACCGTGTCGAAGGCCGGTTCGTCGTCCTGCGACTGATGCGCGCTTCGGCCGATCCGCGACCGGGCCGCGAATACGATGCCGCGACGGGGCGCCTCTTGCAGCAGAGCGCCGGAAAGATCGCCACGAGCCGGCAGGAGGCGATCATCGCACTGCTGGGCCGTATGGGCAGGGACGATGCCGCGCCGCACATAGCTGCCGTCGCCTTAAAGGAGGGTGACACGTCGCTGCGCTGGCAGGCACTGCGAGAGGCCCTGGCGCTGGACACGGCCACCGGCTTTCTTGCGCTGGGACGGGTTGCCCGCCGTTCCGACGATCCGCTGTCGGCGCCGGCAGGCGCGCTGCGCGCTCAGCTGCTCGAAACCTATCCCCAACTTGCACAGGTGGAGGCGGACCGATGCCCCGCGTGATCGACTACCGCGACGATACGTCCTGCGACCTTGGCGATTGTCTCGCCGCGCTGGAGAGCGAAGGGTTCAAGCCCTACGAGGAGGACAGCCTGCTCCACGCCGCCGAATGGCTGCGCCGGCTTGGCAACAACCGCGATTTCCTCGGCGACCTGATGCTCGATGAACTGAAACAGGGCGCGAAAGCCGCAGAAGTGGCGAGCAGCTACGGTCCGCAGGTCGTCATGCTGTCGGGACTGGGCCGCGAGTACTTCATGCGCGCCAATTTCTGGCCGAGCCGTGACGAACACATGTTCCGCGCCAGCGGGTCGGGGGCCTTCTCCTACGAACTGCCGCACGACCACAATTTCGATTTTCTGACGCTAGGCTATTTCGGGCCGGGCTATGCCAGCGACTACTACGAGTACGACTACGACTCGGTGGCGGGCGCAATCGGCGAGAAGGCCGGACTGCGCTTCATCGAGCGCTCCACCCTCGATCCGGGCAAGCTGATGCATTACCGCGCTCACCTGGACGTGCATTCGCAATTGCCGCCCGAAAGCCTCTCGGTCTCGATCAACATCATGCACGCCAGCGGGGCGCAGGGGCTGCTCGACCAGTATCGTTTCGATGTCGAGAAGGACGAGATTGCCGGGGTTATCAGTCCTGGCGGAAGCGAGGTATTCCTGCGCGTGGCCGTGGGGCTGGGCGGACAGGAAGCGCGCGATCTGGCGCACTCCTTCGCGCGCTCGCATCCCAGCGACCGTATGCGGCTGGTGGCGCTGGAGGCGCAGGCAGGCGTGATGGACGCGGCGCAGCGCGACGAATTGTGGCGGCGGGCCGAGGCAAGCGGCAGCCGCCTGATCGCGATGGAGGCCACCCGCAGGCGACGGGCGCTGGTAGCCGCCTAGCGTCGCGGCGCTAGAGGATACCGCCCGCCAGCCGGTCTATCGCCCCTTGCAGGATCACGGCGGCGGCGTGGCTGTCGATGCGTTCGGCGCGTTTGCGGCGGCTGGTATCGGTAGCGATCATGTCGCGTTCGGCGGCGGTGGTGGACCAGCGCTCGTCCCACAATAGGATGGGTCGATCCAGCGCCAGCAGGTTGCGGGCGAAGGCGCGGCTGGCCTGCGCGCGCGGACCGGCGCTGCCATCCATGTTCAACGGAAGGCCGATGACGATGCCGGCCACGGAGCGCGCGTTGCAGATCTCCTCCAGCGCCGCCTTGTCGCGGGTGAACTTGCCCTTGGGCAGCGTCTTGCCTGCCGTGGCGAAGCTCCACCCGGCATCGCAGATCGCGGTGCCGATGGTCTTGGTGCCAAGGTCCAGCCCCAGCAGCACCCCGCCATCGGGTAGCGCATCGCGAAAGACGGCGGCGTCTTCTGTCAGGAAGGCTGCGTCGTCTGCCATCGCTTCACACGGGTCACGACATCGGCCTGCAGGTTCCGCCAGAACAGCGGGATATCGTAGACGTGGTAATTGTTGCCCGGCAGCACGTACTGGCCGAGTTCGGGCGGATCGCCGATCAGCAGGATGCCGGTTTCAGGGTCGCAGCGCGCGGGCACGGCGCCGGACACCAGCTCTCCGCTCGCCAGATCGTCCTCCGGCACCAGCGTGCCCAGATTGCGCTCCACGCCCGCGCCATCGTTCAGGCCGCCGGTCAGCGGATTGAAGCAGAGGATCGGCGTGCCGCCGCGCGGCTGACCGTCGATCCCCGGCGTCTCGTTATAGAGACGCAGGTACTGGCCGGGATCGGCGGGCTCGGCAAAGCTGGCCCAGCTGGCGACGCATCCCGCCTGCTGCGCGTTGGCGCAGGCGGGCAGCCCCAGTTCGGGCAGGTCAGTCACGGTGGAGATCGGCATGCCGATGGGATAGGCCACCGCAAGGCGATCCATAACCGGTGTGCCCTTCAGCCTGTCCGTCAGCAGACGCACCACGTGGTAACCGCCCTGGCTGTGTCCGGCGAGGACGATGGGCATGTCGGCCGGGATCGAATCGACGAAGAATTCGAACGCGGCCTCGACATCGTCGTAGGCGGCGTCCAGCGCACGGCCGGCCTCGGGCGCATCCGTTAGGAAGGCGCCATAGGTTGCCTGGCGGTAGCGCGGCACCCAGATCTCGCTCGCCTGGTTGAAGGCGCTGGCCATGCCCCGCACCATCAGCCGCGCGCGGTTCTGCGATTCCTCGTGATCGAGCGGCGCGTTCCAGGCATCGTTCTCCAGGAAACTTGTCGGATGAACGAAGAATACCGCGAAAGGCGGATTGTCCCCGTCCGCCGTCGTGTCCCGCGGCGGCAACATGGATAGTTCCTCGTTCTCCACCGGTTGCCAGCGGGCGGGATCGTTGATCGCTCCCCTGCCCGGGCGGCTGAACCACATGGCCGGATCCTGGTATGCATTGTCATCCAGTGCGGCCTGCTGGGTGAATTCCACGTCGGGCACCAGCGCCATCTCGGTCAGCTCGTTGGCATAGAGCCGCAGCACGAGCAGGACCGCCAGGGCCAGCAGGATGAGGAATACGATCGTGTAGAGGAACTTACGCAGGGTCGTTCTCCAGGGTGTGCGTATCGCCGGCGTGCCTTGCCGTCTGGTCCAGTTCGCTGGCGTCTTCTTCGTCCTTGTGGCGTGCCCGTTCCTCCAGCGCCACTTTCAGCATGGCGAGAAGGGGGTCGGCCAGCAGCAGTCCGAGGATGCCGAAAAGGATGCCCATGATCAGCTGCATCGACAGAACAAGCGCGGGTGCAAGGTCCACCGTCTTGCGGGCGATCATCGGAATGACGAAGTAGCCGTCGATGTTCTGCACGGCGAGATAGACCACGATGGTGTAGATGCCCATCTGCGCGCCGCCGGAGAAGCCGACCAGCACCATCAGGATGCCGGAAACCAGCGCGCCGACGTTGGGAATGAAGGCCAGCAGCCCCGTAAGGATGGCAAGCAGGGCGGCCATCGGTATCTGGTCCCCGGTGACGAAGCCGTAACCGATCAGCATGATGTAGGTGAAAACGCCCTCGAACACCATGCCCACCAGTCGGCCGAACAGCAGCCGACGCAGGGTGTAACCCATGCGGCTGGCGGTTTGATAGAATTCGTCGCGCCGCCCCTTGGGCATCATCCATGCGACCCCGCGTTCGTAAAGCCGGGGTTCGGCGGCAACGTAGACGCCGATGATGATGATCAGCACGGCGGTTGTCAGGCCGCCCAGCAATCCCCCCACTGCGCGGGTGATCGTGCCGAAGCCGCTGGCCGCCTGGCTGGCCATGGACTGCACGGTATCCATGCTGATCTCGAAGCCCTGTTCGCGCATCCAGGTAAATATGGCCCGGGTCTGTTCCTCCACGATCGTGGGGAACTCGGCGGCCTGTTGCGAGATCTGCGATCCGGCGAACATGGAAAGCCAGACCAGGAAAGCGACGGTAGCGAGAAGAACGATGCCGATGCGCCATGCGCGCCCGACATGCAGCACACGGCCAAGCAGGCGTGCGCCGCCGTCGACGAGAGTGGCAAAGACCATGGCACCAAAGATCACCAGCAGGCTCTGCGAGATGTAGATCGCCAGGACGATCAGTCCGACGACCATCGTCCAGGTGAACGCGCGCCACGCCTCGAACCGCAGTTCAGGAGACGATATCCGCGCGGGGCTTGCGCCCATCTGTCCATCGTCGTTCGGGCCGCCCGGTTCTTCCATGCCCCTCACTCCCCCCGCAATTCGGGACGCAGGCTGGTCCAGGCGCGATCGCCGCGCAAGGCCTGGAACCACGTTATCGGGTTCCATGTGGCTCGCCCGTCGAGCGAGAAGGTGATGATTTCGGCGCGGCCGCCGACGTCTTCCAGCGGCACCGGGCCGCCAAGGCCGCTGGCGAATACCGGCGCGCGGCTGTCGGCGGAATGGTCCCGGTTATCCCCCATCAGGAACACGTGCCCATCGGGCACCGTGATTTCCGCCATGTCGTCATAGCCCTGATCCTCATGATCTATGATCAGATAACTCGCGCCGTTGGGAAGGGTTTCTCGGTAGGTCGGCGGTTCGTAGACCTGCGTGCCGTCTTCGAGCGTGACCAGATAGGGCAGGAAGGCGGAAAGGCACTCGCTGCCATAGCCGCAGATGTTGTCGTTTTCGGCCGGCAGGCGCACGGGCGGCTCCATCTCCTGGCGGATGGGCGTGCCGTTCAGGATGATCTGTCCTTCCACCAGCGCGATGGTATCGCCGGGCAGCGCGATCACGCGCTTGATATAATCTTCCGCTTTGTGGGGTGGCACCGCGATGACGATGTCGCCGTATTCGGGCGTCTCGGGCGCGATGCGCCAGTCGCCGCGCGGCATGACATGCCACGGAAAGCCCACCGAAACCCAGCTCCAGCCGTAGGGGTACTTGCTCACCACCAGGCGGTCTCCCACCATCAGGTTCGGCACCATCGAGACGCTGGGGATGTAGAACGGCTTCGCGATAAGCGTGTGGAACACCACGACCGCCAGCAGCATCACCACCAGCCCGCGGATTTCCGCGAACCAGTCGATCGGCTTTTTGGTCTTCGACGTCTTGTCGCTCATGCGCGGACGGCTTTCGGGTAGGCTTCGAGGATGACGAAAGCCTGAGCCCATGGATGATCGTCCGTGAGAGTGACGTGAATGAAGACCTCGTGCTCTGTTGGCGTCAATTCCGCCAGGCGCGCCGCCGCGCCGCCGGTCAGCGCCAGCGTGGGAGCGCCGCTGGGAGCGTTGACGACGCCGATGTCCTTCATGAACACGCCGCGCTTGAAGCCGGTGCCCACCGCCTTGGAATAGGCCTCCTTCGCGGCGAACCGCTTTGCATAGGTGCCCGCCTGCGTGTGCGGGCGGCGGGCGGCCTTGGCGTTCTCGATATCGGTGAACACGCGATTGGTGAAGCGCTCGCCGAACCGGTCGAGCGAGTTCTGGATGCGCTCGATGTTGCAGAGGTCGGAACCCAGGCCGATGATCATCGCGCGTGATCCATCAGTTCGCGCATCTTCAGCACGGCGGGTTCGAGTCCGCAGAAGATCGCCTCGCCGATCAGGTAGTGGCCGATGTTGAGCTCGGCCAGCTGCGGAATGGCGGCGATGGGCTGCACGTTCTCGTAGGTGAGGCCGTGGCCCGCGTGCGGTTCGATGCCGTTCTTGGCGGCGAGCGCTGCCATGTCGGCAATGCGTTTCAGTTCCTTCTCGACCCTGGCGGAATCGCCGTCCAGCCCGGCGTGGGCATATTCGCCGGTGTGGAATTCCACCACGGGCGCACCCAGCTGCAGCGCGGCGTCCAGCTGGCGCTCGCTCGCCTCGATGAACAGCGACACGCGGATGCCCGCATCCATCAGACGGCCCACGATGGGGGCGATGTGGTTGTGCAGTCCGGCTGCATCCAGTCCGCCCTCGGTCGTGCGCTCCTCGCGCTTCTCGGGCACGATGCATGCGGCGTGCGGCCGGTGGGCGAGGGCGATGGCGAGCATTTCCTCGGTCGCGGCCATTTCCAGGTTCAGCGGAAGGTCGGTCGCATCCTGGATGCGCCGCAGGTCCTCGTCGCGGATATGACGGCGATCCTCGCGAAGGTGGGCGGTGATGCCGTCTCCGCCACAACGCGCCACGATCTCCGCCGCGCGCACGGGATCGGGGTGGTCGCCGCCGCGCGCGTTGCGGATGGTGGCGACGTGATCGATGTTTACGCCGAGACGGAGGGGGTGGGTCATGGTGGGCGCGCGTCTAGGGGATTGTGTTTCGCAATTCTAGTCGCAAGCCACGGCGGCCAGCACGTCGTGCAGCGGCCCTGCGCCCGTCCAGATCTCGCCGAAGTCGAAATCCCCCTGGTCGGTCGCCAGGGCCATGGCGATCCCGCGATCGGGCAGGATGACGTTGCGGGTCTGGTAAGTGCCGATGCTGCCGCGCCGCTCGACGATGCGTACGGGCGCGTCGCACCCGGCAAGCGGTGCCTCGAACACCCATTGCCCCAGCGCCATGTATCCCGCGGCGGGGTCGCCCTGCCACAGCCGCGCCAGAGCGGCAGGGCCGAGCAGTTGCCCGTCCGTCAGCGCGCGGTCGAACAGCAGCATGTCGTCCAGCGGGCCGACCAGGGCGGCAGAGGTGCCGTAACGGGCGATTCTCTGCGCGGCGCTATCGGTGCGCGAGGCGAAGGCCCGCTCGCTTCCCGGCGCAAGGAAGCTGGTGTTGCTCCACCCCGATTGCAGGCCGATGCCCTGTGCCAGCAGCAGGTCGATGCTGGAATCGTTCACCTCTTCCAGCATCGCGCCCAGGACGATGTAATCGCAGTTGTTGTAGGTCCAGCTGCCCTCGGCAGCGGCCTCGCCCTGGCCCGTGCAGAAGGCAAGCGGATCGGCATCGTCGCTGTAGAAGGACGGAAAGCCGCTTTCGTCGAGCGGCGTGTTGTCGGGATTGGGCAGGTCGCTGCGGTGCCGCAGTAGGTCTTCCACGGACAGGTCGCGTCCGCGAAGGCGCGGCACGAATTGCCCCATATCGCTGCCCAGGGAGATCCGGCCGTCTTCCACCTCCCGCATCACCAGCACGGCAATCACCTGCTTGGTGACGGAGGCCCAGGGCCACCCCTCCACGGTGCGCGTCGTGGCTTCTTCCGGCCCGGCGGTGCCGGAATAGATGGTATCGGGGCTGTCGGGCAGCATGATGGCGATGTCGCCGGTGAAGCCGGCGTCGCGAAGCACCGCCTGGGCGCGCGGTCCGGTATTGCCGCCGTCCGCGGTGCGATCGCCAAGCGATGCGCAGCCGCCCAGCAGCGCCAGCAATGCCCCCGCGGCGGCGACGGTCTTGCGAAAGGTCACTTCCGGCTACCCGGCTTCGTCACCGGGATGGCTGCCAGCTTTTCGGGAACTTCGTCTTCGGCATAGGTGGGAAAGTCGATATCGATCAGCGGGAAGAACGGCACGCCCAGGTCGACCGAGCCGTTCGAGCGGTCGACCAGCGCCACTTCCGCCAGCACTTCGCCGCCTTCGCGTGCCACCGCGGCGATGGCTTCCCGGCTGGAAAGGCCGGTGGTGACGACGTCTTCCACCATCAGAACCCTGGCTCCGGCGGGCAGGGAGAAGCCGCGCCGCAGGTGAAATTCCCCGTCGGGCCGTTCCAGGAACATGGCATCGAGGTTGAGCGCGCGGCCCATTTCGTGACCGATGATGATGCCGCCCATCGCGGGCGAGACCACGGCATCGAGCGAATCGAGAATGTCGCCGGGCAGCTTCTCGCCCAGCGCTTCGGCCAGCCGGGCGGCGCGGTGCGGGTTCATGAGAACGCGCGCGCACTGCAGGTAGTGACCGCTGTGACGGCCGGATGACAGCTTGAAATGCCCTTCCAGGAGGGCGCCGCTGGCGCGAAATTCTTCGAGGACTTCGTCCTGGGTCATGGCGGAGTCTTTTGCCTTTCGCTGGGGTGTCTGTGCGTATCGTGCGGCAATTGGACCAAAGGCCGGATATGCCCGCTGGAAAAAAGTCCCTAGTTGCGCTTGAGGCATGGGGCAAGCGCGCGTATAGGCGCGGCGACGATGGCCCCGCCAGGGCCGGTGGGCAGCAGTGCCCGGGACGAAAAATGGAAAGCATCGACGCAATGAATTTCGGCGCAATTGCCCGCAAGAAGCTCAACATCCTCGCCATCGCCCTGTTGGCGGCCCTGTCTCTGGCGACCGTGCCTTCGGCGTCCTTCGCACAGGACGATGCCGAGACGACTCTGGTCGAAGGTGCCGCGGCAGAAGGTCTTGACACGCTCGTCACCGATGCCGAAGCGCCTGCCTTCGAATACTACGGGCCGGAGATGATCAAGGGCCAGCCGACCTCGTCGGAGGAAGATATCTGGAAGTCGATGACCTTCCAGGATCAGTATACCGCCGACGGCGACTATGCCCTGTGGATGCACGATGCCATCCTGCTGCCGATCATCACGATCATCAGCCTGTTCGTGCTCGGCCTGCTGCTGTGGGTGATGTTCCGCTACAACAAGCGCAAGAACACCGTGCCTTCGAAGACCAGCCACAACACCCTTATCGAGGTGATCTGGACGGTCATCCCGGTGCTGATCCTCGTGGTCATCGCCGTTCCGTCCATCACGCTGCTGGCGCGCCAGTACCAGACGCCGCCGGAAGACGCGATCACCATCAAGGCCAACGGCTACCAGTGGTACTGGGGTTACGAATACGTCGACAACGGCGGGTTCGAGGTGATCTCGAACATGATGCCGGAAAGCGACGCGCTGGATGCCGGGCTGCCGCCGCAGCTTGCCGTCGACAATCGCATGGTGGTGCCGGTGGGCGTTCCGATCCGCCTGCAGACCTTCGGCGCCGACGTTATCCACGCCTTCGGCATTCCCTCGCTGTGGTTCAAGATGGATGCCGTTCCCGGTCGCATCAACGAGAAGATGCTGACGATCGAGGAGCCGGGCATCTACTACGGCCAGTGCATGGAGCTTTGCGGCGCCCGTCACGGCTACATGCCGATCGCCATCGAGGCGCGGCCGCTGGACGAATACAACGCCTGGGTGCAGGCCCAGCCCGGCGGCATGACCCGCGCCCAGATCGAGGCTCAGGAAGCGGCTGCCGCCGCTCCCGCCCCGGCCGAGGACGAAGGTGCCGTGGTAGAGGGTGTACGTCCTCCGGTCAGTTCGCAGCCCGACGCTCCCATCGCGGGCGAGCCGCCGACCGAAGACACTTCGCCCACCACCTGATTCTTTCGATTACGACGACACACGATAAGGTTCGCTGAAAAATGGCTACCACCGCTGAAGGTTTCGACGCCCACCACGAAGATCATGGCGCGCACGATCATGCCGATCACAAGCCCGGTTTCTTCGCCCGCTGGTTCATGTCGACCAACCACAAGGACATCGGCACGCTCTACCTGATCTTCGCGATCATCGCGGGTATCATCGGCGGTGCCATTTCCGGCCTCATGCGTGCCGAACTGGGCGCGCCGGGCCTGCAGGTCATGGGTGACGTCGTGAATTTCCTGGGCGGCGACGGTTCGTCGTTCGACCAGCAGGGCCACATGTGGAACGTGCTGATCACCGCGCACGGCCTGATCATGGTGTTCTTCATGGTCATGCCCGCCATGATTGGCGGCTTCGGCAACTGGTTCGTTCCGCTG
Source organism: Aurantiacibacter hainanensis (assembly GCF_036321025.1). Taxonomy (NCBI): domain Bacteria; kingdom Pseudomonadati; phylum Pseudomonadota; class Alphaproteobacteria; order Sphingomonadales; family Erythrobacteraceae; genus Aurantiacibacter; species Aurantiacibacter hainanensis. The sequence continues at coordinate 949,875 of NZ_JAZAPB010000002.1, forward strand.
ATGATCGGCGCGCCCGACATGGCCTTCCCGCGTATGAACAACATCTCTTTCTGGCTGACCGTGGCGGGCTTCTTCTCGCTGCTGTTCTCGCTGTTCGTGCCGGGCGGCACGGGCATGGGTGCGGGCGTCGGCTGGACGGTCTATGCGCCGCTTTCCACCACCGGTTCGGTCGGCCCTGCCGTGGACTTCGCGATCTTCTCGCTCCACCTTGCAGGCGCCGGCTCCATCCTGGGCGCGACCAACTTCATCACCACCATCTTCAACATGCGTGCGCCGGGCATGACCCTGCACAAGATGCCGCTGTTCGTGTGGTCGGTGCTGGTCACCGCATTCCTGCTGCTGCTGGCGCTGCCGGTTCTGGCCGCGGCCATCACCATGCTGCTGACCGATCGCAACTTCGGCACCACCTTCTTCGATCCCGCCGGTGGCGGCGACCCCGTGCTGTACCAGCACCTGTTCTGGTTCTTCGGTCACCCCGAGGTCTACATCATGATCCTGCCGGGCTTCGGCATGGTCTCGCAGATCGTCGCGACCTTCAGCCGCAAGCCCGTGTTCGGCTACCTGGGCATGGCCTATGCCATGGTCGCCATCGGCGTTGTCGGCTTCATCGTGTGGGCGCACCACATGTATACCGTCGGCCTCGACGTGAACACGAAGATGTACTTCACGGCCGCCACCATGGTGATCGCGGTGCCCACCGGCATCAAGATCTTCAGCTGGATCGCCACGATGTGGGGCGGGTCGCTGGAGTTCAAGTCGCCCATGGTCTGGGCCCTTGGCTTCATCTTCCTGTTCACCGTCGGCGGCGTGACCGGCGTGGTGCTCGCCAACGGCGGCATCGACGACAACCTGCACGACACCTACTATGTGGTGGCGCACTTCCACTACGTTCTGTCGATGGGCGCCGTGTTCTCGATGTTCGCTGGCTTCTACTACTGGTTCCCGAAGATGTCGGGCCGCTGGCACTCCGAGTTCCTCAGCCACGTGCACTTCTGGCTGTTCTTCATCGGCGTGAACGTGATCTTCTTCCCGATGCACTTCCTGGGCCTGCAGGGCATGGCGCGCCGCTATCCGGACTTCACGCCTGCCTTCGCCTACTGGAACGAGATTGCCACCTACGGCTACATGATCATGGCCGGATCGATGCTCGTGTTCTTCGTGAACATCGGCTACGCGCTCGTCGCCGGCAAGAAAGCCCCGGGCAACTACTGGGGCGTGGGCGCGACGACGCTGGAATGGAGCCTTTCCAGCCCGCCGCCGTTCCACCAGTTCGAAACGCTGCCCGTGATCGAGGACCACCACAGCCACGACGATCACATCAGCGACAAACCGGCGACCGCCTGACCGGCGTCCCTCGCCTGCATGACAACGGGAGGGGGCGCGCCGGAAACGGTGACGCCCCCTTCGCTTGAGATAGACAACGTGACCACAACCGCAGCCCCCGTAGCCACCCAGCTTCCCGCCGACTGGCGAGACTTCTTCGCGCTGACGAAGCCGAAGGTGATGCGGCTCGTGGTTTTCACCGCGCTGTGCGGTATGCTGGCTGCCCCCGGCACCATCCATCCGGTGATCGGCTTCACCGCCATTCTGTGCATCACCCTTGCCGCAGGCGGGGCGGGTGCGCTCAACCAGTGGTGGGAAGCCGATATCGACGCGAAGATGCGCCGCACGGCAGGCCGCCCGCTGCCGCAGGGCAGGTTGCGGCGCGAGGAAGCCCGCGACTTCGGCCTGCTGCTGTCAGGTTTCTCCGTCGTGATCATGGGCCTGGCCGTGCACTGGCTGGCCGCCGCCGTGCTGGCCTTCAGCATATTCTTCTACGTGGTGATCTACACCATGTGGCTGAAGCCCAGCACGCCGCAGAACATCGTCATCGGCGGCGCGGCCGGCGCCTTTCCGCCGCTGATCGGCTGGATTGCCGTCACCGGCGAGATCACCGCGATGCCGCTGCTGCTGTTCGCCATCATCTTCATGTGGACCCCGCCGCATTTCTGGGCGCTCGCCCTGTGGGTGAAGATCGACTATGCGGCAGCCGGCATTCCAATGATGCCGGTCGCACGCGGCGAGCGGACGACCCGCCGGCAGATCCTCGCCTATGCCGTCGCCCTGCTGCCCATCAGCGTACTGCCCTGGGTCATCGGTGGTACCGGCGCGATCTACGGCCTTTCCGCCGCGGCGCTTTCGCTGGCTTTCGTGGCGCTCTCCGTGCCCGTGGGCATGCGCAACTCCGATCCGCAGGGCGACACCATGCGCCCCGAAAAGCGTCTGTTCGCCTATTCCATCGGCTACCTCTTCGCCCTGTTCGGGGCGCTCGTGATCGACCGGCTGGTGCTGGCATGACGCCCGAGGAGGAGAAGGAATTCATCCGCCGCCGCAAGCAGCGCAACATGGTGCTTGGCTTGATCCTGGCTGGCTTCGTCGTACTTTTCTACCTGATCACAATCGTGAGGATGGGCGACTGATGACGACCGAAACCCTCGACACCCGCAACCGGCGAACGATGCTGATCGCGTTCGGCGCGGCACTGGCCATGCTCGGCCTGGGCTATGCCGCCGTGCCGCTCTACGATCTGTTCTGCCGCGTCACCGGATTCGGTGGCACGACGCAGGTCGCCAGCGAGGCGGATGCCGCCACGGCAGAGCGGCTTGCCGCGAGCGCCGGCGGCGTGACCTATTCGATCCGCTTCGATGCCAACACCGCGCGCAACGTGCCGTGGGAATTCAAGCCCGTGCAGGTGACCGACACGGTCGCCATCGGTCAGCGCGACATGGCGTTCTACACCGCGCGCAACAATTCCAGCGTTCCCATCACCGGCACCGCCACCTTCAACGTGGAGCCGGAACAGGCGGGCGCCTATTTCAACAAGATCCAGTGCTTCTGCTTCACCGAGCAGACCCTGCAGCCCGGCCAGGAAATCCGCATGCCGGTGCTGTATTTCGTCGATCCGGCGGCGCTGGACGATCCCAACATGGAAGGCGTGGAACAGATCACGCTCTCCTATACCTTCCACCGCGTGTCGCAGGGTGACGAGAACCCGAGCTAGGCTCTGGACCCGGACGCAAGCACCCATTACAGGCCGCACAAACCTTCGATTCAGGCCCAAGCATCAGGACTAGGAACATGGCCGGCGCCAAGAACCACGATTACCACATTCTCGAGCCCGACATCTGGCCGTTCGTCGGCGCTTTCGCCGCGCTGACCTTTACCACGGGCATGGTGATGTACATGCATGCCGACGAGGGAGCCTTTCCCGAGGGCGCATGGCGCATCGTCCTGGGCCTGGGCATCGCCGGCCTGATCGCGACCTTCTTCGGCTGGTTCTCCAAGGTGGTGAACGAAGCGCAGCGGGGCGATCACACGCCCGTGGTGCAGTTGCACATGCGCTACGGCATGATCCTGTTCATCGCGTCCGAAGTGATGTTCTTCGTCGGCTGGTTCTGGAGCTGGTTCGATTTCGCACTGTTCCCCGCGCCGATCCAGATGGTGTCGGAAGGCACCTGGCAGAACCTGATCGGCCAGGAAGGCGCCGCAGCGCTGGCAAACTTCCCGCCCGACGGCGTGCACGTGCTCGACGCGTTCGACCTGCCGCTGCTCAACACGCTGATCCTGCTGTGCTCGGGCACCACGGTTACCTGGGCGCACCACTCGCTGATCCAGGGCGACCGCGAGGGCCTCAAGAAGGGCCTCTGGCTCACCATCGGGCTGGGCATCCTGTTCAGCTGCATCCAGGCCTACGAGTACAGCCACGCTTCCTTCGGCTTCGGCGGCAACAACTATTCCTCGGCCTTCTACATGGCCACCGGCTTCCACGGCTTCCACGTGCTGGTCGGCACGATCTTCCTGATCGTCTGCCTGCGGCGGACCTATCTGGGTCACTTCACGCCGCGCCAGCACTTCGGTTTCGAGGCGGCTGCCTGGTACTGGCACTTCGTCGACGTGGTGTGGCTGTTCCTCTTCATCTCCGTCTACGTCTGGGGCGGTTGGGGCGCAGAGGTCCACTAAGCCTTTCGTGACAGACCCAACCGAAACCAAGAAGGGGCGGCCCGCCATGCGCGAGGCCGCCCTTTTCGGTTCGTGCCCGCGCTGCGGGGCGAACACGCTGTTCGACGGCCTAATCGCCTTTGCCGACCGCTGCCCTTCCTGCGGCCTGAACTATTCCCGCTTCAACGTGGGAGACGGCCCAGCAGCTTTCCTGACGCTAGGGGTGGGCACGATCGTCGTGGTGCTGGCGATCTGGCTGCAGTTGAGCGTGGAGCCGCCGTGGTGGGTGCATGTCGTCCTGTGGGTTCCCTTCACCGTTGTCGGCGTGATCGCCGGCCTGCGCGTAACCAAGGCCTGGCTGCTGGTGGCCGAATACCAGCGGCGCGCGGAAGAACACCGCCATGACGGAAGCGACCTTTCGTGATCGCCGGGCGCATTCCGATCATTCCGACGATCCTCGTCGTCGCGGCAGCTGCCGTGATGGTTGCGCTGGGCGTTTGGCAACTGGGGCGGATGGATGAGAAGGAAGCGCTGATCGCCCGATACCAAGCCGCCGCCGCGTCCTCGACCGAGGTCGACTGGCCGTCACCGGACGAATACGAGGAAAGCCTGTTCAACCGCGCCACGGTCGATTGCACCCGGGTTCGAGGCATCGACAGCGTTGCGGGAAGATCGGCTGACGGAGTCTCCGGCTGGGCGCTGATCGCGCGATGTGCGCACCAGGGCGAAGGCACTGTAGATGTGGCCATCGGCTGGTCGCGCGATCCGAATCCTCCCGCATGGGCAGGGGGCGAAGTCAGCGGCTTGATCGCTCCCTATGGCGATGTGGTCAAACTGGTGGCGGACGAAGGGCAGGCCGGACTTCAGCCGCTCGCCAAGCCCGATCCGGCCGACCTGCCCAACAACCACCTTGCCTATGCCGGGCAGTGGTTCTTCTTCGCCCTCACTGCGCTGGTGATCTACTGGCTCGCCCTGCGGCGGCGGTGGCGGGAGCAAGGGTAGCATCGCCGCGTCAAACCACTGCTTGCTTGCGGCAGCGCGGGCTCGCGGCTAACCCGCGCCCCACGATGAAATACGTCTCTACCCGGGGAAGCGCCGAAGCGCTCGATTTCGAAGGCGTCACGCTGGCGGGCCTTGCGTCCGACGGCGGCCTCTACCTGCCCGAAAGCTGGCCGCGCTTCTCCGAGAGCGAGATCAGCGAGATGGCGGGCCTGCCCTACGTCGATCTGGCGGTGCGGGTCATGGCGCCCTTCGTCGAGGGATCGCTGACCAGGGAAGAACTGCATGACCTGTGCAGCCGCGCCTACGGACGTTTCTCTCACGAGGCCGTGACCCCGCTGGTGCAGCTGGACCAGCAGCACTGGGTGCTGGAACTTTTCCACGGTCCCACGCTGGCCTTCAAGGACGTCGCCTTGCAGCTGCTTGGCCGCCTGTTCGAGCATTTCCTGGCGAAGAGCGATCAGCACCTGACCATCGTCGGGGCGACAAGCGGCGATACCGGCAGCGCCGCCATCGACGCGGTGGCGGGCCGCGAGCGCATCGACATCTTCATGCTGCACCCCAAGGGGCGGGTCAGCGACGTGCAGCGCCGCCAGATGACCACGGTCCGCGCGCCCAACGTGCACAACCTCGCCATCGAAGGCAGCTTCGACGACGCGCAGGCCATGGTGAAGCGCATGTTCGCCGACGAGGCGATGGCGACCTCAAAAGGCGGCAGGTTCCGCATCAGCGCGGTGAATTCGATCAACTGGGCGCGGCTGATGGCGCAGGTGGTCTATTACTTTGCCGCCGCGCTGCAGATGGGCGCGCCTCACCGGAAGGTCGCCTTCAGCGTGCCGACCGGCAATTTCGGCGACGTGTTCGCTGGCTATGTCGCGGCGCAGATGGGGCTGCCCATCGAACGCCTGATCGTCGCCACCAACGTGAACGACATTCTCCACCGGGCGCTCTCCACAGGCGACTATTCGGCCGGCACAGTAACGCCCACGGCTGCGCCCAGCATGGATATCCAGGTCAGTTCGAATTTCGAGCGGCTGCTGTTCGACCTTGGCGGACGCGACGGCGCGGCGATGGCGAAGCAGATGCGTGGCTTCGAGACGACCAGGGCGATGCACCTCACCAACAGCCAGCGCGAAGGCGCTGCGACCCTGTTTTCGAGTGCGCGGGTGGACCAGGGCGCGATGGCGCAGGCCATAAGCTGGGCTGCCCAATCCTGCGGCGAGGTGCTCGATCCGCACACCGCCATTGGCCTCTCCGCGGCGCGCTCTTCCGGAATCGAAGCTTCGACGCCCGTGGTCACGCTGGCGACGGCGCATCCGGCCAAGTTCCCCGACGCGGTGGAGCGGGCCACCGGTGCGCGGCCCGCGCTGCCCGCACGCGTGGGCGACTTGTTCGAACGCAGTGAAGCGGTGGTGGAGCTGCCGGGCGACTATTCCGCCGTTGCGGAGTATGTGGCCGAGCACGCAACCCCCAGCAGCTGATGGCCCGGCTGGTTCGCGATCCCGTGATCATGGTCGGCGAGGGATGGTCCGACTACGGCCTTGTCGACAGCGGTCACGGCCGCAAGCTGGAGCGGTATGGCTCTCGCCGTTTCATCCGGCCCGAACCCCAGGCGCTCTGGTCCCCGCGAGAGGCGGACTGGCAAGCCGATGGCGAATTCGTGCCGGGCAGCGACGAGGACGGGGGCGGGCGCTGGCAGTTCGAAACCGACGTGCCGGGCGATGGCTGGCCGCTGGAGTGGGACGGCGTGCGCTTCACCGCCCAGTGCACGCCATTCCGTCATCTCGGCTTCTTTCCCGACATGGCCCCGGTCTGGCACTGGATGCGCGGGCAGTTGCAGGGAAAGGCCGACGCCCAGACACTCAACCTGTTCGGCTATACCGGCGTCGGTTCACTGGCGCTGAGCGAATGCGGCCCCGTTACCCACGTCGACGCCAGCAAGAAATCGGTTGCCCAGGCGCGCGAGAACGCCGCGCTTTCGAACATGGACGATCGCCCCATTCGCTGGCTGGTGGACGACGCCGCGAAGTTCACCGCGCGCGAAGTGCGCCGGGAACGGCGCTATGACGGCATCATCCTCGATCCGCCGAAGTTCGGGCGCGGCCCGAAGAACGAGACATGGCGCATCGAGGAAGGGCTGCCCGGCCTCGTCGGCGATTGCCGTCGCCTGCTCGATGCCGACAGCCGCTTCCTGTTCCTGACGGTCTATGCCGTGCGCATGAGTTCGCTGGCGATTGGTGGTCTGCTGGAGGAGCTCTTCGCCGATATGCCCGGAACCATCGAACACGGCGACCTTGCCGTGCGCGAGGACGGGGAGGGTGGCCGCCTGCTGCCCACCGCGATCTTCGCGCGGTGGAGCAATAGCTAGGTGTTGCGCAGGTCCGCCAGGAAATCCCGGATGCGCGCGGCGTTGTATCCGACGTCGCTTACGCCCACGCGGCTGACGGATCGCATGTCGACGCGTGTGCTGCCGTCGGCGACCGGCGTCACCTCGATGATCACGTCGTCGTAGAAGCGCACGTAGCCGGCGGTTGCCGTTGCTTCCAGCGTGCCCGCTTCGGCATCGTAGGCGGCAATTTCCCAGCCGCGATCCTCGGCAAGCGCCTGCGCCCGCGCCAGCACTTCCTCTGGCGAGGCGGAAATGACGATGGGCCGGATGTCGCTGTAGGCACCTTCGTGGAAGGCGCGCCATTCCTCCAGGCTGAACGGCCCGGTGCTGACCGGGCTGTCCACGTCCAGCGTGGAGAACTGCGGCGGATCGGCCATGTCGGTGGTGACGTCGTGGATCGGCGGCACCTTGCCGGCCGGAATGATGAGCATGGAATAGATCATGATCAGCATGGCGAGCGACAGCACGGTTCCTGCAATGAGGCGTTTCGTCGGACCGACCTTGCGCACCATCGCATAGACCAGTGCCGCACCGCCGATGATGGCCAGCGCGCGCGCCGGGTTGAGCGACATGGCAAAGGGGATGAAGCCGCTGAGTTTGGCAATGATGTCGAACCGCGCGAGCGTGGCCGCGACGAAGACGATCACCACCATGATCAGCGCGCCGCCGATCACGAAATTGCCGACCCACTTCAGCGGCCGCGACTGCTTGCGGCCCTTCGTGGTGCCCGGTTCGGAAATGACAGTACCTTCGCTCATCGGATCGCTCCCCCTCGTTTGTAACCGAGATGCCCTTAATCGCTACACTTGGTCAACCGCGACCATCGACTATCGTGCCCGAGGAATCCTCCTGCCTTGTCATGCGCGCAAGCAACGCTAGTGTCGCGCGCCTATGGCAGACAGCCTCCATCTCGAACTCGTCGACTTCGTGCACATGGTGCACACGGGCATCTATTCCGAGGAAACCGGCCAGCCTCAGCCGCTGCGCTTTTCCCTGCGCGTGAAGCTGGCGGTGGAACCGCATTACGATCCTGATACGCCGCTGGATGCCAGCAAGAACTACATGGATCTGAAATTCGCCTGCTCCGCCGCGCTGGGCGACCGGCACTACAAGCTGATCGAGGCCGTGGCGGATCACGTGTGCGAGACGCTGTTCCTGCAGGACAGGCGCGTGGAGGAAATCAGCGTGCGGATCGTCAAGCTGGCGCTGTCCGAAGCGGACGAGGAAATCGGCATCACCCTGGTGCGGGAGCGGAAGTGATGGCGCAGGTGCGCATCGAAGCCCGCCCATTGCCGGAGGCACCGCTGGATGCGGCTGCGGCCTTTCACGCACGCATCCTGCCCGAGGCGCGCCGCGCGGCAGGAAGCGACATCGTGCTGCTGTTCGATTCCGCCGATCACACGCACGAACACTGGCGTACCGCGGCGGTGGAGGAGCTGGCGCGCGAGGCCGCTCCCAGCCGGGTCAACGGCGCTGTAGGCGGATCGAGCGATGCTGTCGCGGCGCTATGCGACTACCTCGGCAGCGCGCCGGGAGTGACGGGTCAACTGTTCGCAGTGGATGGCAATTCGCGCGAGAAAGCCTAGGTAGGCAGCACATGACTTGTTCCGAGCCTCTCGTAGACGCGTTCCAGCGCCGCATCTCGTACCTGCGCCTTTCGGTGACGGACCGCTGCGACCTTCGCTGTTCGTACTGCATGCCCGAACGCATGACCTTCCTGCCCAAGAAGGACGTCCTGAGCCTGGAGGAACTGCACAAGCTGGGCCTGGCCTTCATCGAACGCGGCATCACCAAGATCCGCCTTACCGGTGGAGAGCCGCTGGTCCGGCGCGACGTGGTGGAACTGGTCCAGGCGCTAGGGCGAAAGCTGGGTGACGGGCTGGACGAACTGACCCTCACCACCAACGGCACCCGGCTGGAGGAATTCGCCGGAGACCTGTTCGCGGCGGGCGTGCGCCGTGTGAACGTGTCGCTCGACACGATGGACGGAGAACTGTTCCAGACGCTTTCCCGTCGTGACCGGCTGGTGCAGGTTCTGCGCGGCATCGCGGAGGCGAAGCGCGCCGGTCTGCATGTGAAGATCAACACCGTTGCACTGAAGGGCATCAACGAGAGCGAGATCCCCTTCCTCGTCGAATGGGCAGGCACGCACGGGCATGACATGACCCTGATCGAGGTCATGCCGCTGGGCGAAGTGGATGGCGAACGGGTGGATCATTACCTGCCGCTGCCCGCCGTGCGCGACGCGCTGGAAGAGCGCTTCACCCTTACCGACCTTCCCGACAATACCGGCGGCCCCGCGCGCTATGTGCGCGTGGCGGAGACCGGCGGACGACTGGGGTTCATAACCCCGCTCACCAACAATTTCTGCGTCACCTGCAATCGCATCCGCGTTACCGCCACCGGGCAGCTCTACGCCTGCCTCGGCGGCGCGGAAAAGGTGGACCTGCGAGCCGCCTTGCGGTCCGACGCGCCCGACGCCCGGCTGGCCGCCGCGCTGGACGAGGCGATGCGGATCAAGCCCGAACGTCACCATTTCCGCATCGAGGAAGGGGCAGGGCCCGCGCAGCCGCGCCACATGTCCATGACGGGCGGCTGATGGCCGTCACCGTCGTATTCATAGGCAAGCTGGCCGACCTGGCAGGCGAGGGCGAACGCGAGGTGTCCGCGCCGCTCGAATGGGCGAGGTTCCGCGATGCGCTCGGCCCGGAACTGGCCGATGCCGCGTCGGACGAACGGACCAAGATTGCGGTGAACGGCAAGGTCCTGTCCGACAAGACCACGCTTGCCGCCGGGGACGGCGATGAAGTCGCGCTGCTGCCGCCCGTTTCCGGGGGCTGACGTGGCGCGCGACATTCAGCTGCTGACCAAGGGATTCTCGCCCGGAAAGGCACTTGGCCTCTTTGCCAAGGCGCACCCGCAGGCCGGGGGCATCGCCAGTTTCGTGGGCAAGGTGAGGCCCGATGGGGACGTGAAGGTGCTCGAACTGGTCAGCTACGATCGCCTGACATTGCCGGGCATGGAAACACTCGCGGACGAGGTGGAGTCGCGCTGGTCGCTCGACGGACTGCTCATCCATCACCGCACCGGACACATGCGGCCCGGAGCGCCGATCGTGCTGGTTGCCGCGGCCGCCCGCCATCGCCGCGAGGCTTTCGAGGCCGTCGATTTCGCCATGGACCATCTCAAGTCGCGCAGCTGGTTCTGGAAACGGGAAAAGCGGGGCGATTCCTGGCACTGGATAGAGCCGCGCGAAGAAGACCACCGCGACGCGGCACGCTGGGACGCCTGAATTCGGGGCCGTTTGACCGGCGTCAAAGAAGTGCGAGCCGATTCGGTCCAATCCTTCTGCAACAGGAAGGAATAGGCAAATGGTCGAACAACTTACCCGCGAAAAACTGGCCGAGCAGGCCGATATCCGCATCGAGGCGCCCCGCGTGGCGGCTCCGACAGATCGGACCTTCGAATTGCCGACCGGCCTCTATGTCGCCACGGTTGCCCTGTTCCTGGGGTTCATCACGGTGCTGACAGTCGGCTTCGCCCATCCCGAGATGAACATACCTTTCGCGATCTTTGCCCTGTTCATCGTGGCGGGATTCGGCGTGCCGGCGATCTGGACGCTGCTTGCGCCCGAAACGAAGAGCCGGCCCAGGACCTGGGCCCGCTTCCGGCAGGAGGGGATCATGACCGCCTACGGCCGCACGAATGCGCGCGATGCCACGGTGCAGGTGCTGATCCTGCCGACGCTGATCTTCGTCTGGGGCCTTACCTGCGTCCTGATTGCGGCGCTGGTCTAGGTCACTACCCTACACGCCGTTGCGCGCGGGATCGCGGGGGGGCGGTCTCGCGCGTTTGCGTTTGGACCGCAGGGGCTACCCTGCCAGCGTCGCCAGCAGCGACTGGATCAGGGCGTTCTGCTCTTCCACCAGGGCATCGATGTCGCTGCGCACCTCGGTGATCGATTCGGTCGTCACGGCAGAAGTGGCGGCATCCACGTAGATGCGGTCCATGTCCGCCAGCGCGATCATTGTCTGGCTGCGCTGCGCCTCCAGATTGGCAATGGCGACCTGAGCGCGAGCCCACGCCTCGCTTCCGCGCGACGCGCCCGCCGCGGCGTTGGTGATGGCCCGCGCGTCGGGCGCGGCAGCCAGGAAGCGCTGATGGGCAGCGCGCGCATTTTCGGCCAGATCCTCGAGGTTCGCCAGCGTTGCAGGGGCGGGCGGTTCGAGCAGCGGCGCGGGCTCCACCTCCATCGATCCGCTAATGCGTTCGACATCGCGCACGGCGAGCGAGGGATATGCACCCTCGGGCGATGCGCATGCGGCCAGCAGCGAAACAAGCGCGGCGGAAAGGAGGAGGCGGGCTTGCACCATGGTCCGCATGCCCTACATTCGAGCCGGGCAGCTTTCCAGCACGCATTTTTTGGTGCGTGATCGGGGCATGTGATGGTTGACAGTCTTGGGCTCTTCGCCTAACGGCTGCGCTCTCTACGGTGCCCTTGGGCGCCTTTTTTGTCATTGCCGTGGATCGATTTCGGTCGAGAAGCAGCTGAAGACACCAGAAGAAACGGATTTAAGCACCATGTTCGCAGTAGTGCGCACGGGCGGCAAGCAGTATCGCGTCGCCGAAGGAGACAAGATCGCAGTCGAGAAGCTGGCGGGTGACGCCGGTGACACGATCGTACTGGAAGACGTTCTGCTGGCCGGCGATGGTGCCGACCTGGCGGATGCATCCAAGGTCACGGTTTCGGCCGAAGTGATCGCCCAGGCGAAGTCGGAGAAGGTGACGGTTTTCAAGAAGCGTCGCCGTCACAACTATCGTCGCAAGAACGGCCACCGTCAGCAGATGACCCTGCTGCGCATCACGGCCGTCGGCGAGGGCAAGGCTGCGCCGAAGAAGGCTGCTGCCAAGAAGGTTGACGCTCCGGTCAAGGACACCTCCGAGGAGAAGGCCGCGGACAAGCCGAAGAAGGCTGCTCCGGTGAAGGAAGCCGCTGGCTCGGCCAAGAAGGAAGCCGCCGCGAAGAAGCCTGCGGCGAAGAAGGCTGCGCCCAAGAAGGCTGCGCCCAAGAAGGCGGCCGCTACCAAGAAGAGCGCCGACAAGTCGGCCGACAAGAAGTAAGGATCTCGAACCATGGCACATAAGAAAGCAGGCGGTTCATCGCGTAACGGTCGCGACTCAGCAGGACGTCGCCTTGGTGTGAAGAAGTTCGGCGGTCAGGACGTGATCGGCGGCAACATTATCGTGCGTCAGCGCGGCACGAAGTTCTACCCGGGTGCCAATGTCGGCATGGGCAAGGACCACACGCTGTTTGCGCTGACCCAGGGCGTCGTGCGCTTTCACGACGGCAAGCTCGGCCGCAAATACGTGTCGGTCGACATGATAGCAGAAGCCGCCGAATAACCGGATGACTCGATAAAGGGGTCATCCACCGGGATGGCCCCTTCCGGGCGGCAAATAGCCCGGAATTTGGAAGGAGATGGGGCCGCCCCGTCTCCTTTTTTGATTCTCCTTCCGACTTGTCCGGAGGCCCACTGGAGGCGGGCAGCCGGCCTATGGGGAGAATATTCGATGTTCATGCGTACCGAGCGGCTGTTCCTGCGGCCCACATTCCCCGAAGACTGGCGCGATATCCATCGCGGCATCGCCGATTTCCGCGTCGTCAGCATGCTTTCGCGCGCGCCCTGGCCGTATCGTCCCTCGGACGCGGTGGCCTTTTGCCGCAAGCCCGTGCCAGCGAACGCGATGAAGTTTGCGATCACCCTGCCGCAGCTTGCCGGTGCGCCCGTGATCGGCCAGATCGGTATCGAACCCGACGAGGACGGCCATGAACTGGGATACTGGATCGCCCAGCGGTTCCAGAGGCGCGGCTATGCCAGCGAAGCGGTGCGCGGTGTGCTGGAGATAGCCCAGACAGTGGGCATCGAGCGGGTCCACGCGGGCCATTTCCTCGAGAACATGGCCAGCGGAAAGGTGCTTAAAGCCAACGGCTTCGTCGAGACCGGCGAAATCCGTCCCACGCCCTGCGCGGCGCGTGGCGGCGAATCGTTCCTCGCGCGCCGGTACGTCTGCGAACTGGCTGTCGAGGCACAGCAGCCCGACGCCGAGGCCGCCTGAACACTCCCTCCCCGTCGCGCTGCGATGGGGAGGATTGCGGCCGCTATTCCGCCGGTCCCGCCAGCGCTTCCGCGCTGTCGTATTCGGCGATCATGTAGCGATCGTCGTGATCCCAAGGGTGGAAGCCGGGGCGGAAATAGGAAAGCCACTTGGGGAAGATCTTGCGCAGGATGCCGGGCTTGCCGACGAGGTAGCTCAGCAGCCCCCACTTTGCGCGCCATCCGGTGATCCCGTCCTGCGCCAGCAGTTCGGCCGCATCGGCGGTGCGATTGCGCAGGAAGCGGAAGGTGACGAGCAGCATGATCAGGCTGCGGATCCGCCACCGCCTGAAATCCGACCAGTTGCGGGTCGCATGCAGCCACGTGTCGAAGGCGACGCCCTTGTGCTCGATTTCCTCGACCGCGTGCCACATCCACAGCTGCGGATCGCCCATGCCTGCCGTCGCCAGCGAGCCGGGATCCTTCAGGAACTGGTGGGCGAACATGGCGGTGAAATGCTCCAGCGCGCAGGTGATCGACAGTTGCACGATGGGCGGGGCCGACAGGGTTTCGTCGACGAGGCTGTTCACCCGTGCGGTGATCTCGGAGAGGTCGTAGCCCGCCTCCTCAACCGCGCGGTTGAAGGCGATGTGCTCGCGCGAATGGTTCACTTCCTGGCGGATGAAATCGCGGATCTCGGCGGCCAATTGGTCGGGCACACCGTCGCGGTGAGCCTTCACCGCCTCGATGAACATCGCCTCTCCGCGGGGAAAGCTGCAAGAGAGCGCCGCGAACCAGGCGGAGGCGACCGGGTCGACTCCGCGGCGGCGCGTGCGCCCGCGTTCGAACCGCTTGTCGCGCACGGTGATGGAAGGGGCTTGGCGGGGGCTTTCTTGCCAGTGTGGTTGTGCCGTCATATCACGGACCTGTTCCATGTTGCAGTGAGCCGAAAATAGGGAAACTTACATCAGTGTCAATAAGAAAGAGGCTCACGCCGGAGGAGAGCCGCGCCGCAGCGCTGGAAGCGGCGCGCGCGCTGCTGATCGAGACCGGCCCGCAGAGCGTGACATTGAAGGCTGTCGCGGCGCGCATCGGACGCACCCATGCCAACCTGCTGCACCATTTCGGTTCCGCATCCGGCCTGCAGAAGCAGCTGGCGGGGCATCTTGCAGAGACGGTATGCGACTCTATCGGCGAAGCGGTGAGAGCCACGCGAGCCGGCATCGGCAGCCCGCGCGAAGTCGTCGACCTGACTTTCGATGCCTTCGGGCAGGAGGGCGGGGGAGCCCTGGCAAGCTGGATGCTGGCATCGGGAAACGAAGACGCGCTGGATCCGATCGTGGAGACAATCCATGCGCTGGTGCACGACCTGCACCCCGAGGAAGTCTCTCACACGTCGGAATTCTCCATGCACGAGACGACCTTCACGCTGGTCCTGCTGGCGCTGGGAGATGCCCTGCTGGGCGAACAGCTGGCCGATTCGCTGGGGGTCGAACGCACGACGGCGCGTGACCGGGCGGAGGCGATGATGATCGCCGCGTTCCGTACGAACGGGATCGAGGTACAGCCCTAGTCGGCCTGTTCCAGGGTCAGCCATTCGGGCACCAGGTCGGCGGGAATATCGGCGGTGCGCAGGTGGTCCACCGCCAGGCCAAGGTCCGCATGGGCGGCCTTGCGGCGCTTTTCCTCCGAGCGGTCCAGCGGCACGACGACCAGGCGCCGGTTCACCTTCTGCCGCCAGTTCATCCGCGCGGTGTTTTCCTGCCCGATGTAGCAGCCCTTGTCGAAGCTGACCCCGTTCAGTTCCACCGCGTTCGTCTCCAGCCACAGGATGTCGCCGAGTTCGGCATGACCCTCCGGCACGCCGTGCGAAAGGCGGTGGGCGCGCCACGCGTCCTCGGCGCTTTCGGACGTGTCCTGTGCCGGGGCCAGCCAGCGGGATCCCAACGCAGGCAGGCGCGGATCCGGCGAAGCGCCGTCCACGGCTTCGGCCTGCCAGTGCACCGAAAGGCTGTCATCGCGGGCGATCGCCAGCTTGCGGCGCAGGCGATAGAGCGAGAGGCGCTTGGCGAGGTCCTCGGCGTGGTCGGCCTCGCAATCGAGAAGCACGTCCTCGCCATCGCGCCACACGATCATGTCGTAAAGGGTCTTGCCCTGCGGCGTCAGCAGCGCGGCATAGACGGGCGGGGCGGCCTTGATGTCATTGGTCAGCAGGCCCTGAAGGAAGGTGGCGGCATCCTCTGCCGCATCGGTGGCGGACACGCGAACCAGCGCGCGGTCGGCTAGATGGGTCGATTGCATGGGTGACAGATAGGGTGGTGAGCGCCATAGGCAATGCGATGGCGCGCAGATACGATCAGGTCGTCTTTTCCGGCGGAGGCATCCGCTGCTTCTGGCACGGCGGATTCCTGAGCGAGTTCGGCAGCTTCGACGACATTCGCCCGAGCCGGATCAGCAGCGTGTCGGGCGGAGCCCTGAGCGCGGCGTGCTGGATCGGCAACAGGGAAGACGACCTGCTGGCCGTGATGCAGGAGGCGTTTGTCGTCAACGATTCCAATCTCGATGCGCACCAATCCAATTTCACGCCGCACCAGGAAATCTACCGCGCGGTGGTGGACGTGACGCTGGACAAGGAAGCGATCGAGGCCATTGCCGATGGGCCGGCATACGAGGTTTCCCTTTCCGTGCCGCCGCGCGCGGTCGCGCCGCGGGTGGCAGCTGCTGTCTACGGTGCGCTCTACCAGTTGGATCAGGCGGTGCGATCGACGCCCCACTTGCGCCTGCCCACGGGGTTGGGGCTGAGGCAATTGCGCGTCGACGCGAGGCAGGCCGCGCGCGACGGCAAGCTGGTCGATCTGATCTGTGCTGCGGCGACCATTCCGCCGGTGTTCGACGTGCCCGAATGGCAGGATTGCCGCGTGCTGGATGGGGGCATGGTGGACAAGGCACCGTTGCCGCTGGAAGACGATGGCGAAACGCTGGTCCTGCTGACTTCGCGCTATCGCAACTGCCGCGAGGTGCCCGGCCGAACCTATATCCAGCCGAGCAGGGAAGTGGCCGCGGACAAGATCGACTTTTCCGACGCGAGGAAGGTCAGCCGCACGTGGGACCAGGGCGTCGAGGACGGCAAGGCGTGGCTGGCGAAGCACGGACGAGAAGGCTAAGGGCCACGGCCATGACAGATACCATTACCATCCGCCGCCCGGACGACTGGCACGTGCACCTGCGCGACGGTGCCATGCTGGAAGCCGTGGTCGGCCACACCGCCAGGCAGTTCGCTCGCGCCATCGTGATGCCCAATCTCACGCCGCCGGTGACGAAGGTCGCGCTGGCCGAGGCCTATCGCGGGCGCATCATGGCAGCGCTTCCCGCGGGCGCGGATTTCACGCCGTTGATGACCTGCTACCTCACCGACAATACCGATCCCCAGGAGGTGCGTCGCGGTTTCGAGGCGGGGGGCTTCACGGCGGCCAAGCTCTATCCCGCCGGAGCGACGACCAATTCCGACAGCGGCGTGACCGATGTCGCCAATATCCGCGGCGTGCTGGAGGTCATGGCAGAGATCGGCATGGTGCTGTGCGTCCACGGTGAAGTCACCAGCGCCGATGTCGACATCTTCGACCGCGAGGCGGTGTTCATCGAGCGTGTGCTGGCCCCCCTGCTGGCGGACCTGCCGGGCCTGAAGGTGGTGTTCGAGCATCTCACCAGCGAGGAAGGGGTGCAGTTCGTCGAGAATGCACCGACCAGCGTCGCGGCGACGATTACGCCGCAGCACCTGCACATCAACCGCAATGCCATGCTGGTGGGGGGAATGCGCCCGCATGCCTATTGCCTGCCGGTGGCCAAGCGCGAGAAGCACAGGCTGGCCCTGCGCCGTGCGGCGACGAGCGGTAATCCCAAGTTCTTCCTGGGGACCGACAGCGCTCCCCACGCCAGGGAGGCGAAGGAAAGCGCCTGCGGTTGTGCCGGCATCTTCAACGCGCCATTCGCGCTCGAAAGCTATCTCGCGGTGTTCGAGGAAGAAGGCGCGCTCGACCGGTTCGAGGGGTTCGCCAGCGAACACGGGCCGCGCTTCTACAACCTGCCGCTGAACGAAACGAAGGTCACGCTGGAGCGGGCCGAAACCGCTGTGCCGGGCGCGATCGAGGCGGACGGCACGCAGCTTGTTCCCTTCCACGCGGGCGACACCCTGCGCTGGCGCCTGGCGGACTGATCCCGGACGATCCGGTCAGGAGGCCACGCCGCGTCCGACCTTCGCCTTCTGCGCGCGGCGGGCGTTCTGCAGCATGTCCCAGGTGAACAGGGCAATCGCGGTCCAGATCAGGGCGAAACACACCAGTTGCGCGGGCTTCAGCTCCTCTCCGAACACGGTGAGGCCGAGCAGGAACACGATGGTTGGCGAAATGAACTGCAGGAAGCCGATGGTGGTGTAGGGGAGGGCGCGCGCGGCGGTGGCGAACAGCAGCAGCGGCACGGCCGTCATCGGTCCGCCGGCGATGATCGCCAGCGTCTCCAGCGTGTCGCGACCCAGCGCCACGCCGCCGCCATAGATCTGCACCCAGCCGAGATAGCCCACGACAAGCGGCAGAAGGATGATCGATTCGGTCGTCAGCCCGATCAGCGGACCCGCCGCCACTGTCTTGCGCAGCAGACCGTAGATGCCAAAGGTCGTCGCCAGCAGCAGGCTGATCCACATGGTCGTAATCGCGCCCGCCGCCAGGGCCGCCACGCCGATGACGGCGAGCGCCACCGCGATGGCCTGCGACCGGGTCAGCCGCTCCTTCAGGAAGACGAAGCCCAGCAGCATCATGTTGAGCGGCAGGATGTAATAGCCCAGGCTGGCGGCGTAGACGAATTCGTTCTGGATCGCCCAGATATAGCCGAACCAGTTGACCGCGATCATGCAGGAACTCGCCATCAGCGTGCGCACGGTTCGCCCGTTTGCCAGGGTCTGCCCCAGCTCCGAAGTGCTGCCGGACCGGATCACGAAGAACAGGCAGATGGGCAAGGTGAACAGCGTGCGCCAGGCGACGTATTCCAGCGGCGGCACCCGGTCCACCAGCAGCAGGTAGACCGGCATCGATCCCCATATGACATGGGTGCAGAGCGCAAGGATCAGTGCGCGTTGCCGGCTGGTCTGCTGCTCTGTCATGCAAGCGCTCTTGGACGCGTGAAAGTCTGACTGCAAGGCAATCAAACAGTTGCCCTGCGTTAAGCAACGGCCCCCTATATGTGCCGGGAAGTAGAGAACGCGTGTTTGAGAACACCTATCGGTGCTGCCGTACCCTGTTGAGGTGGCATCGTTGCGCGGCCCCTCGGGTCGTGTTTAGGGGGGTCGCGCCAAGGCGTCCGGGCTATCATGTCCGGGCGCCTTGTTCGCATTCGGGGGGTGCCCGTCAGTCCTGCTTGAAGCCCACGCCCACGCTGGCGCGCGGCTGTTCCATTTCCGTGCTGGTAACCGGATAGGCGCAGTAGTCGGCAGCGTAATAGGCTGCGGGGCGATGATTGCCGGATAGACCGATGCCGCCGAAGGGCGCTGCGCTGGACGCGCCGTTCGTCGGGCGGTTCCAGTTCACGATACCGGCGCGGATATTCGCCCAGAAGCGGTTGTACTGCTGCGGCGTGCCGCCGATCAGCGATGCCGAAAGCCCGAAACGCGTATTGTTCGCTTCCGCGATCGCCTCGTCGAAATCGTCCACCTTGATGACCTGCAGCAGGGGGCCGAAAAGTTCGACGTCAGGCCGTTCCTGCATGCCGGTCGTGTCGATGATGCCGGGCGTGAGGAACGGCTTGTCATCCTGCGGTCGCCGCAGGTGGCTGATGGCCTTGCCTCCGTTCGACAGGAGATAGAGGAAGCTCTCGGTCAGCTGGTCGGCCGTCCTGTTGTCGATCACTGTGCCCATGAAGGGCTGGGGATCGTCGAAGGGCGCGCCCACGATGATGCGCTTTGCCAGCGTCTTCACCGCGTCCACCGCCTCGTCATACATCGAGGATTTGACGATCAGCCTGCGTCCCGCCGTGCAGCGCTGCCCGGCCGTGGTGAAGGCGGACTGGATGATGAGCGCCGCCGCATCCGACATCTTGGGCGTATCCCACAGGACGATGGGATTGTTGCCGCCCATTTCCAGCGCAACGATCTTGCCGGGATCGCTCGCCAGCTTGCGGTTGATGGCAATGCCCACCTGGGCGGAGCCGGTGAACAGCACCCCGTCCACGCCCGGGTGCGCCACCACTTCCTTGCCTTCGTCGGGTCCGCCGATCAGGCACTGCACCAGCGCTTCGGGAATGCCCGCCTTGTGGAAGAAGGAAACCAGCCGCTCGCCCACGGCAGGGGTCTTCTCGGAAGGCTTGAAGATCACCGCGTTGCCCGCGATCAGGGCGGGAACGATGTGTCCGTTGGGAAGGTGGGCCGGGAAATTGTAGGGGCCGAGCACCGCCATGACGCCGTGCGGCTTATGGCGAAGCGCCGCAGACCCCTGCAGGGCGCTGTCGAGCCTGCGCTGCCCGGTACGATCGGCATAGGCCTGCACCGAAATATCGACCTTGGCGATCACGGCCTCGACTTCGGTGCGGGCTTCCCAGAGCGGCTTGCCCGTCTCGCGCGCGATCAGTTCGGCAAAACGATCCAGATCCTTGCGCACCTCGTTCGCGAAGCGGCGCACGAGCTCGATACGCTTGGACAGCGGTTCCGCAGCCCATACCGGCCAGGCCTTGCGGGCGCGTTCGACAAGGGAGTCCACGTCGCCATGTGTCCCCCTCCACAGTTCGGCACCCGTGGCAGGTTCGTACGAGATCAGTTCGGCATTGTGAGGCAAGGCGGAAAGCCCTTCGTAAAGATGTTCGTGCAAGGCGGCTTAGTGAATTCCGGCCGCGCGCGCAAAGTGGCGGTTAACCCGAAGAGTTAAAGCCCCGAAAGGCGACTGGTTTCAAGCAAAACCGGATCCGCGCGTCGACCGGCCTGTGCGAATCACGAGCAGGGTCCGAGCCTGCGGCCAGTCACTGCGAAGGTCATGGTCATCGGGCCCATGCCCATGTCGCCCTGCATCGCCATCGTCATGTCGTAGGTGGTATCGGTGTAGGTGCCGTCCATCGTCATGTTCATGGTGCCCTGGTCGCTGTTGCACTGGGCAACCGCGTGGATTTCGCCGCCGCTCATCTCGAATTCGTTGTAGCGGCATTCGCCGTTGGTCTCCTCGAAGATGCGCTCCGGCGCATTGTCGAGCTGATCCTGCGTCACGCAGTTCTGCGAAGTCATGCCTTCGCCGCCAAGCATCTGGCGCATCATGTCCGCGGCCTGCGGCGGCAGATCCCCGGGGAGCTGCACGTCGGTCATGCGGCTGGTGGCTTCCCAGTTGCCGGGCTCGATGGCCCAGGCCGAACTGGCGACGGCGATGGTGGCGATGCCGGCGATGACGAATTTACGCATGGAACGTGTTCCCCCTTTTTGAAGTCGCTGCCTGTTGCGTAACATTTCCGCGCCGACAGCGCCAATCAGCCGCCGTGGCCCGGCGGGGCAGGCGGTTCGCCCAGCGCTTCGCCCATGCGCCGGATGCGCGCGACCTTGTCGTATAGCGGGGCCCAGTCGTCCCGCTCGTCGATCGCCGACCAGAGCGTTTCCACCTCGTCGATCAGCATCGATTCCGGATGGCCCTCGCTCCAGTATTCGTGACCCTGGTCGATCGATCTGGCTCCTTCCAGCGCGTCGGCCAGAGCGCCCTCCGCATCGCGGCCACCCCGATGCCGGTAAAAGAATTCGTCCGGCCCGATCTTTCCCTCGCGCATGGTCTTCTCGGCGGCGTTCACGACGGCGGCATCGGTCTCCAGCCCGCGCTCCTCGATGCCCATCCGCCAGCAGAACCGCCGCGTCATGGCGTGGTGATAGAGGCTGCCGAAGCGTTCCAGCGCTGCCACCAGCGGCTCGGCCTCCACCAGCGGGCGAAGGGCGATGGCGAACTGGCCAAGGTTCCAGCGGATCGCCTCGGGCTGCCGGCCGAAGGCATAGAGGCCGGTCTGATCGAAATAGGCGGCGGTAAACCCCGGATCCCAGGCCGGCAGCCAGCGCCACGGGCCGTAGTCGAAGCTTTCGCCGGTGATGTTCATGTTGTCGGTATTGAGAACGCCGTGGACGAAGCCCGCCACCATGTAGCTGGCCGCCAGGTCGGCCAGCCGCTCCGTTACCTGGTGCATCAGCTGGATGGCAGGTTCGTCGCGGCCCGGCGCATCCTCGGGCGGCGGCGGGCCGGGATAGACGCGCAGGCAGTAGTCCACCAGGCGCGCGAGGTGCTCGTGCTCCTCCAGCACCATCAGTCGCTGGAAGCTGCCGATGCGGATATGTCCGTGGGACATGCGAACCATCACGGCAGATCGCGTGGGTGAGGGTTCGTCCCCGCGTTCCAGCGCCTCTCCGGTCTCGATGATGGAGAACGTCCGGGACGTGTTGGTGCCAAGCGCTTCCAGCATCTCGGTCGCCATGATCTCGCGAACGCCGCCTTTCAGCGTCAGGCGACCGTCGGCGGTGCGGCTGTAGGGCGTGGTGCCGCTGCCCTTGGTGCCAAGGTCCATCAGGCGGCCCGGCCCGTCGCGCAGCTGGGCGAACAGGAACCCGCGCCCGTCGCCGATTTCCGGGTTGTACACGCGGAACTGGTGGCCGTGGTATCGCAGCGCCAGCGGGCGCGGCAGGTTGTCCGGCAACGGCTCGAACCGGCCGAAGTGATTCACCCATGCCTCTTCGGAAAGGCTTTCCAGCCCCACCGACCCGTCCCAGCGATCGTTGCGGAAGCGCAGCACGTGCTCGGGGAAGCGCGCCGGCTCGACCGGATCGGCCAGGAAATCGGCCACCTCCTCGATTTGTGTGTCGGGGGTGTATTCAGCCGGTTGCGGATCGTGTCGCATCCATCCATTAGTGGCCCTTCGCAAGGCTCGCCGCAAGGCACGCACAGGACAAGGGGCATGGATTGAGCGACGCTGCCTTCTCGGTCGGCACATGGGAAAGCGGCGACGGATTGACGTTGCGCTACCGCGATTATCCGGGGCGCGATGATCGCCCTCCCATACTGTGCATCCCCGGCCTTACCCGGAACGCCCGCGATTTCGAGCCGCTGGCGGAAGCCTTTGCGGGCGAATGGCGCGTGATCTGCGCCGATCTGCGCGGCCGGGGCGAAAGCGACTATGCCAAGGATCCGGGCAGCTACACGCCCGCGCATTATCTGGAGGATGTTTCCTCCCTGATCCAGCAGGCGGCGCTGGAAAAGGTCGTTGCCATCGGCACGTCGCTGGGAGGGATCATCACCATGTTGCTGGCGAAGGCCGATCCGGATCGGCTGGCGGGCGCCGTCATCAACGATATCGGACCGGTCATCGAGAAGGACGGGCTTGCGCGCATACGCGACTATGTGGGGCAGGGTCGCAGCTATCCCACGTGGATGCACGCGGCATGGGCCCTGCGCGACAGTTCCAGCCACATCTATCCCGCTTTCGGGACGGAAGACTGGCTGCGCTATGCCAAGCGCCTGATGTGCGTTTCGGGCAACGGGCGCATCGCCTTCGATTACGACATGAAGATTGCGGAACCCTTCTCCAGGCCGGGAGAGAACCTGGAAATCGACCTCTGGCCCGCCTTGCGCGCGCTGCATGGGCGACCGGTGCTGGCCGTGCGCGGCGAGTTTTCGGACCTGCTTGCGGAAAGCACCTTCCGCCGCATGCAAGAGGAAGTGGAAGGGATCGAGACCGTCACCGTGCCCGGCGTGGGCCACGCCCCCACGCTGGAGGAACCCGTGGCGCTGGAAGCCGTCGCCCGCCTGTTGAGCCGCGTTGCATGAGCAAGACCCCTAAGATCCTGCACCTGCACTCCACCTTCGATACAGGGGGGAAGGAACTGCGCAACGTCCGCCTGATCAACGAGTGGGGCAAGGAGGTGGACCATGCCATCGTCTCGGGCGACCTGGAAAAGCGCGGCGCGGCGCGGCTGATTGGCAAGAAGGCCAAGGTTTCATGGCCGAAATTCCCGCCCCTGCAGGGCAAGCCGACTCCGGGGCGGCTGTCGGCGCTGGCAAAGGCCATGGCGGGCTATGACCTGATCTGCACCTACAACTGGGGCGCGATCGACGCGGTGATGGCGCACACCGTCTTCGCCGATGCCTTCAAGCTGCCGCCGCTGGTGCATCACGAGGACGGTTTCAACGAAGACGAGGCGAAACGGCTCAAGCGGCGGCGCAACTGGTATCGCAAGATCGCGCTGGGGCGCACGGCGGCGCTGGTGGTGCCGTCCGCCAAGCTGGAAGACATCGCGCTCAATGTCTGGAGCCAGCCGCGTACCCGCGTGCGGCGCATTCCCAACGGAATCGATACGCGCGCCTTCGCCGCGCCGCCCAAACGCGACATCCTGCCCAACCTGGTCAAGCACAAGGACGAATTCTGGCTGGGTACCCTGGCCGGGCTGCGGCAGGTGAAGCAGCTCGACGTGCTGGTGCGCGCGATGGACCGGATGCCCCAGGAATGGCAGCTGGTCATCGCGGGCGAGGGGCCGGAGCGCGAGGTGTTGCTGGCCGAGGCCGAGCGCTGGGGCGTGGAGGACCGCGTCCACCTGCCCGGCTTCGTGGCCGAACCCGCCAAGCTGATCGGCCTGTTCGACATGTTCGCGCTCTCCAGCCAGTCGGAGCAGTTTCCCATCTCCGTGGTGGAGGCGATGGCCGCCGGCCTTCCCATCGTCGCGCCGCGCGTGGGCGATATCGGTTCGATGGTTGCCAGCGACAACGGCCCGGCGCTGGTCGATCCCGGCGACGAGAAGGCCCTGACCAAGACGCTCGCCCGGCTGGCGGACGATCCGGTGACGCGCAAGCGCATGGGCCAGGCCAACCGCGAGAAGGCGCGCGAGGAATTCGACGAACGCCGCATGATCGAACGCTACCGGGCGCTTTACTGGGGCCTGATGCAGAAATACCCGCGCGGCCAGTGACTTGTCCGAAATCGGCCTTAATGGGCGGTTCACGCGGGCGGGGACACTCTCCCCTCTTCGATTGAAAAGCCTGCGTCATCCGTTAAAGAGCGCGGCTTGATATCCATTCCAGCACGAACGACAAAAAGTGGCCAAACAACCGACCAATTCCAATGTCCCGGCGAAATCCAAGACGCGGGAGCGTGCCGACGCGGAGCAGGAAATGCTCATGCGCGAGGTGGACGAGGCCGTCCGCCAGGATGAAGTCGGCGATTTCGCAAAGAAATACGGATGGCCACTGGGCATAGCCTTCGTGGTCGCGATGGCGGCCTTCGGTGGCTTCCTGTTCTGGCAGGACAGCAGCGAGGGCGACCTTGAAGGCCAGTCCGAAGCGCTGGTGCAGGCGATCGACGAACTCGAGGCCGGCAATACCGATATCGCGGATGAAGAACTGGCCGCGCTGGCCGGCGGCGAGGGCGGTGCCGCCGCCATGGCCACGCTGCTGCGCGCCGGCATCGCGGTGGAAAGTGGCGATGCCGCTGCTGCCGCCGAGCTTTACCAGCAGGTCGCCGCCAATGAAGACCTGCCCTCCGAACTGCGCGACGTGGCCACCATCCGCAGCGTGACCGCCCGCTTCGACCAGATGGAGCCGCAGGAAGTGATCGACGCCGTCGGTCCGCTCGCCGTGCCGGACAATCCCTATTACGGCAGTGCCGGAGAGCTGGTGGCCCACGCCTACCTGGACATGAACCGGACCGAGGAAGCAGGGGCCCTGTTGATGGACCTCGCCTCCAATGAAGAAGTTCCCAATTCGATCCGTGGCCGCGCCCGACAGCTGGCAGGCCTCCTGGGCTTCGACGCCATAGAGGATGTGGACGCCACCCTGGCCGAAATCACGGGCCAGGATCCGGAAGCGGGCTCTGTCGAGCTGGTCGAATAGAAGCGAGTATGAACACGATGACGAACCTGCGCCGCAAGGCGACACGATTTGCCGCACCGTTGATGGCCCCAGTACTGGCTCTGGCCCTTACCGGGTGCGCCGGCGGACTGTTCGGTGGTGGAGACGACGAGGAAGATACCCCCACCGTGGGCAATCGGGTGCCCATTCTCTCGCGCATCGCGACCGACATCTCCGCCGATCCCGAACTCGCCAATGTCACGGTTGTCGTTCCCCCGGCCACGACCAACAGCGCGTGGCCGCAGACGGGCGGCAACGCTGCCAAGGTTGCCGGGCACGTGACCCTGTCCAACAATCCCTCCCGCGCGTGGACAGCCGACATTGCCGGCACCACCAAGACGCGCCGCCTCGCCGCCGCGCCGGTGGTTGGCGGCGGCATGCTCTACGCTGTCGACACCGCCGCGGTGATTCACGCCTTCGACGCACAGACCGGCGCGCGCCGCTGGCGCCACCAGATCCGCGTTTCGGGCGACCTGGAGGATGCGACCTTCGGCGGCGGCGCTGCCTACCACGATGGTCGCGTCTATGCGACCAACGGCGTGGGCGACGTGGTGGCGCTGGACGCCCAGACCGGCAACGAGATCTGGCGCGTGAAGCCTGCCGGTCCGCTGCGCGGCGCGCCGACGGTGGCCTTCAACGAAGTGTTCGTGATGACGCAGGACAACCAGGTCTTCGCGCTGAGCGTTGAAGACGGCGAGATCGTCTGGCAGCGCGCGGCGGCTTCCGGCCAGTCGGGCGTGTTCGGCGTGGCTGCTCCGGCCGCGGGGCAGGGCACGGTTGTTGCCGGTTTCTCGTCCGGCGAACTGGTCGCCTACCGCTACGAGAACGGCCGCGAACTGTGGTCCGACGCTCTGGCGCGCACTTCCATCAGCACGCAGGTCGGCACCTTGACCGACGTCGACGCCGATCCGATCATCGACCAGGGGCGCGTCTATGCCCTCGGCCAGGGTGGGCGCATGGCTGCCTACGAATTGCTGACCGGGCAGCGCATCTGGGAACTGACGCTGGCAGGCATTTCCACCCCCACCGTGGTGGGCGAATGGGTGTTCACCCTGACCGACGAGGCACAGCTGCTGGCCATCCAGCGCACCAGCGGCCGCATCCGCTGGCTGACCCAGCTCGATCGCTGGCGCGATGCCGAAGACCGCGAGGGACCGATCTTCTGGACCGGGCCGGTGCTGGCAAGCGGACGCCTGTGGGTCGCAAGCAGCCGTGGAGCGGTAAAGAGCCTCGACGTGACGACCGGCGAGGTGGCCGATTTCACCGAGCTGGACGACGGCGTTTCGCTGCCCCCCGTGGTGGCGAACAACACGCTGTATATCCTCGACAACGGCGGCACTATCCACGCCTGGCGCTGACCGCCGGACGGCTCGTCGAGAATGTCCCGTAGCGGGACGCCGCGAGTTGAAAAGGCAGGCGTTACCCGCCCCTTAACCGTTCGCGGCTAGTCCGCGTGCGATGGATGCACTCCAGCAGCGCACGCGGCTGCCAGCCAGCGATGTTTCCCCGTGGGTGGGCCTGGTCGGCCTGGTCACGCTGGTTTCGTTCATCCTGTTCGCGCGCAGCTGGCCGGACATCTGTGAATTCATGGGCTGGCCCAACGATCGCGGTCGCCTGTCCGGCCCGAATGCCGCGCTGATGGCCATGGTGCTCACCGGGCTTTCCATGGCTGCATGGTCGGTGCTGGTGGAGAAGGTCCACCGCAACCCGTCGACCGGAATCGACTGGTCTCGCCGGCGGCCGGTTTCCGAAGTGCTCGACATCTCCATCACCAAGCTGGCCGGACTGTGGGCGACCTGGTTCATCATCGGTGCGCTCTACATGCTGTGCCGGTGGTACTGGGACGGCAATTACCTGTTCGCCATGCGCGTGATCGGCTGGGCCATCGTGCCGCTTTTCGTGCTCTCGGTGCCCTACGTCATCTGGCTCGATCGGGTAATGGTGAACCCCCGGGACCATTGCTGGCATTTCGGCGCGATGCTGGTGGGCCGAGAGGCGTGGGACGGTGAGCAGGTGAAGAAGCACTGGCGTGCCTGGATCATCAAGGGGTTCTTCAGCGCCTTCATGATCGGCATCCTGCCGCCCGGATTCGCCGCCGTGGTGGAAACCGATGTCTCGGCAATCCTGAGCGATCCCGTGCGCCTAGGCGTGCTGCTGTTCGAACTGCTGTTCGTGATCGACGTCCAGATCGGCACGGTGGGATACCTGCTGACCCTGCGCCCGCTCGATGCCCACATCCGCAGCGGCAACCCCTTCCTGGCGGGCTGGGTTGCGGCGCTGCTGTGCTACCCGCCGTTCGTCTTCGGCTTCATGGGCGAGGGCGGCGTGATCCAGTACGAACACAACACCGCCGACTGGGCCTACTGGCTGGCTGATACCGGCCCGCTGCTGTGGGTCTGGGCTGCCTGGCTGGTGTTCCTCACCGCGATCTACGCGTGGGCGACGGTGGCTTTCGGCATCCGCTTTTCCAACCTCACCTATCGCGGCGTCATCACCAACGGGCCCTATCGCTACACCCGCCACCCGGCCTACCTGTCCAAGAACGCCTTCTGGTGGTTCTGCTACATGCCATTTCTGGTCACCTCGGATTCGCTGACCGACGCCATCCGCAACACCGTGTTCCTGGGAGTCGTCAGCGCCATCTACTACTGGCGCGCCCGAACGGAGGAAGCCCACCTGCTGGCGGAAGACCCGAAATACCGGGATTACTACGACTGGATGGAAGAGAACGGCGTCATTACCTCGCGCCTGGCCCGGCTGATCCGCAGGGCCAATCCGCGTGGGGGACGCGCGGTGCCGCAGCCCGCGGAATAGGGCCTAGCCCCCGCTGTTTCCGACCACGAAGCAGGCCGCGGCGACCAGCGCGCCAGCATATCGGTTCGAGCGGAAGCGGTTCAACGGATTGGCGGGATCGTCCCCCTTCAGCGTCACCACCTGCCAGCCCAGGTGCAGGGCGGCGGGAATCAGCGCCAGCAGCGCGATCCAGTCGCTGCGCAGCTGCCAGAAGGCGAGGCCCCACAAGGCGACGGCGGCGGCGTAGAACAGGCCCACGCCCGGTTTCACCTTGCCGCCAAGCCGCAGGGCGGAAGACTTTATGCCGACCAGCGCGTCGTCCTCCCGGTCCTGCATGGCATAGATCGTGTCGTATCCCATGCACCAGAAGAACGCGCCCGCGTAGAGCGCCAGCATCACGCCCAGGTTGTCGTCGCGCAGCGCCGTCCAGCCCACCAGCGCGCCCCAGGTGAAGACGAGGCCCAGCCAGGCCTGCGGCCACCAGGTAATCCGCTTCATGAAGGGATAGGCCGCCACCAGCGCTAGGCTGCCCAGTGCCACCAGCTGCGCCTGCCAGCGCAGTTGCAGCAGCACGATCAATCCCACCGCGCACAGCGCCAGCAGCCAGACCCAGGCCGCCTTGCGGCTCACCCGGCCGCTGGCGATGGGTCGGCTGGCGGTGCGTGCCACGCTCTTGTCCAGGTCGCGGTCGACGATGTCGTTGTAGACGCAGCCTGCGGAGCGCATCGCGATACTGCCCAGCAGGAACCACGCGATCAGCTGCCACTGCAATCCCGCGCCGGCCAGCCAGGTGCCCCAGGCGCAGGGCCAGAACAGCAGCCACCAGCCGATCGGCCTGTCGAACCGGGCAAGCAGCGCATAGTCGCGTGCCGGTTGCGGCAGGCGCTCGGCAAGCGAGCGGTGCTCGCTGTCGGGAGTGATCGTATCGGCTGCCATGGCTTGCCTGTTAGCCGCGCTTGGCTCTAGTGGAAAGCCATGCCCGCAACGCCAGCCTGGCCGCCCAAATCAGCCCCCCGCCTGTTCGTGGATGGCGAACTCTCCGCAGGGCAGGCGCGCACGATGGAAGGCCAGCAGGCCCACTATCTGGCGAAGGTCATGCGGGTATCCCCCGGCGACGCGGTGATCCTTTGCGACGACCGTACCGGAGAATGGCTTTCGGTGGTGGAGGAGCCGGGCAAGCGTTCGGTCTCTCTCAAGGTGCAGGAGCAGCTTCGCCCGCGAGAGGACGTGCCCGATTTCTGGCTCTGCCCCGCACTCCTGAAGAAGGACCGCTTCGACATGGTGCTGGAGAAGGCGAGCGAATTGGGCGTTGCAGCGATCATGCCGGTCATCACGCGCCGCTGCGTGGCCGACAAGCTGAACCCGGATCGTGCCCGCACCATCGTTACCGAAGCGGCAGAGCAATGCGCGCGCACGGCCCTTCCGTCGCTCGGCGAGCCGCAAAAGCTCGACGCGCTGCTGAAAGGCTGGCCCGAAGACCGCCTGCTGTTCTTCGCCGATGAGGAGGGCGGCAGACCCGCCGCCGACGCCTTTGCCTTCAGCAAGTATCCCGAACGCGGGGAGGGCGCGCATCGCGCCGCCATTCTCACCGGCCCGGAGGGCGGCTTCGACGACGCCGAACGCGAGGCGATCCGCGCGCTTCCGCAGGCGCGGCCCATCTCGCTCGGTCCGCGTATCCTGCGCGGTGAAACAGCCGCCATCGCCGCCGTCGCGCTGTGGATGGGGCTGGCCGGCGATTGGGATTCCGGCGAAGACGAGGAAACGGACTAGGTCAATTTGCTGGTGGCCAATCGATTCCGATCCGCTAGAGGCTGGCAGATATGAGCACGCGCAAGGCATCAGACACGCTAGAACCGCCGATCGAAAGCCGCGACCAGCTGGTCGCGCCCATGCAGGCGGGCGAAAAGCCGCGCGACCACTGGCGCATCGGCACCGAGCACGAGAAACTGGTGTTCAAGACCGACGACCATCACGCCCCATCCTACAAGGAAGATGGCGGGATCCGCGATATCCTGATGTCGATGCAGCGGTTTGGCTGGGAACCGGTGCAGGAAAAGGGGCCAGACGGCACCGTCGACACCATTGCCATGAGCGGCAGCGACGGCACCATCAGCCTGGAGCCTGCCGGACAGCTGGAGCTTTCCGGTGCGCCGCTGGAAACGCTGCACCAGACCTGCGCCGAAACCGGTCGTCACCTCGATCAGTGCCGCACCGTGGGCGAGGCCTGCGGGGTCGGCTTCCTTGGCCTGGGCATGTGGCCCGACAAGGCCCGTGAAGACCTGCCGGTTATGCCCAAGCAGCGCTACCAGATCATGATGCGACACATGCCGAGGGTGGGCAACCTGGGCCTCGACATGATGCTGCGCACCTGCACCATCCAGGTGAACCTCGACTACAGTTCCGAAGCCGACATGGTGAAGAAGTTCCGCACCGGGCTGGCCCTGCAACCGCTGGCGACCGCGCTTTTCGCCAATTCCCCGTTTACCGAGGGCAAGCCCAACGGCTTCCTCTCCTACCGCAGCCACATCTGGTCCGACACCGATCCGCACCGCACCGGCATGCTGCCTTTCGTGTTCGAGGAAGACTTCGGATACGAACGCTACGTCGACTACATGCTCGACGTGCCGATGTATTTCGTTTTTCGCGACGGCACCTACATCGACGCCGCCGGGCAGAGCTTCCGCGACTTCCTGAAGGGCGAACTGCCCGCGCTGCCCGGCGAACTGCCCACGGCCAGCGACTGGTGGGATCACCTGTCCACCGCCTTTCCCGAGGTGCGCCTGAAGAGCTTCCTCGAGATGCGCGGGGCCGACGGCGGCCCGTGGAACCGCATCTGCGCGTTGCCCGCGCTGTGGGTTGGCCTGCTTTACGACGATGCCGCGCTGGATGCCGCGTGGGACCTCGTGAAGGGGTGGACGATGGAAGAGCGCGAACACCTGCGCAACGCCGTGCCTGCCCAGGCCCTGAACGCGCCATTGCCGCGCGGCGGAACCCTGCGCGATCTTGCCCGCCACGTTCTCGACATCGCGCACGACGGGCTGGTGGCGCGCGGGCGGCAGAACTCCATGGGCGACAACGAAACCGGCTTCCTGGCGCCGCTCAGGGAGATCGTGGAAAGCGGGAAAGTCCCCGCCCAGCTGCTGCTGGACAAGTACCACGGCGAGTGGGGCGGAGACATTTCGCGCGTCTACGAAGAGGCTTTCTGAGGCGACAGCGGCAGGCCCGGCAACGGCCTTGCCTGTCGTTCCCGGCGCGGCTTCGATGGGGAGCGGAACAGCGGTTCCCTGGGGACGATCTCATTCATAGCTGACCACCTCGAACTCGATGCCGTCCCAGTCGAAGAAGTAGAAGCTGCGCGGGCCGGGGTCGTACTGGCCGTGGCTGAACGTCTCGAGGCCGGCGGCCACCACGACGCGCTCTGCCGCCTTCAGATCGTTCACCTCGATGCCGACATGGTTCATCGGCTTGCCCTTCTGCTGCCCCGAATGGTCCTCTCCATCGGACCACAGCGCGAGATAGGTGTCGTCCGCACCGACATGGGCGAATTCGCCGCTGACCGTGTGCTTGTCGCGGGCGCGCACGTGCCATCCGCAAAGCTTCTCGAACAGGCCGATCGAGCGGTCGAGATCGCTGACGGTCAGGTTCACGTGTTCGATTCGGGCGTGAGACATGATGAAAAATCCTCCTTGCAAATCATTGTCCTGCAACGATTGCGGAGCACCCATGCAAGCAACCGCGCGAATCATTGCTTGCACTGTCATGCAACCTCAAGCTAAGTTGAGGTCAAGCATTTGTGGAAAATTTTTCTCGGGAGAGCGGGTTTGCCGACGGCCAGCTTCATCACCATCGGGCAGTTGTCGAAACGTACGGGCGTGGCCGTTTCGGCGCTGCGTTTCTACGAGGAAAAGGGCCTGCTGAACCCGCTTCGAACCGGGGGAAACCAGCGCCGATACCTGCGCAGTGACATCCGCCGCGTCAGCTTCGTACTGATCGCGCAGAAGCTGGGGCTGGGGCTGGCGGAGATCGAGGAACACCTCGCCCAGCTGCCCGAGGGAAGAAATCCCATGCTGGAGGACTGGCGCAAGATCAGCCGCGCCATGCGCGAACAGATCGACGAGCGGATCACCTTGCTCAACCGCACCCGCAACCAGCTGGACCAGTGCATCGGCTGCGGCTGCCTCAGTCTCACCAAGTGCCAGCTCTACAACAAGGACGACAAGCTCGGCCTGAAAGGACCGGGGCCGCGGGCGGTTCTCGACTAGGAACGGAGCTGGGTCAGCCCGAATTCTGCGGGACGACCTCTGCGAGAAAATCGTCGATTGCAGACATCATCTTCGCGAAGGCCGGTTCATGGGCGAGAGGCACGTGATTGGCCGTGGGCAACGTTTCGAAGCGCGCGCCCCTGATGGTCGCCGCAAGTTCGGCGCCCACCTTCATGGCGATACGCTGATCGTCGCGGCTGTGAAGCACCAGCGTCGGCGCGCGCAGGTGCTCCAGCCTGTCGCGAACATCGATATCGCCAAAGCTGTCGATGAAGCGCGCCGCGTTTTCCGCCGACGTCGTCTGCTTCTGGAACTCGTTGAACTTGTCGATGTCCTCGCTCGAAGCCTCGGGCAGAAAGCTGTGTGAGAAGATCTGGCGATAGGCCGGCGTGTTCTCGCCCCAGCCGGTTTGCACCAGCGTCACCTCCGCCTCCTTGCGCCGCCGGACTTCGGGATCGGAATGCAATCGCCATCCCGCCGGATAGGCGCCGATCAGGATCAGTGCCGACACGCGTTCGGGATGGCGCGCGGCGTATTCTATCGACACTGCGCCCCCCTGGCTGATGCCGATCAGGGGAAAGCGTTCGAGGCCGATGGCATCGGCCACGCATTCCAGATCGCTCACGAAGGCTTCGAAATCTATATCGGCATCCCAGTCGCTCAGGCCGTTACCGCGCTCGTCATAGCGGTGGAGCTGATAGTTCTGGGCCAGCCGCCGATAAAGGCCCGACCAAACCGGCACATCCAGTTCGGCCTCGAGATGGCTCAGCCAGTTGGCGGCCTTGAGGACTGGCGGCCCTTCTCCCATCGAGGCATAGGCGATGCGCGTTCCGTCCATCGCGCGGGTATATCGAATGACCTGCTTCACGGGCGCATCATCGGGATCGTGCGCGGCCTCCTTTTCCGCCTGATCGAGCAGACGCTCGCGCAGGGCGGTGAGCCAGAGCGCGTAATCGTCATGATCGCCGGACGTGGTCAGGGCCAGCAGTCGCTCCCCCACCTTCCTGTCTATGATGAGGGCTGCTGAGGGGACGGTCATTCCTATCCCGTCGCGCCGGGCCTGCAGCCATTCGTCCTGCGGACCTAGGGCCTTGCGGATCTTCGCCAGCGCCCATCGCACGCCGCCCCGCGGGTCGGCCGCCTGATCCCAGAACATCTCGCAAAGGCGCTCGCGAGAAGTCATGCCGTCGTGAAAGATGAGGTAGGCGAAGAGGGCCCGCGTCTTGCGCGACTTCGGCATTTCGACCACGTCGCCGCCGCGCCGCACCGAGATGTCTTCTCCGATCTCGATAGTCGTCATGGTTGGTCCCCGCCGACCAATTCCAGGCCTCTACCACGCAAATACCACGCTTCCGGCGCAAATACCACGCGCCAGCACCCCGATCACTTCAACGGCGGCAAGTCATAAACGCCTCATCACAAGAGACGAGGAGTATTGAGTTATGACCGACAAGTTCTTTGAAGCCGCATTTGCTGCCTGGTTCTTTGCAGCGCCGCTCGCCATCGCAAACATCGTGCGACTGGATTCCATGTGGCCTGTCCTGCTCTAGGCTGGATCATGATGGCAGCGGCCCCTCGGGGTCGCTGCCATTTTTCTTTTCAGAGGCTATTCCGCCGCCATAGCCTCCGCCTGGCCCAGGTCGACGCTGACCAGGCGCGAGACGCCGCGTTCCACCATCGTCACGCCGAACAGCCGGTGCATGCGGCTCATGGTGACGGCGTTGTGGGTGACGATGAGGTAGCGGGTCTTGGTATCGCGGTTCATCGCATCCAGCAGGTCGCAGAAGCGTTCGATGTTGGCATCGTCCAGCGGAGCGTCGACTTCGTCCAGCACGCAGATCGGGGCGGGGTTCGTCAGGAACAGCGCGAAGATCAGCGCGGTCGCCGTCAGCGCCTGTTCGCCGCCTGACAGCAGGCTCAACGATTGCAGCCGCTTGCCCGGCGGCTGGGCGTAGATTTCGAGGCCCGCTTCCAGCGGATCGTCGCTGTCCACCAGCGCCAGGTGCGCCTGCCCGCCTTCGAACAACCGGTCGAACAGCTTGCGGAAGTGGCCGTCCACTTCCTCGAATGCCTTGCGAAGCCGTTCGCGTCCCTCGCGGTTGAGGTTGCCGATGGAGCCGCGAAGGCGGGCCACCGCTTCGGTAAGCTCGGCCTGCTCCTGCGCGCTCGCGCCGTGCTCGGCTTCGATCCGCTCCAGTTCCTCGGCGGCGACCAGGTTCACAGGACCGATCCGCTCGCGGCTGGCGACCAGCCGGTCCATCTCCTCGCTCTCGGCGGAGGATTGCTTCACCGCGTCCTCGTCGAACTCGAACTTCCCCGGCAGCAGCGGCGGCGGCGACTGGAAGCGCTCGCCGGAAACGCGCGCCATTTCCTCGCGGCGGGATTCCTCGTTCTCGGCACGGGTGGCCAGCGTGGCGCGATTCTCGCGCGCGGCGGAGAGGGTTTCGTTGAGGTCCGACAGGCGCGCATCGGCGGCACGGGCCTGTTCCTCGGCCGTGCGCACGGCTTCCTCGGCCTTCGCCAGTTCCTCGGTCAGGCGCGCGCGCACCGCTTCGCCGCCCTCGATTTCCTTCATCAGCCCGGCAGGCTTTGCGGCGATCACCGCGCGTTCCTCGGCGATTTCCTCGAACCGGGCCTCCATGCCCGCCAGGCGCTGCGCGGCTTCGCCGGCACGCGCCTGCCATGCGGACATGTCCTTGCGCTGCGTGGCCACGCGCTCGCGCGCCACGGCCAGAGCCTGGTCGTGCGAAGCCAGCGAGGCAGCGGCGACCTGCGCGGATTCGCGCGCGGCCTCGTTCTTCGCCCGCGCCGCTTCCAGTGCGGCCCGACCTGTTGCCGGGTCGGGAAGTTCCGCTTTCCTGGCCTTGGCTGCTTCCAGCTCGGCCACCGCCGTCTTGCGCTGTTCGTCCAGATCCTTGCCGCTGTTCGCCAGTTCCTCGCGCCGGGCGGCCAGACGCTCGCGACGGGCCTCGGCCTGGTCGAGCGCGCGCAGGGCCTGGCGTTCCTGCTCGGACGCCTCGCCCAGCGCACGTTCCTGCGCCACGAGATCGCGTTGCAGGTCCGCCAGTTCCGCCTGCGCGGACTCCTGGGTGGCAGAAGCCTTCTCCACCGCCTCGCGCAGCGCCGGAAGCTGATCTTCCAATGCGGCAAAGCGATTGTCCGCCTCCAGCCGGGCCGCTTCGGCCGCGCCTTCGCCGCGGGCGACGAAACCGTCCCACCGGCGCAGGAACCCGTCCTTGGTCACCAGCCACTCGCCGGGGTTGAGATCGCGCGCGTCGTCGGCCTCGACGACATGCACCAGCGCCAGGCGTGCGGCCAGTTCAGCCGGGCACTCGCGCACGTGCGCGGCCAGGCTGTCGGCCACGGGGGAGGGGGCGCTCGATCCGGTCCAGAACCGGCCTTCCGCCTTGCCTTCCGGCGTGCCCAGCGGCGCGCGCGCATCGCGGCCCAGCGCGGCGGCGAGGGCGCGTTCGTAGCCCGGCTCGGCCGACACGCGATCGAGCGCGGCAGGCAGGCCGTGGCTGCCCTTCTTCTGCCGCTCGCGCGCCTCGCGGTCGCGCTTAAGCGCCTGCCATTCGCGCTCCACGCCCGCCAGTTCGGCACGCGCGGTGGATAGCTGCGAGGCGGCCTCGTCACGCGCGGCGGCGAGATCGTTTTTCCGGGAGCGGGCCTGTTCCAGCGACTGGCGAAGTTCGCCAACCCGCTCGGCGGCCTTTTCGGCAGACTTCTGCGCGGCGGCGACATCGTCCTCCGGGTCGCTTTCGCCCAGCAAGGCGGCGCGCTGGTCTTCCAGTCGCCGGGCTTCCGCTTCCAGACGGTCGAGCCGCGACTGCGCCTGCGAAATCTCCGCTTCGGCCACGCGCCACTCGGCCTCGACACCGGCATGGTCCGCCGTGGCCCTGGCCAGCGCCAGTTCGGCCTTGCGCCCCTCGCTCTCGGCCTTCTCCACAGCATTGGCGAATTCGGGGCGCTTCGCCTCGTCCGCCACGAGCGCCTTGGCTCCTCTGTCGAGAGCGGATTCGAGGTCCTTCAGGGCCGTTGCCGCATCGCGCGTCATGCGGTCGGCGTCGATCTTGTCCTCTTCGAGGCGCGCCTTTTGCCGGTCGAGGTCGGCCAGACGCTGCTCGGCCGCTTCCAGCTGGCTTGCAAGGGCGGCCATGCGGTGACCGTGGGCGCTGGCATCGTCGCGCCGGTCGGCCAGTTCATCGCGCAGTTCGTGCAGGGATTCGGCAAGCTGCGCCTGTGCCTTCTGCGCCTCCTTCGCGGCCTCCTGCGCCTCCGCGACCCTGGCCTCGGCGCTCTTGGCTTGGTCGCGGGCCGACTGCGCCGCCGCAGCCGCATCGCGCCAGCGGGCGAACAGCAGCCGCGCCTCGGCCACCCGGATTTCGTCGGACAGCTTCTTGTACCGTTCCGCCTGCTTCGCCTGCCGCCGCAGCGATCCGATCTGCGAATCGAGGCCCGCCATCAGATCCTCGAGCCGTTCCAGGTTCTTCTCCGTGGAGCGCAGCTTGCTCTCGGCATCCCGGCGACGCACGTGCAGGCCGGCGATGCCAGCCGCCTCTTCCAGCATCATGCGCCGTTCGGTGGGCTTGGCGGCGATGACCTGCGCGATCTTGCCCTGGCTGACGAGCGCCGGCGAATGGGCGCCGGTGGCGGCATCGGCGAACATCAGCGAGACGTCCTTCGCCCGCACGTCGTTGCCGTTCATGCGGTAGGCGCTGCCGGCGCCGCGTTCTATGCGCCGCGTCACGTCCAGCGGCTCGCCGTCGTCGTCCACCGCGTGGAGCACAACCTCGGCGAAATCGCGCGGCGGGCGGGTGGCCGTGCCTGCGAAGATCACGTCTTCCATGCCGCCCGATCGCATGGACTTGGGCGAGTTTTCGCCCATGACCCAGCGGATCGCTTCCAGCACGTTGGACTTGCCGCAGCCGTTGGGGCCCACGACACCCGTCAGGCCGGGGTCGATGCGCAGTTCGGCGGGTTCTACGAAGCTTTTGAAGCCGCTAAGTCTAAGCTTGCGAAACTCCATGAGCGCCCGCCGCCTGCCTCAGCCTTCGGCCGGTCGCGCGCCTGCATTCTGCAGCACGGCTTCCAGATCCTCCCAGCTGCGCTCGTCGAGAACGCGGTCGTTGAGGATGAAGGTGGGGGTGGAGTTGACGCCCAGTTCCTGGGATTGCTCGTCGGAGCGGGTGCCGATGGCCATTACCGCCTCGTTATCGGAAAGGCAGGCACGGGCCTGGTCGCGGCTGACCCCGCGGGCAGCGAAGAAATCGAGGAAACCCGCGGCTTCGGCAATCGCGACGAAACGCTCGTCCTCGGGCAGCTGGCCGACGTTGGCGAGCTGGGACTGCGCGCCCTGCATGCGGCCCATGACCTCTTCGAAATTGGTCCACACCTGGTCCGCCAGCGGGTGGAAGCTTTCGGGCGCGGAACAGCGCGCGAGGGCGGCCAGCGTGAGGTCGAAGGCGTTGTGCACCTGGTTGCGCAGTTCGTAGGAGACCATGCCGGTGGAAACATAGTCTTCCACCAGCGGATCGGCCCCGGTCTGGGCGAAGTTGGCGCAGGCCCCGCAGGTAAGCGAGGCGTATTCGATCAGCTTGAGCGGCGCATCGGGGTTGCCCAGCAGATAACCGTCGTCCTCAGTCACTTCGACGACGTCGGTCCATTCCTGGCCCGCGGGCGCGGGAACGGGATCCAGCGGTTCGCTGGCAGTCAGTTCGCCTTCAGCGTCACCCCCGCAAGCGGACAGCGCGAGCGCCAGTGGCGCGGCGAGGGTGGCGAATGCGATACGGCGCGAAATGGTCATGTCAAAAATACCCCGTCATGATCTGCTCGGCCAAAACTGCAGCGAACCGGCAGTTTAGAACCGTAAGGTTGGTGTTTGGAAAGCGCCGACCCGTCCGAATCGGCCCTTTTGCACAGGCTTTTCCCCTATTAGCCGCCCGTTTCCAGCGAGGAAGGGTCGTCCAGCACCTGTTTAAGCGCGCTCCAGGTGTGCACGCCGGGAACCAGCGTGCCGTTCACGGCGAAGCTGGGCGTGCCGGGAATATCGAACTCGGCATTGTCCGCCTCGGCCGCTTCGGCGATGGACAGGGCCTTGGCTTCGTCGGCGAGGCACTGATCGACCTGGACGCGGGAGAGGCCGCGCGGCTCCATCAGTTCGTGGAAATCCAGATCGTCGCCGATCGCGCGCATGCGGCTTGCGACCGAACCGGCAGACCAGCGCCGCATCTGCCCCTCGGTGGCGGAACGGGCCTTTTCCATCCAGCGCGGGTGGCTCATCATCAGCGCGCGGTGGTTGCCGAAATAGTCCTCCGGATCGCCACATTCGGCGACAAGGGACGCTGCCAGGTCGACTGGATTGCGGATCACGGATCGCACTTCGACGGTCGCCAGGCCCTGGTGGATATAGTGCAGGCGCAGGGCGGCCTCCGATTGCACCTCGAAAGAGGCGCAGTGCGGGCAGGTGTAGCTGACGAACTGGATCAGCGAGACATCCGCCTCGGGATTGCCCACGCGGTGGCCGCGCTCCGTCGTCTCGTAGGTCATGTTCCAGTCCTGCGCCCCGGCCACCGCCAGCGGCATGGCCGCTGCCAGAAGCCCGGCGATTACCCATCGCTTCATTGACCTTCGTCCTCTTCCTTCCGCGCGACCGAACGCGCCAGTGATTCCAGCACCGCGCGCAATTCGGGGTCGCCGATATCGCGCAAACTGTCGCCCAGTTCCATGGGAATGGGCTTCAGCGAGGGCGGTGCGCTGCGCCTTTCTTCAGCAGGCGGCGGCTTAACCGCGCCTTGCCGCATCTTCACCTTGGCCACGGCGCGATAGCCGAAAAAGCGGTTCACCCGCTCCATGATCTCCGGGATCACGTGCTGGATCAGCGGGGCATGGGCGGGCAGCACGACGAGTTGCAGGATGCCTTCGGTCTTCTCTCCCGGCGGAAAGCGGATGCTTTCGGGCGAGCAGACCTTGGCGTGGTGTTCGCCGACGATTTCCGGCCAGCGCGTCACCACGCTCGATTGCACGAAACCGAACCGGCGGAAGGCCGCGCGCCCGATCTGCGGCACAAGGTCGGCCACCGGCCTGGCGGGGCCGCCGCGCGGGCGCTGATAGGGCTTTGCAGGCTTGCCTTTCGGCTTGCCGCCAGTGCCTTTCGCACTCTTCCCCGTTTTCGGTGGTGTGTCGCGTTCCATGGAAGGCGCACTCATGCCATAGGCGCGGCGTGACCGCCACCGTTTCAGCCAAGCTTCTCGACTGGTACGACAACCATTCGCGCGACCTGCCGTGGCGCAGCCCGCCGGGCGCCCCTGCGCCGGACCCTTACCGGGTGTGGCTGTCCGAGGTCATGCTGCAACAGACTACGGTCGCCGCCGTTGCTCCCTACTTTGCCAAGTTCACCCAGACCTGGCCCACGGTCGAGGCTCTGGCCGAGGCTTCCGAGGAAGACGTGATGGCCGCCTGGGCAGGGCTGGGCTACTACTCGCGCGCCCGCAACCTGGTGAAATGCGCCGGCGAAGTGGCGGCGCGCGGCGGCTTTCCCGAAAGCGAGGCGGAACTGCGGAAGCTGCCGGGGCTGGGCGCCTACACGGCGGCCGCGGTGGCGGCCATCGCCTTCGGGCAGCGCGCCGTGGTGGTCGATGCCAACGTGGAGAGGGTCGTCTCGCGCCTGTTCGCGATCCGCGAGCCGTTGCCGGGTTCTCGTCCGCAGATCCGCGAGGCGGCGGATGCGATCACGCCGAACGAGCGCGCGGGCGATTTCGCGCAGGCGATGATGGACCTCGGCGCGACGATCTGCACCGCGCGTGACGCGCGCTGCCTGCTTTGCCCGCTATCGGCCGATTGCCGCGCGCGCAGTGAAGGCGATCCGCTGGAACTGCCGGTGAAGGCTGCGAAAAAGGCCAAGCCCAGCCGCACCGGCACGGCGTTCTGGATAGAGCGCGACAATCGCGTGTGGCTGGTGAAACGTCCCGGCAAGGGCATGCTCGGCGGCATGCGCGCCTTGCCCGACGATGGCTGGTCGGCACGCGGCGATGGAGAAGGCGATGCGCCGGTGGCGGGGGCGTGGAGGGCGGCGGGCGTCGTGCGCCACGGCTTCACCCATTTCGACCTGGAACTTGGCGTCGCGATCCACGCGGGCAATGCCGCCTCACCCCAGGGGGAGGGCGAATGGTGGCCAGTCGACACCATCGATGACGCCGGCCTGCCGACGCTGTTTGCCAAGGCCGCGCGGCTGGTACTGGCGGATCGGGACTAGAGTACCCCGCCGCCCAGCATAAGGCGCACCGCCGCGATCAGCAGCACGATGAGGCAGAAGTTGCGTCCGCCGTTGCTGCTCGACAGCTGGCCGATCACGATGCCCACGGCCACGAAGGGCAGGGCAATCCAGTTGGCCCACCCCAGCAGGGGGATCTGGGCGGGAATGACGATCAGCAGCGAAAGCAGGCCGATGAGAATAGAGGCGATGTTGAGCATGTGTTCTACATAGATAATACAGCGGCTCCGTTCAAGTCATGGCAATTTGCGCTCGTGTTTCTGCACAGTTGCCGCAGCCATACGGCCTGAGTAAGCCATTCGTCCGCCATATCCTGCGAGAGGTTGCCAACCGATGCTTCACAATCCCGCCGCTGCCTTCCTCACCCGCCGCGCCGTGCTGCGCGGATCTGCCGTGATGGGCGCGGGCGCTGCACTCGCCGCCCTGCCATTCGCCTCCACGGCCTTTGCGCAGCAATCCGCGGCGGCGCGCTGGCCCAGCGTCGCGAGGTTCGTGAACGGCTATGTCGATCGCGAAATCGTCTCCTGCATGGTCGCCACGATGGGTTTCGGCCAGCAGGAGCCCGACATCATCTCGGCAGGCACCCGCACCTTCGCGGGCGATGGCGCGGCGGGGCCGGACTCGCTGTTCCGCATCTATTCGATGACCAAGCCGATCACCGGCCTCGCCACGGTGATGTGCATCGACGACGGCCTGCTGTCGCTGGACCAGCCGCTGGCCGACATCGTGCCCGGTTTTGCCAACATGCAGGTGCAGAAGCGCTATGACGGCCCGATCACCCGCGACAACCTTGAACCCGCGGTGCGTCCGATTACCATCCGCCACCTGCTGACCCACACGGCGGGGCTGGGCTATTCGATCATCCAGCAAGGCCCGATCAACCAGGCCTATCGCCAGCGCGGCATCGTGCCGGGCCAGGTCAGCCGCATGGCCATCGCGCAGGAGATCTTCGGGGGCAGGCCTGCATCCAGCCTCGCCGAATTCGCCGAGGGTCTTTCGCAGCTGCCGCTGGTTTACCAGCCGGGCACGCGCTGGAGCTATTCGGTCAGTCTCGACCTGCTGGGCCACGTGATCGAGGTGGTGACCGGGCAGGACTTCGCCCGGTTCCTGCAATCGCGCATCTTCGAGCCGTGCGGAATGACATCCACCGGCTTCCGCGTGGACCGGGACGATGTGAACCGCCTCACGGCCAACTATTTCCTGATGGGCGGCCTGCCGATCCCGGTCGACATGCCGCGCAGTTCCGTGTTCCTCGACGAGCCTGCGTTCCCATTCGGCGGGGCGGGCCTCGTTTCCAGCGGGCGCGACTACGATCGCTTCCTGCAGATGCTGGCAGGAAGGGGAGAGATCGAGGGCAGGCGCGTTGCCAGCGAGGCGGCGGTGGAAATGGCCACGTCCAACCTCTTTCCCGATACGCTGGTGCAGGGCGGGGGCTTCGATTCCAACGGACGCCAGTTCGGCTTCGGCGCGGGCGGCCTGGTGGGCACCGGCGATACGGAAGGCCTGTTCGGCTGGTTCGGCGCTGCGGGCACGGCAGGTCTGGTGAACATGAAACACGGCCTGCGGCACAACCTGATGACGCAGTACATGCCGGCTGACGCCTATGACGTGCAGTCCGATTTCCCGCAGGTCGTGGCGCGCGATGCGATGCAGATGCTGCCCGCCTGATGATGGAAGGACTGGCCTTTACCGGACACGATCTCGACCGCGACGATCATACCCGCGCTGATCCCGCGAAGCTCGCCGCCATGCGCGCCCGGTCCGATGCGCGGCTGCTGGCGCTCGATGGCGTGATGCCGGTGTTCGACAATGCCGGTGCGCTGGCGTTCACCGATCTGTCGAAGGTCGGCACGGATGCCGAACTGGTCTACCTGGGCCTGAGCGAGGGTGCGCCGCTGTTCGTGGCCGTTCCGCCCGAGGGCGACATGCGCCAGGCGGTATCCCTGCGCGAGACGATGATGGCGCTGATGCGGCTGGACAGCACGGAACTGGCCCTGTTCGGCGGCGCGCGCAGCGTGGCGGACTGGCATGCCCGGCACCGCTTCTGCGCCCGCTGCGGGGAACGCACGCGGCTGGCCAAAGGCGGCTGGCAACGCGATTGCCCATCGTGCGAGGCGCAGCATTTCCCGCGCGTGGACCCGGTCGCAATCATGCTGGTGGAGCACGATGGTGACCTTCTGGTGGGCCGGGGACGCGGCTGGCCCGAGCGCAGCTATTCCGCTCTGGCCGGGTTCATCGAACCGGGCGAGAGCGTGGAAGAGGCGGTGACGCG
The DNA here is from genome assembly GCF_036321025.1 of Aurantiacibacter hainanensis. NCBI lineage: Bacteria > Pseudomonadati > Pseudomonadota > Alphaproteobacteria > Sphingomonadales > Erythrobacteraceae > Aurantiacibacter > Aurantiacibacter hainanensis. Next base: position 992,826 of record NZ_JAZAPB010000002.1, read on the forward strand.
CGAGACGTGGGAGGAAGTCGGCGTGAAGGTGGGCGGCGTATCCTACATCGCCAGCCAGCCGTGGCCGTTCCCCTCGCAGTTGATGATCGGCTGCCATGGTTATGCCGACCGCCGCGAACTGACGATCGACGAGACCGAGATCGAGGACGCTCGCTGGTTTACCCGCGCCGAAGTCGAGGACGCGATGACGAACGGAAAGGACGCGGCCAGCTTCATCCCGCCGCCGCCCACGGCCATCGCGCATTACCTGCTGCAACACTGGCTGGAGAAAACCGCATGAGCACACCCATGGTCGTCGATATCTGGTCCGACGTGATGTGCCCCTGGTGCCTCGTCGGCTACCGCAGTTTCATCGAGGGCGCGCGGCTTGTCTCGGACGATGTCGAGGTCACGATCCGTTGGATGCCGTTCGAACTCAATCCCGACATGCCCGCCGAAGGCCGGCTCCAGTCCGAGCACCTCGCGGAAACCTACAACCGCAGCGAGGAAGAGGTGGAGGCCATGCGCGCCGAACTGGCGGGCGCGGCCGAGCGTGTCGGATTTCCCATCGACTGGCGGGGCGAAGGCGAAGCGCCGCCCCCGATGATGTGGAACACCTTCGATTGTCACAAGCTGCTGCGCTGGGCACTGGCCGAATACGGTCCCGCGGAACAGACCCGTCTGAAGGAGGCGATGTTCGCCGCGCATTTCCAGCAGCGGCGCAACATGGCCGATCGCGATGTGCTGGTTGAGCTGTGCGAGAATGCCGGGCTGGACGGCGATGCCGCCCGCCGCGCGCTGGACGACGAGGCGCTGGAAATCGCCGTGCGCGCCGAAGAAGAACGAGGCCGGGAAGGCGGAATTGCCGCCGTCCCGACCTTCGTCGTCAATCACAAATATGGCCTGCAGGGCGCGCAGGAGCCGGAAAACTTCGCCCGCGCGCTGCTACAGATCGCCAATATGGAAGCCGCAGCCTAGGACTTGTTGCGCTCTTCCTGAATGGCGGCACGGGTCTTCGGACCCTTCTTCGCGTCATCCGACGGGTTATCGCTGCCGATTTCGGGCTCGCGATTGTCCGGATCGCTGGCGCGGTTGATCTCGTCCCGCGTGCCGACACGGGTGTTCACTTCGCCTCCCGAGCGGCTTCCGTGCGAAGGCGTGGCGCCATCCTGCATCTTGTCGATCAGTTCGTTGTCGGGGTGGCGGCTCTGACGTTCGGGCATATTGTTTCTCCTTTCCCGATCAACGGGAAAGGAGGGGGCGATGTTCCGAGATCAGGCGTTTCGCGGATGATAGTTGATCGAGCTGCCCAGCGTGGCGCCCTTGCGCACGCCATGGCGCGTTTCGAGCACGTATTCGCCGCTTTCATCGTCGCCCATGCCGATCGCATTGCCGGACCCGGACGGGCGGCAAGCGGCACGCAGGCGGGCCATCAGATTCTTGTCGAGCGGGGTGGGCTGATTGTGCGACATAAGGGCATAACCACTTGAGGGAATTGCGGTTCCGGACATTTCGATAATGGCGGGCCAGGGGCCGCACAAGTAAGGGAATGGCTGCTTGCGGCAGGCTGGGTATCAGATCAGGCCGAGCCGTTGCAGCTTGCCTGCCAGGCGTCCCGGAATGAGATCACCGACCTCTTCTCCATCCTTGAGGTCGCGCGGCGGTTCGCCCTTCAGGTAGCGCCAGCCCTGGTGCGCACGCTTCGGGCGCGGCATCACGCGCACCAGCCGGGGTTCGATCACGATCCACCAGCGGCCGTTATCCTGCTGCTCGTATCCGGTGATCGTCGACCGGGCCACGATGTTGTGCTCGTGGATCCAGAACAGCGAGCCGCCGATCGTCTCTTCCCAGCGGGTGGGGCGATAGCGGGTGTTCACCTTGAAACTGGCGCGGTTGGCATACCACTGCTCGATATCGGCAAAGCTCTTCGCGCCGAAAGCGATCTTGGTCAGGTTCAGCGGCATGATGCCAGAGATAGGTATCGTGACGGCGCGCTCAAGTATCGCCGGGGTTTGGGGCTTGCCACGCGCGCCGCGCCGTCGCAGTCTGCGCCGCAAGGACGCGGGGAGGATTACGAATGCATAGACTGGTGGCTGCTGCGGCAGCTTTCGCCCTGGCCGGGTGCGCTGCAGAGGCCCAGGATGGCGAGGCGGAGGCGGTGGCCGATGCCGAGCAGCTTTACAGCGATCCCGATGCGGGGGCGCTTACGGGGCTTACCACCGCCATGGTGCGCGATGCGGCCGGCCTGGTGACGCAGGGCAAGGTCTACCGCCTTGGCGTGGTCAGCGGCCCCGATACGCCCGTCTGGGGCGACCGGACCTACGAGATGCAGATCGTCGACCTCGGCGTGAACGGCCCCAACAAGGTCACCGGCCATGACGACCGGGTGCATTCGCACCTGGGTATCGGCACCCAGATCGACGGGCTGGGCCACATCGGCATCGACGGGGTGCATTATCGCGGCGTGCCTGCAGAGGACATCATGCGCGAGGATGGACTGGTGCGCTACGGCGCGGAGAACATTCCCGCCATTGCCACGCGCGGCGTGCTGATCGACATGGCGGCCCATCGCGGCGTGGACGTGCTGGAGCCGCTCGCCCAGTTCGATGCGGTGGAAGTGCAGGCAGCGGCCGCCGCACAGGGCGTGGAAATACGCGCGGGCGACGTGGTGCTGTTCCACACCGGCTGGCTTTCCAGGATGGACGATGCGGAAACCTTCATATCGCAGGCGCCGGGCATCAATGCCGACGGGGCGGCCTGGCTGGTGGAGCAGGGCGTCGTCGCGGTGGGCAGCGATACGGCCGGGCTGGAGACCAACGCACCGCCCGAGGATGGCACCGTGCTGCCCGTTCACGCCATGCTGATCGCGGAGAACGGCATCTACATCCTCGAAACCGTCGACACCCGCGAACTGGCCGCCGACGGGGTGCACGAATTCATGTTCGTGCTGGGCGCGGCGCGGTTGCAGGGCAGCGTGCAGGCCATCGTGAACCCGGTGGCGATCCGGTAGCAGCCCGGCACTGCCGAGTTTCCTACAGGCGGGCGACGCGCACATGCCGCGTCGCCATGCAAGGACAACGAAAAAGGCGCGCGAAACCGACGGTTAAGCCGGGATCGCGCGCCTTGCGTTATTTGCCACCTGGACTGTGTTCCAGGTGTTCCAGATTACATGCCTTCGACAGCCTTGCTGACGAGGATGTTCACCGAGACGCGGCGATTCTGCGCGCGGCCGGCCGGGGTGGAGTTATCCGCCGTGGGGTCGGCTTCGGACATGCCGGTGGGGCTCAGCATGCGCCAGGGTGCCCAGTCGCACTCCTGCTGCAGGTAGTTGACCACGCGGCCCGCGCGGCGTTCGCTCAGCACCTGGTTGTAGTCCTGATCGCCCACGTCGTCGGTATAGCCGACGACCAGCAGCAGGGCGTTGTCGGTGGCGTTGGCTTCCTGCGCGGTGTTGCACAGATCGCGACGGGCGGCGGGCGAAAGATCCCACTTGCCGGTGTCGAAATAGACGTTCGACACGTCCAGCACGTTGTACTGGTCGATGTTCGCCACGCGGCCACGCAGCGCCTCGGCGGCAGCCGCATTCTCTTCGATCGCAGCGCCGTGCTCGGCAAACTGCTGGTCGGTGCCGGTGCGGATCATCGTGGCGGTTTCAAGGTCGCTGTCGCTGAAACGCACCTGGCTGGCCACAAGGCCGCCTTCCCACTGCACGGTTTCCACCGAAACGGGCAGACCGTTCAGCAGCGCGTTCACGCCCAGTTCCTCGCGGCCGAGGCCCAGGAAGCCGCCACGCGCCTTGATATCGGTGGAATCGGCCACCAGCACGGTGGTGCGGGTGCCGTCTTCGCTGGTCACCTGCATCTCGCGTCCGCTACGCGCGGAAATGAAGCCTTCGACATCGGGACCGGCGGCCAGGCCGGAAAGGTCGGTCGGCAGGGTGCCGTAGACGTTGATGTCGGCCTCGGTTTCGGCGCGCACCTGGGTAGGCTCCAGCTCCTGTGCCGAAAGGCCCGCCGCGGGAACGGCGAGCATGGCGATCGCGGCAATGGCTGCCGGACGTCCGGAAATGGTCTTCATGATACTTACTCCTTCAACATACTTCGACTGTCATGGCGCACCTGCAACTCACACATCACTCTGCAGGCATTCCTGATAGGTCAGCCGGTTCAAATTCATTCAATTCAGTGGATGGATATTGCGGCATCCACAGAACATGCATGCCCCTCTTGCAGGCCCGCCTGTTCGGGCCCGCCTTTCACGGGGATGAACGTAGTTAACGAGAATACGGATAAGGCAGGCCACCGGAGCGCCGTGTGCGGCGAACCGTTGCCGATCGCGGCTTCGTATCGAGTGGGACGGGCTATCGCCAATGCTCCTGACCGAAACGAATGGTTAACTTTGTATTATTCAGCAAATTGCACAAATTTGCCAATAATTGATGTTTTCCTGCTCCACATCGTTAAATTTACATTGATTTCTTCTTGTTCGCGCCGACGACCAACCCGATACTACGGTTTCTCGGCCCGATGGGAGCATTGCCGGTGTTGGTGCACGAATCACTGGATCGGCTCGAACGCGCTTACGACTTGCTGGTGGATGCCACCCTCGACGAGAAGTCGCCCGATGCCGCCGAAATCCTTTTCCTGCGCCGACGCTTCGCAGTCGAGTTTCGCAGCTTTCTGCTGGCGGTTGACGGAGAGCTTCGGAATCATGGCGCGCTGCATACGCAGCTGCGCACCCGGGCGGAAACGCTGCGGATCCGCCTGATGAGCTACACCCTCGCCTGGCAGCCCTCGCAGATCGAAGACGATCCTGCCACCTACCGCGCGGCGACGCAGGAAATCGCCGAAACCGTTCGCAGGTTCATCGCCGACGCACGCGACAGGCTGGAGAGGGCGGGGCTCGCGTAACCGGCCTAGCCCGCCAGGCCAGACGCCACGGCAAGGCCCAGGAAGGCGAGGAAGCCCATCGAATCGGTGATCATGGTCACGAACACGCTCGAGGCAACCGCAGGGTCTTGGTCCAGCCGCTCGAAGGCAACGGGCACCAGCACGCCCGCCATGCCCGAGACGATGATGTTGATGATCATGGCAGCGGCGATCACCGCCCCCAGCGGCGGCGTGAAGATAAGGGCGGTCGCGATGCCGATCAGCACGGCAATGGTCGCCCCGTTCATCAGGGCCACCTTCAACTCGCGGAGCAGGATGCGCCCGGTGTTGGACTTGGTCAGCTGGTTCATGGCGATGGCGCGCACGGTCACGGCCATTGTCTGCGTGCCGGCATTGCCGCCGATGCTGGCGACGATCGGCATCAGCACGGCCAACGCCACGAGTTCCTCGATTGCCGCTCCGAAGTAGGCGATGATGGCGGATGCGACCACGGCGGTGCCGAGGTTGGCGACCAGCCAGCGCACACGGCTGGAATAGGCATCGCGCAAGGGCTCGTTGATGTCGCCTTCGCCCGCACCGGACAGCAGCAGCGTGTCCTCGCCCGCTTCCTCGGAAATGATGTGGACGATGTCGTCAACGGTCAGCTGGCCCACCAGCCGCCCGTTCTCGTCCACCACGGCGGCGGAGATGAGCGCGTATTTCTGGAAGCGCAGGGCGACTTCTTCCTGGTCCATGTCGACCGGGATCAGCGTCTGGTCGCGCTTCATCACGTCGGTCAGTCGCACGGTGCGGGGCGTGCGCAGGATCCAGGATAGCTGGATGGTGCCGACCGGGTGGAACCGGTGATCGACGACGAAGACTTCCCAGAACTCGGTCGTGAGCCCTTCCTCGCTGCGCAGATAGTCGATGAGGTCGCCCACCGTCATCGAATCGGGCACCGCGATCAGCTCGCGCTGCATCAGGCGGCCGGCGGTCTCGTCGGGATAGGCGAGCGCGGTCTCGATGACGGCGCGGTCCGCCGCCTCCACTTCCGCCAGAATGGCGCGCTGGTCGAACTCGTCGAGATCCTCGATCAGCTGGACGGCATCGTCGGTGTCCAGCTGGCCGACGATCTCGGCCACCGCCTCGGGCGGCAGCGCCTCCACCATGTCCTCGCGCACGTAGTCGTTGAGCTCGGCCACCACGTCGCTGCTCATCAGGTCGGTGATGGCGGCAGCGAGATCGTTGCGCTCGCGCCGTTCGAGAAGCTCGAACAGGTCGGCGATGTCGGCGGGGTGGAGCGGCTCCACCAGGTCGTAGACGCTGTCCTCGATCTCGTCGTACAGCGCATCGCGCACCTGGCGCACGAATTCCGGCTTCAGCCGGTTCTCCTCGTCGAACTGCTGGCCCTCGCCCTGCACCCGCTCGGCAGAAGCGGAGGTATCGGCGTCGCGTTCGTCGAGATCGGTGTCGGCCATGAAGGCAAGCGTCTATGCACTGTGGCAGCAAAAGCAAGGCGGTGCTTGCGGGTGGCCGTGACTTTGCCCGCGCGATCCTCTAGGCCGCACCCAACTTTTCAAGGAGATCGAATATGGCCGACGAGAAACTGACCTTCACCCTCGATTGCGGAGACGGCAAGGGTGGCGATGTCGTCATCAAGCTGCGCGACGACGTGGCCCCCAATCACGTTGCCCGCATCACCGAACTCGCGAAGGAAGGCTTCTACGACGGCGTGGTGTTCCATCGCGTGATTCCGGGCTTCATGGCGCAGGGTGGCGATCCCACCGGCACCGGCATGAGCGGATCGGACAAGCCCAACCTGAAGCAGGAATTCAGCAACGTCCCGCATATCCGCGGCGTGTGCTCGATGGCCCGTACGCAGGATCCGAACAGCGCCAACTCGCAGTTCTTCATCGTGTTCGACGATGCCCGGTTCCTGGACAACCAGTACACCGTCTGGGGCGAAGTGGAGAGCGGCATGGAACACGTCGACGCGCTGCCCACCGGCGAACCGCCCGCCAATCCCGGCAAGATCGTGAAGGCCACCGTGGCCTGATCCACGGTTGAACCCGAATTGGAAAGGGGCGCTGGTTTCAGCGCCCCTTTTTCGTGTCAGCCATCGGTCGGCACGACGTTCCGGCTCTGGATCAGCCACTCGTCGCCAACCCGAACGACGTCGTCAACACCCCGGCCGCCCGCTGCGATGCGCGGGGGATTGGCAAGGTCGTTGCCCGCAAACATGGTCTGCCAGTAATAGTGCACGCGCGCATGATCGGGCGACACGAACTCGATCGTCTGATTGGCCATCACGTGATACATGTTACCGGTCAGGTCGCCGCTCGCACGGCGTTCTGCCTGGCCCTCGGCCATTCCGGAGATCATGTCCCGCAGGGCATCGCGTCCCTGCACGTTGTTGAACGATCCGTCTTCGGTGAAGACTGCCGCGTAGGCATTGGCATCGAGTGTGTCCGCAGCGCGCACGTAGCGCCACATCAGATCCTCGATAGCCACCCGATCGGCCGCTTCGTCCGCCGGCGCGGCGGCTTGCCGCGGGGCGGTGGGCAGGGTAGCCGGATCCCAGTGAACATCGGCCTTGCCGTCGACGAAGCGCCAGGCATCGAACCAGGTCGTCGTGTAGGTTTCGTCGGGATTGTCGGCATAGGGCACTTCGCGCTGGATCAGCACGACGACCATGTCATCCTCGGCGACAACCTCGACGATCGGGCTGGTCAGTTCGCCGCAGTTGTCGACACGCTCCACCTGCGCCACTTCGGTGAAGTAGTAGATCACACCGTCGAGGCCGGATGCCGCCATCGGGTTGTGCTGGATATAGCGGTCGGTCAGCCATTCGCCCGCCCTGTCCCACTGATTGCATTGCAGCAGTTCGCGCATGATGTGCAGCGCCGCCTGCGCGTTGCGGTGTTCCTCCGGATCGTCGGCGACGAACAGGCTCTCGGGATCGGGATGCGGCGTGACCGGATCGTTCATCGCCCGCATCTGCGCAGCGGCCGGCGTGGCCAGCGAAACGGCGCCGAGCATGACCGGCGCGGCGGCAAGAAGCATTTTTGCGTATTTCATCAGGCAGTCCCCTCTTATTGACTTTGCCCGAGGATGCCCGATTTCGCTGTGCGATGCTAGAGGGTCAGAGCCCTGCTTTCACCAGCCAGTCGTGGAAGATCCGCACCGGGCGTGCCTCCAGGTCCGCCGGGCGGCAGATGAACCAGTAGGAATAGGGGCTTTCGACTTTCACGTCGTAGATCCGGGCGAGGCGCGGATCGTTGTTCCGCGCCAGATGATCGTCGTGCATCATGGCGATGCCGATGCCCTGCGCCGCCGCCTCCAGGATCAGCTGCCCCGAATCGTAATGGTCCACCGCGGCAGGTTGCAGGCGTTCCAGGCCCAGCGCGGCCTTCCAGGCATCGAAACTCGCCGGCATGTCGGTGTGCAGCAGGAACGTCTGCCTCTCCAGCCGTTCCATGTCGGGATCGGGGCCCAGTTCGGTGGCTAGGTCCTTGCTGGCTATGGCGTGCACCGTGTTCTGGTCCAGCTGCACCGAATACAGCGACGGGGCCGGCCTCGTCATCAGGCCGATCGCCGCATCCAGCGTGTCGCCCACGCGGTCTATCAGGTGCGGGCCGGTGTCGATATCGAGATGCAGGCGAGGGTGGGCGGCGCGCAGTTCGTTCAGCCGCGGGAACAGGCGCTGCGTGCCGAAAAGCGGCATCACGCCCAGCCGCAGGCGCAGCAGTTGCACGTTCTCGCTCTGCGCCTCGACCGCGGCAGCGAGCGATTCCAGGTGCGGCGCCACGGCATCGTAGAAATTGCGCCCCTCGTCGGTCAGCTTCATCGTCTGGCCCGAGCGCGAGAACAGCTTGCGCCCGGTAAAGCTTTCCAGGTTGCTGATCCGGCGGGACAGCGCCGACGGGCTCAGGCCAAGTTCGTTCGCGGCAGAGCGCGCGGAACCGAGCCGCACCACGCGGATGAACGCTTCGAGAGCGCGCAGGGGCGGAAGGCGGCGCATGGTCCCAATGTCTGTTCTAAAACAGCCTCTGTCGAGGCCAAATTGACAACGTCTGACAAGTTTTTGCCGCGCTGCACAAGAAATGCCGCAACGCGAAGGGCTTGGCCTACCCGGCGGCTGCTTCTTCCGCGAGGACGGGGCTGTGGAGGCGCAGGCGCGTGACGTGCGTCTCGTCGCCCGCGGTCACTTCGATGCGCCAGCCGCTGGGGTGCAGCAGCACGGTGCCGGGCTGCGGTACTTCCTGGGCAAGGACGAAGGCCAGGCCGCCCAGCGTGTCGACCGATTCCTCGACCTCTGCAAGTTGGGGGTCGCCCACGACTTTCGCCACGTCGTCCAGTTCCACACTGGCATCGGCGTCCCACACGCCGTCGTCGATGGCGACGACCTGTTCGATCGGCGCTTCGTCGTGCTCGTCCTCGATCTCGCCGACGATTTCCTCGACGAGGTCCTCGATGGTGATGATGCCGTCGGTGCCGGAAAACTCGTCCACCACGATAGCCAGATGGACGCGGCGCTGGCGCATGTCGGCCAGCACGTCCAGCGCGCCGCGCGCCTGCGGCACGTAGAGCGGCTGGCGCATCAGCACGGTCCAGTCCGGCGGGGGCTCCTTGCCGCCCGCGAGATAGGCAAACACGTCCTTCAGGTGCATCATGCCGATGACATCGTCGAGCTGATCGCGGAACACCGGCATGCGGCTGATGCCGTGCTCTGCGAACAGGCCGACCATCTCTTCCCACGGAGCGCTGGCTTCCACCGCGATGATTTCCTTGCGCGGGATCGCCACGTCGTCGGCATCGTGCTCGCTGAAATGCAGCAGGTTTCGCAGCATGGTGAGCTCGACGGAGGAAAGATCCCCCTTCGACAGCTCCTCGCGGCCGCTGGCCGTGCCATCCTCGTGCTCGTCGATGGCTTCTTCCAGCTGCGCGCGCAGGCTGGTGTCGCCCTGGTCCTCGAACAGGCCGCGGATCGCATTCCACAATCCGCCGCCGCTACTACTCTCCGATTCCCCTGATTGGGAATCTTCCGGTTTTTCGGTTTCGGGCATCGCCCTGTTGCTTTCTCCGTTCAGGAAGTGGACGCGTTATATGGGTCGTCGATACCCAAGAGTGCAAGCGCCTTCACCTCCAGAGCCTCCATTTTATCGGCATCTTCGTCCGAAACCTCGTGATCGTGGCCAGCCAGATGAAGCAGGCCGTGCAGGATCAGGTGGGCCGCGTGGTCCTCCAGAGCGGCCCCCTTTGCCTCCGCTTCCCTTGCGCAGGTTTCGTAGGCGAGGGCAATGTCGCCCAGCATCTCGGGCGGTCCTTCGTCGGGGTCGAGATGCACGAGATCGGTCCGCTCCAGCATGGGAAAGCTGAGGACATTCGTGGGCTTGTCGCGTTGGCGCCATTCACGGTTGAGTTCGTGAATCCGCGCGTCGCTGGTGAACAGCAGGCTGGTGACGAGGCGCGGATTCGCCAGTTCGGGCGCGACCTTGCCGCCCGCCTCCGCAACGCGCTCTGCCAGGGCCTCCCATTCACCTTCCGGCCAGTCTTCGATGTCGATTTCAAGAAGCATCAATTATCAGTTTCCACTCAAAGAAATGCCTGCACAGGAAGGGTCCGGCCCCGCATTTATGAGCGGTCCTCTGAAGGTCGTCTGTCGAATCCGATCAAAGCAGACAGTTGTGTCGCCGTCGGGCCAATAAACCAGCAAGAGGGTGTAGCCCCACCACAGCAGAACCACCGATCCCAGGGAAATCCGCCAGACCTTGCTCACGTTCGAGTCGCAGGTGCGCCGCGCATAAAGCGCTGCGAGGCTAGTAAGGCTTATCGAAAGAACGACAAACCATTGCTCTTCGTCGAGCAAAACGAAGGCCAGAACAAGCTGCGTCACGCAATAGAGCGCGGCATTTATGCCAAACCAGTAGAATGGCCAGCGACGCCCCTGTTCACGATAGTGTCGCCAGGCCAAATGCGCTCCCCTAAAAGCCGCGACGATCCTCCAATCTCACCGATGGAGATCAATCGGCGTGGCCGCGTCCTTCGGCCGGGCCTTCGTATGCCTCCACGATGCGGCCAACAATGGGGTGGCGCACCACGTCGGCGGAGGTAAAGCGCGTGACGCCGATGCCTTCCAGCCCTTCGACGCGGTTAACGGCGTCGATCAGGCCGCTCATCTGGTCGCCGCCGGGAATATCCACCTGGCGCGGGTCGCCGCACACCACCATCCGGCTGTTTTGGCCGAAGCGGGTGAGAAACATCTTCATCTGCTCGCGCGTGGTGTTCTGCGCCTCGTCCAGGATGACGAAGGCATCGGACAGCGTGCGTCCGCGCATGAAAGCGATAGGCGCGATCTCGATCTCGCCGCTGGCGATGCGGCGATCCACCTGTTCGGGCGGCATCGTGTCGTAAAGCGCGTCGTAAAGCGGGCGCAGGTAGGGATCGACCTTTTCCTTCATGTCGCCGGGCAGGAAGCCCAGCCGCTCGCCCGCTTCCACGGCGGGGCGCGAGAGGATCAGGCGCTGAACGCTGCCCGTAATGAGTTGGCTGACGGCCTGCGCCACGGCAAGGTAGGTCTTGCCGGTACCCGCGGGCCCCAGTGCGAAGATCAGGTCGCGGCTGGCCAGCTGACGCATGTAGTCGCCCTGCGTGGCGCTGCGCGGGCTGATCGTCTTCTTGCGGGTGCGGATCATGATCGGCGGCATCTTGGCGTCGCCGGTGATGATCCCTTCCAGGGTCGGCTCGTCCGACATGGAGATCAGTGCGTCGATCGCGCCTGCATCCATCTCCTGACCGGTCAGCAGCTTTTCGTGGAGCTTCACCAGCACGTCGCGGGCACGGGCCACGTCGTCCTCTCGCCCCTCGATGGAAATGGTGTCGCCGCGTGCCGCGATGAAAACGCCAAGCCTGTTCTCTACCTGCACAAGGTTCGCGTCGAACTCGCCGAACAGGGCGCCCAAAACGGCCTGGTCATCGAATGAAACCTCTACCCGGGCGCGCCGTGAAGCATCGCGTCGCTCTTCGGGGTGGGCGATCGTGGCGGCATGGTTGCCGGCATCACGGTGCGGTTTGCGGGCCATGTGGGTCTGGGCGATTCCTTCCGGTTCTTGCTGACTTCAAGATGATGGCGCTTGTCGATGATGACAAGCTATTGATAGAAAGACGTCGGTGGAAAGTCTTCATTCTGTCACGGTCGATCCGGGTTTGAAGGAACTTTGTTGCATGAAAATTGTCGGCAAATCCCGGCGCTTGGCGCTGCTTGCTTTTATGGCCTGTATCGCTGCGCCAACGGTGGCGCAGGACGATGTCGTGTCCGGAGGCGAGATCGTCGTCGAAGGCGAAACGCAGGAAGAGCGGGACGTGCGGACCCTGGCCAGTCGCATGACCGCCGAAGTCGGCCTCGACACGCCGGCTACGCGCTATTTCGACGCGCTTTGCCTGGCGGTGAGCGGACTGAACCGGGCCGGCAACGAATATGTCGCCAATCGCATTCGCGCCAACGCCCAGGAGATCGGGCTTGCCGTTCAAGACGAAGGCTGCCGGGTGAACGCGCAGGTGCTGGTTCACTCGGATATTCCCGCGCTGTATCAGCGTATCAAGGAAGACCACCCGGAGATGATGACGCAGGACGAGCGGGTGAAAGTGGAAGCGGCGGTGGCGCGCGGAGACGATATCGTCGTCTGGCACAATCAGGAAGATCGCAACACCGGCGGCCGCAGGATCGGCTATTCCCAGACGGTGCCCGGAATGGTCGGTTCTACGACGGGTCTCAACGTGGTCGCCCGCATCAACGACATTAAATGGCCCAGCCGCGCGGAGCTTTCCTCCAGCCGCGGCGTGGTAAGCGCTGCCGTGCTGTTCGATTCCGACATCGTGGAAGGGATGGAGATCGATCGCCTGTCCGATTATGCCACGCTGCGGCTGCTGGCACCGAACCTGTTGCCTCACGAAGCAGCACGGCCCGATGCTCCGGAGAGCATCGCCTCGCTGTTTCCGGAGGAAGGCGGTGCCGAAGGGCTCACGCGGTTTGACCGCGCCTATCTCACCGCGCTCTACGAGCTGCGTCCGAATGCGCCATCGACGCGGCTGGCGGCTGCCGTGGCCCGCGAATACTTCGGCGAGAACTAGGCCGAGACGGTTTCGCGCAGGCGACCCGCCAGCGAATTTGGCCCCGCTTCGGCCAGTTCGGCGCGCACCATGTCGCCGATTACGACATCCGGGCTCTCGAAAAAGACGGATTGCAGCCACGGCGACTTGCCGAGCCACTGGCCCGGCAGCTTGCCCTTGCGCTCCACCAGCACGTCACAGGTCTTGCCGACGCTTGCCTGGTTGAAGGCCAGCTGGTCGCGGTTGAGGGCGGCCTGGAGGCGCTGCAAACGCTCGTCCATGACCTCTTTCGCGACCTGGCCATCCATCGCGGCGGCAGGCGTGCCGGGACGCGGCGAATACTTGAAGCTGAAAGCCTGGGCGTAGCCCACGGCATCCACCAGCTGCAGCGTTTCCTCGAATTCGGCATCCGTCTCGCCGGGGAAGCCGACGATGAAGTCGCCCGACAGGGCAATGTCGGGGCGCGCCTCGCGGAAACGGTCGAGCAGCTTGAGGTAGCTTTCCGCCGTGTGGCTGCGGTTCATGGCCTTCAGCACCCTGTCCGATCCGCTCTGCACCGGCAGGTGGAGGTAGGGCATCAGCTTGTCGACTTCGCCGTGCGCGGCGATCAGCCCCTCGGTCATGTCTGCCGGATGGCTGGTGGTGTAGCGGATGCGATGCAGGTTCGGCAGCTTCGCCAGTTCCCGCACGAGCCCGTCGAGGCCGACGGCATGGCCGCGATCATCTTCGCCGCTCCACGCGTTGACGTTCTGGCCCAGCAGGGTGATCTCGCGCGCACCGGCGTCCACCAGCCGGGCGGCTTCGTCCACCAGGTCTGCAAAGGGGCGCGAGATTTCCGCGCCGCGGGTGTAAGGCACCACGCAATAGGTGCAGAACTTGTCGCAGCCTTCCTGCACCGTCAGGAACGCCGTGGGCGCGACCCGGCGGCGCCTGGGCAGGGCCGCGAACTTCGCATCTTCCGGCATGTCGGTATCGGTGGAGCGCTCGCCCCTTACCGCACGGTCCAGCATGTCGGGCAGGCGATGATAGGCCTGAGGGCCGACCACCATGCCCACTGCCGGTGCGCGCTTCATGATCTCCTCGCCCTCGGCCTGGGCCACGCATCCCGCCACCGCGATCATCGGCTCCTTGCCAGTTTCCGCACCGGATTTCACCAGTCGCCCGATGTCGGAATAGACCTTCTCGGTCGCCTTTTCGCGGATGTGGCAGGTGTTGAGCACCACGAGGTCCGCCGCCTCGCCATCGGGCGCCGGCGTGATGCCCTTGGCCTCCAGCAACTCGGCCATGCGCTCGCCGTCGTAGACGTTCATCTGGCAGCCGAAGCTCTTGACCCTGTAGGTCCGGGGGGTGTCGGTCGGTTTCATGATGCGCGCGCTCTTACGGGAAAGGGCGGGCGGGTTCAATTGTCAGCGAGGTGGGGCTGGATGCGTGGCGGAGACTATCCGATCGCCGCGCCGATCGCGTCGTGCGCGGCTGAAGTGATCGTCTTGCGGCTGGCGAGGTCGTCGCCCGCGACAGGCGGCAGGAAATGCACGTCGAGCCGGACCGGGCGGACCCGGCCAAGGATGCGCCGGAAGTTGTCGAGGCCAGGCTCCTCTCCCACCCAGCTGATTTCCGGAACGTCTTGATAGACCAGCGCGACGGGCTGGACCACGACCCCCTCGGGAAGAGGCTCCAGCGCGCCCAGCAGGCTGGACTTGAACGCGATGATGCCGGTCCCGTCGCTAGTGGTGCCTTCGGGAAACAGGGTCAGCGTGCCGCCGTGGTTCAGCGCTTCCTTTATCGCTTCGGTCTGGTTGCCGATATCGGAGCGCTTGTGGCGGGCGACGAACACGGTCTCGTTCATGTCGCACAGCCACTTGAGAAAACCGAACTGCGCCAGGCCGTCGTGCGCGATGAAGGCGGAGTTGGCCGCGTGCGACAGGGCGGGAATGTCGAGCCAGCTGACATGGTTGGACAGCAGCAGGGCACCAGGCACCCGCTTTCCGTGCCGCCGGAGGGAAAGGCCTGCAATGGCTCCGATGCCGGACAGGAATACGCGCGGCCACATCCGGTCCAGGCCCAGCAGTCGCCACAGATAGTGCAGGGGGACGCAAACCAGCAGCAGCATCAGCATCAGCGCGAGGCGGAAACATATCAGCAGGTAGGCGGCCGGATGGATGCGCCTTTGTTCGGGAGCCGCCGCCTGCTCCAATGCGAGCCTCAGCTCTTTTCTTCGCGGTCTATGCGAACGCCGTAGAGTTCCATCCGGTGATCGACCAGGCGATAACCCAGTTTCTCGGCAATCTGCTTCTGCAGGGCCTCGAGCTCGGGGTCGACGAATTCAACGACCTTGCCGCTTTCCACGTCGATCAGGTGGTCGTGATGGGCCTCCGGCGCGGCTTCGTAGCGCGCACGGCCATCGCCGAAATCGTGGCGATCGAGAATGCCCGCTTCCTCGAACAGGCGCACGGTGCGGTAGACCGTGGCGATGGAAATCTTGGGATCGACCGCGCTGGCGCGTTCGTGAACCTTTTCCACGTCCGGGTGGTCGGTGCTTTCCGACAGGACCTTGGCGATCACGCGCCGCTGCTCGGTAATGCGCAGGCCACGCTCTGCACATAGGGCTTCGAGATCGATCTGTTGGTGCAAGGCAAGTCCCGCAAATGAATGAAAACGCCCCGTTGCCATAGTAGCACGGGGCGTTTCACTCAAGCATGGCCGTCAGACCGCTTGCGGGGAGGCTGGCTTAATCGGCCGTGGCCTTCTTGCGACCGCGCTTCTGGCCAGGCTTGCGGCCAAGGCCGATCTTCTTCGCCAGTTCACGACGCTTCTCGGCATAGTCGGGGGCGACCATCGGGTAATCCGCCGGCAGGTTCCAGCGTTCGCGATACTCCTCGGGCGTCATGCCGTGGTCGGTCATCAGGTGACGCTTGAGCATCTTCATCTTCTTGCCGTCTTCCAGGCAGACCAGATGATCGTTCTTCACGGAGGCGCGCACCGATACGGCGGGCTCCGGACGATTCTCTTCGCTCTGCTCCGCGCCGAGACCGGCCAGCGCGCCATAGACATTCTCGATCAGCGAGGGCAGCGTGTCGCCCTCGACACTGTTGTTGGCAACGTGGGCAGTCACGATGTCTGCGGTAAGGGTGATCAGCATCTCGTCGACGCCGTTTTGTGTATTGTCCATTCGTTCCTCTGAATTGCGACCTGCTTTTTACCCGCTCTTGTGAGCGTGGAACGGCGGGATTTACGCAATTCACGTGCGATCACAAGACTTCATTCGGTGAATTGCGCAATAAATTTTCAGACGATAATGGCGCGCACAATTATTTCTCCGTTTTTGGCGAATTAACTAAATTTCTTTCGCGAAAGTAATCGCGTCAATCGCTCCGCCAATAGCGCCCCTGTAATAACCCGCTCGGCGACCGATTTTTTCAAAACCGAATCGACGATAGAGGTGTTCGGCCGGGTTGCCGTCCCGCATCTCGAGAAAAATACGGTTAACCGAGCGATCCTTTGCCCGCTCTATTACTTCGTTCAGCAGTTCTCGGCCCACGCCAGTTCCGCGTACGGCGGGTATGACGGCGATCAGCAGGATTTCCTCTTCATCCAGCACTTGCCGGGTGAGGGCGAAACCGGTCGCGCGGTCGGGATCGACATCGCGCGTCCCGTCGGGGTCGATCAGGGTGAAGTAGACATTGCGCAGGGTCAGCGAGTCGGCGACCTGCCGCCGCGTCCACGCCTCGCCGTAGCGATGGTCGAACGCGGCATCCATGACCGCCATGATGGCATCGAGGGCATCGGTCACTTGCGCGCTTCCGGCAATTTCGCATCCGGTCCGCGACCGTAGATGGGCGTGAGATTCGCACCAAGCTGCCGGTCCTGCAGCAGGTTGGCGTGCCGTGCGTCGGGCAGCAGGTCCAGCGCCTCGCGCTCGTCGCCGAGCAGGGCCGCGAGTTCGGTCGCGCGATTGCCGGCGATCACCCGGTGACGCGCGGCCTGCACGGCCTGTTCCGGCGTAAGGGACCGAACTTCGTCCTCCGCCCCTTCGTCAGCGGAGAAGTTCTGGACGAAATATTCGCCGTGGCCGCCGTTCATGCACACCGTCACCGCACGCGGTCCAGCCTCGCACGCGCGGGCGCGGACGAGATGAAGCGTGGGATAGCCCAGAACTTCGGCCCCCCAGGCCAGCCTCAGCGCCCGCGCGGCGGCAAGGCCGATGCGCACGCCGGTAAAGCTGCCGGGTCCAAGCGAAACGACGATGCGATCGGCGCGTCCCTTGTCAGGCAATTCGGCGATCATCGGCACGAGTCGTTCGGCATGGCCGCGCCCGATGATCTCGCAGCGCCCGTCCACCAGCCGTGCGTCGTCGAACAGCGCCGCCGAACAGGCCTCGGTCGCGCAATCTATTGCCAGTACCCTCACGCCGTCCGGTTAGGGCGGTTGGGCGGTCAGATCAATCTGTTGAAACGGTCGAAATCGGGGCGCGGGCTGCGGTCGAAGATCGTGCTGCGATCGCCGTAGCCGATCGAGCAAAGCCAGTCGGCGCGATAGCGCGGCTGGTCGGCGAAGAATTCCTTCGTGGTCGCGTCCTGATCGAAACCCGACATGGGGCCGCAATCGAGGCCCAGCGAACGGGCAGCCAGCATCAGGTAGGCGCCCTGCAGCACGGAGTTGCGGAATGCGCTTTCGCGGCGCTTGTCCTCGTCACCCTCGAACCAGCTCTTGGCGTCGGTGTGGGGAAACAGCCAGGGCAGCTGCTCGTGGAAATCGAGATCGTAACCGATGATGACGCAGACCGGGGCCGTCAGGATTTTCTTCTGGTTGCCCTCGCTGGCACAGTTCGCCAGCCGCTCTTTCGATTCCTTCGACTTGCACCACACGAAACGGCCGGGCTGCTGGTTGGCGGACGTCGGCCCCATCTTCGCAAGTTCGTAGATGGCGTGGATCTGCTCGTCGGTCACTTCGCGGTCGTGCCAGCCGTTGAAGCTGCGCGCTTCGCGAAAGATCAGGTCGAGATCGGCATCGGACAGGGTATCGGTCATGCGGGGAGTGTCTCCAGAATTGGGGGTTCACCCTGCCAACGCAGGCAGGCCCGATTGGTTCTGGTTTGCCTGTATCAGGCGGCGCGCACTTCGCTGACTTCGGGCACGTAGTGCTTCAGCAGCCCCTCGATACCGTGCTTCAGCGTGGCGGTGGAACTGGGGCAGCCGGAGCACGCGCCCTGCATCTGCAGATAGACCACGCCGGAACGGAAGCCGCGATAGCGGATATCGCCGCCATCGTTCGCCACGGCGGGGCGCACGCGGGTTTCGATCAGTTCCTTGATCTGGGCCACGATGTCCTCTGTGCCCTCGTCGTCGCCAAGGTCGCTCTCGTCCTCCTCGGGCGGCACGGAGAAGCCGCTCGCATCACCGCCGGTGAACAGCGGGGCTTCCGACACGAAATGGTCCAGCAGCACGGCCACGACCTGCGGCTTCAGGTCACCCCAGGCAACGCCGGGGGCGGCGGTTACCGATACGAAATCAGTGCCGAAGAACACGCCGGTCACCTCGCCGGTATCGAACAGGGCCTGTGCCAGGGGGCTTGCCTCGGCCTCTTCCGGAGAAGCGAAGTCGCGGGTGCCCTGCGGCATCACCGTGCGTCCCGGCAGGAACTTCAGCGTGGAAGGATTGGGCGTGGTTTCGGTTTCGATGAACATGTCATGCGATGTAGGGTCGCCGGATGGCCGGGGCAAGGCTGGCAGACGCGGGTGGCGCAAGGCTTTCTTCGCCCCTATTCACCCTTGCTTCATCGCTCGCTGGCCTAATGGGGCACCATGACATTCCTTTCGCGCACCGCTCGCGCTCTCCTTCCGCTCGTCCTTCTCGTTCCGGTCCCGGCACTGGCGCAGTCGCCGCTGACCTGCACCATTCCCGCTACCCAGGCCGATGCGCCCGAGTATGCGCAGCCGGACGACCCATGGATCTATCGCGGGACCGACATTCCCATCGACGAACAGTGGCTGTTCGGCGAACTGCCCAACGGCCTGCGCTATGCGGTGCGGCAGAACGGCGTTCCGCCCTGCCAGATGAGCCTGCGCGTCGCCATCGATGCAGGCTCGCTCCACGAGCGTGACCAGGAGCGCGGCTTTGCCCACCTGCTGGAGCACATGATCTTCCGCGAATCGGTCTATTTCGGGCCGGGCGAGGCGATCCCGCACTTCCAGCGCCTTGGCGCTGCCCTGGGCAACGATACCAATGCCACCACCAGCCCGACGCAGACGGTCTACAAGCTTGACCTGCCGGGGGCCACGCGCGCCAGCATGGACGAAAGCATCCGCCTGTTCACCGGCATGGTGACACAGCCCACGCTCTCTGCCGAGAACGTGGCGACCGACGTGCCCATCGTGCTTTCGGAACGGCGCGAGCGGGCAGGGCCGGCACGCCGCGTGCAGGAGGCGACGACCGCCACGCTGTTCGCCGGCCAGCGCCTGGCGGAGCGCAGCCCGATCGGCACCGTGGAAACGCTGGAAGGCGCCACGGCAGAGGCGGTGCAGGCGTTTCACCAGCGTTGGTATCGCCCCGAGAACGCCGTCGTGGTGCTGGTAGGCGATGCCGACGAGCAAGTGCTCGCCGCGATGGTGGAAAAGCACTTCGCCGATTGGCAGGTGCCCGGAGAGCCGGTGCCGGCACCCGATTTCGGTGATCCCGTCGCCCCGCGGGGGGCCGATCAGGACAACCCGGTGGGCGAGGTGAACGTGATCGTCGAACCCGGCCAGACCCGCGCACTCACCTACGCCGTGATGCGCGAATGGGTGCAGGTGGTCGACAATCTCGAATACAACCGGCGCAACCTGCTGAAGCAGGTGGCTGCGGCCATCGTCAATCGACGCCTCGAAACCCGCGCCCGCGCCGGCGGCAGCTATCTCGTCGCCTCGGTGGGGCGCGACAAGGTCAGCCGGTCCGTCGACGGCACCCTCGTCAATGTCACGCCGCTGGGCGACAACTGGGAAGCGGCGCTGGCCGACGTGCGCGGCGTGATCGCCGATGCCGTGGCCGCACCGCCCAGCCAGGCGGAGATCGACCAGGCCGTGTCGCTGTTCGACGTCGCCTTCGTCGACATGGTTGAACAGTCGCGCATCCAGGCCGGATCGCAGCTGGCGGACCAGATCGTGCAGGCGGTAGACATTCGCGAGGCCGTGGCCAGCCCCGAGACTTTTCTCGAGGTGTTCCGCTCCATAAGCGAGCGCTTCACGCCCGAACAGGTGCTGGAAGCGACGCAGGAACTGTTCGACGGCGAAGTGGTGCGTGCATTGATGCTGACGCCGGAACCGGGCGATGCCGACGTGGCGCAATTGCGCGCCGCGCTGGAGCGACCCGCCGTCGCCAGCGCCTCCGCCCGCGACGATGCCGAGGCCATCGACTTCGCCGACCTGCCGCCCATTGGCGAGCCGACCCTGCCCAGCGTGCGCGAGCCGCTGGGAGTCCTCGATATCGAGCGACTGGTATTCGACAACGGCGTTCGCGCACTGCTGTACAGCGGTGACAACGAACCGGGCCGGGTTACCGTGCGGGTTCGCTTCGGCGCCGGCTGGCGCGGGTTCGAGGATGACGAGGCGGCCTATGCCCATCTCGCCCCCATGGCTTTGGTGAATTCGGGCGTCGGTCCGCTAGATCAGAACGACATCGACCGCGCGGCCGCGGGCAGCAAGCTGGGCTTCGATTTCAGCATCGACGACGGCGCCTTCGTGTTCGAGGGGCTTACGCGCCAGGAAGACCTTGCCGCGCAGCTCTATCTGTTTGCCGCCAAGCTGCAGAACCCCGGCTGGGACCCCGCGCCGTTCGAACGTGCCAAGGCCAGCGCGCTGCTCGCCTACGATTCCTACAGCCGCGACCCCAACGGCGTACTCAACCGCGATCTCGATTACCTGCTGCGCGACCGCGATCCCCGGTTCGCCACGCCCGGACCCGAGGAGATGGAGCAGGCCACGGCGGAAGGGTTCCGCCGCACATGGTCGCGCCTGCTGGCGCAGGGCCCTGTGGAAGTGGCCGTTTTCGGCGATATCGACCGCGAGGAGACGATAGAGGCGCTGTCGCGCACCTTCGGCGCGATCGATCCGCGCATGCCGCTGACCCCCGAAGTCGCCGACCGCGACCTGCCGTTCCCCGAGATCGGTAGCGGACCGGTTCGCCTGACCCACGAGGGCGATTCCGATCAGGCCGCTGCCGTCATCGCATGGCCCACGGCCGGCGGATCGGAGGGCCTGGTGCAGAGCCGCAAGCTGGACCTGCTGGCGCAGATTTTCTCCATCCGCCTGATGGACGGTCTGCGCGAGCGGGCGGGCGCCGCCTATGCGCCGTTCGTCACGTCCAGCTGGCCGCTGGATACCGACACGGGCGGGCTGATCTTCGCGCTCGTGCAACTCGATCCCTCGCTGGTGCCCGCCTTCTTCGAAGAGGCGAACATGATCGTCGAGGATCTGGCCCAGAACGGCCCGACGACGGACGAACTGGCCCGCGTGGTGGAGCCGGTGCGCCAGCGCATCGAACGCGCCAGCACCGGCCACACCTTCTGGCTCAACCAGCTCGAGGGTTCGGCACAGGACCGCAACCGGGCGATCTACCTGCAATCGCTCTACAGCGACTATGCCAACGCCACGCCCGAGGAACTGCAGGCGCTGGCGCAGCGCTATCTCGTCTCGCGACCGGGTCTGCGCATTTCCGTTCTGCCGGAAGGCGAGGGCGGGGCTGCGCTCAACACGACAGCGGGACGCTAGCGCCCCGCGCACGACCGTTTCTCAAGTAACCTTTGCGCCGCGCCGGGTGGGGGAGTATGAAATGTACTTCCCCGACAATATGAGTTGACTGGCCCGGCGGGGATCGGGCGCGCTTGAACGAGATTTGACTTGGCACACGACTGGACACCCGAAAGCTGGAAGCAGGACCGCTTCACCGCGAAGCACCTGCCCCGATACGAAGATGCAGAGGCCCTGGCCGATGCAGTAGGAACGCTGTCCGGCTTTCCGCCGCTGGTGTTCGCGGGTGAAGCGCGCGAGCTGAAGAACCACCTGGCGCAGGTTGCCGCCGGTCAAGCCTTCCTGGTGCAGGGCGGCGACTGCGCGGAAAGCTTTGCCGAATTCGGCCCGAACAATATCCGCGATACCTTCCGCGTGATCCTGCAGATGGCGGCGGTGCTGACCTTCGCCAGCAAGATGCCTGTGGTGAAGGTCGGTCGCATGGCCGGCCAGTTCGCCAAGCCGCGCAGTTCCGATACCGAGACAAAGGGCGACGTGACGCTGCCGAGCTACTTCGGCGACAACGTGAACGGCATCGAGTTCAGCCCGGAATCACGCACCAACGATCCGCAGCGCATGGTGCGCGCCTATTCGCAGTCCGCGGCAACGCTGAACCTGCTTCGCGCCTTTGCCGGCGGCGGCTATGCCAACCTGCGTCAGGTTCACCAGTGGACGCTGGAATTCATGGATCGCAGCGCCTGGACCAGGGAATTCCAGCAGATCGCCGACCGCATCGGCGAATCGCTGGACTTCATGGAGGCCTGCGGCGTCGACATCGAGAACGACCCGCATCTGAAGGCGACCAGCTTCTACACCAGCCACGAGGCGCTTCTGCTGCCTTACGAGCAGGCCATGACCCGTCAGGATTCGCTGACCGGCGACTGGTACGACACCTCCGCCCACTTCCTGTGGATCGGCGACCGCACCCGCTTCATCGACAGCGCGCATGTCGAATTCCTGCGCGGGGTGAAGAACCCGATCGGCGTGAAATGCGGCCCTTCGCTGGAGCCCGACGCGCTGCTGGAGATGCTGGACGTTCTCAATCCCGCGCGCGAGCCAGGCAGGATCACGCTGATCAGCCGTTTCGGCGCGGGCAAGGTGGAAGAAGGCCTGCCGCCGCTGGTGCGCGCGGTCGCGCGCGAAGGCCAGCCGGTGGTGTGGAGCTGCGACCCGATGCACGGCAACGTCATCAAGTCCGACAGCGGATACAAGACCCGCCCGTTCGATCGCATCCTGTCCGAAGTGCGCGGCTTCTTCGCGGTTCACCGGGCCGAAGGCACCCACGCGGGCGGCATCCATGTCGAGATGACGGGGCAGGACGTGACCGAGTGCACCGGCGGGTCCGTCGCCATCACCGATGCCGGTCTGGCCGACCGTTACCACACGCACTGCGATCCGCGCCTCAATGCGGCGCAGGCGCTGGAACTGTCGTTCCTGCTCGCAGAAATGCTGAACCTGGAGCTTGGCGAGGCGCGCGAAGCCGCCGAATAATCCTTGGCTAGAGGACAGGTGGGTCGAAAGTCGGGGTTTCAATCGGAAACCCGATCGGTCATTCATGCGTAGGACGAGGACAACCGACGACGGGAGAGGGCATTGCCCCAAGCCAATACCCGCCACCATGGCGACCGGTCCACGCCTTCGCTGGCAGATCGATTCTCTGCCACCCGCCACCTGACGGAAAGCCTGCTCGAACCGCTGAGCGAGGCCGATGCCACGATCCAGTCGATGGAAGATGCCTCGCCCGCCAAGTGGCATGCGGCGCACACGACGTGGTTCTGGGAAACATTCCTGCTGCGTGACCGGCTGCCCGGTTACAAGCTCTTCGACGAGGAATGGCCGTTCCTGTTCAATTCCTATTACGAGGCCGAGGGCGCGCGCATGCTGCGCAGCCAGCGCGGCCTGGTGACGCGCCCGACCCTTGCCGAGGTTCTCGAATGGCGCGCGCACGTGAACGCGGCGATGGAGCCCCTGCTAGGCGACGAACGGCACACCGACCTGATCGAGCTTGGCGTCGCCCACGAACAGCAGCACATCGAACTGCTGCTGACCGACATCAAGCATGCCCTGTCGAAGAACCCGCTGGGCCCGGCCATGTGGCCCGGCGCACCCCGGCGCGAGGCCAGGCAGGACGACGGCTGGATTTCGCATCCCGGCGGCATCGCCCGCATCGGTCACCAGTCGGATGGATTCGCCTTCGATAACGAGGGGCCGGTGCATCGCACGCTGCTGGAACCCTTCGCCCTTTCGCGGCGGCTGGTGACCAACGGCGAGTGGGACGAGTTCATCGCCGACGGCGGCTACAGCGATCATCGGCTTTGGCTGTCGGACGCATGGGCCTGGATCGATCGCTGCAATATCACCGCGCCGCTCTACTGGCGCGACGGCCAGCACTTCACCCATTCCGGCTGGCAGGACCGCGACCCCGATGCGCCGGTGGCGCACATCTCGTATTACGAGGCCGATGCCTTCG
This sequence comes from Aurantiacibacter hainanensis, assembly GCF_036321025.1. NCBI lineage: Bacteria > Pseudomonadati > Pseudomonadota > Alphaproteobacteria > Sphingomonadales > Erythrobacteraceae > Aurantiacibacter > Aurantiacibacter hainanensis. The sequence continues at coordinate 1,017,010 of NZ_JAZAPB010000002.1, forward strand.
CCAGCTGGGCTGGCGCGCGCCTGCCGACCGAATTCGAATGGGAAGCCGTGGCGCGCGGGCAGAACGAGCCGGACAGCGATCACCGGTTCGATGCCGGCGCCGGCAACCAGCTTGACGAGGCAGCAGCGCCTGCGCCCGTGGGAACCGGCGAGCTGTTCGGTGACGTATGGCAGTTCACCCGTTCCGCCTATCTGCCCTATCCGCGTTTCAAGCCGGCCGAAGGGGCGGTAGGCGAATACAACGGCAAGTTCATGTCAGGGCAGTGGGTGCTGAAAGGGGCCAGTTGTGCCACCGTTCGCGGTCATTCGCGCCCCAGCTACCGCAATTTCTTCTATCCTCAGCAGCGGTGGCAGTTCACCGGCCTGAGGCTGGCAAAGGACATCTGATGGCCGAAAACCAGGGTATCAAGCTGGTCGACCTGGACGAGGACGGCGTCAACCGCGCCTTTCGCGCTGACGTGCTGGCGGGGCTGCGCCAGGGTCAGAAGGCGCTTCCCGCGCGCTGGCTTTACGACGATGCCGGATCGCAGCTGTTCGAGGATATTACCCGGGTCGAGGAATATTATCCCACCAGGGCGGAGACGGAAATCCTTGAGAACCGGGGCGATGAATTCGCAAGGGCAGTGGGGCCGGGCCGCGCGGTCGTGGAATTCGGCTCCGGCTCCTCGGTAAAGACGCCGCTGTTGCTGCGGGCCATCGAACCGGGCGCCTACGTGCCGCTGGATATCGCGGGCGATTTCCTGCGCGCGGCCGCGGCCGAGCTTTCGGCCAAGTTTCCCGGCCTGCCGGTCTATCCGGTGGAGGCCGACTTCAACCGCCGTGTCGAGCTGCCCCCGGAAGTCGCGGACATGCCCAAGCTGGGCTTCTTTCCCGGCTCCACCATCGGCAACATGGTGCCGCGCACGGCAGTGGACCTGCTGCGATCCATGCGCGAGACGCTGGGCGACAATGCCATGCTGCTGATCGGCATGGACCTGATCAAGGATCAGAAGGTGCTGGAAGCCGCATACGACGATGCGGAAGGGGTGACGGCGGCCTTCAACATCAACCTTCTGCACCGCATCAATCGCGAGCTGGACGGTACCTTTCCCATCGAGCAGTTCCATCACGAGGCGCGCTGGAACGACACTTTCGCGCGCATCGAGATGCACCTGGTCGCCGATGCCGACGTCTCCTTCAGCGTGGCGGGCGAGGAATTCACGATGCGCCGGGGCGAGACGATCCACACCGAGAACAGCCACAAGTTCGACGCGCGCAGCTCCAACACCCTGCTGCTGGCCGGACACTGGACGCCGATTGCGCGCTGGACGGACGAAAAGGGGCGCTTCTCCGTCATTCTCGCCGAAGCGACCATTCCGCGAGCGGCGCCGTGACGCAGGACCCGGGCACCTGGCCCCGGCTGGATTACGCGGCCGAGCGCTCGACCTACGAGACCTGCCACGCGATACTGCAACTGATCGGCAAGCTGCCCACTCGCCTGCTGCCCTGGATCGCGCATGGCTGGCACGTGGCCCTGCGCATCGAGCCGCACGGCTACCGGACGCGGCCCATGCCGGCGAAAGACGGTCGTACCTTCACAGTCGAACTGGATGTCCGCGATGCCGCTATCGTGATCCGATGCAGCGACGGAGGTCATTACATCACCGGGATTGCGGGCAAGTCTGTCGCCGAGGTCCGCCGCGATCTCGGGGCTCTGCTGGCCGAGGCTCGCCTTCCGGCCCCGCTGCACGGCGGGCCGAACGAGGTGCCGGACCCCGTGCCCTTCCACCTCGACACGAAAGCGCGCGACTGGAACGACGATGTCGCCCTTCGCCTGCACCGCGCATTCGTCTGCGCGGACAGGGCATTCGCGCGATTCAGGTCGCTCTATCTGGGCAAGACTTCGCCCAGCCATCTGTTCTGGGGCAGCTTCGACCTCGCCGTCACGCGGTTTTCCGGACGCCGCGCGCCGCCGCACCCTGGCGGCTTCCCCGCGCTGCCCGATGCCGTCACCCGCGATGCCTACAGCCATGAGGTGATCAGCGCGGGCTTCTGGCCCGGTGGCAACGGCGTCGACGAAGCCGCGTTCTACACATACGCCTATCCCTCTCCCGAAGGACTGGCAAAGGAACCAATCCTGCCCGCCGCCGCCTATTGGCATGGAGATCTCGGCGAATTCGTCCTGCCCTATGCGGCAGTGGCAGGGGCCGACGATCCCGATGGCGCAGTGATGGAATTCCTGCAGTCGGGTTTCGATGCCGCCGCGCGCCTGCTCGACTGGCCCGATGGCCTGGAAGTGGACGCGGTAAGCTATGGCGTCCCGGCCCAGCAGATCGACGTGCCTCACGACTGACTGTCGCAATTGATCGCCGGCAATCCTATATCCCTCCACATGGATTTTGCCGCCATCTTCGAGCAGCTTGCCCTGACCATTCGCGAGATACCGCAATCGGGCCTGCTGATGGCGGCGGTGGGCGCGATGGCGGCGGGCGTGCTGGGTTCCGTGCTGGTAAAGCGCGTTCCACCACTGGGCCGTCTGCTGCGCTTCGGCAGCACCTTTGTCCTCATGGGCGTGCTGGTGCTGGTGGTGCTGCAACTCTCGCGGCTTGACCCGCGATTCTCCATGGCCGTGCCCGAGATCGGCTTGCCCGAACAGGTGGTGGAGGGCGGCGAAACGCGTGTCCCGCTGTCGCGCGACGGCCACTACTGGCTGGAGGCCGAGGTCAACGGCCAGCGCGTGCCGTTTCTCGTCGATACCGGCGCCACGCTGACCGCCGTCAGCGAGGAAACGGCCGAGCTTACCGGACTGGAGGCGCGCGACGGCGGCCTGCCGATCCGCCTGCAGACCGCCAACGGCACGGTCGCAGCCTACATGACCAGCATCGAGAGCCTGCGTTTCGGCAACGTCTATGCCAGCGGGCTGGATGCCGTGATCGCGCCGGGGCTGGGCAAGACCAACGTGATCGGCATGAACCTGCTTTCGCGACTGGCCAGCGTACGGATAGAGCAGGGCGAGCTGATACTGGTGCCCAACAACCCGCAACCGCCTCTGCCACCAGCCGATTGACGATCCTGCCGGTCTAGGTCACTCTCTGGATCAAGGGAGAGACAATGGCGGGTGATACGGGCGAACCCACGCGTTTCGACGTGGCGCAATTCATCGATGAGAAGCCGGTCGGAAAGCGCGAGATCGCCACTCTGGTGATCGTATCCATCGTGCTGTTCCTCGACGGGTTCGACATGTATTTTCTCGGCAAGATCCTGCCTGCCATCGCGGAAGGGCTGGGCGGCGTCTCCGAAGACATGCAGCCGGTGGTGAACTACCAGCAGATCGGCATGGCCATCGGCGCCTTCATCATGCCGCCGCTGGCCGACCGGATCGGGCGCAAGCCGGTGCTGGGTCTGTGCCTGCTGGTATTCGGTTCGCTCACCCTGTGGGCCGCCTGGTCCACCGGGTTCCAGATGCTGGCCTGGCTTCGCGGTATGGCAGGCATCTTCTTCTCCGCCATGCTGCCCATCGGCCTGGCGCTGCTTGCCGAAAGCACGCCCAAGCGGCGCCGCGCGCTGTTCATGTCGATCGCACTGGTGTGCTTTTCCGGCGGCAACCTGGGCAGCGGCATCATGGTGAACCAGTTCTTCGACGAACTGGGATGGGAAGGGTTCTTCATCGTCGGCGGCATCGTTCCGCTGCTGGCGCTGCTGCTGTTGCTGTTCATTCCCGAAAGCCTGGCCTTCCGCGTCAACCGCAACGGCACGGATCCGCGCATCGGGGAGGCCATCCGCAGGCTCGATCCGCAGGCGCAGGTGCCATTGGGCACGGTGTTCTACATGGGCGACCAGGCCGAGGTGTCGAAGTACGGCCCGCTTGCCATGTTCGGCCCGCGCTACCGGATGCAGACGATCCTGCTGTTCGCGCTCTGCTTCTTCAGCCTGGGCAACATCGCCCTACTGGCTAACTGGTTGGCCACCTTCATGTACGAGTACCAGAACCTGTCGCTGGAAACCTTCGCGCTGTACATGATCATCGGTTACTTCGGCGGAGCGTCCGGCACGCTGGTGATGGGCTGGCTGATGGACAGGGTGAATCCCTACTGGCTGATCACCGGCTATTTCATCGTCGATGCCGCCGCCATTCTTTCCATCGGCTTCATCCCGCCGCAGCTGGCCGTGGCCTTCGTCACGGCGCTGGTGGTGTGGAACTTCTGCCAGGTCGGCGGGCAGACCGGCATCAACAACCTGGCGACGCTCAGCTACCCGCCCGAAATGCGGTCGTCCGGCATCGGCTGGGCGGGCGGCTTCGGACGGCTTGGCGGCATCCTGTTCCCCGCGCTGGGCGGACTGGCGCTGGCGGCGACCTTGCCGCTGGAGATGATCCTGGGCCTGACCGCAATTCCCGCGCTGGTGATCGCGGCGCTGGTGTTTGCCCTTGGCGTGGTGAACGGCGGCGTGATCGGCGGGCGGCAGGGGGCGACAGCCTGATTCCTATTCGTCGGGCACCCTGTGGACCAGCTCGGCCTCGTGACCCTGCGGGCTGACGAATTTCGCGATTCTCAGCCTCGGTGCGACTTCGGTGACGGGCATGGTCACCTTCGCTCCCGCGGCCACGGCCTGCTCCAGAGCGGTCTCGACATCGTGGGTTATGAATCCCACCGGTCCGTGTCCTTCTCCGATCGACACGTCGCGCCCGTCCTTGAACTCCACCAGCATCATCCTCGGCCCGTCTTCGCCCTGGTCCGGGATCGCCAGGATGTGCTCCAGGAAGTCCGGCTCGTCGAAGGTGTCCTGAATCTCGAAACCCATTGCGGATCGCCAGAACTCCAGCGCCGGCGCCATCTGCGGCACGTTGAGCTTCAGAAAGGAGAGGTGGATGTAGGGGTCGGGCACGCGGCAGGCTCCTCCAGAGGCGGGGCTGGCACGCTTAGCTCCTACCTTCGCTTTTGCAATTCCTCTTCGGCTGGGGCAGGGCGATGCCATGATCCGCCGCGCATTGACGAACACGGGATGGCTGATGGGCGCGCGCGGCATCAACGCGGTGCTGTCCCTCGTCTACCTCGCGCTTGCCACCCGTTCGCTGGGGCTGGATGCGTTCGGCCAGTTCGTGATCGCCTTCACCTTCGCCCAGCTGGTGGTGGGATTTACCAGCTTCCAGACCTGGCAGGCGGTGATCCGCTGGGGACAGGACGAGGAAGGGCGGAAGGACGCGACAGGCTTTGCCCTCGCGCTGGATGCGGTGACGATCGTCGCCGGACTGGTCGCCGCGGCGGTGATCCTTGCCTTTGCCGGAGACTGGCTGCCCATCGCGCCTGAATTGCGGCTGCCCACTTTCCTGTTCACCGCGGTATCGCTGCTCTCGATCCGATCCACGCCCACCGGCCTGCTGCGCCTGCACGACAGGTACGCCCGCGCCGCCGCCGCCGATTCCACCACCAGCGTCATCCGTGCCGCCGGAGCCGCGCTAGTGGCCGCGCTCGCCCCCTCCATCCCTGCTTTCCTGCTGATCTGGGGAATCGCCGAACTGGCGACCGCGGCCATGTACTGGCACCTGGCCGCGCGCACGGAAGCGATCCATTGGCGCCGTTTCGGCCTGCTGCGCCTTCCGCGCCTGCACGAGGGAGCGTGGCCGTTCGTGATCGGCACCAGCCTGACAGGGATGCTGACCATCGCCAGCCGCCAGTTGCTGGTGCTGCTGGTGGGCGCATTCGGCGGTGCGGCCCTGGCGGGCATCTATCGCGTGGCCGCGCAGCTGGGTGAGGGCCTGCTGAAACTGGCGCAGGCCCTGCTGCGGGCCACCTATCCGGAACTGGTGCGAAACCCCGAGCACGCCCGCCGGGTCGCGTCGAGCATCACGCGCATCGCCATCGTCACCGGGCTGGCCGCCGTGGTACTGGCGGCGCTGGCAGGCGACTGGCTGATCCTTGCCATTGCGGGCGAGGATTACCTGGCGGCCTACTGGCCCATGATAATCCTGGCCGCCGCGGCCGCGCTCGAACTGGCAGGGGCCAGTCTGGAAGCGCTGCTGGTGGCGGGGGGACGAGCCATCACCAATTTCGTCCTGCGCGCGGTGCCGACGCTGGCCGGACTGGTCGCCTTGCCCTGGCTGATCGAATGGCGCGGCGCGACGGGCGCGGCGCTGGTGGTGCTGGCAGCCAGCACGGTAAGCGTTATCGGTTTCGTGATAACAACACGCGAGAAAGCCCTGAAAACTTAGGGGGCAGCTTGTTGCAGTGGCAAGGCGATGCGAACTGTCAGTCCGCTTCGCGCATTGCCCGCATCTGGGTGCGCCATTCCGCCGGAGTGGGCATGACCGGGTAGTCGACACGCCGCAGGAATTTCCAGCGGCCGTCCTCGCGAATGAGTTCGTCTTCGTATCGGCCTGCGAGCGCAGGCGTCGGTTCGCCATCGGGGCCGCGCATGATCAGCAGGTGGCGCGAGTGTGCTGTTGCCCGGTCGCCGTTTACCTCCACCTCCATGTTGCTGGTGATGTGCAGGCTCTCCCGGTTTACGTAACCGGGGTCGGGCGCGCCATAGATGCCCACCAGCATTTCCAGGATCGCATCGGGACCGCGGTAGACCAGGTCGCCGTTCACCCATTCGCCTTCCTCGGCGAACAGGGATGCGAACGCGGGAAAGTCGCGCGCGTCCTGCGCCCAGGAATAGTCGACCAGCAGCCGCCGGATGGCGAGCTCGTCCTCTGCCCGCTGGATACGCTGCTCAAGCGACAGCTGCGCGTCGTCGGCCTGCGCGGGAACCGCGGTGAGGAGCAACAGGGCCGAGATGGCCGTCAACAGGCGGATCACTGGTCCGCCTCCTGCCCGGCCACCGCCGCTTGCCATTCCTCCGCCGTGGGCATGATGTCTTCCGCCACGCGCCGCGCGATCTTCCATTCGCCTTCGTGCCGCACGAACTCGTCGTGGTAGAGGCCCGTCAGCGCGGGTGTGGGCTGCCCTTGCGGACCGCGCATGATGAAGATGTATCGCGAGGTGGAAGTCGCGCGGTCGCCATCCAGGTCGATGCGCGGGTTGCTGACGAGGTGATAGTTCTCGGCATTGGGGCTGTTCGCCGGACCCATGACGCCTGCCACCATGTCGCGTATCTCGGCCCGGCCCCGGCGACCCTGGCCATCTGGCTTCGTCCATTCTCCGTCGGGCGTGAACAGTTCGCTGTAGGCGTCGTAGTCGCGCCGATCGAGGAAGGCGGCGTATTCGACGATGACGCGCCGGATCGCCAGTTCGTCCTCGACGCGTTGCATTCGCTGTTCCAGCGCAGTCCTGCCCTCCTGCGCGCTGGCGACGGCGGGTCCGGTCGCCAGCAGCGCGGCGACCACGATCGCTCTGATCATTTCAACACTCTCCCGTCGTTTCCTCCGTCCTGTCCAGGATGGAAAACCGCAAATACCGCCCTCGAAAGCGCTGGCGGCTTGCCGAAAGTGGACGAATTTCGTGGCTACTTGTCGTTTATTTCGCCGTTCGGGGCCAGCTTCTCGGGCCGACTTTCCAGTTTTGGCAACTCAGGGGGCCAATAGGGGCAAGGCCTGCCAGCAGGACAAACTCTAAATAGGATTTACCCCTTGTTGCGGGTCCGTCGCGGGCAATTGCCGCGGAAATCTTGCGCAAGGACGGCAACGGGCGTCCATCGCCGGCAGCAGCCGGAACGATCGCGCCGCCCTCGCCAGAGAAAAATAAGCCGGGATATTCCGGATGGGGAGAGGAAATATGAGAGACCATTCAAAGATCGCCTCCGGGCGCAATCTTCGCAAGGGCCTGCTGAGCGCGACGGCTCTGGGGCTGGCCGGAATCGTCCATGCTCCGGCGCTCGCGCAGGACGCCAACGTCAACAACAACGATGCCGCGGTCACGCCCGACGACGATCAGGGGCCCGGCAACGTCATCATCGTGACCGCGCAGCTGCGCGAGCAGAACGTGCAGGACATTCCACTGTCTATCAGCGCAATCAGCGGCGACCTGCTGGAAGCGCGCAGCCAGACCAACCTGACCGAGGTATCGCAGCAGACGCCGAACCTGCTGCTGCAGCAGAACCCGTCCGGCTCGGGCAACTCGATGCGCGCCTTCATTCGCGGCGTCGGCCAGTCGGATTTCAGCCCGTCGGTCGAACCGGGCGTGGGCATCTACATCGACGACATCTACTTCGGCACTGTGACGGCATCGGCCTTCGACCTCGTCGACCTCGACCGTATCGAGGTTCTGCGCGGGCCGCAGGGCACGCTGGCGGGCATGAACTCGCAGGGTGGTGCCATCAAGCTGTATTCCCGTCTGCCGGAAGGCGATGGCGGGTATGTCGAGGCCTCGCTGGGCAACCTGGGTCGCATCGATTTCAAGGGCAGCGCCGACTTTACCGTGGTGGACGATGCCGTCTTTGCTCGTCTTACCGGCGTCTATCGCAACCGTGACGGCCATGTGACGCGTTATGATTACGCCTGCGTCAATCCTGACGATCCCGACGTGCAGGCGGGCCTCCTTCCGCGGCTCGCCACCGACGGCGACTGCGTGACGGGCGAACTCGGCAACCAGGACGTCTACGCCATTCGCGGCGCGCTGCGCATCGCCCCTGGCGGCGGCCCGCTCGAGATCAACCTGATCGGCGACTATACCAACGACCGGTCGAACATTCAGGCTTCCACCCTGATCGCCAGTGCCGAATACACCGGTCGGCAGGGACTGCCCTTGCCGTACCAGGGCGTTGAATACGATCACCGTTTCGTGACCTATGGCCAGTACCGGCCTTCGGACGCGAAGCTGAACGATCCCTATGCCACCTACGCCAACTTCTACGATCCGGGGGTGATGTACGAGGCGGCAGGCGCTCCCGTGGGCCCGCCGTCCACCGCGCCGGCAGGCGATCCGCTGGGGCCGTTCATCGTCGATCCGCAGCAGAAGCTCGAAGCCTGGGGCTTTTCGGGGACGGTCGATTATGAACTGAGCGACAACCTCGCGATCAAGTCCATCACCGGCTATCGCCAGTACGACAGCGAGAGCGGGAACGACAACGACAACTCGCCGGTCGTCTACATCCAGAGCCAGGGCCTGTTCGAGCACGAGCAGTTCAGCCAGGAAGTGCGCCTGAGCGGCGTGTTCCTCGAGGACCGGCTCAACTTCACGGTGGGCGGCATCTACTACGACGCCAGCACTCGCTATCTCGACCGGATCCACACGCCGTTCTCCGGCTTCTGCGCCGCGTCGACGCCGTGCTTCTCCTTCCTCAACGACGATACCGCCGATCTCACGGTCTGGGCCGCGTTCGGCAACGTGGCCTTCGAACTGGTCGAGGGGCTGACGCTGGAAGGCGGCGTTCGCATCACCGACGAGACGAAGGACTATACCTTCGGTCGCTTCAACCCGGATGGCGAAGGCGAATACCTGCCGCTCAGCAATCCCAACAACCCGCTCAGCGGCCTGACCGATACCTACGCGAAGACGATTGCCGACTATCGTGCAGTCATCACCTACGAGTGGTCGCCGGAAATCATGACCTATGCGCAGTTCGCGACGGGTCACAAGGGTGGCGGTATCGCGCCGCGTCCCTACGACTTCCGGCAGGTGCGGCCGTTCGGCCCGGAAAAGCTGCGCAACTACGAGGTCGGCTTCAAGACCGACCTGTTCATGAATCGCGTGCGCCTGAACGGTGCCGCGTTCTACATGGAATACATCGGCTACCAGGGCATCCCGCAGACCTGCGTGGGCGAGGACGGTCAGCAGCTTCCGCCCGATGGCGGCGGCATCCCCGGACTTTGCGGCCAGTACCTCAACGTGGGCGACGCGGAAGTGAAGGGCTTCGAGCTGGAAGCCTTTCTCGAGCCGGTCGACGACCTCAACATCGATGCGGCGCTCAGCCTCACCGATTTCGAGTTCACGTCGGTCAACTTCCCCACCACCTCGATCCAGGTCGGTTCCAGCCGCCCCGGCATCGGCGAATGGAAGTGGAGCATCGGCGCCCAGTACAGGATCGACCTTGGCGGTGCGGGCTCGCTCACGCCGCGCGCGGACCTGAATTACACGCCGGGCTATTGCGGCGATTTCGCCTGCACGCCCGAGGCGATCGTCGACAGCCGGACGCTGTTGAATGCCCGCGTCACCTACCGCACGGAAGACGAAGACTGGAGCGTGGCGCTCGAGATGACCAACGTCACCGACGAGTTCTACTACATCAACAAGTTCTTCAACGCCTTCTACGTCACCGGCCAGCCGGGTCGGCCGCGCGAATACGCCGTGACCGTAAGGCGCAACTTCTGATCAGGGCGCGCGCCGGGGGGGACGGTAACGCCCGCCCCGGCCCGCCGGGTCGCACAAAAAAGAACCCGCAGGCCTTTCGCGAGGTCTGCGGGTTCTTCCTTTTCCGGCCTTTGCACCAAGGGGAGGAGGCACGGAAAAAATCGGGATGGTGTAAGTCTTGTCAGCCCGTTCCTTCAGCTTTTGGCGGCGGGATCAGGGCCATGGCGTCGGCATGTAATAGGGCAGGAAGGTTGCCACCCCTTCGGACTGGACCACGACGTCGCCCTCGATCTCCACGAGTTCGGCCACCAGCCGGCTCATGGGGAAGGGCCTCTCCAGCGTCGCGGTATGCCCGCCTGCGGTGCGGAAGGTGGTTTCGGCTGCCGGAATGTCCTGCACGCTGATCGCCAGGACCAGGCCTCGCTCGGTGTCGACGACGGGGAAGCGCCGGTCCCTGATCCGGTTGACGGGCGCAAACAGACCGGCCTCGAAAACCGATGCGCAATCCTCGTCATCCGGATCGACATCCAGCTCGGCAGAGGTGATCTGCACGCCGTTCTCGATCATCGCGCAGTCCGGCGCGAACTCGGCCAGCAGGGCGCCGTTGTTGCGCTGCTTGGTGGCGAGATAGGAATTGGCGAGATCGACCAGCCGCTCGCGCGATCGACGTTCGGCGGACCCAACAGGCTGCATCATCTCTGGCGAAAGGGCGAATTCGGTCGGCTCGCCGAACACCATCGGCCACGGCGAGCGGGCGGCGATCACCTCGATTTCCTCGATCCGGCCCTGGGGTGCCTTCAGGCGGACGGCTCCGAAGGACGGCTCGTCATGGTCCCAGATGGTGCCGAACCACACGACCTGCCCGTTCTCGGGATCGGCGAGGGCGAAGGCCTTCTGGCCCTCCTCCCCGGTATTCTCGCCCGCCGATCCCCACCAGGAATCGCCGATCATCAGCGAGACATTGTTCTCGGTGAACAGCACCGGGTCGGCCCAGGGCAGGCGGCGATATTCCTGATCGCCGATGGCGGCGAGGGTCTCGTCCGCGAGATCGAGCAGGCACGCCTCATCGCAGCTCTGCGCGGCGGCAGGGCTGGTCGCGAGCGCGGCCGCGAGGGCGAGGGTGGAAGCCAGGCGCATCATTCGTCTCCCTCCGCCCACGGCGAATGCATCCCGTAGGGCACGTAATCGAACACGGCCTCGATGGTGTGGATCTTCCCGTCGACGATCTTGAAGGCTTCCATGATCGTCAGCGAGTTGGGCCATTTGAGAAGCGTTTCCATGGTACGCCCGTCGGTGAGTTCGTATTCGTCGAAATAGTTCGCGTGGTCGAAGAAGTTCATGCCCACGATGATCCCGCGTTCCTCGTCGATCAGCGGATAGCGGCGTTCGCGCAGCTGCTTGTTGATGCGGTAGATACCGAGGCGGAACTGCTCCTCGCAGCCTTCGGCCACGGACGCAGAACTGTTCGACCCCTCTACCGCGCTGGTGGTGCTGATACCGTTTTCCAGCCGCGAGCACTCCTCGTGGAACGGGGCGAAAACGGTTCCGTCATTGTATTCGACGGTGTTGAAATAGGAGTCCGCAAGAGCCCGCAATCGCGAGCGCGGCGGCCTTTCGTCGACCGGCATGATTTCCTGCCAGACGGGGCTGTGCGGCTCCTCGCCCGATCCGAAGATCAGCGGCATGCCGACGCGCCGCGTCACCACCGTTTCCACCTCGTCGATCTCGCGGTCGCGGTTGACGTGCAGGCGGATGGCGAGAAACACCAGATGATCGTGCTCGTAGGCATGGCCGAACCAGGCGACGTTTCCGGTGAGCGGATCGGCGGGCATCATGCCGACCGCCGGATCGGCGGCGCTCACCGTCGCCCACAGTCCGTGGCCGATGGGCATTTCCACGCTGTTCTCGGTGAATTTCACGTCCTCGGCAAAGGGAGCCTGGGAAGGGTTCTGCGCGGCCAGCGCCGTGACATAGGACGTGACGGCGGATTCGAGGCATGCCCTGTCGCAGTCGTCGCGCGGCAGTGCGGTCTCCTCCCCGTACGATTGCGCCGCAGCAGGTACGGCAAGCGCCAGGCCCAGGGCGGCGGTTACGCCACGCAGCATCAGTTCTCTCCCATTGTGCATGACCAAGCTGGCAGCGCGCGGCGGCCAAGTCATTGCCCTAAAGGTAGCGGTTTCTGTGCCCAGTTGGAATCGGGCTGGCGGCGGCACACCGGTTGGCGCAGTCTCATGGCGACCGCGCCGGGAAAGAGCGAGCGCGGAAGAACGAGAACGGAGAGAAACCATGCGCCATGTCCTGTCCCTTGCCGTCATCGGCCTGACGGTTTCGGCATGCGCCGCGCAGTCCGCCCCGGACGACCTCGCGCAGCAAGTGCAGGAACTGCAGGACGAGAAGGAAATTCGCGAGGTGCTGGTGGAGTACGGCGAGTTTCTCGATGCCCGCGACTACGCCTCCTATGCCTCGCTGTTCGCCAGCGATGGGGTCTGGAGCGGCGGGTTCGGCACGTACACCGGGCCGGAAGCCATCGAGGCCATGCTGGAGGAGAACATGGGCTCCTATCCCGACGACTACGTCAATAAGGAGAACTTCCACCTCAACACGACGATGGTGGTCGACGTGAACGGGGACGAGGCAACGGCGCGCTCGCGTTACCTGTTCTTCACCGCCTCCGACGAAAACCGGCCTGTCGTGGCTCTGGCGGGCCGCTACGTCGACGAGCTCGTGCGCGAGAATGGCGAGTGGAAGATTCGCACCCGCAAGTCGCACGGCGTCATTCCCTATCGCGACGGCGATGCGCCGCCGCCCGAGCAGCCACCGGCAGGTGTGCCGCAGGCGCAGGAAAGCGAAGCCGCCGAACCCGAAACCTAGGGTCCGGACCGACCGCGCGCTCTAGCGCGGCTGCATGCCATAGGGCAGTTCCGAGGTAATCGCCTCGACCCGCTCAATCTCGCCGTTCCTGAAGCGGAACAGTTCCACGACCTGCAAGGTGCGCGGAAAGGTCTGCGCGTCAGAAAAGGTTGCGCCCGAAGCATCGGTAAATTCCTGCTGCGTTGCCGGGAAGTCCTCGTAGGTCGACATGGCGACAAGCCCGCGTTCCTCGTCCACGGCGATCACCTCGCGGTCGCGAACTTCCTCCAGCGGTTGCAGACGCATGGAGGTGAAGGGTGCGGCGCATGGCCCCACCGACTGGCCATTCAGAACCCAGGCGCAGGTGGCGGCAAGGCCGCCGGGCGCCGTGCCGTCCTGCGCGTTCAGCGCGGCGTAGAACCGGTCGACGGCCTGCAGCATGGCCGCCCTGTCGGTGCGTTCGCCAGCGGGGAGGGCGGCAAAGCTGGGGGCGGTTTCGGGCGCTGCGTAGGGCGCGCCGTATTCCTCGCGCCGGATGACGGCCTCGATGCGTCCGATCCGGTCGGCGTCGGCCGATACCGTGACGCCGGCCCACGCGGGCTGACCGTGTTCCTCGATCCTGCCGAGCCAAAGCGCGCGGCCGAGTTGCTCGTCGGCGATCACCAGCGGGTCGGCATCGATCCCGGTGGTCGAACCCCAGATGCCCTCGTTCACCTGCATTCCGACGCTGTTTTCCTCGTAGCCGACTTCCTCGGCCCACGGCAGGTTCCGCCATTCACCGCGCTCGGCATAGGCGTTCATCACCTGTCCGGTCAGTCCGGCAAGGCACTCCGCATCGCATTCCTCGGGCGAGGATCGCGGTATGGGCGGCGCGGCGGCGGGGCCGGCGAAGGGGTTGTGCATGAAATAGGGCACGTAGGTGAAGACCGCCTCGATCCGGCTGATCTTCGCGTCCCTGATGCGGAATGCCTCGAGCAGGGTGATCGAGTTCGGCCACTTCAGCGCGGTGCGCATCTCGCGCCCGTCGGTCAGCAGATAGCGGTCGAACTCGTTCGCGTGATCGAAGAAGGCGGTGGAGACGACTACGCCGCGCTCCACGTCGATGATCGGGTAAAGCCGCTCGCGAATGCGCTTGTTGATGCGGAATATGCCCAGCTCGAACTGCGCCTCGCAGCCGTCCACCATCGTGAATTCGGAGCCGTCGTCCTGCGCCCGGGTGGTGGTGCTGATGCCGTTTTCCAGCCGTCCGCAATCCTCGTCGAAGGGGGCGAACACCTGTCCGTCGTTGAGCTCGACCGTGTCGAAATAGCTGTCGGCGATGGCGCGCAGGCGCGGGCGGGGACGGCGCTCTTCGGGCGGCAGGATTTCGTTGAAATCGGGATCGTGCCGCATGTTCATGGTTTCGCCGAAGGGTGCCGGCAGGGTCGGCTCGCGCAGGACGACGGTCTCGATCTCGTCGATCATGCCCTCGTCCACATGGATGCGCACCGCGAAGATGCCGGGCGCGCCGTTCTCCGTCATGCCGCCGAACCAGGCGGCGTTCTGCGTCTGGGTGTCGGCCACTTCGAGGCCCGTTTCGTCCAGCCGGTCGATCGTGCCCCACAGGCCTTCGCCCACCTCGATGGAGACGTTGTTCTCGGTGAACAGGTAGTCGTCGGCGAGAGGCAGCAGGGATGGCGTCCGCACGCGCAGGGCATCGACATACTCGTTGAGCTTGCCGATCAGGCAATCACGGTCGCATTCCAGTTCGTAGACGGCGCTGTCCTCGCCGGGAGCCTGCGCGGCGGCGGGGATGCTGGCACCGGCTATGGCCGAGGCCCCGGCGAGCAGGAGTGGCAGGATACGCATGGTCAATTCTCCGATCCGCGTTGAACGGCCATGTCGGCCCAGTCTTCGTTTGCCCTGGCGATCAGGTACTGGTGGATCGCGCGCGCTTCCTGCTCCGACAGGATGTCCGCGAAGGACGCCATGCCCTTGTCGGTTCGCGTGCCCCGCAGGACGATGTCGAGAAACGCATCATGCGTGTCCGCCGACATCCAGCGCAGGTCCTTCAGGCCGCCGCGCGCGTCGTCGCCGTGGCAGCTGGAGCAGGTGTCGGCAAACAGGGCCGCACCCTGGCGCACCACGTCCTCTCCGGCGGTGAGGCGCGGGGGTCGCGGCAGGTCCGTTGGCGGCGGCATCGGCGGCAGTTCGGTCTGTCCGTCCAGCCGGAAGACCATCAGCCGCGCTGTCGCCATGTTGCTGCTCCAGCCGGGAATTCCGGCAAGGGTCGATGAGGGCTGGCCGCCCCATCCGACGTTCACCGCGATATATTGCACGCCGTCGACCATGTAGGTGACGGGGCCTGCGATCGGCACGTTCTGCGTGGGCATCGACCAAAGCCTGGCCCCGTCGGTTGCGCGGTAGGCGACGAATTCCTTTTTAGGCGTGCCCTGGAACAGCAGGTTGCCCGCTGTCGCCAGCACGCCGCCGGAGCCGGGCGCGATGTGCTCGACCCGGAAAGCCTCCTGCTGCCGCACGGGATCCCACGCGAGCAGGAAGCCCGCCTCGCGCGAATCCGCGATCCGTTGCAGTTCGCGGCGCCGTTCGGGATTGCTGACGTAATCGAAGCCCGAGTTGTTGCGCCAGTTGACGTATTCGAAGTCCTCTTCCTGGATCTTCGCCATCACCATCCAGTGCTCGTGCGCGGGAAAATAGACGAGCCCGGTGTTCGGGTTGTAGGCCATCGGGTGCCACGAATGAGAGCCCAGCGCGTTGGGGTTCATCAGCTGCGGCTCGTGGGTCAGGCGGGCGCGGTCGGTTTCCACCGGGCGTCCCGTCTCCGGGTCGATATGCGAGGCCCAGGTGTTGGGCACGTAGCTTTCGGCGGAGATGAATTCGCCGGTGCGGCGGTCGAGCACGTAGAAGAAGCCGTTCTTGGGGGCCTGCATGATGACCTGCCGCTCGCGCCCCTCGATCTCGAGGTCGGCCAGCATCATCGGCTGGGTGCAGGTGAAGTCCCAGCTCTCGGCGGGCACCATCTGGTAGTGCCAGCGATATTCGCCGCTATCGGCATCCACCGCGACGATGGAGCACAGGAAAAGGTTGTCGCCGCCCCCCGGCGAGCGGATGGTGTCGACGTGGGGAGAGCCGTTGCCCGTCCCGATGTAGACGAGATTGAGTTCGGGATCGTAGACGATGGAGTCCCACGCGGTGCCGCCGCCGCCATATTTCCACCATTCCCCGTTCCAGGTGGGCAGGGCGATTTCCATCGCCTCGTCCGACGCTTCGCCATCGGGGCCGTCCGCCGGGTTGCCGGGGACGATGTAGAACTTCCACAGCTTCTCGCCGGTGTCCGCATCGTAGGCCGAAACGAAGCCGCGCACGCCGTAATCGGCGCCGCCCTGTCCGATCACGACCTTCCCGTCGAAAACCCGCGTGGGCCCGGTGATCGAATAGGGTTCGGTGTTCTCGAAGGTCTTGGTGGTCCAGACTTCCTCGCCGGTCTTCGCGCCGATGGCGATCAGCCGCCCGTCGAGCGCGCCGATGAATATCTTGCCTTCCCAGGCGGAGATGCCGCGCGTGCTGGGGCCGCAGCAGGCGAGACGCGCCCATTGCGGATCGACCTCCGGATCGTAGGTCCACAGCTTTTCGCCAGTCGCGGCATCGTAGGCGGTGACGACGTTGAAGACAGACGCGTTGTACAGCACCCCGTCGATGACCAGCGGGGTCGCCTGCACCCCCCGAAGGGTGTCGAGATCGTCGTACCAGGCAAGGCCCAGGCGCGCGACGTTGCCCTCGTCGATCTGCTCCAGCGGGCTGAAGCGCTGTTCCGCCCAGCCGCGCCCGTACGACATCCAGTCGCCGGCATTGCCCGGCGAATTCAGATTGCGCATCGCCTCCGACGTGACGGCGGCCGCCTGCGTCGCGCCGTCGCCTGTGGACATCGACGCGGTCGTGCAGCTTGAAAGGAGCGCCGCCGCTGCCATCGCGAGAAGCGGTCTGTTTCGCGGACTGTCGGACTTGATGCGCGAAAACAGCGGGCTGCGCGCGGAATTGCCAGTGGCCATCGAATCTCTCTCCTCCCAAGCCCGCGGCACGAGGCGCAAGCTTGCCAATCCTATGACAAACACATATCCTTGAAATAACAAAGTCGGCGTTGACCGACTTGGAGGAGAGGATTGTCGGAATTGGAACAAGGCGCAACGAGTCCGTTCCTACCGCTTGTCGATCTCGACCAGGTCGAATGCGACAAACGTGCGCATAAATGGAAGAGCGCCGTGCGCGATTCCTTTCCAAGTCTCTCGATCCGGATGCCCGGGGGCAGTCCCCCGACGGGCACGATCAGCCGGGTGAGCATGGGGTCGGGCGATTTCTTCGAGATCGATTCCGCTCCCGCCGACGTCACTCACACCGTTCAGGATTCCAAGGCGAGGAATTCGCACATATCGCTGATGGTCCAGTCCAAGGGCGCGATCCTCGTGCGACAGGCGGGAAGATCGGCGATGCTGGGCAAGGGCGACGCCTGCGTGATCGACGAGGCCCGCAGCTTTCGCCTGATCGGCGAGGGGCGCAGCAAGATCCATTTCCTGCGGATACCGCGCGCCGCCGCCCTCAGCCGCTATCCGCCGCTGGAAAAGCTGTTCGTCACCACGTTCTCCTGCGACGATCCGGGCACGCAGATGCTGGCAGAGACAATGCTGCGCTTCAGCGCGGTGGCCGGAACGCTCAACGGCACCCAGCGCAATGCCATGACCAATGCCATCATCCAGATGCTGGGCCTTGCAGAACCGTTCATCAGGCAGGACGCCGCGCCCGACTGGCGTGTGCGACGGGCACTCGATTTCATAGAACTCAACCTCTCGGTCGCCGGGCTCACCGCAGAGGCGGTGGCCATGGACCAGCGGATCAGTCGGCGGCGGCTTGACCAGCTGATGCTTCAGTCCTTCGGTCATTCGATTGCCAGCCACCTGTGGAGCCGGCGGCTCGAGCAGGCAGCGGTGGATCTTCGCGATCCGTCCCGTTCCAACCAGTCGATCGCGCAGATCGCCTTTGCCAACGGGTTCGAGGATGCCGCCCATTTCACGCGGGCTTTCAAGCGCCGCTTTTCCCAGACGCCCCGGCAATGGCGCGCCGACTGAAGGCGTTTCGCTAGGGGTCTGAAAGCGCACCGATTGGGTCAATTCGCGATTCCAGATCGGACCAGCCTTAATGTTTGCTCGCCGGGCCGTCTGCCCTATCCTGCCGGAAAGCCGCGACAGTCGGCTGCAAATGGAGAGGAGCACCTTGCGCAAGTCCGCAACTGGAATCCCGATCGGCGTGGCCCACGGGGCAATGGCCTTACTGGCCCTGCTGGCAAGCGCCTGTGCCACGGCGCCCGCAGGCAGCCGGGCTGATGAACCGCAGGACATCCGCATTGCCGGAACGGGCGTCTATCCCGAAAGCGTGACCTCGGATTCTGCCGGCAACATCTATGTCGGCAGCATGAGCGGCACCATCTATCGCGCGCGGCCCGGAAGCGGTGTGGCACTGCCGTGGATCGAGCCGGACGAGGCGAACGGCCTGATATCGCTGTTCGGCGTGCTGGTGGACGAGCGGCACGACCGGCTGTGGACCTGTTCCAACCCCAACTCCTTTGCCGAAGGCGGACCGACCGGCGGTTCGAGCCTGGTCGCCTTCACGCTTTCGACCGGTCGGCTGGACGCGCGCTATCCGTTGCCGGCAGGTCCGGCGGCGTGCAACGACATTGCCGTCGCGCCCGACGGGACGGTGTTCGCCACCGAAACGGCAGGCGGAAGGATCTTCAGCCTCGCGCCGGGCGACAGCGCGCTACAGCTCTTCGCCAGCGGCGACGATCTGGTCGGCGTGGACGGCATCGCCTTTGCGGGCGACGGCACGATGTACATCAACAACGTCCGCTCCAACCGCGTACAGCGCGTGAACCGGGGGGGCGGCGGAGGCTATGCGGGGTTGACCGACCTCGCCCTGTCGCAACCGGTCAGCGGGCCCGACGGACTGCGGCCCGTAGGCGGCAACCGCTTCCTGCAGGCCGAAGGCTCGGGCGGGCGCGTGGCGCTGATCACGGTGGAGGGCGACCGCGCGACGGTCACTCCCGTTGCGACCGACCTCGATTCCTCGCCCGGCGTAACCCGCGTGGGATCAATCGGCTACGCCACCGAAGGGAAGATCGGATACCTGATCGACCCT
This sequence comes from Aurantiacibacter hainanensis, assembly GCF_036321025.1. Lineage (NCBI taxonomy): Bacteria > Pseudomonadati > Pseudomonadota > Alphaproteobacteria > Sphingomonadales > Erythrobacteraceae > Aurantiacibacter > Aurantiacibacter hainanensis. Next base: position 1,036,250 of record NZ_JAZAPB010000002.1, read on the forward strand.
CAACTCCGGGGCCAGGACCCGGGCGACTTCTACGTGCGCGCCTTCACCTTACCGGAGGGACTATGAAAAGACTTGTCTTGCTCGCACCGCTTCTGGCGTTGCTGCCGCAGCCAGCCTTCGCGCAGAGCGCGCTCGACCGCGAGATCGCGGAACTGACCGAGCGTGTCGAACGGCTGGAAGGGGGCCGCGCGGTGAAGAAGCTGCAGCGGGCCTTCGGCTTCTATGTCGACCGCGGCCTGTGGGGCGAGGCGGCGGACCTGTTTGCCGACAATGGCACGATCGAGATCGGTCTCGACGGGGTCTATGTCGGGCCGGACCGGATCGAGGAGTATCTCCGGCGCCTGCATGGCGGCCAGGAAGGACTTGTCTACGGCCAGCTGAACGAGTGGATCACCCTGCAACCGGCCATTTCGGTGGCTCAGGACGCCGAGAGCGCGACGGCCCGCTGGCGCGATCAGGGCATGCTCGGCCAGCACAAGGAACACGCCGAGTGGCGCGACGGGGTGTACGAGAACACCTACGTCAAGGAAGACGGCGTGTGGAAAATCCAGTCGCTGCACCTCTTCGTCAATTTCGTCGCCCCGTTCGAGGAAGGGTGGGCGCGGCTCGAACCCGGCGAGGGGCTGGCACCTAGCCAGACTTCGATAGATTTCCCGCCCGATCGCGGGTCCACCGTGGACTACCAGCCGTTCCCGGCCGTGCAGATCCCCGCCTTCCAGGCACCCAACCCGGTCACCGGCCGTGCAGTCGAAGGAGACATGCAATGAGCATGCCCACGATCACGCGGCACGGCCTCGTCGTCGCCGCCATGCTGTGCCCCTTCGCCATGTCTCTTCCTGCCGCGGCGCAGTCGCTCGAAGAGCGCGTTGCCGAATACCGCGAGCGGGTCGAACGGCTGGAGGACCAGGCGGAGATCGAGAACCTCACGGCCACCTTCGGCTACTATTTCGACAAGGGACTGTGGGACGAGGCCGCCTCGCTGTTCGCCGACGAGGGCGAGTTCGAATACGAGCAGACCGGTGTCTACGTCGGGCCGGATCGGATCGAGCGGGCGATGCACATGCTCGGCCCGCAGGGGCTGGCCCCGGGTTATCTCAACAATCACATGATGTTGCAGAACATCATCTACGTTGCGGAGGACGGGCGCACGGCCACGGGCCGCTGGCAGGGACCGATCATGCTGGCGGAGCCCAACGCCAACGGACAATGGGCCGTCGGCATCTACGAGAACGACTACGTCAAGGAAGACGGGGTCTGGAAGTTCGACAAGCTGCACTTCTACCTGACCGCAAAGACCGACTACGACCGGCCCTGGCCGCAAGGCTCCGTCCCGATGCGCGGCGTCAACGCCCTCTATCCGCCAGACGAACAGCCGACCGAGGTCTATCGCGCCTTTCCCGGCGCCTACATCCCGCCGTTCAGCTTCGACCACCCGGTTACGGGAGAGCCGCTGACCGATCTGCCGATGGCGGGCGATGACGTGACGGGGCGCGAGGAAATTCCCTTCACCGGCCATGTCGAGGGGGGCGAATGATGCGCGCCGCGCTTCTCGCCGTATCCGCCCTGGCGCTTGCTGCCGGTGCCGCACCGGCCATGGCCCAGTCCGCCGAAGAAAGGCTCGACGCGCTCGATCAGCGCATCACGCGGCTGGAAGACCTCAACGAGATCGAACGGGTTCAGCGCGCCTACGGCTATTTCGTGGACAAGAGCCAGTGGACGCCGCTTGCCGACCTGTTCACGGAGGATGCCACGCTGGAAATAGGCGGGAAGGGCATCTTCATCGGGCGCGACCGCGTGCTGGAATACATGCAGACCGCCTTCGGTCCGGACGGCGCGCGGGAAGGGCTGCTGGCCAATCACATGCAGTTCCAGCCCATTCCCGACATATCCGAGGACGGGCAGACCGGCTGGATGCGCGCCCGCGCCTACGTGATGAGCGTCGGCTGGGGCCTGCCTCTCTACGAGAACGAATACGAGAAGGGCGAGGACGGCAAATGGCGGATCAGTCGCCTGACCGGACCTTTCACCATGTATACGAACTGGGACGGCTGGGGCGAATATGCGCTCAACAATACCTGGCCGGACAAGTTCGATCCGCCGCCGGACCTGCCGCCCTCGGTCGTCTATCTGACCTACCCCGGCTACTACATCATCCCCTACCACTACCCCAATCCGGTGACGGGCGAGGCCTTCCTGCCCGATACCGGCGAAGTCGGGGCCTATCACCGCCCGCCTGGAACCGCCGCGCAGGAGGAATCCATGCGCGTGGGCCGGACGGTGAACGGAACCCAGCCAATCGCCGAGCCGCCGAGGGACTGAGCCGTGCGCCCCACCACTCGCCTTCTCAACACCGGGCTGGGTGCCGCCGCCCTTGCTGTCTCGACCGCAGCCGCTGCCCAGACGGCGAGCGAGCGGCTCGACCGGCTGGAAGAGCGCATCGAGCGGCTGGAGGGCATGAACGATATCGAGCGGCTTCAGAATGCCTACGGCTACTTCGTCGACAAGGCGCAGTGGACCCCGCTGTCCGAACTGTTTGCCGAGGACGCGACGCTGGAGATCGGCGGGAAGGGCATCTACGTCGGTCAGGACCGCGTGCTCGATTACATGCAGCTGTCCTTCCGGCAGGACGGTATCGTGCCGGGCGTGCTCATCAACCACATGCAGTTCCAGCCCATCGTCGACATCTCGGAGGATGGCACGCGCGGATGGATACGCAGCCGCGCCTACGTGATGGCGAATGAAAGCTGGGGCCTGCCGCTCTACGAGAACGAATTCGTCAAGGAAGACGGCGTGTGGAAGATCGCGCGCCTGACGGGGCCTTTCACGATGTACACGAACTGGGATGGGTGGGGCGAATTCGCGCTCAACAACACCTGGCCCGACAAGTTCGGTCCGCCGCCGGACCTGCCGCCTTCGGTCGTCTACCTGACCTATCCCGCATACTACATCATCCCCTATCACTATCCCAACCCCGTGACGGGCGCCGTTTTTCGGCCGGACCAGGGCGAGGTCGGAGCCTATTTCCGCCCGCCCGGCACGCCCGAGCAGGAGGCCGCGCTGCAGACCGGCCGCACCGTTCACGGGGATCAGCCGATTGCCCAGCCCCCGGAGGACTGACCGCTTGCTCCCGAAAACCAACATGAAATCACCCACCCGGCTGGTGGCGGCGCTGCTTGGCCTGCTCGCCCTTGCTGCCTGCGCAACCGCAGTGGTTGAAAGCGACGGCGACTGGCTTTCCAGCCACAGCGATGACGCCGATGTCTGGCTGAGCGACGGACGCACCTATGCCGCGCAGCGCTACAGCCCGCTGACGCAGGTCAACGCCGGCAATGTCGATCAACTCGGCATCGCCTGGTACGACGATTACGACACCTATCGCGGCATCGAGGCGACGCCGCTCTACGCGGACGGCGTCCTCTACAACATCCTCGCCTGGAACATCACCATCGCATACGACGCGCGGACCGGCGAAAGGCTGTGGACCTTCGATCCCGAGGTGCCGCGCGAAATGGGCCGATACGCTTGCTGCGAACCGGTTTCGCGCGGGCTGGCCCTGTGGGAGGACAAGGTCATCATCGCCACCCTGGACGGGCGAGTGATGGCGCTTGACCGCGCCACCGGCGATACGATCTGGTCCACGCAGACGTTCGAGCACGAGATGCCCTACACGATCACCGGGGCGCCCCGCGTGTTCGACGGCAAGGTGGTGGTCAGCCAGTCGGGCGGCGATCTTGGCGTACGCGGGTTCGCCATCGCGCTGGACGTGGATACCGGTGCGGAGCTGTGGAAGTTCTACCTCACGCCGAACCCCACGGGCGAACCGGACGGCGCGGCCTCCGATCCCGTCATGCCGATGATCCGCGAGACGTGGTCGGACGAGGGGATGTGGACCGATCTTGGCGGCGGCGCGAATGCCTGGGACTCGATTGCCTACGATCCCGAGCTCGACCTGGTCTACGTAGGCACCGGAAACGGCTCTCCGCTCGCCTGGCAGCATCGCAGCAACGGCGAGGGCGACAACCTGTTCATCTGCTCCATCGTAGCCCTCAACGGGTCGGACGGCAGCTATGCCTGGCACTACCAGATGGTGCCGGAGGAGGACTGGGACTACACCTGCACCAGTTCCATCGTCAGCGCCGATCTCGAGATCGATGGCGAGATGCGCCAGGTCATCATGCAGGCGCCCAAGAACGGGTTCTTCTACGTGCTCGACCGCGCCACGGGCGAGGTGATCAGCGCCGAAACCTACGTGAAGGTCAACTGGGCGAGCGGCATCGATCCGGCGACGGGCCGACCCATCATCAATCCCGAAGCGCACTACGGAACCGATCCGGTGCTGGTCTATCCGGGGCCGGGCGGGGCGCATAACTGGTTTCCGATGGGCTACAGCCCGCGCACCGGGCTGGCCTACTTCCCCGCCTACCAGTCGGGGATGGTCTACGCGCTCGATCCCGATTTCGAACCCACGCCGTTCCGCTCGAACGCAGGTTGGGGCGGATACACGGGCGAGGCTATGGAGAAGCGCCAGCAACTGATGGAGCAGGCCAATGCCGACGAGAAGGCCTGGCTGGTGGCCTACGACCCGGTGCGCCAGCGGATCGCCTGGCGCAACGAACTGCCGCGCCACGGCAATGGCGGGGTGATGATCACGGCCTCGGATCTCGTCTTCGAGGGGACCACGCACCAGACCTTCGCCGCCTTCGACGCGCGCACCGGGCGGGAACTGTGGTCCTTCCCGATACAGAGCTCGCCTGTCGCGGGGCCGATCACCTACGAACTGGACGGCGAGCAGTACATCGCCGTGAATGCGGGTTGGGGCGGCGGTGCCGCCGGCATCGAGCGTTCGATGGGGATCGACAGGGCGCGTGCGCCCGCGCGGCTCGTCGTCTTCAAGCTGGGCGGCGATGTCGAACTGCCGCCCCTCGCGGCGCAGGAACCCATCCCGTCACCGCCGCGCCTCACCGCGACGGAGGTCGAGGTCGGTCGGGGTGCCCAACTCTACGCCCAGACCTGCGCCACCTGTCATGGCCGGAACGCGGTGGGCGGTGTCGCCGACCTTCGGCACATGGATGCAGAGACCCATGCGCAGTTCAAGGACATCGTGCTTGGCGGGATATTCCTCGAGAAAGGCATGGCGAGCTTCGCCGACATCCTGACCGAACAGGAAGTCGAGGACATCCACGCCTACCTGATCGCGCGCGCTAACGAGGACTGGGGCGAGGATGGCGTGGGCGGCGGTGGCTCCGACGCCTCGCCCCCACCATCCGGTGGTCCGCACTAGGTCGGCGGCAACAGAGCCGAAAAAGGGAGACGGGGATGAGAGGGTCGGGAATTCTTGCAGCGGTGCTGGCCGCATCCATGTCCGTGCCATCCATGGCGCAGGATCACGCCGTACCGCACGAGTTGCAGGAACTGCGCGACCGGGCCGCGATAGAAGAGCTGCTTCGCGATTACGGCAGAACGATCGACGAGCGCGACTTCGACGCCTTCGGTAACCTCTTTACCGAGGACGGCGAGTATGGCGGCGGTCCCTCCATGTCGGTCGGACCGGATGCGATTGCCGAAGGAATGCGGTCGACGTTCGAGACCAATCTTCTGGGGTTCGCCGAGCCCAATTTCCACGTGTTTTTCAACACCGACATCGATCTCGATGGCGATGTGGCAAGCGCCACCAGCATGTCATTCTACGTGGTGCCGGGCGATGACGGGCTGCCGGAAATCGCCCTGATGGCGCGCTATGTCGACGATCTGGTCCGCACCGACGAAGGATGGAAATTCAGGCGCCGCCGTGTCGAGGGCCTGATGCCGTAGAGCTTCGGACCGACCAACAGGCCGGGCTTCGTTTCAGATCGGCAGAATGGCTGGGGTGGCAGGGATCGAACCTGCGAATGTCGGTACCAAAAACCGATGCCTTACCACTTGGCTACACCCCAGCAGGAGGGCGCTCATATAGCGGTGCCGCAGCGCGGCGCAAGCCAAAGAGCCTGATGTCTGCGAGGCCGCCTCCGCGGCCTCGCCCCTGTCCCGCGCGCCGCCGATTATCCTATACGTCCGCCCGCTTTCGGATCGGCTCGAACAGGCTGCGATCCTCCACCGCATCGAAATCGGCGGCGGAGTGGCGTTCGGGCATGGCCTTGGTGTTTACCAGCCGCCCGCGGATGGCGGCGGGGCGGGCGTCGATCTGCTTAACCCATCGGCCCACGTTCTCGTACTCGTGCAGCGACAGGAACCTGTCCGATCCGCTGTAGGCGCCGTGATACAGGTTCCCCAGCCATGGATAGACGGCGATATCGGCGATGGTCAGTTCGCCGCCGCCCAGGAATTCCGTTTCGCCCAGCCGGTTGTTCGCCACGTCGAAGATGCGCTTGGTTTCCATCGCGTAGCGGTTGATGGGGTACTCGTACTTTTCCGGCGCGTATTCGTAAAAGTGGCCGAACCCGCCGCCGATGAAGGGGGCCGTGCCCATCTGCCAGTTGAGCCAGCTGAGCACTTCCGCGCGCGCCGGATTGGCCTTGGGCAGCAGGTAGTCGAACTTTTCCGCCAGGTGCTGCAGGATCGCGCCGCTTTCGAAAACGCGGAAGGGCTCCTTCCCCGACTTGTCGAGCAAGGCGGGAATCTTGGAATTGGGGTTGAGATCGACGAAACCCGACCAGAACTGCTCGCCTTCGAAGATCTTGATCATCCACGCATCGTATTCCGCGTCAGAGTAGCCTGCCTCGAGCAGCTCCTCGAACATGATCGTCACCTTCACCCCGTTGGGCGTGCCCAGCGAATAGAGCTGGAAGGGGTGATCGCCCACCGGCAGGTCCTTCTGCTCGCGCGCGCCCGCGGTGGGGCGATTGATGCCCGAGAACTGGCCGCCGCTCTCGGTCGGCTTCCAGACTTCGGGGGGCGTGTAGATCTCGGACATGAAACAGGCTCCTGCGGTTGGATCGTGGCTGCCGTAGATGGTTGGCCGGGCTTCGGGGCACAAGCAAGGCTTGCTGCGGCCTGCCTAAAGCTGGGCTTTCGCCAGTTCGGCGTTGTAGTATTCCCGCTGTCCGGTCACCTCCTCGCCTAGCCAATCGGGGCGGGCAAAGTCCTGCGACGCTTCGTCCAGCTCGATCTCCGCCACGATCAACCCTTCGTTCGCGCCTTCGAACACGTCGATCTCCCATTCCAGCCCGCCGCCCGCGGGTACGACATGGCGCCGCTTCAGCACCGCGCCGCGTTCGGCCAGCAGGTACAGCCGCTTCGCTTCCTCCAGCGGCACGTCGTATTCGTACTCGTCGCGGTCCTGCTCTGCCTCGGCGGACTTGATGGTCAGCCGTGCGCGATCCCCGTCGACGATGCGTATGCGGATCTCGTTGCCGTTGCCGCTGGCGATATAGGCTTGCGCGATGTGGTGCGATGAGACGGCGGCTTTTCTCCAGCCATCGCCGGTCACCAGGAACTTACGCTCGATCTCGCGCCCCATCAGTCCAGCCCGTGGCGCGTGGCCCAGGGAGCCCAGAGACGCTCGAACTGGTCCAGCAAGTCCTCCGGCTTTTCCGCCAGCAACTTCTCGGCCATCGGCTCTGCCTGCTGCGACAGCACGGTCGCGCGCTTGCGGGCGAGGGCATCCATCACCCTGGTATCCTGTGCCTCGTCGTCCGGCAGGCGGCCGAGGAAAACGCTCAGGTCGTGGTGATCGCCGAGCACGTCGGAAAGGGTTTTCGCCAGTCCGGCGCGGGCCTTGAAATGCTTCGGCCACACGGGGCGCAACATCCGGGCGTGCATCCAGTGATACTTCACCCGCTTGCGCATTTCGTGATGCTCTTCGGCACTGCCGCCGTCCATCGCCTTCCTGCTCGCCTTGCGCGCCCGCTTGTAGGTCTTGGCCATGCCGCCGCGAAAGGCATCGAAGCCGCTTTCCTCCAGCGTCCAGTCGCGCGACTGCTCCAGCCCCTCGTTCAATCGCTTGCGGCACTCCTCCAGCCGGTCCTGCACGCTGCCGTCGTTCAGCAGGTCGGTGCGTTCGCGGGTGAAGCGCGCGCGGATGCCGGCTAGCGCCTGGCGGTCCACCTCGTCGCCGTATGCATCCATCAGCGCATCGTAGGTATCCTGCATCACCTTCGCATCGCGATAGGCATCCACGACCCGCGCGGTGTCGCGGAAATGGGCGTTTGCCTGCTTGTACCCGTCGAAGGCCGGCCGCACGAAGCGCACCAGGCCGCGGACCTTCTTGCACCGCTTGCGCACTTCGTGGACCGCCTCCTCGTAGGGGTCGATGTCGATGGAATGCAGCGCCTTGCCGATCTGTTCGTCGGTCACCCGGCGGATCGCGGCGGCGACCGAGCCGTCGTCGGGCCTGATGCAGAAGGCCATGGCATTTCCCTTGCTGAAACTGCGGTTGCGCATCCTAGGAACGGGCGGGGCGGCACGCATGTTCCGCGTCGGATTTGCACGCGGGAGCAAACGGAGGCATAACCTTCGCAGGGTCGTGCAACGGGTCGCGCAGTGGGTCGCGCAACCGGGGGGCGTCCTATCGCGAGTACTTGGCCTGACGGCAAACTCATACTGGCCGAGTCCAGCCGCCTGCGGCTGTTCACGCTGTTCATCCTTTATGTGGCGCAGGGCGTGCCGATCGGCCTGTTCTGGACCGCCATACCGGCCTGGATGGCCGCCAACGGGGCAAGCGCCGCCGATGTCGGCTCCGTCCTCGCCCTTACGGCGCTGCCGTGGACGCTGAAGCTGGTGAACGGCTTCATCATGGATCGCTACACTTTCCTGGCCATGGGCCGCAGGCGTGCCTGGATCGTCGGGGCGCAAACGGTGATGATCGCCTTGCTGGTGGTTTGCGCCATGGTGCAGCCCGGCGTGGAAGACGTGCTGCTGCTTGGCCTGGCAGGTTTCGTCGTCAACATGGCGACCACGTTCCAGGACGTGGCGGTTGATGGCCTCGCGGTGGACATCATGGAAGAGGACGAGCGCGCCCGTGCCAGCGGCATGATGTTCGGGGGGCAGTACATCGGCATTGCCGCCGCAACGGGCATCACCGGCCTCGCCATTGCCATCTACGGCCCTTCGGCGGCCTATCTGCTGGCGGCGGCCTTCATCGGGCTGATCACGGTCTACGTGCTGGTGTTGCGCGAACGGTCCGGCGAACGCCGCCTGCCGTGGAGCCCCGGGGAGGCGCACGTGCGCAACCGCGAGATTCACCTGGGCGCCTGGTGGCCGATCCTGAAGAACACGTTCCGTTCGGTCCTGCTGCCGGCCAGCCTGTTGTGGCTGCCGGTGCTGCTGGTGCGCGGCTTTCACTACGGCATCTTCGGCGCCATCACGCCGATGATGGGCGCGAACGAAGTCGGCTGGAACGAGGCGCAGATCACCGCCACGGCCGGCACGGCCCAGTTGGTGGCGGGTATCATCGGGCTGACGCTGGGCGGCTGGCTGGGCGACAGGTTCGGGGCCAAGCGCACCACAATAGCCTTTTTTGGGCTCTACATGGCATTCAGCGCGTCCATGCTGGCGGCACAGCCCCTGTGGGGCGACGCCAACACGTTCATCCTCTTCGTCTACGGTTGGTATGCGCTCGACATTCTCATCACCGTGGCCGCCCTGCCGATCTCGATGCGGCTTTGCGACAAGCGCGTCGCGGCAACGCAGTTCACGCTTTACATGGCATGCTCCAATTTCGGCATATCCATCGGGGCGTATGTGTTCAGTCTTTCCGACAGGCTTGGCGGGCTTCCGGTGCTGTTCATGGTCGTATTCGCGCTGCACGGCGTAGGCCTGCTGGTGATGCTGCTGGTGAAGTTTCCGCGCCGCTCCAAGGTGCCCCCGGAAATCGTGGAGCAGGTGCCGGAGGCGCCGGGACCGAGGCCCAGTATCAGCTAGCAAGTGGATTCGACCGAGGCGAGGAACCGCCTGCCATATCAGCCCGTTATCCGCGGGCCATGGCCACACGCCCTTCGAAACTGATCTATGTCGACGACAGCCTGCCCGGCATAACGCGCAAGGGAGCGGGGAAGGGCTGGGCCTACTACGATCCCGATGGCGTGCTGATCCGCGACCCGGCGGAAAGAAAGCGGCTGAATGCCATCGCCCTGCCGCCCGCCTATGTCGATGCCTGGTTCTGCCCGGCCTCGAACGGACATATCCTGGCCACCGGCTACGATGCGCGCGGCCGCAAGCAATATCGCTACCACCCCGAATTTCGCAGCTGGCGCGAGAGCGAGAAGTTCGACGGCTGCCGCGCATTCGGCAAGCTGCTGCCGCTGGTGCGCAAGCGCGTGGCGGAGGACATGCGCGCGCCCCGCGTGCACAAGGAGCGCGCCGTCGCCAGCGTGATCCGGCTGCTGGACCTTGGCGCGATCCGCGTGGGCAATGCCGGCTACGCCAAGGAAAACCGCAGTTTCGGGGCCACGACCCTGCGCCGCCGCCATGCCGAAGTGACGGGCCGCACGCTGCGCCTGCGCTTCAAGGGCAAGGGCGGCAAGCTGCGCGAGGTGGAACTGTCCGACGGTTCGCTGGCGCGCTGCGTGAAGCGCATGCAGGACCTGCCCGGCCAGCACCTGTTCCGCTGGCTGGACGAGGACGACGAGGCGCACGACGTCAATTCCGCCGACGTGAACGCCTACCTTGCAGAAACGATGGGCGAGCCTTTCACGGCCAAGAATTTCCGTACCTGGCACGCCAGCGTCATGGCGTTCCGGCTGCTGGCAGAGGCGCGCGAGAAACTGACCATCAAGGCGGTTCTGGAACGAGTGGCCGATCATCTCGGCAATACGCCCGCCGTCACCCGCAAGAGCTATGTCCACCCCGCCGTGATCGATCTGGTCGATCGGCAGGAGGAATGGCGTGAAGGCATGCGACTGCCGCGCCGCACGCAGTATCTCAATCGCTGGGAACGCGGCCTGCTCGACCTGCTGGAGCAGTCGCCGGGCGCGGGGGAACTGCTGGCAGCGGCCTAGGCACGGCTGGCGGCACTTTTTCCTCGAACCGTCACACGGAGTCTCGAAGCCGTCATATTAGTCGTGTTGGGGCGGGGAATGACCCGCACCGTTTTCCTCGCCGCCGCGCTGGCCCTGCTTTCCTCCCCCTCGCTTGCCCTTGCCGGCGACCTCTCCGGCACCGTGCGCGATTCCGCCGCCCAGCCGGTGGCCGGTGTGGCGGTGACCATTCCCGAACTCGGCCTTTCCGTCACCACCGACGAGAACGGACGCTACAGCTTCACGGGGCTGGACGCGGGCGAGCACCGGATCGCCGTGGAACTGGCCGACGATGCGCGCCAGCATGTCAGCGCCCAGGTTCCCGAGACTGGCGAGGCAACGCGCAACGTCTTCCTCTATTCGCGCGTGGCGCTGGATCATGCGCGCAGTGGCATCAACCCGGTCGAAGCCATGCTGGCCGACGTGCTGATGGCGCAGGCCTGGGAAGAAGCCCGCGAAATGACCGCGCAGGCCGAGCGGCTCGAGCCGAGGGCGCTCCCCGACTTCGCGGGCTAGGGAAGAGCGGACTGTTGGTCCGGCGCTTCTTTTTCGTTGCCTATGAATCCGAACTCGCGGCCGCTGACTCGGAGGCCGTTCAGGACGCACGTAAACGCTGCCATCCATGCCTTGTCGAAGTTGGACTGCGTGCTCATCCAGTCCGGAGATAACGTGAGCGGGCCGTAATCGCTGGTGAATGCGCCTTCGGCCAGTGGACCGCAAAGTCCTTCGATCGCATTGGCGGCCTCGGCGTCGTCAAGCGAGTCGAAGTCGATATCTGCGATTTGCTCCCCCATGCCCTGTTCGGCGAACCAGGCAAGTCCCGCCCTTCTGTGACGCGGTCTTGAAATGGCCTGCTCGATCTCGAAATACGAGGCACGCCGGTTTTCAGGCAGGGCGAGGAAATAGCCTGTTATGTCGAAGGCATATGCGAGGCAGGCGAGTTGAACTTCGGACAGATCCTCGTCCCCGATAGTCACGACATCCGTTTGTATCTCTTCTTCGTGAACGAGTTCGAACTCCACGATTCCGCAGTCGCCTAGACGCCTTCTGGCCTCGTCGGAAGAGACAGGTTCATAGAGAGGGGTCGCACTGGCTGCCTGTGCTAGCACAAGCCCTGTTAGAAAGCTCATTCTTTGTCCTCCACCCGGTCGATCCGCGCCGCCTGGCCCAGCAGCCTGCCAGACTCGTCGCGGACGTTCCAGATCGCCGCGTCCACGATGCGGAAGCGTGAGCCGTTCGCCGCGATGCGCACGCCGGAATAGCCGGTCACGATATCTTGCGCCTCCAGCCTTGCGAACATGGCGGCGCGGTCCTCACGCGCATCCGGCTCTGCGGACAGGTGGGAGGGCAGGGCGATCATCTCCTCAGCGTTCCGTCCGAACAGCGCCAGCGCCCGGGCGTTGGCGTAGATGAAGACCGGCGGCGAAGAGGTATCGTGTGCCAGCACCGCGAATGGTGCGACCCAGAGCGCCCCGGCGTCGGCGGCCAAGGATTCCCCGGTCAGGCTGCGATAGCTTGCCATCAGCATTTGCAGCCGCTTTCCCGCGCTCGTTTCCACGTGCTGCCGGCCTGTCGTCATGCCGCGGCGATAGCGCGCCGGGGAAGGCTTCGCCAGCCGCGTGACTCTCTCGTGACGCTGGGCTAGGTGCTTGCTCCTGTAACCAGTTCGAAGGACTCACCCGATGCGCCGCGCACTTATCGCCCTTTCTCTCGCAACCGCGCCGCTGGCCCTGCTGGCGGCCTGCACCCCTGCCACGGAGCAGACGGGCGAAGTCGGCGGCTACGACATGGCGGCCAGCCGCGCGAGCCTTGCCGATGTCACCATGTCTCCCGACACGTCCTATCTCACCGCCGAGGAGCGGCAGGTCGTGAACCTGCTGATCGAAGCCAGCGGCTACATGGACGAGATTTACCTGCGCCAGCGCGGCGGCAACCTGCCCGCCCTGCGCGAAGAGATCGCGGCGAGCGGCGATGCGGAAGTGCTCGACATGTTCGATCGCAACTTCGGCCCGTGGGACGCGGTGGACGAACTGCACCCCTTCTACGGCACCGAGCCGATGCCGGAAGGCGCGGGCTTCTACCCGGCAGACCTGACGCGCGAGGAGTTCGACGCCTACCTGGAGGCCAATCCCGACCAGCGCGAGGCGCTGATGAGCCCCTACACGGTCGTGAAGCGCGAGGGCGATGGCTTCATCGCCGTGCCCTACAGCGAGGAATATGCCGAGTTCCTCGAACCCGCAGCCGCGCTGCTGCGCGAGGCGGCTGAGATCACCACCAACGAAAGCCTCAAGCGCTTCCTCAACCTGCGCGCCGACAGCTTTGAATCCGATGACTATTTCGAAAGCGAAATGGCCTGGATGGACCTTCGGGACACGCCCATCGAGATCGCCATCGGCCCCTACGAGGTCTACACTGACCGCCTCTATGGCACGAAGACGGCGTTCGAGAGCTTCGTCACGCTGAAGAACCCGGAGGAAAGCGCCGCGCTGGATCGCTATGTCGGCTACCTGCGCGACATGGAGGGCAACCTTCCCATCGACCCGCAATATCACAACTTCGCGCGCGGCTTCGAAAGCCCCATTGCCGTCGCGGACCAGGTTCACGGCGGCGGCGACAACGTGCCGGGCGTGCAGACCATCGCCTTCAACCTGCCCAACGACGAGCGCGTGCGCGAAGCCAAGGGCGCGAAGAAGGTGATCCTCTCGAACGTGCTGGGCGCGAAGTTCGATCGCATCCTCGATCCCATCGCCGATGTGGTGCTGGCCGAGGAACAGGCCGCGCTGGTCAGCCGCCGCTACATGCAGCTGTTCACGCTATTCCACGAACTCAGCCACTCGCTGGGTCCGGGCACGATCACGGTCGGCGGCGCGCAGACCACTGTGAACGAACAGCTGCGCGAGCAGTATTCGGCGCTCGAGGAGAGCAAGGCCGACGTCATGGGCATCTACAACCTGCTCTACATGATGGAGCGGGGCGAGCTGCCGGCCGAGGAACGCAGCGAACTGCTGGCGACCTATGTCGCGGGCCTGTTCCGTTCCATGCGTTTCGGCATCGAGGAAGCGCACGGCAAGGGCGCGGCGGCGCAGTACGGCTACCTGCTTGAATACGGAGCCTACGCCTTCGACGAGGAGGCGGGCCACTACGTGATCGACGAGGACAAGCTGGTGAGTGGCATCACCGAACTGCTGCGCACCGAACTGATGTTGCAGGCAACCGGCGACTATCAGGGCACCATCGACTTCTTCGAGCGGTACGCGCACCTCGACGAGCATGCCGAGGCCGCGATTGCCGGTATGGGCGATATCCCCGTGGACATCCGTCCGATCTATCCGGACAGCGTCTGACCCGTTTGGGAACGTAGGCTGTTTCGCAGCAGTTGGTTTCGTGATGGGCGGACATTTCCGCCCACCACCGGATCACATCCAGCGGAGCATTCCCCATGAAAGCCTACACCCTCACCGGATACGGCGATGCCGAGAAGACGGAAATGCGCGAGGTCGAGCGGCCGCAACCCGGCCCCGGCCAGGTGCTGGTGCGCATGAAGGCGGCGGGTCTCAACCCGGTCGACTACAAGATCCGCCAGGGCGCGCTGAAACCGATCCTGCGGCTGAAGCTGCCCACGACCATGGGAAACGAACTCGCGGGCGTGGTGGAGGCGCGCGGCAAGGCGGCGACGCGTTTTGCCGTCGGCTCCCGCGTGTTTGCCCGCGTCGGCAAGGAAAAGCTCGGCGCCTTTGCCGAATACGCCGTGGTGGAGGAGGAATACCTCACCTCCATCCCGGACAAGCTGGAATTCGCCGAGGCCGCGGCCATCCCGCTGGCGGGGCTTACCGCCCTGCAGGCCTTGCGCGACGAACTTGGCGTTGGCTCGGGCTACCGCGTGCTGATCACCGGCGGCGCCGGCGGAGTGGGCACTTTCGCCATCCAGATTGCCAAGGCGCTAGGGGCGCATGTCGTGACGACGGCCTCCGAACGCGGCCGCGAGCTTGTCGAGCGAATGGGCGCGGACGAGGTGATCGATTACGAGAACCAGAAGTTCGAGGACGTGATCGAGCCGGTGGACGGAGCCTTCGACCTGATCGGCGGCGACACCCTTTCGCGCACCTTCGGGATCGTCAAGAAGGGCGGCCGCGTCGTCTCGATCGCCGGGACCCCGGAACCCCGGATGGCCACGCGCGATCTCGACGGTCGCTACGGCCTCGCGGCAATGCTGTGGGTGGCCAGCGTGAAAATTCGCGCGCAGGCGAAGAAGGCGGGCGTCGACTACCGCTTCCTGCTCATGCACCCCAGCGGCAGCGAGCTGGCCTACCTGGCGCAGATGACCCAGCTCGGCAAACTGACTCCGCAGATCGACAGCCGCTACCCCTTCGCGCAGATCGGCGAGGCGATGGCGGAGCTGGAGAAGGGGCACGCGAAGGGCAAGATCGTCGTCACGATGGACGACTGACCCGGCGCGGCGCGGGATCAGCCGATGCGGCGCACCCAGCCGTGGCGATCCTCCACCGTGCCGCGCTGGATGCCCACCAGCTTCTCGCGCAGCTTCGTGGTCAACTGGCCGGGGCCACCCGATCCGATGGTGAATTCGCCGTCGCGGCTGGCGACCTTCCCCACCGGCGTGACGACCGCGGCTGTACCGCAGGCCATCGTCTCCACCAGGCGGCCGGAATTGGCATCGTCGCGCCACTGGTCGAGCGAATAGCGTTCCTCGCGCACTTCCAGCCCTTCCTCGCGCGCCAGCGTCAGCAGGCTGTCACGGGTGATGCCGGGCAGGATCGTGCCGCCCAGCGGCGGCGTGATCATGGTGCCGTCGTCGAACACGAAGAACAGGTTCATGCCGCCCAGTTCCTCGATCCACTTGCGCTCCACCGCGTCGAGGAAAACCACCTGGTCGTGCCCCTTGGCGATGGCCTCGGCCTGCGGCACCAGGCTGGCGGCGTAGTTGCCGCCGCACTTGGCATCGCCGGTGCCGCCGGGCGCGGCGCGCGAATAGTCGCTCGACACCCAGATCGAGACGGCGGGCGCGCCGGACTTGAAGTAGTTTCCGGCGGGGCTGAGGATGACGAGGAACTTGTACTTCTTCGCCGGCCGCACGCCCAGGAAATGCTCGTTGGCGAACATGAAAGGACGGATGTAGAGCGAGCCGCCCTCTACCGGGGGGAACCACTCGCGGTCCGCCTGCACCACGGTTTCCACCGCCTTGATGAAGGTTTCTTCGGGCATTTCCGGCATGGCCAGGCGGCGGGCCGAATTGTTGAAGCGGCGCGCGTTCTGCTCCGGGCGGAACAGCGCCATCTCGCCGTCCTTCAGCTTGTAGGCCTTCAGCCCTTCGAAAATTTCCTGCGCGTAGTGGAGCACCGATGCCGCGGGATCGAGCGCGATCGGCTGGCGGGCGCACAGCCGCGCCGAGTGCCATCCGGCACCTTCGTCCCAGTCGATGGAAATCATGTGATCCGTGAACACCGTGCCGAACCCCGGATCGGCAATCGCCTGGTCGCGCGTGGCACCGGGCACCGGGGCGGGGTGGGGGATCGTCTCGAAATTAAGGGCGGGCGCGTCGGCCATAAAGCTGCTCTCTCCTTGCGCGAAGGCGATTAGTGGGGAGCCGCTGGAGAGGCAAGAGGGCCTCACAAAATGAGAAGGGCAGCTACGCCTTGGCGCAACTGCCCTTCGCATGGTCAGCGGTCAGTTAGACCGCCCACGAAGCCTTACTCGGCGAACTGGAAATTACCGAATATGCTCCGCATGGGTCATCACCGACCTCCCTGCTGAACCATGAGACATCGGATCACCTCCTTTCGCGCTTTGAGCCAAGGACCCTGCCGTTTCACCGGGGGCCAAGACCGCGTGTACCGCCGGCCTTGAGTGCATGTTTGAATCAGCGAGTTGCCGAACGCAAGACTTGTATTATTCTTTTTCACAGTCAGAATAGTTCGCCTGTTCCGGCAGGCTCCGCGACCTTCCTTTTTCCTACCCCCGGCAATCCTCGATCACCCGCGTGATCTCGGGCCAGGCGGGCGCGTACACCGGGTCTTCCCCCGCCACGTCCACCGCGAAGCGGCCCTTGGAAAAGGCCATTGCATCGAGCAGTGGATCGCTGGCGGCGACTTCGGCAAAGATCAGCGGCACAACAGGCGTCGAGACGTCCAGCTGACGCGCTGTCAGGCGACGATCCTGGGTTTCGGTTCGCACCAGCATTTCCACCTGTCCCGTGGCTCCGCCTGCGCGCCCGATTCCCACCCGGCGGGTCTGCAGATCGCAACGGATCATCAGTTTCACGCCTCCCGGCGTGAGATCAGCGGTAAAGACCGCGAACGTTTCACCCGGATCGGCCGAGTAGACCCAGTCGCCCGGCGTCTGCGGGGCGTCCATCCAGTTGTCGAAGCTGGGCGTCACCACCTGCGGCGGTGCGGCCTCGGGCTGCGCCGCCGTTGGCGTGGGCGTCGGAGTGGGAGCGGGCGAGGGAGCCGGCGTCGGCTCGGGCGAGGGAGGAATACAGGCGGTAAGGGCCAGCGCGCCGGCCAGCGCCGTCATTCCTGCGAGAGAACGGGTTTTCGTCAACTGCATGCATCCAATACGCGCGAAACGCCCGGATGTGTCGGGAATTGCATCCGCTCGCCCGTGGGCGAGGTCAGCACGGCCACCTGATCGGGCGTGGAGAAGGCGTGAAAGATCGCCAGGGCCGGCTCGATCTCGGCGGAGAGCCCGCCTTCCACCGGTGCCATGTCGATCCGCGCGGCTTCCCCGCCTGCATCGAGGCGCCAGGTCTCGGGAGTCTGCGAGGCGCTGGCGATGTCGAGCGTAACCGCGCCGCTCAGGGTGTCGCAGTTGATCGAGAGCGCGGGCGCTGCGCCGTCTTCGCCGAAAGTGGCGCTGCCGCCCTGCGCGGATTCGTTGACGTTCCAGCGACCGGCCACCAGCGCCGTTCCATCGGGCGCGGCCGTGGGCTGCGGCGCCTGGGTCAGCACCGGCTCGGGCGCGGCGGCAACTTCGTCGGCCCCGTCCGCATCGTCGCTGTTGTTGCAGGCGGCCACCAGCACGGTGGCCAGCGAAAGGGTAAGGACATGGCGTAGCTTCATCAGGCGGTTCCTTCTGGACGCTGGGGCATTGGCGGTTCTATCGCTGCGCTGATGACGGATCGCAAGCCATCACGCAAACGGATCGACCAATTGCTGGTAGAGCGCGGCGAAGCGGAATCGCGCAACCGGGCGCAGGCGCTGGTGATGGCGGGGCTGGTCTTTGCCGGGCCACAGGGCAAGCTGTCACGCGTCAACAAGTCCGGCCAGCAAGTCGCTGAAGACTGGGCGATAGAGGTGCGCGGGCGCGACCATCCCTGGGTGGGGCGCGGCGGGGTGAAACTTGCCCATGCCATCGACCATTTCGGTCTCGATCCTTCGGGCGCGGTCGCCATGGACATCGGCTCTTCCACCGGCGGATTTACCCAGGTGCTGCTGCATCACGGGGCGGAGCACGTCTTTGCCGTGGACGTGGGCACCAACCAGCTGGCGTGGTCCCTGCGGCAGGACGATCGCGTGACCGTGCTGGAGCAGACCAACGCCCGCGCGCTCACGCCCGACATCATCGACCGGCCCTGCGACTGGGTGGTGTGCGATGCCAGCTTCATCGGCCTTGCCAAGGTGCTGGAGGTGCCGCTGTCGCTGGCCGCGCCGCGCTGCCGGCTGGTGGCGCTGATCAAGCCGCAGTTCGAAGTGGCGAAGGGCGAGGTGGGCAAGGGCGGCATCGTGCGCGACCCGGCGCTCCACGCGCGCGTCCGCGACGAAGTGCGCGCCTGGCTGGAAGCGGGTGGCTGGCAGATCGACGGGATCGTGGAAAGTCCCATCACGGGCACCGAGGGCAATGTGGAATATCTCGTCTCCGCCTTGCGTGATACCTGAGGGCGGACAAGACTGCGCAAATACCGAATCACCGGAGCCACCTTTACCGATGAACCGCCTTGCCTCTCCCGCGCAGTTGCGCGCCAGCCTGATACGCTGGGCGCTGGTGATCGTGCCTTCGGTAATGCTGCTGGGGTTCCTTTCCGGCCAGCTTGGCGGCAGCAGCGCGAACAGCCCGTGGTTCCAGATGCTGGAAAAGCCGGCGCTGTTTCCCCCGCCCGCCACCTTCGGCATCGTCTGGACGGTGCTGTATTTCCTCATGGGCCTCGCGCTGGCGATGGTCTGTGCCGCCTGGGGCTCCCGGCTGCGAATGTGGGCGGTTCTGGCTTTCGTGGTGCAGTTTGCCATCAACCTGTCGTGGTCGCCGGTGTTCTTCGCCTGGCACGAGATCGCGCTGGGTCTCTACGTCATCATCGCGCTGAACGTGGCGCTGATCGTCACGGTCATGCTGTTCTTCAAGGTTCGCAAGTGGGCCGGGCTGCTGTTGCTGCCCTATCTCGCCTGGACGCTGTTCGCCGCCGTGCTGAACTGGCAGTTCCTGCAACTGAACCCGGACGCCAGCGGAGTGCATAATTCGGGCGCTGCGCAGCGGATCGAGCTTTAGGAATACAATCGCCTTGCGAACATGCGTGGTCTGTCCCAAGTAATAGCCATGCAGAGCAAGAACCCGATGATCGCCGATTTCGTCAAACTCGCCAACAGCGCGGCGGGCACCTTTGCCGGCATGAGCCGCGAAGCCCGCGACGGCGCGCGCGAGAAACTGAAGGAGGCGATGGGCGGGCTCGACTTCGTCAGCCGCGAGGAATTCGACGCGGTGAAGGACATGGCCTCGCTGGCGCGCGAGAAGGTGGACGTGCTGGAAGCCAAGATCGCGGCGCTGGAAGCCAAGCTGTCCGACAGGGGCTAGGGCCCCGCCTCAACCACACCCCTGAGCGCGGGGTTATCGCGCCTCAACTGATGCGGACGAAGAACTCGCCGGCGGTATCGTCGTTGGCCAGCCGCGTGCAGCGCGACATCAGGTTCTCGGCGTTCTCGTCGACCTCGCGCTGGCGGCGGCTGCCGCGCGGCAGCGATTCCAGGCGCTCCACTTCGGCACGGATCGCCGCGAGGCGTTCGTCCCTCGTTTGCGCGATGGCTATCTGGTCCTCGTCCACGGCGGACGCGAGCGAGTCGTTGAGGAAATCGGCCAGGTCGTCCTGCCGCACATCGTAGCCGACCAACTGGTTGCACACGCCAGCCAGCGCCCACATTTCCGAATAGAGCGACACCTGGCGGCTGGAGAGATCCTCTCCGTCCTGCGCCACGGCGGGCTGGGCGAGGCCGAAAGTCGCCACGGCCGTTGCGATTGCCAGTTTCGGCAGCATTCCCATTCTCATCTCCTTCCCCATCGGATGTGGCGTTGCAGATACCACAATCGCGCGCACCTGCGAAGATCGCCCGTTGCACGCGCGGCGACAACAAAGCACACCGGGCCCCGCCATGCATGTTCGCGCGCCCGCCATCCTGATCTCCGCTCGACAGCACGGGGAAACCGCCGTGGTCGCGCGCTTTCTGACAGAGGAATTCGGCATCGTGGCGGGCTACGTTGCGGGTGGACGCGGGCGGCAGCTGCGCCCGGTGGTCATCCCCGGCAACCTGGTGGACCTGCAGCTGTCGGCGCGGTCCGAAAGCCAGTTGCCCTTCGCGAAGATCGAACTCACCGAAAGCCGCGGTCCGTGGCTGGCGGAGCCGCTGCCTGCCGCCGCCATCGGCTGGGTCACCGCGCTGACAGCCAGCGCCTTGCCCGAGCGCCAACCCTATCCCTCGCTGTTCGAGGCGCTGGAAGGCACGCTTTCCGCCATCTGCCATGCTCCCAGCGCGCGGGGCTGGGCGAGCGCTCTGGTGGGCTACGAAACGTTGC
Source organism: Aurantiacibacter hainanensis (assembly GCF_036321025.1). Classification (NCBI taxonomy): domain Bacteria; kingdom Pseudomonadati; phylum Pseudomonadota; class Alphaproteobacteria; order Sphingomonadales; family Erythrobacteraceae; genus Aurantiacibacter; species Aurantiacibacter hainanensis. Next base: position 1,056,994 of record NZ_JAZAPB010000002.1, read on the forward strand.
TGCTGCGCGAACTGGGCTATGGCGGGGCCGGCGCGCGGCCGCAGGGCGACCTGGCGCAGGTGCTGGAAGCGATGGATGCGCTGGGTCCGGCGCTGGACCACTACCTGCTTGCCGACAGGCGCGCAGACGTTATGGCGGCGCGCACTAGGTTGCGAGACTTGCTGGGACGGATTGCCTGACATGAAGATTGCCCTTTTCCCCGGAGACGGGATCGGCCCCGAGATCATGGAGCAGGCGCGGCGCGTGCTGGATGCGCTGAACCTGCCCGGCCTGGTGGTGTTCGAAGGCGACGTGGGCGGCGCCGCCTATCGCCGCCACGGCCATCCCCTGCCGGAAGAGACGCTGCAGATGGCGCGCGCGGTGGACGGCGTGCTGTTCGGCGCGGTGGGCGATCCCGAATGCGACAACCTGGAACGTCACCTGCGGCCCGAGCAGGCGATCCTTGGCCTTCGCTCGCAGCTGGGCCTGTTCGCCAACCTGCGGCCCGCCACGATGTTCGCAGGGCTGGAGAACATGTCCGCCCTGCGCCCGGAGATCGCGCGCAAGATCGACGTGCTGATCGTCCGCGAGCTGAACGGCGATGTCTATTTCGGCGAGAAGGCCATGCGCAAGCTGGATGACGGGCGGCGGCAGGGCTACGATTTCATGTCCTATGCGGAGGACGAGGTGCGCCGCATTGCCCACGTCGCCTTCCGCGCCGCGCAGGGCCGCAAGGGCAGGCTGTGCAGCGTGGACAAGGCCAACGTGCTGGAAACCAGCCAGCTGTGGCGCGACGTGGTGGTGGAGACCGCCGCCGACTATCCCGATGTCGAGCTGTCCCACATGTACGTCGACAATGCCGCCATGCAGCTGGTGAAGGATCCCGGCCAGTTCGACGTGATCGTCACCGGCAACCTGTTCGGAGATATCCTGTCCGATCAGGCAAGCATGTGCGTCGGCTCCATCGGCCTGCTGGCCAGCGCCGCGCTGGGCGAACGGCAGACCGACTTCGGCACCTTCGGCATGTACGAGCCGATCCACGGCTCCGCCCCCGACATCGCCGGGCAGGGCAAGGCCAACCCGATGGCGATGATCCTCAGCCTCGCCATGCTGCTGCGCCACTCGCTGGGCCGGGAAGACGATGCCGCGCGGATCGAGGCGGCCGTGGGCAGGGCGCTGGAGGACGGCGTGCTGGGCGCGGACCTCGGCGGCCAGGCGGGAACCGCGGAAATCGGCGACGCGGTGCTGGCGCGGCTGTAGCATCGCGGGGCGGGGCTGTTGCCGCTTCTCCCTTGTGGTTAAGATGAGCCGTTAACGGGAGTGGGCCCAACCGGATGACCGAGCAATTCCAGCAGCAGCAGATCGAAACCGCCGCCGCGCTTGCGCGGGCGCAGGAATCGCGTCCGCTGGAACTCGCCGTCGTCCTGCCCACGCTGAACGAGCAGGGCAATATCGCGCCGATGGTGCGACGGCTGGAGGAGGCCCTCGGCCCGTCCGGCTGGGAAGCGGTGTTCGTCGACGACAATTCGCACGACGGCACGGCAGAGGAGGCCCGCCGTATCGCCCGGACCGATCCGCGCATCCGCGTGATCCAGCGGATCGGCCGCCGCGGCCTTGCCAGCGCCGCGATCGAGGGCATGTGCGCCACCGCCGCCCCGTTCGTCGCCGTCATGGATGCCGACCACCAGCACGATCCTTCGTTGCTGAACGCCATGCTGGAGGCGGTGCGATCGGGCGAGTACGACCTCGCCTATGCCAGCCGCTTTGCCGAGGGCGGCGATGCACAGGGCCTTTCGGGTCCACGGCGGGAGAAGGGCAGCCGCCTTGCCAACGCGCTGGCCCGCAAGCTGACCGGCTCGAACCTGAGCGACGCCATGAGCGGCTATTTCCTCCTGCGGACCGAGCAGGTGCGCAAGCAGGCGCCCGATCTTTCGGGCATCGGCTTCAAGATCATGCTGGATATCCTCTCCACCGCCCGCCCGCCGCTGCGGGTGAAGGAATTTCCCCTGAAATTCGGAAAGCGCCTGAGCGGCGAGAGCAAGCTAGACCACGGCGTGGCGCTGGATTTCATTGCCGGTCTCTACGATCGCTACCTCGGGCGCATCGTTCCCACGCGCTTTGCGCTGTTCGGCACCGTCGGGGGGCTGGGCGTGTTTGTGCACATGGCGGTGCTCGCCGTCGTCTACCTCGCGTTCGGCAGCGGCTTCGCGCTGGGACAGACGATTGCCACGCTTTCGGCGATGACGTTCAACTTCTGGCTCAACAACCTGCTGACCTATCGCGATACGAAGCTGGTGGGCGCGCGGGAGCTGTTCCTGGGCTGGGCGCGGTTCTGCGCCACCTGCGCCGTGGGCGCATTCGCCAACGTCGCGGCGGCGACATTGCTGCAGGCGAACGGCGTCGCCTGGTGGGTGGCCGCACTGGCGGGAATCGTGCTGGCATCGGTGTGGAATTATGCCCTGTCGAGCAAGTTCGTCTGGGGCCGTTTCCGCTGACCAGAGGACGCGGCGATTCGGCGAAGGTTGATCACCGAATCTAACGGTTAACAGATCGTATATTACTTCACCTGGACAATAAGTTATGTGCGATAGTGCCCAGTAATGGGTCAGACGTTTCTGTTAACTACAATACTTGAGTCTGCTTGCCCTATTCTTGGTCTGGCGATACATTTTGCATCGCAGCAATGAGGAACAGGGAAGTGGCAAAGTCGATCCAAGCTTATCTGGATAATCGGGGCAATCTGCACATGAGCCCGACCAGCGCCGTGATTGGCGATATCGCTGCAGCGCTTGGCCGTGTGGGCGAGGAAGGCGGCCTTACCGAAGGTGTCGCCCGCCTGATCCTGGAGAAGCGCGAGTTCATCGAACTGGCCTTCGCCGATCTCGACAGGCTCGACGATCGGGAACCGGTGACTATCGATCATTCCGAAGGTGGCACGATCGAGGTTTTCGACCTGGAAGACCGTCGCAGGCAGGGTTAACGCCGGGGCTCGATTCCGGCGTCTAGCGCCACCCTTGCGTCCAGGCCCATTTCAGGAAGTCCTGCGGGTCGTCCAGCGGGGCTGCCGACAGGATCGGGAACCAGTATAGGAAGAACCCCAGCGCACCCAGGGTGAGCGCCAGCGGCACCAGCCGCTCGCCGCGCTGCCACAGCCGCTCCACCCCCAGCGCCAGCGCCGCGCACAGCGCCAGGCTGGCGAGGAAATAGTGGAAGTAGAACTGCACCGCCTTGGGCGCCACGATCCACAGGCCCAGGCTGGCAACGTAGAACACCACCAGCGCGATGCGATCCCAGTGCAGCACTTCCTTGCGGTCGGTCCAGGCGCTCCACCCGCACCAGCCCAGTGCGATCAGCCCGAACCACATGGTTACAGGGTTGCCGATCAGCATGACGCCGCGCTGCGCGCCGTCGACGGGTTCGTAGAGATACCAGATCGCGCGGCGGTTCATGATCCAGTCCCACCATTGGCTCTGGTAGGGATGCGGTTCGGGCACCTGCGTCTGCATGGCCAGCATCTGCCGGTGGATATCCACCAGCCCGTCGGGATTGCCGATGGAAACGCTCCAGAACAGGAATGGCCAGAAGGTGGCGGCATAGACCAGCAGCGGCACCAGCCCCAGCCAGATGCCCGCTTCCCAGAGGGTCATTCCGCCCACCGGCCACCCGCGCGCGGAAAGGACCAGCCGCCGCCGCCCGGCAGCCCAGCGCGCGGCCAGGAAGACGAGGCCCGGCAGCACCGCCAGCGGTATGGCGTTCCACTTCGATGCCATGGCGCAGCCCAGCGCCACCCCGGCGATGGCCAGCCGCCAGCGCGCGGTCTCGTTCTCGCGCAGGGTCGCGGCGAACATCCACGCCGCCAGCATCAGGAAGGCGGCCATGAACACGTCCAGCATGGCGATGCGCGAATGCACGAACAGGACGAAGCCCGTCGCGACGAACAGCCCGGTCAGCAGGCTGGCGGCGCGGGTCTGGCTGGCGAACCACATGGCGCGCATGGCGGCGAACAGGGTGAGGGTGCCGAACACCACGCTCATGATCCGCCAGCCGAAAGGCCGGTCTCCGAACAGCGCCAGGCCCAGCGCCATGATCTGCTTGGCCAGCGGCGGGTGTTCGATATTGGTCGCCCAGTCCAGTTCCAGCACCGCGCGCGCGGCGGGCAGGTAGTGCACCTCGTCGAAATAGGGGATGCCGGGAATGGATAGCCGCACCAGGCAGGCGAGCATGAAGGCGAGGGCGATCGCGCAGTTCCAGGCGAAGGGATCGCGGGGGTGATCTAGCACTGCGTTCATTGCCGTGGCGCTTTAGCGCGCTTGCACGGCGGTGCAATAGGGCGGGCGAGAGGGCGTCCCCCTCAGTCGTGGTCGCGATCGTACCATTTTACCAGCAGGTCGCCGAATGCGCCCACGAACATCAGCGTCGATCCTGCGATGAACAGCCACACGCCGGTGACCTTCCAGGGCTCGAACTGCGGAAGAAACAATATGCTGCCCAGCACGAAGAGTAGGTTCCCCAGCAGTCCGACACCGGTGTGGATCCAGCCGAAGTCGTTGACGAGCGTCCTGAGCGGTTTGTGCATGGCACCTCCTTTCGCGGCGTTTCGCCGCTTGCCGACAGGGATTCACGCCCGTAGATCGTGCCGGCCATGAAGAAAACCACCGGATCCGATCCCTCCGTCACCGCCCGCTGGCGTCCGGCCACGCAGGCCGTGCGCGCGGGCACCCGCCGCAGCGAGCACGGCGAGACGAGCGAGGCGCTCTACCTCACCAGCGGGTATTCGTTCGACACCGCGCAGGAAGTGGCCGCGCGTTTCGCGGGCGAGGCCGAGGGGATGCAGTATTCCCGCTTCCGCAATCCCACGGTGGACATGCTGCAGCAGCGCATCGCGGCGATGGAAGGGGCGGAAGCCTGTCTGGTCCAGGCCAGCGGCATGGCGGCGATGACCAGTTCGCTGCTGTGCATGCTGAGCGCGGGCGATCACGTCGTGGCGGGCCGCGCCGCCTTCGGTTCGTGCCGCTGGATCCTCGACAACGTGCTGAGCCGCTTCGGCATCACCCACACGGCGATAGACGGCACCGATAATGCCGCCTGGGAAGCTGCGGTGCAGCCCAATACCAAGGCTTTCTTCTTCGAGACGCCCGCCAACCCGACGATGGACCTAGTGGACCTCGAATTCGTCTGCGGCCTGGCGAGGTCGAAGGGCATAAAGACCGTGGTGGACAATGCCTTTGCCACCCCGATCCTGCAGCGGCCGCTGGAATTCGGCGCTGACATCGTCGCCTATTCGGCCACCAAGATGATGGACGGGCAGGGCCGCGTGATGGCGGGCGCGGTGTGTTCCAGCAGGGAATGGATCGAGGAATACCTCTCTCCCTTCCAGCGCAACACGGGGCCGATCTGCGCGCCGTTCAATGCCTGGGTGGTGATGAAGGGGCTGGAGACCTTGCCGCTGCGCGCGCCCGCGCAAAGCGCCAATGCCCTGCAGGTGGCGCAATTCCTGGAGGACCGGGGGCTGCGCGTGCTGCATCCGGGCCTGCCCAGCCATCCGCAACACGCGCTGACGCAGAAGCAGATGACGGCCGCCGGACCGATCTTCGCCTTCTTTGCGCCGGGCGGAAAGGAGCAGGCGATGGCGATTTGCAACGCGCTGGAGCTGATCGACATTTCCAACAACATCGGCGATGCCAAGTCGCTGATCTGCCACCCGGCCACCACGACCCATCACAACATGGGTGCGGAGGGGCGCGCCGCGGCGGGTATCGAGGACGGCATGCTGCGCATCAACATCGGGCTCGAAGACCCGCTCGACCTGGTGGACGACCTGGGCCAGGCGCTCGACAAGGTCGGGGTATAGACCGACAGGCCCCTTGTGACTCACGTCAAAGCCGCTACCTTGTAGGGGATGACTCAGGCTGCTCTGCAATCGCTGTTCCAGCACACTGCCATCACCGCCGGCATCACCGTTCGCGTGGCAGTGAACTTCATGCCCGAACAATCGCGCGTGGGGGCGGGGCGCTGGTTCTGGGTCTATCACATCCGGATCGAGAACGGCCGCGACGAAAGGGTGCAACTGCGCAGCCGCCACTGGCGGATCACCGATTCCAACGGGATGGTGAACCTCGTCGATGGTGAGGGCGTGGTGGGCGAAACCCCGGTGCTTCAGCCGGGCCAGACCCACGACTACGTCTCGGGCTGCGAACTGACCACGAACCAGGGCGCGATGGAAGGTCACTACACCTTCGCCCACGCCGATGGCTCGCTGTTCGAAGTCGCGATTCCGCACTTCCCGCTTGCCGCGCCGGAAAACAGCTCGGTCTAGGTTGCTACGCTCCGACCTCCGTCGGAGCGCAACCCGGGACTACCTCACTCTTGCCGGTGCCACGATCACGGCATTCGCCAGCAGCATGTCCAGCCCATCCAGGTAGCCGCGCACGGTCGGGTCGTGGGCAAAGCCTATGGCCATGCCGCGACCGTTCGGCTGGGCCAGCATGTAGGGCTTGAAGGCCATCTGCCGCCGGTTCTCGTCCCACACGTAGCCCGAGGCCACCAGCTCGTCGGCGGCGGCGTAGCGCACCACGTTGGTGCCGTCCGTCAGCGCCAGCGGGGTGAGGATCAGGGAGCCATCGGCAAAGACCGTGGGCGGCGCCGCGTCGTATCCGGCGGCGAGGAAATGCTCCTCGTCCACTTCGGTGTTCAGCAGCGCGCCGGGCAGGGTGTCCGGTCGGCGCGAGGGATCGACGATCGCCTCGCGGTAATCCTCGAGGCTCTCGATCGCGGTGCCTGGGGCGGCATCGCCTTCTTCCTCGTCGCCTTCGGGATCGCCGCCAAGCACCACCTCGGCGCGGGTGGCGAACAGGGCATCGTCTCCGCGGGCGAAAGTGCCCAGCGTGCTGCCATAGGCCACCAGCACTCCGCCGTCGTTCACGTACTCCGCCAGTGTGCTGCGCGCGGCCGCAGGCAAATCGAAGCTGTCGGGCGCAAGGATCACGTCCCAGTCGGAAAGATCGGCCTGCGCGACGGTGCCGGTGCGGATCGGCATGACCGGCAGGCCGAAACGCTGTTCGATCACGTAGCGCGTGGACCCGGCGGAAAGCGGCGAGACGCCGTCGTCCCACAGCATGGCGATGCGCGGCGCGGCAAGGCGCACGAAGCTGGAGCTGCCAAGGTTCGGCCCGTCGTCCACCCAGCCGGATTCCAGCGGCAGGGTTTCCGCCCCGATCTCGCGGGCGAGGGCCAGCAGGCCGTCCAGCGAGCCGTCGTTGTCGGCCAGGGTGAACACCACGGTGCCGCGCGGATATTCGCGACCGCCGATGGTGAAGGCGCTGTCGGTCGCGCGGCCAACGATGCCGGCCTGCAGGGCGCGGGCGACCAGTTGCACCTGGCCGCTGTCGGTCCACGGCACGGCGAGGCCGAAGCCGCCGGGCGCGCGGGCGAGGGCGGGCAGGGGATCGTCAGCCTGCACCATCGTCCCCGCAGAGGCACCGGAGCATTCGGTCACGTCCAGCCCGCTCATCTGCCCCACGGACCATGCCGTGGTGTCATAGATCTCGTGCGGCAGGTCGACAGCGCGGCGCTCCTCCTGGCTCTCCACGAAATCGGCCGGCAGTTCCACGTTGCGGTCCAGCAGGCTGCGGATCAGCCGCGCAGTGGGCTGACGCATCGAGACCGAGAGATAGCCTTCGGGGTAGGACCGTCCGCAGGCATTGGCGGGGCCTTCCACCCGGCCCACGGCCACGCCCTGGTGCGCCAGTCGGCGGGCAAGCGCCTCGGCATTCCAGCGGCGCTGTGCCAGGTCGATCACGAACCAGCCGCTGCCCGCCGCGCCCTGCGCCGCGCTGCGGCGGTATTCGGCATAATCGGTCAGGAAAAGGTCGGCGTTGCGCGCCACGGTCTCGGCGGTGGCAAGGGTGGTGACGAAGTGGTTGCGCACGCCTTCGCCGTAGGTCAGCACCTCGCCGTTGCTGCGATCCCACACCAGCCCGCGCGCGCTCGACTGCTCGAAGGTCAGGGCGATGGAGCCGTTCAACGTGGGCCAGGTGTCGCCGTAACCGGGGTAGAAGGCGTCGAACACCTCGCGGGTGAAGTAGGGCACGCCCAGCCGGTCCAGCCAGGCGGCGTTGTTGCGGCCCAGCAGGTCCTGCTTATCGCGCTGCCCGGGGGTGATGTAGGGGTTGAAGGGATCGGCGCTGGGCGGGAAGAAATAGGTCGAATCGCCGCCCATCTCGTGCGCGTCCACCAGCACCACGGGCTGCCAGTCGCGCACGGCGGCCACCTTGCCCTCGGTTTCCGGCTGGGTCAGGGCGAACCAGTCGCGGTTGAGGTCGAACAGGTAGTGGTTGAAGCGACCGCCCGGCCACGGCTCGTCATGCCCGGCGGTATAGCGGTCGCCCGACGGCATGATGCCCAGCTGCTGGTAATACCCGTTCACGAAGCGGGCGCGCCCGTCCGGGTTCTGCATCGGATCGATGATGACGACGCTGTTCGCCAGGATGGTGTCGACCAGTTCGTCCCCCTCGGCGGCCAGCAGGTGATAGGCGAGCACCAGCGCCGCATCCGAACTGCTGATCTCGTTGCCGTGCACGCCGTAGGAGAGCCACGTCACCGGCACGCTGTCCGGCCCCGGCGCGCCGCCGTTGGCAATGCGCTGCATGTCGGCCTGGATGGCGTCGATCCGCGCCATGTTCTCGGCACTGGATAGCACGGCATAGACCAGCGGGCGGCCTTCCCAGCTGGTGGCATACTGCACGATGCGCATGCGATCGGGTGCGGCCTGCGCCAGCGCTTCCATGTAGGCGATGACCATGTCGGGCCGGGTGATCTGCTCTCCCGAAGCGTGACCGGCCACTTCCTCCAGCGTGGGTATCGCGGGATCGAATTCGCCCTGGAGGAAACTTTGCGCCTGCGCCGGTTCGGAAGCGGGCGTGGTAACGGCAAGCATCGCGGCCAGCAGGCCGAACACGGTGCGGATCATGAATTGCTCCAGGGACTTGGTTTGGCCGCACCCTTGTGGCCAAGCAGTTTCGCGGTCAAGCCGCTTGCCGCCGCGCCCGCGCTTTCCTACAGACCGGCCCCGGATAGCCGCCATGAAACGCACGCACCTGCCCCTGAACGCCCTGCGCGTATTCGATGCCGCCGCGCGGCACCTTTCCTTCACCCGTGCGGCGGACGAGCTGGCGGTGACGCCCGCCGCCGTGGGCCAGCAGATTCGCGCGCTGGAAGACGTGCTGGGCGTGGTCCTGTTCCGCCGCACGTCGAAGGGGCTGGAACTGACCGACGAGGCCGAGGCCGGTCTCGATTCGCTTCGTGACGGTTTCCTGAAATTCGAGGAAAGCGTGCAGGCCATGCAGGCGGGGCAAAGCTCGTCCAGCTATGCCATCGCCTGTCCGCGCGAATTCTTCGCCCAGTGGCTCGCGCCCAGGCTGGCCGCGTTCCGCAAGGCCAATCCCGACGTCACCGTTCAGCTGACCGCCGACGAGAACGCCGACTTTACCGAGGCCAACCTCGACCTGGCGATCCGCCTGGTCGAAGGGCCGGGAGAGCTTGAAGGCGCGCAGCTGGTGGACGGCTGCAAGGTCTGCGTCGCCGCGCCGGGCGCGCCGGACGCCTGGATCAGCTGGCCCACCTACGAAGCGCCCGAGGGCGCGAACGTGGTGCTGCAGGTCGGCAATGCCGGCCAGGTCCTGTCGTCCGCCATCGCCGGCATCGGCCGCGCGTGGCTGCCGCTGCCGCTGGTGGAGGAAGCGCTGGCCGAGGGCCGCCTCGAAGCGCTGGAAGAACAGGAAGAATGCCGCCGCGCCTACTGGCTGGTCGCCCCGCGCCCGCAATGGCGGCAGAAGAAGGTGAAGGCGCTAGTGGATTTCCTGGTCGGAGAGGGCAGCAAGTCCTGACCGCAATCAGACCAGGCCGGCGGTAACCGCAGTGTAACCCGCATAGCCGGCCACGAGCACAGCGCCCTCGACCCGCGAGAGCCTGCCGCCGGTGAAGGCGAAGAACATCACGACAGCGGAAACAGCCATCAGCACCACCAGGTCGAACTGGAGGATGCCTGCCGGAATCTGCGTCGGCGAGACAATCCCCGTCACCCCTCCGATGAAGAGGACGTTGTAGATGTTCGAGCCAAGGACGTTGCCGAGCGCAATCTCTCCCTGGCGCTTGATCGCGGCGATCGCCGAGGTCACCAGTTCCGGCAGGGAAGTGCCCACTGCCACCACCGTCAATCCGATCACCTCATCGGACACGCCGAGGTTCGTCGAAATTGCGATTGCGGCATCGACGAGCAGGCTGCCCCCCGAAACGATGAGGACTATTCCCGCAAGGAAGAAGGCGGCGGCAAGGGCAATCGATCCCTTCGGTCCGGCCGAGGGAACCAGCGCCGGGTCGACCTCTTCAAGCGCCAGGGCCTTGTCGTAGATGGCGCCATGACCGGCCCCTGCTTTCTCCTGGCGGAAGGCAAGATAGACGTATGCCAGCATGCCGATGACCAGCAGGATGCCGACGCCCCGGGTGAGACCGAGCGTGTAACCCGCGACGATCAGTATCAGGGCGCAGGCCAGCCCGACTCCGCCGTCGCGCCAGAGAACTCCGCGGGGAACGGCAAATGGAGAAAGCGCCACCGCCAGCCCCAGGATAAGAAGCAGGTTGGCGATGTTGGAGCCGACGATATTGCCCAGTGCAATACCTGGCGATCCTGCCAGGGCAGCCTGAACGCTTGCCGCCAGTTCGGGCATGGATGTGCCCATCCCGACGATGGTGAGGCCGATGAGCATCGGCGAAAGGCCGAGATGTTCCGCGATGCGAACGGCGCCGCGGACCAGGAGTTCACCCCCGGCGATGAGCAGGATGAGGCCGAGAACAAGGAGCAGGTAGGTCATGGCAGGAATTCCAGTGCGATGCGCAGGCCGCCCAGCAGGGCTGCCGCCGCAGTTGCCACCGCGGCGCGCGCATTCAGGATGCGGGCACGATTGAGCGCAGTCACCAGGCGGTTAAGGTCCGCATGGTTGAAATCCTCGAACTTGCTGACCCTGCGCTGCGGCTTGCCCGCCGCTTGCAGCCAGAACCACGCCGACATCACCGCCGCCAGAACAATGGCCACGTCGAGTATGTAAAGCGCTAGGTCCATCGGCACGTCCCGATGCGAAGGATTGGCGCGTCGCTGCCCTTGGAAATGAATTTCATATTGAACCTCGCCCAATCAAATGATTGTGAAAAACCACTTGTTCCGACATCGCGATGCAGAAGCAGCTATCGCCAGAGGGGCCCGGTAACGCGCGTCAGATATGAGCGGCGACAAGGTTTACAAGTGCTGCCGCGTCGCGCAGTCGGGCCAATCTACAAAATGCCCCTGATGGCCGGGCATGAGACAAGGCGTTCCGAACGGAGAACTGATGAGATTCGAGATTCCCTCCGCACTCTACACCTCCGATGTGTTTGCTTCGGTTTCGCTTTTGCTGGTCCTGTTCGCCGCCCGGCTGATCGCGGGCCGTGCCCTGAAACGGCGGGACGATCTGACGGAGCAGGCCGCCCGGCGCTGGACGGCGAACTTCCGCAACCTGCTCATCCTCGTCGCGGTGATCGGCCTGATCATGATCTGGGCACCGCAGCTGCGAACCTTTGCCTTGTCGCTGACGGCGGTTGCCGTCGCCATCGTCGTGGCGACCAAGGAACTGCTCCTGTGTCTCTCCGGCGCGGCCCTTCGCACCTTCACGAGGGCATTCTCTGTCGGGGACGTGATCGAAGTCGGCGCGACGAAGGGGGAGGTTCTCGATCTCAACCTACTTGCGACGCGGCTGAAGGAATTCGAAAGCCAGCACGGCTCGAACGTGCCCACTGGCCGTACGGTCACCCTGCCTTACAGCTTGCTTTTCGCGTCGCCTGCAAAAGTCCTCGCCCACTCCGGTGGCAGCCTCGAGCATTCGTTCGAAATGACGTTCGAGCCCGACGTCGACATATTTGCCTTGCACGAGGAGGTGCGGGAGGCCGCGGAACGGGCTCTGGCCGAAAACATCCGGGGCAGCCAGACTGCGACCTGTGCGGAAGACGGGAAGACCCGTTGCACGATCGACTTCGGGACCAGCGAGATCGGCAAGTATCGCCTCCAGGTGACCCTCAGCGGACCCCTGCGGGACCCGCGAAGCGCCGAGAACGCCGTCGCGTGCGCTATCGGCTCTTTCCTGCATTCGCATCGCAGAACTTCGAAGAAAGAATAGGCTGGGTTCGTGCCCGCAACCGGGCCGTAACCAGCCATTCGGTCACGGTGCCGCACGCGCGGTGCTCCGGCAACGGCAAGACGCCGCTCGAGCTGGCGAACTTGCCAAACGGGGGTGACAGGCGCAGGCTTCCCGCATGGTTCAGCAACGGGGGGCGGCCATGCAATATTCTGGACATCGTACGGGGATCTATCTGGCTGGCGCGATGGCTCTTTTTGCCGCGCAGCCATGCCTGGCGCAGGACGCAGCCGAGTCGGCGGTCATCCTTTCCGGGACGGGTGAGCGCACCGGAGCGGCTGCCCGTTCCGTAGGCGAAGCGACGGCTGGGGCGATCAACTCTGCTGCCGGAGCGATCAATCAGACGCGCCGGGGCGGGGCCGCATCGCCAGCTCGATCGGCGGCAGGCGCGAGCGGATCCGCCAGCGCGGGATATTCGGTCGGTTACACGATAGCCGCCGGCAACGTCGACCCGCTCGAGTACTTTCGCGTTCCCACGTTCAAGCTTGGCAACGGCAGCGAACTGCGTGTCAGCGGCACGCTTGTTCCCATGGCCCCGACCGTGTGCATACGCGACTGCGGCTGAAACCCGGCAGGCCATTCATCGACAGCAAAGTGGCAGGGGACCGTTCGACAGCCGCCCGGTTTTGGGATTAGGGAGCCTCGTGCCTGAAACACCTGTCATCTCCACCGCGCGCTTTACATGTCGCCCGCTTCGGCAGGGGGACGAGGCCGCGCTGTGGCCCGCGTTCTCCAGCGACCAGGCCATGCGCTACTGGGGGCGCGGCCCGTTCGACGACCGGGACGAACTGCGCGACTACCTGTTCGATACCGAATGGGGCGGGCGTACCTGGGTGGCAGAGCCGCACGAGGGGGGAAAGCCGGTGTTCCGGATGGTGGCCAGCAGCGAGGTGGAGCAGGTCGCCGAGATCGGCTACATCCTGGTTCCGGGTAACGAGGGGCGGGGCATAGCCCGCGAATGCGTCAGCGCGCTGATTACCCACCTGATCCGGGAAGAGGGGTTCCACCGCATCTTTGCCGACGTCGATCCGCGCAACACCCGCTCCAACGCCTTGCTGGAAAGGCTGGGCTTTACCCGCGAAGGGCACCTGCGCCACACGATGAAGACGCACATCGGCTGGACCGACACCTGGCTGTGGGCGCTGCTGTCCGACGAATGGCGGGGATAGCGTTTACTTGGCTTTGACGCGTTTGAATGGATATGCTGACACGCCCGTTGCAAGGGGTCGCGGGTTGAAAAGGGACTTTATGATGTTGCAATCAATGCGCCGTTCGGCGCTGCTGCTGGCAGGCGCGGGCGCCATGCTGTGCACGCCCGCCGTGGCGCAGGTGCGCGATCTGGACGACGAGAACAGCGACGTGCGCGTGTTCCAGGGAGAGGTCGATGGCGCGGCGTCGGTCTTCAACCTTACCGTTCCGGCAGACACCGCACTGCAGATAGATGCCGTCGCCAAGGGCGACCTCGACCCGGTGCTGCGAGTGCTGGACGCGAGCACCGGCGAACTGATCGTGGAAGACGACGATGGCGGCGGCGAGCTCAATTCGCGCGCGCGTATCGGGGCGCAGGAAACCAGCCGCCGCATCGCCATCGAAGTGGACAGCTTCGACGCCGAATGGGTCGAGGGCGAGAGCTATGGCGGCCCGTTCGAACTGCGCATCTCCCTGATCGACAGCGTTGCAGTGGGCACGCGCGCCGTGGACTACGGTGCCAGGGAGACGGGCAACCTGATGGGCGACGAGCACCTGTTCACCATCGCGGGCGAGGCCGGGCAGATGGTGGAAATCGCCCTCGTGGCGGTGGGCGAAAACCTCGATCCCTACCTGGAACTTCGCGACGCCAGCGGAGAGGTGGTCGCCTCCGACGATGATGGCGGGGAGAACCTCAATTCCCTGCTGCGGCACATGTTCACCGACAGCGGCACCTACACTATCGCCGCCAGCAGCTATGGCGAAGACGGCGGCGAATACCGCCTGCGCGTCCGCGAACGGCGGGCCATATCGGCCCAGCTGCCGCTGCAGGTTATCGGCATCGACGACGAGGCCGGCGGGGAACTGGCTTCCGGCTGGGACGAGACCGGGAGTGGGACGATGATGCCCAACCACATCGACTACCAGCTGAGCGAGGACGCCAAGGCGGCGATCCGCCGCGGTTCGGGAGAGGTATCCATTCGCATGACCGCAAGCGGCGTGGGGGATCCCGACTTCGGCGGGGAGATCGATCCCTTCATCGAACTGGGCTTCGACACGCCGCTGGGCTTTGCCGTGGTGGACAGCGACGACGATGGCGGCGGCGAGCTCGACGCGATGTTGCCGGTGGACCTCGGCCTGATCGCCGACGAGCCTGCGCTGCTCGACGCGCTGCGCATCCGCGCGCAGGGCTATGGCGGATCGTCGGGCAGCTATACCCTGGTGATAACCGAAGGGATGGAACAGCGCGCCGACGCGGGCTGGCACGGCGGCGACTGATCCGGCATCGCCAAGGCAAACGAAAAGGGGCGGGAGGTTCGATCCTCCCGCCCCTTTTGCGTGGTACTGTCTCCAGGCTCTAGAGGTCAGCCTTCGGCCTCTTCCTCGTCATCGCTGTCGTTGCCTCCCACGGGCGGCGGACCGGGGCGCGGGCCGACGCCGGGATCCCAGTCGAACGGCTGGGCGAAGCGGCTGCGGTCGTCGTTCTCGGCCGTCACCGGCTCTTCCAGGCCCTGTGCGATGCGGGCCTGCTGCGCCCGACTGGCGCTGATGTAGTCGCGCGGCATGTAGTTGCCCTCGTGACAGGCGTATTCGAAGAACTCGTAGTCCTCGTCGCGGGTCCAGGCGAGGCGTGTGGTCCACGGCTCGGTATAGACCTCGGGGTCGGAGTAGGTGAGCTCGTGGATGATGGTATCCGGCCCGGTCATGGTCAGCCGCTCCACCGTCATCGCCTGCGTGCTCATGGGCACGGTGTTGAAGGCGGGCACTTCCATCGTGCCGGTGAACTGGGTCGCCATGTTGAGCGGCGAGGCGGAGCGTTCGTAGACGTCTTCGGTCGCGGAATCGCCGCTGACGATGTTGGTCGTCTCGATCACCAGCGTCTTGCCTTCCCACCAGCCGCGCGAGTTGCCCATCCAGGCCTCGACCGGCTCGTTCCACTTGGCGGCGCGGGCCTCGGCCTCGCTGTCGTAGAGCTTCACCGTGCGCGTTCCGAGCATCTCGAGCACGATGGTGACGTAGCCGGGCGACTGGAACACGCGGATGCCGTTGTTGTAGCGGAACGGGTACATCGAGGCGGGGAAGCCGCGGCTGACGCAGCGGTCCCAGCTGTCGAAATCGTCCACCCAGTCGTATGCCTGACCCGGCACCCAGCCGCTGCGGCCCTTCTGGAACAGTTCCATCGCTTCCGGCGTCAGCTCGGGAAGCTGGCCGTCGGCGGGGGAGACCAGCATGGAGGTGGACTTGGCCCAGTCGGTGTCGAGGAACCACTGCTCCAGCCCGGTGGTGCCCGATGCGCCGATGCCGCTTTCGTTCGCCTGGGTGAAGCGCCCGTCGTTGCCGCGCGCGGCCTCCAGCCGGCGTTCGAATTCCTCGTCCGTCACCCAGAAGCGGTCGCCGTACTGCGCGGGCCGCTGGAACAGGATGCGGCCGTTGTTGATCGGCTCGATCGGCCAGGTGCCCGTGAAGTCGTAGTCGCCCCAGGGCAGCCGGTCCGGCGTGTAGTCGGTGGGCACCGGCGGCAGTTCGGTGAGGTCGGCGGGGCGTTCCTGCGAGACGGCGGGCACGGCCATCACCAGCGCGGCGGTGGAAGCAAGTGCTAGGCTGAGGCGGCGGATCATGTGGTCGGTTCTCCCAAGAGGCTCTGGCGGCCAGATTGATTTTGTCCGGAGTGTAGTCGGGATTCGGAGCGGCGACAAGACAGGGGGTTGGCGAAGGTTTCGGGCACGACCTTCATACTTCAGCCCTCCAGCGACGGTCGAATATCTGATTGCGGCGTAGACTTCGCCGAATCGTTTCGACTAAGGCCCTGCCCGATCAATCAAAGGGATCCATTCAGATGAGATTGAGCAGCCGACTGCATCACATGCTGTCAGCCCTGGTCGTCATGCGCTTCAGGGCGCGGGGAATCACCATTGGCAAGGACTGTCTGATTTCCAGGACGGCGAAGCTCGATCTGACGAACCCGAAAGGCATCAGGATTGGCGATCATACGGCGATTGCCTTTCATTCGACGGTCCTTTCGCACGACTTCATCAACGAACGGCACGTCGACACGGTAATCGGCAGCAACTGCTTCATTGGCGGCAGAAGTATCATCATGCCCGGAGTTACCATCGGCGACAACGTGGTCGTAGGGGCGGGCAGCGTCGTCTACTCGGATGTCGAGCCGAACACGATCGTGGCGGGGAATCCCGCACGTGTGGTCGAGCGCGGAATCCGTGTTGGCAGACATGGCATGCGGATCAGGGGCAACGACATGAAGCCCGACGAACCCGCCGACAACCCGCCGACTTCCACCGCGCCGGTGGCAGCCGACCGGCAGGATCTGCTCGCAGAATTCTTCGGCAAGGCGCCCGCGCACCTGCCCTTCGCCGACGGCGGCATCGACAGTTTCGAACTGATCACCATCCGGGCCAGGATCGAGGCGCACCGCGGCAGCGAGATAGCCGACACGGAGTGGGAAAAGGTGAACCGGCCCATGGACGCGCTTCCACTCCTTGGCGGATCGCCGGCGCCCGCGCCCGACAGCCATCGGGGGGCGGACGCGAGCTTCCAGGCGACGCGAGAGATCGGCATGCCCCAAATGGGCGTGAACGGGCTTTCCGAACAGTGGCTGCTCAAGGAAATGGGCGATGCCCACTGGCAGATGATCTGCGGCGCCCTGGGGGTGAAGAGCAATGCCATCAAGGACCAGGACGGCAACCGCCTTTACGCGACCTTCACCCGCATCAACCTGGCGATCGACGGCTCGCTCGGTTCGTTCCGGGAAAACGATCACCTGCAGATGTCGGGCAGCATGCGGCGCTTCGGCGCAGGCATGTTCTTCTCCAGCTTCGACATCGCCACCGCGAATACCAGCGCCCGGCTCGAAATGATGTCGAGCTTCGCCCGCTTCGGTGTCGAGGGCGACAACTCCACGCTGGCCAAGGGCCAGCCGCCGCTGCCGGAGAATTTCGCCATCCCCAACGTGGCCGAGCCGCCCGAAGTCGTGACCGATTACAAGGAAACGAGAGCGAGAGAGATCGGCGACGTGCTGTTCACCACCACGTACAGGATCGTGCCTTTCCACGACATCAACGGCGTGGGCCTGCTCTACTTCGCGGCCTATCCGGCGATCCATGACATATGCCTGGCAAGGCACATCGCGCCGGACGGCAAGCTCGATACGATCTCCCGCACGATTTCCTACTTCGCCAACAGCGGAGACGACGGCGAGATCACCTTCCAGCTGGAAAAGTGCGACAGGACGGACGAGCGTATCGAGACGCTCGCGCATCTCGTGCGTCCGGACGGCAAACGCATGGCGACCGTGCAGGCGGCCTATCGACCCCAGCATTAAGGCCTGCAAGCGCCGCGATGCCGGTGGCGGCGTGACGGGCGATGCAGCGGCGTTCGGGGGCGGGCCACGGCCTCTGTACCGCCTTCGTGCTCGGCCCGGTGGGGAGGGACGCCCCGCCCGATGCGCCGGGCCGGGTCAGGAGCGTGTCTGCTCATCCTCCGCCAGCAGCCGCTCCGCCGCCGCGCGGCGTTCGCGCATCCTGTCGATCTTGGCGTTGAGGCGGGCGAGCACCTCTTCCTTGCTGGGACGGTTGGCGCGCTGTTCTTCCAGCACCTCTGCCCTGATGCGCTCGTAGAGCGGATGGCCGGGGCCGATGTCGGGGCCATAGCGGTCCGCGCGGCGCTGGCGCAGGAAGAACATCACCAGCGCCTCGTTATGCCGCCGCTCGGTGCCCAGCACCTTTCCGGCGGAGACGACCATGCGCTCCTCCCCCTCGATCGCGCGGGCGAGCGCGCAGTCCTCCAGCCGGGAGACCCCGCGATCCACCGCCATGTCCCACGCCCGGCAGAACTCCGCCGCGCCGGGCCGCTGCCGCAGCTTGTAGAGAGCCTCCAGGCTGGCGCCGATGTGTTTTGCCGCCTGCTTCACGATGCCGGTGGCGGCGAGATGGGCGATGAAGCGGCGCTGGCGATCGGGCGTGATGGAATTGCGGCGCGGAGCCGTGTGCGGCACCGGCGCGAAATCGAGCAGCGGATCGTCCTCCGCGACGGGTGGGGGCGGGGCGGTGACGTAACTGGTCGCCCGCGACCGCGCCCGCACCGCTGCGTCCTCGCCGCGAGACTGGTGGGAGAGGGCGGGCGGTTCGGTATCGGGGAGATGGTTGTCGATCGGGTCGGGAAGGTCAGGCGAGGGCGTGGCGTGGGAGTGGTCGTCGGTCATGCGCCGGGTGAAGCAACTTACCTGCGGCGTAGGAAAGAGATTTCTGGCTGGCGATGCTCGGCGCGCGTCAGCGCGCCGCAAGGCCGAATGGCCGCCCGGAGCGAAGCGGAGGAAAGCCAAGTGAGCGGGAGTCGCAGACGTGGCAAAGCCCCACCCGAACGCTGGCGCTTGAGGCTAAACAAATAATGGTATGCTAGGTCATGCGCCGGGGGAAGCATCGACCCAAATCGCTCCCAAGATGCAGGGAAGGCGTAATCTGCCTTAGTGGCGTGCTAAACAACGCATCAACTCACGAAACTCTTCGTCGGGGTTAGCCGCCTTGAACTTCTTCCGACGTTTAGCTTCGTAATCCATGGAATTCTCAATTGAGTGGACGATCATATCGATATCGCTTCGTCCGTCAGCATTCTCCGCTCTAAAAATGATGTTTTGAAGAGCCGTCCTGTAATATTCGTATGCATTCTTCGCGAGAGAGTCGATGTAACTCGGAACGTTACCTGAATGAATAAATTGATTCCTGGCGCGGTAAATTCTTGATACCTGCCAACCTATTCGCTCACCGTGTCTCTTTACCGTATCAGCCGTATGAGAAACCGATTTAAACCGTTCCCTCAGATTCAAAATCGTTTGAACTGCTGATGGATTCGCATGAAGCTTAGCGAGAAGGTCTGTTCTTTCCTTATCGAAATTCGGAGAGAACATTAGCGTTTGGAATTTGCGTGAATCGTCCATTGATGTTTCTATCCCCGCTTCACCAAAAGCGACGTCCAGTGCCTTGCGATGACTCTTGCGCAGTGCGTTGAATACAGCCGTCGAATATCGCCACGGATAATTAAGGCAGATGCACGGCTCTAAGCATTTTCTATAGTGCTTAATCCTTGTGTCATCATCGGGAGGGTCTCCGAACAATATTTCAATCGCAGACCAAACGGAAATTAATTGAGTTTCAGATGAGGTATTATTTCGCGAGTGTGCTACATTTTCAGAAGAACTAATAATCCTCTCGACTGACGAAATCTCGAATTTTGTTAGAGAGGTAAGTGCGTAGCGCCGGACGAATTTTGCGTAGGGTTTAGTTAGAGCCTCATTCAATTCCTGTAGATTGTGTGATCCTCTTTGGACTAGCTGATATTGAGAGGCATTCTTTTCGCGGACAAAACTGTAGTCTCGACCTTTAAGGCTAACCCCTTTGTCTTGGAGGATCGTAATCGAGCGGAATATGCGAGGAAAGATTTCCGCATCTCTGGCGGCCGTGAACGCATCGCGGGACGGCTCGATAACTTTAAGAAAACTGTCACTTGCAGATACATTCGGCGAAGCAGCGATCAAGCTTTTCAGCGCTGACGGTATCGCAGAACCGGGTGTGGGCTTAAATCGATCGATACCAAGTCTCGCGAGAAGTTTTTCAGTTGAACCGAATACAGGTATCCAAACTTCGAATTCCTTTTCGTCGCGGGGAAAATATGCGAAAAAGCGGCGAATTTTTCTCTTGTCGAATCTGGTAATCGGATCGTTGAAAAATACGTCTTCCAGGCATTTCTTTATATAGGCTTTATTATATCCGGCATTGATCAGAAAAGAAAGGTAGATGTCAGTCTTGCCGTAAATGGACTGATAGAAATCTTCATCGTCGAAGATTGAAATGATATCATTCTCTTGCCGTTTCTGATAATAATTCAAAAGTTTCCGATATAGGAAGGTTGCCGCTTGTCCTATGCTGCCGTATTGTCGGGCTTTCCCATCGTCGACTGAGAAGAAATAGTTTATATAGAACTCGCTTTCGTTACCGATGATTGATTGGGCGGCAAGATCGTTCTTTAATGTTTGGCCTAATTCTTTGCAGGGGTCGACGAGATTCTTATAGCTAACGCCGTGATCAGTGATTTCCTCGGCTATTCGCTCAATTTCTGCTAAGCGAGCCAGCGTGTCTAGTGACTGCACGCGAAAGCTTTCATAGGATCTGTCATCAAGAAGCAGCAGTGCCGTCTGAGCGAAATAGAGGCCTTTCCGCGCAGTCTCGGTGTTTGGCCAGTCGTTGGCAGGTGGTTGCATCTCGTCCCCAATAAAGAATGGTGTGGCACGTCCTAGTGAAGCTCAGTTCTTTTCACTAGGTTGCGCGATAGGAACTCCACACCCTTGACCCCCCACCCAAATCCAACTAAGTGCGCCCCCATCCGAGGCCACGCTCCAACCAGCGAGTCCCCGGTCAGATAGAGCTGAACATTGCCGGTCATGTCCCGGGGCTCCCGTTTGCAGGAGCCCTTTTCTATTGCGGAGCAATCCGTGGGGCAGCCGTCAAAGTAACCCGGTGCCAGGTGCATCTGGTGGAGTGTTTCAGGCTCGCGCGACATGTTCGCTGGCTCTGCCCTCGCGGCGGCACCGGCGGCTTCGCACGATCCCGATACAGTCCAACAGGTGCTCGTAAAAGCACCATTCGCATGGGTCCAACCCGTTCGCCCACGCTTGTCGCAGGGCGAAGTGCCTGGAAGGCGATGTCGCCCTCCGACAGGTGCGGGGAACGAAGGGGACGGACCCGCAAAAAACGGTGAAGGAATACAATGCCGACTATCAACCAGCTGGTGCGCAAGCCGCGCAAGCCCGTGAAGACGAAGAGCAAGTCTGCAGCCATGCAGTCCAGCCCGCAGAAGCGTGGCGTTTGCACCCGCGTCTACACGACGACCCCGAAGAAGCCGAACTCGGCACTGCGCAAGGTGGCCAAGATCCGTCTGACCAACCAGCGCGAGATCATCGCCTACATCCCCGGCGAAGGTCACAACCTGCAGGAACACTCCGTGGTGCTGATCCGCGGCGGCCGTGTGCGCGACCTTCCCGGCGTGCGTTACCACGTGCTGCGCGGCGTGCTCGACACGCAGGGCGTGAAGGACCGCAGGCAGTCCCGTTCGAAGTACGGCGCCAAGCGTCCGAAGTAAGTCTCACGCGGTCTGGCACCGCAAGGTGGCCCCGCAGAGGGTCGCCGACACTCCGAAGGAGTTCTGAAAAATGTCACGTCGTCGTCGTCCCGAGAAGCGGGAAATCCTGCCCGATCCCAAGTTCGGAGATCAGGTGCTGTCGAAGTTCATGAACAACCTGATGCTGGACGGCAAGAAGGCCGTTGCCGAAGGTATCGTCTACTCCGCGCTGGATACGGTGGAGGCCCGCGCCAAGACCGATCCGATCGCGCTGTTCCACGATGCGCTGAACAACGTGAAGCCGCAGGTCGAAGTGCGCAGCCGCCGCGTCGGCGGTGCCACCTACCAGGTGCCGGTCGAGGTGCGTCCCGAGCGTGCCCAGGCGCTGGCCATCCGCTGGCTGATCACCGCCGCGCGCGGCCGTGCCGAAACCACCATGAGCGCGCGCCTCTCGGCCGAGCTGATGGATGCCGCCAACAACCGCGGCAATGCCGTGAAAAAGCGCGAGGACACGCACCGCATGGCGGACGCGAACCGCGCCTTCTCGCACTACCGCTGGTAGGGCGTTTCGCTTGCGGGCCGGGGCGCTTCGTCCCGGCCTTCAAGCTGTCACATTCGAGACTATATGGGGCGCGATCCGTTACGCCCCGAACCTTTTGAGGAATTGAACATGGCCCGCGACTATCCGCTGGAGCGCTATCGCAACATCGGCATCATGGCTCACATCGATGCCGGCAAGACCACCACGACCGAGCGTATTCTGTATTACACCGGCAAGTCCTACAAGATCGGCGAAGTGCACGATGGTGCCGCCACGATGGACTGGATGGAGCAGGAGCAGGAGCGCGGCATCACCATCACCTCGGCGGCGACGACCACCTTCTGGTCGGCCGAGGATGGCCAGGGTCCCAAGCACCGCATCAACATCATCGACACTCCCGGACACGTCGACTTCACCATTGAAGTCGAGCGTTCGCTGCGCGTGCTCGACGGCGCGGTCGCCGTGTTCGACGGCGTCGCGGGCGTAGAACCGCAGTCCGAAACCGTGTGGCGCCAGGCGGACAAGTACAAGGTCCCCCGCATGTGCTTCATCAACAAGCTCGACCGCACCGGTGCCGACTTCTACTACTGCGTGCAGTCGATCATCGACCGCCTCGGCGCGACGCCGCTGGTGCTGTATCTCCCGATCGGTGCCGAGAGCGACCTCGAGGGCGTGGTCGACCTCGTCAACATGCGCGGCATCGTGTGGGAATCGGAAGGCCTGGGCGCGACGTTCAACTACGTCGACATCCCCGCTGACCTCGCCGACAAGGCTGCCGAATACCGCGAGAAGCTGGTCGAGACTGCCGTCGAGCAGGACGACGACGCGATGGAAGCCTACCTCGAAAACGGCGAAGAGCCCGATGCCGCCACGCTGAAGAAGCTGATCCGCAAGGGTACGCTGGCCCAGGCCTTCGTGCCGGTGCTGTGCGGCTCGGCGTTCAAGAACAAGGGCGTTCAGCCCCTGCTCGACGCCGTGGTCGACTACATGCCGGCCCCGACCGACGTTCCCGCGATCCGCGGCGTCGTGCCGGGTGACGAGGACAAGGAAGAGAAGCGTCCGTCTTCGGATGACGAGCCGTTCTCCGCGCTCGCCTTCAAGATCATGAACGACCCGTTCGTCGGCACGCTCACCTTTACCCGTATCTATTCGGGCAAGCTCTCGAAGGGCACCGTTCTGAACTCGGTGAAGGACAAGCGCGAGAAGATCGGCCGCATGCTGCTGATGCACTCCAACAACCGCGAGGACATCGAGGAAGCATTCGCCGGCGACATCGTCGCCATCGCGGGTCTCAAGGAAACCACCACGGGTGACACGCTGTGTGCCCCGAACGCTCCGATCATCCTGGAGCGCATGGAATTCCCCGAGCCCGTGATCGAGCTTTCCGTGGAACCCAAGACCAAGGCCGACCAGGAAAAGATGGGCGTCGCCCTCAACCGTCTGGCTGCCGAGGATCCCTCGTTCCGCGTCTCGACCGACCACGAATCGGGCCAGACGATCATCAAGGGCATGGGCGAGCTTCACCTCGACATTCTCGTCGATCGCATGAAGCGCGAGTTCAAGGTGGAAGCCAACGTGGGTGCGCCGCAGGTGGCCTACCGCGAATCCATCCGTCGCGAAGTCGAAGTGACCTACACCCACAAGAAGCAGTCGGGTGGTTCGGGCCAGTTCGGTGAAGCCAAGGTCAAGGTGATCCCCGGCGAACGCGGCCAGGGCATCATCTTCGACGATCAGGTCAAGGGCGGCAATATTCCCCGCGAATATATCCCCTCGGTCGAGAAGGGCATGCGCGAGCAGGCCGAAAGCGGCTACCTCGTCGGCTTCCCGATCATCGACTTCACGATCCAGCTCCTGGACGGCAAGTACCACGACGTCGACTCGAGCACGGTCGCGTTCGAAATCACCGGTCGCGGCGCGATGCGCGAAGCGGCCGAGAAGGCCGGCATCAACCTGCTCGAGCCGGTGATGAAGGTGGAAGTGGTGACGCCGGAAGAGTTCATGGGCGACGTGATCGGCGACCTGAACTCCCGTCGTGGCCAGATCCAGGGCACCGACACCCGCGGCAACGCGCAGGTGGTCGAGGCCCACGTGCCGCTGGCCAACATGTTCGGCTACGTCAACGAGTTGCGTTCGTTTACCCAGGGCCGCGCCCAGTACACGATGCAGTTCAGCCACTACGACGAAGTTCCGTCGAACGTGGCGCAGGAGATCAAGGAGAAGCTTGCCTAAGGGAAGGCAAGCGTCTAGGGGCGGCGCCTTGTTCAACGGGTGCCGCTTCCTCTCCCGGTGAAATTCAATTTTTGACTAACAGAGGTTTTTAGAAAAATGGCGAAGGAAAAATTCCAGCGGAACAAGCCGCACTGCAACATCGGCACCATCGGTCACGTCGACCACGGCAAGACCACGCTGACGGCCGCTATCACCAAGGTGATGGCTGAGACCTTCGGCGGCGCGGCTGTCGATTTCGCGAACATCGACAAGGCTCCCGAGGAGCGCGAGCGCGGCATCACCATCTCGACCGCGCACGTCGAGTACGAGACCGATGCGCGTCACTATGCGCACGTCGATTGCCCGGGCCACGCCGACTACGTGAAGAACATGATCACCGGCGCGGCACAGATGGATGGCGCCATCCTCGTGGTGAACGCTGCCGACGGCCCGATGCCGCAGACCCGCGAGCACATCCTGCTTTCGCGTCAGGTCGGCGTGCCGGCGCTGGTCGTGTACCTGAACAAGGTCGATCAGGTTGACGACGAAGAGCTGCTCGAGCTGGTCGAACTAGAAGTTCGCGAACTGCTGAGCGACTACGACTTCGACGGCGACAACATTCCGATCATCAAGGGTTCGGCCCTGGCCGCCCTGGAAGGGCGCGACGACGAAATCGGCAAGAACTCGATCCTCGAGCTGATGAAGGCCGTTGACGAGCACATCCCGCAGCCCGACCGTCCGGTCGACCAGGACTTCCTGATGCCGATCGAAGACGTGTTCTCGATCTCGGGTCGTGGTACGGTTGTGACCGGCCGTGTCGAAACCGGCGTGGTGAATGTTGGCGACGAAGTCGAAATCGTCGGCATCAAGGACACCCAGAAGACGACCGTGACCGGCGTGGAAATGTTCCGCAAGCTGCTCGATCGCGGTGAAGCTGGCGACAACATCGGTGCCCTGATCCGCGGCGTGGGCCGTGAAGAGGTGGAGCGTGGCCAGGTTCTCGCGAAGCCGGGTTCGGTTACGCCGCACACCGAGTTCAACGCCGAGGTCTACGTGCTGTCGAAGGACGAAGGTGGCCGTCACACGCCGTTCTTCGCCAACTACCGCCCGCAGTTCTACTTCCGCACCACCGACGTGACCGGCGAAGTGATCCTTCCCGAGGGCACCGAGATGGTCATGCCGGGCGACAACGTGACGATCGGCGTGAAGCTGATCGCCCCGATCGCCATGGACGAAGGCCTGCGCTTCGCTATCCGTGAGGGTGGCCGCACGGTCGGCTCGGGCGTGGTCTCGAAGATCACCAAGTAATCCGGCGGCGCCAGCCAGTGGCGCCAGGGATTGAAAACGGGTCCGGTTCTCATCTTGAGAGCCGGACCCTTTTCGGTAGGAGCTCCAGTGCAGCGCCGCGTTGAACGGCGCGGGCACGGTGTCCGAAAAATGACGCATTTCGGGGGTTGCATGGCAGACCGCTCCCCCGTATATGCGCGCCAACCGATGGAGATTCGTCTCCATCAAAACGAATTTTAATTGGAAGGCCGCCCGTTCCGGGAAACCGGGCAAAAGCGGGGCGGGCCTTTTTATTTTTGGCGGGCCGGATACGGCAACTGTTGAAAGCTCGCTTGGCTCTTTCGCATCGGTAGACGGAATTATGGACGCACAGAATATTCGTATTCGCCTCAAGGCCTTCGATCACCGCGTGCTCGACCAGGCAACTGGCGAGATTGCGGACACTGCACGCCGCACTGGCGCGCTTATCCGTGGTCCTATTCCGCTCCCGACGCGTATCGAGAAGTTCACCGTGAACCGCGGCCCGCACATCGACAAGAAGTCGCGCGAGCAGTTCGAGGTGCGCACCTACAAGCGGCTGCTCGACATCGTGCAGCCCAACGCCCAGACGGTCGACGCGCTCATGAAGCTGGACCTTGCTGCGGGTGTTAACGTCGAGATCAAGCTGGCCTAGGCCAGATCGACCGGTCCTTCTGGCAGGACCTTAAACCGCCGGAAAGATACGGGGCTCCTACTGGCCCCGCCGGATAGCCAGCAGTTCTGGTTGCCCGGCAAGACATAGGGATACCGCCGGATTGATCCGGGCTGCGTCCCCCGTCTCGCTCAATCGGCAGCTTGCCGTGCGAGCAATTCAGCCCGGACGGGGCGACGTTTCGAAAAATTCGGGCTGGCAAGCACCTGGGGATGGTCCCCTTGTGCCTCTGTGTAGGAGTTTTGACGATGCGCACTGGCGTAATCGCGAAAAAAGTCGGGATGACCCGCCTGTTCCAGGAGGACGGACGTCACGTTCCCGTGACCGTCCTGTCGCTGGAAGGGTGTCAGGTTACCGGACAGCGCACGGCCGATCGCGACGGCTATTTCTCGGTCCAGCTCGGCGCTGGCACGGCGAAGCAGAAGAACGTTGCCAAGCCGCAGCGCGAAGCCTTCGCCAAGGCCGAAGTCGGCCTGAAGATGAAGGTTGCCGAGTTCCGCGTGGAAAACGAAGAAGGTCTGCTGCCTGTCGGCGCGACCATCACCGCCGACCACTTCATTGCCGGCCAGAAGGTCGACATCACCGGTCACACGGTGGGCAAGGGCTTTGCCGGCGCGATGAAGCGCTGGGGCTTCGGCGGTCTGCGCGCGACCCACGGCGTTTCCATCTCGCACCGTTCGCACGGTTCGACGGGTAACCGCCAGGATCCGGGCAAGGTCTTCAAGAACAAGAAGATGGCCGGCCACATGGGCGATCGTCAGCGCACCCAGCAGAACCTGGAAGTCGTGCGCACCGATTCCGATCGTGGTCTGATCTTCGTTCGCGGCTCCGTGCCGGGTGCGAAGAACGGCTGGCTGCTGGTTCGTGACGCCGTGAAGCTTCCGATGCCGGAAAATGCGCCGTTCCCCGGCGCGCTGCGTCGCAACGCCGATCAGATCGAGCACGAAGAAGCCGATGCCGGCCTGGTCGAGAGCGCGGCAGAGCACGCTGTGAACCCCGAAGTTTCGCCGGAGATGCAGGAAAAGCTGATCCAGCAGCAGGATTCGGGTGTCGGTACCGAGGGCGGAACGCCCGAGGCCGATCCCAATGACAAGAACGAGGAGTCCTGATCGTGAAGGTCAAGGTCCAGAAAATCGACGGCAAGGCCGCCGGCGACGTTGAGCTCAGCGATGCCGTGTTCGGTGTCGAGCCGCGCGCCGATATCCTGCACCGCGTCGTTACGTGGCAGCTGGAAAACCGCCGCGGCACCGCCCGCCCGACGCGTGAGCGTTCGGACGTCAATCGTACCGGCAAGAAGTGGGGCCGCCAGAAGGGTTCGGGCAATGCCCGCCACGGCGACCGCGGCGCACCGATCTTCATCGGCGGCGGCAAGGCTCATGGTGCGCGCAAGCGTGACTTCGAGCAGTCGCTGAACAAGAAGGTGCGTGCCCTCGGTCTCAAGATGGCGCTCTCCAGCAAGGCGAAGAACGGTCTGATCGTTCTCGACAGCCTCGAGCTGAAGGATGCCAAGACCAAGGCGCTCAAGGGCCACTTCGACAAGAATGGCTGGAGCGGCAAGGTGCTGGTGATCGGCGGCGAAAGCGTCGACGATGCCTTCGCCAAGGCGGCTCGCAACCTTCCGGGCGTGGACGTGATGCCGGCTGTCGGCGCCAACGTCTACGACATCCTCAACCACGATACGCTGGTCCTCACCAAGGACGCGGTCGAGAAGCTGGAGGCGCGTTTCAATGGCTAAGAAGCAGGAAATCGACGCGCGTCACTATGACGTGATTCTCGCTCCGCACATCACCGAGAAGGCGACCCTCCTGTCGGAGCACAACGCCGTGGTGTTCAAGGTGGCGAACGATGCAACCAAGCCGCAGATCAAGGAAGCGGTCGAGGCGCTGTTCGACACCCAGGTGAAGAGCGTCAACACGATCGTTTCGAAGGGCAAGTCCAAGCGCTGGCGCGGCAAGCCCTACAAGCGGACCGATTCCAAGAAGGCTATCGTGACCCTCGCCGAGGGCGCGAAGCAGATCGACATCACCGAAGGCGTGGGCTGATCCGATGGCACTGAAAACATTCAATCCGACAAGCCCCGCTCGCCGTGGCCTCGTCTTGGTCGACAAGACCGGCCTCCACAAGGGTGGCCCGGTCAAGTCGCTGACCGAGGGCAAGACCAAGACCGGCGGCCGCAACAACAAGGGTCACGTGACCTCGCGCGGCAAGGGCGGCGGCAACAAGCAGAAGTACCGCTTCATCGACTTCAAGCGTCGCAAGTGGGACATGGAAGCGACCGTGGAGCGGATCGAATACGATCCCAACCGCACCGCCTTCATCGCGCTGATCAAGTACGAGGACGGCGAGCTGTCCTACATCATCGCTCCCAACCGTCTCGCACCGGGTGACAAGATCATCGCCGGCGAGAAGGTCGACACGAAGCCGGGCAACGCGATGCTGCTGGGTCAGATGCCGGTGGGCACCATCATCCACAACGTGGAGATGAAACCGGGCAAGGGCGGCCAGATCGCCCGTTCGGCAGGCACCTACGTGCAGCTGGTCGGTCGCGACCGCGGCATGGTCATCGTGCGTCTCAACAGCGGCGAGCAGCGTTACCTGCGTGCCGATTGCATGGGCACGGTCGGCGCGGTGTCGAACCCCGACAACCAGAACCAGAACCTGGGCAAGGCCGGTCGCCGGCGTCACATGGGCATCAAGCCGCTGACGCGTGGCGTCGCCAAGAACCCGGTCGACCACCCGCACGGTGGTGGTGAAGGCCGCACCAGCGGTGGCCGTCACCCGGTCACTCCGTGGGGCAAGCCGACCAAGGGCGCCCGCACCCGTAAGAACAAGCAGACGGACAAGATGATTATCCGTTCGCGTCACGCGAAGAAGAAGAGGTAAGGCACCATGGCACGTTCCGTCTGGAAAGGTCCGTTTGTCGAGCTGAGCCTTCTGAAGAAGGCGCAGGAAGCGCAGGAAGCGAACAACACCAAGCCGATCAAGACCTGGTCGCGCCGTTCGACGATCCTGCCCGATTTTGTCGGCCTGACGTTCAACGTCTACAATGGGCACAAGTTCGTGCCCGTCTCGGTCAACGAGGAAATGGTCGGTCACAAGCTTGGCGAGTTCGCGCCCACGCGCAGCTTCCCTGGCCACGCTGCCGACAAGAAGGGTAAGCGCTAATGGCAAAGGCTAAGTCTCCCCGCCGCGTGGCGGACAACGAGGCGCTGGCTGTCGGCACCACCATCCGTGGTTCCGCGCAGAAGCTGAACCTCGTGGCCGCCCTCATCCGTGGCAAGAAGGCCGAGGAAGCGATGAACATCCTCTCTTTCTCCAAGCGCGCGATGGCCCGCGATGCACAGAAGGTGCTCGCATCGGCAATCGCCAATGCCGAGAACAACCACGATCTCGACGTCGACGCCCTGGTCGTCGCCGAAGCGAGCGTCGGCAAGTCGATCACCATGAAGCGGTTCGCAACGCGCGGCCGTGGCAAGTCCACGCGTATCCTCAAGCCGTTCAGCCGGCTGCGGATCGTCGTACGCGAAGCAGAAGAGGCGTAAGATGGGTCACAAGAGCAATCCGATCGGTCTGCGCCTGCAGATCAACCGTACCTGGGACAGCCGGTGGTACGCCGAGGGTGGCGACTATGCCAAGCTGCTCAAGGAAGACATCGAGATCCGCAAGCACATCATCGAGAGCCTGCCGCAGGCAGCGATCTCGAAGGTCGTGATCGAGCGTCCGGCCAAGCTGTGCCGCGTGTCGATCTATGCCGCGCGTCCCGGTGTCATCATCGGCAAGAAGGGCGCCGACATCGAGAAGCTGCGCACCAAGCTGGCTTCGATGACCGAGAGCGAAGTGAAGCTGAACATCGTCGAGATCCGCAAGCCGGAAATCGACGCCAAGCTCGTCGCCCAGGGCATCGCCGACCAGCTGGTTCGCCGTGTGGCTTTCCGCCGCGCGATGAAGCGCGCGATGCAGTCGGCCATGCGCCTTGGTGCCGAAGGCATCAAGATCATGTGCGGCGGTCGTCTGGGCGGTGCGGAAATCGCCCGCGTGGAACAGTATCGCGAAGGTCGCGTGCCGCTTCACACGCTGCGCGCCAACATCGACTATGCCGAAGCCGAGGCGCTGACCGCCTATGGCATCATCGGCATCAAGGTGTGGGTCTTCAAGGGCGAGATCCTGGGTCACGACCCGACCTCGCAGGACCGCCTGATGATGGAATCGCAGACGTCCGGCGTGCGCCCGGCCCGCTAAGGTAGAGAACCATGCTGCAACCGAAAAAGACCAAGTATCGCAAGGCCTTCAAGGGCAAGATCCATGGCAATGCCAAGGGCGGCTCGACGCTCAACTTCGGCTCCTATGGTCTCAAGGCCATGGAACCCGAGCGTCTGACCGCGCGCCAGATCGAAGCTGCGCGTCGTGCCATCACCCGCGCCATGAAGCGCCAGGGACGCCTGTGGATCCGCGTGTTCCCCGATGTTCCGGTGTCGAAGAAGCCTGCCGAAGTCCGTCAGGGCAAGGGCAAGGGTGCGGTCGAATACTGGGCTGCCCGCGTGAAGCCGGGCCGCGTGCTGTTCGAACTCGATGGCGTCCCCGGCCCCGTCGCTGCGCTCGCTTTCGAGCGCGCCGCGATGAAGCTGCCGATCAAGACCAAGGTCGTCGCGCGTTTCGGCGACACCTCGCACCTGGGAGGCGAATAATGGCCAAGATGGAAGACCTTCGTACGAAGACCGACGATCAGCTGGCCGAACAGCTGACCATGCTGAAGAAAGAGCAGTTCAACCTGCGTTTCCAGGCCGCGACCAACCAGCTCGAGGGTTCTGCCCGCGTGAAGGTTGTCCGCCGCGAGATCGCGCAGATCAAGACGCTGCAGAACGAGCGCGCCGCCTCGGCTGGCGCGGAAGCGTAAGGAGTAGACAATGCCCAAGCGTATCCTGACCGGGACTGTCACCTCCGACAAGACCGACAAGACCGTGACCGTGCTGGTCGAACGCCGCGTGAAGCACCCGCTCTACGGGAAGATCATCAAGCGTTCGAAGAAGTATCACGCTCACGACGAGAAGAACGAATACGTCGTTGGCGACAAGGTTCGCATCGAGGAGACCAAGCCGATCTCCAAGACGAAGACCTGGGCGGTGAAGGACCGTCTCGTCGCCAGCCGCGGACAGGCAGTGGAAGCCGACCTCGAGGTCGAAGCCGCCACACCTGGTAACTGAATTAGACGTTAGGAACTGCCGGGCGAGTGTCCCGGCAAGCCAAGAGAAGGAACCGGATCGATGATCCAGATGCAATCCAATCTCGACGTCGCGGACAACAGCGGCGCAAAGCGCGTCCAGTGCATCAAGGTGCTGGGCGGGTCTAAGCGTCGTACCGCGTCTGTCGGCGATGTGATCGTGGTTTCCGTTAAGGAAGCCCAGCCGCGCGCCCGCGTTAAGAAGGGCGACGTGCACCGTGCGGTGATCGTGCGCACCCGGAAGGACGTTCGTCGTCCCGATGGCAGCGTGATCCGTTTCGACAGCAATGCCGCGGTCCTCGTGAACAAGAACGAGGAGCCGATCGGCACCCGTATCTTCGGCCCGGTGGTTCGCGAACTGCGCGGCAAGGGCTTCATGAAGATCATCTCGCTCGCTCCGGAGGTGCTCTGATGGCATCCGCTAAAATCAAGAAGGGCGACACGGTTGTGGTGCTCTCGGGCAAGGACAAGGGCCAGACCGGCACTGTCCAGCAGGTCATGCCGAAGGATGGCAAGATCCTGGTCGAGGGCATCAACGTGATGACCCGTCACCGCAAGCCTTCGCAGGCAAATCCGCAGGGCGGCATCGATCGCGTGCCCGCCCCGATGGCGATCTCCAAGGTCGCCGTCGCCGATCCCAAGGACGGCAAGCCCACCCGTGTCCGCTTCGAAGAGAAGGACGGCAAGAGGGTGCGCGTGGCCGTCAAGTCCGGGGAGACCATCGATGGCTGATTACACGCCCCGCCTGAAGCAAAAGTACCAGGACGAGATCGTCAAGGCGATGACCGAGAAGTTCGGTTACAAGAACCGGATGGAGGTTCCGCGCCTCGAGAAGATCACGCTCAACATGGGC
This sequence comes from Aurantiacibacter hainanensis, assembly GCF_036321025.1. Lineage (NCBI taxonomy): Bacteria > Pseudomonadati > Pseudomonadota > Alphaproteobacteria > Sphingomonadales > Erythrobacteraceae > Aurantiacibacter > Aurantiacibacter hainanensis. The sequence continues at coordinate 1,089,307 of NZ_JAZAPB010000002.1, forward strand.
GTCGGCGAAGCGAGCCAGGACAAGAAGAAGGTCCAGACCGCTGCCGAGGAAATGGAACGTATTGCCGGCCAGAAGCCGGTGATCACCAAGGCCAAGAAGTCGATCGCGCAGTTCAAGCTGCGTGATGGCATGCCGATCGGTTGCAAGGTGAACCTGCGCCGCGACCGCATGTACGAATTCCTCGATCGCCTGGTGACCATCGCGATGCCGCGCATCCGCGACTTCCGCGGGCTGAATCCGAAGAGCTTCGACGGCCATGGCAACTACGCCATGGGCATCAAGGAGCAGATCATCTTCCCGGAGATCAGCTACGACAAGATCGAGAAGGTGCGTGGCATGGACATCATCGTCACCACCACCGCAAAGACCGACGAAGAGGCGCGAGAGCTCCTCAAGCTGTTCGGTTTCCCGTTCCCGGCCGAGACGGCCGAAGAGAAGGAAGCGGCGTGAGCCGTTTCCCTGACGCAGACAAGCAGAAGAGAGCTTAAGTCCAATGGCGAAACTGAGTTCCATCAACAAGAACGAGAAGCGCAAGCAGCTCGTCAAGAAGTACGCGGACAAGTACGCGAAGCTGAAGGCAATTGCCGACGATGAGTCGCTCGACGATACCGAGCGTCTCATGGCACGCCTGAAGATGGCCGAACTGCCGCGCAATGCGAACCCCACCCGTGTGCGCAACCGCTGCACCACCACCGGCCGCCCGCGCGGCTACTATCGCAAGTTCGGGCTCAACCGCATCGAACTCCGGAATCTGGCCAACAAGGGCCTGATCCCGGGCGTGACCAAGTCGAGCTGGTGAGGACCTGACGAATGGCTATGACCGATCCCCTGGGTGATATGCTCACCCGCATCCGCAACGGCCAGCAGGCGAAGAAGGACTCCGTCCTTTCGCCGGCGTCCAAGCTGCGTGCGAACGTGCTCGAAGTGCTCCAGCGCGAAGGCTACATCCGTGGCTACAGCGAGGACACCAGCGGCAAGCACAAGGCGCTGCGGATCGAACTGAAGTATTTCGAGGGCGAACCTGCGATCAAGCACGTTGCCCGTGTGTCCAAGCCGGGTCGCCGCATCTACTCGGGCAGCAAGGAGCTGCCGGCGGTGCGCAACGGCCTTGGCATCACCATCGTCTCGACGCCGAAGGGCGTGCTTTCGGACAACGAAGCGCGCGTGGAAAACGTCGGCGGCGAAGTGCTGGCGGAGGTGTTCTGATGAGCCGCATTGGCAAACGTCCGGTGGCGCTCCCCAGCGGGGTGACCGCCAAGATCGAAGACGGCAAGTTGATCGTGAAGGGCTCCAAGGGCGAGCTTTCCATGTCGACGTCCGACCTGATCGAGTACAAGATCGAAGGCGAGGAAATCTCCGTCCAGCCGGCGAACAAGACGCAGAAGGCGCGTGGCTACTGGGGCATGCAGCGTACGCTGGTGCAGAACCTGGTCGATGGCGTGACCGAAGGCTTCACCAAGACGCTGGAGATCACCGGTGTCGGCTACCGCGCCCAGGCGCAGGGCAAGAAGCTCAAGCTGCAGCTCGGTTTCAGCCACGACGTCGATCTCGACGTGCCGGAAGGTATCGAGGTGAAGACGCCCGACCAGACCACGGTCGAGATCTCGGGCATCGACAAGCAGAAGGTCGGGCAGTTCGCTGCCGAGGTCCGCGAATGGCGCAAGCCGGAGCCCTACAAGGGCAAGGGTGTGAAGTATCGCGGCGAGTACATCTTCCGCAAGGAAGGAAAGAAGAAGTAAGATGGCAAAGCTTTCCCTCTTTGAACGTCGCCGCCGCCGCGTGCGCACCGCGCTCCGCAAGCGTGCGGGTGGCAAGCCCCGCCTGTCGGTGCACCGCACCGGCCAGCACATCTACGCGCAGATCATCGACGATTCCGATGGTCGCACCGTCGCTGCCGCCAGCACGCTGGGTGGCAAGGCCTCGGGCGCCAATGTCGAAGCCGCCAAGCAGGTCGGCAGCGAAATCGCCGCAGCCGCCAAGAAGGCGGGCGTGACGACTGTCGTGTTCGATCGCGGCGGGTTCCTGTTCCATGGCCGCGTCAAGGCGCTGGCCGATGCCGCCCGCGAAGGCGGGCTGGAGTTCTGATGATGGCCGACGAAAACAAGAACGAAGAGACCAAGCCGGAAACCGGCGCCGCGGAAACGCCCGAAGCGGCGGCTGCCAAGGCCGAGACGAAGGTCGAGGAAAACATCGACGGCTCCACGCCGACCCCGACGCTGGCCGAGACTGAGGCTCACGCCAACCAGTCCGCGGCCGGCGGCGACGAAGGCCGTCCGCGTCAGCGCGGTGGCCGTGGTGGTAACCGCGACGACAACCGTGGTGGCGGGCGCGATGGCGGCCGTGGCCGAGGGCGTGGCGGACGCGACGATCGTCGTGGCCGCGGCGGTGACGACGACGGTGGCGAGGAGCTGATCGAAAAGCTCGTCCACATCAACCGCGTCGCCAAGGTGGTGAAGGGCGGCAAGCGCTTCGGTTTTGCCGCGCTGGTCGTGGTGGGTGACGGCAAGGGTCGCGTCGGCTTCGGCCACGGCAAGGCCCGCGAAGTGCCGGAAGCCATCAACAAGGCGACCGCCGCCGCCAAGAAGAAGATGATCCGCGTGCCGCTGAAGGAAGGTCGTACCCTCCATCACGACGGTCGTGGCCACTTCGGCGCCGGCAAGGTGAACGTCCGTTCGGCGCCTGCCGGTACCGGCATCATCGCCGGTGGCCCGATGCGTGCCGTGTTCGAAAGTCTTGGCGTCGCCGACGTGGTGACCAAGTCGATCGGCACGTCCAACCCCTACAACATGATCCGCGCCACCTTCGATGCGCTGAACAACCAGTCTTCGCCGAAGTCGGTTGCCCAGCGTCGCGGCAAGAAGGTTGCCGACCTGCTGGGTCGCGGCGGCCAGGTGAGCGAAGCCGAGGCCCAGGCCGAAGCCGAAGCGATCACGGAGTAAAGTCAGATGGCTACCATCAAGATCAAGCAGGTGGGCTCGCCCATCCGTCGTCCGAAGGATCAGCGCAAGATCCTCATCGGCCTTGGCCTCAACAAGATGCACAAGGTCGTCGAACTGAAGGACACCCCGGAAGTGCGCGGCGCGATCGCAAAGTTGCCGCACATGGTGGAGATCGTGGAGGGCTGACGCCTTCCGCGACACCGAAACACAATTGACGGTCGTGGCCCGCTGGCGTAGCGGGCCGCTTCCATTTTTCAGCGCGAAGACAGCGAAAGCGAGTGCAAAACTATGAAACTGAACGACATCCGTGACAACGAAGGCGCCCGCAAGGGCCGTATGCGCGTCGGACGCGGCATCGGCTCGGGCAAGGGCAAGACCGGCGGCCGTGGCCAGAAGGGCCAGAAGAGCCGTTCGGGCGTGGCCATCAAGGGCTTCGAAGGCGGCCAGATGCCGCTGCACATGCGTCTGCCGAAGCGTGGCTTCAACAACCCGTTCGGCAAGGACTATGCCGAGGTCAACCTCGGCCAGGTGCAGAAGCTCGTCGATGCCAAGAAGCTGGACGCCAAGTCCACCATCGATCACGAGACCCTGAAGGCTGCCGGCGTTGCCCGTGGCGGCAAGGACGGCGTACGTCTGCTGGCCAAGGGTGAACTCACCGCGAAGCTGACCTTCAAGGTCGCCGGTGCCTCCAAGTCTGCTGTCGAAGCGGTCGAAAAGGCCGGCGGTTCGGTCGAGGTGATCGACAAGGGCAAGCCCGAGCACGAGAAGAAGGCTGCCCGCCGCGAAGCGAACAAGGCCGCCAAGTCCGGTAAATAATCGGAATTTTCGGGACACGCGGGTTCGACAACCGGCCCGCGTGTCCCTATCTAGCCTTCCTGAGCCGGGAGGGACCGGCGTAAACACCAGGATTACAGACTTCTCATGGCTTCACGCGCCGACAATCTGGCAAGCTCGCTGAGTTTTTCGAACTTCAGCAAGGCCACCGAACTCAAGCAGCGCATCTGGTTCACCATCGGTGCGCTGATCGTTTTCCGCTTCCTCAGCTTCGTGCCGCTTCCCGGCGTCAATCCGCTGATCCTGGAATCGCTCTACGACCAGACCCGTGGCGGCATCCTCGACATGTTCAACATGTTCTCCGGCGGCTCGCTGGAGCGCATGAGCCTGATCGCGCTGGGCGTGATGCCCTACATCACCGCCTCGATCGTGATCCAGCTGGCTGCCTCGCTGCATCCCAGCCTGATGGCGCTGAAGAAGGAAGGCGAGGCCGGGCGCAAGAAGCTCAACCAGTACACGCGCTATGGCACGGTGTTCCTTTGCGCCATCCAGGGCTGGTTCCTGGCCAGCGGACTGGAAGCCTACGGTGCACAGAGCGGCCTGCAGGCCGTGGTGGACCCCGGCGTCATGTTCCGGGTGGTGGCCGTCATCAACCTGGTGGGTGGCACCATGTTCCTGCTGTGGCTGGGTGAACAGATCACCGCGCGCGGCATCGGCAACGGCGTGTCGCTGATCATCATGGCGGGCATCGTCGCCCAGTTCCCCACGTTCACGGCGAACCTGTTCGAAGGTGGCCGCACCGGTTCGATCAGCGGCGTACTGATCGGCGGACTCGTGGTGATGGTCGTGGTCCTGATCCTCGTCATCTGCTTCTTCGAGCGCGCCCAGCGGCGGCTGCTGATCCAGTATCCAAAGCGAGCAACGCAACGCGGCGGCATGCAGGCCGACCGTTCGCACCTGCCGCTGAAGCTGAACACCGCCGGCGTGATCCCGCCGATCTTCGCCAGCTCGCTGCTGCTGCTGCCGCTGACGATCACGCAGTTCGCGGGCAATTCCGTCGATACCTCCAGCACCTGGGGCGGCGTGATCGTCACGCTCAACCAGTACCTGGCGCACGGGCAGCCGCTGTACATGCTGCTGTACGGCCTCGGCATCATGTTCTTCGCCTTCTTTTACACCGCGGTCGTCTTCAATCCCGAGGACACGGCGGAGAACCTGAAGAAGAACGGCGGCTTCATTCCGGGCATCCGTCCGGGCAAGCGAACGGCCGACTATCTCGATTACGTGCTGACCCGCATCACGGTGGTCGGTGCCATTTACCTGACGGCAGTCTGCATCATTCCCGAATGGGGTATCGCGCAGACTGGCCTGCCGCTGTTCCTGGGCGGCACAAGCCTGCTGATCGTCGTCAACGTGACCGTCGACACCATCAGCCAGATCCAGTCGCACCTGCTGGCCCACCAGTACGGGGACCTCATCAAGAAGGCCAAGTTGAAGGGCCGCATGCGCTAGGATAGCGATGCGGTCTCTTCGAAGAGGGGATTCGCACTTTCATGAATATCATCCTGTTGGGGCCTCCCGGGGCGGGGAAGGGGACGCAGTCCACCAATCTGGTCCAGCATCACGGAATGCGTCAGCTTTCCACCGGCGACATGCTGCGCGCCGCGGTGAAGGCGCAGACTCCCGTTGGAGTGAAGGCCAAGGAGATCATGGATCGCGGCGAACTGGTGTCGGACGAGATCGTGTCCGCCCTGATCGATGCCGAGCTGGCCGCGATGGGCGATGACGTGGGCGCCATTTTCGATGGCTATCCCCGCACCGAGGCCCAGGCCGAGGCGCTGGACGAACTGCTCGCCAAGCATGATCGCAAGCTGACCCACGTGATCGAACTGGTGGTGGATGAAGAGGCGCTGGTCGACCGCGTCACGGGTCGCTTCACCTGCGCGAATTGCGGGGAAGGATACCACGAACGGCACAAGCTGCCCGCGACACCCGGTGTCTGCGACAAGTGCGGCTCTACCGAGTTCAAGCGCCGTCCCGACGATACGGAAGACACCGTTCGCACCCGCATGAAGGAATACCGCGCCAAGACCGCGCCGATCCTGCCCTTCTATGAAAGGCGCGGCATCGTGCAGCGGGTCGACGGCATGGATTCCATCGATGCCGTAACCACCGCCATCGAGAAGGTCTTGGCCTCCGCCTAGGGTTCGGTTTATCTCTCCGCCAGTGGGCGGAGGGACAGATGCGAACATTGGCGATTGCTCTGGGAGCGACATTCCTGGCGGCGCCCGCCGCCGCGGAAGTGGTGGAATCCTCGAGCGGCGGCTTCGCCACGCGTGACAGCGCCGTTGTCACCGCGGATCGCCACGCCGTGTGGGAAGCGCTCGTCCACCCGGAAAACTGGTGGAGCCATACCTGGTCGAACGACTCCGCCAATCTCAGTCTCGACGCGCGGGCCGGCGGCTGCTTCTGCGAAACCCTTCCCGGTGCCGAAGGCGCGGGTGAAGGCTCGGTCGAGCACATGCGCGTGATCATGGTGATGCCGGGCAGCACCCTGCGCATGTCCGGCTCGCTTGGCCCGCTCCAGGCCGAAGGGCTGGTCGGCACGCTTACCGTCACGCTGGAAGAAGTGGAGCAGGGCACGCGGATCAACTGGGAATACGTGACCGGCGGCCAGGCGCGCTTTGCCGCCGCCGATTTCGCGCCCGTCGTGGACGGCGTGCAGACCGAATTCCTCAACGGTCTGGTCGAGAGGCTGGGCGGCGCTGTTGAAGAGAGCTGACGCGAATTTTGACTAGGCCGCGCTGGCGCGGTATATAGCGGATCCGGAGCAGGGATTGCTCCAGCGGGCAACGGAACTTTCCGTTGGCTCGCTTTGACCTGTTGACGCGCGAGGGGAATCACCCTATCTGCGCGCTCTATTCGTCCATGCGTATCGACAGACATCATCAGGCGGCAGCTTTCGGCCGGCCTCCTGTTTTCGCTATCGGCACCGTCGGACGGATATTTTTAGCGATGAGATAGGGGCGTCCCTTCGCGGCGCATCCCCTGTGGAGCATGGAGAATTAAGTGGCTCGTATTGCCGGGGTAAACATCCCCACCAACAAGCGCGTTATCGTTGCGCTCACCTATATTCACGGTATCGGTCCGACCACGGCGAAGAAGATCGCCGACAAGCTGGGCATCGATCATTCCCGCCGCGTGCAGGACCTGACGGACGCCGAAGTCCTCCAGATCCGTGAAACGATCGACGCTGACTACACCGTGGAAGGCGACCTTCGTCGCGACACCGCGATGAACATCAAGCGCCTCATGGACCTCGCCTGCTATCGCGGCCTGCGTCACCGCAAGGGCCTGCCCGTTCGCGGCCAGCGCACCCACACCAACGCCCGCACCCGCAAGGGCAAGGCCAAGCCGATCGCCGGCAAGAAGAAGTAAGCTCGGGAACTCCCGCGCTTTTCCCTTCTTAGGTATATAAGGAACAAAGACGATGGCACGCGAACCAGGCCGTATCCGGCGCCGCGACAAGAAGAACATTTCCAGCGGTGTTGCTCACGTCAACGCCAGCTTCAACAATACCATGATCACCATCACCGATGCGCAGGGCAATGCGATCAGCTGGTCCAGCGCCGGCATGATGGGGTTCAAGGGCAGCCGCAAGTCCACGCCCTATGCCGCGCAGGTCGCCGCCGACGACGCTGGCAAGAAGGCCGCCGAACACGGCGTGCGGACGCTCGAGGTTGAGATCAAGGGCCCGGGTTCGGGTCGTGAAAGCGCGCTGCGGGCGCTGCAGGCGGTGGGCTTCACCATCACCAGCATCCGCGACGTGACGCCGATCCCGCACAATGGCGTGCGGCCGTCCAAGCGTCGTCGCGTCTGATCGAAGCCTGCCGCGGGGCTCTCGTCCCGCAAACAGTCACTCGCATCGGCCGCGGCGTTCCAGCGCTCCGCGGCCTTTGCGCCACGAAATACCTTTAGGGGAAGTCCATGTCCGTCAATACGAAGAACTGGCAGGAACTGAAGAAGCCCAACACTCTCGACATCAAGGAAGGCGCCGACAAGAAGCGCAAGGCGACTTTCGTCGCCGAACCGCTCGAGCGTGGCTACGGCCTGACGCTGGGCAATGCTCTGCGCCGCGTCCTGCTTGCCAGCCTTCAGGGTGCCGCCATCACCTCGATCAAGATCGAGAACGTGCTGCATGAATTCTCCTCGCTGGCCGGCGTGCGCGAGGACGTGACCGACATCGTCCTGAACGTGAAGCAGATCGCGCTGAAGATGGAAGGCGAGGGCCCCAAGCGCCTGCAGCTTTCCGCCACCGGCCCGGGTGAAGTGAAGGCCGGCGACATCGCCGTTTCGGGTGACATCGAAGTCCTCAACAAGGACCTCGTGCTCTGCCACCTCGACGAGGGCGCGACGCTGAACATGGAACTCACCGCCGATACCGGCAAGGGCTATGCCCCCGCCGTGCAGAACCGTCCGGCCGATGCGCCGATCGGCCTGATCCCGGTGGACAGCCTGTACTCGCCCGTCAAGCAGGTGAGCTACAAGGTCGAGAACGCCCGCGTCGGCCAGGAACTGGACTTCGACAAGCTTTCGCTGACCATCGAGACCGACGGCACCGTCACCCCCGAGGATGCGATCGCCTACGCCGCGCGCATCCTGCAGGACCAGCTGACGCTGTTCGTCCACTTCGAGGACGGCATCCCGCAGCCTTCCAGCGCCATGATCGGCGTTGCCGCAGAGCCGCAGGAAAGCGACACCAACCAGCTCAACCGCTACCTCCTCAAGAAGGTGGACGAACTGGAACTGTCGGTGCGTTCGGCCAACTGCCTGAAGAACGACAACATCATCTACATCGGCGACCTGGTCCAGAAGACCGAGGCCGAGATGCTCCGCACGCCGAACTTCGGCCGCAAGTCGCTCAACGAGATCAAGGAAGTCCTTTCCTCGATGGGCCTGCGCCTCGGCATGGACATCCCCGGCTGGCCGCCGGAGAACATCGAGGAAATGGCCAAGAAGCTGGAGCAGGAACTGCTCGGCTAATTGCCGCAAAGGGGTTTGGGCCGGACCCCGTTTTCCGGCCTGCACTGGGCTTCCGTAAGACGGGCCCTTTTCGAACTGGAGTATAGAATATGCGTCACGGCATTTCCGGCCGTAAGCTCAGCCGCAAGTCGCAGCACCGCACCGCGCTGTTCCGCAACATGGCGGCGGCTCTCATCAAGCACGAGCAGATCCTCACCACCACGGCCAAGGCCAAGGAACTGCGCCCCTACGTCGAGAAGCTGATCACGCTGGCAAAGCGTGGCGGCCTGTCGAACCGTCGCCTGGCGGCCAGCCGCCTGATGGACGATGCCCAGCTGAAGAAGCTGTTCGACGTCCTGGCAGAGCGCTACAAGGATCGCGAAGGCGGCTACACCCGCATCATCAAGGCCGGCTACCGCGCCAGCGACGCCGCCCCCATCGCCTACATCGAACTGGTGGACCGCGACGAGGAAGCCAAGGGCCAGGATTCCGGCCCGGTGATGACCGAGGACGAATACGAGGACGCGTAAGCGTAAGCGCTCGTAAACGAACACACGAAGGGCCGCGCGGAGAACATCCGCGCGGCCCTTTTCTTTTGCGCAGGCGGTGTCACAAGGGGCGCATGATCCGCACATCAATCGCAGCCGCCACCGCGCTGCTCCTCGCCCCGCTTCCCGTTCTCGCCCAGTCGCAAGCCGACCTAGACGCCCGGTACGACCGCGCGCTCGCAGCAGGCTACAAGGCCATGTTCCTGTGCAGCGCCATTGCCAATGCGGAGCGTAACGGAGCAGTGCGAACGCCCGAGAGCGTGATGGAATGGGAACTCACGGGCATTCAGGCGCCGCTCGATGAAATCGTGCCCGAACTGGCATATCGCGTCGTCCGTCAGGGTCAGGCCAGCGATCTGGACGAGGCCGTGAACGTCTCCAGCGCCGATGGCTACGTGCGCGCCTCCAGCATGGTTCAGCGGGTGGAAGTCGACTGGGCGGAGGCCATGCCCCCGCGCATCGCCGTTCACGAGGCGGGCGAAGGTTGCAACATCCTGCCAATCGGAGCCTCTCCCCCGGAGCAGGCCGAAGCGACGCTAACCGCGCAGGTCGCCTCGTCTTCGACCCTGCCGAGCGGGCCTTCCGGCGCGGAGCTGGACGGCGTGGCAGAACGGGCCTTCACGCCGGACTACGGCGCCGACAGCCGCACCACTGCAATCCTCGTGATGGAAGACGGCACCGTGCGGCAGGAACGCTATGCCGAAGGCTTCGGCCCGGACGTGCCCCAGCGGACCTGGTCCGTCGCCAAGAGCATCGCGGCCACCCTGGTGGGCGCTGCCGTCGAGCGAGGGGAGGCCGATGTCGCGGCTTCGGCAGGGCTTGGTGCCGGAACGGGCGATCCCCGCGCCGCCATCACGGTGGATCATGCCCTGCGCATGGCGACGGGTCGCTATTCGGATACGCCGGGCAACCGCACCGATCCGCTCTACTACGGCGGCACCACGGTGGATGAGCGCGCCGCCAACTGGCCGCTGCTCCATGCGCCGGGGACTTACTGGCGTTACGCCAACAACGACACGCTGATGGCCGTCTACGCGATCGAAGAAACCTTTGCCGAGCATTCGCCCGCCGAATTCTTCGCGCACGCAGGCATGGCGCACACAGTCGCCGAGACGGACTGGCAGGGCAATTATGTCCTTTCCAGCCAGGTCTGGACCACCGCGCGCGATCTTGCGCGGCTCGGTCAGCTCCACCTCGACGACGGTCTGCTGCCCGATGGCACCCGCGTGCTGCCCGAAGGGTGGACAGACTACGTCTCCGCGCCCAGCGGGCCGCAACCCGACGGCGAATGGGGCTACGGCGCAGGATGGTGGATCATGAGCGGGTTCGACGGCATTCCGGACGATGCCTTCGCCGCGCGTGGCAATCGCGGCCAATACGTCGTCGTCATCCCCAGCGAGGATGTCGTGATCGTGCGGCGCGGGGAAGACCCGGCAGGCGGAAGCGGCTTCGATATCGTCGCTTTCACGCGCGACGCGCTGGCGGCGCTGAAGGACTAGGTCCGGAACTCACATGACTGCACCCGACTATCCCGAAACCCGCAAGGGCGACCTCGTCGAGACCCTGTTCGGCGAACAGGTTGCCGATCCCTACCGCTGGCTGGAAGACGACGTTCGTAACAACCCCGAGGTCGCCGGCTGGGTGGAGCGGCAGAATGCCGTTACCGACGCCTACCTCGAAGGCCTGCCCGCCCGTGACTGGTTCAAGCGGCGCATCGGCGAGCTTTTCGATTTCGAGCGCTATTCCGTACCCGTGGAGCGTGGCGGACGGTATTTCTACACGGGCAACACTGGCCTGCAGAACCAGTCGCCCCTGTACGTGCGCGACAGTCTGGATGCGGAGCCGCGACTGCTGATCGATCCCAACGAATGGGCTGCGGACGGCGCCACCGCGCTTGGTGGCTGGGTGCCGTCTCCCGATGGGAGAAAGCTGCTCTACAGCGTGCAGGACGGGGGCACCGACTGGCGCATCCTCCACGTTCTCGACGTGGATACCGGAGAGCAGCTGGGCGAACACATACGCTGGGCCAAGTTCACCGGCCTCGCCTGGGTGGGTAATGACGGATTTCTCTATTCGCGTTTTCCCGAGCCGGAGGCGGGGGGAGACTTCCAGGCGCTGAACATGGACCAGGCTGTCTATTACCATGCCCTGGAGACCGGCCAGGATGAGGATCGGCTGGTCTTCGCGACGCCGGACCATCCCGAGCGCAACCACGTCGCGCAAACGTCGACCGATGGCCGCTGGGCGGTGATCATGTCCTCCACCGGCACCGATGCCCGCTACGAAGTGCACGTGATCGATCTCGAGGCAGGCTGGGATCCGCAGCCCTTGGTCACCGGCTTCGAGAACAGCTGGCGGCCGGTCGATTCGCTCGGCTCGCGCCTGTTCTTCGTCACCAACAAGGACGCCCCGCTTTACCGCCTCGTCTCGTATGACATGGACGCTCCCGAAGCGGGCTGGACTGAAGTGATCGCCGAACGCGAACAGCCCATCGCCGATGCGGCGCTGGTGGGCGGAAAGCTGGTGATCGAATACCTCGAGCACGCGTCGTCCGCGGCCTATGTCCATGGGCTTGACGGCGAACTGGTGCGCGAGATCGACTTCGGGGGGATCGGCAGCGCCAGCGGTTTCTACGGCTCTCCCGACAGCCCGGAGATGTTCTACGCCTTCTCCAGCTTCAATCGTCCGGCGACGATCTATCGCTACGACATCGCGAGCGGAGACAGCACCGTCTTCGCGGAGCCGGAGCTGAGCTTCGATCCTGACGATTTCGTGGTCGAGCAACGCTTCTACGAGAGCAGGGACGGCACGCGCGTACCCATGTTCATCATGCGCCGCGCCGACGTGGCCGACAGCGGGAAGGCGGTTCCCACGCTGCTCTACGGCTACGGCGGTTTCGACGTATCGCTGACGCCAGGCTTTTCCACCAGCCGGCTGGCCTGGGTGGAAGCGGGCGGCGCATATGCAGTCGCCAACATTCGCGGCGGAGGGGAATACGGCAAGGCCTGGCACGACGCCGGCAGACGCGCGAACAAGCAGAACGTCTTCGACGATTTCATCGCCGCGGCCGAGTATCTGATCGCGCAAGGCATAACGCCGCAGAAGGGGCTTGCCATCCAGGGCGGTTCGAACGGCGGCCTGCTGGTGGGCGCAGTCGTAAACCAGCGGCCCGATCTGTTCGCGGCGGGCAATGCCGCCGTGGGCGTAATGGACATGCTGCGGTTCGACCGTTTCACTGCCGGCCGTTACTGGGTGGACGACTATGGCTACCCGGACCGCGAGGAGGACTGGCATATCCTGCGGGGCTATTCGCCGTACCATAACGTTCGCCGCGGCACGCCCTATCCCGCCCTGCTGGTGACCACCGCCGATACCGATGACCGCGTCGTGCCCGGACACAGCTTCAAGTACATTGCAGCCTTGCAGGATGCGGACCTGGGCGACCGCCCGCAGCTGATCCGGGTGGAAACCCGCGCAGGCCATGGATCGGGCAAGCCGACGGACAAGGCCATAGAGGAAGCCTCTGATATCGCGGCATTCCTGGCCCAGTGGACCGGCCTTCAGCCATCCTGAATCGAGTTCAGGAAAGGGCGTGCTTTCCTGAACGCTCGCTAACACGCGAGTTCAGCGTCACCTCACGGCCCGTGCGGTAGAACCTTACTCGACGGTGGCAATCCCGTCACCCGGATGAGAAGGAGACACCTCATGAAGCCCATTACCAAAGCTCTCGCCAAGGGCACGCTCGGAACTGTCGCGGCTGGCGCGATGGCGGTGGCCTCGGCGTCTCCCGCCATGGCGGACGATCATCGCTATCGTGACCGCGACAACGGCATTTCCGCAGGCGAAGTAATCGCCGGTGCCGTCGTCCTGGGCGGCCTCGCCGCCATCCTGTCCTCGAGAGATAACGATCGCTACGACCGCTACGACCGGTATGACCGCCGAGGCTATCGCGGCGATTACCGTGGCGGATATGCCAACAACGGCCGCTATGCCGTGGAGCAGTGCGTCCGCGAAGTCGAACGCTATGCCCAGCGCCGCACCGGCAGCCGTGCCGAAGTCTACGAAATTCGTGATGTCGACCGTGAACGCCGCGGCTTCGAGGTCAAGGGCCGCATCGCCGTTCGCGACGATTATCGCTATCGCGACCGTCGCGGTTGGGGCCGGGGCGACTACCGTCGCGGCTATCGCAACGATGGCTGGGATGAAGGCCGCTTCGAATGCGACATCCGCAGGGGCCGCGTGGTCGATATCGACATCGACGGCATCCGCGGTCTCTGATCGCCAGACCATCGACATGACACGCATAGGCGGTTCAGGCTGAAGTCAGTCTGGACCGCCTAGCTGTGTCGGCAATACCATTCCCAAGGGGGAACCATCCGTGATCTATCGTTCGTCCAGATATGCCAGCGGTGTAGCCATGGCAGCCGCGCTTTCCATGATCGCCACGCCTGCCGCCGCGCTGGACATACCTGCTGCTGGCGCGCCTGCGCAGGTCCATACCGCAAAGGTGGATACGGGTGCCCCGGCCGAAGCGAACCAGTGGCGTCGCTATCGCGGCCACCGTCACCGTGATCGCGGCATCGATGCCGGCGACGTCGTGGCCGGTGTCGTCGTGCTCGGCGCGCTCGCTGCGATCATCGGTTCGGCCAACAGCAATCGCGACCGCGACCGGTACGAACCGCGCCGGCAAGATATCCGCTACGACCGGGATCGCGACTACGACAGCCGCGGCATCGAAGGCGCCGTCGACATGTGCGTGGACGAGGTGGAATACCGCGACAGCCGCGTGGAAAGCGTCGACCGGGCGGATCGCTCCGCCAGCGGCTGGAACGTCGAGGGCGTTCTGGACAACGGCGAGCGCTGGACCTGCTTCATCGACAATGGCGGCCAGATCCGCAGTATCGACTACGGCTCCGTCGCCTATTCGCAGACGCCCGCCGCCGCCGCAGCGGCCGGCGACCAGTGGGACGATGCCGACTATGCCCGTGCCCGCGCATCCACGCGCACGGCGGCGGACGAGGGTTATTCCTACGATGACGAGCCCTTGGCTGACGTGCCCGCAGCCGATGGTCCGCGTCCTGCCTATCCGGGTGGCCCGCTCCCTGGCGAAGAAGGTTACGGCGAGGATTGGCAGTCGGAAGCCGAACCGGACGAGAGCTGGGAAGGGGACGGCCGCTACACCACCGCGCAGACCCCTGATTTCCAGCAGCCTGCGCGCTAGTCCGATACCTCCCGCGCATAGGCGGGCAATTCGATCTTCCAGAACATCGCTGCGCCGCGCAGGGTAAAGCCTGCCAGCGCGGCGATTCCCATGGCCCAGGCTTGCTGCATGCCGGCCAGGATCAGCACGCCGCACAGCGAGGAGGCCAGCGCCGCGGCGGTGACGTAGAGCTCCGGCCTCATCAGGATGGAGGGCACGCCCGCGATCACGTCGCGAACGATGCCGCCCACGCAGCCTGTCACCACGCCAAGGATGATCGCTGCAATTGGAGCGACATCGAAGGCCAGCGCCTTGGCCACGCCCAGCGTGCTGAACAGCGCCAGGCCCAGCGCGTCGGCCCATTCAAGCCAGCTGCCTTCCCACCACTTGCGCGGTGTGAACCACGCGATCAGCGCCACCACGAGGATGACGGGCGCGACCCAGAAATCCCTCAGCCAGAAGGCCGGCACGCCCAGCAGCGCGTCGCGCACGGAGCCTCCGCCGACGCCCGTCAGCAGGGCGAAGAAGGCGCAGGTGACGAACGTCTGGTTCAGGCGGGCGGCCAGAAGCGCGCCCGAGAGTGCGAAAACGGCCGTTCCGCCCAGGTCCAGAAACGGGGGCAGGACGGGCGCGATCACGCCTTGACCTTTACCTTGGCCTTGCGCCGCCGGAACATCAGGATGCAGCCGAGCAGCGACCCCGCCACGCCGAGCGCGGCGAAGACGATCAGGATCGGGTGACTGGTGTCCTCGCGAGTCTCCAGGTCCATGATGTGCAGGCCCCAGACGAAATCGAAAATGCGCCACCAGCCGCTGCGCACCGCCAGCACTTCGCCGGTCTGCGCGTGGATGTAGACGTTCGTGTCGTCGGCAAAGCGCGCCTGCCACGAATTCACCGGCGTGCGCAGGTCCATCGGTGCCACGTCGGCGGGGAAATAGGTGACGCTTTCAAGCTCGGCGGGGCCGGCATAGGCGGCCTCGGCTATATCGCGCGCGTCGGCTTCGAGCACGGGGTTGTAGAGCCTTCCGTCCTCCGGCGAATAGCGGAAACGCGCGCCGCTTTCCTCCACAACGATCCAGCCCGGCCCATCGGGAAGGCTTTCCAGAGTGACGCTGCGCACCGGCCCGCTCAGACGAGGCAGGACCAGCGCCTGGGTCTGGATCGGCGGCATCTCGGCGGTGAGATGGTTTCCGCGCACGTACTCGATGGGATGCCATACCATGATGAGACCGGTGACGGTCCACATCAGCACCGGAACGCCGACAAGCCAGCCAAGCCAGATATGCCACTTGGCAAAGCGTCGCATGATTTTCTGATGAGCCATGCGCGCCCGATAGTCGGTTTATTCCGTGGCGAAAAGCTTGGATCGGTCGGCAAAGGCCTTCATCTCAATGGCGTTGCCGGCGGGGTCGCAGAAGAACATCGTCGCCTGCTCTCCCGGCTGGCCTTCGAACCGCACGCGCGGCGCAATATCGAACTCCACGCCCTTTTCGATCAGCCGCTGGGCCAGGGCCTTCCAGTCGTCCATGTCCATCACGATGCCGAAATGGGGTACGGGCACATCGTCTCCGTCGACCGGATTGGTGCCGTGCCCGGCCTTGGCGACGATGGAGGGGGCCTGGTGCGCCACGATCTGGTGACCGTAGAAATCGAAATCGCACCAGTCCCTGGTAGACCGGCCTTCCGGGCATCCCATGACCTCGCCCCAGAAATGTCGGGCGGCCTCCAGGTTGTCGACCGGAAAGGCGAGGTGAAAGGGCGAAATATCTGTCATCGTTGCGGTATCCTGTGCAGTCCGAGGGCAAGGCCGAAGCCGAGAATGGGCGCCGCGCCATAGCCGATCAGCGGGGCGGGATAGCTCGACATCAGCGCGAGCAGCGCAAAGCCGAACAGGAGCCCCGCAAGGGTAAAGCGCTTCGTACGGTCGAAGGGTATCGAAAACAGCACCAGGGCGAAAGCGGCGGCCAGCGCCAATCCCAAGGCGATGGCGAGGGCGGGGTTGATCGCGGCTGCGTCCACCAGCACCCTTTCCACGAACGGCTGTGCCGGCAGTTCACCGCGAACCGCCATCACCAGCGAGGCGAAGAAGCCGATCACGGCGACGATGCCGACCTTCCAGTCCCTGGTTACGTGGTGAAGCCCGACAGCGGCGAAGGTGAGGGCAAAGCCGGTGGCGGCATCGGGCTGCAGGTAGGCGATCACCAGGGCGGCGAGCAGGGTCGGAGCGCCCAGGGTGCGGTGACGCGCCGCCAGCATGCACAGGGCGGGCGTGACCAGCATCCCGGTGTGCAAGGTGAGCGGACCGAGGGGGAACCAGCGCCGCACCACCTCTCCTGTCACGGACGGGACTTGTGGGCTGACCGCCAGCGGTGCCAGCAGCACCAGCAGCAGGGTGCCTGTCAGAAGGTGACGGCTGGTGGACGTGTGCGGCCCGCGCCCGCCGACGATCCACAGGCAGGCGAGGGCCAGCGCCGCGCAGTTCGTGATTGCATAGCGGGACGGGGCCCCGGCCAGCAACATGTACAGCGAACCTGCCAGCACCGGGATCGCCAGCGCCAGCAGCGCGGGTAGGCGATCCCTGATCACCACCTCAGATGTGGATCGGCTTGCCCTGAACGCCCATGGCGGCCTCCTTCAGGGCCTCCGGATGGGTGGGGTGGGCATGGCAGGTGTAGGCGATGTCCTCGCTCGTCGCGCCGAACTCCAGAGCCAGCGCGGCCTCGGCGATCATCGTTCCGGCGACGGAGGCAATGGCCCAGACGCCCAGCACGCGGTCGCTCTCGGCCTCGGCGATGACCTTCACGAAGCCATCGGGCTCGTGGTTGGTCTTGGCACGGCTGTTGGCCATCATGGGGAACTTGCTGGACTTCACGGCCTTCTTGTCGCCGCCCATCTTCTCGATAGCCTGCTCCTCGGTCAGGCCGACGCCGGCGATTTCGGGCCAGGTGTAGACGACAGAGGGGATCACGTCGTGGTTCACGATGCCAGTCTGGCCCGCGATCCATTCGGCGACGGCGATGCCTTCGTCCTCGGCCTTGTGCGCCAGCATGGGGCCGGGCACCACGTCGCCGATCGCGCGCACGCCTTCGACCGAAGTGCGGAATTCGCCGTCCACCTCGATTTGGCCGCGCTCGTTGGTTTCGAGGCCGATGTTCTCCAGGCCCAGCCCTTCGGTGTTGGGCTTGCGGCCGATGGACACCAGCACGCAATCTGCCTGCATGGTTTCCTCTTCACCGCCCTTGGCGGGTTCGAGGGTGAGCGTGGCCGTCTTGCCTTTCACCGATACGCCGGTGACCTTGGTCGACAGCTTGAACTCGATGCCCTGCTTCTTGAAAATCTTGCGCGCTTCCTTGCGCACGTCGCCGTCCATGCCGGGCAGGACTTCGTCGAGGAATTCGATGCAGGTGACTTTCGCGCCGAGGCGGCGCCAGACGCTGCCCAGCTCGAGGCCGATCACGCCCGCGCCGATCACCACCATGTGCTCTGGCACCTTGGGCAGTTCCAGCGCGCCGGTGGAATCCACCACCACGTGCTTGGAATTGTCGACCTCTACGTTCGGGAGAGGGGTGACGCTGGACCCGGTGGCGATCACCACTTCCTTCGCCGTCACCTTCTCGCCGCCGATCTCGACGGTGTTGGCATCCACGAACTTGGCGTGACCCTTCTTCCAGTCGACCTTGTTCTTCTTGAACAGGAACTCGATGCCCTTGGTCAGGCCTTCGACCGCTTCGATCCGCTGGCCATGCAGCTTGTCCATGTTGAGCTTGGGCGTCACCTCGATGCCCATGTGCTCCATCGTGCCATTGCTGGCGGCATCGAAGTACTCCGACGCGTGCAGCATGGCCTTGGACGGGATGCACCCGACATTGAGACAGGTGCCGCCCAGCGTTTCGCGGCTCTCGGCGCAGGCGGTTTTCAGACCCAGCTGGGCCGCGCGGATTGCCGCGACATAACCGCCGGGACCGGCTCCGATGACAAGAACGTCGTAGTCGCTCATGAATTACCTTCCTTTTGCGCGGGCGGTTTGCGCAGATGCCAATAGAAGCCCACGGTCACATACTTTTCCAGCGCCGGTATCACGGCCAGCGCCAGCATCGATTGGGAAACGAACGATCGCCAGCGAGAGCGCCCGATGTTGCGCCTTGCCGACAGGACCTCGACATCCTGCGCGGCGAGCGCGGCCCGGAAACGGTCCGGCGTCGCGCGGTTGAAGCCGGCCTGTTGCAGGGTCTCGTATCGCAGGCCGACATGTCTGGCCAGATCATCAAGCACGAAATCATCGCCTCGCAGCAGGTGCATCCAGGGCAGGCGCGTTCGCGGATAGTGGTGGTGGCCATAGGGCGAATACCACAGCGGGCTGAACCCGATGAACAGTTCGCCACCCGGGCGGCAGGCCGCAACCAGCGCGGATAGCGAGCCCTCGATATCCTCGACGTGTTCCATGGTGTTGGTCGACATGACGACATCCACGGGGTCGATTTCCAGGTCGCGAATGTCGCCGCAAAGGATCTGCGCACGGTCGCCCCAGCTGCGCGAGAGCTTCTCGCTGCCGAAGGACGTGGTGACAGGATTGGTGTCGACGCCGATTGCGCGCGCGGCCTCTTCCTGCATGGCGCGGTGGACGGAGCCTCCGCGATTGCAGCCGAAATCCAGCAAGGTCTTGTCGCGCAGGTCGGGCGCGCCACCGAAGCGCCGCCAGAAGTCGTCCCAGCGATGGGCTGCCTGATTGGCAAAAGTCAGCTCCCCTTTGAGATCCTGTGCATCGGCTTGCATCAAGGCTCGATCGGCATCCACATCGGATTTTTGATCGCTTCCGCCATAATCTTCAATCCGGCGATTGCCGCGACACGTCCGCCGGAATCGTCACCGATAATCCGTACGTCGTTGTCGCGGTTCTCAGCCACCGGCTTCCTCCGCCGGAATCGACTCGATGGTCTCGAGATCGGGGTCCGTAGAGGCCGCGCAATCGTTCACGATGGAGGTGACGCGTT
This sequence comes from Aurantiacibacter hainanensis, assembly GCF_036321025.1. Classification (NCBI taxonomy): domain Bacteria; kingdom Pseudomonadati; phylum Pseudomonadota; class Alphaproteobacteria; order Sphingomonadales; family Erythrobacteraceae; genus Aurantiacibacter; species Aurantiacibacter hainanensis. Next base: position 1,108,781 of record NZ_JAZAPB010000002.1, read on the forward strand.
CCCTGCTGATGTCATCGAGCGTGAGATCGGGATCTTCGATGTAGGTGTCGGCCACGCATTCGCAGACCTGGCTTATCCGAGGGGCCGCGATGCTCGCATTCTCGGCGACCTGCTGGCACTGCGCCGTTACGGCATTCCGCAATTCGCCTTCCAGCGCATCGCCCGCGATGTCCGACGCAGCGTCGCATCCGCTCAGCGAGACGGTGCCCAGAACCAGCAAGACGATGGGTAGTTTCATATGCGAAGCCCTCACAGGTCGATCAGCATCCGCATCGGATCCTCGATCGCTTCCTTCATGATCTTCAGCGCGGTCACAGCTTCGCGCCCGTCGATGATGCGGTGATCGTAGGACAGGGCGAGATACATCATCGGGCGGATCACGACTTCACCGTTCACGGCCACCGGACGGTCCTCGATGCGGTGGAGGCCAAGCACGGCGCTTTGCGGCGGGTTGATGATCGGCGTGCTCATCAGCGAACCGAACACGCCGCCGTTGGAGATGGTGAAAGTGCCGCCGCGCATGTCTTCCATGGTCAGCTGGCCTTCCTTGGCGCGCTTGCCATAGTCGGCGATGGCGAGCTCGATCTCGGCAAAGCTCATCTGGTCGATGGAGCGCACCACGGGCACCACCAGCCCGTTGGGCGCGGAGACGGCCACCGACAGGTCGACGTAGTCGTAGTAGACGATCTCGTCCCCGTCGATCTGCGCGTTGACGGCGGGCACGTCCTTCAGCGCCAGGGCAGCGGCCTTGGCGAAGAACGACATGAAGCCCAGCTTGATGCCGTGCTTCTTGGCGAACAGGTCCTTGTAGGCCTCGCGCGCCTCGATCACGGCGGTCATGTCGCAATCGTTGAAGGTGGTGAGCAGCGCCGCTTCTTCCTGCGCGCCCTTCAGCCGCCTGGCGATGGTCTGGCGCATGCGCGTCATCTTGACGCGTTCCTCGCGGCGCTCGCCCTTGGCGGAGGGGGCGGGAGCGGGCGAGGGCGACGGGGAGGGCGTGGGCGCAGGCGCGGCGTCACCCGAGCCCTTGGCCTTGGCGGCGGCCAGCACGTCTTCCTTGGTCAGGCGGCCGTCCTTGCCGGAGCCCTTGATGGTTGTGGGATCGACACCGTGTTCCAGCACCGCGCGGCGTACGGCGGGCGACATGGTCGGCGCATCGCCCCCGGCAGAGCCACCCTTGCCGCCATCGTCGTCGGGCAGCTTTTCCATTTCCTTGGCGCTTTCCTTGTCCGCGCTGTCGTCGGACTTGGCAGCGGCCGGCTTTGAAGCCTTGCCCTCGGCGCCTTCCTCCACGCGCGCGATCACGGCGCCCACTTCCACGGTCTCGCCCAGTTCGACGGTGAACTCGCTCAGCACGCCCGCAACGGGCGAGGGCACTTCCACGGCTACCTTGTCGGTTTCCAGGCTGGCGATGGGCTCATCGGCCTCCACCGCGTCGCCGGGTTGCTTCAGCCATTCGCCGACAGTGGCCTCGGTGACCGATTCACCAAGCGTGGGGACTTTAACTTCGGTTACCATGACTTAGCGTTCCTTGCCTGTCGGGTCTGACTTACTTGGTGTTGCGCGTCTTGCGCTGGGCGGCGGTGTTTCCGCGTTCGGAGAGGCCCAGCGCGACCGACACCAGCGCTTCCTGCTGTGCCTGGTGGCGCCTGGCGAAACCGGTGGCGGGAGACGCAGCCTCCTCGCGGCCGGCATAGCGCGGGCGCATGCCGTCGTGCCCGGCGGCAGTCAGCGCATCCTCGATGCGGTTCTGCACGAAGAACCACGCACCGTTGTTGTGCGGTTCCTCCTGGCACCAGACCACCTCTTCCAGGTTGGTCATGCGCTTCATACGCACGGCCAGCGGCTCTCCGGGGAAGGGGTAGAGCTGCTCGATCCGCACGATGGAGACATCGTCGAGGCCTTCCTCGTCGCGCTTTTCCATCAGGTCGTAGGCCACCTTGCCGCTGCACAGCACCAGGCGACGCACCTTCGTATCGGCGATCTCGGTCTTGTCCGACATGATGCGCTGGAAATGATGGTCGCCCTGGAAGCGGAAAGCGTCGCTCTTCGCCTTGGGATGGCGCAGCAGGCTCTTCGGGCTCATGATGATCAGCGGCTTGCGGAACGGACGCAGCATCTGGCGGCGCAGCACGTGGAAGTAGTTGGCCGGGCTGGTGATGTTGCAGACCTGGATGTTGTCGTTCGCGCACAGCTGCAGGAAACGTTCGAGACGGGCGGAGGAGTGTTCCGGGCCCTGTCCCTCGTATCCGTGCGGCAGCAGCATCACGAGGCCGTTGGCACGCTGCCATTTCACCTCGCCCGCGGCGATGAACTGGTCGATCATCACCTGCGCGCCGTTGGCGAAATCGCCGAACTGCGCTTCCCACAGAACCAGCGTCTTGGGATCGGCCAGGGCAAAGCCGTATTCGAAGCCGAGCACGCCGAATTCACTGAGGGTGGAATCGTACACCTCGAACTTGCCGTGCGGCAGCGTGGCGAGCGGGATGTACTTGTCTTCCGTCTTCTGGTCGACCCAGATGGCATGGCGCTGGCTGAAGGTGCCGCGCCCGGAATCCTGGCCGGACAGGCGCACGCCGAAGCCTTCGGTCACGAGGCTGCCGAACGCCAGCGCTTCCGCCGTCGCCCAGTCGAAGCCCTCGCCGGTCTTGAACATCTCGCGCTTGGCATCGAGCACGCGGCCCAGCGTCTTGTGGATCTCGTGATCGTCGGGGACCGTGGTCAGCGTGCGGCCCAGCGAGTTGAACAGCTTTTCCTCGATCGCGGTATGCACGTTGCGGCGCGCGGTTTCCGGGTCGGCCGGCTTGTGCAGACCGCTCCAGCGACCGGCGAACCAGTCGATCTCGTTGGGCTTGTAGCTCTTGGCGGCCTCGAATTCCTCGTCGAGATGGGCGATGAACTCGCTGCGCATGTCGGGCGCGGTGCCTTCTTCCAGCACGTTCTCGCTCTTGAGACGCTCGGAATAGATTTCCGAAACGCGCGGATGTCTCTTGATCGCGTCGTACATCAGCGGCTGGGTGAACTTGGGCTCGTCGCCCTCGTTGTGGCCGAACCGGCGATAGCACCACATGTCGATCACGATATCGCGCTTGAAGCGCTGCCGGTACTCGATGGCCAGCTTGCAGGCGAAAGTCACCGCCTCCGGATCGTCGCCGTTCACGTGCAGGATCGGCGCCTGAACGCCCTTCGCCACGTCGGACGGGTAGGGCGAACTGCGCGCGAACTTCGGGCTGGTGGTGAAGCCGATCTGGTTGTTGATCACGAAGTGGATGCAGCCGCCGGTGGAATAGCCGCGAACGCCGGAAAGGCCGAAGCATTCCCACACCACGCCCTGGCCCGCGAAGGCCGCGTCGCCGTGGATCAGCACGGGCAGGACCTGCTCGTGATCGTCCAGGTCGTCGCGGAAGGCTTGTTGCGCGCGGGTCTTGCCCAGAACAACCGGGTCCACCGCCTCGAGGTGGGAGGGGTTGGGCACCAGGCTCATGTGCACCTTGATACCGTCGAACTCGCGGTCCGTGCTGGTGCCGAGGTGATACTTCACGTCGCCCGATCCGCCGACGTCGTCGGGGTTGGCGCTGCCGCCGGAGAATTCGTGGAAGATCACGTGGTAGGGCTTTGCCATCACGTTGGCGAGCACGTTCAGCCGGCCGCGGTGGGCCATGCCGTAGATGATCTCGCGAACGCCCAGGGAGCCGCCGTACTTGATGACGGCTTCCAGCGCCGGGATCATGGCTTCGCCGCCGTCGAGACCGAACCGCTTGGTGCCGACGTACTTCTTGGCGAGGTACTTCTCGTATTCCTCGCCGCGAATCACCGCCTTCAGGATCGCCCGCTTGCCTTCGGGCGTGAACTGGATGGTGTCTTCCGGGCTCTCGAACTTGTCCTGCAGGAACCGCCGTTCCTCGGTATCGGCGATGTGCATGTATTCCAGGCCCACGTGCCCGCAATAGGTGTTGCGCAGCGCCTCGTAGAGCGTGCCGACCCGCACCCAGTCGAAGCCGAAGGCCCCGCCGACGTAGACTTCCTTGTCTTCCTGCCCCTCGAAACCGTGCCAGGCCAGCGTCAGTTCTTCGGGATTGTCGCGGTGCGAGATGCCCAGCGGATCGAGATCTGCGCCCAGGTGGCCGCGCACGCGATAGAGCCGGATCAGCATCATCGCCTGGATGGAATCGCGCGCCGCCGCCTCGATACTGGCGGTATCGGTGGGCTTGCCAGCCCTGGCGGCTGCATCCTTCACCACGGCGACCATGTCGGTCGGGTCCATGGCCTGCGCCCAGTCGCCAGCGCTGTCGGCCAGGGGCCAGCGCGGGTTGCCCCACGACGGCCCCGGCTGCGCGCCTTCCTGCGACGGCAGTTCGGGAAGGAAATTGTCCGGCTCTTTACCCATCGGTCTCTCCTTGAGACTCAATGAAGGCTGGCGGTCAGGCCAGTTCCTTCAGCAATGCATCCAGCGTGGTGCCCAGCTCGCTGGGGCTGGGAGAGACGCGGATGCCCGCATCTTCCATCGCGGCGATCTTGTCGTCCGCGCCGCCCTTGCCGCCCGACACGATGGCGCCCGCGTGGCCCATGCGGCGGCCCGGAGGGGCGGTGCGACCGGCGATGAAGCCGACCATAGGCTTGCGGCGGCCCTTGGCGGCTTCCTGCTTGATGAACTCGGCCGCTTCTTCCTCGGCGCTGCCGCCGATCTCGCCGATCATGATGATCGACTTGGTGGCGTCGTCGTCCAGGAACAGGTCGAGCACGTCGATAAAGTTGGTGCCGTTCACGGGATCGCCGCCGATGCCGACAGCGGTCGTCTGGCCCAGGCCCACCTGCGTGGTCTGGTGCACGGCCTCGTAGGTGAGCGTGCCCGAGCGGCTGACGACGCCCACGCTGCCCTTCTTGAAGATGGAGCCGGGCATGATGCCGATCTTGCACTCTTCGGGCGTCAGCACGCCGGGGCAGTTCGGGCCGATCAGGCGGGACTTGGAGCCGGTCAGCGCGCGCTTCACCGTGATCATGTCCATCACCGGAATACCCTCGGTAATGGCGACGATCAGCTCGACCTCGGCCTCGATCGCTTCAAGGATCGCGTCGCCCGCGAAGGGCGGCGGCACGTAGATCACCGATGCGGTGGCGCCGGTGGCTTCCCTGGCTTCGCGCACGGTGTTGAAGTTGGGCAGGCCGATATGCGTCGTGCCGCCTTTGCCCGGCGTGACGCCCGCCACCATCTGCGTGCCGTAGTCCAGCGCCTGCTGGGTGTGGAACGTGCCGGTGTCACCCGTCATGCCCTGGGTGATGACCTTGGTGTTCTTGTCTACGAGGATGGACATTCAAACTGCTCCATTCAAACTGCGCGGCAGGGCGCGCATGATAAGTTTATCGGCGACGGGAAATCGCGACGCGGTGACGATCCCGAATACGTTCTGGAATGCGCGCGACTTGCAGGGCTAGGTACTCGCCGCGCAATTCGCGCCCCGACACAACATACGAATAGTCCTCGGGATAGAGGTCGAAATATTCTCCGTTCGGGCATTCTTGATGGAATTCCCCATCACAACGTCCGATTTGCGCGCCTTCGGTCGTCAGGTTGATGCGTACGAAGAGCTCTGCGGCCTGAATCGAGAGGTTTTCCCCGATGACCGCGCAACCACTGGAGTAATCGTTACCCTTGGGCCTTGCGTGTTCGAAGAGGACCAGGAAGAGCTTCCCGGTGTCGCCGACGCTGTAGGCGACGACTTCATCTTCCATGCGCCAATACCAATTGCGGATCGCCGGCGGCAGATCACCATAATCTACTGGGATTGCCTCACCCCGCTCAAACCTCGCCTCGCCGTCGACGCAGGCGTCCCAGAAAATCTCATGGGCTCTGGCTTCGTCGACAGCGGGCGCAGACGTAGTCGCTGCAAGAAGGAAGAGAGGGGCGGCGAAAGCGATCACTTCAGGCTGCCGTCCAGGCCCTTGCAGGCCTCGAGCAGTTCCTTGACCGCGTCGATGCTGACCTGGAGGTTGTTCTTTTCCTCGTCGCTGAGGTCGATTTCCACCACGCCCTCGATGCCGTCGGCACCGATCACGGCAGGCACGCCAACGTAGAGGCCGTCAACGCCGTATTCGCCGGTGAGGTGCGCGGCGCAGGGCAGGATGCGCTTCTGGTCGCCGAGATAGGCCTCGGCCATCGAAATCGCGCTGGTGGCGGGGGCATAGTAGGCCGAGCCGTTGCCGAGCAGGCCCACGATCTCGCCGCCGCCCTTGCGGGTGCGATCCACGATCTCGTCGATGCGGCTTTCCGATACGCCCTTGATCTTGGCGAAGTCGTTCACCGGGATGCCGTTGATGGTGGTGTAGCTGGTGACGGGCACCATGGTGTCGCCGTGGCCGCCCAGCACGAAGGCGTTCACGTCCTTCACCGAGACGTCGAATTCCCAGGCGAGGAAGGTGGCGAAGCGCGCGGAATCGAGCACGCCTGCCATGCCGACCACCTTGTTGTGCGGAAGGCCGGAGAATTCACGCAGCGCCCAGACCATCGCATCCAGCGGGTTGGTGATGCAGATCACGAAGGCTTCGGGGCAGTTGGCCTTGATGCCTTCGCCCACGGCCTTCATCACCTTCAGGTTGATGCCGAGAAGATCATCACGACTCATGCCGGGCTTGCGCGGCACGCCGGCGGTGACGATCACGACGTCGGCGCCGGCAATGTCGGCATAGTCGTTGGTGCCGGTGATCTTCGCGTCGAAACCCTCGATGGGGCCGCACTGCGACAGGTCCAGCGCCTTGCCCTGCGGCATGCCTTCGGCGATGTCGAACAGGACGATGTCGCCCATTTCCTTCTTCGCCGCCAGATGGGCGAGGGTGCCGCCGATCATGCCGGAGCCGATGAGAGCGATCTTCTTGCGAGCCATTGAGCCTCTATCCTTTTCGGGCGCGTCAGCGTGCCGGGGGTGACGGCCCAGCGCCCACGCAGGACTCGCCACCCGGAATCGATGCGGTCGCCCTAGGGGGCAGGGGAGGCCAATGCAACAGTCAATTCAAGTGTTTGTTGCAAACAGTTTGCAATAGCAATAAGGCCGTCCGACCATTCCAAACACTGACGCAGGCAGGCGTCATTGGTTCCCCGGCCACGCGCCGGAAAACAAAAGGACTTGCGATTGGTCTGGTGGGGTCGAGGCGATCAGCCGCCGACCTTGGCGGGATCGGCGATCGTGTGCGCCATGCGCCGGTCCAGCGCACGGCAGATTTCCACCCACCATTCAAAGGTCTGACGGTCGCCCGCATCGGCGGCCGCCATGGCCTGCTGGCGCGCGTGATCGGCGGCGGCGAGGCCGTGCTGCGCGAAGTGACGCAGGGCCGCTTCGAGATGCGTGTTGCTGACTTTCTTGCCGCGATTGTCGTTGGCGGGACGCAGGTACAGACCGACTGCCATACCCCGCGGCATCCGGCACTGGGCGCGGCATCGCGAGGCGGCGAAACGAATGGGCATGGGCGACTGATCCGGTTTTGCTCTTGGCCGCTTGCTGCGACGTCCACCGTTCTAGCGCCAGCCGGCTAAGCAAGAGTTGGAACAGATGGTTTCCGAATTGTTGTCGGCGCTTAAGGGGCGCGCCGGGTCAGGGTCGCTTTATCCACTGCCCGCTATTGGCATATTCGCTCCGAACGCGACCCGCCGCCGGCAGGCGGTCGGTTGCGTGGACGGGCGCTTCCTGCGTCGCTGTCGAGACGGCGAGCGCGGCCTCCTGCGCCGGCGGAACGATCTCGGGCGAGGGCACTGTCGCCAGCGCCACCGGATCGGGGCCGCTGGCAATCGTGGCCGCGCGGCCCGGTAGCGGCTCTCCGCCGCCGTAGGTGAACGAGAACGCGCCGCGCTCTCCGGCAGAGCCCGGCCAGCGATAGAACACGTGCGCGCCGATCACCGTCGTCCGCGTCAGGCTGGGTGCCCAGTAGGGGTGCACGGCCAGCGTATGGTAATGCGTCGAAAGACCCACCGGCTGGTATACCGATCCGGCCAGGGCCGAGCGGGCTATGCGGCTGGCGCGCTCCCACCCGCCGCGCGAAGGACGGCGGGCCAGCGAGCCATCGCAGGTGAAGGTGAACTGGCATCCGGTCCGCCGGGCCGAACCCTGGTAGACCACGCCGCACACGGTATCGGGCCAAGCGCTGTGCGCCACCCGGTTCAGGACAACTTGCGCCACCGCGCGTTGGCCGGCTTCCGATTCGCTGGCGGCTTCGTAATAGATCGCCGTCGCCAGGCATTCCTGCGCGCGAACCACGTCGTTGCCGCTGCCCATCGCCACCAATGCTGCGGCGGCAGGGCCCGGTGCCAGCTGCGGCGCGGATGCGGGCTCGAGCGTCGCCTGTGCGACGCTTTCGGTGGTGAAGGCTTCCGGCTCGAAAGCCGCATCCTCGAGGTAGTAGAAGGCGGAGCCGGGAAAGCTTTCGCCCGGCGTCTCGAAGCCCATCGGCTGCACCGGCACCTGCGATGCCTGCGCGATCTGCGGTTCGAAGGCGGTTTCCGCCGCCAGCGCAGGCACGGCCAGCAGCGCCGCCAGCGCGCCCAGCCGCCGCAGCACCATGGCCCGGCGCGACCGGCGCGCGCGCCGAAGCTCGGCAAGCATCTGTTGCGGGGTCTGGCGGGCGGTCTGATCCACGCCTACGCGCTAGCCGCGAGGGGGAGGGCAGGCATCAGCACAGTTGCCGTCGTCCCACGGCGGGACGCCCTATTCAGGGGCTTTACCGTTGCCACGGCCAGCGCACGGGCATATTGGGGAGGCGACGTCATGGGTTGGCCGCGAGAGCGGTCCTAAGAGGGAAGCGGGTGAAAGGCCCGCGCTGCCCCCGCAACTGTGACCGGGGAGCGACCTGTCCTCATGCCACTGCCTCTGGCGGGAAGGCGGACGGGAAGCGACGATCCGGGAGCCAGGAGACCTGCCGATGACGGTCGTTCGGCCTGTCAGGCGGGGTGTACCGGCAGCCAGCGGAAGAGCGCTATCGCAGCGCTGCCTCCGTCATGAGCGGCGAGTTCGCTTTTGATTGGAGGTTTCGTGTACAAATACCTGTTTTACTGCGCTTCGTTCTCCGCCATCGCCGCGCCCGCCTGGGCGCAGGAGGACGATGGCGGGAGCATCACCACTTCGACCTGGCGCGTTCCGGAAGAGACGATCACCGTCACCGCGACGGGCACCCGCATCGAGCTGGAGGATACCGGGCAGGCCGTCACCGTGATCGGCGAGGCCGAGATCGAGGCAGTGCAGGGCGCGGACCTTACCCGCGTGCTGGAGCGCGTGCCCGGCCTCGTTTCCAGTCGCAATGGCGGCGTGGGCGGGTTCACCGGCATCCGCCTGCGCGGCAGCGAGGCGGAGCAGGTGCTTGCCGTGCTGGACGGCGTGCGCGTGGCCGACACCGCATCGCCCGCGGGAGGCTTCGACTTCGGCACGCTGCTGGCGCTGGACCTCGACAAGCTGGAAGTGCTGCGCGGCTCCAATTCCACGATCTGGGGCTCCGACGCCATAGGCGGCGTGATCGTTGCCTCCACCCGCGCGGCAAGCGGGCTGCGCGGTAGTGCCGAATACGGCGCGCGCGACACGGCGAGCGCCGCGATTTCGGGCGGCCTCAGCGATGCCGACACGGGATTTCTCGGGCTATCTGGCACCTGGTTCAGCACCGACGGCATTTCCGCCGCCGAGGCGGGGACCGAAGCCGACGGGTTCGAGCAATGGGCGCTGAACGGCCATGCGCGCTATTACTTCGACGATCGGCTGGAGGTCTTCGCCCGCGCCCGCTACGCCGAGGGCGACCTGGAGATCGACGGTTTTCCCGCCCCCGATTTCACCCTGGCCGATACCGGCGACGTGCAGCACACGCGCCAGCTGACCGGAGCCACCGGGGCCGTGCTGGACAGCAGCGCGCTGTTCCTTTCGGCTGCCTACAGCTTTGCCGAAACCGAGCGAGACAACCTGGACGGCAACGGCGTAGAGACATTCGCCAGCCAGGGCCGGTCCGACCGGCTGGAACTGCGCGGCGAATGGCGACCCATCGGCCCGCTGCTCGTTCATTTCGGCGCCGAGAACGAATGGACCAGCTACGAGACCCTATTCGATGCGGGCGAGGACACGCGCATTTCCGGTGCCTACGCGCAAGCGGGAATCGAGTGGAACGCGATCTCCGGCTACGTCGGCGCGCGGGTGGACGACCACGCCGATTTCGGCACCGCGGTCAGCTTCGGCGCCGATGCGAGCTACGAACTCGCCGATGGCTGGCGTCTGCGGGCGAGCCTGGGCGAAGGGTTCAAGGCGCCGAGCCTGTTCCAGCTTCATTCCGAGTACGGCAACCTTTCGCTCGAGCCGGAGCAGAGCACCAGTTTCGACCTCGGCCTCGCCTTTGGCGAGCGCAACCTCGCCAGCGCCCGGATGCGCGGCCGTGCGCCTGTCTACGCTGCGGTCACTGCGTTCCAGCGCAACACCGACAACCAGATCGCCTTCGTCAGCTGCTTTGGCGAAACGACGGGCATCTGCGCGAACCGTCCCTTCGGCACCTACGACAACATCACCCGCACGAGGGCACGCGGGCTGGAGGCCGAACTTTGGGGCAGCCCCGCTGAGGGCGTGACGCTGGGCGCGCTCTATGCCTTTACCGATGCCGAAAACCGCGACACCGGGCTGGCGCTGGCCCGTCGCCCGCGCCACGCGGCGACGTTCACCGGCGAGTGGAGGCCCGTCGATGCGATTGCCCTGGCAGCAGACCTGCGCGTGGTTTCGGACAGTTACGACGATGCTTTCAACACCGTACGGCTGGACGGGTACGAAACGCTGACGCTGCGTGCTAGCTGGGACGCGAGCGAGCGGGTGCAATTGTTCGGCCGTGTCGAGAACCTGTGGGACGAGCAGTATCAGACCGCCGCCGGCTACGGCACGGCGGGCACCAGCGCCCATATCGGGGCGCGAGTGGCGCTGTGAGACTGGTTAGCGGCCTTGCCCTCCTGCTGGCCGCCTGTTCCGGACAGGGGCCACGAAGCGCAGCGGCCGAACGCCCTTCGATCGTCAGCCTGAACCCGTGTGCCGATGCCATCCTGGCCGAGATCGCCGCGCCGGGGCAGGTGCTGGCCATATCGCACTACAGCCACGACCCTGACGCCAGCTCCATGCTTGCCGATGAGGCAGCGCGTTTTGCCAGCACCGGGGGGACGGCGGAGGAGGTGCTGGCCCTCGCGCCCGACATCGTCGTGGCCGACGCTTTCATCCAGCCCGCCACGCGCAGCGCGCTGGAGCAGGCGGGTATCGTGGTGGAGACATTGGGCATAGCCGGGTCGCTGCAGGACAGCCTCGATCAGGTCGCGGCGCTGGGCGAGGCGACCGGCAATCCCGAAAGAGCCGCGGTGCTTGCGCGGAAAATCTCCGACAGCTGGCAGGCACACGAATGGAGCGGCGACCCGGCTACGGCGCTGCTGTGGCAGCAGGGCGGTATCGTGGGGGGCGAGGGCTCGCTCGCCCACGCGTTGATGATGCAGAGCGGCTTTGCCAGTCTCTCGGTCGCAAGGGGGCTGGGGCAGGGGGCATACCTGCCGTTGGAGGAAGTGCTGGCCGATCCGCCAAGGGTCGTCATCACTGCCGGAGACGAGCGCGCCTTCGATCACCCGGCGATGGGCTTCGCGTCCGACATGGCGCACCAGGAACTCGACCCCAATCTGCTCTATTGCGGCGGCCCCACGATCCCGCGCGCGCTGACGCGGCTGGCTGAGATCAGGCGGCAGGTGCAGTGACCCGCGCCACGCTGATCTTCGCGGCCCTGCTGCTCGTCGCCATACCGCTCTCGCTGCTGGCCGGGCGGGTGTGGGTCGATCCCGACGCGACGCCCAATGCCACCGCAATCCTTGCCGAACTGCGCCTGCCGCGCGCGGTGCTGGCCGTGGTGATCGGCGCAGGGCTGGGCGCGGCGGGTGCGGCGATGCAGGGATACCTGCGCAATCCGCTGGCCGATCCCGGCCTGTTCGGCATTGCCCCCGGCGCGGCGCTGGGGGCGGTCGTCGCGCTCTACATCGGCGCGGCCAGCGCGGTGCTGCTGCCGCTGTTTGCCCTGGTGGGAGCAGGCGGAGCCATGGCGCTGCTGGCCCTGATCGCCGGGCGCACCGCCAACCCGGCGAACGGCATCGCCCTGTTCACGCTGGCGGGCATGATGATCGCCAGCCTTGCAGGCGCGCTCACCTCTCTGGCGATCAGCCTTGCGCCCAACGCCTTTGCCATGAGCAGCATCGTCACCTGGCTGATGGGCGCGCTGACCGACCGCAGCTGGGCCGACGTTACGCTGGCCGCACCGCTGACGCTGGCAGGCCTCGTCCTCCTGTGGCTGGCGGGCCGCGATCTCGACGCCATGACGCTGGGCGAACCTGCCGCGCGCTCCCTTGGCGTAAAGCCCGCCCGGTTGATGGCCCTGCTGGTGCTGGGCACGGGCCTCACCGTGGGCAGCGGCGTCGCGGTGGCGGGGATCATCGGCTTCGTCGGACTAATCGTGCCCCACCTCGTGCGTCCGCTGACGGACAAGCGTCCATCCAGCCTCATCGTGCCGAGCGCGCTGGCGGGCGCGCTGCTGGTGCTGGTGGCGGACGTGGTTGTGCGCGTGCTGCCGCTGGTGACCGAACTGCGCCTCGGCATCGCGCTCAGTCTGATCGGTGCGCCGTTCTTCCTGATGCTGCTGCTGCGGATGCGGAGGGCGGCCTGATGCTGGAAGTGCGCGACCTGACGATTGCCCGGCGGCTGGCAGGCGTTACCTCCGCCCTCCAGCCCGGCGCGATCACCGCGATCTGCGGCCCCAACGGCGCGGGCAAGTCCACCCTGCTGTCCGTGCTGGCAGGCCTGCTGGACGCGGACGAGGGGGAAGTGCTGCTGGATGCAGAGCCGCTCGCCGGCGTGCCTTCTCGCGAGCGGGCCAAGGCCATCGGCTACCTCCCGCAACTGGGGGAGGTCGCCTGGGACGTCTCGGTCGCCAATCTCGCCGCGCTGGGCCGCCTGCCGCACCGCGATCGGGGCAAGTTTGCCGTGGCGAGCGCACTGGCGGCCACCGCCATGTCGGATTTCGCCGCGCGGCCCGTCTCCACCCTGTCGGGCGGGGAAAAGGCTCGCGCCCTGCTGGCCCGCGTGCTGGCGGGAGAGCCGCGCTGGATCCTCGCCGACGAGCCGCTCGCCGCGCTGGACCTGGCGCACCAGCTGAGCCTGCTCAAGGTTCTGCGCGCTCAGGCCGACGCCGGAGCGGGCGTGGTGCTGGTGCTGCACGACCTGGCGCTGGCCATGAACCATGCGGACCGCGTGCTGGTGCTGAACGAAGGACGCCTGAAAGCAGACAGCGCCCCCGAAGAGGCGCTGTCGCTTGGTATCATTCGCGATGTCTGGGGTGTCGAGGCGCGCTGGCTGGGCGAGCCCGGCCAACGCGCCCTCGTTACCTCGGGTTAGACCGCGCCCTCGGCACCATCGACACCGTCGATGTTGTCGTCCTCGGGAATCAGACCACGCGCTTCGAGCAGCGGCTCGACCTGCGGGTCGCGGCCGGTGAAGTCGCGGAACATCTGTTCGTAGGTCTTGGAGTGACCCTGGCCCAGGAACGTCTCCACGATGTGGTCGCCCATCTCGCGGTTCATGCCGCCGTTGTTGACCACGTAGCTGTAGGCATCGTGGTGCAGCATCTCCGTCCAGGTGTAGGCGTAGTAGCCTGCGTCATAGCCATGCTCGAAGATGTGGCGGTAGTAGGGGGTGCGGTAACGCGGCGGCACCAGGTCGCTGCGCAGGCCGATCCGCTCCAGCGCCTCGGCCTCGAACGCCATCACGTCGGTCGGCGCCGGCTGGCTGGGGTCGAGCGAGTGCCATTCCATGTCCAGCAGCGAGGCGGCGATGATCTCGCCGAAGCTGTGGCCCTGGTTGAACTTGCTGGCCCGGTCGATTGCCTCCACCAGGTCGTCCGGGATCACTTCGCCGGTCTCGTGGTGGCGGGCATAGCGCTGCAGCACTTCGGGCACGGCGGCGAAGTTCTCGTGGAACTGGCTCGGGAATTCCACCCAGTCGCGCGCGGTGTTGGTGCCCGACAGCGACGGGTACTGCTGGTCGGCGAAGATGCCGTGCAGGGCGTGGCCGAATTCGTGGAACATCGTGGTCACGTCGTCCCAGGTCGCAAGCGCGGGCTGGCCGGCGACCGGCGGGGCGATGTTCTGCGTGTTGGTGATGACCGGCTTCAGGCCGAGCAGGTGGCTCTGCTCGATGAAGTTGCTCATCCACGCACCGCCACGCTTGGAATCGCGGCTGAACGGATCGAAGTAGAACAGCGCCTGTTCCTCGCCGTCGTGGAAGACGGTGTAGACCTTCACGTCAGGGTGATAGGTCGGGATGTCGGTGCGTTCCTCGAAGGTCAGGCCGTACAGCTGTTCGGCCATGTAGAACACGCCGTCTTCCAGCACATTGTCGACCACGAAGTACTGCTTGATCTCCTCGTTATCGAGGGCGTAGCGCTCGGCCCGCACCTTGCTGGCGTAGTACTGCCAGTCCCACGGGGCGAGCTCGAAATCGTGCCCGTCCTGCTCGATCCGCTCCTGCAGCACGGCGGCCTCGCGTTCCTGCGTGGCGCGCAGCGCGGGGACCATCTCGGCCATGAAGTTGATCGCGGTCTGCGGGTCGGAGACCATCCGGTCGTACATCTGCCAGTTGGCGTGCGAGGGCTCTCCGAAAAGCTGGGCGCGGCGGTTGCGCAGCGCGATCACTTCGCGGATCAGCGGCAGCGTGCTCGCCTCGCCCGACTGGTTGCGGTCGATGCTGGCCTTGAACAGCATCTCGCGGACATCGCGGTTGTCCAGCTGGGCCAGCTGCGGCACACCCGAGGTGTTGCTGACGGAGAGCATGAATTCGCCCTCGCGCCCGCGCTCGGCAGCGGCTGCCGCGGCGGCTTCGATATCGGCATCGGAAAGACCCGCGAGGTCCGAACGGTCGTCCAGGAAGATCGCGGCGTTGTTCTGGCCGGTGGTGATGCGCTGCGAGATCTGCGACGAGAGCGAGGAAAGCCGCTCGTTGATCTGGCGCAGTTCGGTCTGCGCCTCGTCGCCCAGCAGCGCGCCGCGGTGGACGAACTCGTCGTAGGTCGTCTCCAGCAGCATGGCGTCTTCGGGCGTCATCGCCATCGCGGCGCGGTTGTCGTAGACCGCCTTCACGCGGGCGAACAGTTCCGGGTTCAGGTAGATGCTGTCGTACATCGACGCGACCTGCGGAGCGAGTTCCTCGTCCGTCGTGGCGATGGTGTCGTTGATGTTGGCGGAAACGATCTGGCTGAACGCGCCGTAGGCACGGGCGAAGACCTGTCCCGACTCTTCCATCGCCACCAGGGTGTTGGCGAACGTGGGGTCGTTCGGGTTGTTGGCGATGGCCTCAACCTCGGCCAGCTGGATGGCGATCGCTTCCTCGATGATGCCCTGCCATTCGTCGTCCGAGATCTGGTCGAACTGCGGGGCGTGCATGTAGAGGGGTGACAGCTCGGCGAAGATGCTGGTCGCTTCGGGGATGTCCGGGTTGTATTCCGCGGTGTCGGGCAGCGCGGCAGGGGCGGCGTTCATGTCGGCATTGTCCATCGTGGTGCACGCGCTAGCAAGCGCGGCGATCATGGTCGTGGCGAGAAGGTTACTCTTTCGCATTCGGGCGTCTCTTCCTTTTCGTGCTCATCTTGGCCGCCCGGGAGGGGCTGGACAGGTGGTTGCAAGTGAAACTTGGCGCTTAGCCCTAAGGATTCAAGCTGCCAAGAGCCTGAACGAGCCTGTCAGGAGGAGGTTTCCCCCTCCTCGGCAGCGGCGGCGGCTGCGGCCGCTTCGGCCAGGGCCTGGCGATTGACGGTGACGAGGCGCGGCCTGCCGCCGGGCTCACCCGGCGTCAGCCAGATCGCGCCGAGTTCGAAGAATCCGCCCTGGTCCGGAACGACGGTCATCTCGCGCAGGTCGAGCGAGCGCATCAGCGCCAGCATGTCGGGAGAGAAGATCTCGTCGAAATCGCTGGTGGCAAGGTCGGCTTCCTCGACATCGCGCCGGTTGCCCTCCGCGTCGATGTAGAGCAGCGGAATGTCGAGTTCGCCCATCACCGCGTTGCGATCGTTGCCCGATGCGGCGCTGCGCAGGGCGGCCAGCGTGGCCTCGTACTGGCTGGCGCTGGTGCCGGTGGCGCACGAGATCAGGCCGCCTTCGACCAGGTCGTTGGCGCGATCGAAATTGCGGTCGGGCTCGGTCTGCTGTTCCCACACCACCAGCAGACAGTCGCGTTCCGCCTCGCTTATGGCCGGCCCGGCCTGTGCCGGCAGGTCCAGTTCGCCCGAGGTGTCGAGCGGAACGGGTGTCTCGGCCGAACAGCCGCCAAGCAGCACAAGACCCGCCAGCGCGGCAACGATACGGGCCGGGGCGGGTCCTGCTAGGCTGTTGGGCCGTGTCTTTGTCATGGTGTCGCCCATGTCGCGTGATGATAGGTTGTGCAAGGCGGCAAGCCGGTAGGCGGCGATCAGATGCGTGCCTGTCCGTTGATGTCCACCTCCAGCGCACGCGGGTCTTCGTAGGATGCTTCCATGAAGATCGATTGCCTGCGTTCGCTGCGATACTCCAGCCCGCGCGCGACCTTGCCGGCGGCGGTCGTGTATTCGAGCTCTCTCGCGATCCCGTCGTAGTCGGATTGCACGATGGCATCGTTCAGTCGCGGGCTCTGATCGGGGGACACGTTGCCTTCGCCGACATTGTAGACGAGGTCGACAAGCGCATCGAACTCGTGCTGGAAGATCGGCAGGTCGCCAACCAGGCGCTTGACGCCTTCCTCGGCCTTTTTCAGGTCCTGTTCGAGGAATTCGATAGCCTGGTCGTAGGTGATGCGGTCGCCTACCGACAGCCCGTCTTCGGGTGTCAGAAGGTGGCCGACGCCTACGGTCGGATAACCGGCTACGTCGCGATAGACGGTCAGTCGCACGCCTTCCTCTTCGGCCAGCGCTTCCTTCATCGTGTCACTGACTTTCAGCATGCCGGCATGGACGCGCTCCTTGGTCGGGTCCATCTGCTTCATGGTGATCTTGTAGGCCGGGTCGTGCTTGGAAATATCCACTGCGCCGGTACTGAAACCCATCACGGCGGCGGACATGGCGAGGGCTGTCTTGCGCTTGCGCATCCGGCCGCGAAGGCTCTGTCCGGTTTCTCCGCGGTGCTTGCGGCGAAGGCGTCGCACGAATTCGCGCACCATCTGGCCGCGCATCCAGCTAACGGCGGGTTCGATTTCCTTGCTGGCCTTGCTGCGCTCGGTGCGCACAGGGCTGGGAGGATGGGTCGAACCGTCGCGGGGATCGGATCGTTTGGCTATGGCTTCGGTTTCGATAGGGGCTACTGGTTGTGTCGCGTTCGACATAAAATCCTGCTGTCGGGTCTGGCGGGCCTCCGGATGCTGCCGAGAGCAGCGTGGCGGCTTCCACCGTGTATCGTTTCACCCAATCAACGGCTGGTGGCCCCTTATGGTCCACATCTCATCCGATGTTGCCCCCGGCTCGTGGCATGGTTCTTGACGCATTGCGTTTCGGCAAGCGCCTCGGAAACAATCCAACAAGACAGCCCAGGTCACGGAAATTTCGTAATTTCCGAATATATCGCGCCATTGGGCGTAAGGTCGCTTTCGTACAGCGAAAAACCCTCCACCTGCCACGGTCCGAGACGTAGTGCGCCGTTGGCGTGGAGCCAGTCGCCGATCGGTCCGGTGCCCGAATTCAGCCGGGCGATGGTGACGTGGGGCACGAATTTGCGCGTTTCGGCGCGCAGCCCGGCGCGGCGGCATGCCATTTCCACCCGCATCTGCAATTCGTCCAGCGGCGCGCTTGGCGCCACGCGGGCCCACACGGCCTTTGCCCGCCTGTTGCCCTCGAAATGGCCCACGCCCGATATGGTGAGCGGAAAGGGGGCGAAGGTGACGCTTTCCAGAGCGGTCTCGAGGTCGGCGGCCATGTGCCGGTCCACCTCGCCGACGAAGCGCAGGGTGATGTGCAGGTTGTCGGCATCCTGCCAGCGCGCAGCGGGAATGCCCTCCTGGATGTCGAGAAGGCCTTCGGCAATCCGTTCGGGCAGGGGGAGGGCGACGAAGAGACGGCGGGATGACATGGCCTGCAAATGGCAATCGCACGCGCGGGCGTCCAGTGACGGGGCGCAAGCAGCGCGCCTGCACGACGAAAAATCGGGTGCCGGGTCTCCCTCTTACCAGTTGGACCCGGCACCGGTTCGCCCGGCGGTTTGGCACACCGGACGCAGGCGGAAAGGAATTCAGCGCCCGGCGGTCGGCAAGGCGATGCTGAGCGAGGCCAGTTCGGGTCGCGCGGCTGCACCGCCACGGGCAATGCGCACCGCCTCGTCGCGGGCCACGACGACCTGCTCCATGGTGCGAAGGCGACAGTTGCGTTCCCAACGCATTTCCGAACGGTCGGGAGAGGAACTGGTGGCGCACACGCGGTTCACCGCCATGCGGATGCGGGTGTCGAGGCTGTCGACGCCGGCGTCGCGGGTCAGGCCGAGATCGGCATAGGTGACGTTCGCACTGCGGAACTGATCGTCCGCCGCGGCGGGTGAGGAAACGATGGCAGCGGCAATGGCGGCTGCTGCGAAGGTGAAGGTCTTGGTCATGGCATTTCCCCTGCAAGGGTTACGTCCCGTTCGGAACGAGAGAAGAAGTGCCTCCTTGCCGCCTTACGGCGCTACGGAGCGGACCGGATGATTGGCTTATGGTTTCCTTACGATGGTCGAAAACGTGAGATTCTTGCTCCATATCGGCGTCGAAGTGATAGATAAGTCCGCATCGGGACGGCAAGGTTCGCGGATCGACGGGCGCTCGTGCTGCGCCCTTGACCATTGTGAACATTTAGGGAACAAGTAAAGTCCGTCGGGCCGCGTTTCGGCATGGCCTTCCGTACCACTGGACTTGTGTCCACCCAGGCCCCACTTGACCCGCCATGGCTCTCACCACAATTTCCGTAAAAGGCGCGCGTGAACACAATCTCAAGGGGATCGACATCGATCTCCCGCGCGACAGCCTGATCGTCATCACCGGCCTTTCCGGCAGCGGCAAGTCGTCGCTGGCTTTCGACACCATCTATGCCGAAGGGCAGCGGCGGTACGTGGAGAGCCTCTCCGCCTATGCGCGCCAGTTTCTGGAGATGATGCAGAAGCCCGACGTAGAGCATATCGACGGGCTGTCTCCCGCCATTTCCATCGAGCAGAAGACCACCAGCCGCAACCCGCGCTCCACCGTGGCGACCGTCACCGAGATCTACGACTACATGCGTCTGCTCTGGGCGAGGGTGGGCGTGCCCTATTCGCCCGCCACCGGCCTGCCGATCGAGGCGCAGACCGTCTCCAACATGGTCGACCGGGTGATGGAACTGCCCGAGGGCACGAGGCTCTACCTGCTCGCCCCCGTCGTGCGTGGCCGCAAGGGCGAATACCGCAAGGAACTGGCCGAGTGGCAGAAGGCGGGTTTCACCCGCGTGCGCATCGATGGCGAGATGTACGCGATCGAGGAAGCGCCCGCGCTCGACAAGAAGTTCAAGCACGATATCGAGGTCGTGGTCGATCGCCTGGCGGTGAAGGACGGGTTGCAGACGCGTCTTGCCGACAGCTTCGAAACCGCGCTGAAGCTGGCCGAGGGGCTGGCCTACGTCGACCTTGCCGACGGCGTCGTGCCGGGGCGCGAGGGCGAGGCTGCGGGCGGCGGGGCAATGAAGGGTGCCGGGCTGCCCGACAACCGCATCGTCTTTTCAGAGAAGTTCGCCTGCCCCGTCTCCGGCTTCACCATCGAGGAAATCGAGCCGCGCCTGTTCTCGTTCAACGCCCCGCAGGGCGCGTGCCCGACGTGTGACGGCATCGGCGAGAAGCAGCTGTTCGACCCGCGTCTGGTCGTGCCCAACGAGGAGCTGACGCTGAAGAAGGGCGCCGTCGTGCCCTGGGCGAAGAGCAACCCGCCGTCGCCCTATTACATGCAGGTGCTGGGCTCGCTGGCGGCGGAGTACGGCTTCGACCTCACCACGCCGTGGAGCGCTCTGTCGGAGGAGCACCGCGACGTCATCCTCTACGGCACCAAGGGCAAGCGCGTGCCGCTCACCTTCAAGGACGGGCGCAAGGAATACACCGTCCAGAAGCCGTTCGAGGGCGTGATCGGCAACCTCAACCGCCGCATGGCGCAGACCGAGAGCGCGTGGATGCAGGAGGAGCTGTCCAAGTTCCAGACCAGCCAGCCGTGCGAAACCTGCGGCGGCGCGCGCCTGAACGAGAAGGCGCGGGCGGTGAAGATTCCCGGCCCCGGCGGCACGACCGACATCTCGCAGCCCACCCGCTTCTCCGTCGCCGACGCGCTCAAGTGGTTCGAGGCGCTGCCCGATCACCTCACCGACACGCAGAACCAGATCGCCCGCGCCATCCTGAAGGAGATCGTCGAGCGGCTGGGCTTCCTCAACAACGTCGGCCTCGACTACCTCAACCTCGACCGTACCAGCGGCACGCTGTCGGGCGGGGAGAGCCAGCGCATCCGCCTCGCCAGCCAGATCGGCAGCGGGCTTTCGGGCGTGCTCTACGTGCTGGACGAGCCGAGCATCGGCCTGCACCAGCGCGACAACGACCGGCTGCTGGAAACCCTGAAGCGGCTGCGCGACCTCGGCAACACGGTGATCGTGGTGGAGCACGACGAGGACGCCATCCGCACGGCCGACCACGTGGTCGACCTTGGCCCCGGCGCGGGTGTGCATGGCGGCGAAGTGGTGGCGCAGGGCACGCTGAAACAGGTGCTGAAGGCCAAGAACTCGCTCACCGCCGATTACCTGACCGGCCGCCGCAAGATCGAGGTGCCGACGAAGCGCCGCAAGGGCAACGGGCACAAGCTCACCGTCCACGGCGCGCGGGCGAACAACCTCAACGACGTGACCGCATCCATCCCGCTGGGTACCTTCACCTGCATCACCGGCGTATCGGGGTCGGGCAAGTCCAGCTTCACCATCGACACGCTCTATGCCTCTGCCGCGCGCACGCTGAACAATGCCCGCGTGGTGGCCGGCGCGCACGACAAGGTGACGGGGCTGGAATACTGCGACAAGGTGATCGAGATCGACCAGTCGCCCATCGGCCGCACCCCGCGTTCCAACCCGGCCACCTACACCGGCGCCTTCACCAACATCCGCGACTGGTTCGCGGGTCTGCCGGAGGCGCAGGCGCGCGGATACAAGCCGGGCCGCTTCAGCTTCAACGTGAAGGGCGGCCGGTGCGAGGCGTGCCAGGGCGACGGCCTGATCAAGATCGAGATGCACTTCCTGCCCGACGTCTACGTCACCTGCGAGGAATGCCACGGCAAGCGCTACAACCGAGAGACGCTGGAAGTGAAGTTCAAGGGCATGTCCATCGCCGACGTGCTGGACATGACGATCGAGGACGCGGAAGGCTTCTTCAAGGCCGTGCCCCCCATCCGCGACAAGATGCACATGCTGAACGAGGTGGGGCTGGGCTACGTCAAGGTAGGCCAGCAGGCCACCACGCTATCGGGCGGCGAGGCGCAGCGCGTGAAACTGGCCAAGGAGCTGTCGAAACGCAGCACCGGCCAGACGCTGTATATCCTGGACGAGCCGACCACCGGCCTGCATTTCGAGGACGTGCGAAAGCTGCTGGAAGTGCTTCACCGACTGGTGGACCAGGGCAATTCCGTGGTGGTGATCGAACACAACCTCGACGTGATCAAGACGGCGGACCACATCCTCGACCTAGGCCCGGGCGGCGGCGTGCGCGGCGGCGATATCGTTGCGCAGGGTACGCCTGAGGAGGTTGCGAAGGAGCCGAAGTCCTATACCGGGCAGTACCTTAAGCCAATGCTAGACGCTTATGCGACGGCCATTTAGAAAGTCTTCTCCCTTTTTCGTCAGGGATGAGTTTGCCGTAAACTAGCTTTTTGGTACAGCGTGCCAGCCATTGATTGGAAGGGGCAGTAGCTTGGCAGAAGCAGTAGATATCGATCTCGCGACGACAATAGTTCCGCCGGATCACAAGCTTTGGAAATTGTTTCCAGGCGAAGCCTACAAGTTTATGAATTTTTTCGCAGAGTCCAAAGTAGTTTTTCTCGACGTGCGGGGTCTCGAAGTCCTAGATGGCAACCCAAAGAATTGGGATAGGAATGAAGTTCTTGAAATTGTCTCTCTCGATAGATGGTCTCGCCAAAATGAGCAGAGAACTGACAAGACCGAGCGACGTATCTCGGACAGCGATAAGCGTACCGCTACCTATGTTGAAGGGTTGCTAACCAAAGCGAAGAAGGGCGACTTTATTCTCGTTCCGGCCCCCGGTCCTGATGGGCTGGTTTCAGTATACGAACTTACGAGCGGTCCGGGCGCGATCTCAAAAGTAGACGGGCAGGACGGTCGGACTTTCAATACATATATCGGAAGAAGGGTGAGATGGTTGGGCGGTGTTCGGAAACGGGCATTGGATTATGCAGTCGTCGAAATGCTTCAGACTCCGGTAGCTTTCTTCGATATGGGGAATGCAGGCCGGACAACGTTTTACGAGGAGATACTCGGCAATTATGTGCACGATAGCGGCATGGTCGCCACCTATCGAGTGGCCAAAGAGGATTACAACTCCCGTGACAACCGGATCGCCTCTACGTGGATGGAGTTTGTCGATCTTGTAAGTGATCAGAGTGCGTTGGAAGCAGCGATTGCCAATGCTTCAGGCGCGTCTATCTATGAACTTCTCGACGCGGCCTTTCTTACTGAAGCTCAACGCAGCGATTTGTCGATAAACATCAATTCGCCAGGCGAAATTTTGATGCGCGCTTTGGGGCTCAGCCCACTGATCGGCCTAGCTCTCTTTCCTCTTGCCGCAAACGGGGTTCCCTACGAGCAGGCATTGGAGGCACAAGTTCACATAGCTACTTTGGGTGGCGCCGTGGACGATTGTACTGCACAGGTTCAGTCCAGCGTAAAAACGATCCTTGAAGCGATGGGGTCGGATCGCTGGATTAAGGCGTGTGAACTCGCACAGAAAGCTCAGTCTGCCGCCGAAATTTCGACCGACTCCTCAATCGAAAACTGAAATGACTACTGCGACAACTCGCTATCCGATACTTGACTGGCTTCGTGAGAATGCTTTTGTCCTCACTTTGGTGGGGATGTTGGGCACTTCGTTCGGCTGGTATTTGCAGTATCAGCAAACAGTTGAGGCGGAGGGTCGTGCGTACTCACTTCAGCAAATTGAAGATTTCAAGTCGAGCGCTGCTCAACTCGACGAGATCACCGCAAAACTGTTTAATGCACTTGCCGATGGCGAAGAATCGAGCGGTTTGCGCTCATCATTCGAAGAAGCTTATCTCCGACATGTCGCTCTTGCTGAGGCCGACCGCGAGGTATTGGGTGTGGAAGACACCGAGCGATATTTAGCTGCTCTTGGCGTTTTGCGCGACGAAGTTGAAAAGGCGGACGGCGCGGCTGGCGCTGGAGGACGTGTTGAAGCACTCGCGAATGTTATAGTTGTCCGTAGAGAGCTCAGTGAGCAAGCTTTGCAGCTGTAAGATTTTGGACAAAGCTGTTGGTCGGGTCCGGGATGATATCGACTGTACGTTTCGAAAGTATCGACGGCGCTAGCTTCGCTTGGCTAAGATGTAGTTAACCCTAAGCCTTTACCCCCCCCAGGCCCACCACACCCAGCCTCCGGCCTCTCCCGCCCCATCGTCCAATTTCCCTGCATCCGCACCTTGGGGTTGGGCGCGCACCAGATTTCTCCGTTTTCGTCAAGGGCCGTCACCCAGATCAGATGGTGTTCGGGGCCGTAGTCGATCACCGCGACGGCGTAGCCCTTGCCCTTGTCGATGATCGTCACGGGCAGGGGCGGGTTCAGCTGGGTGAACATGGGCTTTTCCGATCGGGCTGGCGCGGGCGTGCGCAGGGGGTTGAACGACCGGCGCGGCGTTTCGGGTGGGAACTTGCCTTTTGCTAAGGAGAGCGCGCTTTCCTACGGCCCACGCGCTGTGCCTCCCTGCGCGGTCCCCGTTACCGTATCGAGGCTCCTTTCATGACTACGCCGCAATCCGCAGTCGCACACGCCGCTCCCGACACCACCGCGCTCGTCCCCCTGCGCCCGCACGGCGCTCCGCCCACCACCGGGCCGCAGCACATCCTCACCCCGCCGAAACAGGCCGCGTTCTGCAAGGCTCTCGCCAATCACGGCAATGTCCGGCTCGCGTGCCGGGCCGTGCAGGTCTCTCCGCAGACGGCCTATCGCGCGCGGCGGGCCAGTGCCGCCTTTCGCCAGTGCTGGGATGCGGCGCAGGTGATCGCGCGCGATCATGCCGAGCAGGTGCTGGCCGACCGCGCGCTGAACGGGGTGGAGGAAAAGGTCTTCTACCACGGGGAGGAGGTCGCCACGCGCATCCGCTACGATTCCCGCCTGCTGCTCGCCCACCTGGCGCGGCTCGACCGGCTGGTGGAGCAGCGCGAGACCTGCGACCACTGCGGTCTTCCTCTGCTGGAGGACGAGCACTTCGATGCGGCGGTGGAGGCGCTGGCCACGGGTGCGGACGGGGCGCCGCATTTTGCGCCAGGACAGTGTTCCATGTGTTCCACATTGGCCGCCGAAGCGGAGGCGATGTCAGGGGCGGAAGCGCCCGTCGTTCCGCTGCACACGCGTCTCGCCGCCATGCACGCCGCCCTGCCGTCCGGCGCGCAGGAGGAAAGCGGCATGTCCGACCGCGAATGGCGCTGGGCGGAGCCGGAGCGGCTCGCCGCCTACGAGGCCTGCGAGGAGGACTGGTGGCTCACGCCCGGTGAATCGCTGGGCTGATGCGCACATGTCGTTGGTCGGGCGCATATGTCGTTCGTCGAGCGTCATGTCGTCTGTCGAGGGAGTGGAGTCCCCGGTCGATTGACGCTTGCGAACTGCGGGAAAGCGCATGGCGGCGCTTGCATCGCTCCGGTTCTTGAGGTTGTATCGCGCGATACCAACCCGTCGCAACGAAAGAGCCCCGAGATGGCCACCGCACAGACCTCTGCCAGCCAGCGCGAATTCACCGTCAAGCCGCTGTTCGCGGAGCCCTATTTCGTCACCAACATCGCCGACGCGATCAGTCCGAAACAGGTCGAGTTCGTGCAGTCGATCAAGATGCACGAGAACCAGGTGAACCACATCTCCGACAACCTGTACCTGTTCGACAGGCCGGAAATGAAGAGCATCGCCAAGGCCGTGGACGAGGCGCTGCAGACCTTCGCGCGCGAGGTGATGGGGATCGCCCAGCGGCTGGAAGTGACGCAGAGCTGGGCGCTGCGCAATCCGCCGGGAGTGGGGATGCACGGGCACACCCATTCCAACTCGCTGGTCTCGGGTTCGCTATACTACGCGCCCATGCCCGATCCGCCGGGCAACATGATCTTCGAGCGGTTCAACGGCTATCGCCAGCTGGAACTGGCCGTGGATCAGGCCAAGACCAACATCTACAATACCACGCGCAATGCCGTGGTGCCGAAACAGGGCGACCTGGTGCTGTTCTCCAGCGCGATCCACCACTACGTGGAGCCGAACCAGTCGAAGCAGGATCGCCACTCGATCGCCTTCAACACCTTCGTGCGAGGGAAGATCGGTTCGTTCAGGGATGTCAGCGAGCTGAAGCTGTAATCCGCGCCCGGGCGGGGGACTAGTTGTCGAGCAGTTCCAGCTCGACCCGGCCGTGGCCGGAAGCGACGATGCCGATCCGCTCCGCTGCGGCGCGTGACAGGTCGATGTGCCGTCCGCGCACGAAGGGGCCGCGATCGTTGATGCGCACCACCACGGACTCGCTGTTGCGGGTGTTGGTCACGCGCACCCGGCTGCCGAAAGGCAGCGTCTTGTGGGCGGCGGTGAGGTCATGCATGTCGAAGCTCTCGCCGCTGGCGGTGCGCCGACCGTGAAAGCGGCGGCCGTAATAGCTGGCAACGCCGGGGCCGAGCGGAGTGGCGGAAGGCTGCGCTGGCTCGATCGAGGTGATGTCCACGGCATGATCGGGCAGTGCGGGCTCCACCGGTTGGTCGAACCGCGCGAAGGCGGTTTCGAAGCCGGCTTCCTCGCTGGGCTGGAACGTGGGGAGGGGAGCCGTCGGCTCCTGCGCCAGGCTGGAGGACTGGGCGGAGGAATTCGCCGCGAGCTGTCCGTCCTGCGCCAGGACGGCACCGGTGCCGCCGAGCATGGCGAGCGCTGCCGCCGGTGTCAGCCAGCGCATCAGGGCGCGTGGAAGTCTGTTCCCGTCCATGCCGCTGCCTATAGCCGAGGGTCGTTAAGGCCGCCAAACCGGGGAGGGAAGCGGGCGCTGAGGGAGGGCGTTCGGTCGCCAAATGAGGCGAAAATGCGACGAACCGTGACGCCGGTGAGGAACGACTGGACCGAATCGCCGAGATTCGCTGTCTCCGGGACGCTTGCTGTAGGCAAGAAAAATGGGGTCGGTATTCCTACCGACCCCACTCTCACCGGCGGTGGGTTTCCGAAGAAACGCTTATCGCCTGGCGTGTCTCCATCTGTTCCGCACCTCGAAAGGTTTGGCCATCAGGATATGTCGCCCGGCGCTCGCGCCGGTGCCGAACCGGTGCCTGGACACGTCAGGGGATCCGAAGACCGATCCTGACAGGTCTGGCGGCCTGTCCGCAGCCGGGGCTGTCACCTTGCGTCTCAAGCGGCCCCGCGAAGCAGCAAGCTGCCCGCTGATGCCATCGACGCCGGGATTCATCACTCCGGCCACCGACGAAAGTTCTTGCGGTTTCAATGGTTGGAGGGATTGCCACCCGAAGGTGTTGGTCCGTCCTTCCTCCACCGCGACAGTTCTTCCGTCGCGTCGAGTTCGTTTCGGTTTTCGCTTTCCTGTCTCGGCAGGCGATCCAGGTAGGCGATCCGTTTCCGCTCTCGATGAATTGAGAATGCGCCGCGGGGCCGAGTCGGGCAAGGGCGCAAGCGTCGACTTATCCACTTTCGGGCGTAAAGCCAGTGGACAAGGGTGGATAAGTCAACGGCTGGTCGCAATGCGTGAAACAAAATTGCGTTTGTTCGCCAGTGCAGCATGAAAACCACACATTCTGCGGGCGAAATTACCGCTTGTTGCGCTGGGCCAGCAGCCTGAGTCGGAGGGCGTTCAGCTTGATGAAGCCCGCAGCATCGGCCTGGTCGTAGGCGCCGGCATCGTCCTCGAAGGTGACGTGCGCCTCGGAATAGAGCGAATTGGGAGACTTGCGCCCCACCACGCTAGCCTGGCCCTTGTAGAGCTTCAGGCGGACGGTGCCGTTCACGGCTTCCTGGCTGAGGTCGATCGCAGCCTGCAGCATCTCCCGCTCCGGGCTGAACCAGAAGCCGTTGTAGATGAGCTCCGCATATTTCGGCATCAGCTCGTCCTTCAGGTGCGCTGCGCCGCGATCCAGGGTGATCTGCTCTATCCCGCGGTGGGCGCGGGCGTAGATTTCGCCGCCGGGGGTTTCATACATGCCGCGCGACTTCATCCCGACGAAGCGGTTCTCGACGAGATCCAGGCGGCCGATGCCGTGCTTGCGGCCAAGTTCGTTCAGCGCAGTCAGCAGCGTGGCCGGGCTCATCGCCTCTCCGTTCAGCGCGGTCCCATCGCCCTTTTCGAAGTTGATGGTGATGTATTCGGGCTGGTCGGGCGCGTCTTCGGGATGATCGGTGCGCGAATAGACGTAGTCGGGCGTCTCCTCCCACGGATCCTCCAGCACCTTGCCCTCGGAAGAGGTGTGCAGCAGGTTGGCATCGGTGGAGAAGGGGCTTTCGCCGCGCTTGTCCTTGGGAACGGCGATCTGGTGCTCCTCCGCCCAGGCGATCAGCGCGGTGCGGCTGGTAAGGTCCCACTCGCGCCACGGGGCGATCACCTTGATGTCGGGATCAAGCGCATAGGCCGACAGTTCGAAGCGGACCTGGTCGTTGCCCTTGCCGGTGGCGCCGTGGGCGATGGCATCGGCGCCGGTCTCGTGCGCGATCTCGACAAGTCTCTTGGAGATCAGCGGACGAGCGATGGAAGTGCCGAGCAGGTAATCGCCCTCGTAGCGGGCATTGGCGCGCATCATCGGAAACACGAAGTCGCGCACGAATCCCTCACGCAAATCCTCGATGAAGATGTGCTTGTCGGGAATGCCCATCGCGCGGGCTTTCGTTCGGGCCGGCTCGATTTCCTCGCCCTGGCCCAGGTCGGCGGTGAAGGTGACGACTTCGAGCCCGCGCTCGGTCTCCAGCCACTTGGCGATGACGCTGGTATCCAGCCCACCCGAATAGGCAAGGACGACACGTTTGATTTCGGACATCGACGGTTCCCGTTTACAGAAATTGCGCGGCGGCGGTTAGCAGCAGGGCTCACCTATCGCAATCGGCTGCGGCAACCTTCAGGGAATCTGGCGGGCGTTCAGTTCCGGGTTCTTGCGCGTGACATAGTTGAGCCAGGCCTTGGGACGGCGCAGGTAATCCTCCGGCACGTCGGCCTCCAGCCCAAGCAGCTGCGCCATCCGGGCGACGAAATGGATGCAGTTGTTGGAATCGAGGTCGTAGAAATCGCCCGGATAGTCGCGCCAGGCGATCACCTCGGCCAGTAGGCGACGATACTGGCGATCGGACACCGTGATGGTGAAGTGCCGGTTGGTTTCCGCGATCGTGCGATCGGTCTCGGTGATGATCATGTGCTCCGCCGGGCCGGACGATATCGCATCGGCCGTGTAGCGGGCGGAAAAGCCGAAGTTCTCGTCCACCCGGGTCCCATCGTCCAGCGTGCCGTCGAACACCACGAAAGTGTGCGGATATCGTCCCCACAGGACCGAGCCGTTGAAGGAATGAAACGACACTTCGACGTCCGCCTGCGCGGGTGTCGCCATGCCGCCTGCGGAGAGCGCGAAGAGCAGTGCGGCAAGCAGACGGGCGCAAAGGCGAGAGGAGAAATTGGCAATCATGTGGGTCGGCTGGCATCCTGCTGCATGGCGTCTACATCCTTGATGAGCCGAGGGAAATACAACGCCAGGCCGCCTGCGCGCAAGACGTAGCTGGCCGTCATGGCTATCCATACGCCCCAGTTGTCGAAGGGTCGGAGGAGAAGGTCGAGTGCGATGTAGAGCAAGGTCGCGGCTACCCCGGCATTGCGCAGGGCCTTGCCGCGCGTGGTGCCGATGAACACGCCGTCGAGCATCCAGCTGGGCATTCCCACGAGCGGCACCAGCGCGGCGAACGGCAGATAGCGACGCGCGACTTCGCGAACCGCTTCGTCCGTGGTGAGAAAATCGATCAGCGGTCCGCCAAGCAGCAGGAAGGCGAGGGCGAGCAGCGCGCCGCTTGCCAGCGAAAATTCGGTTGTCAGTCGAATGGCGCGCATGAAACGGGCCCGGTCGCCATTGCCATAGGCGCTGCCCACGCGCTCTTCCGCCGTAAAGGCGAAGGCGTCGAGGAT
This sequence comes from Aurantiacibacter hainanensis, assembly GCF_036321025.1. NCBI lineage: Bacteria > Pseudomonadati > Pseudomonadota > Alphaproteobacteria > Sphingomonadales > Erythrobacteraceae > Aurantiacibacter > Aurantiacibacter hainanensis. Next base: position 1,138,192 of record NZ_JAZAPB010000002.1, read on the forward strand.
GAACGCGGCGAAGCTGACGAATTGCAGCAGCACGTGATTGGCCGCCAGCGTCTCAGCGCCCAGCCGGGCACCGGCATTGGCAAACCAAGTGAACAGAATGAGAAGCGCGATGGTGCGGATCATGATGTCGCGGTTGACGGCAAAGAGCCTGGCCAGCCGCGTCCTGTCCGTCAGCAGGCTGCGCGGCGTGCGCGCGATCACGGCGAGGACGTTCGCCCCTGCCACCCGGCCCACGATCACCAGGCCTAGCGTCAGCGCGATCCCTTCCGCGCAGGCCGTGCCAAGGCCCACGCCATAGGCGCCAAAGCCCATGCCCCAGACGAACCAGATATCGAGCGCGATGTTCGCAAGGTTCATCACGATCTGCAGCGCCAGCGCCTCTCGCGTGCGGCCCAGGCCCAGCAGCCAGCCATTGATGGCATAGACGGCCAATGCAGCAGGAGCGCCGATGAAGCGGCCCTGCATGTATCCGCCGGCCTCGCCATCGACGGCAGGCGTACCGCTCATCACCGCCAGGGCCGCCTCGCGTATGGGCCAGCTGATCGCCAGCAGCACCAGACCAAGGCCAAGGCCGATTGCGAGCGCGCGCAGCAGCAGAGCCTCCACCTCGGCACGGTCGCCAGAACCCTGCGCCTGGGCGGTCAGGCCAGTCATGCCCATGCGCAGGAAGCCGAAAGTCCAGAACACCAGCGTGATGATCGTCGCGCCAAGAGCCACGCCCGCCAGCGCCGTGGCATCGCCCGTGCGCCCGATCACGGCCGTATCGACGATGCCGACGAGCGGGACCGATGCCTGGCCGAGCATGATCGGCCATGCCTGCGCGAAGATCGCACGGCGGGTGAGGGGGGCGGGGGCGGTCAAGACTTAGCTGGAAAGCAAATCGCGTTCCGCTTGTTCCATGTATTCGCGGGTCAGGGGCAGCGTGTAGCGATTGCGGCAGTACTGCACCTGGAAGTTGCAGAGGCCGCCCCATTCGAAAGTGGAGACCGCGGCGGCCAGGTAGAAGGTCCACATGCGGAAGAAGCGCTCGTCGAACATGTCCACGATGGTTTCGCGGTGTTCCATGCAGCGAGCATACCATTCGCGCAGCGTCTTCGCGTAGTGCACCCGCAGCACTTCCACGTCGGTGGCCATCAGCCTCACCTTCTGGCTGGCCTCCATCATCTGGCTCAGAGAGGGGATGTAGCCGCCGGGGAAGATGTACTTGCGGGTGAAGGCCTCTGCCGCCACCGGGCTGCCGAAACGACCGATGGTGTGCAGAAGCATCACGCCGTCGCCCGTCAGCATCCGGGCACAGTCGCGATAGAAGGTTTCGTACTGCGGCACGCCCACGTGTTCGAACATCCCGACCGAAACGATACGATCGAAGGTGTCGCCGCGAGTGGCCAGGTCGCGGTAGTCGATCAGTTCGAACCTCACCTTGTCGGCAACGCCCGCCGCCTCGGCACGCTCGCGGGCAAGGGCGAACTGCTCCTGGCTCAGCGTTATGCCGGTGACCTTCACGTCTGCGCGTCTGGCAAGGAAGATCGCCATGCCGCCCCAGCCGCAGCCGATGTCCAGCACGTGATTGCCCGGCTCCAGCATCAGCTTGGCGGCAATGTGGGCCAGCTTTGCCTCCTGCGCCTCGCCCAGGGTCATGTCTTCCCGGGGCCAGTACCCGCAGGAATACTGCATGTGCTCCTGATCCAGCATCAGCTTGTAGAGATCGTTGCCGATATCATAGTGATGCGCCACGTTGTCTCTGGAGCGGAAAGGGTTGTTCACGCTGTCCTTCACGTAGGCCAGCCGCTTGAGGATACGGCGGTGCAGGGCCATCTGGCCGAAGCGGCCCTTGGCTTCCCACGGGCGATTGCGGCGCGCGAGTTCGATCAGTTCCATGATCCCGCCGCGTTCGATGATGATGCGCCCGTCCATGTAGGCCTCGCCCACGCCCAGCTTGGTATCCAGCGCGATGTCGCGGATCACCTTGCTGTCCGCCAGGCGGATCTCGACGTCGGGATAGTCTGGGTGGGGCGTGCCATAGGTCGAGCTGCGGCCATCGTGCAGCGTCAGCTTCAGCGTGCCGTGTTCGATCGCCTTGCCGATCAGTCGGTCTACGAGTTTCTGGCTCATGGTTCCTCCTGCGCTGCCGTTAGCGTACGCCCTCCAGGGTCAGTCGGGCGATGTTTCGAGCCGGGCCGGAGCGATCCGCATCACCGCGTTCGTCGGCCCGTCGCTGAGGACGTAGATGTTGCCATCCGGCCCCTGCGCGACGTCGCGAATTCGGTGGTGCAGGTCGGCCAGCAAGGCTTCGCGGCGCAGCTCCCCGAAGTCTTCGTTGAAGACGACCCGCTGGAGGCTGCCGGTGTGGTTGATCTCCCCCCACCGGGCGCTGCCGATGAACAGGTTGCCCTGCCAGGCCGGAAAGGCATCGCCGGTATAGAACAGCAAGCCGGAAGGCGCGATCGAAGGTAGCCAGACCAGCCTCGGCTCTACCGTGTCCGGACCGAAGGGCAGGGGCGTCGCATCGCTGCCGTCGTACTCGCGCCCGAAGGAGTAATCGGGCCAGCCGTAGTTGCCGCCCGGCTCGATCAGGTTCGCCTCGTCACCGCCGTTGGGGCCATGTTCCACCGTCCATGCACGACCCGTTTCGGGGTGGACCGTCAGGCCGTGCTGGTCCCGGTGGCCATAGCTGTAGATCGCCGGGTGAACCCCTTCCGTCTCCACGAATGGATTGTCGGCCGGGATCGAGCCATCCTCGTTCACGCGCAGGACCTTGCCGTAGATGTCGGACAGGTCCTGGGCCGTTCCGTCGTAGGGGCCCGTCGTCGCCACCCACACCTTGCCATCATCGGCGACATGCACGCGGGTGCCGCCTGCATAGGCCTGGTTGGGCGTCTCCAGGATCGTCTCCACTTCGTTGACCGATCCATCGTTCCAGGTGCCGCGCAGCACCTTGAAATAGCCGGGGCGCTGCAAGGGGCTGGTGCCTTCTGGCAGCGGCGCGAAACCATTGTAGGTGAAGTAGATCCAGCCGTTCTCGGCAAAGTCGGGATGGAGCGCGATATCAATGACGCCGTAGCTGAACACTTCGGGGGAATCGACGGGCACGCCTTCGACGTGGCCCTCCTCCAGCAGCGGGCTGTCTCCCGTCGCACCGCGCAACAGGCGCAGGCCCACGCCGCGTTCCACGATCAGCATGTCGCCGCCGGGCAGGAATTCGATCGCAAAGGGCCGCGCGAAATCGCGGGCCAGCACGGTCACTTCGATGCCGTGCTGCTCTGCCGTGTCGTAGACCTGCGGGGTTGCGGGAAGGTCGGGCGTGGCGATGCCGGGCGGGAGAGGCTGCTGCGCCGATGTGCCCGCCGAAACCAGCAGGCAGCCTGCTGCCAGCAATCCTCTTTTCATCCCCCGTGCTCCCTTGCCGGTGTTACTCCGCAGCTTCCTTCAGTGCCGGATCGAGATGCCATTGCGGCGGCTCTTCCAGGCCTCGCAAGCGCGCGCTTTCCTCGTAGACGTAGTCGCCCGTCATCGGGATGGCGTCGCGCTCCTTCACGTACTGGATCTGCCAGTTCACCAGCGTTCCGTGGCGGAAGCTCTGTTCCGCCCCCGCGAGGTAGAACTGCCACATGCGGAAGAATTCCTCGTCGTACAGTTCGACCAGTTCCTCGCGGTGCATGGTGGTGCGGTTGTACCATTCCTCCAGCGTGTGGCTGTAGTGGAAACGCATGGCTTCCACGTCCGTCACCTGCCAGCCGGCCTTCTCGCTCTCCGTCACCAGTTCCGAGAGGGCGGGGATGTAGCCGCCGGGGAAGATGTACTTGCGCGTCCATGCGTCGGTAAAACCGGGAGGGCCTGCGCGTCCGCAGCAGTGGCTGAACATCACGCCCTTGGGCGCCAGCAGTTCGTGCGTCTTCTTCATGAACTGCGGGTAGTGCGGCGTGCCCACGTGTTCGAGCAGGCCGACCGAGCTGATGCGGTCGAACGTTCCTTGCACGTCGCGGTAGTCCATCAGCGCGAACTTCACCTTGTCGGATACGCCGGCTTCCTTCGCCCGCTCCTTGCAGAAGGCGATCTGGTCCGGCGCGAGGGCGACGCCCAGCACTTCAGCGCCGTAATGCTTGTTCAGGTAGAGCGCGAGGCCACCCCAGCCGCAGCCGATGTCGAGCACGCGCAGGGGTCGGTCCATTTCGCGCGCCTGCTGCATGTACATCTTGGCGGCGATGTGAGCCTTCTTGTCGAGTTGCGCCTTCTCCAGCGAGTTCGACGTGTCGCGGTAGTAGCCCATGGTGTACTGCCGGTCCTCGTCGAGGAAGAGCTCGTACAGCCGCCGTGTCAGGTTGTAGGTGTGCTCGGCGTTCTTGCGCGCCTTGGTCTTCAGGTTGACGCTGTCGATCTTCGCCGCAGTCTTCTGCGCCAGCCGCTTCAGCGTGCCCTGCGGTTGCAGCGCGCGGTCGCCGTGCACCTTCGCCTGGCCGGTGACGTAGAGCACCATGTCGCGGATGTCGTGCGGCGGCTCCACTTCCAGCCAGCCCCACATGTAGGCCTCGCCCGCGCCGACCTGCGGATAGCGCGCGATATGGCTGCTGGCCTTCTTGTCGGTCAGGCGCACCTTGATCGGTTCGCCGTATTCGCCGTTGACGTCGCCTCCCGGTCCGTACTCGTAAACCTTGCCGTCGTAGTCCGTGATCACGAGCTTCCCCGCGCGGATCAGTTTTGTCAGCATCTTGTCGAGCAGCCACATAGGCGATCAGTCCCCCGCTTTTGTTTCTAAGGCTAGCGGGTGTGCGGGGCGATTGGCCAACTGTCAATTCTGCGATAGACAGTCAGCCCATGAGCGAGAACAAGACCCTGCCCACGGATGCCAAGGTTGCGGACTTCATCGCCAGCGTCAATCACGAACGCAAGCGCGAGGAAGCTCACGTTCTCGATGCCCTTTTTCGCAGGGTAACGGGTGAAGATCCGGTGATGTGGGGCCCCTCGATCATCGGATACGGCCAGTACCACTACAAGTACGAAAGCGGGCATGAGGGCGACATGTGCCGCACGGGCTTCAGCCCGCGCAAGGCCAAGCACTCGCTCTACCTGATGGCCCAGTATTGCGACGAGAAGACGAAGGCGAAGAACGCCGAACTGCTGGATCGACTTGGGAAGTATTCGAAGGGCGCAAGCTGCCTCTACGTCAACAAGCTGGCCGACGTGGACATGGACGTTCTGGAGGAACTGATCCGTGTCAACTGGCAGGCGATGAACGAGGTTTACCCGCCAGCCTGATCAGATCCCGGCATACCACTGGTAGCCTCGGTCTTCCCAGTAGCCGCCATTGCCTTCACCGATATCGTCGAGGCTGGCGACGGCCTCGATGCCGGTCAGGTACTTGGCGTGCTTGTATCCCAGTTGCCGCTCGATCCGCAGGCGCAGTGGTGCGCCGTTGCGAACGGGCAGGGCCTCGCCGTTGAGCTGATGGGCGATGATGGTCTGCGGGTGCAGGGCATCGTCCATGTCGCAGCTTTCGTAATAGTCCGCCCCATTGAGGTTGTCGGCACATCGGAAAACGATGAAATTCGCTTCCGGTCGCACGCCGGCTGCATCAAGGATCCGGGAGAGCTGCGGCCCGGTCCATTCGCCGATCGCGCTCCATCCCTCCACGCAGTCGTGACGTGTGATCTGCGTGCGCTGGGGCAGGGCACGGATGTCATCCATCGAAAGCTCGCCGGGGTTGTCGACCAGGCCCCCGACCGCCAGCCGCCAGTTGGCGAAACCTTCCGCCTCGGCGGCGCGATAGGCGTCGGTATCGACCGTCAGGCTGCCGTTGCCGCGGAAATAGGGGGAGAGGTCTGCGCGCGTGTATTCGGGGGCCATCGGGATGCGGCCGACACCCAGCGCGCGGTGGAGACCGCGGTGCCAGCCCTGCGCGCCTTCCACCAGGTTTCCGAACCAGGCGGAATTGCCGATCTCGTTGCATCCGGCCAGGAACGCGCCGAAGCCCGCGACGAGGAAATTGCGACGCTCCATCATTCTTTCCCTCCGGTAATCATGTCGCGCACCTGTTTGATGGGCCCGGACGCCAGCACCAGCAGGACATGCACCACGAAGAACGCGAACAGTCCCCAGGCCGCCAGGAAGTGCAGCGACCGGGCGCTCTGCCGCCCTCCGAACAGGTCTGTCAGCCATGGCCAGGCGGCTTCCATGCCCGGGCTCATCACCATGCCGGTGAAGATCATCAGCGGGATCAGCACCAGGATCACGGCGGAATAGGAGATCTTCTGCAGGATGTTGTACTTGCCTTCGCCGTGCTCGAAATTGAATTTCAGGTGCTCGCGAATGTCGTGCAGGATATTGGCAGGCCTCCATTCGCGCTTCCGGGCGAAGATGTCGCGCTTCATGTGACCGTTGGCGAAGGCCAGGATCATGAAGGCGAGCAGCGAGAAGCCGAAGACCAGGCTGAAGACCACGTGCCAGTCTCGCGCTGCGGCCAGCGAGTAATAGTCGGGAATGGTCGCCCAGCCGGGAAAGCGCGGCACTTCCAGCCATGCCTGTTCGGGCATGAAGCCGTCCGATCCCCAGTACAGCCGGCGATGGGCGTTGGAGATGTTCAGTCCACTCATGAACAGCACGATCACGCTTACCACGGTGATCCAGTGCCAGATGCGCGTGGACAGCGCGTGCCGCTTTTTCGGCTTGGCCATCAGGAATCCCCTTCCCGTTCAAGATAGATCACATCGCGCGGTTGCGACAGCAGGTGCTGGCCGGAATCGATATACAGCGCCTGACCGCTCGCCAGCGGACCCTCCGCCAGGAACAGCGCGCCGTCGGCCACTTCCTCGGGCTGCGTATGACGGCGCAACAGGTTGAGGCGGTGCGAACGCTGCGCTTCCGATCTGGTCTGATCGTGGCTGGCCAGGATCGCGCCCGGTGCCAGCGTGTAGACGCGGTCGTCTCCCTGATGAGCCATCGCCAGCATGCGCGCCGAGACGTCCGCGGCGGACTTGCTCATCGTGTAGCTAAAGAAATCGGGGTTCAGGTTGGCCAGTTTCTGGTCCGTTATCTGGATTACGCGGCGTCCCGCCTTGCTGGTCGCATGAGCGAGGAAGGTCTGGGCCAGAAGGGCGGGGGAGGCAGCGTTGACTGTCATTGCCCTGCGGTTCGTTTCGGGATCAAGGCCGGTTACATCGTCCGCTTCGAATACCGATGCGGAATTGATCAGGCAGCGCCAGTCGTCCAGCTTTTTCGCCAACTTGCGCACCATCTCGCTGCCGTTCTGCGGATCGGCCAGGTCGCACTGCACCACCTCGGCGCTCGCCAACTGGCCGGCAAGCGTGCGCGCTTCCTCCAGCGAACTGTTGCAGTGGATCACCACGTGCCACCCTGCCTCGGCAAAGCGGCGACAGATAGCCGCGCCCACGCGTTTTGCGCCACCAGTTACGAGGACGGTCTTGCGCGTCACGGAAAAATGGACAAAGTCAATTGTGAGAACGCTCGCATGATCATACGATAGTGCGCAGTGCCGGGGAGACAACCGGGCTTTTGGTACGGGAGAATGGAATGTATCTGCGCTTTGGCTTTGCCGCCGCCCTCGCGGCGACGGCTTGCATGACGGTAACTGTCGCGGCGCAGGACGGTCCCCCTCCAGGCCCGCCGCCGTTCCAGGGCACCGAACTGGGCCAGGGGCCGTGGGATATCCACACCGAACATGGCCTGATCCACGTAGAGCGCGTCGCTCAGCTGGAGCGTCCGTGGGGCATCGCCTTCCTCCCCGATGGCGGCATGCTGGTGACCGAGCGGGTGGGGCGCCTGCGCTACATCGGGCCCGACGGCACGCTCGATCCCACACCGATCGGCGGCCTGCCGGACATGTACACCTTCGGCATCGCCGGGCTGAAAGGGATCGCGCTGCATCCCGATTTCGCCAGCAACCGCTTGGTCTACATGGCCTATTCCAAGGTCGATCCGGACAACGAGAACCAGTCCACGCTGGCGGTGATGCGGGGGCGCTGGGAAGCCGGCTCGCACGAACTGACCCAGGTGGAGGACATCTTCGTCGCCGACAGCTGGTACGGCGCGCAGCCGCTGCCGGAACGGTGCTGCGGTCAGGGGCCCGCCTTCGGCTCCTACGGCGGGCGCATCCTCTTCGACCCGGACGGATACCTGTTCGTCACCAGCGGAGATCGCAACTACGGCGAACGGGTGCAGGACACCGCTTCCCACTACGGCAAGATCTTCCGCATGACCGATGAAGGCGGCGTCCCCGAAGGCAATCCATGGATCGGACTTGAAGGTCACGAGCCGCTCGTCTGGTCCACCGGCCATCGCAATCCTCTGGGCCTTGCCTACAATCCAGACACCGGCGAGATCTGGGAAAGCGAGTTCGGTCCGCGCGGCGGGGACGAGGTGAACCGCATCCTTCGCGGCGGCAACTACGGCTGGATCACGGTGACCCAGGGCATGCACTACGACGGCACGCAGGCCGAACGCATCCGCAATGCGGACGGTTTCATCGATCCCGTGCTGGTCTACGGCCCGCCCAGCTTCAATCCCGGCAACCTCACCTTCTATCAGGGCGAGGACATGCCCGGCTGGGACGGAGACCTGCTGCTGGCCAGCTTCACCCAGGGCCTGCTGCGGTACGATACCGATCAGGTAGGGATGCCGATCGGCGAGCCGGAGCGCTTGCTGAAGGAGCTGGGCCAGCGGTGGCGCGACGTGCAGCAGGCGCCGGACGGCAGCCTCTATCTCCTCACCGATCAGGTGGAAGGGGCGGTGCTGCGCGTAACGGCGGGCGAGGGCGAATAGGGACGGGTCAACCGTTCACCACACGCCATAGCGGCTCAAGGCTGCTCTCAGTCGGGCAGGTTGTCGGCGAGGTCGGCCAGCCAGACGTCGGCGACCGCATCGCTTGGCGCGCGCCAGTCTCCGCGCGGAGAAAGCGCGCCGCCCGCGCTGACTTTCGGACCGTTGGGCAGGGCGCTGCGCTTGAACTGGCTGAACTGGAAGAACCGGCGCACGAAGTTCTCCAGCCACTTGCGGATGGTCGCCAGGTCGTAGGCGTTCTTGAGTTCGGCGGGAAAGGCATGTGGCCACAGCCCTTCCTCGATATCGCGCCAGGCATGCCAGCACAGGAAGGCGACGTGGCTCGGTGACTGCCCCCAGCGGATGATGTGGTGGAGGAAGAAATCGTTGAGCTCGTAGGGGCCGATGATGCTCTCGGTGCTCTGGATCTGCCCATCGCCGTCAGCCGGAACCAGTTCGGGGCTGATTTCGGTGTCCAGCACGGCATCCAGCACCGCGTCGCAGGCGGGGTCGAACTGCCCGGTGCTTATCGCCCAGCGGATAAGGTACTGGATCAGGGTCTTGGGCACGCCGGCGTTGACCGCGTAGTGGCTCATCTGGTCGCCAACGCCGTAAGTGCACCAGCCCAGCGCCAACTCCGAAAGGTCACCCGTGCCGATCACGAAGCCCTTGTGATGGCCGGCCAGGCGGAACAGGTAATCGGTGCGAAGGCCCGCCTGCACGTTCTCGAACGTGACGTCGTAGTGCGGCTCTCCTTCGGCGAAGGGGTGCCCCATGTCCTCCAGCATCTGCCGGGCGGCTGGCCTGATATCGATTTCCTCCGCCGTGGTGCCGAAGGCTTCCATCAGCTTCCAGGCGTTCGACTTCGTTTCGTCCGAGGTGGCGAAACCGGGCATGGTATAGGCGCGGATGGTGGAGCGCGGCAGGCCCAGCATGTCGCAGGCCTTCGCCGCCACGATCAGGGCATGGGTGGAATCGAGACCGCCGGATATGCCGATCACCAGGCTCTCCGACCTCGTCGCCAGCATCCGGCGCATCAGGGCATCGACCTGGATGTTGAACGCCTCGTAGGCATCATGATCCAGCTTGTCCTGCCGGTTTGGCACGAAGGGGAAGCGACGGATGGGACGTCGCAATCCTATGTCGCCGGGCTCGTGGACGTGCTCGAACCCGATCGTGCGGAAGGTGTCCTCCGGGCGACCGGCATCCTCGGCCGCGTCGTTGAAGGTGCCCATTCGCATGCGATCGTTGAGGATCCGCCGCGTATCCACGTCGGTCACGCACAGTTCCGGTTCGAGTTCGAAGCGGACGCTTTCCACCAGCAGGTCACCCAGTTCGTAGACCATGCCCTGGCCGTCCCAGCTGAGGTCGGTCGTGCTTTCGCCGAAACCGCTTGCGGAATAGGCATAGGCGCACACCGCGCGGCTGGAACTGGCGCGGCAGAGCAGGTGCCGCTCGTCCGATTTGCCGATGGTGATGTTGCTGGCTGAAAGGTTCAGCAGGATCGTCGCGCCTGCCAGCGCGGCCAGGGTGCCGGGCTGTATGGGGCCCCAGAAATCCTCGCAGATCTCGATGCCGAAGGTGAATCCGGGCAGATTCTGCGCCGCGAAGATCAAGTCCACGCCGAAGGGCACTTCCTCCCCGTTGAGCGGTATCCAGAGGTCGCGGCAGTTGTTTCCGCGCGCGAACCAGCGCTTTTCGTAGAACTCGCGGTAATTGGGCAGGTAGCTTTTCGGCACTGCGCCCAGGATCTCTCCGTGCGCGATCACCAGGGCGCAGTTGTAGATGCGACCGTTGCGGCGCAGCGGCGCGCCGATCACCAGAACAGGCGTCAGGTCCTTGCTGGCTTCCCTGATTTCCTCGACATGCGCTTCCACGCTGTCGAGCAGGGCCGCCTGGATATGCAGGTCGTCCAGCGCATAGGACGACAGGCAGAGCTCAGGATACAGCAACAGGTCGACATGCTGTTCATGCGCAATGCGCGCCTGCTCGACGATCCCCTTAGCGTTGAAGGCCACGTCCGCCGTGCGGACCTTCGGGGTACTGGTGCCGATCCGCACGAACCCGTGGGTATGCATGTCGTAGAAGGGATGCGATTCGGCATTCATGCTTCGATTTCCCGTTCGATGAGTTCGAGCGCGGTTTCGAGTGCGGCGATGCGTACGCCCTCGCGCCCCTGCTTGCCGAAGTGACATTCCCTGTGGGTCATCTCGCCACCCTTGCGGCAACAACCGAAATGGACAAGCCCTTCTTCGCCATCGTCGTCCTCGCCGGGAGGACCGGCGAATCCGGTGATCGACACGGCCAGCCCGTCAGGCACCCGAGCAAGCGCGCCGTGCGCCATGGCGATCGCCACTTCCCGGCTGACGGCACCGCAATCGTCGACCATGGCGCGGTCCAGACCCAGGAGATCGCATTTCGCATCGTCCGAATAGACGACGAACCCGCGTTCGAACATGTGGCTGCAGCCCGGAATATCGGTCAGCAGGGCGGCGAGCAGTCCGCCGGTGCAACTCTCCGCCGTGGTTATTGGGCAACCGGCATCGCGCGCCTTAGCGAGTACGCGCCGCGCCCTGTCCTGCAACTCGTGCGGCAAGGCGGGGCCGAGCGTTTCGGACATCCGTGTTCTCCTGACTGCTGACGCGCAAAGAATGCACCGGCGATCTCAACCGTTCCATCGGGATTCATGGAACACCGCCCTTGGCAAGCCATTGATCCCGCAGACGCAGCGGGGAGAATTCATGGCGCTCGAGCGGTCGATGGGACTTGGCAATCTCGTGTTCTACGGGGCCGGTACGATCCTGGGCGCAGGAATTTTCGTGGTGATCGGCGAAGTCATGGGCAAGGCTGGCCCGGGAGCGCCCCTGGCCTACGCCGTCGCCGGACTGGTGGCGGTTTTCACCGCATTGTCCTTCGCCGAGATCGGGGCGCGCATTCCTACCGCAGGCGGCGCAATCGACTATGTCGAGGAGGCCTTCGGCAGCCGGCACAAGCTCCCTTCGGCAGCCGGGATCATGCTGATCGTGGCGAACATCGTTTCGGGTGCCACGATTGCCACAGGCTTCGTCAGCTATCTCGCCAGTTTCATCGAAGTTCCGCACTGGATCGCCACTCTCGGCATCGTGGGGCTGGTCGGCGGCATCTCGATAGCAGGCATGAAGCAGAGCGCCTGGTTCATGACGATCACCACCTCGCTCGGCCTTGTCACCTTGCTTGCCATACTCTGGCTGACGCGCGACGGCCTGATGGCCTGGCCCGCCAGGCTGGCGAGCGGGGACGCCTTTGCCGGAGCAGGGGCGTGGACGGGCATCCTCGCCGGGGCCTTCCTGGCCATCTATTCCTTCATCGGGTTCGGCGACATGGCGCAGACTGCGGAAGAACTCGATGAACCGAGGAAGAATCTTCCACGCGGAATCGTTATCACGATCCTCATCGTCTTCGCATTCTACATCGCCATCGCCGCGGCGCTGGGAGGGCAGGACGATATCGCGGCCATCGCGCAGGCCGATGCGCCGCTTGTCTACGCCGCCGTGCAGACGCCGGGCACGCTGCAGATGGTGCTGGTGATCGCCAGCCTGCTGGTCATCGTCAACGGCGCGCTGACGCAGGTCGTCGCCGCCAGCCGGTTGCTCATGGACATGGGCCGCGACCACCGCAGCGGAATGCCGCGCTGGATGGGGCGGGTTCACGAAAAGACCGACACGCCCGTCATTGCGACCTTGATCACGACCGGCATCGTGCTGGCCCTGGCGCTGTTCATTCCGCTGGGAACCCTGGCCAGCGGAACCAGCCTCGCCATCCTGATCGTCTTCGCGATGGTCAATGCCGCGCTCTGGCGGCTCAAGAATCGCAGCCAGCCGGACGATGTGCCCAACCTCTGGAAGGCGGTGCCGATCATGGGCCTCGCCTTCTGCGTGCTTACGATCGCCGGGCAGGTGATCCTGTGGACGACCGGTATGGGTGGCTGAAACGAAGAGCGCCGCCGCTCCGGGGACGAGAGCGGCGGCGCCTTGCGGGGACTCAGGAGAGGTGGCGCTTACGCTTAGCGGCAGCGCGCCTCGCCACGGTCGATTTCGCGGCCAAGCACGGCACCAAGGGCGGCACCAAGCAGCGTGCCGACGGTGCGGTCGCCGCGGGTGTCGATCGTGCGACCGACGAGTGCGCCACCGGCGGCACCGATGATCAGGCCGGTCGTGCCGTTGTCGCGTTCGCAGTAGTAGCGGCCATCACGGCCCTGCCACACGCGGTCTCCACGGCGCACGCGGCGCGGCTCGTAGTAGCGACCGCGGTCGTCGTAAACGCGGTGACGGCGATCGTCACGGTAGCGGCGACGCTCGTAACGGTCATCGTCATAGCGAACGTCGTAGCGGTCATAGCGGTCATAGCGATCATGGCGGTCGTAACGGTCGTGGCGATCGTTATCGCGATAGCCGTGCGCAGGAGCCCAGGGCGGCGGCCCGCCCTGCGCCATTGCAGGCGCGGCGGGGATGGCCAGCGAGGCTGCGGCAATTGCGAGAAGTGTCTTGTTCATGGCGTTTACCTTTCCGATTCGACATCGCTCTGGTGTCAGAACCTCTTTTCGTTCATGCAAGTGATACCGAAGCTGAACGGAAAATGCAGATTTGCAGATTGCGACGAATGGAGGCGGAACGTGGTTGGAACGCACTCAATATCGCGCGGCATACTTGACTTCGGCCTTTCCCGGCCCGGCAATTTCCTCGCCGACTAGTCCGGTTTCCGAGCCGTGATCGCGATCCAGTCGCGCTCTACCTTGTCGAGGCCGCCGGCGCGGTAATCCTCCACCTTGTCCACGTGCCAGCCGGCTTCGCCGTAGAGATCGAGCAGGTGCTGGCGCGGCGAGAAATTGTACAACCGTCCGAACCTGTCGCGATCGTCGCCGTCGCCCAGCTTGTAATTGGCGAAGAACTTTCCGCCGGGTCGGGTGGCGCGATGAATGCGTGCCAGCACTTCGCCAAGTCCGGCCAGAGGCTGGTGGTGGAGCGAGGCATGCGCCCAGACCGCGTCGTAGGCTTCGACCGCCGCGAGTTCCTCGAAGCGCAGCAGGCGAACCTCCTGCCCGGTCCGCTCATGTGCCTTCTTCGCCATGCCGGACGAGCCATCCGTCATGTCGACACTGAAGCCGCGCTCTAACATGCGTTCGGCATCCCTGCCGCCGCCACAGCCCAGTTCCAGGATGTGGGCACGGGGCTCGAGTCGGTCGAGGAAGGGGTCGAGATGTCGCGACGGGCCTTGCGCGAAGCTCATCGTGTAGCTGGGAGCTTCACGATTGTAGAAGTCGAGAGTCGCTTCGTCAGCCATTTCAGTCGGATGCTAACGCGCCCTTCCAAGGGTGTGCAAGTAGGGGTAGCAATTCCGCCTGGGGGTATTTGAATATGTCGATTGAAGCGAGCGGCGCTGCACCGGTCACGTCCAGCGAACGCATGGGTGAGCTCGACGTACTGCGGGGATTTGCGCTGCTGGGCGTGCTGATCGCCAATTTCGTGTTCTGATCCTTCGGCGAGAACACGTCTCTGCCGGACCAGACCGAAGGCTTCCTTTCCGACCCGGTGAACGCGGCAGCGATAGCCTTCACAGAAGTCTTCGTTTCGGACAAGGCAAACACCCTTTTCGCCTTCCTCTTCGGCCTCGGTTTCTGGGTCCAGATGCAGCGGCTGGAGTCACGCGGGGCGCAGTTTGCGCGGATCTATCAGCGCCGTCTGGCCGTGCTTCTATGCTTCGGCCTTATCAACCTTTTGCTGATCTGGCCGTGGGACATCCTCAACCTGTACGCCATCACCGGGTTCATCCTGTTCGCCCTTCGCGGGCTTTCGGCAAGGGCGATGCTGATCTGGGGCCTTGGACTCGCATTGCTTGGCAAGCCGATCATCCAGCACGTGACGGATTGGCTCGGCATCGTCGAGCCGGCCGACAAGCTGGCCTTCGGAGAGGCTGCCATCGCTGTCCGGCAGGATGCCTACATCAACGGATCCTATTTCGACTGGGTCGAGGTGACTGCATCTCTGGTTTATTACGACTGGATCGCCAACGGCCTCATCGTCGCGTGGATTCTCTATGCTCTGGGGCGATTTCTCGTCGGAGCCTATGTGGCGCGGCGCGGCTGGATCCAGCGCTCGGGAGAGCTCCTGCCGCAGATGCGCCGGATATGCATCATCGCCCTGCCTTTGGGTCTGGCGATGGAAACCCTGCGGGTCATGCTGGAAGATGGCGAGGTGGCTCCGCCGTGGGTTGCCGATACGCTGCACGTCGTCGGCGTGCCCATCCTGGACCTTGGCTATGTGACGGGGATGATCCTGCTGTACCACTCGGCCCGGTTCGGAAAGATCGCCGCGATGTTTGCTCCCGTCGGGCGCATGGCGCTGACCAACTATCTCGTGCAGGGGGTCTTTATCGGCGCGATACTTTACGGTTTCCACGGCGGTCTGGCCCTGAGCGGGCAGATCGAGCCGAAGGCGGTCCTGGCCCTGTGCTTCGGCTTCTTCGCCTTGCAGATTGGCATCAGCCACTGGTGGCTGGGTCGCTATCGCTTCGGGCCGATGGAATGGCTGTGGCGCACGCTCACCTATGGCGAGCGCCCTGCCATGCGTGCTCAGCCCGCCTGAGCCGCCGCTTCCGCTTCCTCGCGGTCGCGCTCGGCGCGGCTCTTCTTCTCGGCCGAGGTCTTCAGCTGGCCGCAGGCGGCATCGATATCGCGGCCGCGCGGCGTGCGCACGGGGGCGGAAATGCCGCCTTCGAACACGATATCGGAAAAGCGCTTGATCCGTTCCGGCGTCGAGCATTCGTAGACAGCGCCGGGCCAGGGGTTGAACGGGATCAGGTTCACCTTCGCAGGCAGCTTGTAGGCCTTCAGCAGGCGGACGAGCTCGCGAGCGTCCTCGTCGCTGTCGTTCTTGTCCTTCAGCATCACGTATTCGAACGTGATGCGCCGCGCGTTGCTGGCACCGGGATAGTCGGCGCAGGCCTGCAACAGTTCCTCCAGCCCGTACTTCTTGTTGATCGGCACGATCTCGTCGCGCACTTCCTTGGAAACGGCATGCAGCGAGACGGCCAGGTTGACGCCGATCTCCTCGCCGCAGCGCGCCATGGCGGGCACCACGCCGCTGGTGGAAAGCGTGATGCGGCGCTTTGACAGGGCCAGTCCGTCGCCATCCATCACCAGTTGCAGCGCATCGCGCACGTTGTCGAAATTGTAGAGCGGTTCACCCATGCCCATCATCACGATGTTGGTGAGCAGGCGGCCATCGGCGGTATAGGCGCTTTCGCTTTCCTCGCCGAGCTCGTCCATCCGACCCTTGGGCCATTCGCCAAGGGAATCGCGCGCCAGCATCACCTGGCCGACGATCTCACCGGGGGTCAGGTTGCGTACCAGGCGCATCGTGCCGGTGTGGCAGAAGCGACAGTTGAGGGTGCAGCCCACCTGGCTGGACACGCACAGCGTGCCCCGGTCGGCGTCCGGAATGAAAACCATCTCGAACTCGTGCCCGTCAGTGGTCTTCAACAGCCACTTGCGCGTGCCGTCGGTGGAATGCTGCGCCTCCACGACGTCAGGACGGCCGATCACGAAATGCTCCGTCAGCCACGGGCGCATGGTCTTGGCGATGTCGGTCATCGCCTCGAAATCGGTCACGCCGCGGTGGTAGATCCAGTGAAACACCTGCTTGCCGCGCAGCTTGGCCTGGCGCTTGTCCAGTCCGGCACCTTCGAAGAGGGCGGTGATGTCCTTCTTCGGCAGGCCGATCAGGTCCACGCGCCCGTCATCGCGCGGCGTGATGTCACGCGCGACGGGGACCGGGTCCACTTGCCCGGGAATGCTCATCAAGGTCGTATCGGCCATGGG
Source organism: Aurantiacibacter hainanensis (assembly GCF_036321025.1). NCBI lineage: Bacteria > Pseudomonadati > Pseudomonadota > Alphaproteobacteria > Sphingomonadales > Erythrobacteraceae > Aurantiacibacter > Aurantiacibacter hainanensis. Next base: position 1,154,816 of record NZ_JAZAPB010000002.1, read on the forward strand.
AGCCGCGCATATAGGAGCAAGTGCGGCATTTGGGAAGCGGGCGCCGATCAGACCGCGCGGCGAGCGGAGAAACGCGAAGTCGGCAAGAAGAGCATCACCGGCGACGAACCGCTGAAACCTTCCAATATGGCGTCGATACGGGCGAGGATTGCGCCGGACCGTGATCGGACTGCGCAAGCAACGCGTTCTCGCAATTGGTTCCTGCCGTTTGTCGATCAGCAACAACGCCTTGTCGAGCAAATTTGTTGCTAAAAAACAACAGTTTCGTTGTTGTGCAGCGTTCATGAAACTGGATGCCCCACCGCACCATTCTGGCTGTCCATGCGCGGATGAAAACCGTGCAGGATAAAAGAATGGAGACTTAAATGAAAAAGGGTATCGCACTCATTCTCGCCTCGGCATCGGCCACGGCTCTCGCCGTTCCGGCCGCAGCGCAGGACAATTCCGCCTTCACCGGCCCCCGTATCGAAGGCATCGCCGGTTATGACATCAGCAAGGCCGGTTCCGACGTCGACAACGACCTCAACGACGAGGACGACGAGTCGATCGACGGCTTCATGTACGGCGTGGGCCTCGGCTACGATGTCGCCGTTGGCGGCCTGGTGCTGGGTGCCGAAGCGGAGCTGACCGATTCCAACGCCAAGACCGAGGTGGTCGACGGCGACCTGGAGAACCTCGGTATCGCCGGCGAATTCGAGACCGGACGCGACATCTATGTCGGTGCGCGTGCCGGCGTTCTCGCCAACCCGAACACCCTGCTTTATGTGAAGGGTGGCTACACCAACGCCCGCTACAATCTGCTGGCGGACGATGGCACCACCGCTCTCGAGACCGATCTCGACCTCGACGGCTGGCGCGTAGGCGCGGGTGCCGAATACGCCATGAGCGAGAACACCTTCGTGAAGCTGGAATACCGCTATTCCAACTACTCGGAAGGCGAATTCGACTTCAACGATGACGACTTCTTCGACGACGACACCGGCGAAAGCGACCGCTTCGATGCCGACCTCGATCGTCACCAGGTCGCCATCGGTTTCGGTTATCGTTTCTAAGATCTGAAACCCGACGACACCAGGGGGCCGGGAGGAGCAATCCTTCCGGCCCTTTTTTCGTGCCTAGCGCAGCTGTGCGCAGCCTACCTGCGCCGCATCCATCGCCGTTGCCGCGCCTTCCAGCGAATAGCGATCCGTGAAGCGATTGCCGGATGCGTCGGTCGCGGTGATGCTCATGCGACTGGCGGAGCGTATCGCGCCCAGAATGGCTGCGTCCCCCGCTGCATCGGCGGCCCAGGCATCACTGCCGCCTGCCGCCAGATCGAACCGCTGGCCACCGATGGCGAGGCGCACGCGCGGCCTCGAGGACAGTTCGCGGCTCAGGCGAAAGTGGATCTGCCCGCGCACCTGTCGGCGCGGCCAGGTGCCCACGCTGGCATAGGGCCGGAAATCGCGGCGGTTGCGGCTCTCCTCCGCCGCGGCGATGGCATAGCAACGGGGAACCTCGGCATCGCGGAACGCGCCCCACTGGCCGTAGACGCCCAGGCTGTCCTTCGCGGCCAGGGGCGCGGCGAGGACGAGCAGCAAAATGGGTAGAAGGGAGCGCATGGCACCCTCCCTTAATCCACCTGTCGCCGCAGTCAAAATCGAACTCGCTTCGTCGTGTTTTTCTGGCATTTTGCCTACCTTTCCGGCATATGAACAAGGCGGGATGGGACACCGGAAAAATTGGCCCGAACAAGGAAAGGACGCCCTCGGCGCTGCGCCGGGAGGTGCGCGTTACGATGAGCCTGCTTGCCGATTACAACTTGCCATTTGCCATCGCTTTCGGGCTGATGGTGCTTGCCCTGGTTCTGCAATTGATCGGCCTCGGCGATTTCGATTTCGGCGGCGACGCCGAACTCGAGATTGACCTCGATGCGGCCGATTTCGATGCCGACGCCGTGGAGGCGCCGTCCGCCGGAATTGGCGGCGCGCTGCTGACCTTGCTGGGCCTGGGCCGCGTGCCGCTGATGGTATGGCTGATGGTCTTCCTGCTGCTGTTCACCGTGATCGGCATGGGCATCCAGATGTTTGCCGCCGATCTTGCCGGATCGCCGCTCTATCCGTGGCTGGCCGCGCTGTTTTCGGGAGGGGCAAGCCTGCCCGCAACGGCGTTGATCACACGTCCGCTTGGCCGCCTGCTGCCGCAGGACGAAACCAGCGCCGTGGGGCTATCCAGCCTTGTCGGGCGGCGCGGAACCATCACCACCGGAAGGGCCGAGCGAGGCTCTCCGGCACGAACGAAGGTGCGCGACCGATACGGCCACGCGCATTACGTAATGCTCGAGCCACATGAGGATGCGAGCACCATTCACGAGGGGGACGAGGTATTGCTCGTGCGCCGCGAGGGGCAGGTCTTCTTCGGAGTGCCCCTGGCCGAGCGCAAGCTGGCGCCGATGTCCTGAGAACATAGAGAACGATAGGAGAAGAAATGGAAGGTTTACTGGATCTCGGCTTCGTCACCCTGCTGGGAGGGGCGATTGTCGTCTTCGTCATCATCATCTTCCTGCTGAAGATGTATCGCCGCGCATCGAAGGAAATTGCCTTCGTGCGAACCGGCGTGGGCGGCGAGAAGGTGGTGATGAACGGGGGCGCGCTGGTGTTCCCGATCTTCCATGAAACGATGCCCGTCAACATGAACACGCTGGTCCTCAGCGTGGTGCGCCGCGATGGCGAGGCGCTCATCACGCTCGACCGCCTGCGCATCGACGTGAAGGCGGAGTTCTACGTTCGCGTGAAGCCCGACAGCGAAGCCATCGCCATGGCCGCGCAGACGCTGGGCCAGCGCACGATGCAGCCGGAAATGCTGAAGGACCTTGTCGAGGGCAAGTTCGTCGACGCGCTGCGCTCCGTCGCGGCGGGCATGACCATGAACGAACTGCACGAACAGCGTGCCGACTTCGTGCAGAAGGTGCAGCAGGTCTCGTCCAACGACCTCGCCATGAACGGCCTGGAGCTTGAATCGGTCTCGCTGACCGGTCTCGACCAGACCAGCATCGAGCACTTCAACGCCAACAACGCCTTCGACGCGGAGGGTCTCACCAAGCTGACCGAGCAGATCGAGGCGCGCAAGAAGCTGCGCAACGACATCGAGCAGGACACTCGCGTGCAGATGGAGACGAAGAACCTCGAGGCGGCGCAGAAGAGCTTCGAGATCAGCCGCGACACCGAGTACGCGCGCCTGGAGCAGGAGCGTGAGGTCGAGGTGCGTCGCGCCGCGCAGATGTCCGAGATCGCCAGCCAGCAGGCAGAACGCCAGCGGGAGGCCGACGCCGCTCGGATCGAGGCGAAGAAGCTTGTCGACGCGCAGCAGATCGAGGCCGACAGGCTGGTGGAAGAGGCCCGCATCGACCAGGTGCGCGCGCTCGAAATCGCCCGCCAGGAACAGCAGATCGCGGTGCAGAACAAGTCCCGCGAGGAAAGCCAGGCCAAGGCGGAAGCCGACGCCGCGCGTGCCAAGGCGGTCGCCGCCGAGGAACAGGTGGCTACGGCCCGCGAGAGCGAGATCGCCGAGCGTCAGAAGAAGATCGAACTGATCGAGGCCGCCAAGCAGGCCGAGCGCGACGCGATCAAGATCCGCGTCGATGCCGAAGCCGACAAGGACGCGGCGACCAACCGCGCCGAAGCCGCACGCATGGCGGCCAAGGGTGAGGCCGACGCCACCAAGCTGCGTGCCGAAGCCGACCGCGTGAAGTTCGAGGTGGAAGCCGCCGGCCAGCGCGCCGTGAACGAAGCCGCGAACATCCTGTCGATGGAGCAGATCAGCCTGCAGACCAAGCTGGCCCTGCTGAAAGTGCTGCCGGAAGTCATCCGCGAAAGCGCGAAGCCCATGGAGGCGATCGACTCGATCAAGATCGTCCAGGTCGACGGCCTCACTCAGAGGTCCGGCGCGCCGGGAACGACGAACGGCTCGGGCGCCGGTGGTGGCAGCGGCAACCTGGCAAACGATGCCGTGGCCGCCGCGCTCGCCTACCGGGCGCAGGCCCCGGTGCTCGACGGGTTGATGAAGGAGCTCGGACTCGACGGCAGTTCGCTCGGCAAGCTGGTCGAAGGCGCGGCCAACGGCCATGCCGACGTGATGCCTGAACTGTCCGACGAAGACGGCACCCCCTCGCTGTTCGATACCGGGAACGACGAGGGCGAGGACGATGAGGCGCAAGCCGCAGAATAGTCCGGGTTTGCCGGAGACAATCAGGGGCGCGCATGGCCTGGCCGTGCGCGCCCCTTTACTTTTCGGGCTGAGCTACGGCCCTGGGTGAAAAAAGATCACGCAGCGGGATAGGTGATCGCCATGACTTCCCATTCCTTCTCGCCGCCGGGCAGGCGAACGGTGCGAAGATCACCCACCTGCGCCCCGCGAAGTGCCCGCGCGATGGGGCTGGACCAGCCGATGCGGCCTTCGCTCGCGTCCTGCTCCTTGTCACCGACGATGGTCACGGTGCGCTCCTCGTCATCCTCGTCGGCGATGATCACGGTCGCGCCGAAGAATACGCGGGTGCGGTCTGGCTGCTGCGACGGGTCGACCACCTTCGCGTGCTTCATCACCTTGGCGAGGAACGCCAGTTCACGGTCGATCTCGCGCATGCGCTTGCGGCCGTAGATGTAGTCGCCGTTCTCCGACCGGTCGCCGTTGCCGGCGGCCCAGTTGACGATTTCCACGATTTCCGGCCGTTCAGTGCCCAGCAGGTGGTCGTAGCGTGCTTTCAAGGCGGAGAGGCCCGCGGGCGTGATCGGATTGGTCCTGTCGGTGCTCATCGCTCGCTCCCCCGCCGTTGCAGGCGCGCATTCTGGCGGCGCAACGATGGCAGCATCGTCCACGGCAGCAGCCACGTATTGTCGCGCATCCAGCCGTTGTCGTAACGGATTTCGCGCAGCTTCTCCGGCTCGAACCGCATGCGGTTGCCGAATATGGAATGGTTGTCGGCGCGCGCCGCACCGTCGCCGTAGCTTGCGATTTCGGTGCCGAGAAAGCTCTCGATCTCTCGCCTGACGGCATCGGTATCGAAGCAGAGCCGCTCGTAACTCACCGGCAGCGAGGGGAGGGCGGTTTCGGCCACGATCCTTTCTACCGCGCTGTTGGCCGATTGCCAGCGCCGGGCATCCACCAGGGGCATGCGCGCGACGAACTTTGCCGTGCCTTTCACGAATCCGTCTCGCCTGCGATTGGCGCTCCAGGTCGCAACGCCGTTGCGGACGTAGGACTTCTGCTGCGAAACCAGCCAGCTGCGCACGTCGCGCGCCAGGTGAAGCACGCGGATGTCGAAGGCTTCGCTGGCGACTGCTGCGCCAAGGCCCTCGGCCGTCTTGGAACTGTCGAGCATCACTGCATCGTCGCCGAAGTGCTGCCGGAAGCCATCGCCTATTGCGCGGTAGCGCACGGCCTCGTCGTCACGCGGAATGTCGCGCAGGGCGGCGATGACCGGCGACCAGTACGGACACTGCGCCACAGGCTCTCCACACGAGCACCTGTGGCCGTCGAGGTTGTCGATGATGGGGTTGCGCCAGTCGACCAGCTGGAAGACCTCGCCAAGCCCGACATGAGCGGGCGCACCGCTGACGAACATTTCCAGCAGCGTGGAGCCGCTGTGTCCTGCCCCGGCGATATAGACGAGCCTTTGCCTCATGACCCGGCGTTAGGGCCTTGCGGGGCTGAGCCGCAAGGCCGCCTGCGCGTCTAGCGAAGGAAATCCCCCACGTGGCGCGGGCGCACCGCACTGGCGCGGTCGGGATAGAGATGCTCGTAGACCGCAGCGTTCTCGATCACGCGCTGGACGTAGTTCTTCGTCTCGAAATATCCGATTTCCTCGATCCAGCGCAGCCAGTCCACCTGACCGGTTCGCGGATCGCCGTTCTCGCGCAGCCAGCGGTTCACGTTCCCCGGTCCGGCGTTGTAGGCGGCGATGGCCAGCGGATAGCTGCCATCGTAGTAGGAAATCAGCCGTTCGATGTGGTTCGAACCCAGCTGCATCGCGTAGTCGGGGTCGTCGATCAGACGGCTGGCGGAAAATTCCACACGTGCCCGGCGCGCTTCCTCGCGCGCGGTTGCGGGCATGAACTGCATCAGGCCGCGCGCGCCGGCGTGGCTGATCGCGTTTTCGGCAAACTGGCTCTCCTGCCGCGCGATGGCGTGGATCATCGTCCAGTTGGTGCCTGCCGGCGTATCCAGCGTGGGATAGCCGATGCGGGTGAAGCCCTCGTGCCCGTCGGCCATGGCGGCGTCCGCCAGGTTCACGGCCAGGTCGCGGCGCCCGATTTCGCGCGCAAGGTCTGCGACCAGCACGTGCTCGCCAACGGTTTCGGCCTGGTCGGCGATGGAGCGGTAGAACCGGATGCCGGTGCTCCACGGTGCATCGCGGGCCACTTCGGCCACCGCGCGCGTGATGGGCGCGGCGAGGAATTCCTGACGTTCGGCCAGGGTCGGCTCGCCATCGGGATCCGCATCGAAAGAGGGAACGTCGCGGCCCAGGCGGTCGAGAGCCAGCAAGCCATAGAACTTGTCGGCATACTGGGCGGCCAATTCGTAGTGCCGCTCCGCCTCGGCAACGTTGCCGGCCTGGCGATAGGCCTCGGCTGCCCAGAAGAATCCCTTGGAGCGGGTCTGCGGCGTGCGTGCCGCTGCGCCGTACTGGTAGAACAGCGGTGCGGCGCTGGCGCCGTCGCCCAGCTGCCACAGGGCATTGGTGCCACCCAGCCACATCAGCGAGGTGTAGTCGTCGCGCAGGCGATATTCGCCGCCGGAGATGTCATAGCCCGGCTCGAACGCCTCGATCGCGCGCTCCGCCACTTTGACGGAATCGCGTGTGTTGGCGACACGGGCGACTTCCAGCAGTTCGGTGATCCAGGCGGTCTGGTCGAAGGGGATGGAGGCAAGCTCCGGCCCGTCGACGATATTGCGCACGGCCTGCGAGGCGCGGCCTTCCTGGCGCAGCTCGCGGCTGCGGTTGTAGAGATAGCCGGGATCGGCCATTGCGCCGGCAGCATCGGTCGCCCCGTCGCCGCCCTGCAGGATGGCAAGGCGTGCGGCGAATATGCGGCGCTTGTTCGGCGATACGCGGTCCAGCTGCCGGGCCGCGCCTTCGGCGTCACGCTGCCACAGCAGCGCATTCATCCGTGCGTCGTGATCGGCCTGGGTCAGGTCGCTGCCGTACATCGAGAAGAGCGCGGCCTCTGCCGTGGGGCTCATCTCGCCGCCGCGCCAGGCATCCAGCGCCCAGCGCTCGGAAGCGGCGCGATCCTGGCCCATCAGCGCCAGGGCATAGTGCGCCTTGGCGTAGTTGGTGACGGGTTCCTGGTTCTCGAAGAAGCGCAGGACCTGGCCGGGTTCGACGAACTCCTCGCGCAGGCGCTGTTCGGCGCGGGCGCGCAGCGTCGTCTCGTCGGGGAAACCGGGATTGGCGAGCAGGAAGCTGGCGTATTCGTTGAAAGGCCGCTGGGCCTGCCGGTCTTCCCACAGGCGCTCCCAGCGGGCGATCTCGGCCGCCATCGGCCCGGGCTGCTGGGCGACGAGCTGGGCGCGGTTGCGGTCCCATTCGCTCGCATCCTGCGCCAGCGCGCCGGTGGAGGTGAGGGCAGGAGCGGCGAGGGCCGCGACGAGGGCTATAAAGGGCAATCGAACCATGCTGGACATTATATGGGGCGCATCCTTATCAGGCGCTGAATACATAATCCCTCCGAACGGGTAAGGCTATCGGGAAACCATGCGGTTTTCTCGCGGATTTCCCTCGGTTTATCGTGTCACACCAACGCATGAGAGGCGAAAAATGTTCTCAGGATCGATACCGGCGCTGGCAACGCCCTTTGCAGGCGAGCATTTCGACGAGCAGGCCTATCGCCGATTCATCGACTGGCAGATCGAAAGCGGATCGACCGGACTGGTGCCATGCGGCACGACCGGCGAAAGCGCCACGCTGGACAACGACGAGCATCACAAGGTCATCGCGGTCTGCGCAGACGTGGCGAAGGGCCGCGTGCCGGTGATCGCCGGTGCAGGGTCGAACGATACGCAAACCGCGCTGTGGCATATCAGGGAAGCCCAGGCGGCAGGCGCAGACGCGCTGCTGCTGGTGGCGCCCTATTACAACCGTCCCAGCCAGGAAGGGCTGCTGGCCCACTTCAGCTACCTGGCGGAGCGGGCCGAACTGCCCATCGTGCTCTACAACGTGCCCGGGCGTACGGTGACCGACATCGCGCCCGAAACGGTGATCGAACTGCACCGGCGCTTTCCCGAGAAGATCGTGGCGATCAAGGACGCGAGCGGCGACCTTTCCCGCGTGGTCACTCACCGCATGGGTGCAGGGCCGGATTTCTGCCAGCTGTCGGGCGACGATCCGCTGGTGCTGGCAGGCTACGCGCTGGGGCAGGTTGGCTGCATCTCGGTGACCGCCAACGTCGCGCCAAAGCTGTGCGCCGACTTCCACGCCGCTGCCGCCAGGGGCGATTTCGCCACCGCGCGCGAACTGAACGAGCGGCTGTATCCGCTGCACCGGGCGATGTTCGCCGACGCCTCGCCCGCACCGGCCAAGTATGCGCTGAGCAAGCTGTTCGACTGGTTCGCGCCCGACACCCGCCTCCCCATCGCGCCGTGCTCCGTAGCGGCGAAGAAGGCTGTGGACGAGGCGATGGAGCTGGCCGGAGTGTCCGCGTGAACCGCCTCTTCCTCGCCGCTGCCAGCGCGCTCGCGCTCAGCTCCTGTTCCACCGTGCCCGGCATCCAGCCGCCTGCGCTCGACGTGCTGGCGCGCGACTACCTCGCCCTGCAACTGGCCATCGGGGAGAAAGACCCCGGCTATGTCGATGCCTACTACGGACCGCCCGAACTGGCCGAGCGGGCAGCGGCGCGCGACGGGCAGACGACGCTTGCCGAATTGCAGGCGCGCGTCACGGCGCTGGATGCCACGCTGCGGCTGGTCGAAACCGAACCCGGCACCGTGGAGGCCGAGAGGGTGCGTTACCTGCGCGCCATGCTCAACTCGGCCAAGGTGCGGCTGAGGATGCTGCGCGGCGAGAAGATCCCCTTCCAGGACGAAGCCGAAGGTCTGTTCGGCGTGCGCCCCGAACTGATCGACCTTTCCCCGCTCGATCCCGTGCTGGCGCGGATCGAGGAACTCGTGCCGGGCGATCCGGCGGACGGTCCGCTGAACGAGCGCCTCAATGCCTACCAGGATCGTTTCGTCATTCCCAACGATCGCCTCCGCGCGGTGATCGATGCCGCGGTGGACGAATGCCGCCGCCGAACCATTCCGCATATCGCGTTGCCCGAAGGGGAAAGCTTCGACCTTTCCCTGGTCACCGACAAGCCGTGGGGCGGGTACAACTACTACCAGGGCGACTACCATTCGGTGATCGAGGTGAACACCGACCTTCCCACGCGGCTGGACCGCGCGGTGGATGTCGGCTGTCACGAAGCCTATCCGGGACACCACGTCTATTCGACCTTGATCGAGCGCGACCGGGTGAACGCACTGGGCCAGATCGAATTCACCCTGCTGCCGCTCTATTCCCCCCTTGCGATCATTGCCGAAGGAAGCGCCGAATACGGTGTGAAACTGGCCTTTCCGGGCGACAGCCAGATGGAATACGAGCGTGACGTGCTCGCCCCGCTGGCGGGGATCGATGCCAGCGATATCGAGCAGTATTACGAACTGCGCGAAGCCTTGGACGACCTCTCTGGCGCGTACTACACGATTGCGGCCGGCTATCTCGACGGCACCATGACCCGCGAGGAGACGATCGAGGCTTCCATGCGCTACCGTCTTCTGAGCCGTGAGCGTGCCGAGCAGAGCCTTCGCTTCATGGATACCTATCGCAGCTACGTGATAAATTACGGCCTGGGACAGGAAATCGTCGGTGCGGCGGTAGAGGCGGGCGATGCGGACATGGCCACGCGCTGGCAGCGATTCAGCGATATTCTAGGCAACCCGCCGCTGCCACGGGACTTGCGCTAACATATGAAGGACGACTTCCCTTTGTAATCAGGGAACTAGGTCCCGCCTGATGCGTCGTTCACCTGAGGAGCGATGCGAGGGATGTTGCACGAACCAAGTCTTCTGGACCCTGGAATGCATGACCCGGCCATGCTCGCCCAGGAGGTTATGGAGCGGGCCTACAACCTGGACATGAAGGTGGCCTGCGCGGAATGCTTCCTCGGCGGCTCGATTGCCGGCAAGCTCGCCTCGGTCGAACGCCGCCGCAGCCAGTTCGCGGGCGCCTTTATCCTGAATTGCGAGGAGGCGATCGCAAGGATCGTCGGCGATGGACCGAAGAGCCCGCTCGATGCGTCCCAGCTGGCCCTGCCGATCGCCCGTCATGCCTTGCGCGAAACCGGCGCGGCGATTGCACTATGCGTGGTCGGGCCGACCGGCGCGCTGCGCTTTGGCTCCACGTTCCTTGCGGTCGCCAACGATTGCGGCAGGCACTGGGAAGACGCGATTACCAACGGCCTGCCGGAACGCGAGATCATCGCGTGCAGCCTGAAGTTTCTCGGCACCTGTCTCGAGCGGAGCGACAAGGCGCATTTCTGAAGCGCGTGCGCGCTGTGGCCCTTTGCAATCCCGGTCATCACGGCCTACATGCCGCCACCTTATGGCTCGCCCCAAACCCGCCACGTTCGACAAGCAGAAGGTCGTCGCCGAGAATCGCAAGGCGCGGTTCAACTATCATATCGAGGAAACCTTCGAGGCGGGCCTCGCGCTCCAGGGTACCGAGGTGAAGGCGCTGCGCGGCGGGGAGGGCTCCATCGCGGAAAGCTATGCCGAGGTGAAGGACGGGCAGGTCTGGCTGATCAATGCCAACATTCCCGAATTCAGCCACGGCAACCGCAACAATCACGAGCCCAAGCGCCCGCGCAAGCTGCTGCTCCACCAGCGTGAGATCAACCGCCTGTTCGGTGCCGTGGAGCGCAAGGGCATGACGCTGGTGCCGCTTTCGGTCTACTTCAACGGCCGGGGTCGGGCCAAAGTGGAACTGGCGCTGGCCAAGGGCAAGCAGGCGCACGACAAGCGCCAGACGATCAAGGATCGCGACTGGAAACGCGACAAGGCCAGGCTGCTGCGGGAGCGATCCTGACACGCGCGGCGTGCCCGCTCGATCGCACGGACCGGGCCATCCAGAATATTTCATTTTGCCGTTAAGCGATGGTTGTCTTCGCTTCGGCTAAAACCATCTATGAAAGGCGACGCAAAGGAGTATTCCGCATTCCATGATGGAGAAAGCGAAACGGTGGCTCGCGGCACAGATGCCGAGAATGCCGAAGCGCGACGAGATGGCGCAGAATCGCTGGCTCGCGCCGGTCGCCGGTACCATCATGCGATCCGAACTCTGGCGATTCAACCGCCGCAGCGTGCCGCGGGGCATTGCACTGGGCGTGTTCGCCGCCTTCATCATTCCGCTGGGGCAGACCTTCATTGCCGTGCTGCTGGCCCTGCCGATGCGGGCCAACCTTCCGCTGGCAGCCGTCACCACGCTGATCACCAACCCCTTCACAGTCGCCTTCTGGGCCGTGGCAGCGCACCGGCTTGGCCAGTTCGTGCTCAAGATAGACGCGGCCACCACGGGTGCCGCCACCGAGCACGTGCAGAGCACCTGGTTCCAGGAATTTGCCCAGTGGGCCGAGATTGCCGGGGTCGCCGCCTTCGGGTTCGTGGTGCTTGCGGTGGTCGGCGCTGCCGTCGGCTACCTCGTCGCCAGTTTCTTCTGGCGATTCGTGGTCGCGCGCAGGTGGCTGCGCCGTCCGGCCAAGATCAAGACGCCGCAGCCGGCAGAGTGAAATGTTTCGGGCATTTGCCCGATTTGCCATCTAGGGCGCGTGTTCGCCCGATGCTAAAGCCCCGCCGATGAAGATCGTAAGAGCGCAGGAATCCCCTCGACTGATCGATGGAATTGCCGTGGCAGCCGCCGTGCTCGCCAGCATAGCGCTTGTGCAATTTGCCACCGATAGTTCCACCGCCACGCTCGCCTATGCCGGCGGGCTGGTGGTGCTGGGCCTGATCGCCTTTGCCGCAGGGCGCACGCGCGCCGGCTCGGAAAACCGGGTGGAGCCCGAACTGCCCGACTGGTCCGTAACCGTGGCGGCGATCGAGCGGGCCGATCAGGCCGTGGCCATCACCGACCGCGCCAACCGGCTCGTCTGCGCCAACGCGACCTTCGAACTGTGGTTCGGATCCAGCAATGCGCCGCCCCGCCTGCCGGTGGATGGCGCCAGCGCCGAAAAGCTTACGCGCCTGGCCCGTGCCGCCTGGCGCGACGGGCAGGGCGGCGAAGCGGTGACCATCGCCGACGAGGACAAGGCCTGGCAGGCCGACGCCGTGCGCGCAGGCGGCAGCGACGACTTTCTCGTCTGGCGGTTCACGCCCGTCGCGCGCAGCAATCCGCTGGCCGGGATCGGCAGCTACATCACCGGCGTGTTCGGCCGCGTGCTGGGCGCGGCGGGAATTGCGGTCGCGCTCGTATCTCCCGACGGCATGGTTCGCGCTGCCAATCCCGCCCTGGCACGGCGCGCGCTCGGGGACGAGAACGCCAGCATGTCGGGCCAGGAATTCGTCCGCCTGCTGCGGTCCGATGATCGCGAGCGGATCTTCTTCGCCCGCGAGGGCCAGAAGGGATCGCCGCAGACGCTGGTGCAGGTGCCGCTGGTCGACCCCGACCTCGCCGCCACGGAGCTGGTGCCCGGCAAGGCGGCGGCGGAAGCGCCGTCGATCATGCTGCTGCTCGACAGTGGTATCGGCCTTGGCGGCTGGGGCGGTGAGAGCAAGGGTCAGGCCGCGCAGCTGGAAAGCCTGCTGGAGCAGCTACCGCTGGGCCTCGCCACGACCAACCGCGACGGCAAGTTCCTGTTCGCCAACCCCGCCTTTCGCCGGGCCGCCGGCATTGGCGCGGACCTGCCGCCCTATCCGTCCGACCTGGTTGTGCCGCGCGACAAGACGGCCATGTCCGATGCCGTTCGTCGCCACGGCCAGGGGCCGGCCTCCAGCGGCGATATCGCCGTGCGGCTGCGCGGAGAGCCGGACGAACCCGTCAGCCTGGGCCTCGCCGGTGTGCGCGGGCTGGGGGAAGCGGCCGTGCTTCTCAGCCTGGCCGACACGACGGAGGAAGCGCGGCTGAAGCGACAGGTCGCGCAGGCCACCAAGATGCAGGCCGTGGGCCAGCTGGCGGGCGGCGTGGCGCACGACTTCAACAACGTGCTGACCGCCATCATCGGCTATTGCGACCTCATGCTGCTGCGGCACACGCCGGGCGACAGCGACTACGACGACATCCAGCAGATCAAGGCCAATTCGAACCGGGCCGCCAGCCTCACGCGCCAGTTGCTGGCCTTCAGCCGCCAGCAGACCCTTCAGCCCGAAGTGCTGCAGTTGCCCGACGTGCTGAGCGAGGTCAGCCAGCTGCTGAAGCGGCTGCTGGGCGCCAAGATCACCCTGAAGGTGCGGCACGACCGCAACCTCGGCCCCGTCCGCGCCGACCCGCGGCAGCTGGAACAGGTCATCATCAACCTCGCCGTCAACGCGCGCGACGCGATCCAGTCGCACGGCGGCGGGGAGGGCGCCTCGGGCACGCTGACTTTCGCCACCCGCCGGGTGGAGGCCAAGGATATCCGCCGCATGGGCAGCGAGATCATCCCCGCGGGCGCCTATACCGTGCTGCTGGCAGAGGACACCGGCGGCGGCATTCCGGCCAGCGTGCTGGGCAAGATCTTCGAACCGTTCTTCACCACCAAGGAACAGGGCAAGGGCACCGGCCTCGGCCTCTCCACCGTCTACGGCATCATCAAGCAGTCGGGCGGCTTCATCTTCGCGGGCAACGCCAAGGCGCCGGACGGCAGCGTGAAGGGCGCGCGCTTCACCATCTACCTGCCGGTGCACGAGGTGAGCGAAGGGGAACTGGCCCGCGCCGAGGTTGAGGAGAAGGGCCGCGAATGGTCGGGCGGCGGCTGCATCCTGCTGGTGGAGGACGAGGACATGGTCCGCGCCGTGGCCGAACGCGCGCTCGCGCGGCAGGGCTACACCATCGTCACCGCCAGCGACGGGGACGAGGGGCTGGAGATCGTGAAGAGCGGAAAGCACGAGTTCGACCTCGTGGTGTCCGACGTGGTGATGCCCAGCATGGACGGACCGGCCATGGCCCGCGAGATCCGCAAGATCCACGCCGACCTGCCGGTGCTTTTCATGTCCGGCTATGCCGAAAGCCAGCTACGCAGCGAGATCGATATCGAGGCGATGCATTTCATTCCCAAGCCGTTCAGCGTGAGGCAAATTGCTGACAAGGTTGGCGAAGTGCTGGCGAATCCACGCAAGGGCATTTAACCTGCCAGACAGGTTGGGGGACATTCATCACCGATACAGGTCGTGATACTTTATAACATTGGAACACCCGGTTCACCGCCGTTGGGGGGAGGGAAGCCTATCATGACTATTGCAAGAATTGCCGCGACGCTGCTGGCCACGGGAGCGCTGGCGCTGCCCGCCATGGCGCAGCAGACCGGCTTGCCGGATGCGGAAACCGCGCAGGGCGACGTTGCCGTCACGATCTATCAGAACGGCCAGTCCCTTGTGCAGGACGTGCGGCGGCTGGATATCCGGCGCGGCACCAGCCGTATCGAATTTCCCGACGTATCCGCGCAGATCCGCCCCGCCACGCTCAGCTTCAACGCGCCCGATACCGCCATCGTCGAACAGAACTTCGATTTCGACCTGCTCACGCCGTCGAAGCTGATGGAAAAGGCCATCGGCCGCACCGTCACCCTGATCCGCACCAACCCCGCCACCGGCACCGAGACGCGCGAGCGGGCCGAGGTGCTCTCGACCGCCGGCGGCGTCGTCGTGCGCATCGGCGACCGGATCGAGGTGCTGCGCGATGACGGCCTGCCGGTGCGCGTGGTATTCGACGAGGTGCCGCCCAACCTGCGCGCCCGGCCGACGCTGTCGGTCATGCTCGAATCCAGTCGCAGCGGCACGCGCGATGCCTCGATCCGCTATCTCACCCCCGGTCTTGGCTGGACCGCCGACTACGTCGCCCTGTTCGACGAGGCGCAAGGCACCGTGGACATGCAGGGCTGGGTGACGCTGACCAACAACACCGGCACCACGTTCCACCAGGCCGATACGCTGCTGGTGGCGGGCAACCCCAACATGGGCGGCTACAACGGCAGCTACACCGCGCCCCGCCGCGACCTCGTGCAGCCGGGCACGGAAACGGCCGATAGAGAGCGGCTGGGCGATTTCTACCTCTACCCCATCGAGGGGCGCACCACGATCGCTAACGCGCAGACGAAGCAGGTGAGTTTCCTCGACGTGCAGGCGGTGCCGGCGCGTCGGATCTATTCCGCCGAGGTCAGCTGGCTGACCAACCAGGAGGACCCGAGCCCCGTCGCCACGGCCATCAGCTTCAATTCCAGCCGCGATGGCGGACTGGGCGATGCGCTGCCCGCGGGCACGGTGCGCTTCTACCAGCGCGACGCGCAGGGCAATCCGCAATTCATCGGCGAGAACGGCATCGGCCATACGCCCATGGGCAGCACCCTGTCGCTGCGGACGGGCGATGCCTTCGACATCTTCACCCAAGCCGAACTGATCAGCCGCGAGCGGATCACCGCGGGGGAATACGAGAACAGCGCGCGCTACCGCGTCTATGAGGATGGCGAACTGGCACGCACCATCGAGGTTGATCGCGCGGTGACCTATTACCGCACGACCATGCGCTACACCCTCACTAACGCAAAGCCGGAGCCGGTAGTGGTGGAACTCACCCAGCGCGGTCTCAACCGGGGCTGGAACGCGCTCGATTACCGCATCGTGGACGAGACCATTCCCGGCGAGCAGGAAACCTACGACCGCCGGCTCTACCGCGTGACGGTGCCCGCCAACGGAGAGCGGGTGGTGACCGTAACCTATGAGACGCGGTTCTGAGGGGAAGGGCGGTGGCCGTTCCCTTCCGTCGTCATCGCGAACGGAGCGAGGCGCGTCGTCTCTGCCTCCTGGCGATGACGTTGCTGGGCGGTCTGCTCGGTTCGTCGCTGCCCGCTGCCGCGCAGGACCGCGCCGTGGTGGAGGCATCGGAGCCAGAGAGCCTCGCCGTCACCGTCTACCGCGATCCCAATCGTCGCTTCGGCGGGGCGATGAACGCCAACTGGCCACGCGGCTTCGCGATGATCTCGGAAACCCGCACCGTCACCCTGCCGCCGGGAGAATCCCGCATACGGTTCGAGGGCGTGGCCGAAGGCATGGTGGCCGTTTCGGCCATTGTCACCGGCCTGCCCGGCGGAACGATCGAGAAAAACCGCAACGCCGACCTGCTCGGCCCGGCGGCGCTGGTGGACGGCACGCTGGGCAACCGCGTCACCATCACCCGGACCAATCCCGCGACGGGAGATGCGGAGAGCGAGCAGGCCGTCGTGCGCACACGTGCCGATGGCGGCCTGGTACTGCAGACGCAGGACGGATACGAGGCGGTGCGATGTTCCGGCCTGCCGGAAAGGCTGACCTTCGACGAAGTACCCGACGGACTGTCCGCCAGGCCGATCTTCTCCATCGATACCCGCGACGAAAGCGGCGGCACGTACACCGTCACCCTGTCCTATCTCGCCTGGGGCTTCGACTGGGAAGCCAGCTATGTCGCCACCATGCACGAAGGGCGCGACAGCGACGACGTTCGCTTCGATCTCACCAGCTGGCTGACGATCCTGAACGATAACGGCCAGAGCTTTGCCGATGCCGAACTGATGGCCGTTGCGGGCACGCTCAACATCGTCAGCGACCTGGAACAGCTGGCCTCGCCTCCGCGAGCCAGGCCGTTGCGGATCACCTGCTACCCCATCGGCAGCACGGCCGCCGGGTCGCCGATACCCGTCTATGACGATTACGAAATGGACATGATGGCCGATCAGGCGATCGTGGTGACCGGATCGAGGGTAGCCCGCGAATCGATGGCCATGGCACCTCCGCCTCCCCCGCCGCCGCCTCCGGCCCCTGTCGTTGCTGGGGAAGAGGATCTGGGCGACCTCAAGCTCTACCGCGTGCCCGTGCCGGTGGACGTGAACGCGCAGGGGCTGAAGCAGGTGGCCTTCCTGCGCGAGGAGGGTGTCGAAGGCGAGCTCGTCTACGAAGGTTCCTGCCTGCCGCACATGTGGGGGGACACCCGGACGGTGCCCGCTGGCATGGTGCTGGAAACGGTGAACGATGCCGATCACGGACTGGGAGTCGCCCTGCCGACCGGCTCGGTGACCGTGTTCGAAAGAGGGCCGGGCGGCGAGCTGCTGGTGGCCGAGGAATCGCTGCGCGATTACGCATCGGGACAGGACGTCGAACTCCAGATCGGCTCCAGCGCACAGGTCTTCGTCGGCTGCAACGCGCCTGGCGGACAGGATCCGCGCGAAAGAGGCAAGGCCTGGACCCGGATGCAGGCGGAGCTTTCCAACGCCAATCCATTCCCCGTCTCCGTCCGCCTGGAACTCGGCGCGCCGTCGCAATGGCGCTTTCGCGGCGTGCGCGAACAGGTGCGCGACGGGCAGAGGTTCGTGATGGTGGTCGTGCCCCCAAATGGCGTGCGGCGGCTGGAATGGGACGTCGCGCCGGTCATTTCCTGAGTATCGGGAGGCCGCCGCAAGCGCCCGAATTCGCAGGCGCGGAGACATTTCCAACAAAAATTTCGTTCCACTCTTGTTCTTGCGGAACAAAGTGCGTACACCTGCTGCTGTTGAAGAGTTGAACACGACCCTAGAAAGCTGACGGAGGCCATGTCATGGCAGGTGCGAATTTGAAGCTTGTTGAAAAGGAATCCAAGGTGGACCGTCAGAAGGCGCTCGACGCCGCATTGTCTCAGATCGATCGTGCCTTCGGCAAGGGATCGGCGATGAAGCTGGGCCAGAAGGAAGCCATGCAGGTGGAATCGATTTCCACCGGCTCGCTCGGGCTCGACATCGCGCTGGGCGTGGGCGGCCTGCCCAAGGGCCGCGTGATCGAGGTCTACGGTCCGGAAAGCTCGGGCAAGACCACGCTTGCGCTCCACGCCATTGCAGAGGCGCAGAAGGCGGGCGGCACCGCAGCCTTCGTCGATGCCGAACACGCACTCGATCCGGTCTATGCCAAGAAGCTGGGCGTGGATATCGACGAGCTGATCGTCTCGCAGCCCGATACGGGCGAGCAGGCGCTGGAAATCACCGATACGCTGGTGCGCTCCAATGCCATCGATATTCTGGTGGTCGACTCGGTCGCCGCGCTGGTGCCGCGTGCCGAGATCGAGGGCGAGATGGGCGACAGCCACGTCGGCCTTCAGGCCCGCCTGATGAGCCAGTCGCTGCGCAAGCTGACCGGCTCCATCAACCGCTCCAAGTGCATGGTGATCTTCATCAACCAGCTGCGCATGAAGATCGGCGTGATGTACGGCAACCCCGAGACCACGACCGGCGGCAACGCGCTCAAGTTCTACGCCTCGGTTCGTCTCGACATCCGTCGCACCGGCCAGATCAAGGACCGGGACGAGGTCGTGGGCAACACCACGCGCGTGAAGGTGGTGAAGAACAAGGTCGCCCCGCCGTTCAAGCAGGTCGAGTTCGACATCATGTATGGCGAGGGCATTTCCAAGATCGGCGAGATCCTCGATCTCGGCGTGAAGGCCGGCATCGTCGAGAAGAGCGGTTCCTGGTTCAGCTACGACAGCGTGCGGATCGGCCAGGGGCGCGAGAACGCCAAGACCTTCCTCAAGGAAAACCCCGAAGTTTGCGACAAGTTGGAGGCTGCAATTCGCGGCAAAACCGACGAAGTCGCCGAGGAGATGATGACGGGCCCGGACGCGGAACCCGAAGACTGATCCCTCAAGAAGGCCGCGGAGCAATTTCTCTGCAGGACCGTGTTCCAGGTGTTCCACATTAGCAGGAACGCCATCGGTCCCCAAAGCCTTGCGAAACCGGAGCCGGCGCCAGATGGCCCTCAGCCATCACCGCCGGCTTCTTCGCGTCCGGCAGCTTGTCTCGCGCCTTCCTGCTGGATAGTGATGCTGCATCAGGGGAAGGGTCACGATGGTCGACAAGAGCGAATGGCAGGGCAGCAGCGGCGAAACATGGGCCGCGCAGTGGCAGCGCACGGATCGAAGCTTCACGCACCTGACCGAGCGCCTCCTTCAGCGAACGCGCGAATTCGACTTCTCCCGCGTGCTCGACATCGGCTGCGGCGCAGGCGAACTCTCGCTCGCCATCGGTCGCGGTCGCCCGCAGGTGGCGGTCATCGGCGTCGATGTTTCGCCGCCCCTCATCGCTGCGGCGCGCGAGCGCAACGCCAACCTTGGCAACGTGGAGTTCGAACTGGCCGATGCCGCCGAGTGGCAGTGCCGGGAACATAGGGCACCCGACATGCTCGTCTCGCGCCATGGCGTGATGTTCTTCGCCGATCCCCCTGCCGCCTTCGCCAATCTCGCAAGCCAAGCGAGCTCCGGTGCATCGCTATTGTTCTCCTGCTTCCGGGAGGTTTCGGAGAATCCCTTCTTTACCGAGGTCATGCGCCTCCTGCCCGCGGCCCCGCAGCCCGCGGAGCCGGGTGCCCCCGGCCCATTCGCGCTCGCTGACCCGGAACACGTCCGAACGATCCTGCGCGCGGGCGGATGGACCGACATCGGGTTCGAAAAGTACGACTTTCCCATGATCGCGGGGGCGGGAGAGGATCCGGTGGAAGACGCCGTCACCTACTTCTCCCTGATCGGCCCTGCCGCGCGTGCAGCCTCGGAGATGGACCCCGACGCGCGGACAAGATTTTTCGCCCGGGTTCGCTCGCTTTGTGAACGCAACTGCCGGGACGGGATCGTGTCGATGCCCGCTGCCGCCTGGATCGTTTCGGCAAAGAGGCGCGATTAGTCGCCTTTCGCGGCTTGCCGGGGCGCTGTTCTCACCCTAATTCGCCAAGCATGACCTCGACCAACGACATCCGTCGCACCTTCCTCGATTTCTTTGCCGAGCACGATCACAAGATCGTGCCCTCTGCGCCGCTGGTGCCCTACAACGATCCCTCGCTGATGTTCGTCAACGCGGGCATGGTTCCGTTCAAGAACATGTTCACTGGTGTGGAGACGCCGCCGGCGCCTCGCGCTACCAGCAGTCAGAAGTGCGTTCGCGCCGGCGGCAAGCACAATGACCTCGACAATGTCGGCTACACCGCGCGGCACCTGACGTTCTTCGAGATGCTCGGGAATTTCAGCTTCGGCGACTATTTCAAGGAACGCGCCATCGAGCTGGCGTGGACCATGGTCACCAAGGAACTGGGGCTGGCCGCCGACCGGCTGACCGTCACCGTCTATCACACCGACGACGAAGCTCATGACCTGTGGAAGCGGATCGCCGGCCTGCCCGACGATCGCATCATTCGCATCGCCACGAAAGACAACTTCTGGGCCATGGGCGCGGACGGGCCCTGCGGGCCGTGCTCGGAAATCTTCTGGGATCACGGGCCGGACGTGCCCGGCGGCCCTCCCGGTTCGCCCGAGGAGGACGGAGACCGCTTCGTCGAGATCTGGAACCTCGTCTTCATGCAGCACCTGCAGGAGGCTGACGAGATCACGGGCGACTTGCCGCGCCCCAGCATCGATACAGGCATGGGCCTGGAGCGCATTTCCACCGTGCTGCAGGGCGTTCACAACGTCTTCGATACGGACACATTCAAGACCATCATCGCCGCGAGCGAGGAACTGTCAGGCGCGCGGGCGGAGGGCGATGCGCTCGCCAGCCACCGCGTGATTGCCGATCACCTGCGCTCGACCAGCTTCCTGATCGCGGATGGCGTTCTGCCGTCGAACGAAGGGCGCGGCTATGTCCTGCGCCGCATCATGCGCCGCGCGATGCGCCATGCCCACTTGCTTGGCGCGGACAAGCCGCTGATGCATCGCCTGGTGCCGACGCTGATCGGCGAGATGGGACAGGCCTATCCCGACCTCGGCCGCGGTCAGGCGCTGATCACCGAAGTGCTCGAGCGCGAGGAAAGCCGCTTCCGTCAGACCCTTGAAAAGGGCCTGCGCCTGCTCGACGAGGAAACCGGATCGCTGGGCGAGGGCGATCGCCTGCCTGGAGAGACCGCCTTCAAGCTCTACGATACCTACGGTTTCCCCTACGATCTTACCGAAGATGCGCTGCGCTCCCGCGGCATCGGCGTAGACCGCGAAGGGTTCGACGCCGCCATGGCCCGGCAAAAGGCCGCGGCCCGCGCGGCGTGGAAAGGCTCCGGCGCCGCAGCCGACAGCGAACATTGGTTCGACATCGCCGAGCGCGAGGGTGCGACGGAGTTTACCGGCTATTCCTCCACCGAAGGCGAAGGACGCGTCGTCGCGCTGATCGTGGACGACAAGGAAGTGAAGCGCGCCGACAGCGGCCAGGACGTCATCGTGCTGACCAATCAGACGCCGTTCTACGGCGAGAGCGGCGGGCAGACCGGCGATGCGGGCACGATTACCGGCGACCATCGCCTGGAAATCGCCGTTTCGGATACCTCGAAGCCGCTTGGTCGCCTGCACGCGCATCACGGGACCATCAAGGCCGGCACGGTTGCGGTGGGCGACACCGTGCATCTGGCGATCGACGCCGAACGGCGTGACAGGATCCGCGCCAACCACTCGGCCACCCACCTCGTGCACGCTGCCTTGCGCAATCACCTTGGCGATCACGTGACCCAGAAGGGCTCGCTGGTGTCGGAAGACCGGTTCCGGTTCGACTTCTCTCATCCCAAGCCCATGACCGCAGGCGAAATCGCTGCGGTCGAGGCCGAGGTGAATGCGGAAATCCGCGCAAACGACGAGGTCCGAACCCAGCTGATGAGCCCGGACGAGGCGATCGACGCGGGCGCGATGGCGCTGTTCGGCGAGAAATACGGCGAGGAAGTACGAGTCCTTTCCATCGGACGCCCGGACTGGAACGGGTCGGGCCGCAACTACTCCGTCGAGCTGTGCGGCGGCACGCACGTGCGCGCCACCGGCGACATCGGATTGTTCCGCATCATCTCGGAAAGCGCTGTGTCATCCGGCGTGCGTCGCATCGAAGCGCTGACGGGGGAGGCTGCCCGCAGATGGGTCGTCAGCCGCGAAGAAACCCTGAAGTCGGTCGCGGCGACATTGAAGACTGCCCCAGACGAAGTCGAAGCGCGCGTCGCGGCCCTCGTCGACGAACGCAAGGCACTGGAACGCGAGCTTGCCGAGGCAAGAAAGCAGATTGCGCTTGGTGGAGGTGGAGGATCCGCTCCTCAGGAGGCGGAGGACATCGCCGGCGTCAAGTTTACCGGCCAGGTGCTGCAGGGCATGAACCCCAAGGAGCTGCGCGGCCTGCTCGACGAGGCGAAGTCTCGCATGGGTTCCGGCGTTGCCGCGATCTGCGCGGTCAATGATGGCAAGGCAGCATTTGCTGTGGGCGTTACCGACGACCTGACGGACCGCATCGACGCGGTCAGTCTAGTGCGTGTCGGCGTTGAAGCTCTGGGAGGCAAGGGCGGAGGCGGTCGCTCGGACATGGCGCAGGGCGGTGGGCCCGACGGCGACAAGGCCGATGCCGCCCTGGCCGCCGTGCGCGAGGCACTGGCGACCGAGGCAGTCTGACGGTCAGTCCGTCCGGTTCTGGGCAGCGCGGCGACGGTCGCCATCGCTACCTCGCGGTACGTCCTTCATGTTCCGCTCGAGGCGACCGTGCGCGTCGTCGCCGGCCACGTTCTTGGGCTTGAACTTCTCGTCGTTCGAAACCGGCTTGGTGGGATCTTTCTGTTCGCTCATGGGAAAATTCTCCTTTCCCCACCAACGCGCCAACCCGGTTGAATTTCCGAGAAAATTCAACCTTCCGCCGTGCTGGTGCGCAATTTGGGCTTGCTCTCGAGCGCGCCTTCCTCGCGAATCTGTTCGCGGAACTCGTCCCGCTTTTCGTGAATGGAGGCGATAACCGGCCCCATGGCCACGCCCAGGTCCACCAGGACCGCTTCGGATAGCTGCAGCGAACTCTCCAGCGTCTCCGGCACGGCCGTGGAGGCTCCGCTGCGATAGAGTTCGGCTGCGTGGAAGCTGTCGCGGGCACGCGCGATGATGGGGAGCTCCGGATAGGAAGCGCGCAGCTTTTTCGTCAGTCGCTGGGCAAGGACGTGCTCGTCCATGGTCAGGATGACGGCGGGTGCCTTTTCGATTCCCAGATGATCCAGGGAATCGGAGCGCATCGCATTGCCGAAGACGGCGTAATAGCCATCCCTGCGGGCCTGTTCGATCAGGTCAGCATCGGAATCGACCCCCACATAGGCCTTGTCGTGCTTGTCCAGCATCTGCGCCACGAGCCGGCCGACGCGACCGAAGCCCACGATGATGACGCGCGGGGTCTCGGCGTCGCCGTCGACCTCGTCGAGCGACGGGGCAGGCTCCACGCGGCGCGCCACGAGGCGACCCAGCAGCGCCAGCAGGGGCGTGATGGTAAGGCCGATGGCGGTGACGATCTGCCAGAACTGGGCGGTCCCGGGCTGGATAAGCAGCGCGTTGGTTGCCGCCGCCAGCACGATGAGGGTCGTTTCCGACGGGCTGGCCATCAGGATGCCGGTTTCGGTCGCCGTGCTGCGGCGCGCGCCCATCAGGCGCAGCAGCACGCCTGTGACGACGGCCTTCAGCGTCAGGACGCCGACCACCGCCCCGAGGATCAGCCAGAGATTTTCCCAGATGGTCGACAGATCGATGCTCATGCCCACCGTGATCAGGAAGATGCCGAGGGCAAGGCCCTTGAACGGCTCCATGATCCCCTCGACTTCGGTGTGGTATTCGGTTTCCGCGATCAGCAATCCGGCGATCAGGGCGCCCACGATCGGCGAGAGACCGACGAAGGCAGTTGCGAGGCTTGCTCCGATCACGACCAGCAGGCTGGCGGCCAGGAAAAGTTCGGGGCTCTTCGTGCGCGCGGCCTGGGCAAACAGGCGGGGCAGCAGCAGGCGACCTGCAACCATCATCACGAACACCACCAGCAGCCCTTGCCACAGGGTGTCGATAAGCCCCGTCATCCCTTCTTCCTGGGCGAACGGCGCGAGCGCGCCGAGCAGGAAGATGACCGGCACGATCATGATGTCCTCGAACAGCAGCATCGACAGCGCGGCCCGGCCCACGGGCGTGTTCGTGCCCGAAATGGGCAGCACGAGAGCGGTGGAAGAGAAGGCGAGGGCGAGGCCGAGCGCCATGGCCCCCGTCCAGTACTGGCCCATCATGGAAAGGATCGAGGCCAGCATCGTGCCGATGACGAGCAGTTCCAGCGCCCCAAGGCCGAAGACCAGCTTTCGCAGTTGCCAGAGCCTGTTGAAGCTCAGTTCCAGCCCGATCGCGAACAGCAGCAGGATGATGCCGAACTCGGCAAACGGTTCGAGCCGCTCCGTATCGGTAATGGTGATGTGGGTGAGCCAATCGTACTCCATCACCATCCGGCCAAGGCCGTAGGGGCCGACCAGCAGGCCGACCAGAATGAAGCCGATGATCGGCGTCACCCGGAACCGGGCGAACAGGGGTATGACAATTCCGGCCGCGCCCAGGATAACCAGCGCGTCCTTCATTATTGGCGAAATAGCTTCGGCACCATGCATTGCGCGACACTATCGACAAAAGACCCGCAACCTTCAAACGATATATTGCTCTGCAGCGCGTCAGCGGGAAACGGTGTGGCTAGTTTCGCCGCAACGGGTGACATACGCGGCGCGGGCTGTATGCATGGCGTTCATGCAGACACCGACACTGATTGCACTCGCCCTCTATTTCATCCTGATGCTCGGCATCGGCCTTTATGCTTGGAAGAAATCGACCGAAGACAGCGAAGGCTATCTGCTGGGCGGGCGCGACCTGCCTCCGGCCGTTGCCGCCCTGTCCGCCGGCGCTTCCGACATGTCGGGTTGGTTGCTACTCGGCTTGCCGGGCGCGCTGTACCTGTCCGGCCTGGTCGAGGCGTGGATCGGCATCGGCCTGTTCGTGGGTGCGGTGGCCAACTGGTTCATCGTCGCCCCGCGCCTGCGGCAACAGACCGTGGATTACGGTAATGCGCTGACGATCCCGCAATTCCTCGCCAACCGCTTTCCGGACAAGGCCATCGCCCTGCGCGTGGTATCGGCCGTCATCATCGTGATCTTCTTTGCCGTCTATTCGGCAGCGGGTCTGGTCGGCGGCGGGCTGCTGTTCGAGAGCACCTTCATCGATACCCCCGTGATGGGCTTCAGTCCCTACATGGCGGGCGTCCTGCTCACCGCGCTGGTCGTGCTGGCATACACCATGGTGGGCGGCTTCCTGGCCGTCAGCCTGACCGACTTCGTGCAGGGATGTATCATGGTGGTGGCCCTGGTAGTGATGCCGCTGGTGGTGCTGTTCGGCGATGGCTGGGGTGCGACGGGCGAAGCGCTGTGTGCGGTAGACCCCGATTTCCTCAGCTGGTTCGGCGGGCTTACCGTGATCGGGTTCCTGTCGGCGGTGGCGTGGGGCCTGGGCTATTTCGGCCAGCCGCATATCATCGTGCGCTTCATGGCGGTGAAGGAAGGTGGCATCCCCGCCGCGCGCAACATCGGTCTCAGCTGGATGTTCGTGGCGCTGATCGGCGCTCTGGGCGTTGGCCTTGCAGGCCGCGCGCACGTGGAGATGAACGGCCTGACGCTGGAAAACTCGGAAACGATCTTCATCCTTCTCGCCAACACGCTTTTCCACCCCTTCGTTACCGGCTTCCTGCTGGCGGCGCTGCTGGCCGCGATAATGAGCACGATTTCCTCGCAGCTGCTGGTCTCGTCCAGCTCGCTCACCGAGGATTTCTACCGCCTGTTCCTGCGCAAGCAGGCGAGCGAGACGGAAATGGTGAACGTGGGGCGCGTATGCGTGCTGCTCGTGTCCATCGCGGCAATCGCCATCGCCAGCGATCCCGATAGCGGCGTGCTGGCGCTGGTGGCCAATGCCTGGGCCGGTTTCGGCGCGGCGTTCGGCCCGCTGATCATCCTTTCGCTGACCTGGAAGCGCATGACCGGGGCCGGCGCGGTTGCGGGCCTTATTACGGGAGCGGGCGTCGTGATGGCGTGGATCGCGCTGGGCTGGAACGGCGAGTTCCTGGGCGGACCGGGCGTCTACGAGATCATCCCCGGCTTTGTCGCCGCATGGCTGGCGATCTGGCTGGTGAGCAAGGCCACGGCCAAGTCGGTGCAAGGGGACCTTCAGCGAGCTTGATGCGCCGATTTTTCGTCGGCGGCTTTCATGCAGACTGTCGGCTAACGCCCCGATTGCGGACTAGCGCTTGATCCAGCTCTTCCCCTTCTCCAGCTCGGCCATTGGGAAGACCTGGAGGGTGTACGGCAAGACCGGCGCGAAGATCTTCATCGTTCTGGTCACCCAATCGACATCGGTCACCACCGCAATGCGGGAGAAGTCACGCAAATGCTTGAGGTCGAACTTGGTGTCTTCCCAAACGGCGTCGCCAGCGAATGTCGCATAGTCGTCGCCCATCACGAAAAGTAGCTTGAGCGTGTCGTGCTCCTTCAGCTTTTCTTCGACCAGCGGGAGCAGCGTCTCGCGATAGTCTTCAGCGGTGATGATACCTACGGCGCGCACCGCGATGACGTCGCGCGGCAGCCCCTCCATCACCTCGAAGCGACCGGGATCGTCGCCTTCGGCCAACGCCCAGGCTTTCGCGTCTTCGAATTTGTTCGCCGGGAAGTGCCGGACGCTCGCCTTGACGAAATGACCGGCCACTTCGGGACCAAGTTTCAACAGGGGCGAGTCGCCGACTACCGCGACCTTGCGCACGATTTTGCCGTGGGTTTTAACGAAGTGAAAATGGCGCGACACCGCGCTGAGACTTTCCCAATGCGGCAGCTTGTCGACCCTGATCACGAGATTGGGGACTGTGTCAGTCTCGTTGATATGTGTGTCGATCGCCTCGGCGAGGTCTGCAAAATCCTGCTCCGACAGTCCGCCTTCAGGTCGAAGGACGACGATCCCGGGATGCGTAGTTTCTATATCGATCATGTTTGACCCCTTTCCTGCCCCCAATCCATATCAAAGTTGCGCCGCGAGGGCGGTGCGGTCATTGCGCTGGATCAAACTCACGACTGCCAAGAGCGGACTAGCCGCTCACGACCCGTTTGCGGACTTCGGAGATCATATCGCTTTGACCTATTGGCGGTGCATTCTCATGATTGCGCGGCGGAACAATCGCCGTTCACTCGCATTGAAAATAGGATGATACGACAATGCGTTGTCGTAGGGCGACGCGCAATGCCAGTGCTTCGTTGCGCCACCTCTTGCTCTATCTGGACAGCCAAATTGGGAGACACATTATGCGAATGCAGAAGTCGCCTCTTGCTGCAAGCCTAACTATCGCCACGGCATTCCTTATGCCGACCGCTTCGAACGCTCAGGTATGGGAATACACAGATGCCGAGCGGCCGGAAAACTGGTCGCAGGTCGGAACTGATTACGGCACCTGCGATGCTGGGTTGATGCAGTCGCCCATCGACCTTTCTGAAGCCAATGCTGTTGGTGAGATAAGGTTGGCGGCGGATTACGGCATGACTGACGGAACCTTGCGTCTTGGCGAATACAAGGTTCAGGTCGACGCTCCAATAGGTCAGGGGATGATCTCCGGCGACCGGCTATTTAATCTGATACAGGTCCATTTTCACACGCCATCCGAACACATGATCGATGGAGAGCGCTATCCGCTCACCGCGCATTTCGTTCATGCGACACGAGATGGCAGCCTCGGGGTGCTTGGCCTGATGTTCGAGGAGGGCGGCGAGAATGAGGGGTTGCAGGCCATCATTGATGCAATGCCTTCAGGCGATGGTTCGAACATCTCGATCGACTTGGCTGAGCTTGTTCCCGAGGACTTGAATGTCTGGCGCTACATGGGTTCGCTCACGACGCCGCCTTGCAGCGAGAACGTGAACTGGCATGTGGTGGAAGACACTGTGGAAGCCAGCGCGGAACAAATCGCAGCTTTCGAGGCTGCGCTCAGTATGACGGCGCGTTCCACTCAGCCGCTCAACAATCGACTGCTGGTTTCGCCTGAGGATTGAGGCACATTTTTTCGGGGCTGGGTATAGGGGATGACGTTCGGCCGTCTCCTACCCGATAGCACAAGAGCGGGCTTCTTTCTAAGAGCCTCAAGCGGTGGGCCTCTCCGCCGGTTAGTAATAGAGTCATTCTAGCCAATCGAACCGCTTGGCGAGTCCTCTGCTAATTCGCCCGTAGGTTGTCCCCTTTCCACCCAAGATCAGCCCCTTATCGCGCCCAACTACCATCCTGAGAGCTGACGGTTTGTTTCGCTGCATTACCAGCCGGAAGCAGTTCGTCAGCTAACAACCCGGTTCCGGACGCTGAGAGAACCAGCGTCTAACGCTCTCTTCTTCGCGCACCAGGAATGTCAGTTCCATCCCGAAGCGAACACTTTTCGATGTCATTCTGGCAAAGATCGTCACGCGGTTGACGCACAATGCGGATCAACATAATGTTGCAAAAATTTCAAGTCTGATGCGCAAGTTATAACAATAACTTAGAATTTGCCTGTTTCGTCGCTGAAATTGTCGGGATGAGTTTTCCTTGGGGCAAATACATGCACGGTCACAGCCTGTCCGGACTAAGGATATCGCGGCCAAGCTGCCATATGGGTTCGACGGTTTGCCACGTGGGATTGCGAGGGTCTTCCAATTCGACTGAAGTGCTGTTGCGCATGAAATCGCGGCTGCGCGAGCTGTGTGTCGTCATGCCAATCTGCGGAAGCGCGCTGGTTTGCGCCGCGCCCGCCTTTGCCCAGATCGATGAGAGCGAGCCCATCCGGGAGATCATCGTCACGGCACAACATCGCGAAGAACGCTTGCAGGACGTGCCGATCGCGATGAGCGTCTTGAATGGCGACGAGCTTGTGCAATCTGGAGTGTACAGCCTGCAGGACCTGGCTGCCCGCACGCCGGGTCTGGTTGTTACGAATTCGGTCAATTATGGCTTCGCGCCGCTTTCAATTCGCGGCGTGGGCGGGGCGAACGGCGGCGGAAACATCTTCGCGGACGAGCCGGTCGCCGTCTACCAGGACGGGGCCTTCGTGGCCCGGCTTCGTATGTCGACCGTCGACCTCTTCGACATCGACCGGATCGAGGTCTTGCGTGGACCACAGGGCGTACTGTTCGGTCGCAACTCCACGGCCGGCGCGGTGATGATCCATACCGCAGAGCCGACGGAGAACCTGTCCGGCTTCGTGCGTGCGTCTGCGTCTTCCATCGAGTCATTCCGCCTGCAGGGGGCGGTATCGGGGCCGCTTGACGATGAAGCGCGCATCCTTGTCAGACTGGCGGCCAGCGGATCGCTGCGCGAAGGCTTCGGCACCAATGTCGCCGGGGACAGGCTGAACGGGGGGCGGGACGCTCGGGGCCGGATGTTTCTGCGGTTCGCGCCCGACGCCGGTATCCGGCTCGATCTGATCGGCGAAATCAGCCGGTCAAGAAATGAACCGGGGACCATCGCGATTGCTGATCTCTCCGATGTCAGCGACGAGAATACCGGGGTGCTCGGCGGAAACGTGGTCTACCCGTTCGTACCGAGGCAGGATTTGCAGGATGTCGTGGAAGCAAGTCGTTATGCTCTCAACCGCCCGACATACAGCGAGCTTCGCGGAAACAGCCTCACCGCTCGCGGCGAGTTGGAACTGGGGGACCAGACTCTCGTCTCGATAACGAATTACAGAAACTGGCGACTGTCGGGGGCGCAGGATTCCGATGGAACGGCAATCGACCCGCCCGAGCCTGCGTTCGTCCAGGGCGAGATAGAAAATGTCGGCGACAATGCAGCGGTGCTGCGCGACAGCCAGTTCAGCCAGGAACTGCGTCTGGCCTCAGGACCGTCAGGTCGGTTCAGCTGGATGCTGGGAGGTTTCTATTTCCAGGAAACCAACCGCGCCGAGGTGGCGATCAACAACAGGCTGGCCGGGCCGGGAGGCGGCGGGACCGTCGCCACGTTCCGCACCAGTCAGAAGACCAGGAGCCTGGCCGGCTTTTTCGATCTGACATTCAGGCTCACCGATGCGCTCAGCCTTTCGGGTGGCCTGAGGTACACGAACGAGCGGAAGCATTTCCTCAACAGCCTCACGGTCGAGCAGATCAATGCCTTCGATCCCCCGGGAGACACTTTCTTCGCTGCCCGCCAGCTTCTGGTGCGCGCGCCCGATCTCGATCGATCGCGTGACGAGACAAACCTCTCTCACCGGCTCGTTCTCGACTGGGAGCCTGCCGAAGGGCTTCACGGCTTCGTGAGTTACAACAGCGGTTTCAAGTCCGGCGGTTTCAATGCCTTTCGCGGGATCGATCCCGAGTTCGCTTCCGAACGCAACGATGCCTTCGAGATTGGTCTAAAGACCCAGGTTGTCCCCTGGTTGCAGGTCGATCTCACGGCGTTTCGGTACGCCTATCGCAACATGCAGGTGCGTACCCCGGTGCCGACGGGAGGAGTGGGGATCGAAACCCTCGCCCGTGCCAGATCGCAGGGACTGGAAATGGATTTGCGTGCGGTGCCCTTACGTGGGCTGAACTTCGATGCCAGCCTTGGCCTGCTCGACACTTCGATCCGCGAGGGGCGTCTGAGCGCGCTCAGGAACGACAGCTTTGTTTTTGGCACCGCGCCGCCGGTAACGCAGATCGACGTCAGCGGAAACGATCTGACACGCGCACCACACCTGCAATTCTATGCCGCCGGTGAATACCAATGGGCCGTCGGTGACCTGCAGGCGAGCGCGCAGCTTGCAGCCAGATACCAGGGGGGCGTGTATTTCCTCGAGACAAATCAGCAAAGCACCACGTTTCGTGGAGAGGCCTGGCACGAGATCGACTTGCGACTGGCCGTGGAAGACCCCGAGGATGGATGGGAAATCGCCCTGCTGGGACGCAACCTGACCGATAGCCGCGCCTTCACCCAGATCACGGCCTTCTTCGGGCTTCCCAATGGGGCTCTCAACCGCCCTCGCTCGGTCGAACTGGCATTTGCCTTGCGGTTCTAATCAGCATCGCGGTGACGCGCCGCCTTCCAGCCAAACCTCAAAAATAAGTGGTCGGGAGTTCGCAACCCGCGATCATCGGCGAAGCAATATATCAATCAAGGCAGCTTGTCCTTCGGGCGCATTTCAGGCATAAATTGTTAACCATTCTTTTTCGTCTTACCGGCTGTTTTCAATCCTCTTCGGAAGAGCTGAAAACGGCAAGTAATCGCAGTAAAATAACGATTTATTGCGGAGAGAGTGTTGAGGGGAGATAGGTTGACACATAACGGGGGCAGCGAATGTTCGGCCTACCGGCTCGGCACGTTTCAGATCGAGCCGTCCCGCAATCTCATAAGTGACGGCTCCGATCGCTTCCGGGTTGAACCCAGAATAATGGACGTGCTGTGCACCCTGGCGGAGCGAGAGGGCGAGGTTGTCACCCGCAGCGAACTGCTAGATCAGCACTGGGGCGACCAGTTCGGGGGCGACGAAAGCCTGACCCGAGCCATCTCCCATCTCCGCAAGACCTTCAAGATCGCCGGGGCAAAAGAACCATACATCGAAACCATCCCGAAGCGCGGCTACCGGCTGAAGCAGCCCGTGAAGGGTCTTCGCAGTCAGGATGCAAAGGCTCATGCGGGGAAGGCGCAGATCGAGATGGCCGGCGCGGAGACGGCAGCGCAGGAAATACCGCTCAGCTATTCGGTCGCTGTCGTTCCCTTGCGATGCTCCGGCGGATCGGCGGAACACTCGCTTGCCGAGAATATCGGGCATGACCTCGTCCAGATGCTCTCGCGCACGCCGCACCTGCGGGTGGCCGCCTATTCGGGCTGTTCGAAAGATCAGTTAGACCAACTGGGGGCGGGTGAGTTGGGGCGCCTGCTGAATGTCCATTATCTCGTATCCGGATCCATCCTTTCCGACGGGGACCAACTGACGCTGAGGATCGAACTCATCGATACCATTGCCAATCGGCACATACTTTCGTGGAAGCTTGCAGAGCAGACCGCGCGCTTCCTCGCCAACCTCGACAGCTTCATTCTCGACCTCTCCACCCCGATCGTCAGCGAAATACAGATATCGGAAGCATCCCTGGCGCACACTCGCGACCCGGACGAGGTGGACGCCTATGCAGCGGTCTGTTCGACGGAGATGCTCCGAACAGCCTATTCGTCCCAGCGCGCCCGCGAGATCATCGATCACCTCGACCACCTGATCGAGCGCGAACCGGACAACGCATTCGCACATGCATCGCTTGCCATGCAGTTGACCCAGAACATCGTGAGTGGATGGAGCCCGGCGCCCGCCGAAGATCTCGAAAAGGCAGCGCTGCACACGAAGCACGCCCTCAAGATCGCACCGCTGGACCCCGACGTTCAGGCAGCGGCTGGAATCTCAGCATTCATGAAGAGGGAGGACGAGCGGGCGCTCCAGTTCCTCCGGCGCTCGCTCGCTAGCAATCCAAACAATCCGCACACACTCGCTGTCCTTGGGTTCCAGGTCGGCATCACAGGAGACCACCAGGCGGGGATCGAAATGGTCCGCACAGCTGAAAAGCGCGCGCCGCACCATCCGCGCTACTCGGTGTGGGCCATGTATCGCGGAAACGGTCTTCTCGCTGCGGACCGTGTCGAGGAAGCAGTGGAAGCCTACTGGCAAGCCATCGATCGGAACCCCAACTATCAGCTGCCCTACGTACTGTTGGCGACTGCATACATTCTCCTGAACCGCTTCGATGAGGCCCGCGCCGCGCTCGCAGGTGCACTGGAAGTGTGTCCGCAGTATTCGCTGCAGAACTGGAACATGCTGCTCATAAAGTTTCCCGAAATCTACCGACGGCGCATCGGCATCGGCACGGCGGAAATCCTGGAAAGGTGCAAGGAAACGTGGGCGGCGGTAGCCCCCCGAAGCCAGGGACGGCACTCGCAAGCCATCATGTTTTCATCAGGTTTTCCTCGGGAAAATATCCGCCTGTAATCAGGATTTTCGAAGCCAGTTCTCCGATCAAGGGGCTCCGCGGATCGAACCGCCAACCACCTTGGGAGAAATTAAATGCATAAGGCTAACAAAGGCATCATCGCCGCAACGCTCGTCGTTGCTCTCGGCATACCCACCACTGCAGTCGCACAGGAACTGATCGTCCGCGAGAACGGTTCAAATTCGGTTGAAGTAAGCTATGCGGACCTCAACCTCGCAAATGCCCAGGGGCAGCGCGCCATGGAGCAGCGTGTCCGTACGGCGGCCAAGCGCGTCTGCGGCTACAACACGCACCGCCTTTCCATGCAGGAAGCAAATGATCTTCGTACGTGCGTCGATACAGCCATCGACGAAGCGATGACGGTATTGGCTTCCAACTCGACAGACCGCATGGTCGTCGCCGTCCGCACCGATGTCGGCAACAGCCGTCGCTAGATCCGAAGCCGATCGGCAAGGAATGAGAAGGGCGGAGAGAACCTCTTCGCCCTTTCAGCCTGTTTCATAGACATCATGCGGACACGGTTAGATTTGGAGAGAAAGCGCTCCGAGAGCGCGTCCTGTTGAGGATTGGATCTGCCGATCCCGGCGATGGTGCAATTCCGTTAGCCATTTTTCCTAACGATATAAGCTAGGCGCTTTCTAACCCTGCGTGGCCCACCATCTCCTCGAAACGCGCGACGAAAACGGAGATTCATGGATGTTGCAGCGCATTCTCGAGAACGACGATGGAGCTACCGCCATCGAATATGGACTTATTGCCGCCTTGGTCTCCATCTCGGCAATAATCGCGCTCCAATCTCTTGGGCTTTCACTAGTCGAAACCTTCACCACAATAACGGACACGCTGTCCGGCGCCTGAGGCCCCCAGCGTCACGATAGCTGCTGGCTATCCGTGTGGCCCGAAACCGGACCGGCCGCTAACGACCCGATTGCAGCCACAAGAAATGCTTGGAAGGGGCAAGTTACTCGCCGACTAAGAGAGCGGTTTCGACACGACGAGCCCAAGCGGCGAAGCGGTCTGAACGATCTCATCCACTTCAAAGCCAGCCCGTTCGAACAGAGATTTGAATTCCGCTGCGGTTCTTTCCCGACCAGAAATATTGACCATCATGTTGAGGTCCATCCATTTGCCCATGTCGGGCCCGGACCCCTCGGGAATAACTGAATCGATTGCCACGACACGGGCGCCGGGGCCGGCTGCGCGTTTGACGTTGGCGAGGATGTGTAGGCATTCCTCGTCGTTCCAGTCGTGCAGTATCCAGCGCATGATGTAGGCGTCGGCGTTAACGGGAATGTCATTGAAGAAATCGCCGCCGACGCCTTCCAAGCGATCGTGCGGTATCGCCTCGGCGATGACCTGCGGCTGGTCGAACACCACACCCCGGCAAGATGGATGCGCATCGAGGATGGCGACGAGCTGCGCCCCGACTCCGCCGCCTATATCGGCGATCACCGGGAAGCGACTCCAGTCATAGGCGGCGGCGACCGCAGGACTGATCGAATTACTCAGATCACGCATTGCCCGGTTAAAGGCCGAGCCCATTTCGGGGTTTTGCTTCATCCATTCCCACCCTGGAAGGCCCGCAATGAATTCGAAACCTGGCTCGCCGGTCTTAAGCGCGTGCATGATCCCCTGCCAGCCGAGATATACGTTGCCTCCACTGCCGAGGCAGATGCGAATCCACGCCCAGCTCGAATTTTCGGCATTGCGCTTCAAATATTCGCTGGCCGGAGAATTGCCAAATACGCCGGGCGAGACTTGCTTGAAAATCCCCGTGCTTTCCAGCGCGCGCAGCAGGCGGAACAGGAACGGCGCATGCGTGCCGCTGCGCGCGGCCAGGTCTTCGACTGGCAGCGCGCCGCTGCGCGCGGCCAGGTCTTCGACTGGCAGCGGTCCGTCAGCAAGATGATCCGCCAGTTCCAGCTCCGCCGCCGCGCCCACCGAGCAGGCCTGCCAGTGATTGGTCACAATGCCGAGGATCTGCTCCTCCGCGCTTACCTGTTCCATGTAATTCTCCCCCAAAGCGCCTCGGCCCAGAGACATTAACAAAAGAGTGCGCTCGTGGGATAGACAAATCGTTTCGCAGTATGTCTGCTTCCCACCCATTTGCGGACATTGCGTAGCCTCAGATTACCGCCTGAAAGCCGACTGGCAGCTTTGCCCCGGCTGGAACAGAAACCGGACTGACAGCTAACGACCCGATTGCGGACGTTTCTCTGATATCCAGATTACCCTTGCCATTGCCTGATTGCCTCGAATGCCTCTAGGCTGACCGCCGAAAAGCGCGAGCGTGGTCTGCCGTTCATGGGGACAGGGTGGAATGCAGAGGGTTATGGCATTAGCCGCGGCGTTTGCGAGCTTTACCTTGCCGCATGCGGCAGCGCAGGAAGCAACGCAGCCGGTCACTACTGCGAGCCAATGGATCACGCTGGGCACGCATGGCGGCCCGGTTCCCCATCCAGATCGTGCAGAGCCATCGAACCTGCTGCTGACGGGCGACGAAGTCTATCTTGTCGACGCGGGCGATGGCGCCGCAAACCAGATGGCGCGCGTCGGCCTTCCATTGGCGCGGCTGAATGGTGTCTTCATCAGTCATCTGCATTTCGATCACACGGGTGGGTTGGGTGCCGTGCTCGGCCCTCGCTTTCAGACCGAGGCGCCCAATGTCCTGACCGTTTACGGACCGCCCGGAACGCGCGAACTGGTGGACGGGCTGATTGCGTCGATGCGTCCCGGTGGGGTAGCGGGCTACGGCGTTCCGGGAGAGGAAATCCATGATCCCAGCGTTGGCATGGAAGTGGTGGAATGGCGCGGCGGGGAGACTGCCACAGTGGGCAGCATGACCGTCCGCAACGTGGAGAACACGCACTACAGCTTCCCGCCCCACAGCCCGCAATTCGGCAAGTATGCCTCGCTCTCATTTCGCTTTGACTTGGCCGACCGGTCAATCCTCTACACCGGAGATACCGCGCCCAGTACGGCGGTGGACACGCTTGGCGAAGGCGTAGATCTGATCGTCGCCGAGATGATCGACTTGGATGGCCTTTTGAGCGCCATGGGCCCTGCCCGTGGCGACAGCGCTGGGGGGCCACTGCCGATCCTGATCGAGCACTTGCGCGCGTACCACATCACGCCCGAGCAGATCGGCGAAATGGCTGGCGCCATGGACGCTGGCGAAGTCGTTGTGTCACATCTGGTCATAGGCAATGCGGGCCGTCAGGAATGGCGCCGGTATGAAGCGGAAATCGGCCTGCACTACGATGGCCCTGTTACCATCGCCCAGGATCTGGACCGGTTTCAGACCGCGAAGCAGCGTAGATAACCATGCTTTGGATTCAACGCTCGGCGAGAGAGGCGTGAATGGGGCAGCCAATCGGAGAGAGTTTCGACAGTCTCGACGACATTTTCCTCTGGGGTAACAACGTCATCTTCGGCACTGCGGCGATCAATGCGATGTTGGAAGGAGGCGTGATCGCTGCGATACTTGCAGGACCGGCGAGCATCGAGGAATTGGCATCGAAA
Organism: Aurantiacibacter hainanensis; assembly: GCF_036321025.1. Classification (NCBI taxonomy): domain Bacteria; kingdom Pseudomonadati; phylum Pseudomonadota; class Alphaproteobacteria; order Sphingomonadales; family Erythrobacteraceae; genus Aurantiacibacter; species Aurantiacibacter hainanensis. The sequence continues at coordinate 1,191,299 of NZ_JAZAPB010000002.1, forward strand.
TGTAGCCTGCCCGTCGAACCGCTGGAGCGGATGATGAATTTCCTGCTGGCGCACGAGCTTATCGAAAGCCGCCAGGATGGGCGCCTGCAAGCGAACGACCGAACCTTCCGAATGGAGCAGGCGGCGGCCTACTTCCGCCATCTCTCGACCTCGAAGATTGCCGGTTTGGGTTTGCTGGAGGCATTACGGACGCCGGGGAAGACCTCATTCGAAATCAGCTTCGGCAAGCCGGTGTTCGACTATTTCAACTCCAATCCCAAGGCCGCTGCCGACTTCGCTGATTTCATGGGTTTCATGACCCGGCGGATCGAACGATTCATCTTCGCCCACCTCCGTTTCGAACCTTTCGAGACAGTAGCTGACATCGGCGGCAGCAATGGCGATCTGCTGCTCGGCGTACTGGAGAACTATCCCGGCACAAACGGTATTCTTTTCGACATGCCCGAAGTTGTCGCCGCTGCGCGCCCGCGGCTTGAGGCGTCGCCGCTGGCCGAAAGGGTGGAACTGGTCGGCGGAAGCTTCTTCGAGCGTGTGCCTGCTGCCGACCTCTACTTGCTAAAACAGATATTGCATGACTGGAACGACGAGGAGTGCGTGACGATCCTGCGCAATATCCGCGCGGCAATTCCGATCAGCGGCAGGCTGGCGGTGATCGATCACCTGCTGGATGACCTGCCGAAGCCGACCGAAAGCCAGAACACCGATATCGCCATGCTGATTTACGACAGCGGGCGCGAGCGGAAGCAGAGCGAATTTGAGGCGCTATTTGCTGCGAGCGGCTTCAAGCTAGACCGGATCACGCCGAACGAGAATGGCCATAGCGTGATCGAAGCTGTGCCGATCTCAGATCAATAAGCCAAAATGGTTCGTCGTGGGCCGATGCCCGCTCCACCCTATGCCTTGACCGATTCGGAGAGCTTGAGACGGCCAGGAGCGGGCAGCCACTGACGACGCGACAGCGAACGAGCCTTGATCCCGAGTTGTAACGCTGCACCAATGTCCATACGCTGCCCAAAATAGGGAGCAGGATTGACTGGCATGCGTGCAAAACCGCAACTTGGGCTCTCGGCCGATGCGCAGGCAGACGGCTTCCGCCTGCTGATCGATGGCAACTGGGTAGAAGCCTGCGCTGGCAGGACTCGTCAGGCGCATGATCCCTTTCTCGAGCAGGACTGGGGCGCCGTCCCCGAGGGGAGCGACAAGGATGTTGCAGCTGCTGCCAGTGCTGCACGGCGTGCCTTTGCCGACAAACGCTGGTCTGGGCTTCTGGCCAGCGAACGTTCTCGGATCATGCTGCGCCTTGTCGACCTGATCGAACGTGACGCCCGGAAACTCACGACCCAGCAGATTTTCGAGAATGGTAAACTGATCTCCGAAATGGCGCCGGGTACACATGCGCTGGCGGACGATTGCCGTTTCTTCGCCGGCCTCGCCGAGGCCCATAACGGCGCCAGCGTGCCGCCCACCCGCCCCGGCTTCACAACCTTCACGCTCAAAGAGCCGATCGGCGTTGTCGCCGCCATCACTCCGTGGAACACTCCGCTTGGCCTGCTGGGCTGGAAGCTGTTTCCTGCGCTTGCGGCAGGCAACACCGTGGTGATCAAGCCCTCCGAGATTACGCCCACATCGACACTGATGCTGGCCGCCCTGTGCCAGGAAGCAGGAATCCCCGATGGCGTCGTCAACGTGGTTACCGGCGGCGGCGAAACAGGTGCAGCGCTGGTCGAGCATCCCGAGATCGACAAGATCGCCTTCACCGGCTCCACCGCTACCGGCCAGGCCATTGCGTCACGGGCGGCCTTGCGTAGTGCCCGCGTTACGCTGGAGATGGGCGGCAAATCGCCACAAGTCGTGTTTACCGATGCCGACCTGGACCGCGCGGTCAACGGCGTGATGGCGGGTATTTTCGCCGCTACCGGCCAAAGCTGCATGGCAGGCTCACGCGTCCTGATCGAAGCCCCTGTATTCGATCGGTTTGCAGAAATGCTGGCGGCACGCGGAGAGGAGATGATTGCCGGCGATCCGCTTGATCCGGCTACACAGCTCGGGCCGGTGGCGTCGAAGCAGCAGCTCAGTAAGGTGCTCTCCTACTTTGCAATAGCTGAGCACGAGGGCCTCGCCTGCATGACGGGTGGCAATCGGATGGAGCGTAGCGGCTATTTCGTCCCGCCAACGGTCTATCGTGATGTGCCGCCGGATAGTCGGCTCGCGCGCGAGGAGATTTTCGGTCCGGTCGTCTCCCTGTTTCGCTTCGAGGGAGAGGAGCAGGCAGTGCATCTGGCAAATGACACGCGCTATGGCCTTGCTGCGGGCATCTGGACCGATGACATCGGTCGCGCGCACCGGATGCTGCACCAACTGCGCGCAGGATCGGTATGGGTGAACAATTATCGTATCGTCGGCCACACCATGCCCTTCGGCGGCTACGGGCAAAGCGGGATCGGGCGCGAAATGGGTGCCGATGCGCTTGAGGCTTACTGCGAAACCAAAAGCGTCTGGATCGACACGGGTAACGAAATCGCCTTCAGAACCGGCGGGGGAGAACACTGATGGAGTATGATCTGGTGGTAATCGGTTGCGGAGCCGGCGGGCTTTCCGCCGCAGTCGCCTATGCCGATGAAGCGGGCGAGGATGCGCGGATCGCGGTGCTTGAACGCGCCCCGAGGGAGGGCCGCGGCGGGGCAACCCGCTGGACCAGTTCGTGGTTCCGCATCACCCAGGACCGCCAGCTCGATCCGGCCTTTGTCGGCATGATGGAGGAGCTTGGCGAAGGCAAGGCGGACCTCGACTACTGCCAAACCTATGCCAGCGAAGTCCCGGTGACTTTCGATTTTCTCGACCGACATGGCGTGCCGTGGGTCTATTTCGAACAAGCCTTTGCCAATCGGAATACGGGCGGTGGGCTTGCCATGCCCGTGCCCGGTGGCGTGGCGATTGTGGATACGCTGGCAGCCAAGGTCGACAGCTTGCCCAATGCGGCGATCCATTACGAGACGGAGGCAACGGCGCTGGAAACCGATGAAAGCGGTGCAGTAACAGGTGTGCATGTCCACTCGCCTGAGGGTGAGCGATTGTTCCAGGCAAAAGCCGTGGTCATTGCCTGTGGCGGGTTCGAAGGCGCGCCTGACATGCTGGTCGAACATCTCGGCCCACGCGGAACGGAAATGCCGGTAATTGCGCCCACGCTGGTCAACAACCAGGGCGACGGTATTCGCCTGACTGCCCCGCTGGGCGGCGATCTGGCTGGGCAGTTCGACATGTTCCACGGCGAACCGGTTGATACGCGAACCGACAAGCCGGACGCGGTAATCTACGGCTATCCCTTCGGCATCGTCGTCAACCGCCACTGCCAGCGCTTCTTCGACGAGGGCCAGGACAGTTTCGATTCCACCTTCGAAAAACTCGGCTACGAGATATGGGCCAATCAGGACCAGCAGGCCTGGTTCATCGGTGAGAAGGCCATTCTGGACTGGCCGGGCGTTGCCGACATCATGCTGACCGATAAGCCGCCGATCGAAGCCGAGACGCTCGAAGGACTGGCAACTGCCCTGGGTCTCGATCCGACCGCCCTTGCGGCAACGGTGGATGCGTATAACGCGGCCATCCAGCCGGGCGAAACGAACCGTGCAGTGCGCGATGGCAAATGCACCAAAGGCATCACGCCGCCAAAGTCCAATTGGGCAACGCCGATCGCAGAAGGGCCATTCATTGGCTATCCGATGACGACGGCAATCACTTTTACCTTCGGCGGCATCCGATCAGACAAACGCGCAAGAGTGCTGAAGGAAGACGGTTCGGCGATTGCGGGGCTATACGCGGCTGGCGAGGTCACTGGACTGTATTACAAGGAATACCCGGCGGGTACTTCAGTGCTGCGCGCGCTGACATTCGGACGCATCGCCGCACGTGAAGCGGCGACAGAAGCAGTAACGGGGGCCTGACATGCCAGAGATCATCCACTGCGCTGAAATGCCATGGGGAGAGAGCCTTGTGGCCCAACGCGGCGCGACGGCGGGCATGGCGCACAAGCGTTTGTTTGAAGGCGAGGAGGAGAGCCCGGACAATTACATGCTGGTGATGTCGCGCGAGCCCAACACCTATTTCTCGCCCCGCCATCGTCACCCTTGGGACCAGATCCGCTTCTGCCTCGAAGGCAAGATTCCCATCGCCAAGGGCCTGTTCGTCGAGCCGGGCGAGATCGCCTATTTTCCGGAAAGCGCGCACTACGGCCCGCAGGAAGGTGGGGACGACCGCATCGTCCTTCTGCTGCAATTCGGCGGGGCGAGCGGGCAGGGTTTCATCGGTCCCGATGCGCTGAAACAGGCCCGGCTGGAAATGGAAAAGAGCGGCAGTTTTGAACGCGGAGTCTATTGTTGCAGCGAAGATGGCAAGCGCACCAATCGAGACGCCTATGAAGCCGTCTGGAAGCACGTGAAGGGTGTCTCGCCTGTCTATGTCGAGCCTGTCTACAAGACGCCGATTGTCATGCGGCCCAAAGCGCTCGAATGGCAGCCGACAGATAAGCCCAAAACCACTACCAAGCAGATCGGGAATTTCCCACATCGCAAGCTGGCCATTACAGCCATTCGGATCGAACAGGGCGGTGAGTTCACCTTCGAAACCAGCGAGAGGCTGCGCCGCTTCCTCTTTGTCGAAAAAGGTTCCGGCGAGATCGAGGGCAAGGAGCTCGGAATCTGGAGTGCGGTGCGTATCCAGCCAGGTGAGGAAGCAATCGTTCGAGCGGACGAGACTCTGGAAGTGCTCGAGCTAGCTGTAGGGAAGGTGGAATTGGCTCACTAAGCCACTGCCTGCTTTCTACCCTCACAATCGGCCGTTGGCGGGTCCTTCCGGCGATGTTGGTCGCGAGAGTCATTTGTGCCCCGCTTGCTCGCATTTGCCAGATCTTCTGAACTCAACTTGCACAGCATTGGTGCGAAGGTCTGAGCCTGCCATCCAATCCCAACCACCCCTGGCGGATAGACACTGCCCCCAAAGAGCGGACAGGCCCGCGCAATCCAATGGCGCGCATATCGACAAGTGGCCCGAAAGATGTCTCGCCAGGTTTCGTGGTCTTATGGCTGGCTAAGACCCGCGTCGATCGGCCATCCGCCAAGTTCCAGTTCCGGTGGAAACACACGCATGTATGCGTGCACCATGTGGATCTGGCCGTCATAGATCTTGAACATCTCCCACGCCGTGAGCTTGTCGGGATCCTCGCCGCCGCTTAGGTTCCACGAAAGACGCATGATCACGATGCCCATGCGCTCGTCCACCACCACATCCCGGACCGTTACCGCTCCCAGCATGTTGAACACTGCCAGGGACTGATTGCCTATATCATCGCACCCGGGGATGAATGTGCATTCCGGCCCCGCCATCAGCCTGCCGTTCTCCAGTCGATAGGCGTCACGCGAGAAGGGCGTGCCCACCGCGTTGAAGGTCTCGGCGTTGGTGAGCCCGCGCGGATAGAGCATCGCGATCTCGATGGCGTCTTCTCGTGATTCAAGCTGTTCCCGCCGGGGTACGTAGTTCATTTCCCTTGCCGGGGCACCGTCGTAAGCGTCGATGGCGAAGAGCATCCCGTCCGCGCGGCTGCGCGTCGTCACCAGCTCCAGCTCGCTCAGCTTCTGCTCGTCATCGACCTTTACCCGTACGACGAGAATCGCAGGCGCGCCCGATTCCTCCACCATGACGCCCGCTACAGCCTCTCCCGCTTGTTCATCGATTATGTCCTGGCGATAGCCGCTCAACTCGGTGACCGAGCGCGCAAGGCCGGTCTCGGAGAGTGGCTTTTCCACCCCGTCCTCGGTCACCCGCAGCGTGGCAGCCACCTGAAGGGATTCCATGTTGTTCTCCGCGAGTGCCCACAACACCTCGGTTATCGTGCCGCGCAGGCATTCGCGATCGCAAGCCGCTTCCGCGCGGATCGACGAATCGGCTGGTTGCGCCGCGATCGGCGTGGAAAAGAGAATAAGGATCAGGGCAAGAATGCGTTTCATTCCGGTCTCCATTGCTCTCAAGGTGCAGCCTTTTTGTCCGACCTCGCACGTTGGCCGTAGATCGCCCAAACTCCCATGGCCAGGCAGCTACGCCCCCCCCGCAGAAGAGCAGGCTGCGGTATTCCAAGAGCCTGCACGCTTTGAAGGGCAAGAGGTCTACGTATGTGGCCGACTGAGCAGAACTTCAAACATTTGTTCCTCAGACGACGAACCTCGATGGTTTGACATCTGGGCTACAGAGGAAACTGCCCCGCTCATCCTCCAGAAGTCGAAAAGTCAGCGATCCGCGTGCTTGAGAGGAATCATCGAACATGTCGGATGCGAAACCAACAAAGAGATTATCTGCACCGACTGGGCCTTCGATTACGCGGTCAAAGTAGCAGAAGTAGAATAACAGCTAACTAGCCACTAGCAGTCATTACGCTCTGCCGAACCAGGTGCCAGAAGCCGCCGTCTAGCCTCCACCCGGGCCGTGCCGGTGCGTCGGCGGTGGTCCCGTCAGGTCCGCTGCGTCGCCGCCCGAGCCCTTCTGCTCCCACTCGATCCGGTAGAGGTCGAAGCGGCGGTCCGCGAGATTGCGCACAGTGCCTTCGGCGCGGGCCCAGGCCAGGTCCGCCAGATTGACGTCGCTGATCGTCAGCGTCTCGACGTTCTCGGTGGCCTCGGCCGCGATGCCGTCGCGGGCGAAGGGGAAGTCGCAGGGCGTAAGGATGCAGCTTTGCGCGTACTGGATGTCCATGTTCGCGACATTGGGCAGGTTGCCGACATTGCCGCTGAGGACGACGTAGCACTGGTTCTCGATCGCACGGGCCGCGGCGCAATAGCGCACCCGCATGTAGCCCTGGCGCGAGTCCGTGCAGAACGGCACGAAGATGATCCGCGCGCCCTCGTCGGCCAGGCGGCGGGCGAGTTCGGGGAATTCGCTGTCGTAACAGATCAGTACGCCCACCGGGCCGCAGTCGGTCTGGATCACGTCCACGCTTTCGCCACCGTGGATATTCCACCAGTAGGCCTCGTTGGGGGTGGGGTGGATCTTCTCCTGCTCGTGGATCGAACCATCGCGCAGGCACACCATGGCGACGTTGTGGATGTCGCCATCGTCCATGCGCGTGGGGTGCGAGCCGCCGATGATGTTGATGTTGAACTTCAGCGCCATGTCCGACAGCGCCGCGCGAATGCGCGGCGTATATTCGGAAAGCCGCTCGATGCTTTCCAGCGGGGAGAGCTCCTTCTCCTCGGCGCTCAGCAGCATCAGGGTGAACATCTCGGGAAACAGGATGAAGTCCGCTTCGTAATCCGCTGCAACATCGACGAAATAGCGCACCTGGCGCATGAATTCGTCGAAATCCTTCACGGCGCGCGCCTGCATCTGGCAGGTGGCGACGCGCACGTTCTCCACCCCGCGCGGCACGCGGGCTTTCGGACTGGCTTCCTGGTCGACGAAGGGATTGCGCCAGACCATGTGGGTGGCGAAGGCGCGGCTTCGCCGGTCCTCGGGAAGGTAGTTCGACAGGATGCCGATGGGCTCGAAGCCGTTGGCAAGCTGGAAACGCACGACCGGGTCGTGAATCTTGCCGGCGATGACCTTCTCCAGGTAGTCGTCGGGTCCATCCACTCGCCGCCAGCTCTTCGAGAGGTTGGGCATCCGGCCGCCGAAGACGATGCCTTTCAGCTCTTCCTGCTCGGCCAGCGCGCGGCGTTCCTCGTAGAGGCGGCGACCGATGCGGGTGCCGCGGGTCTTGGGATCGACGCACAGCTCGTATCCGTAGAGCCAGTCACCCTTGGGATCGTGGCGACTGCCGTAGCCGTTACCGGTGATCTCGTCCCAGCCGTGCGGGCGCAGCGCCTTGTCGCCGCTGATGCGCATCGTTGCGCAGTAACCGATCAGCTTGTCATCGAGGAACGCGACGAAGCAGCCCTCGGGATAGTTGTTGATCTGCCCGCGGATCTCGCTCTGGGTGTAGGGGACGAAGTCTTCGTACACGCGCCGGGCGAGAGCGGCGATGCCGCGCACATCACCGATCTTCGCCTGGCGGACTTCGAGGCGGGCCTTGGTCATGGCTGAAAGCCTAGCAGATCAGCCCAGGCCCTGCTTCTTCATTTCAGCTTCCAGACCATCGACGATGGCCTCGAAGAACTGCTCCGTGGTCATCCAGCTCTGGCTCGGGCCGATCAGCAGGGCGAGGTCCTTGGTCATCTTGCCGCTTTCAACGCAGTTGACGCAGACCTTCTCCAGCGTTTCGGCGAAGGCCACCACGTCGGGCGTGTTGTCGAAGCGGCCACGGTACATCAGTCCGCGCGTCCAGGCGAAGATGCTGGCGATGGGGTTGGTGCTGGTGGCCTTGCCCTGCTGGTGCTGGCGATAGTGGCGGGTGACGGTGCCGTGGGCGGCCTCGGCCTCCACGGTCTTTCCGTCGGGGGTCATCAGCACGCTGGTCATCAGGCCGAGCGAGCCGAAGCCCTGCGCCACCACGTCGGACTGCACGTCGCCATCGTAGTTCTTGCAGGCCCAAACGAACTTGCCGTTCCACTTGAGCGCGGCGGCGACCATGTCGTCGATCAGGCGGTGTTCGTAGGTGATGTTCGCTTCCTCGAACTTCTCCTTGAAGCCTTCGGTGTCGAACACTTCCTGGAACAGGTCTTTGAAGCGGCCATCGTACTTCTTCAGGATGGTATTCTTGGTCGACAGATATACCGGCCAGCCACGGTCGAGGCCGTAGTTGAAGCTGGCACGCGCGAAGTCGCGAATGGACTCGTCGTGGTTGTACATCGTCATCGCCACGCCGGGCTGGTCGAACTGGTGCACTTCCAGATCGATGTTCTGGCCGTCCTCGCCCTCGAATACCATGCGCAGCTTGCCCACGCCGGGGATCAGGGTGTCGGTGGCGCGATACTGGTCGCCGAAGGCGTGACGGCCAACGACGATCGGATCGGTCCAGCCGGGCACCAGACGCGGCACGTTGTCGATCACGATGGGCTCGCGGAAGATCGTGCCGCCCAGGATGTTGCGGATCGTGCCATTGGGCGAGCGCCACATCTGCTTCAGGTCGAATTCCTCGACGCGCGCCTCGTCCGGGGTGATCGTGGCGCACTTCACGCCGACGCCGTATTGCTTGATGGCGTTGGCGGCATCGACGGTGATCTGGTCGTCGGTCTCGTCACGCTTCTGGACGGACAGGTCGTAGTACTTCAGGTCGACATCCAGGTAAGGCTGGATCAGGCGCTCGCGGATCCACTGCCAGATGATCTTCGTCATCTCGTCGCCGTCGATCTCTACGATAGGGTTCTTGACCTGAATTTTTGCCATGGGGGATCCTGTCTTGTCGTGCAAACTGTGTGGGATTTGGGCTGCCTCTTAGCAGGGACGCACATGGGCGCAAGTCGCGCGGAAAATGCCGGGCTGGATGCGACATCGCTCTGCCAGGTCGATCACCACGCCGGGCAACAATCGCGCAAGGGCCAGGGCGGCGGCCGCCCCGATGGGGCTTTCTGCAAGTTTTCGGGCTGCGCGGGCCAGTTGGACCGGGGGATGCGCCTGCGCTGCAAAGGCGCGCTGGAACGCTGGCGCCGCGGCGGCACCGCCGGCAATCCAGTGCCGCGCCGCCATGGAACCGCTGGCAATCGCTATGGACATGCCCTCTCCGGCAAGAGACGGGATCACCGCAGCCTGGTCTCCCAACCTGTAGACGCCCGGCGCGGTTTCGCGCGCGATCCAGCCATAGGGCACTGCGCCGATGCTCTCGATACGATGGGCCTGCCAGTCGGTGCCGAGACGCGCGGCCAGAGCGCTGCTTCCCTCTGCCAGCCTTTCAAGGAGGGCGGCGGGGGTGCCGCCGCATTCGGCCAGCGCCGACTTGCGCAGGGCAAGGCAGATATTGGCAGAGCCACCCTCCTGCAGCACGATGCCGGCATAACCGCCGCGGAACAGATGCAGCTCTATGGCGGAACCGATCAGGGAAGTGCGCTGTCGGCTCGCGGGCAGTCGCAATCGCAGCCCGAGGGCCGGGTCGCTGTCCCGGCGCGGTCGGCTTTCGCCGCGAATATCGTGCTTGCCGGTCGCAAGGAACATCGTTGAGGCGGACCAATCCTGCCGCTGACCGTGCGCCACGCCTTTCGACAGCCCGTTCACGCAGTCGATTTCGAGTCGCGCACCCTTGGCCAGCGCGGCCTGCCGCATGCGGGTATCGAGCGCGCGGCGCGAGAGTCCGAGCGCGGGTTGGGGGAGGGGTGCGCTCACCTCGCGGCCATGGGCGAAAATGCGCAGGTGATCGACTTGCTGCCCACCCAGGTCGTCCGTCGCGATGCCCAGGGCATCGAGCTGCGCCAGCGTGCGCCAGCTCATGAAGCCGCCACACAGCGGATCGCCTACATCCTCGTTTCGGTCTACGAGCAGAGGCCGGTGCCCCGCTCGCGCGAGCTCGACCGCTGCGGCGCAGCCTGCGGGCCCCGCGCCCAGGATCAGCGGATGATCGCCTAGCGCACGCATGACACGCACAACCGGAAGGGAAACTTGCGTTCGACCTTCGCCCCCTGAACGCCTGCCTCTGCGAGCATCTCCTGCCAGTCTTCGGGCCGGAAAGAACGGGCGATGGATGTCTGCCCGTCCATCCGCACAATGCGGTGAAGGCCCGCGATCTGCGAGAGGATGGGATAACCCAGGTAACTGACCACGTGACGATGCAGGTCGTTCACGAACCAGCCGACGCGGGCCTCGCTATCCATCACCTGCAGGAACAGCAGCAATTCCTCGCGGCTCATGTGATGGGCGACCAGGCTGGAGACGATGAAGTCCCATTTCGAATCCATCAGGTCGGCATAGTCGCCGGTGCGATAGACGATCGGCATTTCGGGCGGCGTGGCCTCGCGCGCCGCCAGCTGGCTGCGTGTATTCATGTCCACGCCAACCAGGCGGGCCTTGATCCCTCGATGTTCGGCCCAAAGCGCGATCTCGCGCAGCATGTCGCCCTGACCGTAGCCGATATCGAGCAAGGTGAAGTGGTCGCGCCCCGCGAGGGCTCGGCCGAGAAACTCCAGGGTGGGGCGATAGGCGAGGGTGAGGCGGTTTACGCGGGCAAGGTCTGTAAGGACGGCCCGATATACCGGCTCCGGCAGGGCCGGATCGTCCATCATCTCTTCCTGGTCGAGCCGCTCAGCCAGCATAGCCGTCCACCCAGTCGAAACGCAGCCCTTCCATGGCAAGGCCCGGCCCGAAGGCGAGGGCCACGCCGTTGCGGGGGCGCTCGCGCGACAGCCGTTCCAGCACGAACAGCACCGTGGCGGACGACATGTTTCCGAACTCGTCGAGAACGCCTCGCGACGCGGCAAGGGCTTCGGCGGGAAGCGACAATCCGCGCTCGACTGCATCCAGAACGGATCGCCCGCCGGGATGAACGGCCCAGACGTCGGGCGCATCGTTGCCCCTGATTTTCGCCTGCGTGTGAGAATTCTCCAGGGCATCGGCCAGGCGGCCCGGAACCTCGCCGGAAAGGTGCATGGCGAAGCCCCTGTCGCCGATCGTCCAGGTGATCAGCTCGTCACTTTCGTCGAGGGCGAGTGAAAGGCTTTCACCCAGCGCCACGCCGCTTCCCTCGGCACTGACGATCACGGCGGCGGCACCGTCGGCAAACTGGCCCATGGCCAGCAGGCTTTCGATATCGTCGGTTTCCTGCAGGTGCAGGGTGCAAAGCTCCACGGCGATGGCCAGCACCCTGGCCGAGGGATCGGAGCGGACGATATGCGCGGCGGTGCGCAGCAGGGTGATCCCGGCATAGCAGCCCATGAAGCCGATGGAGACGCGCTCCACCTCCGCCGGGAGGCCGAGCCGCCGTGCTATCAGCTGGTCCAGGCCAGGTGCCATGAAGCCGGTGCAGCTGGCGATCACGATGTGGGTTACGCCATCGGTATCGGGCAGGCCCTCGACGGCCCGCATGGCCAGATCGGGCGCGGCGGCGGCATAGCGCTGCATGCGCGCGGCGGTGCCGGGTTCCTCGCCGTTCATGTAGAAGCTGCCGAAATCCAGCGCGGCATCGCTGCCCGAGAGCACGGAGAACCGGTGCGAAATGCCCCCGCGCGCTTCCATGCGGCGGAAAAGCGCGGCCTTGCGTTCGTCGGCAAGCTGGCTTGCGGCCCAGTCGGTATATCGGGAATGCACGTCGGAATCGGGCACCGCGGTGGCGATCGCATTGATGCGCGGGGCGCTGCGGTGTTCGGTTCTGGACATGCAGGGCTTCAACGACCGAAGGGGCCGCCTGTGCCGCTCATCCGCAGAAATTCGCGCGTGCGGCCTCGTATTCGGAGATCAGCTGCTCGCAGATTTCCCTGGTGGGGCGAACGTCGCGAACAGATCCGGTGCCGTGTCCGGCGGACCATATCGTTTTCCAGGCCTTCGCTTCCTCGTTCAGCGACATTTCGCCCGGTGCATCGTGCAACTGTGCCGCCTCCAGGCTGGGTGTCAGGAAGTTGGCGCCAACGCCTGTCACCTTGTTGGTGTAGGTGATGTCCTTCGCACTGGCGCCGATCATCATGTCCTTCTGGCCCTGTGGAGCCATGCTTTCCTCGGCCGCGATGAAGTGGCTGCCGAAATAGGCGAAGTCGCACCCCATCATCTGCGCGGCAGCGATGTGGCCGCCGTGGCTCATCGATCCCGAAAGGATCAGCGCGCCGTCCCAGAACTCGCGGATTTCGCTGGTGAGGGCGAAGGGGCTGAAGGTGCCGGCATGGCCGCCCGCTCCGGCAGCGACGGCGATGATGCCGTCAACGCCGGCTTCTGCCGCCTTTTCGGCGTGGCGGCGCTGGATCACGTCATGAAAGACCAGGCCGCCATAGGAATGGACGGCATCGACCAGGTCGGAAACCGCGCCCAGCGAAGTGATGATCAGCGGCACCTTGTGCTTGATGCAGACTTCGAGATCGGCCTGCACCCGCGGGTTGGACCCGTGGACGATCAGGTTGACCCCATAGGGTGCCGCATCGTCGCCCAGCCGCTCCTCGATCTCGCAGAGCCATTCGTCGAACCCTTCGGTCGATCGCTGGTTCAGCGCGGGGAAGGTGCCGCACAGCCCGGCCTTGCAGCTTTCCACCACGAGGTCGGGGCCGGATACGAGGAACATGGGGGCGACGATGGCGGGCACTTTCAGCCCGCCAGCGAAGCTCTCCAGCGGCGTCGTCAAAACGCGTCCTCCGGCATGTCCATCATGCTGCCCTTGCCGCTGGTGATGGCCATCATCTGCGCCATCGCGGGCGGAAGCAGGCGATCGAAGAAGAACCGTGCGGTGACGATCTTGGCTTCGTAGAAGGCCTTTTCGTCGGTGCCTTCCTCCAGCCTGGCGTGGGCGATCTTGGCCGCCTTGGCAAAGCAGTAGCCCATGGCGACGAAGCCCAGCAGACGCAGGTAGTCGGTGGCGGCAGCGCCAGCTTCCTCGGGATCCTTCAGGCCCTTCTGCGCGATGTGGCCGGTGGACATCTGCAACGCGCCGAAGGCCTGCTGCAGACTGGCGGTCATCTTCCCGATGTGGGCGTCAGAGCCGTGGTCCTCGATGAACTGCGACACCGGGTGGAAGAAACTGCGCAGGTTCTTGCCCATGCGATCCGGCAGCTTGCGGCCGACGAGGTCCAGCGCCTGGATGCCGTTCGTGCCCTCATAAATCTGGGCGATGCGGGCATCGCGGGCGAACTGTTCGACACCGGTTTCCTGGATGTAGCCATGACCGCCGTGCACCTGCACCGCGATGTGCGCACTCTCGTGTCCAAGATCGGTGAACAGCGCCTTCACGACCGGCGTCATCAGGGCGACGAAATCCTTCGCCCGCTCGCGCGCTTCGGGCTCTTTCGCCGCATGTTCGGCGTCCAGAGCGCGGCTGACCCACGCGGAAACCGCGCGGCTGCCCTCGTTGTAGGCGCGCATGGTCATCAGCATGCGGCGCACATCGGGATGGACGATGATCGGATCGGCCGGGCCATCGGGATTCTTCACGCCCGACAGCGAGCGGCCCTGCAGGCGATCCTTCGCGTAGTAGACGGCCGACTGATAGGCGATCTCGCCCACGCCCAGGCCCTGGATACCGACCGCCACGCGTTCGGTGTTCATCATGGCGAACATGGCTTCCAGTCCGCGATGCGGCTTGCCCACGAGCCAGCCCTTGGCGTCCTCGAAAGACATCTGGCACGTGGCCGATGCCTTCAGGCCCATCTTGTGTTCGATGGCCGTGGCCGTGGCGTTGTTGAAATCGCCCAGCGATCCGTCGTCCTTGGGAAGGTATTTCGGCACCAGGAACAGCGAGATGCCTTTCACCCCGGGAGGGGCATCGGGCAGGCGCGCCAGCACCAGGTGGACGATGTTGTCGGTCAGGTCGTGGTCGCCGGCGCTGATGAAGATCTTGTTGCCGGTGACGAGGTAGCTGCCGTCGTCCTGCGGTTCCGCCTTGGTGCGCAGCATGCCCAGGTCCGTGCCGCAGTGCGATTCTGTCAGGCACATGGTGCCGGTCCATTCGCCGTTGGCCATCTTCGGCATGTAGAAGTTCTTCAGGTCGTCGCTGCCATAGGCTTCCAGCGCCACCATCGCGCCGTTGGTGAGGCCCGGGTAGAGGCCGAAGCTGAGATTGGCCGAGCAGGTCATCTCTTCCACCATCTTGCCGATCGCATGCGGCGCGCCCTGGCCGCCCCATTTCTCGGCCACGCCAAGTCCGGCCCAGCCGCCCTCGCAGAACTGCTTGTAGGCGTCCTGGAACCCTTCCGGCGTGCGGACCACGCCGTTCTCGATGCGGCAGCCTTCCTGATCGCCGGGCCAGTTGATCGGCAGCAGCACGTCACGGCACAGCTTGTTCGCTTCCTCGAGAATGGCGTTCGTCACGTCCTCGTCGAAATCCTCGAACCCCTCGAGTTCGCCGAAGCCGTCGTCCTCGTGGAGTTCGTAGATGTTGAAGCGCATGTCGCGGATGGGGGCTTCATAGACTTGCATTGGACAAATCCTCTCTCGGGTCAGTTACGCAGCGGCTTGCCGGTTTCGAGCATGTGCTCGACACGGGCCTGCGACTTCGGGTTGCGGACAAGGCGCATGAAGCTATCGCGCTCCAGCTTCAGCAGGTCGGCCTCGGTCACGATCTCGGTAACGTCGGTATCACCGCCGGTCAGGATGGTGGCAAGTTCGCCTGCGACGGTCACGTCGTGGTCGGTTGCCTTGCCCTGACGGTGGAAGCTCTCGACCGCCAGTTCCAGCGCAGCCTTGCCGCTTGGTCCGGGCAGGCGATATTCGGGCTTTTCCGGAGCCTCGTATCCATCCACCATCGCCAGTGCGCGCTGCTTCGCGTCGTACAGAAGGCGGTCGCGGTTCATGGTGATGCCGTCGTCATGGCGCAGGAAACCGTATTCCTTGCCCTCGGCAGCCGACTTGGCGACCGTGGCGACGGAAATGATCTCGAAAGCCTTTGATACCGCGGGCATCGGGCCGTTGGGGTGGCGCGGATTGTTTTCCCAGCGAGACAGCATCTCGCCGCAGCCACCCCATCCCGGAACGATGCCGACGCCGGTTTCGACCAGGCCGATGTAGGTTTCGGCATGGGCCTGGATGGCATCGGAGTTGAGACAGATCTCGCAGCCGCCGCCCAGCGCCATTCCAGCCGGGGCCGATACGACGGGGAAGGGGGCATACTTCAGCGCCTTGTAGGCATCCTGTCCGCCTTTCACGAGCTTCTCCACCTCGCTCCATGCGGCGATATTCAGCGCGAACATGGCAAGGCCGAGATTGGCACCGGCAGAGAAGTTGGAGCCTTCGTTGTAAACGACGAGAGCCTTGTAGTCCTTCTTCACCAGCGGGACGGCCTTCTGGATGAGCTTCATCACCTGCTCGTCCAGCGCGTTCATCTTGCCGGTGAATTCCAGCGCGACCACGCCGTCGCCGACGTCCCACAGAGCGGCGGATCCATTGGCCATCAGCGGCTCTGCGGTCAGCTTGATGTCTTCCAGCAACAGCACGCCTTCGGGGCGTTCGACGTCGTGGTATTCGCCGTCGGTGCCCAGGTACTGGCGCTTGCCGCCTTCCACGCGGTAGAAGCTGCGGCCATCGGCCATGCGCAGGATTTCCGGCACCGGCAGGTCGTCGGCCTCGAGGCGTTCGACCAGGTGCGAGACGCCGATCTTGTCGATCATCTCGAACGGGCCGGACTTCCAGTTGTAGCCCAGCTTCATCGCGTCATCCACGCCGACAACCGTGGCCGTCGCCTCGGGCACAATGCTGGCTGCGTAGGAGAGGGTGGGGCCGAGAATGGCCCAGGCGTAGTCGCCCACCTTGCCTTCCTGCGAGATAAGGGCCTTCAGGTCCTTCTTCGCGGGGCCGCGAACGATGCCGGGGCGAGCCGCCGCACGGTATTCGCCGGACTTCAGGTCCTTGGCTTCCTTCACCTTGCCACCGCCTTCGCGGTTGATGCGATAGAAGCCGCCTTTGCCCTTGCGGCCGGTGTAGCCGCTCTCGATCATGCCCTCGATCAGCTTCTCGCTGCGGGCGATCTTCTGGTACCAGTCGTCCTCCGGCAGGGTGGAGGTGAGGCTTTCCATCAGGTGCGGCATCAGGTCGATGCCGATCAGGTCGATCAGCCCGAACACGCCGGTCTTGGGCACGCCCATCGGACGGCCGCCGATCTCGTCGGCCTCCTCCACCGAAATACCCATGTCGAATGCGGAATTCACCGCCTGCTGGATCCAGAAGGTGCCGATGCGGTTGGCGATGAAGCCGGGCGAATCCTCGGCATCGACGGGGGTCTTGCCCAGTTTCCGGTCCACGAATTCGCGGACCATTTCCAGCGTGCGCTTGTCCGTCTGCGGACCGGCCACGAGTTCGATCAACCGCATGTAGCGGGGCGGATTGAAGAAGTGAGTGATCAGGAAATCGCGCTTGAAGGCGTCGGACCGGCCCTCGGTCAGCTTCTCCAGCGGGATGGTGGAGGTGTTGGAGGACACGGCCGTGCCTTCCTTGCGCACCTTTTCCAGCTTGGAATAGAGGTCCTGCTTGATGTCGAGCCGTTCGATGATGGCTTCCACCACCCAGTCGCACTCGGCAACCTTGTCCAGGTCGTCCTCGATATTGCCGGTTTCCACCAGCCTGGCCGGACGCTTGCCCATGAAGGGGGCAGGGTCGGCCTTCAGCATTTTCTTCACCGCGCCTTCGGCGATGGCATTGCGATTGTCGCCTTCCTTCGGAACGATATCCAGGAGCAGCACGGGTACCCCGGCATTGGCGATCTGAGCGGCGATCCCGGCACCCATCGTGCCGGCGCCGATCACGCAGACTTTCTTGATGGCCTTGTCGCTCATTATGCAGTCTCCAGGATCGTCGCGATGCCCTGTCCGCCACCGATGCACTGGGTGACGAGGGCGTATTTCTTGCCTTCGCGCTTCAGCAGGCTGGCGGCCTTGCCGACGATGCGCGCGCCGGTGGCGCCCAGCGGGTGGCCGATGGCAATGGCACCGCCATCCAGGTTGATCTTCTCTTCCGGAATGCCGAGGTCGCCAATGCAGGCGATGGACTGGCTGGAGAACGCCTCGTTCAGTTCAACCACGTCGATGTCGTCCATGGTGAGGCCTGCGCGGGACAGTGCCTTCTTCGATGCCTCGACCGGACCGATGCCCATGATCTCGGGCGCGCAGCCGGAAATGGCCATGCTCTTGACCTTGGCGATCACGGGCAGGTTGTTCTTCGCGGCATAGTCGGCGCTGCACACCAGCACGGCGGCAGAACCGTCGGTCAGGGGAGAGGCGGTGCCTGCGGTCACGGTGCCATTCTCGTCGAACGAGAGCTTGAGACCAGCCAGACCTTCGGCGGTGGTATCGGGGCGCGGCGTGCCGTCCACATCGACGACGGTGCCGTCGGGCAGGGTGATCGGCACGATCTCTTCCTTGAAGGAGCCCTTCTTAATCGCCTCGCCAGCCTTCTGCTGGCTCTTCAACGCGAAGGCTTCCTGCGCCTCGCGCGAAAGCTCGTACTTCCTCGCAACATTTTCCGCCGTGTCGCCCATGCCGATGTAGGCGGCGCTGCGCTTGGCGAGTTCGGGGTTCGGCATGGGGTTGAACCCGGTCATCGGCACGCGGCTCATCGATTCGACGCCCGCGGCGATGAATACTTCGCCCGCACCAAGCGCGATCTGGCCTGCGGCGTAGTGCACCGCGCTCATGGACGAACCGCAGAAACGGTTCATGGTCATGCCGCCGATGCTCAGCGGCAGGTCGGCCAGCAGCACGACGAGGCGCGCGATGTTGAAGCCCTGCTCGCCTTCGGGGAAGGCGCAGCCCATGAGCACGTCCTCGATATCATCGGCATTTACGCCGGTGCGTTCGATCAGGCCCTTGATGGTGTTGGCCGCCAGATCGTCCGGGCGGACCTTTGCCAGCGCGCCACGATGGGCGGGGTGGAACGGGGAGCGGACATATCCGGCAATGACGACATCACTCATTGTTTTCTCGTGCCTTTCTCTTTCGCGCGTTGACCTTTTGCGCCGAATGGTTACGATAAAGTCTGTCACCTGACGTATACGTCAAGCAACGACAAATCAAGACGCAGTTTGAACGGTTCGCCCGTTTCCTGCGTCGACTAGGAAAGGATGTTCCATGACCGTGGCGGCGGCAACGTCTCACCCGCTCGATCCTTCGCGGATCCTTGATGCAGAGGGCAAAATTCGGCCCCGGCTGCTGACTGAAAGCTTCGACCGGGCCGTCACGCAGTTTCCCGACCGGGTGGCGATCGATTTTCTCGGACGCGAGTGGACCTATGGCGAACTGGGCCGGGAGGTCGACCGGGTGGCGGCAGGATTGCAGGCGCTGGGCCTTGAAAAGGATGACCGCTTCGGACTCTGCCTGCCGAACACGCCCTATTCGGTGATCCTCTACTACGCGGTTCTGCGCGCCGGGGGCATCGTGGTGCAGCTTAACCCGCTCTATTCCGAAAGCGAGGTGGAATTCCTCATCACCGATTCCGGCGCCAAGATGGTGGCGGTGCCCGATCTCGAGCTGCTGCATTCCAAGGTTGCCCACGCTTGGGGAGCGGAAGGCAGTTCGCTGGAGCGGATCGTCCTGTGTTCCATGGGCGACGTGCTGCCGTTCTGGAAAAGCATTGGCCTGCGCACGCTGAAACGGTCCGCGCTGGCGAAGAAGCAGGCGGGCGTCACCTATTCGCATTATCGCGATGTTGCTGGTCACAAGGCCTCTCTCCGCCCGGTCAAGCAGGATCCTGGCGATGTCGCGGTCCTGCAATATACAGGTGGAACGACCGGGCGGCCAAAGGGTGCCATGCTCACCCATGCAAGCCTTGCCGCCAATTCCGCTCAGATGCTGCTTCACATCGGCGAGGAGCGCGATCAGCAGGAACGCACGCTGGGCGTGCTGCCGCTGTTCCACGTCTTCGCGCTGACCTGCGTCCTCAATTTCGGTGTCGAAATTGCCGCCGAGCTGGTCCTTCTCCCGCGGTTTGAGATGGACGAGGTTCTGGCCACCATCAAGCGCAAGCCGCCGACGCAGATGTTCGGCGTGCCCACCATCTACAACGCGCTGGGTTCGCTGCCCGACGACAAGATCCCCGATCTGCGATCCGTGCGGACCAGCATCTCCGGTGGGGCGCCGCTGCCGCTGGAGGTGCGCAAGCAGTACGAGGCACGCACGGGCTCTCCCGTCTCGGAAGGCTATGGCCTGACGGAGGCATCGCCCATCATTACCAGCAACCCGTTGCTGGGGCGCCAGCCGGTGAAGGAAAATTCGGCCGGGCCCGCCTTCCCGCACACCGTGGTGGAGATCCGCGACCCGGAAACCGGCGCGCTTGTGCCACAGGGCGAGCGCGGCGAGATATGCGCCCGCGGCCCGCAGCTGATGAAGGGCTACTGGAACCGTGACGACGCGACAGAGAAGGTTTTCGTCGAAGGCGCGCTGCGCACCGGCGACATCGGCTACCTGGACGAGGACGGTTATCTCTTCATCGTCGACCGCATCAAGGACCTGATCCTGTGCAGCGGGTATAACGTCTATCCGCGCACGATCGAGGATGCGGCCTACGAACATCCCGCGGTGAAGGAGGCGGTGGCCATCGGCATCCCCGACGATTATCGCGGCGAAGCGCCCAAGCTGTTCATCGCGCTGCACGAAGGCGAGGAACTGGACGCTGCGACGCTGCACCAGTTCCTGAAGATGCGGCTCAGCCCGATCGAGATGCCCGATGCCTACGAATTCCGCGACGAACTGCCCAAGACGCTGGTGGGCAAGCTCGAGAAGAAGCAGCTCGTGGCCGAGGAGAAGGCCCGGGCCGAGGCGGCAAGGGCTGAAGCGGCAAAGGGGGGAAGTGCATGAGCGAGCCTGCAAAGGAAACGGCTGGCGGGATGCCCGGCTTCGAGGACATGAAGCAGGGCGATCTGAAAAGCATCGCGGAGGCATCCGAGGCGCTGGGCGTTACCCAGCGCACGCTGCGCTTCTATGAAGACAAGGGCCTGATCCAACCCGGGCGAGTGGGATCCATGCGAGTCTATTCGCGGCGCGAAATGGGCCGCATGCAGTTGATCCTGCGCGGAAAGCGGCTGGGCTTCAGCATCCGCGAAATCGGCGAGTTCCTGAGCCTCTACGATCACGACCCCGATCAGGTGGTGCAGGCAAAACGCATGCTGGAAGCCACGCAGGAACGGCTGGCGGAACTGCGCCAGCAACGCGAAGCTATCGATCAGACGATTGCCGAGCTCGAGAGCATCGAGGCCATGTCGCGGCGCCACCTCGCGCAGCGGGACAAGTAGCCCAAAAACGGGTTCTCAGGAAAAGAGAGCGCGAATGGTGGGCGTACCAAGGTTCGAACTTGGGACCCCTACGATGTCAACATAGTGCTCTACCACTGAGCTATACGCCCACACCATTCGGGTTTTGCCGTCTCGCCAAGCGGACGGCAGGCGGGCCATCTAGCGCCGCCGCTCGGCTTTCGCAAGAGGGGTTTCGCGGCAATAGCGCAGTGTTCAGACGGAAACCGCCGCGCTGTCCTCGAACACGCGTTCAACTTCCATCACCAGGTCCTTCAGGTGGAAGGGCTTGGAGAGCATCTTCGCGTGCGGAGCCTCGCGGTTGGCCTTCAGGGCGACTGCGGCGAATCCGGTGATGAACATCACCTTCGTCGACGGGCTCAGCTCGTTGCATCGCTGGGCCAGCTCGATCCCGTCCATCTCGGGCATCACGATATCGGAAAGCAGCAGATCGTAGATCTCGGTTTCCAGCAGCGGCAGCGCTTCGGTGCCGCAGGAAACTGCCATGACCGAAAAACCAGCCTGCTCGAGCGCCCTGGTCAGGTAGGTGCGCATCGCAGTGTCGTCTTCGGCCAGCAGGATACGGATCATGCCTTCATCTTCCCCATGAATGTGTGTGAGGATCGTCTCTAAGCACATCCGTGTTAAAAATCTGCCCTTGATCGGCACCTGCCCAGCAATGGGACAGGCATTCTTTGACAAGGGGATAGTTCACCGTCAGCAATGACGCAGATGGATGCGCACGGTTCCGGTCCTTTCGATTCGCATGTGAGCGATGGCGGCCTGCTTCCTGGTGGGGAAGGGCGCCCGGCATTCGTGCTTCACCGCCCGAAGGCGTTGCCCCTTCCGATCGTGATCGCCGTGCCGCATGCCGGCAGGGATTACCCCAACGCATTACTGAACCGGATGCGCCAGCCCGCAGAAGCGACTCCGCGGCTGGAAGACCGCTATGTCGACCTCGTGGCCCGCGATGTGGCCACGGCGACAGGTGCCGTCCTCCTGATGGCAAGCGCACCGCGCGCCATGATCGATCTTAACCGGTCTCCCGAAGATATCGATTGGGAAATGGTCGCAGGTCCGCGAAGCGGATACGTGCGCTCGCGCCTGGCCGCTGGCCGCCGTTCGCGCAGCGGGCTGGGCCTCGTGCCCCGCCGCCTGCCGGGACTCGGCGAATTGTGGCGCCAGCGCACGACCTCGGCCGATCTGTCGCAGCGCATAGAGCAGGTGCACACGCCCTATCACCTCTCGCTCTCGCAGATGCTGGAAACCCTGCGCGACCGCTGGGGTGCCGCCCTGCTG
Organism: Aurantiacibacter hainanensis; assembly: GCF_036321025.1. Classification (NCBI taxonomy): domain Bacteria; kingdom Pseudomonadati; phylum Pseudomonadota; class Alphaproteobacteria; order Sphingomonadales; family Erythrobacteraceae; genus Aurantiacibacter; species Aurantiacibacter hainanensis. The sequence goes on from NZ_JAZAPB010000002.1 coordinate 1,213,347, forward strand.
CTCGACGTCCATTCGATGCCGCCACTCGGCCCCAAGACGGGCAAGGACGCGGCAGCGGACTTCGTGATCGGAGATCGCTTCGGCGCCTCGTGCGAGGGGCATCTCGTTTCCGCGGCGCTCGACCATTTCGACGAGCATGGAGCGAGGGCTGCGCATAACCGGCCCTATGCGGGCGGATACGTGCTGGATCGTCATGGAGCGCCGGCAAGGGGAATTTCCGCCATGCAGCTGGAAATCTGCCGGGCTACCTATCTCGATGCGGAACTGCGCGAACCTGGCGAAGGGCTCGAGGCGGTCTCGCACCTTCTCGCCGGGCTGGTGCGCAGGTTGGCCGAGGAAGTGACGAAAGGTGCGCAGGGTTTCGCCCAGGCGGCCGAATAGCGCTCAAGAATCATCGCCATGAAAAAACCGCCCCGTGCATGAAGCACGGAGCGGCCAAGGTTCAGGGAGGAGGCACACCGAAGTGCGCCTATCCGACCGGGCCATGAGGGGAGCGCCGATCGGACATTCCTAAAATAGGATCAGCCGCAACCGATTCAAGAATTAACGTGCCGAAGGCGGCCCGCCGGGCCGCCTTCGTCGTATTCCGCGGGCGCCTTGCCGACGCCAGCGCCGGATCAGGCCTTCGTGGCGCCTTCCTTGGCTGCCCCGTTGCCCTGGCGCATGCCTTCCGGGCCCTTGCCCATTTCGACCTGGCGGGCGAAAATGTTGCGCATCAGGTCGAGCGAGAAGAGGTGCGCGAAGATGAGCGGCAGCAGGCCGTTCTCGTTCCACTTGCGGAGCTGGTCGCCACGAAGCTCGCGAAGCTTCTCCTGGTTCACCATGCGGAACCCGCGATAGGTGTAGGGCTTGTCGGGCGCGTCGGCGCGGTTGATGGCGATTTCACCGTCCATCAGCAGGTCGTGGCTTTGCATTTCCTGCATGAACATCTGGGTGCGGTTGCCGGCTTCCTCGAACTTTTCGCAAAACTGCAGCAGGCCCTTGCAATGCTCGCTCGGCTCCTTGCTGTCGGTGAACAGCGGCTGGCCTTCGTCGAACTTGCCGACAAGATCGCTCGTGGGATCGAAACACAGCGACAGGTTGTCAGAGTTCTGATCCAGCTTGGCCAGCAGGAAGGGGTAGCGACGGACGTAGGCGGGGATATAGGGGGCCGTGTCGTCGCGAAGCGAACCGTCTTCCTTGAAGAAGACGTTCACGCCTTCGTTGAGGCCCATCAGGGCGAGCGGAACGGAGCGTTCGCCGGAAGAAAAGACGATCGGGTAGCTACGCTGGGCCGAGGGAAATTCCTCGACCGTGAGAGGAATGGCGTGCTGGTCGGCGACCCAGGGTGCCTTGTCGACGGAACGGGCATGCCAGTCGGCATGGTCGTTGCTGTTGAGGGGGATCAGTTCCTTGTAAAGGACGGGCAAACTGGCTTTCGGCGCGCTGGCCATCATACTCTCCGATCGATCTGGATAACGGTATCCGACTTCGCTGTCGGTATCCGCCGCTGTGAATTTCGTGAAACTCGCGCCGGGCCTTAGAGGGAGTCTCCACCGGTTTCAAGCGGCACCAACTTGCCCGGATTCAGCAAGCCGTCGGGGTCCAGCGCCTGCTTGACCCGGCGCAGGATCGCCAGTTGCGCCGCATCGCCAAGGCGCGCCAGTTCGTCGCGCTTCAGCTGGCCGATCCCGTGCTCTGCACTGATCGACCCGTTCCACGCCGTCACTTCGTCATGAACGAAGGCGCTGATGGCCTTGCCTTCGCTTTCCTCCCACTCGCCGGGTGTGGCGCCGCTGGGTGCAAGGACGTGGAAATGGACGTTGCCGTCTCCCAGGTGTCCGAAGGCAACCGCCCGGCTGCCGGGAAAGGCCTTCTCGACCTTGGGCACGGCATCGGCGACGAAATCCGCCATGTCGGGCACGGGAACGGAAATGTCATGCTGCATCGCCGGCCCCAGAGCCCGCTCGGCCGGGGCGATCTCGTCGCGCAGCATCCAGAAATCCTCGGCCTGTGCCTCGTTTCGGGCGATCGTCGCATCGACGACCAGTCCCTTTTCGAACGCGCTTTCGAGCAACTCCTGCGCAAGATCGGGGAGGGCGTCCGCGCCGGAGGAATCGGCTGTCAGTTCGATCAGTGCGTTCCATGCGTGGTGATCCTGCAAGGGCGCGCGGGCGTTTGCGCTGTGCGCCAGCACGGCCTCCAGGGAATGGCGCGGCATGACCTCGAAGCCTTCCAGCGCTTCACCGGCCACCCGCTCTGCATGCAGCAGCAGCTTTCGGGCATCGCGAATGTCCTCCAGCCCGGCCCACAGCACGGCGCGATCGGCAACCGCGGGCAACAGGCGCAGCGTGGCCGCGGTGACGATCCCCAGGGTACCTTCAGAGCCGATCAGCAACTGCTTCATGTCGAAGCCGCGATTGTCCTTCTTCAGCGGGCGGAGGGAATCGAATACCTCGCCATCGGCCATCACCGCCTCGATCCCCAGCACCTGCGCGCGCATCGAGCCGTGGCGCAGCACCTGCGTGCCGCCTGCATTGGTGGAGATGAGTCCGCCGATCGTGGCCGAACCCTTGCCGCCGAGAGTCAGGGGAAAGCGCAGGTCCTTCGCCTCCACCGTCTCGTGAAGGGTCTGCAGGATCAGGCCCGCCTCGCAAGTGATCTGCCGTGCATCGACATCGAAGTTACGGACCTTGTCCATCCGGCGCAGCGACAGCACGATGGCATTGCCGCTCTCGTCGGGCGTGGCACCGCCCGACATGCCGCTGTTGCCGCCCTGGGGCACGATCGGCACCCCGTGCCTGGCGCAAAGCTTGACCAGCGCGGCAACCTCTTGCGTGTTGTCAGGGGAGGCCATGCCCAGCGCGCGCCCGGTGAAACGGCCACGCCAGTCGGTCAGCCACGGGCTGATAAGTTCAGGATCGGTGGTGAAACCACGTTCGCCCAGCAAGTCGGCAGCCTGGGCAAGGAATTGGTCGCTATCGCTCATGCAAACGCGTTGCCACTATCGGGGCGTTGTTGCAAAGGGCCGTTTCAGGTTAAGCCGTCATTCAATCCACCTTGCTAGTCAGGCGAACCATCGGCGGATCCCGCTTTTCGGGCCGTTTGCAAAAGACACCGGCATGAAACGCATCGCTGCCCTTCTCGCGCTCGTCGCCCTGCTAGTGCCGCTGTTCGCGGCTCAGTTGCCCGTGCGTGCAGCGGCACAGGAAGATCCGGTTCGTTCAGGTCCGCAGTCCATGTCGCCACTGGGGTTCGGGCGTTCTTCCGTCTCGCCGGGCACGTTGCTGGACCAGGCGCATCGGCCTCCCGAGCAACACCAGGTTCGTATCCGTCAAAGGGTTATCGTGCGCATCTCTCCCGCACCGGCAAGGGCGCGCACTCAGATCCTGGCGGATCTGCCGAGGCGCCCGATCGCGCGCAGCTTCGAAGAAGTGGAACACGGCGAATGCGTCGATGTGAACGACATCGTCGGAGTTCAGCCTGCTGCTGACAACCGCCTGCTGTTCTTCACCGAAGGGCGGCAGGTGCTGGCGGCCACGCTGGAACGATCGTGCACGGCACGCGCCTTCTATGCCGGGTTCTATGTGGAGCGCAGCGACGACGGGCAGCTTTGCGTATCGCGCGACTTGCTGCAGTCGCGGGCGGGCGCCAGTTGCGAGGTTGCGGAGTTCAGCCGGCTTGTCGCCGTGGGCGAATAGGGCGAATTCACCCGAAAATCTTGACTTTCCCCACGTCTGCTGCATAGGGCGCGCGACAGTGAAGGCGCCGATTTTCGAGCGCTCAATTTTCCGGACCTAACGCATTGACCACTTTCGCCGATCTCGGCCTTTCCCCTGAATTGCTCAAAGCCGTGGAGACGGCCGGCTACACGCAGCCGACCCCCATCCAGGCAGAAGCCATTCCGGCCGTGCTGATGATGAAGGACGTGCTTGGCATCGCGCAGACCGGCACCGGCAAGACGGCCAGTTTCGTGCTGCCGATGATCGACGTGCTCGCAAGTGGCCGTCGCCGCGCGCTCATGCCGCGGTCCCTGATCCTTGAACCGACGCGCGAACTGGCCGCACAGGTCGCCGAGAATTTCGAGAAGTACGGCGAGAACCACGATCTCAAGATGGCACTGCTGATCGGCGGCGTGCAGATGGGCGATCAGGTCAAGGCGCTGAACGAAGGCGTCGACGTGCTGATCGCCACGCCCGGCCGCCTGATGGACCTGTTCGAGCGCGGCAAGATCATGCTCAACGCCTGTGAGCTGGTGGTGATCGACGAGGCCGACCGCATGCTCGACATGGGATTCATCCCCGATATCGAGTTCATCTGCGACAAGCTGCCCGATCAGCGTCAGACGCTGTTGTTTTCGGCCACCATGCCCGCTCCCATCGAGAAGCTGGCCAAGAAATTCCTCAATAACCCGAAGCGCATCGAGGTGAGCCGGGCAGCTTCCACCAACGAGAACATCACCGCTTTCAAGATTCCGGTAAAGAACCGCGAGAAGCGCGAGACGCTGGAATGGCTGCTGCGCAACGACCTGGTGGATACGGCGATCGTATTCTCCAACCGCAAGACCACGGTGCGCGAACTCAACAAGGCACTGCAGCGCAGCGGATTTGCCAGTGGCGAGATCCACGGCGATATCGACCAGGCGCAGCGCAACGCCGAACTGCAGCGTTTCAAGGATGGGGAGATCAACATCCTCGTTGCCAGCGACGTTGCCGCGCGCGGGCTGGACATCAAGGGTGTCAGCCACATCTTCAATTACGATACGCCCTGGCATCCCGACGATTACGTTCACCGCATCGGTCGCACGGGCCGCGCGGGCGCGAAGGGCCGCGCCTTCACTTTCGTTGGCGAAGGTGACGACGAGGCGATCGACAACGTCGAGAAGCTGACCGGCGCGAAGATCCCCGTCTTCGGCAAGAAGGACGTTCGCGTCGAGCTGCCCAAAGCGCAGCCGAAGCAGGACGAGGACGAAGATGCGCAGGACGAGCGGGAAGAGAAGCCCAGGCGCTCTCGCTCGCGCAAGGACGAGAGCAACAAGCCCGAGCGCAAGGACGAGAGCAACAGGCCCGAGCGCAAGGACGAGGGCAACAAGCCCGAGCGCAAGGAAGCGCCCAGGAAGGCGGCCGACAAGCCCGCTCGCAAGCAGGGCGGCCAGTCGCACCGTCGGGGTGATGACGACGAGCGTGTTCCGGCAGGCGAGTGGAACGGGCCGAAGCCCGATTTCCTCGGCGTTGGCTTCGATTGATCGCCAATCCGGGGGCCGTCGCCTCTCGGAGAAATATCAGCAAGTAAACAAAGTTGGTCGTGTTCTCGCGGCCAACTGCGCCATGGACGAAGTCACGAACTTCAGCGCGAGGGCATCCATGTACAGCAAAGGTATCGAAGGCGGCGCAATGCCGATGGACCCACGCGTCTTCGACCGGGTTTTGTCCCGCTTCCGACTGACGCGGGCGGGCGTGGCCGGCGCTCTCAGCAAGTCGGTGGAAATCGAGTTTCCCGATATCACCGCGGCGATTGAATTCGCCGTCCGTGAATTTGGCGTCGGTGAGCTGGAGATCGTCCGCGACGACATCCACGCCTATCTCCTGCAGATCCACGCGGATCGGTCGTGGTTTCTCAAGCCTGCCTACCGCCTCTGACCCCGTCGCCAGAGGTTCGGATACTCAGCTTACCCGTTCGTTGAGGTAGAGATAGGCGGGATCGAACTCGGCCAGTTTTTGCAATCCCTCCCAGTCCTGGATTCGCACCGTCTGTGACTGGAGGGTGGCCAGGCCGTCTTCCCTCAGTTCCCTCATCAGCCGGTTCACATGCATCTGCGTGAAGCCAAGGCACTCGCCGATCTGCGACTGGTTGAGAGGCAGGCGATAGGTATAGCCATCGGTCAGGCCCACGACCTCGGACCGGCAATAAAGTTCGCACAGCAAATGAGCGATCCTGCTCTTTCCCGACCGGGAGCCGATGTTCACGATCCATTGCCTGTGAATCGATGCGTCCACCATCGTCGTGAACCAGAGAATACGCGCCATGCGCGGTGAAATATCGATGATTTCCGAGATATCGGGGTGATGGAACTTCACGATGGTGCAACGGGAAAGGGTGCAGATGGCGTGATCCAGCATTTCCAGCGGATAGGAATGCAGGTCGACGAAATCGCCGGCGATCTGGACTTCCATGATCTGGCGCTGGCCGTCCAGGTTGTCCTTGCACCGGCAGGCGAAGCCATCGATGATGAGCGACGAATAGCCGATACGCTCGCCTTCCCGCACCAGGTACTCTCCCGGCGCGAAGGTGTGTGTTTCGGCCATCCGCTCCTGAAGCAGGCGGACCTCGTCATCTGAAAATTCATACCGTCGCCTGATCGACGCGACGAACTTGCCGATATCAACGGCTTCGTCTGCACGACGATCGTCGCGCATGCTCTGCATGTCCCGCTCTGCCAAGATGACCCCGCACACAATTGATCGAATTGCCAAATCGATTGCTAGCGCGATATTCGCTGGATTGCCAGCAGATCGATGGCTGGCGAACTATAGTTCGCTCAGGCCAGTGAAACGAAGCTGTCGATCACCCGCTTGGTCCCGGCCTTCTCGAAATCGATTTCCAGCTTGTTGCCTTCCTGCCCGATGACTTCGCCGTAGCCGAACTTCTCGTGAAACACCCGCGCGCCGATCTCCACGTCGTCGCGTGGCTTGGCGGCAAAGCTTGCAGCGCTCCGGCCCGGCTCCTTCAGCCGCGCCTGCTTCGTCTCGTAACCGGTGGCGAGAGCGCGCTGCCATCCGGGTCCGCGCGCACTGGAGCGATCGGGGCGGCTGCTGGAGACGTGGGCGAAGGGATCCTCGCTCTCGCTCCAGTTGGCCTGCCACAGCGACTTGCCACCGGTCATGGTGGTTTCGCTCTCGATATAGTCGTCGGGCAGTTCCTCTATGAAACGGCTGGGAATGGAACTGGTCCACTGGCCGTAGATGCGCCGGTTCGCGGCGTGCAGGATCGTGCAACGACGCCGGGCCCGGGTGATGGCGACATAGGCGAGGCGGCGTTCCTCCTCGAGGCTGGCGAGGCCGCCTTCGTCCAGTGAACGCTGCGACGGGAACACGCCTTCTTCCCAGCCCGGCAGGAAGACGTGGTCGAACTCCAGCCCCTTGGCGGCGTGCATGGTCATGATGGTGACCTTCTCTTCCTCGTCGTTCGCGTCGTTGTCCATGACGAGGCTGACGTGTTCGAGGAAATCGCCAAGCGTCTCGTATTCTTCCATCGCGCGCGCGAGTTCGACGAGGTTTTCGGCCCGGCCCGCGCTTTCGGCCGAGCGATCGGCCTTGAGCATGGCGTCGTAACCGGACTCCTCCAGCACGGCGCGCATGAGGTCTGCCGGGGTCACGGCCTCGCTCATTTCGCGCCAGCGCAGGAAATCGCCCATCATGGCGGCGATGGTGTTGCGGGCGCGGGCCGGCAGTTCGTCGCTGTCCGCCAGTTCCAGCGCGGCGGCGGCCAGCGGCTGTTTGGTACGCCGGGCGTGCTGATGCATCTTTTCAAGCGTCTTCGCGCCAAGCCCTCGCTTGGGCTGGTTGTAGATGCGTTCGAAGGCAAGGTCGTCGGCGGGCTGGGCGATCACCCGCAGGTAGGCGAGGGCATCGCGGATTTCCGCGCGCTCGTAGAAACGGAATCCGCCGATGATGCGATAGGAGAGGCCGATCTGGATGAAGCGGTCCTCGAACTCGCGGGTCTGGTACTGTGCGCGGACAAGGATCGCGACCTGTTCCAGCGAAGCACCCTCGCGTTCCAGCCGCTCGATGTCCTCGCCCACGCGGCGCGCTTCCTCGGGCGCGTCCCACACGCCGACGACGCGCACTTTCGGGCCTTCGGGCAACTGGGTCCACAGCGTCTTGCCGAGGCGCTGGCTGTTGGCCTCGATCAGGCCGCTGGCGGCGGCGAGGATCTGGGGGGTGGAGCGATAGTTCTGCTCGAGCTTCACCACCTTGGCGCCGGGGAAGTCCTTCTCGAAGCGCAGGATGTTCGCCACTTCCGCGCCGCGCCAGGAATAGATGGACTGGTCGTCGTCGCCCACGACGCAGATGTTCTTGCGCTCCTGCGCCAGCAGCCGCAGCCAGAGATACTGCACGGCATTGGTATCCTGGTATTCGTCGACGAGGATGTACTTGTACCGTTGCTGATAGGTCTTCAGCACGTCTGAATTCTGGCGAAAGACGTTCAGCACGTGCAGCAGCAGGTCGCCGAAATCGCAGGCGTTTAGGCTCTTGAGCCGTTCCTGGTACAGGCGGTACATCTCCGCGCCCTTGCCGTTGGCATAGCTTTCGTTGTCGACGGCCGTCAGGTCGCCGGGGTTGAGGCCGCGGTTCTTCCAGCTGTCGATCAGTCCCGCCAGCTGGCGCGGCGGCCAGCGCTTTTCGTCAAGGTCGTTGTCGCGGATCAGCGTCTTGAGCAGTCGCAACTGGTCATCGGTGTCGATGATCGTGAAATTGCTTTCCAGCCCCACCAGTTCGGCATGGCGGCGCAGCATCTTGGCGCAGATCGAGTGGAAGGTGCCGAGCCAGGGCATCCCTTCCAGCGCGCCCCCGGTAAGCGTGCTCACGCGTTCGCGCATCTCGCGCGCGGCCTTGTTCGTAAAGGTGACGCAGAGGATTTCGCTGGGCCAGGCCAGCCGTTCCCGCACGATGTGCGCCAGGCGGTGGGTGAGGGCGGCAGTCTTGCCCGTTCCGGCCCCGGCCAACATCAGCACCGGCCCCTCGGTCGTGATGACCGCCTCCCGCTGCGGCGCATTGAGGTGCGACAGCCATTCGGGGACGGCTTTCGCGGGAAGGGAATCGGCGCTGGAAGTGGGCTGGGTCACTAGTGAACAGCTAGGGAACACCGCCGCATCGTGCAAGGCGCGCGACGAAACGGGGAACCCGGTTTTCTCGGAACAGGCGCCGGTAAAGGCCCGTTTATGGGACATACGCAACGACGCGAAACGACACAGGAGACCGATCCATGAAGAAGGCATTTCTCGCCGCCGCCACCGCGCTTTCCATGGCCGCCGTCCCTGCCGCAGCGCAGGTGCACGACGTCGACGACAAGCGCGACATGACGCCCCAACAGCAGGTGATGTACGATGATCTGTCTGCCGATCAGCAGGCCGTATTCGACACCTACACCCCCGATCAGCAGACGATGTATTTCGGCTGGAACGACGCCCTGCGCGGCTATTACTGGTCGCTGGACGAAAACCAGCAGGACGCATGGTGGTATCTGAACGATGATCAGCGCGTGACGCTGTTCCAGATCCAGGCGCCCGAACAGCGCGAAGCAGCGTGGAATTCGGTAATCGCACAGGTCGATGAACTCGAAACGCGCAGCTCGACCGCTCAGACCACCGCGACGCGAACTGCCGCCAACACCACTGGCAACATCCAGTTTGTGAACACCGGTATCGTGCAGGACATTCCGCCCGCACACCAGGGAGAGTATCCTGTCTGTGAGAGCGATGCGGACGATAACTGCATCAACGCGTGGGCCGCTGGCCAGCGTGGGCCCGGAGTAGACCGCCCGCTCAGTTACTGGCCTGGTGAACCCGCCAGTTCCTAACGACAGCCAAGAAGACCGGACCGACCGGTCCTGAAGAGAGGGCCGCCCGTCATGGGCGGCCCTTTCCCGTGCGCGGAACCCCAGCAGAGGGAACCCGTTGTTCTGTCACCGCTCGTTGTCGAAAGGACTGCCAGATGAAAACGTTAGCCGCCATTGCCGCCGCGGGTCTCATGCTGGGTGTAGCCGCCCCTGCATTTGCCGACAATCACATGACCAGCACCGGTTGGGAAATCGTCGAGCGAAACGATCGAGGCCAGGCGACCAAGGTTCGCAAGGACGGTCAGACCATCGATGTCTGCATGACCCAGGAGCAGGACAACTGCATCAATCCGCGTGCCGCCGGACTGAACTGGGGCGATCGCCCTCTTGAATACTGGCCCGGTCAACCGGCCAGCCAGATGAACTGATCGGCAGGCTCCACGCCTCCGAAACTTTTACGCCGTATCGGGCCAGCGAAGCAGAACCAGTTTCGCCGGGCCGGTGCGGCGTTCGCTTTCGATCTCGAGAGCCTTGATCTTCACGTCTTCCTTGGCGCCCACTTCCAGAGCTACCCAGGTAGCCGGCCCGATCCAGCCAAGCCTCGTCAGCCTGTCCACCGCCACTTCTCCGGCGTTGGTGCCGTAGGGCGGATCGAGCAGGACCAGGTCACGCGGTTGCTTTGCCGCCCCCAGCGACATTACGGACCCCGCCACAACCTCGCACTGCTGCTGCGCGCGCAACGATGAAATGTTCTGTCGCAGGCAGCGGATGGCGGCGGCATCCTGCTCGACGAAGAGACAATTCGCAGCGCCACGCGACAAGGCTTCCAACCCCAGTGCACCAGAACCGGCAAACAGGTCGGCAACGGAGAGACCTTCGAGCGATCCGAGGCGGCTCACCAGCATCGAAAACAGCGTTTCACGCGTGCGGTCTGCGGTGGGACGGGTGGCGTCGCCCGGTGGTGCGCGCAATTGCCGTCTCTTCCAGTCGCCGGCGATGATCCTCATTTCAGGCTGCTCCGGAAACGTTCGATGTCTTCCTTGCGGATTTCCTGGGCCGCTCCGCGCGGCAGGTCCGCCAGTCCGAACGGGCCGTAGGCCACGCGGATCAGGCGACTGACCTCCAGGCCGAGATGCTCCAGCACCCGGCGAACCTCGCGGTTCTTGCCCTCCGTCAGCGTCAGCTCGATCCACTGGTTGCGTCCGGTCCGCCGCTCGAGATTGGCGTCGATGGGGCCATAGCGCATCCCCTCGATCTCGATGCCGTCCATCAGGTCTTCCAGCTGCTCCTGCGTCACGTCGCCGAACGTGCGGGCGCGATAGGTGCGGGGAATTTCCGTGGCGGGCAGTTCCAGCAGCCGCTTGAACTCGCCATCGTTCGTCAGCAGCAGCAGGCCTTCGGTGTTGAGGTCCAGTCGGCCGACAGGCATCAGGCGCGGCGTATCCTTGGGAAGGGCATTGCGAAGCGCGGTGTAGATCGTCGGGCGACCGGAGAAATCGCGCTCCGCCGTCAGCAGGCCGGTAGGCTTGTGGAAGGCGAACAGCCGCGTGCGTTCCGGTTTGGCGACGGGCTTGCCATCCACCGTCACGCCTTTCAGCGACGTCAGGAAGGTGGCGGGCGTGGTGACGATCTCGTCACCGATCTTGATTCGCCGGTCCTCGATCATCCGCTCGATCTCACGGCGGCTGGCCACGCCCGCGCGGGCTAGCAATTTGGCGATGCGGTCTCCCGCCGGGCGATCATTGTCGGACATTTGGCGCGCCATAGGCGTTGAAGACCCGTTCATCCAGCCTTCCATTGCGATGGATTACAGCTAGACCTGCATCTGGGCACCAGAACGGAGACGTCTCCTATGGCCGAAGCGGCCGCAGAATCGAAGAAATCCAAGCCCGGCTGGCGCACGCTGGCCCGCTCCCTGAAGAACCCGAAAAGCGGCTTCATGGCGTTGTTCGGCTTCGCCAGCGGCCTGCCGTTCGCGCTGTTCCTGGGCACGCTCTACGCCTGGCTGTCGGAGGCCGAGGTCGAGCTGGAGACGATGGGCGTCTTCTCGCTCATCGGCCTCGCCTATGCGTTCCAGTTCCTGTGGTCGCCGCTGATCGACAAGGTTTCGATACCCGGTTTCCGCAAGCTGGGGCGGCGAAAGCAGTGGATCGTGCCGTCGCAGATACTGCTCGGCATCATCCTGATCGCGCTCAGCCTTTCCAATCCCACGAACGAGGCGATCGGCTGGTTCAGCCTGCTCGCCGGTATCGGCGCGCTCGCCAGCGCCACGCAGGATATCGCCATCAACGCCTGGCGTATCGACGTGGCGGACGAGGAGGCGACGCTCGATATCCTCTCGACCGTCTACCAGATGGGATACCGGCTCGCGGCTCTGGTTGGCGGCGCGCTGGGCCTGATCATCGCGGCGCGGATCGGCTGGCCTCAGACCTACCTGATGATGGGCGGCATCCTGCTCGCCATCGGCATCGCCGGCCTTTTCGCGCCGGACAGCAAGGCGGGCGAGAACGTCGACGGCACGGTGGACGACGAACTGCTGCTCAGCCTTCGCAAGAAGGGCGAGCTGCGACCCGATCTGCGGGCGAAGGCGCTTGGCGCCGTGGGGCTGCTCTGGGCACTTGCCATCGGCGTGGTCCTCACCTTCATGTACATGTCGCTGGCCTATGCGCCCGAGGATCGCCCGAATCCCACCGACTTCACGCTGAACTACGGCCCCTGGATCATCGTCGCGACCGTCGTGATCCCCGCCTTGATCGCAGGCTGGCTGGCCTCGCAAAAGGCCAAGGGCGAGAATGTCATGACCGAGGACCTGCCCGCCAGGGAGGGCAATTCCTACGTCGTGGACCACCTCTATCGCGCGCTGGTCATGCCGCTGGTGGAATTCGTCGGCCGGATGGGGTGGTCGCTGGTGCTGATCCTGTCGCTGGTGCTGACCTATCGCATCTGCGACGCGATCTGGGGGACCTTCGCCTATCCGTTCTACCTGGGTGAACTGAACTACACGAACGACGAGGTCGCCTTTGCCTCGAAGTTCTTTGGCGTGGGCGCAATCATCGCCGGGCTCGCTTTCGGCGGATACCTGCTCACCGTGATCGGCCGCATGGCAACGCTCACGCTGGGCGCGCTGATCGCCGCGCTGACAAACCTGCTCTACGCCGACATGGCGGCAGGCGGCGCCTACATGCAGGCGGCGAGCGATGCGATCGGCTTTTCGGCCCTCATCAATTTCATGGCACCGTTCGGCTCGGACGCCCTGCCGCGGCTCACCTTCACCATCCTTTGGGAGAACCTGGCGATCGGTATCGCGGGCGCGGCATACGTGGCTTGGCTCAGCTCCATCGTCTCGAAGAAGTACTCGGCCGTGCAGTATGCGCTGCTGTCTTCTCTTACGCTGCTGGTGGGCACGCTGGGACGCGGGGCGCTGGGCGAGATGATCGAGGATCGGGGCTACTACGACGTCTTCATCCTCACCACGCTGATCGGGTTCATCGCCGTGGTGCTGTGTATCTTCGAATGGATCCGCGTCAGCCGTTCGGGGGCGAAATCGGGCGTGGTGACGCCGGACACCCACGATGTCGCGCCGGAGCCGGCGGAATAGGGCCGAAAAGCTAGACCGGGAATTCCCGGTTCGCGCTTAGAACCTTGCCCGCAAGGTAAAGCGAGCCGCAGATCAGCACCGTCCCGGCAGGGCCAAGCGCCGTGACGGCCGATGGCACGTCTTCTGCGGTTGCGACATGGTGCGCGCCGGCCTCGCGCGCGAGTTCGGCGAGCGTTTCCGGAGCAAGGCAATCATTACCCGGAATGGGCACTGCCGTGATCGAGTTCAGGTGCGGTGCGACGATGGCTAGAAATCGGCGTGCATCCTTCGCCGCCATCATGCCGATCACCGCGTCCACCGGCTTCTCTGCCCAGGTCTCCAGGTAGCGCGCCAGCGCCTGCGCGGCGTCGGGATTGTGTCCGCCATCCAGCAGGAACGCCCGCTCCGGCAACAGTTCGGTCAGCGGCCCGGCGCTGAGCCGTTGCAGGCGCGCGGGCCAGCGTGTCTCGCGGATACCCTTGGCCATTGCCGCGTCCGACACCGTCACAACATCCTGGTGACGCAGCATGGCCACGGCTAGCGCGGCGTTATCGGCCTGATGCGCGCCTGGCATTGTCGGCAAGGGCAGGTCGAGCTGCCCGTGCCGGTCGCGATAGGCGATGGCGTCGCTCCCCGCCTCGGCCCACCAGTCGTGGCCACGCATGTGCAGGGGCGCGCCAGCCAGCCCGGCGCGGCGCTCCACTTCGGCCTCGACATCCGGCGAGTAGCCCTGTGTCACCAGCGGAGAGCCGGGGCGGGCGATGCCAGACTTCTCGAAAGCGATCCGCACCATCGGGTTGTCCGTGGGGGAGGGAGCCTCGGGGTCCTCGTTCAGCAGGAACTGATCGTGATCGATACCGAGGCTGGCAATACCGCAGGCGGCAGGCCGTTCCATGACGTTGGTGGCATCGAATCGCCCGCCAAGGCCCACCTCGATCACGCAGGCGTCAGCAGGTTCACGCGCGAAGGCGAGGAATGTCGCGGCCGTCGTTACCTCGAAGAAGCTGGGGGAGAGGTCTTCAGCGGTATCGAGAACCTCTTCCAGCAGACTTGCCAGCATCCTGTCGGAAATCAGCTCTCCGCCAACGCGGATGCGTTCATTATAGCGCACGAGGTGCGGCTTGGTGGCGACATGGACGCTGAGCCCTTCCGCCTCCAGCATGGCGCGCAGGAAGGCGCAGGTCGAACCCTTGCCGTTGGTCCCGGCGACATGGAAGACGGGCGGCAGGCGCTTTTCGGGATTGCCGAGGCGCGCCAGCAGTTCAAGGATCACATCCAGCCCGATGCGTCCCTGCGGCAAGGACAGGGCGCCCAGGCGATCGAGCTGCTTCTGGACCGCCGGGTCTTCCGAGATCGCGAAATCTTTCATGGGGAAGGCGAGTGGCCGGTCAGGCAGCCTTGGCCGGGCTGAGATAGTCCAGCAGCTGCGCAACCGTGGCGCGCAATTCCTTGCGGTGCACCACCATGTCCACCATGCCGTGCTTGTGCAGGTATTCAGCGCGCTGGAAGCCCTCTGGCAACTGCTCGCGAATGGTTTCCTGGATCACGCGCTGCCCGGCGAACCCGATCAGGGCGCCAGGTTCGGCGATGTGCACGTCGCCCAGCATGGCGTAGCTGGCCGTTACGCCGCCCGTGGTGGGGTCCGCCAGAACCACGATGTAGGGCAGGCCCGCTTCCTTCAGGCGACGCGTCATCACCGTGGCGCGCGGCATCTGCATCAGGCTGAGAATGCCTTCCTGCATGCGCGCGCCGCCAGCGGCCGTCACGCAGACGAAGCCGCAGCGCTCGTCCAGCGCGCGCTGGGCCGCGTTGCAGAAGGCATCGCCCACCGCCATGCCCATCGAACCACCCATGAAGGTGAAATCCTGCACGCCAACCACGGCGCGCTGACCATCGATCATGCCGAAAGCGGCGGTGAAGGCATCGGCCTGGGGATTGCCCCCGCGGGCGGCCTTCAGCCTGTCGGTATAGCGCTTGCTGTCCTTGAAGCGCAGCGGATCCTCGACGACCTTGGGCGGAGGCAGAAGTTCGAAACTGCCTTCGTCCATCAGCTGTTCAAGCCGGGTCTGGGCACCGATGCGGCCATGATGATCGCACTGCGGGCAGACGCTCAGGTTCTGCTCGTATTCGGTGCGGAACACCATTTCCTGACACCGGGGACACTTGATCCACAGGTTATCGGGCGATTCGCGCTTGTTGCCGAAGGGCAGGCGCTCGCGGACACGGGTTAGCCAACTCATAGCGGGCCCCTATCGCGCATTATGCACGGCTTCGGCAAGGCTTCGCGTCAGGTTGCGCAAGTGTTCCGGGGCGGCATTGCCGTGCTCGGCAACGAGTTCGACGAGGGCGGAGCCGACGACGACCCCGTCCGCAACCCGGGCGATGGCCTGCGCCTGTTCGGGAGCGCGCACCCCGAAGCCGACCGCCACCGGCAAGTCGGTATGCTGCTTAATGCGAGAGACGTTGGCCTCGATCGAATCGATGGCAGCCTGCTGCTTGCCGGTAATCCCGGCGACCGAGACGTAGTAGAGAAACCCTGCCGACTTATCGAGCACCGTCGGCAGGCGCTTCGCGTCGGTGGTGGGGGTGGCAAGACGGATGGGCGCGATGCCCTTTTGGCGCAGGGCAGGGCCAAGGTCCTCGTCCTCTTCCGGCGCGAGGTCGACGCAGATCACCCCGTCGACGCCCGCCTTCTCTGCGGCGTCCGCGAACCATTCCGGTCCGCGTCGCACCATCGGATTGGCATAGCCCATCAATACGAGCGGCACCTCGGGATGACGGGCGCGGAAGTCGGTCGCGATCTTGAGAACATCGGCAGTCTTCGTTCCCTTGCTGAGCGAGCGGATGTTGGCCGCCTGGATCGCAGGGCCATCGGCCATCGGATCGGTAAAGGGCATGCCCAGTTCGATCACGTCCGCGCCGCCTTCTACCAGCGCGTCGAGATTGGCCGCCGTGTCGCCGTCGCCTGCGGTGATAAAGCAGACGAGAGCGGGGTGGGGCTTGGCGAACGTGGTGGCGAGGCGGGTCATTCTATTTCTCTGTAATAGGACAGTAGGATTATCGTCCATCCGATCGCCATGACCGCGAGAATTGCCCCAAAAGCCTTCCATTCGAATGCAAGTTCATTGCTGAGAATTACGCTGGGAAGCGTTGCGGCGACAAAGGGAATTAAGAGTAACACTGCGAAGCATTTCAGAAAGTACGCCTTTGTCACATCTCCACTCCCAGCGCCTCGGCGACGGTGAAGATGTCCTTGTCGCCGCGGCCGCACAGATTGGCGAGCACGATGGCATCCTTCGGCATTTCACGCGCGCGTTTCACGATGGCGGCAATGGCGTGCGAAGGCTCCAGCGCGGGGATAATGCCTTCGGTGCGGCAGAGCAGCTGGAAGGCGTCCAGCGCCTCGTCATCGGTGGCGTAGGTGTATTCGACGCGGCCCGATTCCTTGAGCCATGCATGCTCGGGGCCGATGCCGGGGTAGTCGAGCCCCGCACTGATCGAGTGGCCCTCGGTGATCTGGCCGTCCTCGTCCTGCAGCAGGTAGGTCTTGTTGCCGTGCAGGATGCCGGGGAAGCCTCCTGCAAGGCTGGCGGCGTGTTCGTCGCCATCCAGGCCGCGCCCTGCCGCCTCGACGCCCAGCATCTTCACTTCGGGATCGTCGAGGAAGGGGTGAAACAGGCCGATGGCGTTGGAGCCGCCCCCGATGGCCGCAACCAGCAGATCGGGCAGACGGCCCGTGCGCTTCAGCATCTGTTCGCGCGCTTCACGCCCGATCACGCTCTGGAAATCGCGGACAAGCTCGGGATAGGGATGCGGCCCTGCGGCGGTGCCGATGATGTAGAACGTGTCGTGCACGTTCGCGACCCAGTCGCGCAGCGCCTCGTTCATCGCATCCTTCAGTGTCGCGCGCCCGCTGGTGACGGGCACCACCTCCGCGCCCAGCAGCTTCATGCGGAACACGTTGGGCTGCTGCCGCTTCACGTCGGTCGCGCCCATGAACACGGTGCAGGGCAGACCGAACCGCGCGCAGACGGTGGCCGTGGCGACGCCGTGCTGGCCCGCGCCGGTTTCGGCAATGATACGGGTCTTGCCCATGCGCTTCGCCAGCAGGATCTGGCCGATGCAGTTGTTGATCTTGTGCGCGCCCGTGTGATTCAGCTCGTCGCGCTTGAACCAGATCTGCGCACCGCCAAGCTCTTCCGTCAGGCGCGGGGCGAAATAGAGCGGGCTGGGGCGGCCGACATAGTGCTCCAGCAGGTCGTCGAATTCCTCCTTGAACGCAGGATCGGCCTTGGCGGCGTCATACTCGCGCTCCAGGTCCAGGATCAGCGGCATCAGCGTCTCGGCGACGTAGCGGCCGCCGAACTGGCCGAAATGCCCGCGATCGTCGGGCTGGTTTCGGAACGAATTGGGTTTGGTCTCGGTCATCGATTCGGCGTTTTGCAGAGCGGGGGGTGCAAGTCCAGCGGCGGCTTGTCGATTGCTAATGTCGCACACGCGTCGCCGGGCGGACGGCGAAAGGTGTTGGTCGACCGCGCGATTCACATGCAGAAGGTTCGGCGGCAACGGCCCGCTCAGGACATCGGCGGACATGGGGTCCGCCGGTCCAGGAGCAATTGAAAGACATGAATACCCGTAACATCGCGCTGGCGGCGCTGAGCATCGCCAGCGGTTTCATCGCCATGCCCGCAGCCGCGAACGAGGCCCGCGTGGAAGCTCGTGGCGGCATTTTCTGGGCAGGTGACGCCGAGGAAGCGACCGTCGGCGTGGCCGCCGGTTACGACTTCGATCTCGGCGAAAGCCTGTTCGTCGGCGCCGAAGTGTCGGCCGACAAGGTGCTGGTCGACGACAGCGACATCTACGCCGGACTGACCGGTCGCCTGGGCACTCGCCTGGGCGAGAATGGCCGTCTCTTCGCAGCCGGCGGCTATACCGTGAGCGAAGGCGAGGACGTGCCTCACCTTGGCGCAGGGTTCCAGTATGCGCTGGGCGAAATGGTCTATTTCAAGACCGAATACCGCCACTTCTTCAGCGACTTTGCCGATGGCGATACGCTGGTGGCCGGTATCGGCGCGCGTTTCTGAAACCCGGCTTTCGCGGGAGGACGCGACCTTCCGCGAGTGCAGGGGAAAGGGCGAACCCGAAGATCCCGCGGGTTCGCCCTTTTTCCTTAAGCCGCCTTGGCGCGCGCTTCCTTTGCCGCCTTGCAGAACGCCTCGATCAATGCCGGGTCCTTCTTGCCCGGCTCGCTTTCGAGGCCCGAAGAGGCATCCACCAGCGGCGCGCCGGTGTAGCGGATGGCATTGGCGACGTTGTCCGGCCCTAGACCGCCCGCGAGGCCCCAGGGCAGCACGTGGCGGTGGTTCAGCAGCAGCCGCCAGTCCAGCGCCAGCCCGTTGCCCCCCGGCAAGGCGCCGGCAGCGGCATCGTAGAGCAGGCGGTGTGCGCAATCCTTGTATTTGGAAGCGCGCTCCAGCGCGGCGCGATCCTTTACCCCGATGGCCTTCCAGACCTCGAGATCCGAGTTCTCGCGAATCAGTGCCAGCCACTCGGGATTTTCCTGCCCATGCAGTTGCAGCACGTCCGGCTGGATTTCCTGCAAGGCCTCTGCCGTGGGCTTGGGCTGCATGTTCACCGTCAGCAGCACGACCTTCACCGATTTCGGCACGCGCGTGCGCAGTTCCGCTGCCTTCTCGATCGAGAGATGGCGCGGTGATTTCTCGAAATGCACCAGGCCCACGTGTGTCGCGCCGGCTTTCACCGCGGCGTCAATCGTCTCCGCAGTGGTCAGTCCGCAAATCTTGATGAGCTGGTCGGCCATGTGTGTCCAACTAGTGAAGCGAAGATGGTTGGGGAAGGGTTAACCCGGACGATCCGGGCCGGAAAAAAGCTCTACAGCGTCGCCTCGATATCGCGCGCGGTCTGGAGCGGATCGTCAGCGCGGCTGATCGGACGACCGATTACCAGCACCGATGCACCGTCATCGCGTGCCTGGCGCGGGGTTACCACGCGCTTCTGGTCGCCGGTCGCCTTGCCGCCGGGGCGAAGGCCGGGGACCACGAAGAAGCCGTCCTTCCACTGCTTGTGAACCGACTTCACTTCCTGCCCCGAACACACGATGCCGTCGAGGCCGCTATCGTGCGCCAGATCGGCGAGCCGCATCACGTGATCGTGCGGAGTGCCCGAAACGCCGGTGCGTTCGAGGTCGCGCTCGTCCAGGCTCGTGAGCATGGTAACGGCGACGACTTTCGTGTTCTCGCCAGCCGCGGCCTTGGCATCTTCCATCATCGCGCGCCCGCCACTGGCGTGGACGGTCATGATGGCCGGTTCCAGCACGTGCAGCGACTGCATTGCCCCCGCAACGGTATTGGGAATGTCGTGCAGCTTCAGGTCGAGGAAGATCGGCAGGCCGAGGTGCGCGATTTCGTGCACGCCGTGGGTGCCGTGGGCGCAGAAGAATTCCAGCCCCAGCTTCACGCCGCCGATATGGCCCCTGACTTTCTCTGCCAGCGCCTTGGCCGCGTCGAGTTGCGGCACGTCCAGCGCCAGGTAGATCGGATTGCTCATAAGGGATCTTTGCCGCGCCTGTCGTCGTCGGCATGCGTGGTGCCGTCGGCGCGCGTCGTGTCGTCGGCCGCGGTCGAGCCGGGCGGGTCATAGGTCCCGGTCGAGGTCCCCGTCGGGCGCAAGGGCGTGTCGTCCGTCTCCTGCAGTTCCGGTTCGGCACGCTGGGTGTCTTCCACTACCTCGTCGTCCGAGCGGGCCACCGGGGTCGTCGCAGCCGTGCGCGCGGCGTTCTCCAGGCTCTGGATCTTGCGCCGCAGACGCCACTTGCTGGCGCGGTGATACAGCCACATCGGCACGAAACCGATGGCGAAGGCAACGATCACGATGGCGGGAATCTTGGTGTCCACCACGATGCCTTCCCAGATACGCACCGTGACGGTCGGATCCCAGTTGGCGATGGAAAACAGCAGCAGGCCGACCAGCAGCAGTACCCAGACAACTGTGCGAACGATTTGCATGGTTTATCTTCCTGTCCTTGCCTCGTTTCGAGCGATGCTAGGCGCTCCCTTCCGGCTTGGGAAGGGCAGGGCGATCAAGCTCCGAAAACCCGGTCGAAGATCGTGTCGACGTGCTTGAAATGATAGTCGAGGTTGAACTTCTCCTCGAGCTCCGCCTCCGACAGGGCGGAGGTCACTTCCGGGTCGGCCTTCAGCAATTCCAGCAGCGACATCTGGCCGTCCGATTCCCACACTTTCATCGCGTTGCGTTGCACCAGGCGATAGGCGTTGTCGCGGGTGATGCCCGCCTGCGTCAGGGCCAGCAGGACGCGCTGCGAGTGGACGAGGCCCCCCATCTTGTCGAGGTTCTTCTGCATCCGTTCGGGATAGACCAGCAGCTTGTCCACCACGCCCGTCAGGCGGGCGAGGGCGAAGTCGAGGGTGATGGTGGCATCGGGGCCGACGAACCGCTCCACGCTGGAATGGGAGATGTCCCGCTCGTGCCACAGCGCCACGTTTTCCAGCGCCGGGATGGCGTAGCCGCGGATCATGCGGGCCTGGCCCGTCAGGTTCTCCGTCAGGATCGGGTTGCGCTTGTGCGGCATGGCGCTGGAACCCTTCTGGCCCGGCGAGAAGTATTCCTCCGCCTCCAGCACCTCGGTGCGCTGGAGATGGCGAACTTCCACCGCAAGCCGTTCCATCGAGGATGCGATCACGGCCAGCACGCTGAAATACATCGCGTGGCGATCGCGCGGGATCACCTGCGTGCTCACCGGCTCCACCGTCAGACCCAGCTGCTCGGCGACATAGGCCTCCACGCTCGGATCGATATTGGCGAAGGTGCCCACCGCGCCGGAGATGGCGCAGGTAGCGATTTCGGCGCGGGCGGCCTGCAGCCGGTCGCGACAGCGGTCGAATTCGGCATAGGCCTGCGCCAGCTTGAGGCCGAAGGTGGTCGGCTCTGCGTGGATGCCGTGGCTGCGGCCGATGGTGGCGGTGTACTTGTGCTCCTGCGCGCGGCGCTTCAGCGCATCGAGCAGCGCGTCGAGATCCTCCAGCAGGATATCGGTGGCGCGGGTCAGCTGCACCGCCAAGGTCGTGTCGAGAACGTCGGAACTGGTCATACCCTGGTGCATGAACCTGGCTTCCGGCCCCACCTGGTCCGCCACCCAGTCGAGGAAGGCGATCACGTCGTGCTTCAGCACGCGCTCCTTCTCGTCGATCGCTTCCACGTCGATTTTCGGATCGGTCTTCCACCAGTCCCACAGCGCCTTGGCGCCGCTTTCGGGCACGACGCCGAGCTCGGCCAGCTTCTGCGTCGCGTGCGCCTCGATCAGGAACCAGATCTCGTACTTGGTTTCCGGCTCCCAGATGGCGGTCATGGCGGGGCGGGCGTAACGGGGGACCATCGTAGACTCCGGGAAGCAGGATTGGGTGTGTGGATTTGGCTGCGCGGCTAGGGCCTGCGCCTGCAATTGGCAAGGTGCGCAAAGGCCATCGTTGCTTTCAAATGCTCTTCGTGGTGAGATTACAGCAAGATCGCCGCGCTAGGGCATGTGGCGAACAGGGGAACATCATGCACAAGTCCATCGCCATCCTGCCGCTGCTGGCCATCAGCGCTCCCGCATATGCCGGCGAGGAGCCGCTCTACCAGCCCGCCCCGGCGTGGGTGGAGGAAAGCGACGTGCCAGCGGTGATTTCCGAGGGCGGCACGTCCACGCTGCTCTACGACTGGCAGCACCGGCTGGAGGACGGCGTGGCCTGGGCCTACCTCGACTGGGCGCAGCGGATCGACAATCCGCAGTCGCTGATGCAGCTGAACACGCAGACCCTGCAATGGCTGCCGGACAAGGGCGATCTTGTCATCCACCGCATGGAAATCCATCGCGGCGACGAAGTTATCGACCTGCTGGAGCAGGGCGTGACGTTCGACGTCCTGCGGCGCGAGCAGGGGCTGGAGCAGCGCCTGCTCGACGGCAGCCTGACCGCGACGGTTTCCGTGCCCGGCCTGCGCGAAGGCGACGTGCTGCGCATTGCCCATACCGTGTCCACCGACGACCAGGCCCTTGGCGATGAAGTGCAGGCCACGCAGTTCCTGCCGACGGCCCCGTGGCAGGTCGGCACCGCGCGGGCGGTGATGAGCTGGCCCGCGGACGAGGAAATCTACTGGGACGTGGAGGACAAGGTTGCGCTGTCCGAGCCCGAATTGCGCAACGGATATCGCTACATCAGCGTCGATCTGCCGCTTGCCGAGCCCGACCCGCTGCCGCTCGACGCGCCCCCGCGCTATCGCCGTCCGTCCATCCTGCGGGCAGGCAGTTTTGCCGACTGGCAGGAAGTCTCTGCCGTCATGGCCCCGCATTTCGATGCCGCCGCGCAGCTTTCTGCCGATTCGCCGGTCGCCGCCCAGGCGCGCGACATCATGCAGCAGACCGACGATCCGCTCGCCCGCGCCGCGCTGGCCGTGCGGCTGGTGCAGGACGAGGTCAGTTACCTTCTGAACGGTCTCGACGGAGGCAATTACCTGCCGCAGTCTGCCGACGAGACCTGGGATGTGCGCTACGGCGACTGCAAGGCGAAGACCGTGCTTCTCCTCGCCTTGTTGCGCGAAATGGATATCGATGCGGAGCCGGTGCTCGTCAGCACGGTGATGGGTGATGCCGTGCCCGAACTGTTGCCGCTGCCCGCTGCCTTCAACCACGTGATCGTGCACACGGTGATAGACGGCACCGAATACTGGCTGGACGGGACAAGCTCCGCCACCCGGCTAGCCACCATCGCCGACGTCCCGCCCTTCCACTATGCCTTGCCCTTGCGCGAGGGTGGGGCCGAACTGGTGGAAATGACCCAGCGCGACCTCGCCGTGCCGCAGATGCGGGCAGATATCGCGGTGGATCATTCCGCCGGCATCGATTTCCCGGCCCTGATGACGGTC
This sequence comes from Aurantiacibacter hainanensis, assembly GCF_036321025.1. Lineage (NCBI taxonomy): Bacteria > Pseudomonadati > Pseudomonadota > Alphaproteobacteria > Sphingomonadales > Erythrobacteraceae > Aurantiacibacter > Aurantiacibacter hainanensis. The sequence goes on from NZ_JAZAPB010000002.1 coordinate 1,236,400, forward strand.
AGGCTTAGTTTCGTCGGGCCCCAGGCCGCGCAGATGCAAGCGGTCGTGGATGCCGACAATCCGGCAATGCTGCGCCAGATGGCGCAGTCCTTCGCCGGATCCGGCGATTCCTCCATGTATGTCAGCTCCCTCGATATCGCCTATGACGAGGACGAGGCGGTCGCGACGATGGTGGTGAGGGGCATCACCCCGCCTCAGTTTCAGTGGATAGACGGTCGACTGCGGTCCGATGTCGATGCCACCGATGGTTTCGAGGGCTTCAATCCCGATCGTGCAAGGCCGGCCTGGCGCGACATTCCGGTGATGACACCGGGCCCGATGCGCCAGACCATGGGAATGAGCATGGTGCTGCCTCAGGGAGGATCGGGCTTCACCCTGCAGGGAGATCCCCAGCTGGAGGCCAGCTTCGGCAACATGCGTGTCACGCGTGAAGCCAGCATCGAGGGAGGCGAACTGCACGCGCTGGCCGAGACGTTCGCGCTGCTGGGCGAGATCGCGCCCGATGAACTGCCGGAAGCGCGCCGCGCTGCCCGTCGCATCGACAACGAAACGCTGGAACTCATCCCTCCCGACAGCGTCACGTGGCGCTGGGAAATGGACGACGCGACGCGGGCTGAGAGCGCCGCGCCCTTGCTGGCGGCCTACCAGGAGGCAATCGACTTCTCCGAGAATAATGATTTCCAGGCGCTGGTCGCCCGCGCACTTTTCCACCAGTCGATCTACGATTTCGAAGCGGCCATGGCCGATCTGGACGTGCTGATCGCGGAACAGCCCTCGGCATGGGCCTTTGCCCAGCGGTCCTGGCTGCATCGCACGCAAGGCGATCGGGAGGCCATGCTGGCCGACATGCGCTCCGCCTACGAGCTCGAACTCGACAACGGCGTCGCCCGTGAAGTGGCCCAGATACTGGCTTACGAAGGCCGCTTCGACGAAGCGCGCGAACTGATGGAATCGCTCGCCGTCGCCGATGACGACATGGTCTGGCACTACTCGATGATGGCCACCATCGCTGCCGCCGAGGGGGAGATGGTCGAGGCGCGGACGTGGATGGACGATGCCGTGGCGCAGGCCCCGCAAAGCCCGGAAGCCCTGAACTCCGATTGCTGGTTCCGCGGCCTCTGGAATGTGGGGCTGGACGATGCCGTGGATGTTTGCACCCGCTCTATCGAGCGGGCCGGCAATGCCGCCGCCGCGCTCGACAGCCGCGCCCTGATCCGTTTTCGCCAAGGCGACTACGAAGGTGCGATAGCCGATCTCGACGGGGCGCTGGCCATTTCGCCCGGACTGGCGGAATCGCACTACCTGCGCGGCATGGCGAAGATGCATGCCGGGCTGGAAGGGGGCGAGGAGGACGTCACCATCGCCCTGCGCATGGCGCCGCACCTGGCCGACTTCTATGAAAGGCACGGGATCGTCGCGCCGCTCTAGCGGCTAGATCAGGCCTTTCGCCCGCAGCGAGACATGGCCCTCGCGCCCGACGATCACGTGATCGTGGACGGTCAGGCCGAGCGGCCTGCCTGCCTCGGCAATGCGCTTGGTAATATGGATGTCGGCACGGCTGGGTTCCGGGTTTCCGCTGGGGTGGTTGTGCACCAGGATCAGCGCGGAGGCACCCAGGTCGAGCCCGCGCTTGATCACTTCGCGCGGGTGGATCGCGGCCTCGTCCACCGTGCCATCCCCGAAATGGTGATCCAGCAACAGCCGGTTGCGCGAATTGAGGTAGAGCACGCGCACACGCTCCGTGTGGAGATGCGCCATGTCTATCGCAAGGTAATCCAGCAGCGACTGCCAGCTGCCCAGCACGGGTTTGTCCTGCACCTCGCTGCGCGCCATCCTGCGGGCGACCAGGGCGGCGATCTTGATCTGGCCAACGCTCGCATCACTGATGCCCTTGACCTGCTTAAGGGCGGCAGGGTCCGCATTCAGCACGCTTGCCAGTGTGCCGAAGCGGGCGAGCAGCGCTTTTGCCAGGGGCTTGGTATCGCCGCGGGCCAGCGCTCCGAACAGGAGATATTCCAGCGCCTCGTAGTCGGCCAGCGCTTCCGCGCCGCCGTGCAGCAGCCGTTCGCGCAGCCGCGCGCGGTGGCCGGCGCCCGTGGAATTGCCTGTAGTTTGAATATCCTGCGCCAAGTGGACCCCATGTCTCCCTAACGTGACGCATTGCCTTTCTCCTCGCTCTCGCGCAAGTGTCGCGGCAGATGGCGCAAGCTCCGCAAGAGACCGGCGAAACACGCCCAAGGGGTCGCAAGCGTCGCATGCTGCGCCGGGCTTTCCGCGTGCTCGTGGTTGTCATGCTGGCGGCGGTTCTGCTCGCCTGGTGGCAGCGCGAACGGATCGCCGACAACTTCATCGCCGATGCCTTTCGCGAACGCGGCGTGCGCGCGACCTATACCATCGAAAGCATTTCTCCCCGCAGGCAGGTGCTGACGGACATCGTCGTGGGCGATCCCGACCGGCCCGATCTGACGGTGGAAAGAGTGGAAGTGCTGATCACCCCCCGGTTCGGCCTGCCCGACGTCACCGAGATTCGCCTCACGAGGCCGCGCCTGTTCGGCACCATTCGCGACGGCAATCCCAGCTTCGGCGAACTCGATCCCTTCATTTTCACGGGTGGTGACGAGCCCTTCGAATTCCCTGCCGTCCTGTTGTCGATCGACGATGGCCGTGCCCTGCTGGAAACCGACTACGGACGGGCGGGTCTGAAGCTTTCCGGCAGTGGTCACCTGCGCGGCGGGTTCGCGGGAGAACTGGCCGTGGTTGCGCCCGATCTTTCCGCCAGCGGCTGCGTGGGCCGGGATGTCACGCTCTACGGCGAAGTGGCTATCGATGCGGAGCGCCCGGAGTTCCATGGCCCGCTGCGCTTCGGCTCGCTCGATTGCGAGGACAGCGGCCTTGCCCTGCGCGACGCAGGTATCGAGCTTGATCTGCAAGCCGAGCGCAACCTCGCCGAATATGAAGGCAGTATCGACTTTGCCGTCGAGTCCCTGACGCTCGCGCAGGTGAGTGGCGCGGTGCGCGGCGATGGACGCTTCACTTGGCACGATGGCGATCTCAACGTCCGTTACGATCTTGCCGCCAGCGATGCCGACACGCCGTTTGCCGCTTTCGGCGAATTGGCGATGGAAGGGCGCGTGCGCGCGCTGGACGGGTTCCAGCGTGTCGAGGTGGAAGGCGAGATCGTGGGCGAGGACCTTCGCATGGGCCCGGAAGTCGACGGCGCGATAGCGGACGCGGCGCAGGCGAGCCGGGGCACCCTGCTAGAGCCACTGCTGAACCGCCTCGGCCTGAACCTTGCCCGAGAACTACGGGGCAGCGCGCTTGGCGCATCCTTCACCGCGCGCCGGCTGGGAGAGCGAACCAGCCTGGTCGTTCCCGAGGCGCGCCTGCGCGGCGGCAGCGGGGCAACGCTCCTTTCGCTCTCGCGCGGAGAGGTCACCATAGGTGCGGAAGGCTTCCCGCGTTTCGCCGGCAACTTCCAGACCGGGGGCAACGGTCTGCCGCTCATCAGCGGCCGGATGGAGCAGGGGGACAACGGCGCGCTCGAGCTGCGCATGGCCATGCGCGAATACACCGCCGGACAGGCCTCGCTCGCGCTGCCCGAAATGCGTGTGTTGCAGGGCGGGAACGGAAACATCGCCCTCAATGGACGCGTTGTGGCCAGCGGTCCGCTTCCGGGCGGCGCGGTCTCCGGGCTGGTCCTCCCCGTCGATGCCATGTGGAGCACGGGCGGGAACCTGGCGCTGTGGAGGGGATGCCGCCAGATCCGGTTCGACAGCCTGGCGCTGGCGAACCTCAGGCTGGATCGCGACACACTGACCGTGTGCCCTCCGTCGGGCCAGCCGATCGTGCGCTACGGGCCTGGGGGATTGCGAGTGGCGGCAGGCTTCGACGCGCTGGACCTGTCGGGCGAGCTTGCCGAAACCCCGATACGCCTGAGTACGGGAGCCGTGGGCGTGGCCTGGCCGGGCACCCTTGCGGCGAGCGACATGGAAGTCGTGCTTGGCCCGCAGGACAATGCCCAGCGTTTCACTATAACCGATCTTCGCGCCGACCTTTCCGCCCAGCGCATCGGCGGCGAATTCACCGGTGCCGATGTCTTTCTTGCCAGCGTGCCTCTCGATATCTTCGATGCTTCTGGCGAGTGGTCCTATGCCGAGGATCGCTTCGTCATCGAGGGCGGCAACCTGCGGGTAGAGGACCGCGAGGAGAACGACCGTTTCGAGCCGCTGATCGCGCAAGGCGCAAGCCTGTCGCTGTTCGACAACCTGATCCAGGCCGATGCGGTTCTTCGCGAGCCTGTCACCCGGCAGGCAATAAGCCGCGTTCGCATTGCCCATGATCTGGGCACGGGGGCCGGCCATGCCGATCTGATCGTGGACGGGTTGACGTTCGGCAACGGGCTGCAACCCGCGCCCACCGCGGCGCAGTGCCTGGGCATCGACGATACCGCGTCGGCGGACCACCGCGGCCTGACGTGCCTCGCGCTGGGCGTCGTCAGCGATGTCGAGGGGACGGTGACAGGAACCGGGCGCATCAACTGGAACGAGAACGAGGTCACCTCGAGCGGCGAGTTCAGCTCGACCTCGCTGGATCTGGCAGCAGCCTTCGGACCAGTGCAGGGGGCCAGCGGAACGGTGGTCTTCACCGACCTTCTCGGCCTCACCACCGCGCCCGATCAGCGCATCCGGATCGCTGCCATCAATCCGGGCGTGGAGGTGTTCGACGGCGAGGTCGCCTTCCAGCTGAGGAACGGCGAAATCCTGACGTTGCAGGGTGGCACATGGCCCTTCATGGGCGGCACCCTCACGCTGCGGCCACTCGATATCCGCATCGGCGTTGAGGAAGTTCGCGCCTATGTCCTGGTGATAGAGGGGCTGGAGGCCTCTCGCTTCGTGGAAAACATGGAACTGGGCAATCTCGCCGCCACCGGCACATTCGACGGGACGGTGCCGATCGTGTTCGATGCCGAGGGCAACGGATCGCTGGAAGGCGGCCTGCTCGTTTCCCGTCCGCCTGGCGGCAATGTGGCCTACGTGGGCGAACTTACCTACGAGGACATGGGCTTCTTCGCCAACTATGCCTTCGCCGCCCTGCGCGATCTTCGATACGACCACATGGAAATCGCCATGAACGGCCCGCTCACTGGCGAACTGGTGACGCAGGTCCGCTTCGAAGGGATCGGGCAGGGCGAGACCGCCGAGAGCAATATCATCACTCGCGCGCTAGACGACCTGCCGATCGAGCTGCGGATCAACATCCGTGCTCCCTTCTACAAGCTGATTACCTCGATCCGCGCGCTTTACGATCCTGCCGCTGTGCGCGATCCGCGCGACCTCGGCCTGCTGACCGTCGATGGCGAACGCCTGCGGGAGGCGATCGATCAGGAGGCCGTGGAAGAGCAGGAGGCGGAGGCGGCGGCCCAAGCCGAGCGCGCTTTGCAGGAAGCCCTAGAAACCAACCAGTCCGATGTTCAGCCCCAGGAAAGCGAGCCTGTGCCATGATCTTTGCGAAATTGACGAATTGCGGCAAGCGCGCGCATAGTCCCCGAATGCGGGGGAAGAGGCGCAAGGTGGCCGCGGTGGTGGCGTTGTCGGGTGCGATCCCGCTCGTCGGGTGCATCACGCTGGAAGCGCCTGACGAACCGATCGTGATAGAACTCAACATCAACATCACGCAGGAAGTTATCTACCGCCTGGCCGAAGACGCCGGCAACACGATTGACGAGAACGCCTCGATTTTCTGACGGGGGGCAGTCGCGAGGAGCAAAATTTATGACAATTGCCAAGACTTTCCTGAAGGTTGCCGGAGCCGCGGCCATGCTGGGCATGCTGGCATCGCCCGCGCAGGCCCAGCGCGATCCGGCCTATCAGGCCGCGCGCGAAGCGGGGCAGGTGGGCGAGAAGATGGACGGCTATCTCGGCATCGTCGGTGCCGCCACGCCTGCACTTCGCGCGATGGTGGACGACATCAACATCCGCCGCCGCGCCGTTTATGCCGAACAGGCCCAGGCCAACAACGCCACTCTGGAGGAATATGCCTTCACCGCCGGCTGCCTCGCCATTTCGCGCACTTCGCCGGGCGAGATGTACCAGGCTCCCGACGGCTCGTGGCAGCAGCGCGGCAGCGGCCCGCCGCAACGCGATCCGCGCTGTCCGTAAGGCGGACTTTTTTCAGTAAAGTGTGAATGATGGCTCCACCAGCCTGACCATCGCGCGTTGAAGTTCTATTCCGGGTTCGGTGAAGGCGAGACCGAGAAAGGCCATTTCAAGCCCGACTGCTATGGGCAGAGTCACCCAATAGACCCGGTGGACCTTTCCCAGCAGGATCCTGTCTCCAATCATGGCCAGGACGAGGAACAGGTTGGTCAAGAGGATGCCGGCCGGAACCGCGTAGAAACCCGGCCCTACCAGTGTGAAGAGGATGCGGAAGATCGCGGCTCCGCTTCCGGTGGCCGCGGCTGCGATAATCAGCCTGCGGTGCTGATCCAGTCGCTTGCGCCTGAGCAGGGCGAGGGTGAGGAAACCCGTGAAAAGGACGAGGTTGGAGAGGATTGTAAGGCTGAAGGCCGCCCAGAACTGATCGCCTTCGTACAGACCGGTCTGCATTCGCACGCTAATGACAAGCAACCCGGTCGCCACCATCAGGATCGCGAGCGGAATTGCGGCCACGCCTAGCCAGCGATGGATTTTCACGGCACCCAGCATCACCAGCGCTGCCTGGATGGATAGCAAGGCGTACCAGGCAAGGAAGCTGATGCCGTGAACGTGGACGGCCGTCGGCAGTTCGCCAGCCGTTCCGCTGTCCAACCAGGGGCCAATGTAGGTGTAGAAGAAACCACAGAAGACGCAGCTCGTGATGAACAGCGCCAGGACGAAATAAAGTAATCGTTCTTTCGTAATCCGTGTCACGCGCGCTCCCCCCGAAGCCGAGACTGGATGCTAGCACGGCGAAGAAGGGGCGCAAGGCGCTGGTCGCAGGCCCAGGGGAACTCGTGCAATGCCTGCATCTGGGATGCTGCATTCGCGAAGATATCGGCAAAACCGACCCCTCCACCGGTTGACTCGCAAACACCCCCCTTCTAAGGGGGCGGCGCCCTCGGCGGGTGGCTTCGTTGCCCTTGTCAATTCCTTCGTTTAGGGGAGCCGACATGAGCGATGAAAAACCCGCACGGGAATCCATCGGTGAGGATGCGCGGATCGACGCGCTCGAGGAGCGGCTGAAAGCCGCGCGCGAGCGGGAAGATCAACGCAACCGGCCGCAAGTCAAAGGCTCCGATGCCAGCTACAAGGCTGGCAACAAGGTGCTGGCGGATCTGCTTGGTGGAATTCTCGGCGGTGCGGTTGTCGGATATGCCATCGGCTGGCTGACCGACACCAATCCCTGGGCCCTGCTGATCGGCCTGTTCCTCGGAATAGTGGTCGCCTTCAGGAATATCATTCGTTCCTCCAGCCAGCCGCCCTCGGGCGACTGACCGGGTAGAAACAAGGGCTTTACAAGACGTGGCAGGCGAAACGGCCAAGGTCGACCCGATGTACCAGTTCACCATCCAGCCGCTGCTGGGTGAGAACATGGACGTCGCCGGTTTCAACATCGCGTTCACCAACTCGGCGCTGTGGATGCTCATCACGGCCGTCGTGCTGTGGGTCTTCATGCTCGGCGGCATGAGGCGCGAGCTGGTGCCCGGTCGCTGGCAGATGATGGTGGAAAGCTTCACCGGTTTCGTTGACGACATGCTGGAAGCCAACGTGGGCAAGGCGGGCCGGAAGTACGTGCCCTACATTTTCAGCCTGTTCATGTTCATCCTGTTCGCCAACCTTCTCGGCCTGCTGCCGCTGGGCCTCGTCGGCATCCACCCCTTTACCTTCACCAGCCACTTCACCGTCACCGGCGTTCTGGCGATCATTTCCTTCTCGATCGTGCTGATCGTCGGTTTCTGGAAGCACGGCTTCCACTTCTTCAGCCTGTTCGTGCCGCACGGTACGCCGTGGCCGATGATTCCGGTCATCTTCCCGATCGAGCTCATCTCCTTCCTCGTGCGCCCCTTCAGCCTCGGCCTGCGACTGTTCGTCGCCATGATGGCCGGCCACGTGCTGCTGGAAGTGCTCTCCAGCTTCGTGATCGACGGCTGGAATGCCGGCGCCGGGTTCGGCCTGCTGGTGGGCGTGCCCAGCTTCCTGCTGATGATCGGCATCTGCGCCCTGGAAATCCTGGTGGCAGGCATCCAGGCCTATGTTTTTGCACTGCTCTCGTCGCTCTACATCAACGACGCCGAGAACCTGCACTAAGTTCGCAATAACTCTCCTCAACGAATTCACTTGAAAGGATAATCTCATGGATATGGAAGCTGCCAAGCTGATCGGTGCCGGTCTTGCTGCTATCGGCGCGGGTATGGCCGCGATCGGTGTGGGTAACGTGTTCGGCTCGTTCCTCGAATCCGCGCTTCGCAACCCGGGCGCCGCAGACGGCCAGCAGGGCCGCCTGTTCATCGGCTTCGCCGCTGCCGAGCTTCTCGGCCTGCTGGCCTTCGTCGTCGCGATGATCCTGATCTTCGTCGCCTGATCGACCTCGACTCCAGTCAGCCGGGCGAACTCGCGTCCGGCTGGCTTCTCGATTTTTAATCTCGCGCAGATAGGCGGAATCCGTCCATGCCCCAGATAGCCCAATTGGCCGAAACCTACGCCAGCCAGATATTCTGGCTGCTGGTCATTTTCGGCTTCGTCTACTTCGTCATCGGTCGCGGCATGGTGCCGCGCGTGATGGACACCGTGGGCCTGCGCGACAAGCAGATCGCCGACGATCTGGCCGCGGCCCAGTCCGCCAGGGATGCCGCTGACGAGGCGGAAGAAGCCTGGCGCCAGCGCGAGAATGCCAACCGCGAGGCGGCGCAGGCGCTGGTGACCGAGGCGAAGTCCAAGGCCCAGGCCTCCAACGAAAGCAAGCTGGCCGAAGTGCAGTCGCGCATCGACACACAGCTTGCGGAAGCGGAGGCGCGCATCGAGGCCAGCCGCGCCGAAGCGGCAGCGGAAATCGAGACCGTCGCTGCGGAAGCGGCGCAGGATATCGCCGCGCGCCTCGCCAACGTGTCCGTAACCCAGAACGCCGCCCGCTCGGCAGTGCAGAAGGCGATGGCCAATGGTTAATCCGACCACCACGCAGGACGTTCCCGAGGTCTTCGCCACCGAAGAGGCGATGATCGAAGTTGCCGACGACCACGGCCAGGCGGGTACGCATGTCGAACCCGAACTGCTGGGTCTGGCACCGTTCCAGTGGGTTTCCATCGCGATGGCCGTGTTGCTGCTGTTCGCATTCCTGGGCGCGAAGGTTCACAGGACCATCGCCGGGGGCCTCGACAACAAGATCGCCGCGATCAAGGCCAACCTCGAGGAAGCCAAGCAGCTGCGCGCCGAAGCCGAGGCCCTGCGAGAGGAATATGCCGCCAAGATCGCCGGTGCCGAGAAGGATGCCGAGGCGATGATCGAGAACGCGCGCCGCGAGGCCGATGGTATCGTGGCGCGGGCTGAGGAAGACACTGCAGCCATGGTCGCCCGCCGCGAACGCATGGCGCAGGACAAGATCGCCTCTGCCGAACGTCAGGCTCTGGCGGACCTTCGCGCACGGGCTGCCGATGCCTCGACCGCGGCTGCCGCGCAGCTGATCGGCCAGAACCACGATGCCGCCGCCGACAAGGTGCTGGCTGACGAAATGATCGCCAAGCTCTGACTATCTGCCCGGGTTGAAAAACGAAGCGCCGCGAACCCAACGGGCTCGCGGCGCTTGTCGTTTGGGCCGCAGTTCGGCGGCTTCTCGTCTAGTTGTCGATCATCGTGACTTGCAGGGTCTGCCCGCGATTGCTCGTCACGGTTTGCGTTTCGCCGACGACCATGGGTTCGTAGGGCCAGCATTCCTCGCCGCGCGGGGCAAAGGCCACGCATAGCGTGTCTTCGCCTTCGAAGCCCCAGACGCCCTCGACCACGGGGCCGCGCCTGGTAACGAGGATTTCCATCTGCCCGCCGGGCTGAAAGTTCACCCGGTTCCCGATCCCGTCCTCCGTCACGATATCGATAGTGCGGCCCTCCAGTTCGCTGGGCCAGCTGGAATAGGGCTCGATCTCGGACTCGGGCACAGGCTCGCCCGTGGCACCAACATAAGGGACGCAGGCGGCAAGGGACGAGGCTGCTGCAAGGGCAGCGAATGGCGCAATTTTCATGTTCTGTCTCCTGTTATTACAAGGGGAAACACTTAGGTCGGCGCCGATGTTCCGAGTTTGCACGAGGCCCGCGATCCGCCGGGTGCGGTGGCAGGCCTTCTTGACTCTTTCCACGAGGCAAGGCGGTGGGTTAGTCTGGCGAAAATGATGGGCGCGCCGGGCGTCGTGAAGGGGAGAAGTGGGAATGCATGTTGCGGTACTTGGCGCGAGCGGGAAGGGCGGCTCCGAAATCGTGAAGGAACTGGCGGCGCGTGGCCATACGGTGACGGGCATCGCTCGCAAGCCTGAGGCGATACCGGAGGCGGACGGCGTAACCGCCAAGGCCGGCGACGCCAGCAACCCGGACGAACTGGCGCCGCTGCTGGAAGGCGCAGATGCCGTGATCAGCGCGATCCATTTCAATGTCTCCTGCGACACGCTGCTGAGCGCGGTGAGACAGGCCGGGGTCGATCGCCTGCTGGTGATGGGCGGCGCGGCCAGTCTGAACGGGCCGGACGGGGTGATGCTCTACGATTCGCCCAATTTTCCGGAAAACCTGAAGCCCATTGTGAAACCGGCGATCACCTTCCTCGAGGAGCTCCGCAAGGAGAAGGAGATCGACTGGACCTTCTTCTCTCCCGCCATGCTCATCTTCGAAGGCGAGCGGCAGGGGCCGGGCAGCTTCCGCCTGGGCGGCGACGATCTGGTGACAGACGCCGAGGGCAACTCGAGGATCAGCTATGCCGACTATGCCATCGCCATGGTCGACGAACTGGAACAGCACCAGCACAGCCGCCAGCGCTTCACCGCCGCCTACTGAGGCGGCATTCGCCTAGAAGTTGTCCTTCGCCTCCCGCAGGGCGGCAAAGGTCTCGTGCGGGGCAGCGCCGCCCCAGCGGGCCTGCATGGCGGGGTCGTCGGCGCGCAGGAACGGGTTGGTGTCGAGCTCTCGCGAAAGCGGGAAGGGCACGGTCGGCTCGCCTGCCGCGCGCTTCCTTTCGATTTCTTCCGCGTAGGCCTGCAGCGCCCGGTTGTCGGGATCGGCATGCAGCGCGAAAGCCGCATTGGCCTTGGTATATTCATGCGCGCAGTAGAGCGTCGTGTCGCTCGGTAACCGCTTGATCCGCGCGAGGCTGTCCCAGAACTGCGGCGGCGTGCCCTCGAACATGCGTCCGCAGCCCAGCGCGAACACGCTGTCGCCCACGAAGGCGATGGAACTGTCGGGCAGGTGATAGGCGATGTGGCCCATGGTGTGGCCACTCACGTCGATCACCCGCGCGGTATGCTCGCCCAGCTTCACGTAGTCGCCATCGCGCACCGTGCGGTCGACCCCGGCGATCTTCTCCGCATCCAGTAGCGGCGCGGTGATCTTGCACCCGGTTTCCGCTTTGATCGCCTCGTTCCCGCCGGCGTGGTCCGGATGCCAGTGCGTGTTCCAGATCTGCGTGATCGTCCAGCCTTTTGCCGTCGCCTCGCGCAGATAGGCCTCTCCGTCGGGGGTATCGATGCAGGTCGTCTCGCCGCTGTCCGGATCGTGGAGCAGGAAGCCGTAATTGTCGGACAGACAGGGGAACTGGTGGACCTGAAGCTGGCTCATTTTCCATCCCTTCCGCGTTGGAAGCTTTGCGTTTCGTCGGGCACCACCACCCATGGATGGCGGCACTCCTCGAATACGGAGCGAGCAGGTGGGGTGGACGTTCCCTCGATTGCGCCGACGGAGATGCCGATCCCGCCCGGATGACGCGCCGTGCGCAGGTAGACCGGCGTGCCGCAGGTTGGGCAGAAGCCGTGGGTCAAGTCGTCGCCGCTATCGGCCTTGCGAGTGTATTCGGTGGCCTCGCCCGACAGTTCCACGTCCGCAGCGTTGAAATAGAGGTTCATGCCGAACGGCGCGCCGGTGCGGCGCTGGCAGGCCTTGCAGTGGCACATCACGCCGGTTCCCTGGCCGGAAATGGCGGCTGTCAGCTGTCCGCATTGGCAGGTGGCGTGCATGGCCGCCATTCTACACGAGGGCCAGATGTAGGAAAGGCCCGCCTGCCGGTTGGGCAGACGGGCCTTTCGCATTGTCAGCAGGACGAGATCCTACTTCTTTTCGTCCTTCTTCAGGGCTTCGCCCAGGATGTCGCCGAGCGAGGCGCCGGAGTCGGCCGAGCCGAACTGTGCCACGGCTTCCTTCTCTTCGGCGATCTGGTGCGCCTTGATCGAGAAGTTGGGCTTCTTCGAACGGTCGAAGCCGGTGACCATGGCATCCACCTTCTGGCCGGTCTGGAAGCGATCCGGACGCTGTTCGTCACGGTCGCGGCCCAAGTCCGAACGCTTGATGAAGCCGGTCGCGCCATCGTCGCCCACCTGAACTTCGAGGCCGCCATCGCGGACTTCGAGCACGGTGACGGTGACGACTTCGCCGCGACGCAGCGTGCCCTGGGCACCCGCTTCGGTGGGAGCACCCTTTTCAAGCTGCTTCATGCCGAGCGAGATGCGCTCCTTGTCGACATCGACGTCGAGAACCACGGCTTCGACTTCCTCGCCCTTGCGGTGCAGGGCCAGGGCGTCCTCGCCCGAGATGCCCCAGGCGATGTCCGACATGTGGACCATGCCGTCCACGTCGCCGGGCAGGCCGATGAACAGGCCGAACTCGGTGGCGTTCTTGACTTCGCCCGAAACGGTGGAGCCGATCGGGTGGGCTTCGGCGAACTCTTCCCACGGATTGCGCTGGGCCTGCTTGAGGCCGAGCGAAATGCGACGCTTTTCCGAATCCACTTCCAGAACCATCACTTCCACTTCCTGCGAGGTGGAGACGATCTTGCCCGGATGGACGTTCTTCTTGGTCCAGCTCATTTCGGAAACGTGGACCAGGCCTTCGATGCCCGGCTCCAGTTCCACGAAGGCGCCGTATTCGGTGATGTTGGTGACCTGGCCGGTGACCTTCGCACCCACCGGGTACTTGGCGCCGACGCCTTCCCACGGATCGCTTTCCAGCTGCTTCATGCCCAGCGAGATGCGCTGCGTATCGGCATTGATGCGGATGATCTGCACGGTCACGGTCTGGCCGATCTCGATCACTTCGCTGGGGTGGTTGACGCGCTTGTAGCTCATGTCGGTCACGTGCAGCAGGCCGTCGATGCCGCCCAGGTCGACGAAGGCACCGTAGTCGGTGATGTTCTTCACCACGCCATCGGTGATCTCGCCTTCGGCCAGCTTGTCGATCAGTTCGCTGCGCTGTTCGGCGCGGGTTTCTTCCAGCACGGCACGACGCGAGACGACGATGTTGCCGCGACGACGGTCCATCTTGAGGATCTGGAAGGGCTGCGGCACGTCCATCAGCGGGGTGACGTCGCGCACGGGGCGGATGTCCACCTGGCTGCCGGGCAGGAAGGCCACGGCGCCGTCGAGGTCGACGGTGAAGCCGCCCTTCACGCGGCCGAAGATGCGGCCTTCGACGCGCTTGCCTTCGCCGAACTCGCTTTCCAGCTTGTCCCACGCGGCTTCGCGGCGGGCACGATCACGCGACAGCATGGCTTCGCCGTCGGCGTTCTCGACGCGGTCGACGAAGACTTCCACTTCGCTGCCGACGCTGAGGCCGTGCTCGTCTTCACCGCGAGCAAATTCCTTGAGGTTCACGCGGCCTTCGCTCTTCAGGCCGACGTCGATGATCGCCATGCCGTTTTCGATGCCGGTGACGGTGCCCTTGACGACACGGCCTTCGAAGCCGCCCTCGGCACCGCCGAGCTGTTCGTCAAGAAGAGCCGCGAAATCGTCGCGGCTGGGGTTGGCAGATGTTGCCATGTTTGCAGTTCCTAGTTCACGTTTTTCCGGCCACCCGGTTGTTCCGGGGGTCTTTTCTCCGCCATTCGCGGAATTGCGAAGGACGGGCCAAAGGGCCGACATGCCTGCGGGGCCGATTGCCGACGCAGGCGTTCTTCAGACAGCATGAGAGGCGGGCACGAAACGCTGCCGGCATGGACGTCGTTGCGCCCCGGTGGAAAGCCGACCATGCAGGTTGTCGCGCTCGCAGACATGTGATCTGTCTGTCGAACGGCCGGGCGCCTAGGCGAAAACGGGCGGTTTGGCAAGGTGAAAGCGACTCCGCGTACCCCGCGCCCGGCGGCTAATATGGAACACATGGAACACTGTCCTGAAGGCGAAATCACCCCCTGCCGCCGCACAGGGCGAGGCGGATTGCAGCGCGGGAGATCGGCGGACGTCATCACCAGGACTTTTTCACTTCCCTGATCGGGTGTAGGAAAGTTGGATGACCATGGCGAAGCAGCTTTCGAAATACCGTGAGTATCATCACGATCACCGCAACGTGCTGACGCACGTGGTGGGCATTCCGATGATAGTTCTCGCCATCACCACGCTGCTGGCGCGACCCGCCCTGGGCATCGATATAGAAGGCATCGGTAATCTGGTCGTGACGCCCGCGATGATTGCCGCGACGCTGGCGGCCGCTTTCTATCTTCGTCTGAATCTCGGCATGGGCGTTGTGATGACCGTTCTTCTGGCGGCGTTTACCGCCGCGGGCCACGCGATTGCCTGGGTTTCTCACGCGGCCTGGCTCGGCGGGGGAATCGGCCTGTTCGTGGTCGGCTGGATATTCCAGCTGGTGGGTCACAAGTTCGAGGGCCGCAAACCGGCTTTCGTCGATGACCTGCGCAGTTTCCTGGTCGGCCCGCTGTTCCTAGTGGTCGAAGGTCTGTTCGCGCTGGGCCTGATGGAAGGGCTGAAGCGGGAGGTTGAGACAACGCACTGACGCCATCGCAGAGGGCCGAGGCAACGACCGCCGAGGGCTAGGCCCGGGAAATCCCTGCCAGCTGTCGATCGTGCCAGCGCGACAGCAGCAGCAGGGCCAGCGCCGCGCCGATCAGGCACATCAGCATGTCCCACTGCGTATCCCATACGTCGCCCTGCGTGCCGAGGAATTCCTCCGCGCCTTGGCCGAGCGCCATGGCCGCGCCGAATTCGATCAGTTCGTAGGTGGCGCTGACGGCAAGGCAGCAGGCGAGCAGCAGCACGGTAAGCAGCCAGCCCGGTCGCAGCGGGGAAAGCCGCAGCAGCAGTTCGCGAAAGACGATGGCGGGCACGAAACCCTGCATCAGGTGGCCGAACCGGTCGTAGGGATTGCGCGCGAGATCCAGCATGTCCTGCACGGTAAAGCCGACCGGCACGCGGGCGTAGGTGTAGGCACCGCCCAGCATCAGCACGAACCCGTGGAACCCGATCAGGACGAGGGCGAGCGGGGTCAGCGGGAAGACGTTTCGCGTCAGCCACAGCACCGGCAGGGCGATCAGCACCGGGGCCACTTTCATCAGCCATGTCGCGCGGTCGAAGGGCTGCCAGCCCGACCATACCAGCATGGTTAGCCACAGCGCCGTCAACACGGTGAGGGCGCTCTCCCGGCTCACGGGCGGGGCGGGTGCCCGGTCGCTTCCTCGACGGCACCGATGGCCACCGCGATGCTTTCTTCCTTGTCGAATTCGGTGGTGTCGATGACGAAGGCATCGTCGGCCACGCTCAGCGGCGCGTCCTTGCGGTTCTTGTCGCGCTCGTCCCGGCGTTCCAGCGCGGCGAGAATCTCTTCCAGTTCAACCTCGCGCCCGGCGTCGCGCAGTTCGCGGAAACGCCGTTCCGCGCGGGCGGGGGTGCTGGCGGTGATGAACAGTTTCACGTCGGCCTCGGGGGCGATGACGGTGCCGATGTCGCGCCCGTCCAGCACTGCGCCGCCCGGCTGGGTGGCAAAGGCGCGCTGCCGCTCGAACAGCGCCTCGCGCACGCCGGGGTGGATGGAGACGCGGCTGGCAAGCCCGCCCACGGCCTCGCTGCGCAGTTCGGGATTGTCGAGCAGGCTGTCGTGGAAACCGGTGGCGATCACGGCATCGTCCTCGTCATCCGGATCGCCGCCGTTCAGCTTCACCTGCCAGCCCACCGCGCGGTAGAGCAGTCCGGTATCGAGGTGCGGCAGTCCGAAATGCTTCGCCAGCGCGCGGGCGATGGTGCCCTTGCCACTGGCGGTGGGTCCGTCGACGGCGATGATCATCCTTCGCGCGCTCCTTCCTCGGTGCGTCTGCGGCCCTTCAGAGCCTTGCTCAGGCCCCACAGCGCGATGGCCGCCCAGAAGCCTTCCAGCACCAGGCTGGGCCAGTTGGTGTGGACCAGCAGCGATATGGTCAGCAATGCCGCGCCGGCGAGGTTCGTTCCGTGCAGGATGAACGGGTTGGGCCTGTCCGCAGCGGTCAGGTAGAAATAGGCCCCGATGATGCAGGCCGTGCCGACGAAGCCGATATAGCTGTAAATATCGAGGTCGGTACCCATCACTCGTAGCTGGCGAAGACGGACATTCCCGCATCGCCGAAGGCAACCACCTGGTAGGGCTGGGTGCGATCGCCCATTTCCATCCCCGGCGAACCGACCGGCATTCCCGGGACGGCAAGGCCGCGCACGCCTTCGGGGCGCTCTTCCAGCAGGCGCGCGATATCGGCGGCGGGAACGTGGCCCTCGATCACGTAGCCATCGACGATCATCGTATGGCAGGATCGAAGCTGGGCGGGCACGCCGTGCTCGTCCTTCACCGCGCCCATGTCGGTGCTCTGGGAGACGGCGACTTCGGCTTCCATCCCTTCGCGCACGTGGTCGGCCCAGTGATCGCAGCACCCGCAGTTCGGGTCCTTGAACATGGTGTAGGTCGCGGCCTGGGCGGCGCTGGAGCAGGCGGCAAGGGCCAGCAGGGCAGGTGCGACAAGACGGCGGAAGCTGTTGGACACGGTCGATCTCCGATTGAATTGCACGGTTTAGGTGGGGGCGCCGATCTGTTCGAGCAAGTCCGTAAAGTTCGGGAAACTCGTGGCGATGGGCCCGGTATCGTCAACGGTCACGCCATCGGTGCTGGCAAGGCCTGCCACGGCCATGCTCATGGCGATGCGGTGGTCGAGATGCGTGGTGACCTGTGCGCCGCCGGGCGTGCCGCGCAGGGGTTCGCCGCCAGTCCCCTCGATAACCAGGCCATCGGCGCGTTGTTCCACGCGCGCCCCGGCCAGCTGGAGCGCGGCGGCCATGGCCGCAATGCGATCGGATTCCTTCACGCGCAGTTCCTCCAGCCCGCTCGTCGTCGTGGTGCCCTGCGCCAGCGCGGCGGCAACGAACAGGACCGGGAATTCGTCCACCATCGCCGGAACGACGGCGGGGTCGACCTCCACGCCCGTCAGCGCGGAATGGCGCACGCGCAGGTCCGCCACGGGTTCTCCGCCTACTTCGCGGCGGTCCAGCTCCTCGATGTGTCCGCCCATGTCTCGCAGCACGTCGAAAAGCGCGGCGCGGGTGGGGTTGAGGCCGACGTTCTCGATCACGAGATCGCTGCCTTCCACCAGCAGCGCGGCCACGGCGAAGAAGGCGGCGGAGGATGGATCGCCCGGCACGGTGATGTCCTGCGGCTTCAGGTCCGCCTCTCCATGGATGGCGATCACGCGCTCGCCGTTCTCCTCGCCCACCTCGAGCTTCGCGCCGAAGCCGCGCAGCATCCGCTCGGAATGGTCGCGCGTCGGCACGGGCTCTATCACCGTGGTCGTCCCGGCGGTGTTCAGTCCGGCCAGCAGCACCGCGCTTTTTACCTGCGCGCTGGCGACGGGCAGTCGGTAGGTAATCGGAACGGCGGGCGAGATGCCGCGCAGCATGAGGGGCAGGGTGCCGCCCGGCGATGCCTCGAAGGATGCGCCCATCTGCGAAAGCGGATCGATCACCCGTCCCATCGGTCGCTTCGAAAGGCTGGCATCGCCGGTGAACATGACGGTGATCGGGTGGCTGGCGACAAGGCCCATCAGCAGCCTCGTCGACGTGCCCGAATTGCCCATGTCGAGCGCGCCGCCCGGCTGCAGCAGCGAGCCTACGCCCACGCCGTGAATGCGCCAGGTGCCGTCCTCCCCGCGCTCCACCTGCGAGCCCATCGCACGCATGGCGGCGGCGGTAGCCAGCACGTCCTCGCCTTCCAGCAGGCCTGTCACGCGCGTTTCGCCCACTGCCAGCGCGCCCAGCATGATGGAGCGGTGGCTGATGGATTTGTCGCCGGGCACGCGAATCCGGCCGGTCAGCGGCCCGGTTGCGAAAAACCGTCTGGAAGAGGGCGGGTTGGAATGGCTCAAGCGGGTGCCTATCTGGTCTCGTTCAAGCAGGCGCTTTGACAGCGGCATGCCCCTATGGCAAGGCGCGCCCGCTTGCGATTCCGCACAGCCGGCGGACAGCACACGAATTTCCCGGAAACTCCCGGACGAGTTAAGGACATACACATGGTCAAGCCAGAATGGGGCTCCAAGCGAACCTGCCCCAAATGCGGTGAACGCTTCTACGACCTGGGCAAGGAAGACCCGGTCACCTGCATCGAATGCGGCAACGAATGGACGCCCGAGCCGGTGCTCAAGTCCAAGCAGCCGATCCCGTTCGAGGAAGAGAAGAAGGACGAGAAGAAGGAATCGGATTCCGATCTCGCCGACGACGATCTGGAAGATATCGACGAAGACGACGATTCGCCCGACAACGATGTCGACCTGGGCGGAGACGACGACCTCGGCGTGCAGACGGCGGACGACGACGAGGAGGACGATAATTAGGGGTTGCACTGGAGGCGGCCCCGCAATAAAGGGCTGCCTCCCGGCCGCACTGGCGGTCGGAAACGGCATCTGATAGGATGCCGGGCATCGATGGATTAGGGGCCTTAGCTCAGCTGGGAGAGCGCAACACTGGCAGTGTTGAGGTCAGCGGTTCGATCCCGCTAGGCTCCACCATCGAAAACGGAAATACCGCCCCGCCACCAGGCTGGGTGCATTGTTGAGCGGGTCTTCGGACCTACGCTGGCCGACGAGTTCTCGTCCGCCGGCGTTTTTCGCGTTTGGCCCGAATGGGTCGTAATGGAGCTGAGTAGCGCATGTTCGATACGCTGTCCGATCGCCTGAATTCCGTCTTCGACCGTCTGCGCGGTCGCGGGGCGCTGGGCGAACAGGACGTGCGCGATGCCATGCGCGAAGTTCGCGTCGCCCTGCTGGAAGCCGACGTGGCGCTGCCCGTCGCGCGCGATTTCATTTCCCGCGTCACCGAACGCGCCATCGGCCGGGAAGTGCTGAAGTCGGTCACCCCCGGCCAGCAGGTCATCAAGATCGTCAACGACGAGCTGATCACCATGCTGGGCGGCGAGGAAGAAGGCGCCGGCGAGGCCGTGCCGATCAACCTCGACGTCAAGCCGCCCGCCGTCGTGATGATGGTCGGCCTGCAAGGCTCGGGCAAGACCACCAGCACCGCCAAGATCGCCAAGCTGCTGAAGGATAAGCAGGGCAAGAAGCCGCTGATGGCCTCGCTCGACGTCAATCGTCCGGCGGCGCAGGAACAGCTGGCCGTGCTGGGCGAGCAGGCGGGCGTCGCCACCCTGCCGATCGTGCCGGGCCAGCAGCCGGTGGACATTGCCAGGCGCGCGCTGGAAGCGGCGCGGTTGCAGAATGTCGACGTGCTGATGCTGGATACCGCGGGCCGCCTGCACGTGGACGAGGCGCTGATGGCCGAGATGAAGGCCGTCGCGGGCGTATCCAATCCCGCCGAAGTGCTGCTGGTGGTGGACAGCCTGACCGGTCAGGACGCGGTGAACGTCGCCAGGAGCTTTACCGAGGAAGTGCCGCTGACCGGCGTCGTCCTCACCCGCATGGACGGCGATGCCCGCGGCGGCGCGGCGCTTTCGATGCGCGCCGTAACGGGCAAGCCGATCAAGTTCGCCGGTACCGGTGAGAAGCTCGACGCGATCGAGCGCTTCCACCCGGCGCGCGTTGCCGACCGCATCCTTGGCATGGGCGACGTCGTTTCGCTGGTGGAAAAGGCTGCCGAGAGCATCAAAGCGGAAGAGGCCGAGGAACTGGCCAACCGCATGATGAAGGGCAAGTTCGACCTGAACGACCTTCGCAAGCAGCTGCAGCAGATGCAGAACATGGGCGGGCTGGGCATGCTGGCAGGAATGATGCCGGGCATGAAGAAGGCCAAGGCCGCCATGGCGAACGCCAACATGGACGACAAGGTGCTGGTGCACATGGATGCCATCATCGGCTCCATGACCAAGAAGGAACGCGCCAACCCCGGATTGCTCAACGCCAAGCGCAAGAAGCGCGTGGCGGCGGGCAGCGGCACCTCGGTGCAGGAGGTCAACAAGATCCTGAAGATGCACCAGGAAATGGGCCGCGCCATGAAGCAGCTGAAGAAGATGGGCGGCATGAAGGGTCTTGCCGCGCTGTTCGGCGGCGGCGGTGGCGGAATGGGCGGTTCGCCCAGCGGTGCCCCCGGATTGCCGGGCGGCGGGATGCCGGGCCTTCCCGGCGGCCAGCTGCCCCCCGAAATGCAGGATTTTCTCAAGAAGAAATAGTTTTTTCAAAGATTTGGACTGGAAAGGTAAGTTACAATGTCAATCTCCCTTCGTCTCTCGCGCGGCGGCGCCAAGAAGCGTCCGTACTATCGCATCGTGGCGGCCGACAGCCGTCGTGCCCGTGACGGCAAGTATCTGGAGCAGCTGGGCACCTACAACCCGATGCTCCCCAAGGACGACGACAACCGCGTGAAGTTCGACGAGGACCGCGTGCGTTACTGGCTGGGCGTCGGCGCACAGCCGAGCGACCGCGTGGCCCGTTTCCTCGACGCCGCGGGCATCCGCGAGCGTGAGGCGCGCAACAACCCGCAGAAGGGCGAACCTGGCGCGAACGCCAAGGAACGCGCCGAGGAAAAGGCGGCCAAGGAAGCCGAGCGCAAGGAAGCCGAAGAAGCCGCCAAGGCCGAAGCTGCCGAAGCCCCTGCTGAAGAGGAAGCGCCCGCCGAGGAAGCTGCCGCCGAGGAAGGCACTGCTGCCGAAGCCGCGGAAAGCGCCGAGGAAGCCAAGGAAGAGGCTCCTGCCGAGGAAGCCGCTGCCGAGGATGCTGGCGAAGAAAAGGCCGAAGAAGAAAAGTCGGAAGGCTGATCTTTCTCGGGGAATTCGCACCTCGTGTCCGATAATGCTTCACGCCCCGTCACGCTGGCCGCCGTTACCGGCGCGCACGGCGTGGCGGGCGAAGTGCGTCTGAAGCTGTTCGGCGAGGGGTTCGAAACTCTGAAGGGCCACAAGTCCTTCAATGACGGCGCGCTGACGCTGAAGAAGATCCGCGACGACAACAAGGGCGGCGCCGTCGCCCGCTTCGCGGAAGTGCCGGATCGCACCGCGGCAGAGGCGCTGCGCGGAACCGTGCTGACCGTGCCGCGCTCCGCCCTGCCTCCTCTGGAAGAGGGCGAATACTACCACGCCGACCTGATCGGCCTGGCCGCCGTGTCCACCACCGGCGAAGAGCTGGGCGAAGTGATCGCGGTGGAGAATTTCGGCGCGGGCGACGTGATCGAGATCAGGCGCGCGAACGGCAAGACTTTCATGGTCCCCATGCGCGTGGAAGCCGTACCCGGCTGGGACGCCGAGACACTTACCGTCACCCAGGACTTCGCCGATCAGTGACGCCGCGTCTTGCGGCAGGCGTGCTATCACGTTAATACACCTGCGGGACGCGAGGCAGAAGGATTGAAAGCATGTGGGTTCTCTGGGTACTGCTGGCCATCGGGCTTATCGCCGGAATGTCCGCCGGCCTGGCGTTGGGCCTGCACCTGCTGATGCCGCGCATTGCAGAGAGGGCGCGCATCCTGTGGGCCTCGGGTCTTGCGGCGTTCCTTCCCGTGAGCCTGATCTTCGGCGGCTTCTTCCTGGAAGCCGAGGTCGCCGACGATGATTTCTACCTCAGCGTGCTGGCGCTGGTCATGCTCAGCTTCGTGATCCTGTCAGTCTGCTGCCTTCCGCCCGCGTGGTGGGCTACCACCAGGCTGGGTCGCGGCAGGACCGACACGCCCGAGCTTGAATCTGACGAGCCCGAACTGATCGAGGGCTGATCGGGAACTCTTGCCGCGCGCAGTGTTGATTTCCCATGAGGAATATTTTCGCCAGCTCCGCTGCCGTTGTCCCCATGCTGTTGCTGGCCGCCTGTTCGGGCGGAGGGGACCAGACCGGCTCACCGCCACCCCAGACCGACACCGGTTCCGATACCGACCCCGCTGCCGGCACCCGTCCCGCGGGCGATGCCACCACGATAGCGCGGGAAGGCCGCATCGAGCAGGGCACCGAATGCATGGTGCTGGTGACGCCCGATGGAGAGCGATGGGCCTTCAATGCGCCTGACGCCAATGTGACCGCCGGAGACTATGTAGAGATCGTCGGCGAGCAGGCCGATGCCAGCTTCTGCATGGAAGGCGAAGGCACGATAATACCCGATAGCATCGCCCCCATGCAGCCGCCTGCCCGCGATCGCGATCCGGCCCGCGCCGGCGGCATTGCCGTCACCGCGCAATACGTTCTGGGAAGCTGGGTCGCCAAGGGCGTGGATGCCGACTGCGACCGTCCGGATTTCCAGATCAGTTCCACACCTACCGGTGGGCTCGTCATCGAGACCAGCGTGAACGGCACGCCCGAAACGGGCCGTGTCGCGGTGGGCCGGTATCCGGTGATCGACTGGGACGAACCCCTGCCGGACATGCCTATCGAGAGCCGCGGGCCGGACGGCCTGGCCGTGCTGCGCCCCGCCACCGATGCCCGCTACGATCCCGTCGACGTCGGCGGTGCGACGATCGAGGGCGACGGAGTGGTTTTCGTAAAGTGCGGGTGATATTCATGCCCCATGGACCGGGAGCTTTCGCGCAAGGCTGAGCTGGACGCGCTGCGTGCGCGCCTGTTCACCTATCGCATCGGCCCGGAAACCGCGGTCCTCTCCTTCCGCAACCGGCTGGCGCGGGAAAACCGCTGGACGCCCGGCTATGCGCAGCGGGTGATCCACGAATACTACCGTTTCTGTTTCCTGGCGGTGACGGCGGGGCACGAGGTCACGCCATCGGACCAGGTGGACCAGGCCTGGCACCTGCATCTTACCTACAGCCGCGACTACTGGCAGCGCTTCTGCCCCGAGGTGCTGGGCACATCGCTCCATCACGGCCCCACGGCCGGCGGCCGCGACGAGCGCGACCGCTATTACGAGCAGTATGCGCTCACCATGAAAAGCTATCAGGAGACATTCGGCGAGGCGCCGCCGGCCGATATCTGGTCGCCCCCGGTCGAACGGTTCGGCGATCATCCCCGCGCCTTCCGGATTCGCCCTTCGCAGGTTATGTTCCTGAAGGACGCAGGCGGCATCGTCCGTCTGTTCTTCGCCCTGGTGGTGACGCTGGGCATCGGCATTGCGCTGGGCCTGATGTGGGGAGGGTAGGGGTATGGAAATCGGCTTTTCCAGCTATTCGGGTGGCGACTTCCTCTGGTTCTTCGGCTTCCTGATCGCGGCGGCGGTGGTGGCGGGGTTCTGGATACCCGGCGCGCTGCGGCCCGAGGGACGCCTGTCACAGGTCAACGATGCGGAAAAGCTCGCGTACCTGGCCGGAGGGCGCACCCGCTTCGGAGAAAGCGTGCTGGCCAACCTGTTCGCCCGCGGAGACCTTCGCACCCGGAAGAAGACAATCATAAAGTCCACCCATCCCCAGCCGGAGACCGAGGCGGAGCGAGCCGTCCTGCGCGTGCCCGGCGATTTCCGCTGGTCCGACGCGCGCAAGGCGCTGGACGCCCACGCCCGCGACATCGACCGGGACCTTGCCGCCCGGGGGCTGTTGATCGCCCCGGACGAGCGGCTGAAGTTCCGTTTGCTGCCGGTGCTGCCCTACGCCGTACTGCTGGTGATCGGCACGTTCCGGCTGCAAGCAGGCGCTGCTCAGGGAGAGCCGGTGGGCTACCTCACCCTGATGCTGATCGCCGTGACAGTGCTGGGCTTTGTTCGACTGGCGAAGTTCAATCCGCGCACGCAAGCGGGCGACGAGGCCCTGGCGGAGGCGCAGGACCATTCCTCCCGCCTGCGCAGTGCGCCCACCCGCGCGGAAACGGGCATGGCCGTCGGCCTGTTCGGCACCGCCGTCCTGGTGGGCACGCCCTTCGAATCGCTTCACGCCATGCGCCAGCAGGGCGGTGGCGGCTATGCCGATGGCGGCGGTGACGGAGACGGGGGCGGCGGTTGCGGTGGGGGCGGTTGCGGCGGCTGCGGCGGATAGCCGCACGCTCCAAGATTGCCTTGCCGCCTCGTCCGGCCTAACCGAGCTTCATGTTCGACGCGCTCGTCATTTTCGTCATCGTGATCGTGGTGCCGTTTCCCATCGGCTTCGCGCTGGCGCATTTCCGCCCGGAATCGCGCAACATGAAGAACGCCGCGCTGGCCGCGCTGCCCGTCTGCCTGCCGCCCTTCGCCTACGCGCTGTGGATCACGCTGACGCAGGACATGACCTGCCAGCAGGAGCCTTGCACCGGTCCGATCTGGGCGATGGCTTTCTACGTCATCGGCGTGCTGACGGGTGTGACCGGCTTCGGGGTCGGCCTTTTGGGCGATGCCTACGCGCGCAGCCGGGCGAAAGGGCGAGCGGAGTGACCGCCCGATTAGCGTAATGCCGATGTCCCTTGTCTATTTCATCGTCGAATTCTTCGCCGCCTGGGAAAACCTGATCCCGGCGGCGATCATGGTTCCCGTCGCCTGCCTTCTTCTCGCGCTGTTCGCGCGTCGCCGCAGGATCGGCTCGGCCGCCGTGCAATCACTGCTCGCCAGCTTGATTTCGGCATGCCTGATATTCGCGGCCTTCCTCTTTGCCGCCCTGGGCCTGTCCCCGGACATTATCGCACTGGCAGGCGATTCCTTCTTCTGGGTCGGCCTGGGGCTTTCGACATTGCTGGCCTGGCCGGTCGTATGGCTGCTGGCCCTCGTCCTGCGTCGACGGCAGCACCGGGCCGAAGTTCGTGATACGAGCGCGTTCGAATGACTTTCGCCGCGACCATCCTCACCCTCTACCCGGACATGTTTCCCGGACCGCTGGGCGTGAGCCTCGCAGGCCGTGCGCTGGAGCGGGGGGACTGGTCGTGCGAACCGGTGCAGATCCGCGACTTCGCCGGCGACAGGCACCGCACGGTGGATGATACGCCTGCGGGCGGCGGCGCGGGCATGGTGCTGAAGGCCGATGTGCTGGCGGCGGCCGTGGACAGCGTGGCCGATGCCCGCCCGGTGCTTGCCATGACTCCGCGCGGCACGCCAATCACCCAGGCCCGCATCCGCGAGATTGCCGCCGGGCCGGGCGTCACACTCCTGTGCGGCCGTTTCGAGGGGTTCGACGAGCGCCTGTTCGAAGCACGACCGCAGATCGAGCAGGTCAGCCTGGGCGACATCGTCCTGTCGGGCGGAGAACCTGCCGCCCTGGCCATACTCGATGCTTGCATTCGGCTGCTTCCCGGAGTAATGGGCGCGGCTTCTAGCGGGACAGAGGAATCGTTCGAGGACGGTTTGCTCGAATACCCGCAATACACCCGACCTTATGAATGGGAAGGGCGCACGATCCCTGAAGTGCTGCGATCGGGGGATCATGCGAAGATCGCGGCGTGGCGAAAGCAACGCAGCGAACACGATACACGGTTACGCAGGCCGGACCTTTGGGAGCGCCACGGTGGGGCTCCGGGCCAGTCTGCCTCTGGCGAGCAGCGCGATGACTAAAAGGAACGACCAATGGGTCTGATCCAGGAACTTGAGGCCGAAGCAATCCAGGGCCTCACCGACGGCAAGGAAATCCCCGATTTCCGTGCTGGTGATACCGTCCGCGTCGGCGTGCGCGTCGTCGAAGGGCAGCGCACCCGCGTGCAGAACTTCGAAGGCGTGGTGATCGCGCGTTCGAACCGCTCCATCAACTCCAATTTCACCGTTCGCAAGATCAGCTTCGGCGAAGGCGTGGAACGCGTGTTCCCGCTCTACTCGCCCAACATCGATTCCATCACCGTGGTCCGCCGCGGCGTGGTGCGTCGTGCGAAGCTGTATTACCTGCGCGGCCGTACCGGCAAGCGCGCTCGTATCGCCGAACGCCGGGAGAACGTCGCCAAGTAAGCGCGACCTTCGACCCGCAGAAAAGATTAAGGGGCGGCTTCCCGGAAGGTGGAGGCCGCCCCTTTGTCTTTCGCGCGACGATCGATCTAACCGGGATCGATAGTGACTGAAGGGACCAGGGTTTCCCGCGTCACGTTGAGCAGGATTGAACCGGTATGTTTAACACCGGGTTACCAGACACGGTTAACGCGAATTTACTGAGCGGATGGGGAGCGCCCCCTGGTGCCTGGCAAGCCAATCGCCCACCCGCCGGTATCGCGTGAAACCGCCTTTGCTGTTGCATGCACGAAAAGGCACGCTAGCTAGCCCCCGTCTGTTTCAGGAGTGCGTTTCAAGATGGGTTACCGGGTTGCAGTTGTCGGAGCGACGGGAAATGTCGGGCGCGAGATGCTCGCCATCCTCGCAGAGCGGGAATTTCCGATGGACGAGGTGGCTGCCGTCGCCTCCTCGCGGTCGACCGGCACCGAGATAGAGATCGGCGACACCGGCAAGATGCTGAAGTGCAAGAATCTCGAGCACTTCGATTTTTCCGGCTGGGATATCGCCCTGTTCGCCTGCGGCAGCGCGGCCACCAAGACCTATGCGCCCAAGGCAGCCGCTGCGGGCTGCGTGGTGATCGACAATTCCTCGCTCTACCGGATGGACCCGGACGTGCCGCTGATCGTGCCCGAGGTGAACCCGGAGGCCATCGAGGGCTACAAGCGCAAGAACATCATCGCCAATCCCAACTGCTCCACCGCGCAGATGGTGGTGGCGCTCAAGCCGCTGCACGACGCCGCGACGATCAAGCGCGTGGTGGTCTCCACCTACCAGTCGGTTTCCGGCGCGGGCAAGGCGGGCATGGACGAGCTGTTCGAACAGAGCCGCGCCATCTTCGTTGGCGACCAGGTGGAACCGCGCAAGTTCACCAAGCAGATCGCCTTCAACGTCATCCCGCACATCGACGTGTTCATGGATGACGGTTCCACCAAGGAAGAGTGGAAGATGGTGGTCGAGACCAAGAAGATTCTCGATCCCAAGGTGAAGGTGTCCGCTACCTGCGTGCGCGTGCCGGTCTTCGTCGGCCATTCCGAGGCGATCAACCTCGAGTTCGAGAAGGAAATCACCGCCGAGCAGGCCCAGGACATCCTGCGCGAGGCGCCGGGCATCATGCTCGTCGACAAGCGCGAGGACGGTGGATACGTCACCCCGGTGGAAAGCGCGGGCGACGGCGCGACCTATATCAGCCGCGTGCGCGAGGACAGCACCGTGGACAACGGATTGACCCTATGGTGCGTCTCCGACAATCTGCGCAAGGGTGCCGCGCTCAACGCGGTGCAGATCGCCGAGCTTCTCGGCCGTCGTCATTTGCAGAAGGGATAACAGTCCATGCGTCCATTTCGTCCTGCCCTTGCTCTCGTTGCCCTGCCGCTGGCGCTCGCAGCCTGCGGCGATGCTCCTGGTGAAGAAGGCATGGACGCCGCGCCCGAAGCGGCCGAAACCGTGGCGCCGATGGAGGATGCCGCGATCGACCTGCAGGGCACCGGCATCGTGATCCCGGCCCAGAGCGGGTTCGAGGAACTGGCGGTGCCCTTCGGCTCCGCCCGCGCCCCGACGGAAGCGACGCTGGGCAACGTGCTGGGCAGCGCGGTGGACGAAAGCGCCGAGCCGAACGAGTGCGGCCTCACCTTCACCAGCTATGAAGGCGTGACGCTGAATTTCCGCGACGACCAGTTCGTCGGCTACTACGCCGAGGCACCCTATGTGCCCGATACGTCGCGCGCGCAGTTGCTGGCGGGCGAGAACGTCAACATGGTGGAAGACAGCACCGTGGGCGAGGAATTCGTCATCGGTGCAGCGGAAGGCCCGGATATCGCCGGTCTGTTCGCGGGCGAGGGCGACGATGCCGCGGTTCAGGCGCTGTGGGCGGGCGAGAACTGCATCGCGCGATGAGCGCCGTCACCGCCGACACAATCACCGCGCCTGACGGCACCCGGATTGCCGTGCATCGCATGGGCGAAGGCCGGCCGGTGCTGATGCTCCACGGCCTGTTCTCCAGCGCGCAGATGAACTGGATCAAGTACGGCCATGCCCCGCTGCTGGCGGAGAACGGCTTCGAGGCGATCATGCCCGACTGGCGCGTGCACGGGGACAGCGAAGCGCCGACCGACCCGGAACTGTATTCCGCGGGCATCCTGGTGCGCGATGCCCTGCACATCGTGGAGACGCTGGGGCTGGACGACTACGACCTCGTCGGCTTCTCGCTGGGCGCGCGGGTGGCGACCAGCGCCGTGATCTCCGGCCTGCGACCGCGGCGGCTGGTGCTGGGCGGCATGGGCATAGAGGGCCTTTCGAACTGGAAGAAGCGAAGCGCCTTCTTCGTCGACATGATCGACCGCTTCGACGAGATCGAGCGCGGCGATCCGGCTTTCCTCGCCAAGAGCTTCATGAAAGGGCAGGGCATCGATCCCGTCGCCGCCCGCTTGCTGCTGACGCGCGGAGTGGAGGATATCGCGCTGGACGAGCTCGACCGGCTGGACATGCCCACGCTGGTGCTGATCGGGGACGAGGACCGCGACAACGGCTCTCCCGAACGGCTGCGGGACGCATTGCCCGATGCGCGGATCGCCGTGGTGCCGGGCAATCACATGGGCAGCGTGACGAAGCGCGAGATGGGCCGCGCCATCCTCGACTTTCTTTCGTAACTGCAGGTGGTAAGCTGACGGCTGCCAAGCTTGTGGGAGCCTGATCCGATGCGCCTTCCTTCCATTGTCGCCGCCACTCTTGCGCTTTCGGCGTGCAGTGCGAGTTCGGAGGCTGAAATTCCGGGCCCGGTCATGTTCGAGCATGGCAGTCAGGGGACTTTGTTCGTCGCCAACAAGCGCGATGCGAGCCTCTCGCGGCTGGACCTGGCCAATGGCGAGGAAACGCACCGCGCCGACACCTGCGAGGATCCGCACGAACTGACCGTATCCCCCGACGGCGCGCACGTCATGGTCGCCTGCTACTCGGGCACTTCGGTAGAGGTTTACACCACCAGCGACCTCGCGCCCGTGCAGTCCATCGAACTGGGCGAGAATGCGCGCGTTCACGCAGCGATCTGGCTGGACGACGGCCGCGTGGTCGCGGGCGGGGAAGGGCGCGGATCGCTGTTCGTGATCGAGGATGCCGCCAGCGAGAATCCCGAGGTCACCGAGATCGGAGGCGGCGGGCCGGGCGCGCACCTGATCGCGGTGGACGATGCGATGCGCAATGCCTGGGGCACCATCATTCCGGAGGGCACGGTGGTTCGCTACGACCTTGCAACGGGCGAGGAGGTTCTGCGTCGCCGCGTCGGCTCCGACATAGAGGCAATCGCGCTGTCGCCCGACGGACAGGATCTGTGGGTCTCTTCCAATTCGGATAGCATGGCCTATCGCCTCGACCCCGAGACGTTGGAAACCCGCGCCGAAGTCGCGACGGGAGAGGTGCCGATCCGCCTTGCCGCCCATCCTTCGGGCGACTGGATCGTCAGCAGCAATTTCAGCGGCGGCAACCTGTCGGTGATCGACACTAGCACCAACGAAGTGGCGCGCACGATCCCTGTTTCGGGCAGCAGGGACGCCGTGCAGGTGACGCTGGTGTTCAGCGAGGATGGCGACCGGCTCTATGCCGCCGAAACGGCCGCCGACACGATCGCCGAGATCGATTTCGACAGCGGCGAGGTTCTGCGCCGCCTGCCGGCCGGTCCGGGGGGTGACGGGCTGGCGGTGGTGGATTGAGCCACGCGAAAAGCAAGCGTGTCCTGTTGTTCGGGGCCAGCGGGACGATAGGCCGGGCCACCGCCTGCGCCTTGCTGGAAGAGGGACACGCGGTCACCTGCTTCCTGCGCCCCGGCCGTGCCGCCGATGCGGAAACCGGCGCGCTGGGCAGGGCAGGGGCGGTCTGCCGGTTCGGCGAGGTAACCGATCCTGCCTCCATCATGCGTGATGCCTTTGCCGGTGAACCGTTCGATGCGGTGATCTCGTGCCTCGCCTCGCGCAGCGGGGTGCCGGACGATGCCTGGGCGATAGACCACAGGGCCAATTCCGACATCCTGAAGGGGGCAAAGGCCAATATCGTGCCGCAGATGGTCATGCTGTCGGCAATCTGCGTGCAGCGTCCGCGTCTCGCCTTCCAGCATGCCAAGCTGGCATTCGAGGCGGAGCTTCAGGCTTCCGGCCTGACCTGGAGCGTCGTGCGCCCCACGGCGTTCTTCAAGTCGCTCTCCGGCCAGGTGGAGCGGGTGAAGCGCGGCAAGCCTTTCGTGCTGTTCGGGGACGGCGAACTGACGCGGTGCAAGCCGATCAGCGACCGTGACTGCGCGCGCTACATCGTCGCGACCCTTTCCGATCCCGACCTTCACGACCGCATCCTTCCCATCGGCGGCCCCGGCTCCGCCATCACCCCGCGCCAGCAGGGGGAGGAACTGTTTCGCCTGCTGGGGGAAGAGCCGCGTTTCCGTCACATGCCGATCAAGGCGATGGACGGCATCGTCTCCATGCTCGATTCCGCCGCCCGCTTCTCCAGGCGCGCGACCGAGAAGGCCGAGTATGCGCGGATCGGTCGATACTACGCGACCGAATCGATGCTGGTGCTGAACCCGGTCACCGGCAAGTACGATGCCGATGCCACGCCAGAGACGGGCAGCGACACGCTGTTCGAGCATTACCGTGATTTGCTGGAGCAGGCTCAGCCGGGCTAGAGCGACTTGCCCGGTTTCGACGGCCACATCGGCGCCCGGCGCCGCGTGGGCCGCTGGCCCTGCAGCCTGAGGTAGGTTCGCGGAAACTGCGCTTCAAGCCGCTTGGGAAGCATGGCCAGCAGAGCGATGGCGGTCGCCTCGTTGATGATCCCGGCCTCTGCGGCCCCGTCGAGATCGATTTCCGTACGCATGGACCGCCATCCTCTTCCGCCGCCTCATGCAACATTATTGCATAGGAACGGGCAGGCCGACTATCCCGACAATTGCCTTAGGAAGTATTGAAACAGAAAGGGCGCCGCCATCGCTGGCAGCGCCCTTCGTGTTTTAGTCCGGTGAGACGCCTCAGGCGTCCTTGGCGGTCTCTTCGTCTTCCGACGCCTCGGCCTGCATGTCGCTGGCTTCCTGGCCGTCGCCGGGCATTTCGGTCGGCTGTTCGATCCGGTTGCCTTCGCCGTCCACGGTGGGCAGGTCGCCCAGTTCGCGGTCGGGATCGAGCTCTTCCTGGAAACCCTCGCCAGCGATGGCCGCGGCTTCTTCCTCGGCAGCCTGCTTGAGGATGTCGACGCCCTGGCTCTGCAGCTCGGCCTCGTCCTCGGAGCGGGCCACGTTGGCCTTCACCGTCACTTCGACCTCGGGGTGCAGCGCGATGGTCACGTCGAACATGCCGATGGTCTTGATCGGCGCGCCCATGACGACCTGACGCTTGTCGACGTCGTGGCCCTTGGCGACGAGGCCGGCAGCCACGTCACGCACGTTCACGGAGCCATACAGCTGGCCGGCGTTGGAGGCGGCGCGGATCAGCACGATTTCCGTGCCGTCGACCTTTTCGCCCTGCTTTTCAGCAGCGGTGCGCCGTTCGGCGTTTTCGGCTTCCAGGCGGTCGCGGTTGGCTTCGAACACCTTCTTGTTCGCATCGTTGGCGCGCAGCGCCTTCTTCTGCGGCAGCAGGAAGTTACGGGCATAGCCGTCCTTCACGGAGACGATGTCGCCGATCTGGCCGAGGTTGCCGATACGTTCGAGGAGGATGATATCCATGTGTCTTCTCCTCTTACTTCACGATGTAGGGCAGCAGGCCCAGGTGACGGGCGCGCTTGATCGCCTTGGCCAGTTCACGCTGCTTCTTGGCAGAAACGGCGGTGATGCGGCTGGGCACGATCTTGCCACGTTCGGACATGAAGCCCTGAAGCAGGCGCACGTCCTTGTAATCGATTTGCGGAGCGTCGGCGCCCGAGAAGGGGCACGACTTGCGGCGGCGGTAGAACGGGCGTGCCATCAGTTACGGTCCTCCCGGTCGGACCGCTTCTTCTTTTCGCGGTCGTTCTTGCGCATCATCACGGACGGGCCGTCTTCGTGCTCTTCCACGGCGATGGTGAGCCAGCGGATGATGTCTTCGTTGATCGCATTCTGGCGCTCCAGCTCGGACACCAGCGAACCGGGCCCTTCGATGTTGAGCATTACGAAATGCGCCTTGCGGTTACGGTCGATCTTGTAGGCGAGGCTCTTGAGGCCCCAGGTCTCGGTCTTCACGACCTTGCCGTCGTTAGCTTCCACGATTTCCGTGGCGCTGGCGGCAAGCGCGTCGACCTGAGCCTGGCTCAGATCCTGACGCGCGAGGAAAACATGCTCGTAAAGAGCCATGTGCGCTTCCTTTCACTTCATGCCGATCGCTGACATTGGCACGGCGAATTCCGTGCACGTCCCTCCGGCTTTCTTCGATTTCCACCGATGGCGAGTTATGCCCGGATGCAGTGGAAGGCGCGCACATAGCGAAATTGCGCACAATTGCAAGCGGGGTTAGGAGGGGTCCGTCAGGGAGGATCACCATAAATGCGCCATCTTATCGCCGCCACCGTCGCCATGCTTCTGCCCGCTGCCGCCACCGCTCAGGACGCGCCTTCGCCGCCGCCCGCGGCCGAGCCGGGCCTCGAACTGCTCTATCGCTCGGTAGTGACGCTGGGCGAGGTGATTCCGGTGGGAGAAACGCCGCGCGGCACGCGAAGGATCATACCGATTACCGGCGGCACCTTCGAAGGGCCTGAAATGCGCGGGGAGATCCTGCCGATGGGGTGGGACTGGCAACTCGACCGTTCCGACGGCTGCACCGATATCATCGCCGACTATTTCCTGCGCACCGACGATGGCGTGGTGGTGAACGTGGTCAATACCGGGACGCTGTGCATGCCCGCGCCAGGCGCTCCGCCTCCGCCGCCCGTGCGCACCAGCCCGGTGTTCGAGGCGCCGCTGGGCGACTACGACTGGCTGACGCGCGGGGCCTATGTGGGCACGCTGGGCTTCGATCCTTCCGTCACCCAGCCGCACGTGGTCATAACCGTCTATCGCGCGGATTGACCTCAGCGAATGCGGGCCGCAGGATAGAAAAGGCCTGCCGGGCGTAGTTAGCTCTCTCGCGACAAGAAGGAAATTCTGATGCCCGGTGGCCTGGTTGCCCTGCTCGACGACGTATCGATCATCGCCCGCACCGCCTCTGCCAGCGTGGACGACATTGCCGCCGCTGCCGGACGCGCGGGCAGCAAGACGGCGGGCGTGGTGATCGACGATGCGGCCGTGACGCCCAGCTATGTGACCGGACTTTCTCCGGCGCGCGAGCTGCCGATCATCTGGAACATCACCAAGGGCAGCCTCTTCAACAAGCTGGTGATCCTGCTTCCCGGTGCGCTGATTCTCAGCGAATTCCTGCCGCAGGCGATCGTCTTCATCCTGATGCTGGGCGGGGCCTACCTGTCCTACGAAGGGGCGGAGAAGGTGATCGAGAAGCTGGGCGGCGAAAAGCACGGCAAGACCGTGGAAGACGATATCGACGACCCCGCCGCGTTCGAGAAACAGCGCACGTCGGGCGCGATCCGCACCGACCTGATCCTGTCGGCGGAGATCATGGCGATCACGCTGAACGAGGTTTCCGCCGAGGACCTGCTCACCCGCGCCGGGGTGCTGGCCATCGTGGGGATTGCGGTGACCGTGGCGGTCTACGGCACGGTGGCGCTGATCGTGAAGATGGACGATGTCGGCCTGCACCTGGCGAAGGAGGCGACCACCGACGCGGGAAAGAAGTTCGGGCGTTTTCTGCTGAAGGCCATGCCAAAGCTGCTTGTGGCACTCTCCTTCATCGGCACCATCGCCATGCTGTGGGTGGGCGGCGGCATCATCCTGCACGGCCTTGCCGAGGTGGGCATTTCGGGGCCGGAGCACTGGGTGGAAGGCATCGAACACGGCGTCTCGCAGATCGCCGGGGGACTGCTGGGCTGGGTCACGTTCGCCGGGCTATCGGCGCTGACCGGGCTGCTGCTGGGTGCGGTAATCGTGTTCCTGCTGCACAAGGTGCTGGGGCTCGGCCACGAAACAGGGGCAGGGCACTAGACCCCGAGGCAAGGCGGCGTCAGGCGGCGTTGCGCCGCCGCTCGCGCCGCTCGCTCATCAGCCAGGCTTCCTCGCTGGGCCAGTTGCGCCCGTCTTCCGATTCGATGCGGCCATCGGGATGCAGAATGACCCAGCCTTCATCGTCCATGGCGCGCGGATCGAGCACCAGCGGGGTCAGCCGCCGATCCTGCGCCACCTGCCAGCCGATCACGTTCGCCTTGACCAGGTCGACCTGGTTGTCGTCGAAATAGGCGTGGACCATGTAGGTCCCGGGCGCGGCATCCAGCATGCCCACTCCGCCCAGGCGGTAACTCTTCTGCATTTTCCGGCCTTTGTCCTTGGCACGATTGCGATTTGAAATGGCAGCATAACCGCCAACCCTTGCCAAAGACTTTCAGGTCAGGTCGTGGCCGCAATAACCACACTCGCGCGGCGGGCGGTCGGGGCGGATTGCGAAGAACCTGCGAGTTCGCGATCCGTGCTCGGTCGAGAGTGCTTCATTGACTGGCTGCATACAGTTCGAGCAACGCGGAAAGCCAAAAGAGAAATATGCGCATACCAGATATCCGGTTAAACCGATAAGCAGCACTATCTCATGCTCGGGTCCGCCAAACGCGGCGATTGCAAACGGTATGAGGAAAGACAGCAGGAATAGAGTCCATATTCCGTTGAAAACCCAAGCCTTGGTGTATGTGCTCACACCCGCTCCAGTAGTCCTCGCGCGAACACCGTCAGGGTATCGTCGCGCGCGCCCATCACCACCACGCGGTCTCCCGGACGGGCGATCTCCACGATGCGGTCGCCGCACTGCTCCCGCGTCTCGTGATATTCGGCGTTGCCGCCCGCATCGCGGATGAGCTGCACGATCCGTTCGCTACCCTGACTGCGGTCCACCGTGCCCCCGAAATAGACAGGGGCGCACATGATCGTGACATCGTCGGGGCCGAGTTCCCTGGCGAAGGTCTGGGCCAGTTCGGTGCCCATCTGCTTCAGCGGGCCGTAGCCGTGCGGCTGGAAGAAGGCGATCACCCGGCCTTCCTGCGATTTCAGGGTGCGCAGCGTTGCCCGGGCCTTTTCGGGGTTGTGGCCGAAATCGTCGATCACGGTCACGCCGCGCTCGCTGGTGCCCATTACGTCGAACCTGCGGGCAAGGCCCTTGAAGCTGGCCAGCGCCGTTGCCGCATCGTGCACGTCGACACCCGCCGCCACCGCCGCAGCGATAGCCGCCAGTGCGTTTTCCAGATTGTGGCGCCCCGGCATGGGGAGGCGCAGCGAGTATCCCACGTCCTCGCGCCGATCCACCAGCAGCGCGTCGATCCCGTCGGCCCGTTCCTCGATCGTGCCCGGTTCGATCCCGATGGTCGCCTTGCGGTTGTCGATGGCGAAGGACACGACCTTTTTGCACGTCTTCGCGAGGAATTCGGCGTCGTCGTCGTCGAGGTTGACCACGGCAGTCTTCGCACGGCGGAGGAAATCGCCGAACAGGTGGCGCAGTTCCTCCATGCTCTTGTGATCCAGGCTGACGTTCAGCAGCACGGCGACGGTCGGATCGTAAAGAGCGATGGAGCCGTCGCTCTCGTCCACCTCGCTCACGAACACGCCCCCGTCGCCCACCACCGCGCTGGCGAAGGGATTGTCGGCATGGGCGAAGTTCTTCATCACCGCGCCATTCATGATCGTGGGCTCCATGCCCTCGCGGTGCATGATCCAGCCAAGCATGGCGGTGGTGGTGGACTTGCCGCTGGTGCCGCCCACCGCCAGCGAGACCGGCGCCTCGTTGAACAGTTGCGACAGCAGTTGCGCCCGGGTCAGCCGGGTGCAGCCGAGTTCCTTCGCGCGGGCGACTTCGGGCACGCTATCCTCGATCGCGGCGCTGGCCACCAGCACCTGGTCCGCACTGGTCAGGCCGCTGCCGTCCTGCGGAAAGAGGGCGAAGCCGCGCTTCTCCAGCCAGGCGAATTTTTCCGGTGTGCGGCCCTGGTCGAAACTGCGGTCCGATCCGGCGACCTTTGCCCCCAGGCCCTTCACGATCTGGGCGAGCGGCAGCATTCCCGAACCGCCGATGCCGCAGAAGAAATAGGAATTGTCCAACTGGTGCCCTCTCCCGTGGAAGCCGTCTTGCGCGGAGCGGCTGCGCTGCCTGCGAAAGTGGCCTCGTGCCTACGCAAGGGATAGCAAGTTGTGAAGTGGCTGTTAGTGTGGAAGCGCATGAAAACACGCATCACATGCCTGTGTCCCGGGAAGCCCGTTCGCCGCAAGCGGGCCGAGGCCGTGCTGGCACTGGCCGAGACCGAATTCCCGCAGGTGGAGCTGCAATTCCACCCGCAATGCTTCGAACACCACGGCCACTTCGCGGGCGACGATGCCACGCGGCTGAACGCGCTGGTGGCCACCGCAAACGACCCGGATGTGGACGCGGTTTGGTTCGCCATGGGCGGCTATGGCTCCAACCGCATCGCCGCCCCGGCCATCGCCGCGATGACCCAGCCCGCGCGCAGCAAGACCTGGCTCGGCTATTCGGATGCGGGCACGCTGCTGGGGGCGCTCTATCGCCACGGCATCGGCCGCCCGGTGCATGGTCCGCTGGCGGGCGACATAAAGCGCGAGGGCGGAGAGGATGCCGTGCGCCGCGTGCTGCGCTACCTCTCGGGCGAGGCCGTCCCGCTGGAGGCGGGGCTGGACGACCGGCCCACCGCCGCCTTCAACCTCATCACCCTTGCCATGCTGTGCGGCACGGAGCTGATGCCCGACCTTTCGGGCCACGTCGTGCTGGTGGAGGAGGTGGCCGAGCATCTCTATGCGGTGGACAGGCTGTTCTTCCACGTCACCCAGCATCTTGGGGGGATTGCCGGGCTGCGCCTTGGCCGCATCAGCGCCGTGCCGGAGAACGACCGGCCCTTCGGTCTGAACGAGGAGGAAATCGCCAGCTACTGGTGCGAGCGCACCGGCATTCCCTACCTTGGCCGCGCCGAT
Source organism: Aurantiacibacter hainanensis (assembly GCF_036321025.1). Lineage (NCBI taxonomy): Bacteria > Pseudomonadati > Pseudomonadota > Alphaproteobacteria > Sphingomonadales > Erythrobacteraceae > Aurantiacibacter > Aurantiacibacter hainanensis. The sequence goes on from NZ_JAZAPB010000002.1 coordinate 1,273,604, forward strand.
ATCGGCCACGATGCCGCGAACGCCATCGTACCCTTCGGAGTTGCGCAAGCGGCCAACCGGGCATAGGCCCGCGCGCAGACACAAGGAGTTTACATGATTGCATTCGTTTTCCCCGGCCAGGGGAGCCAGAAGGTCGGCATGGGCGTGGACCTCGCCGAAGCCAGCAGCGTCGCGCGAGAAGTTTTCGAGGAAGTGGACGACGCGCTGAACCAGAAGCTGGCGCGACTGATGGCCGAAGGGCCCGAATCCGAACTGACGATGACGGCCAATGCGCAGCCCGCCATCATGGCCAATGCCATCGCCGTGGCCCGCGTGCTGGAAGACGGCGGATTTTCCCTCACCGAGAAGGGTCACTGCGTCGCCGGCCATTCGCTGGGCGAATATTCCGCGCTGGCATCCGTGGGCGCCTTCACCCTTACCGACACGGCAAAGCTGCTGCGCACGCGCGGCATCGCCATGCAGGATGCGGTGCCCATCGGTCTTGGTGCCATGTGCGCGCTGCTGGGGGCGGACCTCGAAAAGGCGCAGGCGCTGGCCGATGCCGCCGCCGAGGGGCAGGTATGCGAAGTGGCCAACGACAACGATCCCACGCAGGTCGTGCTTTCGGGCCATGCCGAGGCGATCGACCGCGCGGTGGAACTGGCCAAGGAACATGGCATCAAGCGCGCCGTGAAGCTGACCGTATCCGCCCCGTTCCACTGCTCTTTGATGCAGCCTGCCGCGCAGCGCATGCAGTTCGCGCTGAAGGATACGCCGCCCAAGGCCTTCCGCCTGCCGCTCTACGCCAACGTCACCGCCGCCGAAGTCACCGATGCGGCGAAGGAGAAGGAACTGCTGGTGGAGCAGATCACCGGTCGCGTGCGCTGGCGCGAAAGCGTGCTGGCGATGCAGGACGCAGGCGTGTCCCACTTCGTCGAACTGGGCGGCAAGGTGCTGGGCCCGATGATCCGCAAGATCGCGCCTGATGCCACGGTCACCAGCGTAACGACGATGGAAGAAATCGAGGCTCTGGCCAAGGAGATCTGATGATGTTCGACCTTACGGGAATGACCGCACTCGTCACCGGTGCCAGCGGCGGCATCGGCTCGTCCATTGCCAAGGCGCTGGCGCGGCAGGGCGCGCGGCTGGCGCTGTCCGGCTCCAACGGCGGAAAGCTGCGCTCGTTTCGAGAACAGCTGAACGAGGAATTCGCCCACCACGATCACGATGGCCACGTCGAGATCACCTGCGACCTTTCCAACACCACCCAGGTGGAGGAACTGGTGCCCGCGGCCATCGATACGCTGGGCAGGATCGATATCCTGGTGAACAACGCCGGCATCACCCGCGACAACCTGGCCATGCGCATGAAGGACGAGGAATGGGACGAGGTCATCAAGATCAACCTCGAGGCCACGTTCCGCCTGATGCGCGCAAGCGCCCGCCCGATGATGAAGAACCGCTTCGGCCGTATCGTGAACATCACCAGCGTGGTGGGCGCGACGGGCAATCCCGGGCAGATGAACTACTGCGCCGCCAAGGCCGGCGTGGTCGGCATGAGCCGCAGTCTGGCGCAGGAACTGGCCGCGCGCGGCATTACCGTGAACTGCGTGGCGCCCGGCTTCATCCGCTCGGCCATGACGGACGCGCTGGACGACAAGCAGAAGGATGCGATCAACGGGCGAATCCCGATGGGCCGCATGGGCGAGGGTGACGATATTGGCGCTGCCGTGACTTACCTTGCCTCGAAGGAAGCTGGCTACGTCACCGGCCAGGTGCTGCACGTGAATGGCGGCATGGCGATGCTGGGGTGATGTTCGTCTTGCGAAGCCGCATCCGCGGCTTCGCAAAACAAAATCCGTACTTTTCCCCAAGGAATCCGTCCTCTTCCATCCGAATCCTTGCCCGCGAATATGCCTTCGCTAAGGATGGAACGGTAATTTACCGGCGCAGTCATGCGATTCCGGGCTTTCCCGGCACCGCAGCGTCAGAGTTTGGGGAACGTAACTGCCATGAAGGCCACCATCGAACGCGCGAAACTGCTTCGCTGCCTGTCTCACGTCCAGTCGGTGGTGGAGCGGCGGAATACAATTCCCATCCTTTCCAACGTCCTGATAGAGGCGGATGCGGAAGGCCATGTGAAGATCATGGCGACCGACCTGGACCTGCAGGTGGTGGAACACCTCCAAGCGAACAGCGTGGAGAGCGGCGGTGCGATCACCGTATCCGCGCACCTGCTGTTCGACATCGCCCGCAAGCTGCCCGATGGCAGCGAGGTGAGCCTGGAAACTGCCGATAACCGCATGACCGTAAAGGCCGGGCGCAGCCGCTTCACGCTGCCGACCCTGCCGCGCGACGACTTCCCGGTGATCGTCGAAGGCGACCTGCCGACCAGTTTCGAACTGCCGGCTGCTACCCTCGCCGAACTGATCGACCGGACGCGCTTCGCCATCTCCACCGAGGAAACGCGCTATTACCTGAACGGCATCTTCTTCCACGTCGCGGACGAGGATGGCGGAGTGCTGAAGGCCGCGGCCACCGACGGACACCGCCTGGCACGCTTCACGCTGGGTCGCCCGGCCGGGGCCGAAGGCATGCCCGACGTGATCGTGCCGCGAAAGGCCGTCGCCGAACTGCGCAAGCTGCTGGATGAGGGGATGGAGGGCAACGTTGCCATCGACCTGTCGCCTTCCAAGATCCGCTTCACCCTTGGCGGAGAAGGCGGCGTGGTGCTGACCAGCAAGCTGATCGACGGCACGTTCCCCGATTACAGCCGCGTGATTCCCACCGGCAACGACAAGCTGCTGAAAGTCGATCCCAAGTCGCTGTTCGCCGGCGTCGATCGCGTGGCCACCATCGCCACCGAAAAGACGCGCGCGGTGAAGATGGGCCTCGAGGGGGACAAGGTAACGCTGACGGTCACCAGCCCGGACAACGGCAACGCCACCGAGGAAGTGCCCGGCCAGTACGGTTCGGACGGCATGGAGATCGGCTTCAACGCCAGCTATCTCAAGGACATCCTGCACCAGATCGATTCCGACACGGTGGAAATGCACTTTGCCGACGCCGGGGCGCCCACGCTGATCCGCAAGGATGAATCCAGCCCGGCGCTCTACGTGCTGATGCCGATGCGCGTCTGACGCCGGGCGGGGCGGTTACGATCGCCTTTGCTCCGTTGACCCGGGGTTGCTAGTCTCCCTTCGTCTATTGCGAAGGGGGACAGCGATGAACATCCAGAATTTCACCGGAAGCCTGATCTTGCCCGAATCCGCCGAATTCGAAACGGTGCGCTTCGGCTGGAACGGCATGATCGACCGCAGCCCGGCGATGATCGCGCGCTGTTCGTCGACGCAGGACGTCGTGGCCGCCGTTCGCCATGCGGCTGAGAACGGCATGGTCGCAGTCGCCCGCTGTGGCGGGCACTCGGTTTCCGGCGCATCTTTGCCGCAGGATGGCCTGCTGGTGGACATGGGCGGCCTCAAGCAGGTCGAAGTCGATGCCGGGCAACGGATCGCCCGCGTCGGTGGCGGCGTGTTGCTGGGAGAGCTGGATGCCGCCACGCAGGCGCACGGGCTGGCGGTTACGGCGGGCGTCGAACCCGAAACCGGGGTTGCCGGCCTCACCCTGGGGGGCGGGATCGGCTTCCTGTGCCGGAAGCTGGGCCTCACCATAGACAACCTGATCGGTGCCGAAGTCGTGCTGGCCGACGGCAGCGTGGTGGAGGCGAACGAGGACAGTCATTCCGACCTGTTCTGGGCGCTGCGCGGCGGGGGCGGCCAGTTCGGCATCGTCACCCGCTTTGATTTCCGCCTCCATCCCATCGGCCCGAACGTGGTCGTGGCACAGGGGTTCTACCCGCTCGACAAGGCGCATGACGTGATGCGGTTCGTGCAGGATTTCATGCACGGCGCGCCTGACGAGCTTACGCTGGTGCCGGTATTCCTGAAGGTCCCGCCCATCGAACCATTCCCCGCAGAGTGGCATGGAAAGCCTGCGGTGGCGGCGGTGGCCTGTCATGTCGGCGACCCGGAAACGGCTGTGTCGGACGTTCAGCCGCTGTTGGAACTGGGAGACATGATCTTCGGCTTCACGGATACCGTCCCCTACGTCGAGTTCCAGAAGACTTTCGGCGGTGCCTCCCCGCACGGCGGGCGGTATTACTGGAAGTCGATCTTCGTTGACGACCTCAGCGACGACCTGACCGACGTGCTGGTGGATGCGGCGCAGTCCCTGTCGGGAGAGTACACCCAGATATTCATGGAAACCCTGGGCGGGGCCGTGGGTCGCGTAGGAGTGGAGGAAACCGCCTTCGCCAACCGCCATGCGCGCTACAACCTGGGCATTTCCGCCGGGTGGAGCGATCCGGCGAAGGACGACGAGATCGTGGACGCTGCCCGCGCGGTGTTCGAGCGGCTGAAGCGGTTCTCCGACGGGACCGTCTATCTCAACTACCTCGACCGGGACGAGCTGGGACGCGCGAAGGAGGGCTTCGGCCCCAATTTCGAGCGGCTGCAGGCGGTGAAGGCGCGCTACGATCCGGATAACGTGTTTGGCGGCGTTCTTGGCGGCGCCGGATAGCCCTGCGGGCTAGTCCATCGCCTTCATCATCGCTTCGATATCGACGAACTTCTCGCGCGGGGCTCCTTCGCGCGCGGCGCGAGCCTCGGCTTCCTCGATCTTCTTCCAGTCCTGGAAGGTGACCACGTTCAATCCGTTCTCGGCGGCAAAGGCATCGAAGCCCGCGCGGCCCGGCTTGTTCGCCCGGCCCAGGGTGCCGTTGGCGATGTCGGTGGCGATTTTCTCCGCGATGGCAAAGCCGTCGGGCTTGTTGGTGCCGATAGTGCCGCTTGGCCCGCGCATGGCCCAGCCCACGCAATAGAGGCCCGGCAGGATGCGCCCGCCGTCGTTGGCAAAGCGTCCCGCGCGCTCGTCGAACGGCACGCCGGGAATGGGCGCGGTGCGATAGCCGATGCAGCTGATCACTAGGTCGGCCGGAATGCGCTCCACCATTCCTGTTCCCTTGGCGCGGCCTTTTGCCAGGACGGTGCGCTCCACTTCGACGGCCTCGACCTTGCCATCGCCAAGGATCGCCTTGGGCTGCGCGAAGAAAGCGAATTCCAGCGCGATCCGCTTCTCCCCGCGAATGTGCTCGGGCGTGGCGGCGAACTGGCGCAGCAGCGCCACCGACTTGCGCAGGCCCGGTTCGAGTATCGCGTCCTCCGCCTCGTCCGGCAGGTCTTCCGGCGAGATGTGGGGGAAGGCGTGGTGCAGTTCTCCCAATTCGCCCAGTTCCTTGGGCGTCATCATGATCTGGTGGGGACCGCGGCGACCCAGCAGGATCACCCGTTCGATCTTGCTGGCGCACAAAGCGTCAAGCGCGTGACCGACGATGTCGGAGCCGTCGAACTCGGCTTCCTTCTTCGACAGCATCCGCGCCACGTCCAGCGCGACATTGCCCATGCCGATGACGACCGCCGTGCTACCCGAAAGATCGGGGTCGAGATCGGCGAACTGCGGATGGCCGTTGTACCAGCCCACGAAGGCGGCACTGCCGAAAACGTTGTGGAGTTCCTCTCCCGGAATTCCCAGTTCCCGGTCCAGCGGCGCGCCGGTGGCGATTATCACGGCATCGTACATCTCGCGCAGCTGCGCCATGTCGATGTCCTTGCCCACAGCCACGTTGCCCACGAAGCGCACGTTGTCGGTCAGGGCCGTCTTCTCGTACCGGCGGGAGACCCCCTTGATGGACTGGTGATCTGGTGCAACGCCGCTGCGGATCAGGCCGTAAGGTACTGGCAACCTGTCGAAAATATCGACCTTCACGTCATCGCCAAGCTGCTTTTGCACGGCTTCTGCCGCGTAGTACCCCGCAGGTCCGGAGCCGATGATCGCAATGTGCCGCACGTGATCTCCTCGCTGGCGGAGCGGGTCAGTTTTTCAAAGTCTAACGCCTTAACCCTCATCGGCAACGGTTGAAAACCCTGACAAGACAAGAACAAAGTTATTTATGAACAGTTCGGAGATTTACTCTTTTCGAAGGGTTTTCACTTAGATCGGGCGCATGTCAAAGCGCGCCAGCAAGGCAATTGAGAGGGCTCGAATACACGCACCCGGCCGGTCGGTTCCGGACGCGGAGCCGCTCGCCCGCACAGCGCAAGACAACCAGAAGTCATCAAGGGCCGGTAATCGGAAGGTCGATCGCGCATCGGATCGGCGGGCCGGCACGGCATTGCGCAAGATGGACCTGTCGGGCGATCAGAATGCCGCGGAGGAGTATTTCCCCAAGAGCTGGCCTCTCCTTCGCCTGGCGATGATCGCGGCGGTCTACCTGGTCTACGTTGTCGAAGGACACGTGCCGTCCGCAACGCCTGCCATCATGCTGCTGATCGCCGTTACCGGCGTCCTGCCCGTGGGAGTCATCTGGCGCATCGTTTCGGGTTACGATGACCCTGCAAGAGCGATCGGACTGGTGCTGGTCGTCGTCGTGCCGTTCTTCCTGTTCGGCATGGGCATGGCACTCTGGGCGGCAGAAGGCGGGATCGAGTGGAGCGCCGCTATCGCAGCCAAACTGGCCGTCGTGTCGACCGCCGTTCTCTACCTGCGGCGACAACCCATGGCGATATTCTCGGCGCAGCTGGCTATCTGGGCGCCGATATCGGTGTTTTTCTTTTCAATGACTTCGGTCCTGTCGCTTTTGTTCGGACTGCTGGTCGCCCTGCTGGTTACGCGCGAACAGCTGGAGCGGGACAAGAACGAGATATCTCTGCAGGAAGCGCAGGAGAGAATCAGCAAGCGCGCGCAGGAAATCCTCTCCGACTACGAGAAGACGGGGCAGGGCTGGTTCTGGGAAACCGACCGGAGGATGCTGCTGACCTATGTGTCGGAGGCCGTGGCCGAGGCGCTGGGAGCAAGGGCCGTCAGCCTCATCGGCCAGCCGCTGACGACGATGTTCGACCTTGGCGACAGCGGGCAGGAGAGCGAGCGCACCCTGGCCTTCCACCTTTCCGCCCGTTCTTCCTTCAGCGAGTTGCCGGTGCGCGCCGACATCAAGGGAGAGGAGCGCTGGTGGTCCATTTCAGGCCGACCGATCTTCAGCAAGTCGGGCAGCTTCCTGGGCTTTCGCGGTTCGGGCACCGATCTTACCGAGCGCCGGAGGAGCCAGGAAAGGGCGACCAGGCTGGCTGCCTACGATTCGCTAACCGGGCTCGCCAACCGGCACCAGATGACCCAGGCGCTGGAAAAGGTGCTCTCCGCCAAGCAGAAGTCGCACCGGCACTGCGCCGTCTTCATGATGGACCTCGACCGGTTCAAGCAGGTCAACGATACCATGGGCCACCCGGCTGGCGACAAGCTGCTGAAGGAAGTGGCCCAGCGACTGGAAAGAGTGATCGGCAAGGAAGGCCAGGTCGGACGCCTAGGTGGCGACGAGTTTCTCGTCATCCTCCCCAATCGCGTACTGCGTGAGCCGCTGGGCGAACTGGCGAAGAGCATCATCCATTCGCTGTCGCAGCCTTACGCCATCGATGGGAAGCGGGTCACGATCGGCGCCTCGGTCGGCATCGCCCTGTCGCCCGACGACGGACTGACCACCGAGGAAATGCTTCGCACCGCCGACCTCGCGCTCTATGCGGCCAAGGGGGCCGGGCGCGGATGCTTCCATTTCTATTCCGAAGACCTTCACGCCCAGGCGGAAGCCCGATCCCAGCTCGAGGAAGACCTGCGCGACGCGATTTCGAACGGGCAACTGGAACTGTACTATCAGCCCGCCGTCTCGACGGCGACGGAGAAGATCACCGGGTTCGAGGCGCTGATGCGCTGGCAGCACCCGGTGAAGGGGTGGATCTCGCCCGAGGATTTCATCGCGGCAGGCGAGGATACCGGACTGATCCAGCAGATGGGGGAATGGGCCCTGCGGCAGGCGTGCGACGACCTTGCCAAGTGGCCCAGGGAAGTCAGCGTGGCGGTCAACGTGTCGCCCCTGCAATTCGCCAATCCCCAGCTGCCCAAGATCGTCGCGAGCGCGCTGGCATCGTCGGGCGTGAACCCCTCGCGGCTGGAGTTGGAGATTACGGAAAGCGTCTTCCTGTCCGACGACTACGGCACCGATGCCATGTTCACCGCGCTCAAGAAGCTTGGCGTAAGGCTGGCGCTGGACGACTTCGGAACCGGCTATTCCTCGCTCGGCTACCTGAAGCGCGCGCCGCTCGACAAGATCAAGATCGACCAGAGTTTCGTGCGCGGGGCGACCGTGGAGGGAAGCCACAACGGCGCCATCATCGCCTCGATCACCAGCCTGGCCGAGGCCTTGGGAATGGATACCACCGCAGAAGGCGTGGAAACGCAGGACGAGCTTGAAATGGTGCGCATGCACGGCTGCAGCCACGTGCAGGGCTTCATCTACGAAAAGCCGATGAGCGGCGAGGCCGCCCTCCAGAGGATGCAGTACGGCCTCGCGGCCGTTGCCCGTGGACCGCGCAGGAGCCGCCCGCTGCGCCAGTCGATGCTGCGGCGGTTCGTGCTCCACCACAAGGGCGTGCGCTACGACGGGACCATCCGCAATATCTCCAGCACCGGAGCCCAGATCGAGGGACCGTGGGACGTCGTCGTCGGAACCGACCTGCGCCTGGAACTGTCGTCGGGCAGTTTCGTGACCGGCACGGTCCGCTGGTCGGCAGGAAACCGCATCGGGGTGGAGTTCGCAGAGCCGCTGGAGCGCACGAATAGCGGCAAAATCGCCGTGCTTCAGGCGCCGCCGCCAGCGCCGATCGTCCACGAGCTGGCGCAGAAGGCCGGCTGACCCGTCTGGGCGGGCGGTGACTTTCTTACCTTATTAACTTCGTCCGTTTAAACAACATGATGAGAATGGCCCGATAGGCGTCGGGCAAGATTTCAGGTGCTCCGGAGCAGTAAGTACATGGGCGTTCGCGACATTTGGAGGGGACGAAACGCCAGCGGCGACGTCGCGCCCGTTCGCGTGCCCGACGCCGAAGTTGCAGCGGGCCGCATTCCGGCAATCAGCGATCGCGAGCGCCTGCAGATGTTTGCCAGTTTCGAGGAAAGCGACCTCGCCTGGTTCTGGGCAACCGACGCCGAAGGGAACCTGACCTATCTTTCCCCCAAGGCCACTGCCCGGTTCGACGCGGAGCGCCCCGTCATCGGCGAACCGATTGCCGCCCTGTTGCGCACGGTCACCGACGAGAAGGATGCGGAAGAGGCGAAGCCGATCTCCTACCTGCTCAGCTCGCGTTCCAGCTTCACGGAACTGGTCGTCTGCCTGAAGGGCGAGGAGGATACCGAGGGCGGGGCGAAGTGGTGGCTCCTGACCGGTCGTCCCGGCTTCGACAAGAACCGCGAATTCACCGGCTATCGCGGCATCGCGAAGGACATCACCGCCACCTACGAGGAAAAGCGCAAGACCTCGCGAATGGCGGCCTTCGATGCGCTGACCGGGCTTTCCAACCGGCACCGCATGACGCAGCGGCTGACGGCCTCGCTCAACGCCTGCAAGGTCGAGAAGCGCAACTGCGCGCTGATCATGCTGGACCTCGATCGGTTCAAGCACGTGAACGATACGCTTGGGCATCCGGCCGGCGATGAGCTGCTGCGCCAGGTCAGCCAGAGGTTGCAGCGGGTCGCGCCGACCGGAGCGGAGATCGGGCGCATCGGCGGCGACGAGTTCCAGCTGATCGTTCCCGACCTGGACGACCGCGGGCGGCTGGGCGACATGGCCAACCGCATGATCCAGATGATCTCGCAGCCCTATTCCATCGAGGGAAGCCGGGCGATCATCGGAACCTCCGTCGGTATCGCCGTGGCGCCATACGACGGGGTGGAGCCTGCCGAGCTGGTCAAGTCCGCCGACCTTGCGCTCTATGCCGCCAAGGGAGGGGGGCGCGGCCAGTTCCGCTTCTATTCCAACGACCTGAAGGAAACGGCCGAGGACCGACGCGAGATCGAGGAAGATCTGCGCGATGCCATCGATCGCGGCGAGCTGGAGATGCATTACCAGCCGCAGGTCGATGCGAAGGATCATGTGGTTCGCGGCTTTGAATCTCTGATGCGCTGGGATCACCCCGAGCACGGTCCGATTTCGCCGGGGGTCTTCATCCCCATCGCCGAGGAAAGCAACCTGATCGACAAGCTGGGCGCATGGGCACTGCGGCAGTCGTGCAGCGATGCAGCGGCCTGGCCGGGCGAGCTTACCGTCTCGGTCAATGTCTCGGCGCGCCAGTTCCTCAACGACGAATTGCCCGATCTGGTGGAGAAGGCGCTGAACGATTCCGGCCTGCCGCCCTCGCGGCTGGAGCTCGAGATCACCGAGACGGTGTTCATGGGAGACGTCGGCAGCGCGCAGACGATGTTCGCGAAGCTTCGCAAGCTGGGTGTCAAACTCGCGCTGGACGACTTCGGAACGGGGTATTCGTCCCTGTCCTACCTGCGCAAGGCGCCCTTCACGAAGATCAAGATCGACCAGGGGTTCGTGCGTGGCTGCGCCGATGATGGTAATACCAACCATCCCATCATCAAGGCGATCACCACCCTGGCGCGGGCGATGAACATGACGACCACTGCCGAAGGCGTGGAATCGATGGACGAGCTGGCCGCGGTGAGCGCGCTGGACATCGACTTCGTCCAGGGCTTCATTTTCTCGCGCGCCGTGCCGCAGGCGGATGTGCTGGAAAAACTGACATCGGGGAAGCTCGCCTACGAGCCTGTCGGCCCGGCCAAGCATCGCGCCGAAAGGCGCACGCTCTACCGCCGCATCGGCGTCGTGCACGAGGACCATCACTACGTTGCCATGCTGCGCGATCTCTCGCGCACGGGCGCCCGCATAGAAGGCTTGCTGGACGTGCCGATCGGCACCGACCTGGCGATCGACCTTGGCGAGGGGCAGATCGTGGTCGGCAAGGTGCGCCGCTCGCAGGACGCGACGCAAGGCGTGGAATTCGAGACGCCGCTGGTTTCGGACGGGGCGGGCGGACTATGCACCAGGCACCGTGTCTCGCCCTATCTGCTGGCCTCGGTGGGCATGCCGCTCCAGGCCCTGCCAAAAGGGCATCACCTGGCGGCGGCGGTCAAGCGCAGTTCCAAGACGTCGAAGCGGCCGCGGTTCATGCAGGTCGATGTCGGCCGCGGGGCCTCGCGCGCAGGCTAGGCCGCACATTCCGGCTGACACGCGCGGGGCAGGCGGCTAAAGGCGCGCCATGACCGAATTGTCGCGCATCCGCAATTTCTCCATCATCGCCCACATCGATCACGGAAAGTCCACCCTGGCCGACCGCCTGATCCAGGTCTGCGGCGGGCTGACCGAGCGCGAGATGAAGGAACAGATCCTCGACAACATGGATATCGAGCGCGAGCGCGGGATCACCATCAAGGCGCAGACCGTTCGGCTGAACTACACCGCGAAGGACGGCGAGACCTACGAGCTCAACCTGATGGACACGCCGGGCCACGTCGACTTCGCCTACGAAGTGTCACGCTCGCTGGCGGCCTGCGAAGGCGCACTGCTGGTGGTGGACGCGGCGCAGGGGGTGGAGGCGCAGACGCTCGCCAACGTCTACCAGTCGATTGAACACGACCACGAGATCGTGCCCGTCATCAACAAGATCGACCTGCCGGCCGCCGAACCCGAAAAGGTGAAGGCGGAGATCGAGGACATCATCGGCCTCGACGCCAGCGACGCCGTGCTGACCAGCGCCAAGTCAGGTCTCGGCATCGAGGACGTGCTGGAAGCGCTTGTGAAGCGCATTCCGCCCCCGACCGGAGACCGCGACGCCCCGCTCAAGGCCATGCTGGTCGACAGCTGGTACGACCCGTACCTGGGCGTGGTCATCCTGGTGCGCGTGATGGACGGCGTCCTCAAGAAAGGGCTTGAGGTCAAGTTCATGCAGGGCGGCACCGAGCACCTGATCGACCGCGTCGGCTGCTTCACTCCCAAACGCACCGACTTGCCCGAGATCGGGCCGGGCGAGATCGGCTTCATCACCGCGCAGATCAAGGAGGTGGAGCAGGCCCGCGTCGGCGACACCATCACCACGGTGAAGAACGGCGCTTCCGCTCCGCTGAAAGGCTACAAGGAAGTGCAGCCCGTGGTGTTCTGCGGCCTCTTCCCCGTGGACGCCGCGGATTTCGAGAAGCTGCGCGAGAGCATCGGCAAGCTGCGTCTGAACGATGCCAGCTTCAGCTACGAGATGGAATCGAGCGCCGCGCTGGGCTTCGGCTTTCGCGCCGGGTTCCTCGGCCTGCTGCACCTGGAAATCATCCAGGAACGCCTCAGCCGCGAATACGACCTCGACCTGATCACCACCGCGCCATCGGTGGTCTACCGCGTGCACCTCGCCCACACCAAGAACGAGGACGCGGCGGTGGTGGACATTCACAACCCCGCCGACTGGCCCGACGTCAACCGCATCGAGATGATCGAGGAGCCGTGGATCAAGGCCACGATCTACACGCCCGACGAGCACCTCGGCGCGATCCTGAAGCTGTGCCAGGACAGGCGCGGCATCCAGACCCAGCTGACCTACGTCGGCGGCCGCGCTCAGGTGACCTACGAACTGCCGTTGAACGAGGTGGTGTTCGATTTCTACGATCGCCTGAAGTCGATCAGCCGCGGCTATGCCAGCTTCGATTACGAGCAGATCGGCCTGCGCGAGGGTGACCTCGTGAAGATGAACATCCTGGTGAACGCCGAGCCGGTCGACGCGCTTTCGCTGATCGTCCACCGCTCGGTGGCCGAGGAACGCGGCCGCGGCATGTGCGAGCGGCTGAAGGACCTGATCCCGCGCCACCTGTTCAAGATCCCCATTCAGGCGGCCATCGGCGGCAAGATCATCGCCCGCGAAACCATCGCCGCCCTGCGCAAGGACGTGACCGCCAAGTGCTACGGCGGCGACATTACGCGCAAGAAGAAGCTGCTGGAGAAGCAGAAGAAGGGCAAGGCCCGGATGCGCGAATACGGCAGCGTGAGCATCCCGCAGGAGGCATTTATCGCAGCCTTGCGGATGGGCGAGGAGTAGGCTCGCGCCCCTCTGGGACTTGCCGGTCTCGACCGGAAAACCGTCACACCTTGGTCGGCTTCCTGGAAGCGAACATGCGCCTGAGGTAGCGGGCGCGGTAGCGCCAGTCGGGCAGGGCGGCCAGCGGCGACGCTAGAGCGGGGAGGTCGGCGACCAGGCTCGCCGCGGTCAGCAGCGGCATCGCTCCGGGCCGGGCGAGTTGCCATTCGCGCCGGGCTGCCTGAACCCTTGCCCAGCTCCTTGGCCTCCAGTCAGGCGGCAGGGGCATTCCGAACAGCCGACTGGCGGTGAGCAGCTGCGTGTCGAGCGCCCTGCGCGAGGCACCTGTCGGGAACAGCCGGTGCAAGGCCTCGATATCGAGCGGACCGTGGCGCTGTGTCATCTGGTGCAGGTCGAGCATGTGACGAAGGTCGATCAGGCCGCACCAGTAATCGCGCTCCTGGATCTGGTCGTGGGCGATCAGCACGGCGGCTTGCGCGCTGTGATTCAGCGCCAGGACTTCGCTATTTCCGACGGTTGCGGGGACCGTGAAGGGGAGCAGTTCGTCGTATCCTGGCGCGCCGGGCAGGGCGCGAAGGCGGAAATGCAGGTCGAGCCCGCCAGCATCGCTCTCGCGCTTGAGGTTCATCCCGTCCTCGGGCGAAACGCTGGAGGAATCGCGGGTAAAACCCTTGCGCCCCAGCGCGGCGACCGCCTGTTCTTCCTGCGACCGAGGCAGCAGGAGATCGAGATCGGCGAAAAGCCTTTCACCTGACGCCTGCGATCCATCCGCGAGGAATTGGGCTCCCTTCAGGAGAACCGGCTGAAGGCCCGCCTGCGCCAGGGCATCCGCGGCATCCTCCAGTTGCGCGCGCATCGCCTCGTTTCTCGCTCGCGTGCGCGCGGCGATGTGATCGAGGAACTCTCGCACTTCCTCCGGGATGCAGTCGTGCCCGGCCAGAGTGGAGGCGAGGACCGGGGTGACGAGGGTGCGGTTGGCGAGGGCGATCATGGCGGTCCATTCGACCCCATGCTGGATTTCGCCCTTCAACGCAGCGCACAAGGCGGCAAGGTTCGCCTGTTCAGCCCGAGACATGACGTTCGAGCAGCGAGACGGCATGTTCCGCCTCGTCGTAGGAAAGGACCAGCGTTTCGGCCTGTTCGACCATGCCAAGCAGTGCGCGGAAGGTCTCTATCGACGCGCTGCCGGAGCGCGAGCGGGCTTCGCGGCAAAGCAGATCGAGGCAATCGGTCTTGGTCCATGCTCGAAGCGCTGGCTGCTTCTCGTCGCTGCGATCGAGCCTGACGATGGCACGGACCGGTATCGCGCCGCCGATGGGGTCATTGGGGATGGGCAGGTAGAGGACGTCGACGCCGTCATTGCGGGGTACGATCCGCGTCGTATCGATCGGAAAGCCCGCTCCACGCGCTTTCTCCCGGCTTCCGCTCTTCAGCGTAAGCGGCAATGCAAGCGCGGCCACCGATTGCGTCTCGTTGTCGAGGAAAGCAATGTCGTCTCCGCCGATGGCGAATCCCGCCCTGCCGGCGAAAAGCGTCATGGTCGACTTGCCGGTGCCGGGAGGGCCCATCAGCACGATTGCAGAGCCTTCCTTCACCAGCACCGCGCAATGAAGAGCCACGCTTTGGTTATGCTCGAGAAGCGCCTCGACCAGATGGAAGCGGAATGTTGCGGCGAGTAATTCGCGGGGCACGATCCTTGTCCGGCCGCCTTCGATCCGGATCAGTCCGAGAGTGCCGGCAATCTGTCCGCAGGCGTCGATGACTGGTGCTTGTTCACCGTCACTTGAAAGATGACTGTAAGGGGCGAACCAGTCGCAATCCGTGCCGAGGCACTGCATTCGCGCCGGCCCGGCTGGGGATTCGATGAGCGCGAGCGCGCCATCGGCTGGGGCGCTTCCAGGCCTATCGGGGAGCAGCTCGATCAGGCCGCAGGACGACCATTCCGCGAGCAGTCCGTCCAGGGCCGCGGCTCCGCCCGCGAGGTCGTGCGCAATTTCTTCGCGCAACCTCGCAAGTGGAACGGGCTCGTCCATCGCCGCGAGCACTCTCAAGGCGGATGGATTCAGTTCGAACAGGCGCTGGCTCTCTTCAGCGAAGACGCTGTGCCTGCCATCGAATGATTTAAACGCGGTGTTCTCGGCTATCCGGAGACGCATGGCCTACCCATGGCCCGGATACGGGACCACTTTTCGCGATTGGAACAGGGCTGCAGGTCTAGCGCCGGTTGCCCGGTTTGCCTGGCGCGGTGCCCGGTCCGTCATTCCGCGGGGGATTGCCGGGAGGCGGCGGATCGATGCCGTTGCCAAGTCCGTTGTTGCCCTTCGGTCCCTTGATCTTGCCCCCTCCGTCTCCGCCGGACTTCGCGATTGCAGGCGAAGACAGCGACGTCGATAGAAGTACGGTCATTACTGGGGGAACGGTAAGCGAATACTTTCCGCAGCCCTTGAGAAAGGCCCTGCGATCGCTCTGCAGCTTCGAGCCCTCAGTAGTATTGCATTCCTCCATGGCGCACTCCAAATACAGCCGAACGTGGCTGTGCAGGCCATTCAGCGCCTAATTCTTCGAAAAGACAAGAGCAGCGCACCGAAAATGTCGCCGCTAATCCCTAATAGTTAACGCCGTCGAAATCGTGAGCGACGCGCCGGACCATGCACGGACAGAATTCTTCTGGCGGATTTCACTTATTTTCCCGTGATTTCGTGAAGCGACATCCTTCCGAGGCAGCGCTCGGGGCGGCAGAGGCGATCCTGGCTCGCCCGATACCGTCTCGCGACGACGCGCGCGTGACAAATGGCCTCCAGTCTGGGGTGGAGGCGCCCGGTGATCGTGATCTGGCGAATCGATCCGGTCCGCCAGGCGAGGCCGGGCGGAGTGCCGATGGAAGGAGCGTCGCTGTCGGTCCGGCCCTACGAGCCGGAGCGCGATCAGTTGGCGGTCACTTCCTCATAGCGCTCGGCGGTTTCGCCGAAGCTGCCGTCCACCACCTTGCCCAACTGGTCGAAGCCGGTCATCGCGGCCATGGCCACGAGCGACAGGATCAGGCCGTATTCGATACCGGTCGCGCCGGTTTCGTCCCTGAAGAGGGCTTTTGCCATCTGCATTGCTCAAGTCTCCAAACTGCGCCGCGGCGGTCCCCACTGCCACATAGCGCGCATGGATAATGGATCAGCGCGGTTAGCAGTCCCCTCAGGAACGGGGTTTCTAGGCGCGGTTAACGCGGTGTTGATGGAGCATCGGGCGCGAAATCAGTTCGCTGCGTCGCGATAGTCCTCGTCGACGCCGTCGTAGGTATCGGCCAGGTTGTCGCCCAGCGTGACGAAAGTGGCGGCCAGCAGGACCGCGACCAGCGAGGCGAGCAGACCATACTGGATGGCCGTGGCTCCCGATTCGTCGGTGATGATACTGCGCATCTGTCGGTTTCCCCCCCCAAGTCGAGGGCAGGGAATAGCACCCCAGGGTTACCAAACGGGTAACCGCCTGCCCTGAGCGCTGCGTAGCGGGCCTCAGCCCGGCTTGCGGGCGGAAACGAGCGAATAGTAGCCGCCCCCGCTCAGGCAGGCTCGCACGTCCTCGAACCCCGCGGCTTCCAGCATCGCCCGGAACTCGGGCAGGGTATATTGTCGGCCCAGCGTACCCAGCAGCATCATGATGCTGAAGCTGGCGGCCTGCCAGGGGCCGGTGCCATCGTCGTCCATCAGGATCTCGTGCAGGAAGATCCGGCCGCCCGGTTCCAGCGCCTTGAAGGACTTCGCGGCGAGAATGGCGTTGGTCTCTTCCGACCAGTCATGGAAGATGTTGGCAAAGAAATGCGCGTCGTATCCCGTCGGCCATTCCTGCTCGAACATGTTCAGCCCGCATGTCGATACCCGGCCGGACAATCCGGCGGCATCGACGTGGGTCTGCGCCTCGGCGACCATCTCCTTGAGATCGAGCAGGGTCACGGCGATCTGCGGGTTGGCGCGCGCGATCTCGATGCCATAGACGCCCGATCCGCAGCCCACGTCCAGCAGGCGGTCCACCTCCGCGAACACCGGCTGCACGGCGGCACCGCGGGCCGGCCCCATCGAATGGGCATGCATGAAGTCCGAAATGCGCCTGGCGACCTCGGCGCTCATCGTGCCGCGTTCCCATTCGGGGCCTCCCGCGACCCGGTTCTCGGGCCGCTTCCCGGTCCGAACCATGTCGATCAGCTGGGCGTGCAGCGGAATCGTCTCGCGAAAGCGATAGAAGAAGCCTCCCCAGTACCCCGTCGCGTCAGGATGCAGCCAGGTGCGCGCAGGCGGCGTTGCCGACCATCGTCCGTCGCGGAGTTCCACCATCCCCAGCGCGGCAAGGCCACCCAGCAGGACGCCAAGAGCGCGTTCGTCCGCGGACAGTGCCTCTGCCAGCTCCGCCGTAGTCATTGCCGTGTTGCCGATCTCGCGAAACAGCCCCAGTTCGTCCGCCACGGTGACGGCCGGCAGCGTGAACTGCGACTGCCAGATGTCCCAGATCGCGCGATCGTCCACGCCCTGCGGTAGCGGTCCCATATGCATACTCCCTCTCGTCCGGCCGCAGCATAGCGGATCGCTTGCCGCCCGCCAGTGTCTCGTGGCATGTCCTCGCAAAGGCGGCAGGACAGGCCGCGAGAGGAAGACGATGGCGACTGTAATCGAGAATTCGGTGGAAGACGGCGCGCGGCAGGTGCGCGCGATGATGCGCTACGTGGACGAAGGCGATTTCGTGACGCGGCGCTACGTGAGCCAGGGCAGGGAGCTCAACACCGGAACCTATTCCGACCATGAAGTGATCATTCGCGACGGCATGCCCCTGCGCGATCATTTCCAGCTCGACACCCACGGCTTCACCATCGCCAGGTCGCCCAGCGCCGTGACCGATTTCCACGATCGGGAGGAAGTGCAGCGGATATACCAGCGGGAGGTGGAGGCCGACGTTGTTCGGCTGACCGGTGCCGACAGATGCGCAGCGCGCGGCTGGATGCTGCGCACCAGCGCGGACTTGTCCGAACACGCCAGCAAGAAGGCCGAAGGCTATACGCACCAAGGCGGGCTGCAGCCGCCCGCGGGCGAGGCGCACGTTGATGTCAGTACCGCGACCGCCGAACGCATGGCGCGCGCGACCTACGAACAGTGCTTTCCCGACGGACCGGGGTTCAAACGTTTCCTCATCACCAGCCACTGGCGCACATTCTCTCCGCCCCCGCAGGACGTGCCGCTGGCCTTGTGCGACGGCCGGACCAGCTTCGGCGGGGAGGAGAAGGACAACACCCTCATCATCGTCGACGAATTTCCCGAGGGCGAGGCGCTTACGGCCCCGGTGCCGGGCGAGGACGAATTGATGGCGGCGACCATCTTCTCCTATCATCCGTCCCACCGCTGGTGGTATTTCTCGGGCATGCAGCGCGACGACGTCCTGCTGTTCAAGTTCCACGACAGCGACCACGAGAGGACATGGCGATGCCCGCATTCGGCGTTCGTGGATGCCTCGGCGGACCGCCCGAACATTCGTGAAAGTATCGAATGTCGGAGTGTCGCGTTCTGGGAATAATCGTGCGCTGACTTCGGACTTTGCGCAACTGCCTGACCTCACGGATTGTTTCATAAATGTCACACGAAACGTTCTCGTGTGAAACCTGTTCACAGGGGCGTTGTGTGGCAATGCACAATCGTGTTTGAGGCAACATCAGGAAGGTGGAGTTTGGACTACCAGAGCGGGAATCGGGCCAGAAGACCCGTACGCAAAGGTTGTCTGCCTTTCGATGAATTCTCCCTCTTACCAGGAGCATTTTGAATGATTATCAACAAGACGAGGGCTTCGCTGCTAGCGAGCACCGTGATCTTCGGATCGCTGGTTGCCTCCCCGGCGTTCGCACAGGACGCTCAGCCCGAAGATCCGACCCTGCAGCCCGAAGCTGCGGACAACACCATCACCGTTACGGGTACGCGCATTCAGCGTCGTGACACCGACACCGCCGCGCCCGTCGCGGTCGTCGACAGCGCGGAATTCGAGCTGTCGGGTTCGGTCAACGTCGAAAACGTCGTGAACTCGCTGCCGCAGGTTGTGCCCGGCGTCACCTCCTTCTCCAACAACCCCGGTAACGGCACCGCCTCGCTGAACCTGCGTGGCCTGGGCGAAACCCGCACCATGCTGCTGGTCAACGGCCGTCGCTGGATGTTCTACGATGCCAACCAGATCGTCGACCTCAACACGATCCCGCAGTTCCTGCTGGATTCCGTTGACGTCGTGACCGGTGGTGCTTCGGCCGTTTACGGTTCGGACGCGCTGGCCGGCGTTGTCAACTTCCGCCTGCGTGAGCTGGATGGCGCCGAGTTCGGTGGCCAGTACGCGATCACCGATCGCGGCGATGGCGACCGTTGGGAAATCCACGGCGCTCTCGGCACCGATTTCGCCGATGGCCGCGGCAACGTGACCGTCTACGGTGAATACTACAACCGTGAATCGATCTTCCAGGGCGAGCGCGAGTTCTCCGAGTTCAACCTCGGCGGTGACCCGCTGGTACAGGGCGGTTCGTCCTTCGTTCCGGAAAGCCGCATTGCCTACCAGGGCAATGGCGACCGTACCGGTACGGTGTTCGCCAACAACGGCAACGGTTTCTTCGGTTCGCCGGGTTCGATCAGCCGCTACAACGGCGCGACCGACTTCTACAACTTCGCACCGGTCAACTACCTGCAGCTTCCGCAAGAGCGTTACCTGCTCGGTGGCTATGGTAGCTACGAGATCGCCGAAGCCGTCGAATTCTACGGCGAAGTCACCTACGTCAACAACCGCGTCGACTCCGAACTGGCTCCGACGCCGGTTCAGTTGAACAACGTTGCGCTTCCTTACGAAGAGCTGCTTGCAGCCGGCTATATCGATCAGGCGACCCGCGACCAGTTCGCAGCGCTTGACGCTTCGGAAACCGGTGCCCAGGCGAACGACGATCGTGTTCTGATCCAGTTCAACCGTCGTCTTCTCGAAGGCGGCAACCGTGCGAACCTGGACGAGCGCAACGCCTTCCGCGTGCTCGGTGGCCTGCGTGGCGACATTACCGACTACCTGTCGTACGATGCGTACTACATGTATTCGCGTACGCGTAACGCCAACATCCAGCAGGGCAACGCTTCGCTGTCGCGTCTGCGTGCCGGCCTCGAAGGCACGGGCGACATCCTCATCAACCCCTACGGTCGCAACCAGCTGACCGACGAGATGACCGACTCGTTCATCATCCAGGCACAGAATGGCGACATCTCTGCGCTTCAGGTGGCGTCGGCTGCGATCTCCGGTACCTTCGGTGATTTCGCTCTTGGTGCAGCCGAACCGATCGGTTTCGCACTCGGTGGCGAATATCGTGAAGTGAGCGCTCGCTTCATTCCTGACGAGTTCCTCGCTTCGGGTGACGTCGCTGGCTTCAACGCCGGTGAACCGACCGAAGGTGGCTACAACGTCAACGAAGTCTTCGGCGAAATTGCCATCCCGTTCGAAACCGAAAGCGGTCTGCGCATCGAACTGTCGGGCGCCGGTCGTTACTCCGACTACTCGCTCGAGGCAGTTGGCGGCGTCTGGGCCTACGCGGGCGGTATCGAATTCGCTCCGATCCCGGACATCACCTTCCGTGCGCAGTATCAGCGTGCGGTCCGTGCGCCGAACGTGAACGAACTCTTCCAGGGTTCGGCAGTCGGCTTCCCGGGCGTGGTGGACCCCTGCGCGGGCAACGGCACCTCCGTGGGTGGCCCGACCCCGACCGGTGCGCTTCGCGATCTGTGTATCGCCAACGGCGTTCCGGCCTCCAACATCGGCATCGTTCCGCCCAGCGGCAACGGTCTGAACCCGGTGGTGCAGCCTGATCCGCAGATCCAGGCGCTGTTCGGTGGTAACCCCGACCTGTTCGAAGAAACGTCTGACAGCTACACCTTCGGTGTGGTGCTGCAGCCGACCTTCATCCCCGGTCTGACGATCACCGCCGACTACTTCGACATCACGATCGACGATGCCATCATCACGATCAGTGCCCAGACGGCTCTGGAACTCTGCTTCCTGACCGTTCAGGATCTGAGCGCTCCGCAGTGCTCGGGCTTCGTCGGAACGCGTGACTCGAACGGTGCCTTCACCCGCGCCAATCCGCCCCGTCTGGGCGGTGCGAACGTGGCGAGCATCGAGACGAGCGGTATCGACCTTCAGGTCAGCTACGGTCTCGACCTGCCGTTCTCCGTCCTGGGCAACGGCGCTTCGGACCTGAACCTGTCGTTCCTCGGCACCTGGACGGAATCGAACGCGCTGGCACCTGACCAGCTCGATCCGACCAACGTGATCGAGTGCGCCGGCGAGTTCGGTGTGGAGTGCGGTGAACCGCAGGCCTCGTTCAAGTGGACGTCGCGTGCAAGCTATGTCGATGGTCCGCTGACCCTCTCGACTCGCTGGCGCCACCTGTCCGCGGTTGACGATGACGATCCCAGCTTCGATTACTTCGTTGAGCGCATCAGCGCCTACGACCTGATCGACCTGACGGTGTCGTACGACTACAATGACATGGTCACCTTCACGGTCGGTGTGAACAACCTGTTCGACACCCTGCCGACCGCGCCGGAGTTCAATGCCAACGGTGTAGTCATCAACGACACCAACACGCTGCTGCTCGGCGACCGTAACAACGGTGAACAGGCCAACACCTACCCGTCGACCTACGACGTGCTGGGTCGCGACTTCTTCGCTTCGGCCGTGTTCCGCTTCTAAGCGACACCCGATCGAGAAATCGCAACGAAAAGAGGCGGGGGACCTACGGGTCTCCCGCCTTTTTGTTTGTCGGAGCGAGGTCGCGCTGGCGGCCTTCGTGGGCCGCGCTGGGCGAGGCGCAACTATTGGGCGGCGCGGAAGATACGGAAATCCGCGAAGGGCGCGGCGGAGGCGCCGTCATGCAGTTCGCGCTGCTCGGCGCAGGCCAGACCGGCATCGGCCATCAGCTTCACCAGCGCTGCGCCATCGCTCACCGCCTGTGCCGCCGCTTCCAGAGACTCGATGCGCCCCAGTTCGTTCTGCGCCTGCTGGCCGATTTCATCAAGAATGGCGGCGACCTGGGCGGGATCGTCCTGTCGCCCGAGATGCAGCGTGCGGCGGATCGCCTCGGCAATCTCCCACGCGGCCGAGTTCGGCCCGTGCAGGGCGGCGCCCTTTTCCGGCGCTTCGATGATGGGCCTGGGCAGGGCGGCAATTCCCGCGCTGCGGAGACCCAGGCTGTTTCGCGCCAGCTTGAGCAATTGCTGCTCTTCCAGCGCCCAGGCAATCTGCTCGCGCCTCCTGCGATTGTGGGTCACGATCGGTCCGTCCAGCCTGTGCGTCATCAGCGCAGCCCGTCCGCCCGGTTTCAAGACGCGCGCGATCTCGGACGCGACGCGATCTGTTTCGCCGTATTCGAATCCGAACTGGCTGGTGACGACGGCGAACTGGCCGTCGGGCAGCGGCAATTCTTCCATCATCACGCCGCCTCGCATCCTGGCGCCGCGCGGCGGTTTGGGCAGCGCGGTCGCGCGGTCGATGCCCAGCGGTTTCAGGTCGCGCCGTGACTGCAGCATGTGGGCCATCACCAGCCCGTCGCCCGTGCCGAGATCCAGTGTTCGCGCACCCTTGGGCAGGCTCCTGGCAAAGTCCTTCCAGATTTGCGCGCGCTGGTGCTCGATCCGGTTCCAGCTGTCCGGCATGCACCCGCCTTCGCCTGTTCCGCCGGATTGCGGGCCTTTGCGCTGCTGGCGTTCCCAGAAGGTGTCCCAGGCGCGATTGATGTCTGCCTTGCTCATGGTCCCTGCATCGCTGTCTGCACGTCGAAAGCAACCGTCATGCGCGTGCCCCCGGAAAAGGGCCTGGTGCCATGATAGAGGGTGCTGGGGAATAGCGCGAGGTAACCGGCCCTGGGCTTGAGCGTGTAGAGGGGTGGAATATCGACGCGCAGCTTGGGTGGCGGGCGTCCCAGCTCGATGTGCCCTTCGAGGTCCTCGTTTTCGCCGAGATGGGGCGGCAGCTCGCAATACAGCGCGCTGGAAACAATGCCCTCGGGATGCAGGTGCGAGGCATGGAAGTCCCCGCCGCCGGAGAGCCTGACCGACCACGAACCGGTGATGAGCCATGGCGTATCGCGATGGCGCAGCTGCGGGTGGGTCTCGTCGAGAGGGGGGAGGGTGGAGCGGTAGTCTTCCAGCGCCGCCGTCAGCGCATCGCGAAGAATCGCGGCTTGCGGCTCATGCCGGTCGAGCAGCCTCCCGCGCGTCTGCGTGCCCCCGCGCAATGACTGTCCCAGCGGGAAGGCGGAAGCATCATGCAGGCGGTGCAGCAGCGGCACGACCTGCTCCAGCACGCGCTGCGCATCGGGCAGTTCCACCATGCGCACCAGTCCTTCCTGCGCGTGCAGCCACTCGGCCCGGGGATCGCCGCTGCGTCGCCACAAGAGGTCGCGCACCGCCCAGGCGTTGATGTGCCACGGCTCGGCCTCGATAACCTTGTCCAGCAGTCGACCGGTGCGCTCGAAATCGTCGCTCCTCAGGCGATACCGGGCCTCCAGCAGCCAGCGCTCGGGCGTTTTGGCTTTCAGGTCAGCGAAGAGCGCCTCGGCCTGGGCGTCATCACCAAGGATCCCGGCATAACTTGCCTGCAGCAGTGGAAACTCGGGGAGATCGGGAAACCGTTCCGCCGCCTTGCCGGCGACTTCAAGCGCTTCCGCAAACAGATCATGCTGTTCCAGCACGGTGATGTGCGCCCGCAGGATGGCGGGATCGGACGGAGCCTTGTTTGCCGCCTGCGCGAAATGGCTGGCGAAATCGGGTTCGCCCGCAGCCAGCCTGACCTGCGCCAGCAGGCGCAAGGCGGCTATCCATTGCGGCGCCTGGGCGACAAGCTGCTCGGCAAGATCGCGCGCCCTTTCCTTCTCGCCCGCCAGGTCCAGCGCCTCGGCCAGACCCAGCCATGCCTCGGCGTCGGACTGGTTGAGGCTGACGGCGCGTTCGAACCGCTGCACCGCGTCGGCCTCTCCTCTTTCGAGGGCGGCGCGTGCGCGGCCATGCACGGCTTTCGCTCCGCCGGGAGCAAGGGCGATGCTGCGATCGTACCACCGGGCCGCCTGCGCCAGGTCTCCCACGGCGCGCGCCGCGCTGGCGCGTACGGAGCAGAATCGCGCGTTCCGCTCACCGGCGCTTTCAAGTGGGGCGAGGACTGCCAGCGCATCCCGATGCCGACCGAGCGCGGAAAGAGCGATGGCATGATTGGTCGCGAAGTCGATGCTGTCCGGGTCAAGCCTGGCCGCCCGTGCAAAGGCACTTTCGGCAGCGCTGGCATCGCGAGCCTTCATGGCCAGGTTGCCGGCGCTGTTGGCCAGCGGCGCGTTATCGGGATGATCCGCGCACGCACGGTCGAAGACCCGCTGCGCACCGGCAAGGTCGCCGCTGCTTGCGAGCGACTGGGCCTCGGCGCGATACTGGTCCGGCGACATGCTCACCGATCGCGCAGCCACCCGCTGATCGCATAGCGTCCGCGCGGAGCGAAGGGCGGAACATAGGTGACCGCATGCGCCTGCGGCACCCGGAACAGGTTCAGCGTATTGAAGCGCGGCATGAAGCCGGTCTCGATATTGCCGTCGTCGTCGTAGAACACGAGGTATCCGCCCCAGTCGGGGTACCAGTCGTCGATCGTCAGGTTCAGCACGTAGGCCACGCGCCAGCCTTCGCCCACGTGGCTGTCGATATGCCTGCCCAGGAAATGGTTGGGGCCAAAGCAGCTGGCATGGCCATCGGCCTTCGCCAGTTCGGGAATTCCCGTCACATCGCGCATCAGGCCCAGGAAATCGGGGGCGTTGAGATATTCCAGCAGCAGGTCGTGCGGGCCGCCTGGCTCCCATTGCTGCTGCATCCCTTCGACCAGCGAATAGCGGTGGCAGCGAAAGGCGTAGTCACGCTCCGCCGCAGCCTTGTCCGTCGCCTTGACCAGTTCCACCACCTGCTGCCCGGTCGCCCGGTCACGCACCTCGCGGCCGCGCCAGCTCTTCGGCTCCGCATAGGCACCGGCCTGGAGCGCGATGCCCCATTCGGTGCCGTTGGCCAGCACCTCGCGCAGTTCGCGCGCGGTTTGGGTTGTCAGGACGTTTTCGACCTGCAGGCGTCCGGCGGAGTCAAACTGCGCAGCCAGGGACTTGCGATCGAGATCGGGATTGAGTTCGAAAAGGGCTTTGGCCATGGCACAAGGCTATAGAAAGCGCGGCCATGTTGCACCAGTCCCCGGCCCGCGGGAGAGTGGCAAAAAAGACCCGCCGCGAAGCCTCCCTGAGGTTTCTTCGACGGCGGGTCAGACGATACCTTGCCATTTTCGCTAGTTGGCTCTAGCCCGTTGCGCATCTTACCCTACGCACGGTTGGGACCCGGTATCGGTTCATCCAGAAATCGGGTCGGGCTTCAACCGCGCTGTTGTTCTGCCGTGCGGACGGCGATTTCCCTCTCGAAATTCTTGATCGTCTCGCGGTAGCAGCTGCGCGATTCGCTCGTCGGCAGGGCCTGGGCCGAAGTGCGCCGATCGATACCGCAGACTTCCTGCGCGGCGCGGTCGAGGCGGCGTTCCAGCGTTTCCTGGCCTTCCTTGGTCGAAAGGTCGAGGTCGGCATAGCGAACCTGGACGCTGTGGCCTTCGATGTTCGCGGCGTATGCGGGGGCGGCCATCAGGGCGCCGGCGGTGAGAGCTGCGGCGATGCCGCTCTTGATCGAAATCGTCTTCATGGTCTTTCCTCCTCTGTGAAGCTCCGGCCCCGGGAATTCTTTGGGGGGGCTGGGCCGGAGCGCTGATTGTTATCTAGAGAAGGCACGGGGGCGCTGCATTCCATGGTCGACCGGCCTGCGCTTGGACTCGACAAAGATCGTACGGGGTCGACGATCGGCAGACCGAGTCCGACAAACGTCGAGACGTTCTCGACTGCAACTACCCGCCGGTCGCAGAAAGCGGCAAAGCGCCGCGCACTTCACTTGGCGTTCAGCGCAGGCCTAGTTATAGGCGACGCATGACCGCGAAGTTTTCTCCCCGTAGCGCGCTGCTTGGCGCCACCTGTGCCATGCTGCTGACCGGCTGTGCCGGCGGCGCCGATACCGGCCCCAATGATCTGGCCTACGTCGCGCGCGACGTCGAATCGCTCTACAGTGCGGCGAAGGACAGGCTCGATCGCGGCGACCTCACGATGGCCGCGGGCCTCTTCGACGAGGTGGAGCGCCAGCATCCCTATTCGCCCTGGGCGCGCCGGGCGCAGCTGATGAGCGCATTCTCATATTATGCCGCGCGGGATTATACCCGTGCCATCCAGTCGGCCTCGCGCTTCCTGTCGATCCACCCCGGCAACGCCGATGCGCCCTATGCCTACTACCTGATCGCGATCAGCTATTACGAGCAGATCAGCGACGTGGAACGCGACCAGGCGATTACCGAGCAGGCGTTGCAGGCGCTCACCGAAATCGTTCGCCGCTTCCCCGAAAGCCCCTACGCCGACGACGCGCGCCTCAAGATTGACCTGGTCAACGATCACCTGGCGGGCAAGGAAATGGAAATCGGGCGATTCTACCAGCGCACCGGGCAATGGCTTGCCTCGCAGCTGCGCTTCCAGAACGTGATCGAGGATTACCAGACCACCAGCCACACGCCCGAAGCGCTCTATCGCCTGACCGAGAGCAGCCTTGCCCTCGGCATCCCGGAAGAGGCGCAGCGCTATTCGGCCGTGCTGGGCGCCAACTATCCCGGCACCGAATGGTACGAGAAGGCTTTCGAGCTGATGGAAGAACACGCGCCGGAGCGCGTGCAGGGCTAGGTCAGCCGGTCAGGTGCCGTAGCGCCAGTCCACGCCGGTCTGCTCGCGACGATTGAGGTCCAGCAGGTCGCGCATTTCCGGCAGGTGCAGCGAACTGTTCAGCCGCACGCCGGCCAGCCCGTCGTGAGCCCAGCGGATCGTGCCCTCGTATTCCTCTCCGGTGGGGGCGACGATCACTACCTGATCGCCGGTCTCGTACTTTCCGCGTCCCAGTCCGCTGAGGCGGGCGCCTTGCTGCGACAATTCGATCAGCAGGCCCGACACCGTCTTGCGGCCGTCGCGGCGCAGCTCGATCGGCAGCCGAGCGGCATATCTCTTGTATGACCTGATCGTGAGCACCGACATCGCGGCCAGACCTCCTGAATTGCTTTCCAAAGTAAGCGCACACATTGGTTAAGAAAATCTAACACTCCACCTATTAGCGACGGGCAATCGTTGCGCTGCGACAGCCTGAGCCGTAAAGCCCTAGCGCTTATGCTCACCGCGCTTTCTATCCGGAATATCGTGCTGATCGAGGCGCTGGACCTTGCCTTCGGGCCGGGCCTCGGCGTCCTGACCGGCGAGACGGGCGCGGGCAAGTCCATCCTGCTGGATGCCCTGGGTCTGGTGCTGGGCAATCGCGCCGATACCGCGCTGGTCCGCGCAGGGGAGGAGCAGGCGAGCGTGACCGCCAGCTTCGAGTTTGCCGACCTGCCGCAGCCGCTGCGAGAGGCCCTGAACGAAGCCGAAGTGGAGATAGAGCCGGGCGAGCCGCTGATCGTGCGCCGCCGGCTGAAGGCCGATGGCGGTTCGAAGGCTTTCGTTAACGATCAGCCGGTGGGCGTCGCTCTGCTGCGCACGCTGGCGGGTTCGCTGGTGGAACTGCACGGCCAGCACGACGATCGCGGTCTCGTGAACCCGCGCGGTCACCGCGCCCTGCTCGACCGCTACGCGGGTGCAGACGTTGCCGGCGTGACGAAGGCGTGGGAGGCCTGGCGCGAGGCGAGCGGGAAACTGGACGAGGCGCACGAGAGCATCGAGCAGGCAAAGGCCGACCAGGACCTGCTCCTGGCCCATCTTTCCGAACTGACGAACATCGAACCGCAGGAAGGCGAGGAGGAGAACCTCGCCAATACCCGCGCCGACATGCAGAAAGGCGAGAAGCTGGCGGGCGACCTGGAAGACCTGCGACAGGTCTGGGACGGATCGGATTCGCCGCTAGCATCGCTGCGCGTCGCCGCGCGCAAGCTGGATCGCATTGCCGAGGAACATCCCCTGCTGGCGGAAGCGCTTGGCGCGCTGGACAGAGCGGTGATCGAGGCGGGCGAGGCGGAGCAGAAGCTGCAGGCCGCCGCCGAGGCGATGCAGCACGATCCGCTCGAGCTGGACCGGATCGAGACGCGCCTGTTCGAACTGCGCGCCTTCGCGCGCAAGCATTCGTGCCAGGTCGACGACCTGCCGGAAGTGATGCGAACCCTGCGCGCCAGCCTAGATGCCATCGAACAGGGCGATGCCGACCTCGCCGATCTGGAAAAGGCCGAACGCGCAGCGCACGAAGTGTACCGCGCGCGGGCCGAGGCGCTGCATGCCAATCGGGTGGCGGCTGCCTCGCAACTCGACGAGGCGGTGGCTGCCGAACTCGCTCCGCTCAAGCTCGATGCCGCCCGGTTCAGGACGGCGGTGACGGAACAGCCGGAGGAAAGGTGGGGCCCGCAGGGGATGGACGCGGTGGAGTTCCTGATCGCCACCAATCCGGGTGCCGACTTCGCGCCGCTCAACAAGATCGCCTCGGGCGGGGAACTCTCGCGTTTCATCCTCGCGCTGAAGGTCGCGCTGGCGGAGCAGGGCGGGGCCGCCACGGTGATCTTCGACGAGATCGACCGCGGCGTGGGCGGCGCGGTCGCGAGTGCCATCGGCGAACGGCTGGCGCGGCTTGCCGGGGAGGGCGGTCAGTTGCTCGCCGTAACCCACAGCCCGCAGGTCGCCGCGCGCGGGCGCACGCATTACATGATCGCCAAGTCGAGCGAGGGCACGGTGACGAAAACCTCCGTCGCCTTGCTGGACGAGGGCGGTCGTCAGGAAGAAATCGCCCGGATGCTCTCGGGAGCGGAAATCACCGAGGAGGCCCGCGCGCAGGCGGACAGGTTGCTGGAAGGCGTGTGATGGACCGGGTGCCGGAAGGGGCAGTCGGATCGAGGCCGGCGCAGGCGATCAGCCTGCTGATCGGAACGCTGCTTGTCACGATCTCCGGGCTGGCCATTTTCTTGCTGATCGCGATCTATGGCTTCTTCATTTTCGCAGGGACCGTGACCCTGACCGGCTGGATCGTATTCGGAGCTTACGCCATCCCGCTGGGGCTCGGCTTTGCCAACGCCGTCGAGATTATTCGAGGTGCGGCATGGCGCGTGGTGCCATGGGTCGTATGGATGATCGTCATCCCGATTATTGCGACGGCCATCTTCTGGTTGGCGGCTCCGCCATCACCGGCCTACATTCCGGACCGGGATGAGTCGGTCGATCAAACGGTACCTGAAGGAAGGACTGCACAATGAAATTGTTCGCAGCAGCGGCTCTGCTCGGCCTTGCGGCCTGCACGGTGCAGCCTGAAGTCGCCTCCACGCCCGGTCCGCTGCCGCCGCTGGCCCAGCGTCTCGATGCGCCGCGCCTTGCCATGATCGAGCACGTGCTGGCGGGCTACTTCGCCTCCGATATCACCAATCCGCCGACCGTTTGTGCGAGCTGGCACGACGGGCGCGAGGAAGAGGCACTGCCGCCGGCTGACGAAACCGCGCTCATCGCGCGTTTCCCGCAACTGGCCCCGATGTCGCGCTGTTCGCGTACGGCCAATGGCTGGCGCGATACCGAGACGGACCAGCCCGCGCTGGTATTCACGCTGCACAACTTTACCTGTGCCAGTGAAGAAAGCTGCTCGGCCTGGGGCGGCTACCGCTCCAACGGCGCCAATTCGATGAGCTACCTCTATCGCGGAGAGTGGAACGGCGACAAATGGGAGTTTACCCGCGACCCGAGGCTCATCGCCGAGTGAAAAGTCCAGTGAGCGCAGACATTACCGAAGCAGAGGCCGCCAACGAACTGATGCGGCTGGCGAAGCAGATTGCGAAGCACAACCGGCTCTATCACGCAGAGGATGATCCGGAGATCTCCGACGCGGAATACGATGCGCTGGTCCGCCGCAACGCCGAACTCGAGGAGCAATTCCCACATCTCGTCCGCGAGGATTCTCCCAGCAGGGTGGTGGGGCACGAAATCAGCGCCTCTCCCCTCTCCAAGGTGACGCACGAGGTTCGCATGATGAGCCTCGACAACGCCTTTTCGGACGAGGAGGTGGAGGATTTCGTCGCCCGCGTGCGCCGCTTCCTGTCGCTGGACGAGGACGAGGCGGTCGACTTCACCGCCGAAGACAAGATCGACGGGCTGTCCTGCTCTCTGCGCTACGAGGAGGGCGAACTGGTGCTCGCCGCAACGCGCGGGGATGGTCAGGTGGGCGAGAACGTGACGCCCAACGTCCGCCATATCGCCGATATTCCGCAGACGCTTTCCGGCGACGATGTGCCCGACGTGTTCGAGGTGCGCGGCGAAGTTTACATGGCGAAAGAGGACTTTGCCGCGCTCAATGCTGCGCAGGAGAAAGCAGGCGGAAAGCTGTTCGCCAATCCGCGCAATGCCGCCGCCGGTTCTCTGCGCCAGAAGGATGCCGAGGTCACGGCAAGGCGGCCGCTGCGGTTCTGGGCGCACGGCTGGGGCGCTGCAAGCGAGGTGCCGGGCGACACCCAGCACGAGGTGATGCAGCGCATCGCGGAGTGGGGTCTGCCGATCTCGCCCGATCTCAAATTGTGCAAGGATGTGAAGGATATGCTGCGGCATTATCGCAGCATTTCCGAAGGCCGCGCCGCGCTGCCGTACGAGATCGACGGCGTGGTCTACAAGGTCGACCGGCTCGACTGGCAGAAGCGGCTGGGCTTTGTCGCCAAGGCTCCGCGCTGGGCCCTGGCGCACAAGTTTCCCGCCGAGCAGGCCGAGACGACGCTGGAGAGCATCGACATCCAGGTGGGCCGGACCGGCAAGCTGACGCCTGTCGGTCGCCTCACCCCGGTGCTGGTGGGCGGAGTGACGGTGACCAATGTCACCCTGCACAACCGCGACGAGATCCAGCGGCTGGGTGTACGTCCGGGCGACCGGGTGGTGATCCAGCGCGCCGGTGACGTGATCCCCCAGGTGGTGGAGAACCTCACCCGCGAAGAGGAGCGCCCCGCCTTCGAATTTCCCGATCACTGTCCGGTCTGCGCCAGCGAAGCGGTGAGCGAGGAAGGCGAGGTCGACGTGCGCTGCACCGGCGGCCTCATCTGCAAGGCGCAGCAGCTCGAAAGGCTCAAGCACTTCGTCAGCCGCGCGGCACTGGATATCGACGGCATGGGCGAGCGCACGATCGTCGAATTCATGGAGCACGGCTGGCTGGACAACGGTCCCGCCGACATCTTCCGGCTGAAGGATCGCGAGGCCGATATCCTGGCGCTTGAGGGATGGAAGGAAAAGTCGGTCGAGAACCTCCTCGCCAGCATCGAGGCGCGGCGGCAGCCCGATGCCGCGCGGCTGCTGTTCGGGCTGGGCATCCGTCACGTCGGCGCCGTGACGGCGCGCGACCTGATGAAGTATTTTCACGATCTCCCCGCATTGCGCGAGGCCGCCGAAAAGGCGCGCGCGGGTGACGAGGATGCAGCGGCATCGCTGACCAGCATCGACGGTATCGGCAGCGCCGTGGTGGAGGCGCTGGGCGATTTCTTCCACGAAGAGCACAACCGGGAAGTCTGGGACGACCTGCTCTCCGAGGTCTCGCCGCCGCGTTACGAAGTGGAAAGCGTGGACAGCCCGGTGGCCGGCAAGACCGTGGTCTTCACCGGCAAGCTGGAAACCATGAGCCGCGACGAAGCCAAGGCCCAGGCCGAACGGCTGGGGGCAAAGGCCTCCGGGTCGGTCAGCGCCAAGACGGATCTGCTGGTGGCAGGGCCCGGCGCGGGCTCCAAGCTGAAGAAGGCCGAGGAACTGGGTATCGAGGTGATCGACGAGGCGGGCTGGGCCGAAATCGTCGCGGCCGCAGGCTAGAGCGCGCTGCGCAGCGCCGCCGTCACGTCCAGGTGAGCGGGCAATTCGGTATTGGTGTGATGCCAGGCGTTGGCCACCAGCATGTCTGCCTTGATGCCGCCGCGCGAATTCATGCCGCCGAACCAGTCCCACGCGCCGAAAATGTCGACGACGTCGGTAAAGGCGGAAGGCATGCGGATCAGCGCGCTGACCGTGGCGATCCGGCCGCCGGTGGCAACGCTCGCCAGGTCGCCCGGCGCGTGCTTCTGCATCTCGTAGAGAGCTTCTGACAGCACCAGGTTGCCCTTGGAATGTCCGGTCAGCAGCCTGAAGCGGAAATCCGGATGGGAAAGCAGGGCGACGAGGGTGCGGGTATCGCGGCTCTGGCGAACGGCATCGACGAGCGTGCCTCCGGTCGACTCGGTGCCGACCATTGCCTCTCGTCCCATCTCGTCCAGCATCTCGAAGCCGTGGCGCAGCGAATTGAGCGCGCCGAACCAGAAGAAGCCGCCCATCGCCTCGGTCAGCAGGTCGGCGAGGCCATAACCCGAAACAACTCCCGCCACCGGACCACCGGTGGCATCGGCCACGTTACGGGCAAAGGCCGCCGTGCCCAGAGCGGAGCTGCCCACGCCCGCCACCGCGATCGTCTCCACTTCACGGCCGTGCGCGAGGTAATCCTCGAGAGTGGGGCACAGAACGAGCTCGCCTTCGCCGCTGGGAGGCACCACCAGTATCGCCCCTTCGCGCGCGAGATGCGGCGCGATGGACCGTGCCTCGTCCTGCGATATCTTGCCGATGTCGTAGAACAGCGCATCCAGCAGGGCATTGCGGCGGCGGAAGTTTTCGAGGAGCGCTGCACGAGCCGGATCTTTGGCGACGCTCGCATCGACCGCCATGGGCAGGAACGACCGGGCGGTTTGCGCTGCGAAAAGCGAACGGGTGGATTCGAGCATCGGTACCTCCGCGTTTCCTACGCGAGGATACCCTAGATTGTGCAGTGCAGCAATGCGCCTTCGAAGCGCCGTCTAGTCGTTCGGCATCAGATGAATTTCGCGCACGCACGATGTATCGCGCTGCTGCAGCGCGAAGATCACTGCGTCGGCGATGTCCTGGGACTGCAGCTTCGTGGGCTTGCCCTCGTCGAAGAAGGGCGTGTCCACCATGCCCGGCGTGATGACGGTGCAGCGCCCGCCCCATTCGCGCATCTCTTCCGCCAGGTTGCCGGCGAACCCCTGCACGAACCACTTGGTGGCGCTGTAGATCGAACCCTGGAAATGCTCGCGGCCCGCCTTGGAGCCCGTGACGACGAACATGCCCTTCGTCTTGCGCAGGTGCGGCAGCGTGGCGTGCGCGGTGTAGAGCACGGCCATGATGTTGAGATCGACCATGCCGCGCCATTCCTCCGGCTTGCCTTTCTCCACGCCGGGGTTGTCGACGCCCTTGCCGGCATTGGCGAAGACGGCGTCGAGCCCGCCGAATTGCTCTACCGCCTTTTCCACGGCCTTGTTCAGAGCATCGCGGTCCGTCGCGTCGCAGGGAAGGGCGAGGGCGGCGTCCCCGATTTCGTTCGCCAGCGCTTCCAGCTTGTCCTGGGAGCGGGCGATCAAGGCGACGTTCCAGCCGGCACTCGCCGCGGCGCGCGCCGTCGCTTCGCCGATACCCGTCGATGCGCCGGTGATGAGCAGTGTCTTGGTCATGGGATTCCTCTTGGCAGGATTGCGTGTTCGCAAGAGGAAGTGACGGGATGGCCGGTATGTTCCGCGCCGGCGCGGGTCAGCCGTCCGTATTCGGAGCGTCGATCTCCCCGCGGCCAAGGTCGCGCAGGTCGAAATGGGTGCGGATGTGATCGAGCACGGCAGGATAGAGCGGATTGACGAAGAGCAGCCCCGCATAGGGCTGTTCCTGCCAGCGCACGGTCGCCTCTATCGGGCCGACCGGGCCAATCCTGATCGTCACGGCCAGATCCGGCGAAAGGTAGCCCATCCTGTCGAACAGGCGGCAGCCGCGATCCGACAGGTCGACGATGGTTACTTCGCGCTTTCCGTTCCCCGTGCGCAGGGTGCCCTGAATGGAAATGTCGTGACGTTCAGCATTACGATTTGCCATCTGTCGAACCAGACCCCAGCAATTTGACGATCGACGATAACCCTATAACCACCTCGCACGGGCGACAATGGTGATGAACGTCTGTCGTAAACGCCGTGTTTACCATGGCGCAGTTCTAGGGCGTGGCCTGGGGCGTCGGAATCCATTTCATCACGCCGCCGGCGAAGGGGGTCCACATGCCCATTTCGATGCCGGCCTCTGCCAGCGCATCACCCACCCATGTGTTGCAGTTGTTGATCATGGTGTAGCTGCCTGCCGCCTCGTAGTAGGCGTCGTCGACATAGGTGCCCCTGAGGATTTCGCGCGTGTTTCCGGGCGGGACCGGCGGCAGCGGACGCTCTATCGCGGCGACCAGCCTTTCGTACTGTGCCGATGACAGGCGCACCGGGCGATGGTGCTTGCCGGGCAGGGGGCGCACGTAGTGGCTCACCCGCATCAGCGCATCGCCACCCACCGTGGCGATGCGCAGCGCCGTTTCCACCCGCAGATCTCCCCAGGTCGGCACGTGGAGGAACACTTCGCGCTCTCCCCACCCGATCGAAAGATGGGTCGGAACGCGCCCATAGGCATCGGGCATGGCGGCGCTGGGAAAGGTTTCGCGCCAGTCCTTGGCCGCGGTGAGGACAGGGACGACGATGCCGGTGTGGGTGCCGTTCGTCTCGACCATGATCTCGACCGAACGCTCGGCTTCGCGGGCATTCGCGCTCGATGCGTTCTCGGGTATCGAACTGCCGATCCAGCCAGCAAGTGGGTAGCCCAGGACAATCAGGGCCAGCACGCCGGCAAGAACCAGCGAGGCGCGCAGGAGCGGGCGCCTTATCCGGTGTAGCGGTGACGCAGCCACAGGATGCTCCACTCACCATTCAGGATGCGGCGATGCAGGCGAAAGCCCGCGCGGAGGTAGGCGGCGCGCACTCCGCTTTCCTGCCGTTCCAGCAGTCCCGCCAGCAGGATGCTCCCGCGCGGGGCGACGACGTCCGCGAAGTCGCCGGCCATGTCGATCAGGGGGCCGGCCAGGATATTGGCGATCAGCAGGTCGTAGGGTGCGCGCGCCTGCAGGGCCGGATCGTCCATGCCGTCGGCGATCAACATGGCCAGTTGTCCGCGCCCCGTACCCAGCGGGATGGAATTGAGCTGGCAATTATGGACCACCGCGGGGCCGCAGATCGGGTCTATGTCGCTGGCGGTGGCATAGGCGCCTGGCCACAGGTCGATCGCGGCAAAGGCCAGCAAACCGGTGCCGGTGCCGATGTCGGCGACACGCCGAGGGTGCAGACCCTGGGCATGCATCTGGTCGAGCATGCTCAGGCAGCCCGCTGTCGTGGCATGCTGCCCGGTGCCGAAGGCCTGCGCCGCCGGGATGACGAATTCGGTCAGCCGCTTGTCGCCCAGCGCGGCGTGATCGGGCGTGCGAACCCGGAAGCGACCGGCGAGGATGGGATCGACGCCCTTCTGGCTTTCCGCCACCCAGTCGGTATCGGGCAGCTTCTCGGCCAGGATCGGCTGGTCGGGATCGTCGAAGAGCGCGTGCAGCGCGGCGCGTTCAACGTCCGTGGGCTTGCCGTTGGTGTAGGCATCAAGCCGCCAGATCATCGGTTCCTCTGGATCGACCTCGAACCCGGCAAGCACGATGCTCTCGTCCCAGCCGATGGTCGCATCGCGCCGCTCGAGCGCGGTTTCCACCGCCTGCTTGGTGGCGACGGTGGAGAGTTTCCAGCTCACGATGCGGCCTCTTGCGCCAGCCGGGCCTCCAGCAGTTGCAGCCTGTCCGCGGCATACTGGGCACAGCCCATGCCGCTCTCCCAGTCGCCCGCCAGCAGCTTGTCGCGCATGCCGCTGGCCGAGGGGTGGGGCGTGAGCAGGATGTCGCAACCCAGCGCGGCAAGCCGGGAAAGGCCGTCGCGATAGGCCTGCACGTAGGCCGGATGGTCGGAAAACCGGTAGTCATCGCGGCTGACGGCGGAAAGGCTGTCGGCATAGACGATGGTCTTGCAGGTGCCGCCTTCGCAGCTTTCCCACTGCCATGTCAGCGCGCCCGGCGTGTGGCCTGGTGTCGCGACCGGCAGGAAATCGTGTCCGGCGATGGTCATAACTTCGCCCGGTTCCACCGCGCTGACCAGGCTGCGCGCGATCGGGCGCATCGCCTCGTGCATGCCGTACTGCGGATCGGCGGGGTCGGCTTCCCCGCTCTCGATGACTTCGAGCGCCTCCGGAGAGGTGAACACCCTGGCGCCGCTGTTCTGATGGATCCACCACAGCCCGCCGACGTGGTCGAAGTGCTCGTGGCTGGTCAGCACCGCGCGCAGGTTTTCCGGCTGGAAGCCCAGCGTGCGGATATTGCTGAGTACGACGCGGGCCCCGTCGCGCGTGCCGCTGTCGATCAGCACGTGGCCATCTGCCCCGGCCACCAGGACGGCGGAAATGCCGCAGGTGCCGACGTGGTAGGTGTCGCCATAGACGTGGAAAGGCCGGGCGCGCTTGTCCCAGTCGTCCCAGTCGGTGCAGGCCTGCGCCCATTCGGATGCGGCAGGAGCACCGGCGCGCGCGGCATCCAGCACCGAGGCACTGGCCGCGGGCACGGGCGGTTGCGGAGCCACGCATGCCGCCATCGACAGCGGCAGGATTGCCGCGAGCAAGGCTCGCCTAGCGGACAAAGCTGGCTCCATTGGCGTCGATCACGGCGCCGGTCATGCTGGGCGGTGCGTCGAGCGAACAGAACACGGCGATATCGGCGATTTCCTCCGGCTCTGCCACGCGGCCCAGCGGAATGTCGGCCAGCAGGCCGGGGCCGCCACGGCTTTCCAGGTAGTCGCCCGCCATCGAGGTGTCGGTGAAACCGGGCGTTATGGCAAAGGACAGGATGCCTTCGCCGGCATAGGCGCGCGCGATGGTCTTGTGCATGGCCACCATGCCGCCCTTCGCGGCGGCATAGTGCCAGTGGCCGGGAGAATCGCCGCGATAGGCGGCGCGGCTGGCGATATGGACGATGCGCCCGCCGCAACCGCGATCCTGCCAGTGCCGCACGGCAAAGCGGCTGAGCTGAGCGGCGGCGGTCAGGTTGATGCGCAGGGTGTCTTCCCAGCGATCCAGCCATTCGATGTCGCTGGCGTGCAGCGGGATCTGCTCGAACAGGCCGGCATTGTTCACCAGCACGTCGATCCGGCCGTCGAGGCGGTCGAGAGCTTCCTGCCACAGCATCTGCGGGGCGGGGGGATCGGCGAAGTCGGCCGCTATGGTGCGGGTGTCGATTGCACGCGTGGCATGGCCCATGACGTTGCAACCGCGTTCTGCCAGCTGATCGGCAATCGCCTGCCCGATGCCCCTGCTGCTGCCGGTGACGAGAATATTGGTCATGGCTTCCGCTCATAGCGAGCGCGCGCGCAGTGGGGAAGTCCGCGGGATTTCATCGGCATCCTGCGGGAAAACGGGCATACCTGCCCGAAGGCCCGCTTGTAACGCGCGCCACAATCGCTAGAGGGAGGGCACGCCTTGAGGCTCACACTCTCGCGACGGAACTTACCATGGCCAACCGCCCGCTATCACCGCACCTGTCAATCTGGAAATGGGGACCGCACATGGCGGTATCCATCCTCCACCGCGTCACCGGCGACGGGATGGCCCTTGTCGGGCTGGGCGTACTGCTGTGGTGGCTGGGCTCACTGGCCGCGGGGCCGGATGCCTACGAGACGTTCCTAGGCCACGCCTCCAGCTGGTATGGCATGGCGGTGCTGATCGGGCTGACCTGGGCCTTTTTCAATCACATGAGCTCTGGCCTGCGCCACTTCGTGCTGGATCTCGGCGCGGGTTACGAGATCGACTTGAATCGCACCTTCTCGGTCGTCTCCATGGCGTCGGGCGTGGTGCTGACCGTGGCCTTCTGGGCCTTCATCCTGCTTCGCTAGGACATATCGGATATGGGTAACGGAACATCGATCGGCCGCGTGCGCGGCCTTGGCTCTTCCCACGAGGGCGCGCATCACTGGCTGATGCAGCGCTTCACCGCCGTCGGCAACCTGGTGACGGTGCTGTTCCTCGGCATCTCGCTGGCGCTGATGGGCGACTATTCCCACGCCGGAGTGTCCGAATGGCTGTCCTCTCCGCTGCCCGCCTTCATGGTGGCGCTGCTGGTGATCTCCACCTTCTGGCACGCGCGGCTGGGTCTGCAAGTGTTGATCGAGGACTACGTCCACGAAGCCGGCAGCAAGTTCGCCGCCATCCTCGTGCTCAACATCGCCAGCTTTGCAGGGGCCGCGTACGGCCTCTTCAGCATCGCCAGCCTCGCCTTCTCGACAGGAGCCGCCTGATGGCCCGCAAAGAGACTTTCGAAATCGGTGGCCGCGCCTACCCGATCATCGACCACACCTATGATGTCGTGGTCGTGGGCGCCGGCGGTTCCGGCCTTCGCGCCACGATGGGTGCCGCCGAAGCCGGTCTGAAGACCGCCAATATCTCCAAGGTTTTCCCCACCCGCAGCCACACCGTGGCGGCGCAGGGCGGCATTGCCGCCTCGCTGGGTAACAACACGCCCGACCACTGGTCGTGGCACATGTACGATACCGTGAAGGGTGCCGACTGGCTGGGCGACCAGGACGCCATCGAGTACCTGGCCCGCGAAGCGCCGCAGGCGGTGTACGAGCTGGAGCACGCCGGCGTGCCGTTCAGCCGCAACGAGGACGGAACGATCTACCAGCGCCCGTTCGGCGGACACATGCAGAACATGGGCGAAGGCCCGCCGGTGCAGCGCACCTGCGCCGCGGCGGACCGTACCGGCCACGCCATGCTGCACGCGCTCTACCAGCAGAGCCTGAAGTACAGCGCCGATTTCTACATCGAATACTTCGCCATCGACCTGATCATGAAGGACGGCGTCTGCGTCGGCGTGATCGCCATGTGCCTGGACGACGGCACGATCCACCGCTTCCGCAGCCACGGCGTGGTGCTGGCGACCGGCGGCTATGGCCGTTGCTACTTCACCGCCACCAGTGCCCATACCTGCACCGGCGACGGCGGCGGCATGGTGCTGCGCGCGGGCCTTCCGCTGCAGGACATGGAATTCGTGCAGTTCCACCCCACCGGCATCTACGGCGCGGGCGTGCTGATTACCGAGGGCGCACGCGGCGAGGGCGGCTACCTGACGAACAGCGAGGGCGAGCGGTTCATGGAACGCTATGCCCCTTCGGCCAAGGACCTCGCCAGCCGCGACGTCGTCTCGCGCTCCATGGCGCTGGAAATGCGCGAAGGGCGCGGCGTCGGCCCCGATGCGGATCACATCTACCTGCACCTCGATCACATCGATCCCAAGGTGCTGGCAGAGCGCCTGCCCGGCATCACCGAAAGCGGCAAGATCTTCGCGGGCGTGGACCTGACGCGGCAGCCGCTGCCCGTCACCCCCACCGTCCACTACAACATGGGCGGCATTCCCACGAACTATCACGGCGAAGTCGTGACCATCGGGCCGGACGGCAATCCCGACACCGTGGTTCCGGGCCTGTTTGCCGCGGGCGAGGCGGGCTGCGTCTCGGTGCACGGGGCCAACCGCCTCGGCTCCAACTCGCTGATCGACCTCGTGGTGTTCGGCCGTGCGATCGGCTTCCGCCTGGCGGAGCTCATCAAGCCCGGCCAGAGCCACGACGAACTGCCCGGCGACAGCGCGGACTTCGCACTGGGCCGCCTGGATCACTTCCGCCACGCCGATGGTGGAAGCCCCACCGCCGCCGTGCGCAAGGAAATGCAGCAGACCATGCAGAAGCACGCTGCCGTGTTCCGCGACAGCGAACTGATGGCTGCCGGCGTCAAGTCGCTGGCTGAAACCAACAAGCGGATGCAGGACATCAAGGTGCACGACCGCTCGCTGATCTGGAATTCCGACCTGATCGAGACGCTGGAACTGGACAACCTGATGGCCCAGGCCGTCGTCACCATGTCCAGCGCCGAGAACCGCAAGGAAAGCCGCGGCGCCCACGCGCACGAGGACTATCCCGAGCGTGACGATGCCAACTGGATGAAGCACACCGCGGCCTGGTTCGAAGGCTGGGGCGGCAATGGCGGCGAGGTGAAGATCGACTATCGCCCGGTCCACGAATACACGCTGACCGACGATGCGACCTATATCGAGCCGAAGAAGCGCGTTTACTGATGCAGGCATGAGGCGGGCGAGTGTCGCGCTTGCGCTGATCTCGCTGGCCGCCTGCGCCACGCCCATCGAACGCATCGAGGGTGATGGTTTCTATACCAGGCAGGTGGAGGCCGCCGGTCTTGCGATCCGTTCTTCGCCGCGCGTGGAGGACGAGGCGCTGCTGGCCGCGCGCGACATGGTGCGCGGAATGCTTTCGTCCCGGCCCGACCTTGCTGCCGAGCTCGTTCGGCAGGACTTTCGCGTCGCCATCATGGCGCGGGACGAGGCACTTCTCGACCTGCCGGAGTTTGCCAGCTGGGCGAAGCCCGATCCCGATGATCCGCGCCTGACACGGTGCGAACGGCTGCATTACGCAGAGCGTATCGGCAGCTTGACCGACCGCCAGTACTGGGATGCACGAGTGCGCGGGATCGGCGGGCAGCGGACGGTCGCGGCGGAAGAGGACGTGCTGGGCCTTCGCGAAAGCCGCTATTACGGCGAGACGATCCTGGTGCACGAATTCGCCCACGCCATCCTCTACGCGATAGAGGCGGCCGATCCGGCGCTCTACGGGCAGATCGAGCAGGCCTATGCCGATGCGCAGGAGGAGGGCCGCTGGCACAACGAATACGCGATCACCACGCTGCACGAATACTGGGCGGAGGGGGCGCAGTTCTGGTTCGATTCCAACAAGCTGGTTGTCGTGAACGGGCGGCAGATCCTTGGTCATCAGGACCTGGCCGCCTACGATCCGGCGCTCTACGCGGCGCTGGCGCAGGTCTATCCCGCATCGCACCGGCTGGCATCGGATCCGTTCCATCTCCACCCGGCGCGCGTGCCCGATGGGCCCATCCCGGAAAACACCGCCGAGGAATGCTGAGCGCGCTTGCCGCTGACGGGTCGCCGCACTAGCCTCGCAGGCATGACAGAACTCTTTCGTCGCGGCTCGCTTGCCGCCTTCGCCCCCGTACTCGCCGTTTCCATTGCCACCCCCGCCGCGGCCCAGCTTTCGCCGGCCGAGCAGACCATCATCGAGACGGTCGAGGAAGGCTTCGCGCAGGACGTCGCGCTGCTGGAAGCGATTACCAACGTCAATTCCGGCACCCACAACCACGAGGGCGTGCGCGAAGTCGGGCAGATGCTGACGCCCGAATTCGAGGCGCTCGGTTTCGATGTCGAGTGGATCGCGCAGGACCACGTTGACCGGGCGGGACATCTCTTCGCCAGAATGGAAGGCGATTCGGACGCGCCCAGGATCCTGCTGATCGGCCATATCGACACCGTGTTCGAGCCGGATTCGCCATTCCAGCAATTCGTCAGGGACGGCGATACCGCCACCGGTCCCGGTGTC
Source organism: Aurantiacibacter hainanensis (assembly GCF_036321025.1). NCBI lineage: Bacteria > Pseudomonadati > Pseudomonadota > Alphaproteobacteria > Sphingomonadales > Erythrobacteraceae > Aurantiacibacter > Aurantiacibacter hainanensis. The sequence goes on from NZ_JAZAPB010000002.1 coordinate 1,315,075, forward strand.
GTGGACGACAAGGGCGGCATCGTCGTGATCCTGTCCGCCCTGCGCGCGATGCAGGCGGCGGGAACCCTCCATGGCGCCAATATCGTCGTCGCCCTGACGGGGGACGAGGAAGACGTCGGCAACCCCATCGACCAGGCGCGCGCCGACCTGGTGGAAGCGGGGCAATGGGCCGACGTAGCGCTGGGGTTCGAAGGCCTGTCCGTCGTCGATGGCAGGGACATGGGCGTGGTGGCCCGCCGCTCCTCCAACAGCTGGACGCTAACCACGACGGGCCGCACCGGCCATTCCTCGGGCATATTCTCCGATAGCGCGGGCTACGGGGCGATCTATGAGATGGCGCGCATCCTCGATGCCTTCCGCGTGGAGCTGCCGGAGGAAAACCTCACCTACAACGTTGGCTTCATGGCCGGCGGAACGCCTGCGGAACTGGGGGAAGACAATCTTTCCGCCTCAGCTATCGGCAAGACCAACATCATCGCCGACAGCGCCGTGGCCCGCGGAGACCTGCGCACGCTGACCCAGGAGCAGACCGACCGCACCGTCGCTGCGATGGAGGCCATCGTCGAGCAGAACCTGCCCGGCACCGATGCGCAGATCGAATTCTCCTTCCGCTACCCGCCGATGTCGCCCAGCGAAGGCAACACTGCCCTGCTCACGGCCCTGAATGCGATCAACGCCGACATGGGGCTGGACGAGATGGGCGTGTTTCCGCCCGCACGTCGCGGGGCCGCCGATATCAGCTTCGTCGCGCCCTATGCGCACGGCCTGGCAGGCATGGGGCCGGACGGAACGGGCAGCCATGCCGAGGGCGAGAGCGTGGACCTGCGCAGCTTCACCCGCCAGGCCCAGCGCGCGGCGATCCTGATGAGCAGGCTGGGAGAGAACCCCAGGACACAAAGGATTGTCCTGCCGGATTGATGGCAGTCTCGTGCCGGACTACTCGGCAGCGGGTTCGTGGACCCGCGCTTCCACGATCTCCACCGGCTCTGCAAGCATCTGGCCCTTCATCCAGCCTTCGCCCTTTTCCGGGTCGGTCGGCTGGGCGTGGATGGCTTCGACCACGTCCATCCCCTCGGTCACGTAGCCGAACACGGCGTAGCCTGCGCGACGCGTGGGGTCTTCTGAATCGGGATCGGCGTCGAGCCCGGTCTGATCGCCCAGCATGATCGAGAAGTCGCCGTTGGCCGTGCCCGGCTCGCCCATCGCCATCGACAGCGCCCCGCGCGTGTGGCTGAGGCCCGTCTCGCTGGTCGGCTCGTGCTCGATGCCCGGCAGCACCCTCTCGGGATCCCACTGCGTGCCGCCCTGTATCAGGCCATTGGGTTGCTCGCCCCAGTCGAGCGGCATGGCGCGGTAGAACACCGTGCCGTCGAAACGGTCCTCTTCCACGTAGCGCAGGAAATTCGCCGCCGTGACAGGTGCGCGCTCGGTTTCCAGGGCGATGACGATGTCGCCCATGGTGGTTTCCAGCACCACGTCGGTGGTCGCGTACTCGCGCTGGGCAGGGAGCTCGCTGGCTTCCTGCGCGGCAAGGGGAGAAGCGGCGAGGGCGAGCAGGAAGGCGAATCGTTTCAGCATGCCTCCCATCCTGCAACGACGGGGTTGGCGCAGCAATGAACATGCACCTCGCGTGCGCGCGCGAGTTCACTCGATATTCAGTTCGTCGCTCTCAATGCACGGTTCATCGCAGAAAACAGGAGGACCGAACGATGAGACGTGAACGAAGCCCCGGCTCGAAACTGATGCTGGCAGGATTGGTTGCCGGTGTGCTGATCGTGCCGCTGCTGATGGTCTACGCGCTGGTCTACGACCGGGAAAACCAGTCGCAGCAGGCGCAGGCGCATATCACGCGCGGCTGGGGCGGCTCGCAGACCGTTACCGGGCCCGTGCTGGTGATCCCCTTCCGCGATGAGGTGGTGGAGGCAGAGACGGTCGATGGCGTGGCGACCGAGCGGCGACGGCAGGTGCGGCGCGAACTGTTCGTTTCTCCGCAATCCCAGTCTGTCGAGACCCGGCTCGACCCAGATCGCAAGGGTTACGCGATCTACCAGAGCGTGGTCTATTCGGGCGCGCTGGAAGGCACCGCCCGCTTTGCGCTGACGAGCGAGCTGGACAGTCTCGGAATTGCCCGCGACACGTTGCTGTTCGACGAGGCCGAACTGCGTTTCGGCATTTCCGACACGCGCGGCCTCTCCGATGGGGCCAGTGTCACCGCAGGCGGGGAGGCGCTCGACCTCAGGCCCGGCAATGGTCCCTCGGCCACCGGCGGATCGGGTTTCTCCGCTGCCCTTTCCCGTTGGGACGGGGAGGGTGCGTTGCAGGTGCGCTGGAGCTATGGCCTGCGAGGCACGCGCTCGCTTTCGCTGATCCCGCGCGGGGGCGAGACCGAATGGCGCGTAACGTCACCCTGGCCTCATCCCAGCTTTACCGGAGGCTATTTGCCCGAACCCTCGCAGACTGAAACCGGCGCGCAGGGTTTCACCGCCGTCTATCCCGGCATCACCAACCTCGCACTGGGGCACGGATTGCTGTCCGTGGGCGACCGGCCTGCAAGCGACGCCGATGCCGATGTGGAGACGGTGCAGGCGGCATCGATCGGCCTTGTCGAGCCGGTCGATCTCTACAGCCAGGTGGACCGCGCGGTGAAATACGGCTTTCTCTTCATCGGGTTCACCTTTGCCGCGCTTCTGATGTTCGACGTGGTCGGCGGCGCACGCGTTGCTGCGGCGGAGTATTTGCTGACTGGCGCGGGGCTGGTGCTGTTCTTCGTGATGCTGCTGGCCTTTGCCGAGGTGATCGGCTTCGCGCTCGCCTATCTTGTGGCGGCGACGGCGATCATCGGCCTGCTGACCGCCTACAGCGCCGCGATCCTGGGGACGTGGAAGCGGGCGGGGTTCATCGGGGCGATGCTCGCCGCGCTCTACACGGTACTCTACGTGCTGCTGAACGAGGAAACCTACTCGCTGGTGATCGGATCGCTGCTGCTGTTCGCAGCCCTGGCAGGTATCATGTTCGCCACGCGCAAGTTGGACTGGTCCGCCGTGGGTCGCAGCGAGGGTAAGGGCGAGGGCGCTTACGCCTGACGCCAAGGCGAACGGGGGCGAGGGGGCAGGGTCAGATCACGCCGCAGATCAGGCCCAGTTCCTTCGCCTTGTCGCAGCCGATATACCAGTTCTCGGGCGCCCGGTCGCGAACATCCTCGAACGAGACGTTGCTGCCGTTCACGATCTCGCGAAAGCCCTGTTCCTCTATCTCGATGGAATGCTCGATCTCGTTGAGCGCGGCCTTCAGCTGGTAAATGCAGCTTTTCAGCGGCCCCGAAAGGTTGATCGTCTTGGTGATCTGCCGCTCGTGGATCAGCAGGCTGGAATCCTTCGTCATGTAGCGGTGCGACACGGGAAAGCCCGCCATGAAGGTGGCGCCTGCGGAATAGACCGCCGATTTTCCGAGGAAGAAGATGTCGCGCCCCGGTTCGCGCAGCAGGCGCACGTCGTCGGCCATAGTGCGGGCGATTTCCGGGTTGCCGCCCAGGGTGGTCAGGGCCACCACCAGCGGCCCCTTCTTGGGGGCATTGTGCAGCTGGTCGCGGAATTCGGCGTACATGGCTTCGTCAACGCTGCCGATCAGGCGAAGTTGGGGGCTCGTGCGGATGGTGTCGGCGTCCGATTTGGTGCTCATGCCCATCCAACTGGCGCATGGGCGCGGCGTTCCGGTCAGCGGGAGCGAAGGTTCTCGCGCGAAAGGTCTGCCGGGCGAGCCTTGCCCATCAGCTGCATGGCGCGGGTGATCTCCTGCTCCAGGATCGTCACCGCACGCTCCACGCCTGCCTCGCCCGCGGCCGCCAGCGCGTAGAGGTAGAGCCGCCCGCCGCTGACCGCCTTCGCCCCCAGGCTCAGCGCTTTCACCACGTGGCTGCCGCGCATGACTCCGCCATCGAGGATCACCTCGACCCGGTCCCCAACGGCATCGACGATCTCGGCCAGCTGGTCGAACGGCGCGCGCCCGCCATCCAGTTGCCGTCCGCCGTGGTTCGACACCATGATGGCATCCACGCCCATGTCCGCCGCGCGGCGCGCGTCGCCCACCGACATGATGCCCTTCAGGCAGAAGGTGCCGCCCCAGTCGTCCCGCAACTGCTCCGCGGCCTTCCAGTCGAGGCCCGGATCGAGCATCGAGTTGAAATAGTCCTGGATGGAGATGGCCTGCCCGCTGCCCGCCGAAACATGGGTGGAAAGATTGGGCAGGTCGAACTTCTCGCGCAGCAGGAAGTTCATCGCCCACCTGGGGTGGAGCGCATAGCTCACCAGGTTGGACGGCGTGAAACGCGGCGGGGTGGTGAAGCCGGTGCGCTTGCAGCGTTCGCGATTGCCGGAAACGATCGTGTCGACGGTCAGCGTGATGGCATCGAACTTGGCTGCCCTCGCACGCTCCACCAGCGCGGCGTTGAGACCGCGATCCTTGTGGTAGTAGTATTGCAGCATCTTGGGGCCGCTCCAGCGCTCGCCAACTTCCTCGATGCTGACGGTGGAGAGGCTGGAAATGCCGAACCACAGCCCGTGCCTTTCGGCCACGGCGGCGACGGCACGCTCGCCCTGCCAGTGAAAGATGCGTTGCAGCGCGGTGGGGCTTAGCATCAGGGGAAGGGCGCTCTCACGGCCCATGATGGTGGTGGAAAGGTCCAGCCCGTCGGCGCCCACCAGCACGTCGGGCACGAGGTCCACATCGGCAAAGGCGGCGGTGTTGCGGTCCTTCGTCGCCTCGTCGTCCGCCGCGCCGTCAATGTAGTTGAACACGGGGTAAGGCAGCCGCCGCCGCGCCAGGGCGCGGAAATCGGCGATCTTGTGGCAGTCCGACAGGCGGCGGACGGAGTAGTCGTCCTTGTCTCTCACCAGCGAAGCAATCTTGGCCCGATCATCCAGCCGATCCCTGCCATTGCCAGGATGGGCAGGCAATAGAACACCGCCATGTAGGCCATGCCAAGTTCCGGGCAGTACGGCGAATAGGCGGTCATCGCCACGGCCCCGCCGAACAGGCCCGCGGCCAGCCCCGCGAGGCGCAGGTTCGTGGGCGCGAGCCAGCGGGTGGCCATGATCGCGCCGGCAAAGGCCAGCGGGCTCATGATGGTCATGGCGGAAAGGCAGCGCCGCCAGGTTTCACCGGGAAAGGTCCGCTCGCCCACCGCCAGGTCCAGCGCCAGCAGGATCGCCACGAGGATGAAAGGCACCGACAAGGCGATCAACGCGCCGCCCGTGCGCTTGCCGGGATGGCCGATGGCCCACAGGGCAGAGCCGCTGAGCAGGACGAGGGCGATGGAAAAACCCCATTTGACGAAGATCGGTGCGTATCCGTTTATTGCGCTGGACGAGAAGGCGCCCTCCAGCACCAGAGATACGCCCAGGGCGCACAGCAGCGCTGCGACCACCAGCGGGCCAGCAAAGCGCGCAAGCGCACCGGCGGGCGGGGCGCCGCCTTCGTGCGCCAGCGAATCGATCAGGGTTTCGGTCTGTCTCATGTCCTGTCTTCGCCGATGATTTCCCGCAGCCGTGCCATGCCGCGATGCACGCGCAGCTTCATGGCGGAAACGCCGATGCCGATGCGCTTTCCGGCCTCGCGATTGGTCAGCCCCTCGATATGCGTCAGGCGGATCGCCTCCGCCTGCGGGGCGGGCAGGCGATCCAGCAGCGATTCGATATCCATGCCCGCCAGCGTATCGGCGGCGATGGCCATGTCCGCGTCCTCGTCCAGGTCGACCGGGCTGCGGCCGCGCCTGCGCCAGTGATCGATCAGCTTGTAATTGGCGATCGCGTACATCCACGGGGCCACCGGCCGACCGGGGTCGAGCGTGTGACGCTTTTCATGGATGGCGATCAGGCTTTCCTGCACCAGATCCTCCACTTCACTGTCCGCGCCCATCTTGCGGGCCAGCCGGGCGCGGATACGCTGCGCGGCCTCGGCCAGAAATAGCCGGTAGGCCGCGGAATTCCCCTCGCGGGCGGATGCCATCAGCTGGTCCAGCCTGTCGGCGGGAATGTTCGCCTGCTCGTCCATTCGTCCCTTCCGCCATCGAGGTTACACATTTTCCGGTTATCGCCCAGCCTCGGTGGCGAGGCGGCGGAGAAAGTAGCTGCTGAAACTTGCATTCATCGACAATTCAGATTACAGGCGTAATCGTACTGCCTACAAACGTAATCGTTCAGGGAGGACGATGTGGTTGCCCGGATTGAAACAGACCAAGGCGAAGCCGGTGCGGAACGCATCAGCGATGCCGAACACGCGGTGATGGAGGCGCTGTGGAAACGCAGCCCGCAAACCGCCGCCGAAGTTTGCGATTCCGTGTGCAAGGAACGCGGTTGGTCCATTCCCACGGTGAAGACCCTGCTTTCGCGGCTGGTTCAGAAGGGCGCCCTTGCGACCCAGCCTGACGGTCGCCGTTTTCTCTATACCCCTCTCATCGCTCGTTCCGCCTATGTCGGTACCGAGAGCAAGCGGCTGATGGAACGCCTTTTCGGAGGCCGTGCCGCGCCGTTGTTCGCGCACCTGGCCCAGGCGGAAGCCTTGAGCGACGATGACATCGCCGAAATCGAACGCCTCCTGCAGGAGATGAAGAAATGAGCGGGTTTGGGGACTGGTTGGTCGATACCTTCATTTACACCGGCCTGCTGATCGGCCTGGTGCTGCTTGTTCGCCGCCCGATTTCGCGCTGGTGCGGCCCGCAGGTCGCCTACGCGCTGTGGGCGCTGCCTTTCCTGCGCTTCATCATGCCGCCGATCGTGCTGCCGGCGTGGATGGCCCCGGCAGAGCCGGAGGCGCTGGCCGCCGAAGCCGCCCAGCCGCTGATGGTGATCATTTCCGATCCGGCGGCAAAGGCCGCCGTATCCGACGCCGCCGCGGCCGCTGCGCCGATGGTGGGCATTACCGTCACCGACCTGTTGCTGCCGCTGTGGATCGGCGGGGCACTGATATTCCTCGGCTGGCGCGTGCGCGAATACGTTCGCATGCGGTGCGACCTGCTGGAGGACAGCATCCCCGTGGGAGAAGCGGGCAAGGTGCGGCTGGTGGAAACGCCCGCCGTGTCCAGCCCGGTTGCCTTCGGCATCGCCGACAAGGTGGTGGCGCTGCCGCCCGCCTTCATGGCGCACCACGACATTAATGCCCGCGACCTGGCGATTGCGCACGAGCTTGCGCACCATCGCGGCTACGATCTCGTTGCCAACATCGCGGCCCAGCCGCTGTTGGCCCTGCACTGGTTCAATCCGCTCGCCTGGTGGGGCTGGCGAGCGATGCGGCGGGACCAGGAGGCAGCGTGCGATGCGCGCGTTGTCGCCGGTCGCGCGCAGCCCGAACGGGCGGCCTATGCCAAGGTGATTGCCGGTTTCGCGACCGGTCAGCATCTTGCCCTGGCCGCTCCCATGGCTTGTCCGGTGCTTGGCGAGAAATCGATCATTCACCGTTTGAGGAGCCTCACAATGTCCGAAGTTTCCAGCCGTCGCCGCCGTATCGGCATCGCGGCCATCACCACCACCGCGCTGGCCCTGCCGCTGACCGCGTCGATCACCTACGCGCAGGCCGAGGCCCCGTTGCCGCCTGAACCGCCGATGGCTCCGCAGCCGGGCGCCGCTCCGCTGGCGCCGGATGCTCCGCTTGCGCCGGAGGCACCCGAAGCGCCCTCGATTGAAAGCATCAATCCCGATGAAGAGCACGTCATGGTGCATGTCGACGAGGAAACCGGCGAGCGCCGCGTAATCCGCCATCGCTTCAGCCGCAACGGCTCACCCATTGCCGAACGGGAGATCGAGGCGATGATGGAGCGCCTCGAGGAAGAAATGGAACTGCGCCAGGAGGAAATCGAGGTCATCGTCGAGCGAGCCAGGGAGCAGGCCGAACATGCCGCCGAAATGAGCGCCCATGCCCGCGAGCAGGCCGAACATGCACGCGTGGTGGCCGCGCGCGCTCCGCACGTGGAACTGGATTGCGAAGGCGTGGACGAAAGCGGCGTCGTCGAACGCGATCTCGGCAACGGCCGGTCGGCGCTGGTGATCTGCGAAAGCATTATCCGCGACAGTGCCCTATTGGGCATGGACGGCGCAGTCGCCGGCATGCGGGCTGCCCTTCGCGAGATTCGCAACAACCGCGACATTCCTGCCATGGAACGCGAGGAAGCCGTTCGCGAGCTGCAGGAAGCCATCGAGGAATTGCAGCGCGAACGGCGGATGATGAGCCGCGTCGAAGCCAAGGCTGAAGCGCGCACCGCGGCACCCAACGCCCGCGCGGCATCGGTTGCCTGGAGCTGGCGCGGCCAAATGGTTTCGCCGATCCAGGTATCCGCTCCGATGCGCGTCAGCGTACCGGCTCCGGTCTTCGCGCCTGCCCTCGACAGGGACGAGGATTGCGAGGAAGACCGCGAAATCGCGGTGCACGCCACGCGCGCCTGATTTCCGCCGCTCAGTCGGTAGACTGTACGACGGGGCTTGGAACGAAGCGGATTTCGAAGTCGACCTCGGCCGCTTCGGGCTGGGGCGGCGCCGCCACCAGCGGTTTGCCCTCCTTCAGTGCGGTCAGCATGGCATCGGGCATCGGGCGCGCGGGGTAGGGACAGCCGCGCGCCTCGCCCAGACCCTTCAGGTATGAACGGCGCATCAGCCCGGCGGCAATCGCCTGGCGAAAGTCGTGCTCGTGCTCGCTCGCGCCGGATATCTCGCGGATGATGCCCCGGAAGGGGATGAACATGCCGATGGCGCGCTGGGCCACGCTGGTGACGGTCAGCCGCCGTTCGTCGGGCGCCTCGGTGTCGATGTCGTCACCCAGAACCGCGTCAAGATCCGCGATATTGGCGCGAATGGCGGCGCAGTCCTCCAGGCCATCGTTGGTGTAGGGATTTTCGAGCGCCCAGACGAGGATCGGCGGGATCGGGTCGCGAGCGAGGTTGAGATCCGAGAGCGGCGTCAGCGCGACGTCCACGATGTCGGGATCGGTCTCGGTCACGTCTTCCTGCGCGGCGGCGGGGACGGCAGCAACAGCTGCCGACAGAGCCATCAGGACGCCCGCGAGCGGCCCGGTGCGAAGGAGGCGGTCAGGCGCGGAGGTATGCTGCATCGCACCGCTCGTCATCGCCGGTTTCCAGGCCCAGGCGCAGTGCTTCCATGCGCTGGCGGCTGGTGCCGTGGGTGAAGTTCTCGCTGCTCACGCGGCCACCGGTCAGCGTATCGTCGCCGATGGCGGCGGCGGCGTTCATGCCTTCCTCGAAATCGCCGGGCTCGATGGCGTTGCGGTTGCGGCCGGCCCACACCCCGGCATAGCAGTCGGCGTGCAGTTCCATGCGCACCTGCAACTGGTTCTGCATGCGCGGATTCTGCGCCTGGGCGCTGCGAATCTGGTCGGAAATGCCCCAGAGGGACTGGACATGATGCCCGTATTCGTGGGCCACGACATACAGCCGCGCGAAGTCGCCGCCTTCGCCCGCCATCTGCGCCAGCTGTTCGTAGAACCCGGTGTGGATGTAGATGCCCTGGTCCGCCGGGCAGTAGAACGGCCCGACCCCTGCCGATGCCGCGCCGCAGGCGGAATTGACGCTGCTGCCCTGGATAAAGGTAAGCGTGGGCTGCGCAAACAGGTTGGCGTTGCCTGCTTCGTTGAAGCGATCTTCCCAGGTCTGGTTGAGCGAGGCGAGGGCGTTGCAGGTTTCCATCGCGAACTGGTTGTCGTCGCAGATTTCCATCGCGCTCTCGTTGGACGGTGCCTCCTGCCGCGGCGGCCCCTGCGTGCCCATCTGCTCCACCGTGCCCAGCATCTGCGCGGGATCGAGGCCGAATACCAGCGCGCCGATCAGCACGATGGCGATGCCGCCGCAGCCCAGCTTGCCACCCGGCATGCCGCCACCGCTGCCACCGCGGCGCACCTTGATGTCCCCCTGGTTGAACGGATTCAGTCGCACGCCGCATCCCCTTGCTATTTCCCGCCGAATTGGCTGGACCGTAGCCGACAGGGCACTAAGTCCCTAGCCACATATCAATTGTAAGGAGACCGTTATGTTCCTCGAAGGCAAGCGTGCCCTCGTCACCGGATCGACCTCGGGCATTGGCCTTGCCATCGCCCGCGCCCTGCATGCCGAGGGTGCCGACGTGGTCCTGAACGGATTTGGCGACGAGGCCGAGATCGCCAGCCTGTGCGAGGAAATGACGGCCCGCCACATCAACACCGACCTCACCACGGTGGAAGGGGCCGAGGAACTGATGGAAGCCGCGGGCGGGGTGGACGTGCTCGTCAACAATGCCGGGATGCAGCATGTCGCCCCGGTGGAGGAGTTCCCGGTCGAGAAGTGGAACGCGATCATCGCGCTCAACCTTTCCAGCGCCTTCCACACCGCGCGCCTCGCCGTGCCGCACATGAAGGCCAAGGGCTGGGGCCGCATCATCAACACCGCCAGCGCCCACTCGCTGACCGCCAGCCCGTTCAAGGCTGCCTACGTCGCCGCCAAGCACGGCATCGCGGGCCTGACGAAGACGCTTGCGCTGGAACTGGCCGAGCACAACGTGACCGCCAACTGCATCAGTCCCGCCTATGTCTGGACCCCGCTTGTGGAAAGCCAGATACCGGACACCATGAAGAGCCGCAACATGACGCGCGAGCAGGTGATGAACGACGTGCTGCTGGCCCGTCAGCCGACCAAGAAATTTGTGCAGGTGGAGGAGGTTGGCGCGTTGGCCGTGTTCCTGTGCCGCGACGTGGCGCAGAATATCACCGGCGCGAACTACGAGATCGACGGCGGATGGACCGCCCAGTGACAGGAACCTTTGGCACGTTGCCGCCTTGGCGGGGGGAAGGAGAAGATCATGAGTTACTATATCCCGACCACGCTTGACCTACCTTTCGAGCAAACTGTCGCACGCACGGAAGAGGCGCTGAAGGAACAGGGCTTCGGAATAATCACGTCCATCGATATCAAGGAAACTCTGAAGACGAAGATCGATGTCGATTTTCGCCCCTACGTGATCCTGGGGGCCTGCAATCCAAAGCTGGCGCACGAGGCGCTGCAACTGGAAGACAAGGTGGGCACCATGCTGCCCTGCAATGTCATCGTGCAGGATGCAGGGGACGGCAAGACCGAGGTGGCAGCAATCGATCCCGTCGCTTCCATGCAGGCCATCGGCAATTCAGGTCTGAACGCTGCAGCCGAAGAGGTTCGCGGACGACTGCAAGCGGCGATCGACTCGCTCGGCTGACGTAACCAGGAGACAACGGCGCATTGGCCGGGGGCAGTCTCAGGATTGCTTGGCGGGGTAGACGGTGCGAACGAACTCGCCGTTTTCCCACACCTGCACGACCCGGCCCATCGCGTCATGCAAGGTCCTGGCGACGGCGTCTTCCAGATTGGGGGCGCTGAATTCCACGCGTTTCCCGATGCCGTCCTCGCCGGCAAGGTAGATCAGCCGGTATTCCTTCAGTGCCGGCCGCTTGGCGGCACGCTGTCCCTCATTGGCCCTGTCTTCAGAGACATTCATTGCACTCGCTCCGATCTTGGAGCGCCAAGAAACTGCTATCCGGGCGATCGACTCAACCGTTCGATACCGGCCGTCTCGAAATGAAGCAGGCTGCGAATGTCGCCTCTTGTGCGTTTTCCATGCCTGGCCCCCTAGCGATTGCCACATTCCGCGTTTACATGGGCCGCCACGAATCACCCCGACCCAAGAAGTGGCACGCCTCATGGAAATCCGTACCGGCCTTACTTTCGACGACGTGCTTCTGCAGCCCGCCGAAAGCGAAATCCTTCCCTCGCAGGTCAGCACCAGAACGCGGCTGACGCGCGAGATCGGGCTGAACATCCCGATCGTCTCCGCTGCCATGGACACGGTGACGGAGTCCGAAATGGCCATCGTGCTGGCGCAGCTGGGCGGGATCGGCGTTCTCCATCGCAACCTGACCGTTGAGGAACAGTGCGACGCCGTGCGCCGCGTGAAGCGTTTCGAAAGCGGCATGGTGGTGAATCCCATCACCATCCATCCCGATGCGACGCTGGGCGATGCGCAGACGCTGATGGATCGTCACAACATCAGCGGCATCCCGGTAACCGACAAGAGCGGCAAGCTGGTGGGCATCCTCACCAACCGCGACGTGCGGTTTGCCGATAATCCCGGTCAGCCGGTGAAGGAACTGATGACGAGCGACAATCTCGCCACCGTCAGCGAGGCCGTGACCCAGGCCGAGGCGCGCAAGATCCTGCATCAGCGCCGGATCGAAAAGCTGCTGGTGGTGGACGACGACTATCACTGCGTCGGCCTGATCACGGTGAAGGACATCGAGAAGGCCGTGCTCAACCCCGATGCCACGAAGGATACCGGCGGTCGCCTGCGCGTCGCCGCGGCAACCACCGTGGGCGACAAGGGCTTCGCCCGCACCGAGGCGCTTGTCGATGCCGAGTGCGACGTGATCATCATCGACACCGCGCACGGTCACAACAAGGCCGTTGGCGAAGCGGTGGACCGGGTGAAGAAGCTTTCCAACAACGTCCAGGTGATTGCGGGCAACATCGCCACGGCCGAGGCCGCGAAATCGCTGATCGGTTCGGGCGCGGACGCGATCAAGGTGGGGATCGGCCCCGGCTCCATCTGCACCACGCGCATCGTGGCGGGCGTCGGCGTGCCGCAGCTGACCGCGATCATGGACGCCGCCAGCGCGGCGGGCGACGTTCCGGTGATCGCCGACGGCGGCCTTCGCACCAGCGGCGACGCGGCAAAGGCGCTGGCCGCGGGTGCCTCCACGGTAATGGTCGGCAGTCTGCTGGCGGGAACGGAGGAAGCGCCGGGCGAGACGTTCCTCTACCAGGGCCGCAGCTACAAGGCCTATCGCGGCATGGGCAGCGTCTCGGCGATGGCCCGCGGAAGTGCGGATCGTTATTTCCAGCAGGACATCAAGGACCAGATGAAGCTGGTTCCCGAGGGTATCGAAGGACAGGTGCCGTACAAGGGCCCGGCGCGCGACGTGATCCACCAGCTGGTGGGCGGCATCAAGGCGGCCATGGGCTACACCGGCAGCGCCACCATCGCCGACCTCAAGACCAATGCCAACTTCATCCGCATCACCAATGCAGGCCTTTCGGAAAGCCACGTGCACGATGTCAGCATCACGCGCGAGGCGCCCAATTACCCGACGCGGTAGGGCGCGGCCGGCCCGGTTTTGCCTGCGTGGCAAGGCGGCCTAGCCGGCAGGGCGTGAGGCAGGATTTGCACGCCGACCCCGCTCGATCGCCGAAGGTTACACGTTGTGCGCCGGGTTTCGCGGCAAGATCATGTTCTGTAAGGATTATCTGGCCCGCACGAGTTTTTGAAAAAGGGGCGGTTCGCGTTCCATGATGGAGAGCAAATGACCCCTTCGGCCCGCGTACAGGCAGCTATCGAGATCCTCGACCAGGTCATCGCCGCCGCGCGCGGCAACGGGCCGCCGGCAGACAGGCTGGTGGCCGACTGGTTCAAGTCGCACCGCTTCGCCGGATCGAAGGACAAGCGCGCCATTCGCGAGCACGTTTTCGAAGCCGTTCGCGCCTGTGGCCCGGTGCCTGACAGCGGGCGGGCGGCCATGCTCGGACTGGCGGAAGAGCAGCCGGACCTGCGCGCCCTGTTCGACGGCTCGCAATATGGCCCCGCGGCTATCGGCGAGAACGAACGGCCTGCGGAAGGCGGTATCGCGCCCGAATGGCTGGAAGACCGCCTGATCGCCTCCGGCGTGACGCAGGAAGAGGCCGCGGCCTTGCTGGGCCGCGCGCCGCTGGATGTTCGGATCAACCGGCTCAAGGTGCGCCAGGGTGCACCCGACCTGCCCGAGGAGGGAGAGAGCCTTTCCCTGCCCGACGCCCTTCGATTCCCGACGGGTACTCCCGTCACCGGCTGGGATGCCTACGAGAAAGGGCTGATCGAGGTGCAGGACCTGGGCAGCCAGCTGGCCTGCAAGGCGATTGGCGCGCAGGCGGGTGAGACTGTGGTGGACCTGTGCGCCGGGGCAGGGGGCAAGACGCTTGCTCTTGCCGCCGCGATGGAAAACCGGGGCACGCTCGTTGCCGCCGATACCGATCGCCGCCGCCTGTCGCAGCTGGGTCCGCGGGCCGCGCGGGCAGGGGCGCAGATCGAAGCCGAGGTGCTGCTCGATCCGGGCCGCGAGGCCGATGCGCTGGCGGCGTGGCTGGGAGAGGCCGACCGGGTGCTTGTCGATGCGCCGTGTTCGGGCACGGGCACCTGGCGACGCAATCCCGAGGCGCGCTGGCGGCTGTCGGACGGCGACCTGAAGCGGCTTGTCCAGTTGCAGGCGCGGCTGCTGGGTCTCGCGGCGGAACTGGTGAAGCCGGGCGGCACCATCACCTACGTCACCTGTTCGCTGCTGGACGAGGAGGGGGCAGGGCAGGTCGACGCCTTCCTGGCCGGAAATCCCGACTGGACGGCGCAGGCGCTGGATCTGCCGCTTGGAACGCCCAGGGGCGCCGGAATTCGCCTCTCACCGTCCCGTGACGGAACGGACGGATTTTTCATCGCACGTATAGCTAAGGCGTGTTAACACCTGAGTTGATGGACGCATCTCACACCTCTTACCCGTCCAGCTTCAAGGAGTACGCCATGCGTTTCGGACCCGTTGCCGCAGCCCTTTCTCTCGCACTCGCTGTGCAGGCAAGTATCGGCAACGCGAACGAATATCAGGTCGATCCGAGGGCGCAGGCGCTGGTTACCGAGGGGCGCTCGGCGCTCGACATGGGCAATACGCAAGCCGCGATCGATGCATTCGAAGCAGCGCTGACCGTCGACCCCGGCTACACGGCCGTCTACCTGGAACTGGCCAATGCAGCCCGCGTCGAGGGACTGCAGGGCAAGGCCATCCATTATTACCGCGAAGCGCAGGAGCGCGATCCGGAAAACCTCGCCGCCATCACCGGCGAAGGCGAGGCGCTGGTGGAGAAGGGCGCCCTGACCGCCGCGCGGGAGAACCTGGAAAAGCTGCAGAGCATTTGCGGCGATACCTGCGTGGAGACGGTGCAGCTTGCCGCCGCCATCGATCGCGGTCCGCCGATGATGACCGCAGAGGTCATGCCTGGGGAAGACGAACTGATTCAGAACTGAGCCGGCCTCTGGACCTTTGCGTTCAGAGCTTGTCCTTGAACCCGGCGAGCACCGTTTCGTAAACGCCACGCTTGAAGGGCACGATCAGCTCGGGCAGCAGGTCCGGGTCGACCCACTTCCATTCGCAGAACTCGGGGTGCTTGTGCGCCTCCAGGTCGATGTCCCGGTCCTCTCCGGTAAAGCGGACCAGATACCAGGCCTGGCGCTGACCCTTGTACTTGCCGCCCCACAGCTTCCCGTGCAGTTCCTTGGGCAGGTCGTAGAAAAGCTCTTCCTCCAGCCGGTGGACGATCTGAAGGTGCCGCGTGGACACTCCGGTTTCCTCGCCCAGTTCGCGGAACATGGCCTCGTCCAGGTCCTCGCCCTCGTCCACGCCGCCCTGCGGCATCTGCCAC
Source organism: Aurantiacibacter hainanensis (assembly GCF_036321025.1). NCBI lineage: Bacteria > Pseudomonadati > Pseudomonadota > Alphaproteobacteria > Sphingomonadales > Erythrobacteraceae > Aurantiacibacter > Aurantiacibacter hainanensis. Next base: position 1,330,565 of record NZ_JAZAPB010000002.1, read on the forward strand.
CAGTCGCCTTCCTTGTTGTCGATCCGCTTGCCGACAAAGGCTTCTCCGGCGGCGTTGATCATCATGGTACCCACGCAGGGGCGGTATTGCAGGCGGTCGGGTCTCGTCATGGCGAGCGATCTAGGATGGTGGAGAGGCGAATGCCAGCTATTGCCGCCGAAACAGAAAAACTTGATTGTTTCGGACGCAACGGGAACCTAGGTCGCCGTCATACCCTTGGGGCCATATGCTCCTGAGCGGCAGAAAGAGTTTTTGATGGCGAGACAGACGGCTGACACACAGGCCGATACCCAAGCACTGGATTCCATGGTCGTCCGTTTCGCGGGCGATAGTGGCGACGGCATGCAGTTGACCGGCGGACAGTTTACGCTGTCCACCGCGCTGGCTGGCAATGACCTTGCGACATTCCCCGATTTCCCCGCCGAAATCCGCGCGCCGCAGGGCACGCTGTTCGGAGTTTCGGCTTTCCAGATCAATTTCGGCAGCCGCCAGATCAACACCGCCGGCGACGCGCCCGATGTGCTTGTGGCGATGAACCCGGCGGCGCTGAAGGTGAATCTCGCATCGCTGGCACCCGGCGGCCTGATCATCGCCGACAGCGGTGCCTTCACGCAGCGCAATCTCGACAAGGCGCATTACCAGACCAACCCGCTGGAAGACGGCAGCCTTGCCGAATACGACCTGCTGGCCTTCGACATTTCCGAACGCACGATCGAGGCGGTGAAGGAATTCGGCCTCGGCAACAAGGATGCCCTCAGGTCCAAGAACATGTGGACGCTGGGCCTGGCACTGTGGATGTTCGACCGGCCGCGCGAGCCGTTGCAGGAATGGCTGCGGCAGAAGTTCCGCCGCAATCCCGACATTGCCGAGGCGAACATCGCTGCGCTGAACGCAGGCCATGCCTATGGCGAGACGGCAGAGCTTTCCGGCCCGCTGAAGCAGGTGCATCTGCCGCCGCGTCCCGCAGAACCGGGCCTCTACCGCACCATCACCGGCGCGGAGAGCGTGTCGCTGGGCCTCGTCGCGGGCGCTCAACTGGCCGAGCTGCCGATGTTCTTCGGCGGCTATCCGATCACGCCCGCCAGCGCGATCCTGCACCACCTGGCGCGGCTCAAGGAATTCGACGTCACCACTTTCCAGGCGGAAGACGAGATTGCCGCCATCTGCGCCGCCATCGGAGCGAGCTATGCCGGGCAACTGGGCGTCACCAGCTCATCCGGCCCCGGCATCGCGCTGAAGACCGAGGCCATGGGTCTCGGCATCATGGTGGAACTGCCGCTAGTGATCGTGAACTCGCAGCGCGGCGGCCCCTCCACTGGCTTGCCGACGAAAACGGAGCAGAGCGACCTCTACCAGGCGGTCTACGGCCGCAACGGAGACGCACCGATGCCCGTGATCGCGGCGCGCAGCCCGGCCGACGCCTTCGAGGTCGCCATTGAGGCCTGCCGCATCGCCACCCGGTACATGACCCCCGTCATGCTGCTGACAGACGGCTACATCGCCAATGCCGCCGAGCCGTGGAAAGTGCCCGATCCGTCCGCCTACGAGAAATTCCCGGCCAGGTTCCTGGAAGAAATTCCCGAGGGCGAGACCTTCGAGCCTTACCGCCGCGACGAGAAGGGCGCGCGCCCGTGGGTGAAGCCCGGCACGCCCGGCCTGATGCACCGCGTGGGCGGGATCGAGAAGCACGAGACGACCGGCAACATCGACTATTCGCCCGACAATCACCAGCGCATGACGCAGTTGCGCCGCGACAAGGTGCTGGGCATCGACGTGCCTGACCAGGAAGTTGCCTGGGGCGAGGACAGCGGTGACCTGGTGGTCGTAGGCTGGGGCAGCACCTATGGCCCGATCAAGCAGGCGGTGAACCGCTGGATCGACAAGGGCGCAAAGGTTTCGCACGTGCACGTGCGCCACATCTGGCCCCTGCCGAAAAACCTGGACGAATTGCTTTCCGGCTTCGACCACGTGCTGGTGCCCGAAATGAACACCGGCCAGTTCAAGACACTGCTGCGCGACCAATTGCTGATCGATGCAGAAAGCCTGACGAAGACGAGCGGCCAGCCGTTCAAGATCGCCGAGCTGGAAGAGGCCATCGGCCGCTGCCTCGATCAGAAATGCGGCGGCAAGGTGCGCGCCAACGACGATCAGCTTCCCAACCCCGTGGGAGTCGAGAAATGAACGAAATGACACCCATCCAAACCACGCTGAAGGACTGGGAGACGGACCAGGAAGTTCGCTGGTGCCCGGGCTGCGGCGACTATGCCATTCTCAAGGCCGTGCAGCGCACGCTGCCGCAACTTGGCGCCGATCCCAAGAATACCGTGTTCGTCAGCGGTATCGGGTGTTCCAGCCGTTTCCCATATTACATGGAGAGCTACGGCTTCCACACCATCCACGGCCGCGCGCCGGCCTTTGCCACGGGCATCAAGCTGGCCAATCCGAATCTCGACGTGTGGCTGGTGACGGGCGACGGCGATGGCCTGTCGATCGGCGGCAACCACATGATGCACGTGCTGCGGCGCAACGTGAACATGCAGATCATGCTGTTCAACAACGAGATCTACGGCCTGACCAAGGGACAGTATTCGCCCACCAGCCGCGAGCACACCCGCACACCCTCGACACCGCTGGGCTCGGTGGACCATCCGGCCAACCCCTGCGCCTTCGCGCTGGGATCGGGCGCGCGGTTCGTGGGTCGCGGCATCGACGTGTCGAAGAACCTGCCCGACGTTCTGAAGGCCGCTCATGCGCACCAGGGTGCCGCCTTCATCGAGATCTTCCAGAACTGCATCGTCTACAACAAGGACGTGTTCGACGATTTCGCCAAGCCCAAGGGCGCCGACCAGCAGCAGCTTTGGCTGGAACACGGCAAGCCCATGCTGTTCGGCAGCGAGAAGACCGGCGGCGTGAAGGGCCTGAAGCTGAACGCGCAGACCTTCTCGTTCGACGTGGTCGATGTGCCCGATGGCGATGCAGAGGCGGCGGGCGTGCTGGTGCACGATGCCACCAACCGCATGCTTGCGCACATGCTGGTGGAACTGCCGTTTGGCGAGTTTCCCATGCCCCTGGGCGTCATCTACGACAATCCCGCGTCTACCTACGAAGAAGCCGTGCACGAGGAGAAGCGCCGCGCCAGCGAAGGCAAGGATACCAGCCTCGCGCAGTTGCTGGCCAAGGGCCAGACCTGGACCGTCAGCGGTACCGCGACTGACCCCGTGTAGGCCCTAACTTGCGCTTCCGGCGGGGTCGGCTTAAGGCATGGTTCCGCTTCGGCCTGGCCTGTCCGGCTCCTGTGGCAAAGGAAGCGATAGCAAGAGGTGGGAGTGGACCGGGTCATGCGCATGGCAGCTCCATCAGAGCTGATCCAGGATGGCCGGAGCATCTACCGGTCATTCGCCTTCCAGGTGCTCGTCTGCATCGTCTTCGGCGCTCTCCTGCCGCCGTTCTTCTATTTCAACGGGATCATCGCGGCGTTCTACAATCCCACGGCGCAGAACAGCGTCATCGCCTCCAGCATCGCGCTGGTGGCGGGTGTGTTCTTTGCGCGGCGGGTGAACATCTATCCGGGCGTGAAACAGCTTGGCGCGGTGCTGCCCACCTTCATCGCCAGTTTCGGCGCGGTGTCGCTGATCATCCTTGCTTTCCGCTTCGACTATTCGAGCCAGGTGCTGCTGATCAATTTCAGTTGCTCCGTCATCGTCTACATCGGCGTGATGACGGCCGCGACGCGCGCGGATCGCACGATCCTGTACACCGTGCCGGGAGGGCGGATCAAAAGGCTGAGCAACGTCGGACTGATCGTGCAGAATCTGATCGCACCGGTTCTGCCAAGGCATGAAGGGGCAATCATCGTTGCCGACCTGCACGCCGACTTGGACGACGACTGGGAGCGGTTGCTTGCCAATGCCGCGCTGGAAGGCGTGCCGGTATTCCATTTCAAGCAGGTCTACGAAGCGGCGACGGGCCGCGTGTGGGTGGAACACCTGTCGGAAAACAGCTTCGGCTCGCTGCTTCCGAACATGACCTTCATGCGCGTGAAGCGGCTGTTCGACATTGTCCTCGTGCTGATCCTTCTTCCCCTGCTTTTCCTGCCGCTGCTGGTGGTGGCCTTGCTCGTGAGACTGGATTCGCCTGGCCCGGTGCTGTTCCGGCAGGAACGGGTCGGTTTCCGGGGCAGGCCCTTCAAGGTCACCAAGTTCCGCACGATGCGCTGGGAAAAGCTATCGAAGGACCTGGAGGAGCGACGCGCCATGGCGATGACGGGCGAGAACGATCCGCGCATCACCAGGCTGGGCGCTTTCCTGCGCCGGACGCGGATCGACGAGCTGCCGCAGATGATCAACATCCTGCTCGGTCACATGAGCTGGATCGGACCACGGCCTGAAGCGCTGGACCTCGGCGAATGGTACCAGCAGGAAATTCCCTTCTACGATTATCGCCATATCGTGCGGCCCGGCATCACCGGCTGGGCGCAGGTGAACCAGGGCCACGTTACCGATCTGCAGGACATCGATTTCAAGCTTCAGTACGACTTCTATTACATCAAGAACTTCTCGTACTGGCTGGATTTCCTGATCCTGATGCGCACGGCCAAGGTCGTGCTCACCGGCCACGGGGCAAAGTGATCAGTAGGCGGCCCGCTGGCGCCGCCGGTCATGGAAAACCAGCAGGATCGACAGCAGCAGGGCAATCGCCAATGCGCTTCCGATCAGGATGCGCCAGTCCGGCAGCATGGGCCGGGTCGGCAACCAGGCGGGCTGGATTATCCGGGCCGTGGTGGACAGCTCCTCTCCGTCTGCCGTAGCCAGGCGAGCCAGCAGCAACTGGTAGAGTTCACGCTTTTCCATGACATCCTGCCGCACGTCGCCAAGGCCCATGCCCGCCGTCCCGCGTTCGGCGACCTCGAAGCCCAGTGTCTCCAGCTGGGCGCGGATATCCGATTCCTGGATGCGCAACTGCTGCGCTTCTGCCGAAAGATCCTCCGCCTGGCGCACCGCCTCGCGTTGCAGGGAGGCGTCGATCACGTCCATTCTTTCGCGCAGGTCCTGCGCCGCGGGATAGTCCTCGCGGAACTGTTGCACGATCGCCTGGTATTCCGCGTCCAGGCCGGCCCGCCTTTCCTGCAACTGGGTCACGACAGGATCGCTGGTATCCAGCTCGCCGCTCAGGATCGCCGCCTCCACTTCGTCCAGCCGCGCCCGAACCTGCTCCAGTTGCGATTGCAGGGCGCGGCGGGCGTCGGCGCTCAGTGCGTCGCTGCCGTCCACGTCGAGCAGGTCGGCCTCGGCATCGGGCAGGGCGACGATCTCGGCTTCGGACATGCCTTCGGTCAGGCTGCGCTCGGCCGCGTCGAGTTCGCCCTTTACCTGTTCCACCAGCGCTTCCAGCTCGGCTCGCGAGCCGTTGGCGACGCCCGTCATGCGCTGGGCGTCGACGGGGATGAAGGCGAGGGCAAGTCCATCGGCGATCCTGGTTGCCAGGAAGCGATCGGGAGAGCGGTATGAGATGCTGGCGATGCTGCCGCCATCATCGATCCCGGTATCCATGTTCGCCAGCAAGATTGAGGCCGCGCGGGCGCGCAACTGGGCCGGATCGGTCTGCGCGGTATCGAGCGAGGGGTGCGCTGTAAGAAACGCCGGGTCGTCCAGCAGGCGAAGTTGCACGACGGCCTGGGTCGCCACGGCGGATGTACGGGCCGCGGCGATCCGTTCCGCCGGGAGCGGCAGGGCAGCGTCTTCGCCCAGACCCGCCGGAGTGATGAGTTCGATCTCCGCTTCGGCCTCGTAGATTTCCTCCGACGTCAGGCCGATGGCTGCTGCGATGCCCCCGGCCGCAACGAAGATGCCGACGATCGGCAGGCCCAGTCGTAACCACGCGGGACGCCAGCGCACCGCGCGCGGTGCGTTTGAGAGATAGTCCGCCTCGTCGTAGGTCCCCTTCATGCGAACTGCCTAGCCCCATGGTGGCCGGCGGAAAAGAGGCTGCGGGGGCTAGTGCTTTGATAGGTGCGCATTAAGGTCGCGCCTCGATGGACAATCTCACACATTCGCTGACGGGCGCGCTGATCGGTCAGGCCGGGCTGAAGAAGAAGACCGGGCTGGCAATGCCCGCGCTGATCCTTGGCGCCAACCTGCCCGATGTGGATGCGGCATGCTTCTTCTGGCTGGAGGGCGTCGAGCACCTGGCCTTCCGTCGCGGAATTACCCACGGGCCGATTGCACTCGTATTGCTGCCACTGGTGCTGGCGACGCTGTTGTGGGGGTGGGATCGCTGGCAGGGCTCTCGCGGCAAGCGGCCGGAAGGCAGAATCCCCGTCCATTTCGGATGGCTCTACGGCGTTACGCTGATCGCGTGCCTCAGCCATCCGGCGCTCGACTGGCTGAACGTCTACGGCATCCGCTTGCTGGAGCCGTTTTCCAGTCGCTGGTTCTACGGCGACGTGCTGTTCATCATCGATGTCTGGTTGTGGGCGCTGCTCATCGGCGGAACCTGGCTTTCGCGACGGCGCGAGAAGCGCGGGGGCGAATGGCGCGGTGCGGCGCGCGCGGCGCTGGGGCTCTGCGGCATCTACATCGTCGCCAACTATGCAATCTCGCAAGTGGACAGGATGGCCGATACGGCATTCGTGGAGACGATATCCTCGCCGCCGCCGCTGACTTTCTGGCAGCGCGAGAGCATCGGGGTAAGCGGCAGCGGCAGCTACTTCGTGAATGGGGAGCGGGTGGGCAACGTGCCGCTTTCCGCCTGCGATCTGGCCGCCGGGCGCCAGCGCAGCGATCAGGTGGACGCGTTTCTGTTCTGGAGCAGGGCACCGGTGATCACGAGGCTGAAGGACAGTCGATACCTGCTGGGCGATGCCCGCTATTACAGCGTCACCGAAGGGCGTTTCAGCGTGACCCTGCCCGATGGTCTATGTTCGGAACCGCGGCCCAACTAGATTAATTGCAGACACGAACCACGGCTTCTGGAGACGGAGTATCTCGGCACCACAAATCGTCTGGCTGCGGCGCGACCTGCGCCTTTGCGATCACCAGGCCTTTACCGCTGCAGCGCAGGCAGGGCCGGTCATTCCGGTCTACATACTGGACGACGAAACCCCCGAGGATTTTGCCGAGGGGCGCAAGCTGGGCGGAGCCAGCCGTTGGTGGCTTCACCATGCGCTGGAGGAACTGGGCAAGGACCTTGGCCGCCACGGGTCTAGGCTGGTGTTGCGGCGCGGCAACGTCTGCGACGTACTGCCCGCTCTGGTGGAGGAGACCGGCGCCGGATGCGTCCATGCGCTGCGCCATTACGAACCCTGGTGGCGCAAGGCGCAGGGCAAGTTGAAGGACACCGTTCCGCTGGAGTTGCACGACGGCAACTACCTGTTGCCGCCGGGCACCGTCACTACCGGCAGCGGCACTCCCTACAAAATCTTCACGCCGTTCAAGGATTCGATGTTCGATGCGATCGACGGGTTCGACATCCTGCCCGAACCAAGCCTTTCCAGCCCGGACAGCTGGCCCGACAGCGACAAGCTGGACGACTGGGGCCTGCTGCCGTCAAATCCCGACTGGGCCGGCGGCATGCGCGAATTCTGGAGCGGGCAGCACGGGACCGCTGCGGCGATGGATCGGTTCGATGAGTTTCTGGAGGTCAGCAAGGACTACACCGACGACCGCAACCTGCCGGCGGAGGATGCCACGAGCCGCATGTCGCCGCACCTGCATCACGGAGAAGTCAGCCCGCGCATGCTCTGGGACCGGATGAGCCGCCACACGAGTTCCGGCGCGCGCATGTTCCGGGCCGAGCTGATCTGGCGCGACTATGCGCAGACGCTGGCCTGCCAGTTTCCCGACTATGGCGAGAAACCCTATCGCGACCTCTACGACACGAACTTCTGGCGCAATCCCAATCGCGGCCACGTGATTCAGGAGGAACTGGAGGCCTGGCAGATGGGCCGCACCGGCTATCCCATCGTCGATGCCGGGATGCGGCAGCTGTGGAAGACCGGCTGGATGCACAACCGCGTGCGCATGATCACCGCCAGCTTCCTGGTGAAGCACCTGCTGATCGACTGGCGCCACGGTGAAAAGTGGTTCTGGGACACGCTGGTGGATGCCGACTATGCCAGCAACGGCACCAACTGGCAGTGGGTCAGCGGCACGGGCGTGGACAGCAACATGTTCGTGCGAATCATGGCTCCTCTCAGCCAGAGCGAGAAGTTCGATGCAGGCGACTACATTCGCGAATACGTGCCCGAACTGGCCGACCTGTCGGACGAGGATATTCATGATCCTTCCGACAAGCGCCGTCCCGACGACTATCCGGCCAAGCTGATCGGGCACAGGGAAGCGCGCGAACGGGCGCTGGAAAATTACCACCGGAACAAGGACTGATCGCGGCTTGAGAACCCGACCATGCGGCGTCATAAGGCCCGCATGGAGGAGGCCGGCGCAAGAGGTGAGACGCTGCTCGCGGAAGGGCGGCGCTATGGGGTGGAACCCGGCCTGCTGGCGCGTCTGTTCGCCCCGGCCGTTGCCCGCATCCTGGACAGGATCGATGCCGGCCTGGCCAGCGGCGCCATTCACGCGACGCTTCCCGACGGCACCCGCCGCACGCTGGGCGGCAACGCTCCCGGCTTCGAATGCGAGGTGGCGCTGCACGACTGGCGCGGCCTCCTGCGGCTGGCGACCGGCGGATCGGTCGGCTGGTACCAGGCGTGGGAGGCGGGCGAATGGTCCAGCCCCGACCCGGTGCCGCTGTTCGCGCTGTTCATGGCGAACGCCGTATCGCTGGGCGATGCCGCGCGGGCCAAGGGGCCGTGGCGACTGGCGGCGCGCGCCATGCACGCCCTAAAGCGCAACACCCGCGAAGGGGCGGCGAAGAACATCCACGCGCACTACGATCTCGGCAACGATTTCTACGCCGCCTGGCTCGATCCCACGATGACCTATTCCAGCGCGCTGGATTACGGAACTGACGGGCTGGAAGCAGCGCAAAGGCGCAAATGGCAGGCGCTTTCCGAGCGCATCGGAGAGGCGCGGAGCGTGCTGGAAATTGGTTGCGGATGGGGCTCGCTGTCCGCGCACCTGGCCGGGCAGGGACGCGACGTTACCGCCATCAGCATTTCCGAGAGCCAGCTGGCCTGGGCACGCCGCGAGAATGCCGGACCGCAGTTCCTCAAGCGCGACTATCGCGACATGGATGGGCGGTTCGATGCCATCGTCAGCGTGGAAATGGTGGAGGCGCTGGGCCGCGAATACTGGCCCGCCTTCATGGATTGCCTGGCGCGCAACCTGAAGCCGGGCGGGCGCGCGGCGATCCAGTACATCTCGATCGTGGAACCGATCTTCGATGCTTACGCCGCCAGCGCCGATTTCATCCAGGCCTACGTATTTCCGGGCGGCATGCTGATCCGCACCAGCGAATTCCGCCAACTGGCCGAGCAGCGGGGCCTGCGCTGGACCGACCAGCGCGATTTCGGCCTGGACTATGCCGAGACGCTGAAAGCCTGGCGCGAACGCTTCGACAACGCCTGTCAGGCGGGGCGCCTGCCTGCCGATTTCGACAAACGATTCAGCGACTTGTGGCGGTATTACCTGATGTATTGCGAGGGTGGATTTTGCGGGAAGGGCATCGATGTGCACCAGGTCACCCTTGTGAAGGATACGGAATGAAGAAATGGATTGTCGGCGTCCTTGCCCTGCTGGTGGTGGCGGGCGGGGCCGTGTGGTTCTCGCTCGACCGGGACCAGCGCGCCGTTCTCGCCAACATGCCGACGAACCGCGACGTGCTGTTCTGGCCGGAGGATACCCGCACCGCCGCGTTCCGCGCACTCGATGCATTTCCCGCCCTGGCGCAGGCGCGGGTGATCGAGGCAGGGGGCAGCGCCTATCCGCTGCCTGACGGGGAGCCGCTGGACTTGCCCGGCTTCGACATGGATGCCTTCATGCAGGGGCAGAACGCAGCCGGAGTGGTGGTAGTCCACGACGGCGAGGTCGTGCTGGAGCGCTACGGCCTGGATTTCAGTGCCGATGGCAAGTGGACCAGCTTTTCCGTCGCCAAGAGCTTTACGTCCACGCTGGTCGGTGCGGCGCTGGCGGACGGCTATATCGAAAGCCTCGACGATCCCGTCAGCAAGTACCTGCCCGACATGCGGGGCTCCGCCTACGACGATGTCACCATTCGCCAGCTGATGACGATGAGCAGCGGCGTGCGCTGGAGCGAGGACTATTCCGATCCCGAGAGCGACGTCGCCCGCTTCAGCGAGCACGAGCCGACCGAGGAAGGCGTCGATGCCCTGGTGGACTACATGCGCCAGTTGCCGCGTGAGGTGGAGCCCGGCACGCGCTGGCAGTACAACACCGGCGAGACGAACCTGATTGGCGTGCTGGTGCGCGAAGCGACCGGCAAGCCCCTGGCGGACTACCTTTCGGAAAAGGTGTGGCAGCCGTTCGGGATGGAGCAGGACGCGACATGGCTTCTCTCCAGCACGGACAGCGAGATTTCCGGTTGCTGCATCCAGGCAAGCACGCGCGATTTCGCCCGCTTCGGCCTGTTCACCCTGGGCGGTGGCATGGCGGGCGGAGAGCGCGTGGTGCCAGAGGGCTGGTTCGAGGAAGCGACCACGCCGGTGTTCGAAACCGGACGCTTCGGTCGCGGCTATGCCTACCAGTGGTGGACCTATCCCGGCGGTGCCTACGCCGCCAGCGGCCTTTTCGGCCAGGGCATCTTCGTCGATCCGGCACGCAATCTGGTGATCGCGACCAATTCCAACTGGCGACAGTCCACCGGCGACGACGGGGCAGGGGCGGAGCGTAACCGTTTCTACGAAGCCGTGCAGGTCGCCGTTGATGCGCGGCGCGGGGAGCAGGGCGAGCGGGTTGGCGAACCGGCAGAACCGATGGTCCGCTAAAGCCGGAAGGTGAACGCGCCGGTAGCAATGTTTTTACCCGGATTCGCTAGGGCCGGGGCGTGGTTGAGATGTCCCCAGACCCCCTCGTCGGCGCCCATCCGGTGACGCCCGTGCTTCTCGTCATCGGGACCCGTCCCGAGGCGATCAAGATGCTGCCCGTGGTTCGCGCCTTGCGCCATGTGCCGGAAGTCGACCTGAAGGTGGTGACGACGGGCCAGCACCGGCAGATGCTGGACCAGGTCTTCGCCGTGTTCGACGAACGGGCCGACATCGATCTCGACCTCATGACGCCGGGACAGACCCTGTCCGACATCACCGCCCGCGTGATGCGCGAGATGGAAGGCCTGATCGCGCAGCACCGGCCAGGCCTGGTGCTGGTCCACGGCGACACCACGAGCGCGATGGCGGCTGCGCTGGCCGCTTTCTATGCCAGGGTGCCCGTCGGGCATGTCGAGGCGGGCCTGCGCAGTCATGACATCATGCGGCCATGGCCCGAGGAATATAACCGCGTTTCCATCGACGCCGTGGCCGAATTGCTGTGGGCACCCACCGCAGGCGCGGCGCAGAATCTCCGTAACGAGCGCGATTGCGAACGCCGTATCGAAGTTACCGGCAACACCGGCATCGATGCGCTGCTGCATGTTGCCGAACGGCTGACGGGCGACGAATTGGCTGGGCTGCCTGTCAATCTCGATCCGGCGAAGAAGCTGGTGCTCGTCACCGGCCACCGGCGCGAAAGCTTCGGCGAGGGTTTTGGCCGGATCTGCGAGGCGCTGAAGGCCATTGCCGCGCGCGGCGACGCGCAGATCGTCTATCCAGTCCACCTCAACCCGCAGGTGAAGGACGTGGTTGAAGCGCGGCTGGGCGATTGCGCCGACGTGCACCTGATCGCGCCGGTCGATTACCTGCAGATGGTGGCGCTGATGAAGGCCGCGCACCTGGTGCTGACCGATAGCGGCGGCATTCAGGAAGAGGCGCCAGCGCTGGGCAAGCCGGTGCTGGTGATGCGCGATGTGACCGAGAGGCCCGAGGCGGTGGAGACAGGTGTCGCCACGCTGGTCGGCACGGATGTCGATGCCATCGTGCGCGGCGTCTGCCAGTTGCTGTCCGACGATGCCCTTTACGCCAGTCGCGCCCGCCCCGTGTTCCCCTACGGTGATGGCACCGCGGCTGAAAAGATTGCCGCCAGCGTCGCCGCTTTCGTGAAAGCGTCAGCCCGATGAAGGTCTGCACCGTCGGTCTCGGCTATATCGGCCTGCCCACTGCCGCCATGCTGGCGAGCCGCGGTCATGAGGTGATAGGCCTCGACGTGAACGAGGGCGTCGTCGCGGCCGTGAACGAAGGTCGCGCCCATTTCCAGGAGCCGGACCTGCAGATGCTGCTGTCCGCCGCCGTGGATACGGGTCGCCTGCGCGCCACGACCAGGCCCGAGCCTGCCGAGTTCTTCCTGATCGCCGTGCCTACGCCCATGGTGGACGAAGGCCCCGACATGACGTTCGTGGAGCGCGCCGCGCGCACCATCGCGCCGGTGCTGGAAAAGGGCAACGTGGTGATCCTCGAGAGCACCTCTCCCGTCGGCTCCACCGAGCGGCTGGCAGAGATCTTCGCCGAGGAGCGGCCCGACCTCACGTTCCCGCGCTACCGCGACGAGGACCGCGAGGCTGACGTGGCGCTGTGCCATTGCCCCGAGCGCATCCTGCCCGGCCAGATGCTGCGTGAGCTCGTTTCCAACGACCGGATCATTGGCGGCATGACCATGGCCTGCGCCAACAAGGCCGCGCGGCTCTACCAGAGCTTCGTCATGGGCACCTGCTACGTTACCGACAGCCGCGTCGCCGAACTCTGCAAGCTGTCGGAGAACGCCTACCGCGACGTCAACATCGCCTTCGCCAACGAACTGTCCATCATCTGCGAGAAGCTGGGCACCGATATCTGGCAGGTGCGCGAGCTGGCCAACCAGCATCCGCGTGTGAACATCCTGATGCCGGGCGCGGGTGTGGGCGGCCACTGCATCGCGGTCGATCCCTGGTTCATCGTCTCCAGCGCGCCGGACGAGGCCCGCCTGATCCGCACGGCGCGGCTCGTGAACGACGACAAGCCGCACCGCGTGGTGGCGCAGATCCGCGCGCTGGCGGACCGCTTCAAGATACCCAAGATCGCCTGCTACGGCATCACCTACAAGCCCGATGTCGACGACGTGCGCGAAAGCCCGGCGCTGGAAATCGTGGAGGAGGTTGCCCGGATAGAAGGTGCGCAGGTGCTGGTGGTGGAGCCCAATCTCGACAGTTTGCCCGCCTCGCTGGCCGCGTTCGACAACGTGCGCCTCGCAACTTCGGATGAAGCGCGCGAACAGGCCGATATCGTCACGTTCCTGGTCGGACATCGGCAGTTCAAGCGCCTGGAGGGTGACAGCTACCTGTCGAAGGCCGTGGTGGATACCACCGGCATGTTTTTCACCCGCAAGGCGAAGGCCGTCGAACGGGACTGAAGGAACCGACTTTCGTCTCTCGCATCCACTTGCGCCTTGCAATAACTGGCGAAATGCGAAGAGTATTCCCCCCGGGACGTTCCACTCTTGGGGGAATTCATGAAGAAGAAATGCTTTGCCGTTTGGGGTGCCGCGCTGATCGCCGCGACGAGCGCCAACGCGCAGGAAAGCGAGAATGAGGACGAGACCGAAGAGGAGGAGGTCGAAACCCTTTCCGATTTCGTCGCGGACTTCGAAAAGAGCGACGGCCTGTTTCCACTCTACCGCAACACCGAGACGGGCGAAGTCTTCCTGGAAATCCCCGCCGACCGCTTCGGCGACGAGTTCATTTACTTCGTCTACACGGAGAACGGCCCGGTAGAAGCGGGCCATTTCCGCGGCAATTTTCGTGACAACCGCATCATAACCTTCAACCGCAGGTTCGACCGTGTCGAGATCGCCGCGGTAAACACCAGTTACTACTTCGATCCCGACAACGCCCTGTCGCGCGCGGCAGATGCCAACATCTCGCGCGCGCCCATCGGCAATGTCGAGATCAAGGCCGAGAGCGAGGACGGCAGCCGCGTGCTGATATCCGCCGATGCGCTGCTGGAAGGCCAGGCCATGCACAGGCTAACGCCCTGGCAGTCTCCCGATGCGAAACCCGGCGCCAGCTTTGCCCTGGGCGAGCTTTCGGACAGCAAGTCCCAGATCACCGAATTCGCCAGCTTTCCCGAAAATACCGATATTCGCGTCGAATACGTGTTCGATAATCCGGCACCGGTGAACTACGGCAATGCCGACATTACCGATCCCCGTTCGGTCGCCATCCTGGTTCAGCACTCCTTTCTCGAGATGCCGGAACCCGGGTTCGAACCGCGGATGGACGATTACCGGGTCGGCTTCTTCACCAGTCAGACGACGGACCTGACCTCGACTTCCTTCACACCCTATCGTGACGTCATCACTCGCTGGCGGCTGGAAAAGAAGAACCCTCGCGCGGCTCTGTCCGATCCGGTGGAGCCGATCACATTCTGGATCGAAAACACCACGCCGCACGAATTGCGCGATACCATCCGCGATGCGGCCCTGGCCTGGAACGAGGCTTTCGAGGCGGCCGGCTTCACCAATGCTATCCGCGTGGAAACCCAGCCGGACGATGCCGAATGGGACGCGGGCGACGTGCGCTACAACGTCCTGCGCTGGACGTCCTCGCCCAATCCGCCATTCGGCGGTTACGGGCCCAGCTTCATCAATCCGCGCACCGGCGAAATCATCGGCGCGGACATCATGCTGGAATACGTCTACCTGACGAACCGGCTGAAATATGAAGAGATTTTCGACACCACCGGTCTTCCCGCAGGGTGGCAGGGCGCCGGAGAGGCATCGAGTGTCCTGCCGCTACAGGGTCATTTCGGACCGGCCTGCACGCTGGGCAGCCACATCCAGGCCAAGATGATGACCGCGCGTGCGGTGCTGATGGCGCAAGGTGCCGGGCCGGAGGTCATGGGCCAGCTGGTCGAGCAGGAGCTCTACTATCTGGTGCTGCACGAAATCGGTCACACCCTGGGCCTCAATCACAACATGCGCTCGTCGAACTCGGTGTCCTTGCAGGCACTGGGCTCCACCGCCACGCCGCCGACAAACTCGGTGATGGAGTATCCGGCGATCAACGTGGCCCGACCGGGGCAGACGCAGGGCCAGTTCGCGATCACTCGTCCAGGTGCCTACGACCTTTGGGCGATCGAGTTCGGCTACCGTCCTGGCGAAGATTCGCGCGATGCAATTCTGGCCCGCTCGACCGAGCCTGCGCTGGCCTTCGGCAACGATGCGGACGACATGCGGGCTCCGGGCCAACATATCGATCCGCGCGTGATGATCGACGATCTTTCGGACGATCCCATCGGCTGGGCAGGGCAGCAGGCCATGCTGGTCGATCAGACGCTGGCGGTGCTTCCCGATCGAATGCTGGAATCCGGCGATAGCTATCAGGCGCTGTACAACAGCTACATGATCCTGACCGGGGCCAAGGCCGTGGCCGCGAACGTGGCCTCGCGCTGGATTGCCGGTGTCTACAACAACCGTGCGGCGGTGGGTCAGCCGGGTGCCGAAGAGCCATTCGTTCCCGTGCCTGCACAGGAGCAGCGCCGGGCGCTGGCCGTGCTTGACCGAATCGCCTTCGGGCCGGATGCCTTCAGCGGCGGCGAGAACTTCCTCAACCGGCTGCAGGTAGAGCGGCGCAGCTTCGATTCCTACGGCGTCAACGTTGACCCCAAGCCGCATGCCAGGGCGCTGAATATCCAGCGATCGCTGCTGAACCACCTGCTGCATCCCAACGTGCTGACCAGGCTTACCGATTCGCGGCGCTATGGCGGCGACTACCCGGCAAGCACCTACGTCAGCGAACTGACTGGCGTCATGTTCGATGCCGACGCCACGACGCCGGTGAACACCTATCGCCAGAACCTGCAGATTGAATATCTCACCCGCCTGATCGGTATCGCATCGGGTGCAGGCGGCGGGTCGGAGACCACGCCCAGCGGGATTCAATCGCAGCCGGGATACGACTATGTCGCCCGTTCGGCTGCGCTTGCGGGGATCGATCGCATCAAGACCCTGGCCGCTGCGCCGATCGCCAACGCGGAAACGCAGGCGCACCGTGCGCACCTCACATCTCTGATCGAGGAATTCGAGCGTCGCTGAGGCGCTTCGAAAGACGGCTATCAGGAACGAGAAAAGGGGCGCCTCGGCGCCCCTTTTTTCACGTCACCTCTGCCGGCGATCCTAGCCGCGGTAGCGGGCCAGGATATTGTCGTGGACGATGGGCGACAGCAGGTTGGTGAAGGCACAGCCGCACTGGCCGTTTTCCCACCACACCACCTCGGCCTGCAGCGATTCGAGGCCGGGCAGGGTCAGCCAGCAGACGGAGCCGGGATGCATGCGGTTCAGCGCCGTCGCGGAAAAGCCCGACAGCGACAGGTCGTTCACGACCGTCTGGAAGGCGCGCATGCCCGATCCGCGCAGCTGGGCGGGGATCATGATCCTGGTACGCGGCGCGCTGCGATCTTCCTGCGCGGCGATATCGTAGCGGCCCATGGTGTTCTGCATGCTCATCGCGGCAAAATCCCGTTTGCTGGAGTATCGTCAAACCCGCCCTTCGGGGCGTCCTTTGCGCACAATGTCCCAGCAGCGTTAAACAGGACCTAAAATGCGTGGTTAATGCGACGTTTCCACTCGTTCGCGGTGGAGATTGGGGAAATCTTCCACCAGCATTTCCGCGATCCGCTCTCCCACGACCTGCGGAGGCTTCACCGTTTCGGGATCTTCGCCAGGGTAGGCGCGGGCGCGCATGTCGGTGCGAGTCGCACCTGGATCGACGATGGCGACACGGGTCTCGGAAATGCGCTCCACTTCCTGGCCGTGCGATTCAAGCAGGTTGTCGAACGCCGCCTTGCTGGCGCCGTAGGCAGCCCAGAACGGACGCGGGTTCGCACCTACGGAGCTGGTGAGGCCGATGATCCGCCCGTTCTTCGAGCGCTTGAGCAGCGGATCGAAACCCGCAAGCAGCGCCTGCGTCGCCAGCACGTTCAGCGTCAACGCCTGGTTGAACTGCTTGCCGTCGATCTGAGTGACTGGCGTCAAGGTGGGCATCTGCGCGGCGCAGATCACCAGGATATCCAGCTTGTCCCACCGCTCGGCGATGGCCTGGGCCAGTCGCCCGATGCTCTCGCCATCGGTAAGGTCCAGCGGGGCGATGGTGGAGGTGCCGCCGGCGTCGTGGATATCGTCTTCCACCGCCTCCAGGTCCTTCACCTTGCGCGCCGTCAGTACGACATGCGCGCCCTTGGCGGCCAGCGCGCGGGCAGTGGCTGCGCCAATGCCGCGACTGGCGCCGGTGACAAGCGCGATCTTGCCCGCAAGCGGCTTCGTCTCGGCATTATCGGACATTCAGGCGACCTTGTGGACCGGGAGGGATAGCTGCGCTTCCGCATCCTGCCGGGCCGAAAGATCGGTCAGCGGAGTGGGGTATTCGCCGGTAAAGCAGGCATCGCAGTATTGCGGGCAGGCGCTGTCGCGGCCCGTCAGCCCGACGGCGCGGTAGAGCCCGTCGATGGAAACGAAGGCCAGACTGTCGGCCTGGATGAACTCCTTCATGGCGTTCAGATCCATCCGGCCCGCCAGAAGTTTCGATCGCTCCGGCGTGTCGACGCCATAATAGCAACCGTGTCCGGTGGGCGGACTGGCGACGCGGAAATGCACTTCCGCAGCGCCCGCATCGCGCATCATCTGCACAATCTTAAGGCTGGTGGTGCCGCGCACGATGGAATCGTCGATCAGCACGATACGCTTGCCTTCCACCAGCAGGCGGTTGGCGTTGTGCTTGCGCTTCACGCCGGCGTGACGCGCGCCATCGCTGGGCTGGATGAAGGTGCGCCCGACATAGTGCGAGCGGATGATGCCGAGCTCGAACGGGATGCCGCTTTCCTGCGCGTAGCCGATGGCGGCGGGAACGCCGCTGTCGGGCACGGGCACGACCAGGTCAGCATCGCAAGGAGCCTCGCGCGCCAGTTCGGCACCGATGTTCTTGCGGCTTTCGTAGACGCTTCGCTTGTTGAAGATGGAATCGGGCCGGCTGAAATAGACGTGCTCGAATATGCACGGACGCGGGCGGGTCTCGCCGAAAGGCCGGTGCGAACGGATCGTGCCGTCGAAATCCACCTCGATGAATTCACCGGGGTCCACCTGGCGGGTGAATTCGGCGCCGACGACGTCGAGTGCGACGGTCTCGCTGGCGAACACCGTGGCATCGCCGAGCTTGCCCATCACCAGCGGCCGGATGCCCATCGGGTCGCGGCAGGCTGCCATGCCCTTGGGTGTCATCACGATCAGCGCATAGGCACCTTCCACCAGGCGCAGCGCGTCCACCAGCTTGTCGCGCATGGTGGGATAGCGGCTGGTGGCGACCAGGTGGATGATTACTTCCGTATCGGATGTGGACTGGAAGATCGCGCCCTTGCTGACCAGTTCCTGGCGCAGCTTCATGGCGTTCGAGATGTTGCCGTTGTGCGCGACGGCAAAGCCGCCGCTCGCAAGGTCCGCATACAGCGGCTGCACGTTGCGCATGCCCGATCCGCCGGTGGTGGAATAGCGCACGTGACCGCCGGCCATGTGGCCGGGCAGTTCGGCGATCGATTCTTCGGACGAGAAATTGTCGGCGACATGGCCCAGCCCGCGGCGGGTAAAGAACTCCGCGCCGTCGAAACTGGTGATGCCGACGGCTTCCTGCCCGCGGTGCTGCAGGGCGTGCAGCCCCAGCGCACAGGCGGCGGAAGCATCGGACGCGCCAATGATGCCGAACACGCCGCACTCTTCGTGCAGCTTGTCGTCACCGTCTCCGTCAAGGAAGGGATGGGTGAAGTTCATCGATTTCCGTTTATGACCAGCAGCGCTGCCCCAATGGCGATGTTGCGGTTCGATTACAAGGGGTGACGCGCCGGAACGGGGCACACAAGGGCGGAATTCCGCCTCCGCCATTCGTGCTTCTTATGGCCTTGCTGACGAAAGTTGGTCGGGGAGAGAGGATTCGAACCTCCGGCCCCTGCCTCCCGAAGACAGTGCTCTACCAGGCTGAGCTACTCCCCGACCGGTGCGTGCGAGGGACGGACCCCCGCGAGGCAGAGGCGGCCCTATAGGGTTGGCGCTTCGTGCTGGCAAGGCCTGTTTCACGCATTGCGCAACGCGCCTCGCCCTGTCACTAGGCAGGGGCATCGGACGGCGCGAATGGCAACCGCGGCGTCATCAGGGGGGCGATCGTGCCCAAAGGAGATTTGAGGCATGCAGGTCTTGCTAACGGGTGCGGCGGGTTTCATCGGCGCGGCGCTGGCGGAACGCCTTCTGGCGCGCGGCGACAACGTGATCGGGTTCGACAATCTGAACGACTATTACGACCCCGCGCTGAAACACGCCCGGCTGGCCCGGCTGCAGGAAAAGGGCGGCGATTTCACCTTCGAGAAGCTCGATTTCGCCGACATGGATGCGGTGACGAGGGCGCTGGAAGGAAAGACGATCGACCGCATCGTGCACCTCGGCGCGCAGGCTGGTGTCCGCTATTCGCTGGAGAACCCGGCCGCCTACGTGCAGTCCAACCTGGTAGGGCATGCCAACATGCTGGAACTGGCCCGCCACCGCGATGTGGAGCACATGGTCTATGCCAGTTCCTCCAGCGTCTACGGCGGCAACGACAAGGTGCCCTTCAGCGTTGACGACCGGACGGACCACCCCGTGTCGCTATATGCCGCCACGAAGAAAGCGGACGAACTGATGAGCGAGACCTACGCCCATCTCTATCGCATACCGCTGACCGGCCTGCGCTTCTTCACCGTCTACGGCCCTTGGGGCCGGCCCGACATGGCCTACTGGATATTCACCCGGAAGATCCTGGCCGGAGAGCCGATCCCGGTCTTCCGCGAGGGCGAGATGTGGCGCGATTTCACCCATGTCGACGATATCGTGGCCGGCGTTCAGGCGGTGCTGGACAATGCCCCGGCCGATGACGGCGCGGCCAAGGCGGGCGGTTCCACCAAGCCGCACGCCATCTACAACATCGGCAACAACCGGTCGGAAAAGCTGCTGGACCTGATTTCCATCCTAGAAGATGCCTGCGGCAAGAAGGCCGAGATCGACTGGCAGCCGATGCAGCCCGGCGATGTCGTGCGGACCTATGCCGATATCGATGCGATCAGCGGCGACCTGGGCTACAAGCCCACCACCGACATTGCCGAAGGTCTTCCCCGCTTCGTGGAATGGTACCGCGATTATCACCGGGTGTGACCTTGGCCTTGCGCCCCTGCTGATGGTAGCGAGCCGGACATGACTTCGACTCCGCGCCGCCACCCCGAATGGCAATACCTCGAGCTGATGCGCCATATCTGGGAGCACGGCGACGAGCGGATGGATCGCACGGGCGTGGGCACACGCTCGATCTTCGGCACCATGCTGCGGTTCGATCTCGGCGAGGATCGCGTTCCGCTGCTCACCACCAAGCGCGTTTACTGGAAGGCGGCGGCGAAGGAGATGTTGTGGTTCCTCACCGGGGAGACCAACATCCGCCCGCTGCTGCAGCAGGGCGTCACCATCTGGAGCGACTGGCCGCTGGCGAAGTACAGACAGGCGAGCGGCGAGGATATCGATCAGGCCGAGTTCGAAGCGCGCATCGTGGCGGACGAGGCCTTTGCGAAGAACTGGGGCGACCTCGGCCCCGTCTACGGCAAGCAGTGGGTGGACTGGCCGACGTTCCAGTACGGGCCCGACGGTCGCTACGAGAAGGGACCCGGCATCAATCAGGTGGCGCAGGTGGTGCAAAGCCTGAAGACCAATCCCGGCAGCCGCCGCCATATCATCGAGGGCTGGAACGTGGCCGAGCTGGACCGGATGGCTCTACCGCCGTGCCACAAGACCTATCAGTTCCATGTCGCGGGGGAGGGTGAGGGGGCTCGCCTCAACTGCCTGCTCTACCAGCGCAGCTGCGACGTGGCGCTGGGGCTTCCGTTCAACCTCTTCGGCGCCGCGCTGCTGACCCGGATGATGGCGGCGCAGACCGGCCTTCTTCCCGGCGAACTGGTATGGACCGGCGGCGACACGCACCTTTACCTCAATCACGCCGATCTGGTGGAGGCGCAGTTGCAGCGGGAACCCGACGGGACGCCGAAGCTTGCCATTACAAGGCAGCCCGAGACGATTTTCGACTACCGGTTCGAGGATTTCGAGGTGCGCGATTATCAGCCGCAGGGCGCGCTGAAGGCCCCCGTGGCGGTATAGGCCGTTCGCGAGCGTTCTCTCGCGCGTTGACGGTTTCAGGTGAAACCAATAAAGGCCGGGCCTTGATGTCCAAGGTACCTGTCCGGGAGACGACAATGGCAAAGAGCGGCAATATCGAGGGGAGCAACCGCCCGAAGCTTGCCCTTCACGTGCCCGAACCGCGCTATCGCCCCGGCGACACGGTGGATTACGGCCATCTCGACGTGGGGGAGGCCGGCAAGCAGCCGCGCCCTGACGAATCGTGCGAGGCGAAGGAAACCTTCCCGCTGTGCAACGATCTCGTGCGCGTGCTGGGCGACGACAACCAGGCGCATGGCCCCTGGGATCCGCGTCTCGATGCCGACACCCTCCGCTCCATGTTGCGCGAAATGGCGCTGGTGCGCGCCTTCGACAATCGCATGTATCGCGCCCAGCGGCAGGGCAAGACCAGCTTCTACATGAAGTGTACCGGCGAGGAGGCGACCAGCGTGTGCGCCACTCACGCGCTGGCAGGCGACGACATGATCTTTCCCAGCTATCGCCAGCAGGGCTGCCTGATCGCCCGCGGCTATGAGCTGACCGAGATGATCAACCAGATCTACTCGAACAGGGCCGACAAGCTGAAGGGCCGCCAGCTGCCGATCATGTATTGCTCGCGCGAGCACAGCTTCTTCTCGATTTCCGGCAACCTCGCCACGCAGCTGCCGCAGGCGACGGGCTTTGCCATGGCCAGCGCCAGCAAGGGCGATTCCCGCATCGCCGCGACCTGGGTGGGCGAGGGCAGCACCGCGGAGGGCGACTTCCACTCCGCGCTCACTTTCGCCACGGTCTACAACGCGCCGGTGATCTTCAACGTGATCAACAACCAGTGGGCTATTTCCAGTTTCTCGGGCTTTGCCGGGTCAGAGCGGGCGACTTTCGCCGCTCGCGCCATCGGCTACGGCATGGCGGGTCTGCGCGTGGACGGCAACGATCCGCTGGCGGTGTTCGCCGCCGAACGCTGGGCCGCCGACCGCGCCCGCGCCAATGGCGGACCGACGCTGATCGAGCACTTCACCTACCGCGCCGAGGGGCAC
The DNA here is from genome assembly GCF_036321025.1 of Aurantiacibacter hainanensis. Lineage (NCBI taxonomy): Bacteria > Pseudomonadati > Pseudomonadota > Alphaproteobacteria > Sphingomonadales > Erythrobacteraceae > Aurantiacibacter > Aurantiacibacter hainanensis. Next base: position 1,352,805 of record NZ_JAZAPB010000002.1, read on the forward strand.
TCGACCTCGGACGATCCAAGCGCCTACCGCAGCGCCGAGGAGCGTGAGGAATGGCCGCTCGGCGATCCGGTCATGCGGTTGAAGAACCACCTGATCCACCTGGGCGAGTGGACCGAGGAGCAGCAGGAGGCGATGGACAAGGAGCTCGACGAGCACGTTCGCGCCGCGATGAAGCAGGCCGAGAAGAACGGCATCCTGGGCCACGGACTGCACCACCCGTTCCACACCATGTTCGAGGACGTGTTCGAGGAGCTTCCCTGGCACCTGGAAGAGCAGGCCGACCAGGCGATCCGCGAGCGCAAGATCAAGTTTCCCGAAGGACGACCCGAATGACGCCTCCCGCCGAAACGATGGATCAGGAGCGCCAGACCGGCGAGGCGAAGCACGCCGGCGAAACGCGCGAGATGAACATGATCGAGGCGATCAATTCCGCGCTCGACAACATGCTGGAACGCGATGACGACGTGATCCTGCTGGGTGAGGATATCGGCTATTTCGGCGGCGTGTTCCGCTGCACCGCCGGCCTGCAGGAGAAATACGGCAAGACCCGCGTGTTCGACACGCCGATCTCCGAATGCGGGATCATCGGCGTCGCCGTGGGCATGGGCGCCTATGGCCTGCGCCCGGTGCCGGAAATCCAGTTCGCCGATTACATCTATCCCGGTCTCGACCAGCTGATCTCGGAAGCCGCCCGCCTGCGCTATCGCTCTGCGGCGGAATTCATCGCGCCGATGACGGTGCGCAGCCCGTTTGGCGGCGGCATCTTCGGCGGACAGACTCACTCGCAGTCGCCGGAATCGATCTTCACACACGTCTCCGGCCTGAAGACGGTGATCCCATCCACGCCCTACGATGCGAAAGGCCTGCTGATCAGCTGCATCGAGGATAACGACCCGGTCATCTTCTTCGAGCCCAAGCGCATCTACAACGGCCCCTTCGACGGCTATTACGACAAGCCCGCCAAGAGCTGGAAGGGCTTTGCCGAGGCGCAGGTGCCCGAGGGGCATTACCGCATTCCGCTCGGCAAGGCGCGCACTGTGCGCGAGGGCGACGCCATGACCATCCTTGCCTACGGCACGATGGTGCACGTGGTGGAAAGCGTCACGCGCGAGAAGGGCGTGAACGCCGAGATCCTCGACCTGCGCACCCTGGTGCCGCTGGATATCGAGGCGATCGAGGAGTCGGTGCGCAAGACCGGCCGCTGCATGATCGTGCACGAGGCCACGCGTACCTCGGGCTTCGGCTCGGAGCTGAGCGCGCTGGTGCAGGAACGCTGTTTCTACCACCTCGAAGCGCCCATCGAGCGGGTGACGGGTTTCGACACGCCCTATCCGCACAGCCTGGAATGGGCTTACTTTCCCGGTCCCGTCCGCATCGGCGAGGCCATCGACAAGCTTTTGCAGGACTGACGCACATGCCCAAGTTCACCTTCAACCTGCCCGACATCGGCGAAGGCATTGCCGAGGCCGAGATCGTCGCCTGGCACGTGAAGCCCGGCGACACGATCGAGGAAGACGGCCAGCTGGCCGACATGATGACCGACAAGGCGACGGTCGAGATGGAAAGCCCGGTCGCGGGCAAGGTCCTGGAAGTCGCGGGCGAGGTAGGCGACACGGTGGCCATCGGCGGAATGCTGGTGGTTATCGAGGTCGAGGGCGAAATCCCCGACGACGTTCTGGAAGAGAACGAGGCCGCGGCGGATGCTGACGGCGCGCCGGCACCGAAGGACGACGAGGTCGAGGAGCGGATCGAGGTGGAAAATCCCGATCCTTCCGACCAGGAAGATGCCGCGAAGGCGGTGGAGGGCAAGCCCACGCCTCCGCCGGCACCCGAACCGGCGCCTGCTCCGACCCCCGCACCGGCTCCGGCCGCTGCCGAGACAAAGGTGCTTGCCAGCCCGGCAGTGCGCAAGCGGGCGAAGGACCTGGGCATCGATCTGGCGCAGGTAAAGCCGCACGAGGACGGCCGCATACGCCACGCCGACCTCGACGCCTTCATCTCCTATTCCGGCGGCTATTCCGGCGCCGGCCCCGCACGCGCGGACGAGGAGATCAGGGTTATCGGCCTCCGGAAGCGCATCGCCGAGAACATGGCGGCGTCCAAGCGCAATATCCCGCACTTCACTTACGTCGAGGAAACCGACGTTACTGCGCTGGAGGAAACCCGCGCGCAGTTGAATGCGAACCGGGGCGAGCGTCCCAAGCTCACCATGCTGCCGCTGCTGATCACCGCGATCTGCAAGACGCTGCCCGATTTTCCCATGATAAACGCCCGTTTCGACGACGAGGCGCGCGTGGTCACCCGCCACGGGGCGGTGCACCTCGGCATGGCGACGATGACCGACAATGGCCTGATGGTGCCCGTCATCCGCAACGCGCAGGGCATGAACCTGTGGCAGCTTGCGCAGGAGATCACGCGACTTGCCGAGGCAGCGCGAAACGGCTCCGCCAAGTCGGAAGAGCTGTCCGGCTCCACGCTTACGATAACCTCGCTCGGCCCGCTGGGCGGGGTGGCGACGACACCGGTCATCAACCGGCCGGAAGTGGCCATCATCGGTCCGAATCGCATAGTCGAGAGACCCATGTTCGTGCCCGATGGAAACGGCGGCGAAACGATTGCGAAGCGCAAGCTGATGAACATTTCGATCAGCTGCGATCACCGCGTCGTGGATGGCTACAATGCGGCTGCTTTCGTGCAGGAATTGAAGAAGAAACTGGAGGCGCCGGCCACGATTCTGGCCGGATGACCGGGGTTATCTGAAGATAGTCCAAAAAGCCGCTTCTGGTGTGTTGACAGGGTGAGGACCCTCTACTAGATGCGCGGCTCCCAAGAGGCGCTAGCCGCTCAATATGCGCGGGTGTAGCTCAGTTGGTTAGAGTGTCGGCCTGTCACGCCGAAGGTCGCGGGTTCAAGTCCCGTCACTCGCGCCACTTGGGACCTTATTCCTTCATTCCTGATGGCTGTCGCAGTAGTATGCACTGCGGCCGCCCACGGTCTTGTTGCGGATCGTGCCGCCGCACTTGCGGCACTCGGCGCCTTTCTCGCGGTGCCGGACGAGCCAGGCATCGGGCAGCTGCGAATAGTCTGCATTGGTCTTCAGCACCGCGCTCAGCTTGTCGCGCATGACGCCGTGCATCTTGTGCAGGATTTTCTCGTCCAGCTCACTTGCCTTGCGATCGGGCATCACGCCCACTTCGAAAAGGATTTCGTCCGACCACAGGTTGCCGATCCCGGCGATCTTCTTCTGCTCGATCAGCGCAGATTTCACCGCCCCGTTCGTTTCGCCGATAACCTCGACGAAGGCATCCTCGTCGATCTCCATCGCATCGGGACCGAAACCGATCCGCGCGATCTCCTCCTCCGGGGAATCGATCACGCGAACCCATCCGAGCTTGCGTGGACAACGAAAGGCCAGCCGCCGTTCGCCCTCGAATCGGACGAGGAACTTGGTCGCGCTCGGCTGTTCGTCCTTTCCCTCGTCAAAAGGTATCAGGCTTCCGGTCATGCCCAGGTGAACGCAGATCCAGGGGCCTGTTTGCGATCCGGCAAAGATCAGCTTGCCGTGTCGATGCGTTTCGGTGAACTGGCGACCGGCAAGCCGGCCCCGCTCGTTGTCGCCGGGCAGTTCGATGTAGGTTACGTTATCGCCCAGAACCGCTTCCTCGATCGTGCGGTTCAGGCACTTGTCGGCGATGCGGCGGCGATTGGCTTCGGCTTCGGGAAGTTCGGGCATGACGCCGGAACGCTCAACCCCAGCGGCCCGTTTCCATCCAGATCAGGAAACGGCGCAGGGGCCTTACCCAGATCACCCCCAGCACGATGTACACCAGCGTCTGCGCCCCGGTCGGCCAGTCGCCGATCAGTGGCGGCGCGACCAGCGCCACGAGCAGGGCGTAAATGCCGAGTCCCGCCAGCAGCGCCAGGATCCCTACGGGTATCCTCCAGGTGGGCTCGGTGCGCATCAGAACGGGCCGTAGATGCGGGTAGGGGTGATGATCGCGGCCAGCGGCATGTCATGCTCCTCGGTCGGCAACTCGTCCACGCGCTGCACGTCCCACGCCATGCCGATGGCCAGCGTATCGGGATGGGCGGCCAGCCAGCGGTCGTAAAACCCGCCGCCCTGGCCGATCCGGTCCCCTCGCTCGGTAAAGCCCACCAGCGGCATGAACAGCACCTCCGGCTCCACGACCTGTGCCGACGCGGCTGGCTGCATGAGGCCCATGCGGCCTTCCTCGAGATCGCTCTCGCCATAGGGATCGGTGTGGACGTGGAAGGTCATCGGGTCGTCCAGCTTGCCGATGCGGGGCAGGGCGATGCGGTGCCCGGCTTCCATGAAGTAACGCGCATAGCCGCCTGCCGGGGCTTCCCCCGTACCGGCGCGGTAGAGACCGATAGTCGCGCCTGCGGGAACCAGCTCCTGCACCGGGGCGGGCGGCTGGCGAAACACCAGCGCGCTCACTTCCTTGGGCAATGCGGCGGCATGTTCGCGCCGCGCTTTGCGCATCAGCTTCCGCAAGGCGGCTTTCTGTTCGGCAATATCGTTCATTGCGCCCCTTTGCCGTCCGGAATGTGCAAAGTCGAGACTTCGGCCTTTCTGGGCGGCGCCGTCAGCTCCAATGAGAGGTGCCTCGAACTGCCCGCCTTGCGAACCCAAGGACCCACCGTCGATCTCAGCGCGAGTCGGTAAATCCAAATCGCTCTTCGAGCTCGGCCCGCGTCGCGGTTTCCGGTTCGACATCCAGGTTCGCGATGTAGAGCTGCTGCCGGTAGACCCCAGGCGAGATTTCGCGCCACCAAGGCATGTCGATCGGACCGTTATACTGCTCGAGGTAGGCGAGATAGGCATCGAGCGTCGCGAATGTGCGCCCGCGCGAAAAAGGCAGATTGGCGATTCCTTCGCCGGCCGGATGGTCTTCTGACTGGTGCATGGTGCTCTCGAATTTCCCGTTCTGCTGGTCTGCATTCGCGCAAGCGACAGGGGCCAGCAGAAGCAGAAAGGACCCGAATCTGGGCATAAACAGACCTCTCTCCGGAAATGGGCGCCAAGCGTCAGTTATTACGCAATTTCTATAATAAAGTTACTGAAGATAATCCTAAAGTCAATTGCAGTTGAAACCAAACTGTGCTGACTTAACAGAATCACCGCCTTCATGGGGAGGGTGGATCACGGGGACTCCTTGGCATGGCTGAAACTTATCTGCGTTCCGGTTGGGACGAATTCTTTGGCGACGAAATCTCTCGGCCCGTCGATGACCAGAGCTACATTTTCAATTTCGACTGGTCGGCGCTGGCCGCCCAGGTTCCCGGTGTAATCGATACCCATCCCAATGGCATGACCTACGGCGGAACCCTTGGTGATGCTGGCGGCGGCGAGGACCTGATCGCCATCGAACTGACTGCTGGCACGACCTATTCCTGGTCGTAGCGCGGCACCGATGTTGGCGGCATCATCGATCCGTACCTGGCGCTGCTCGATGGCGACCTGAACGTTCTTCAGATCGATGACGACGGCGGTATCGGCGTCACCTCGCAGATCACCTTCACCGCGGCCGTGAGCGGCACCTACTACCTCGCTGCCACCTCCTGGTACGAAACGGTCGGAATTTCCGGCTTCGATACCGGCGACTACACGATCGTGGAATGGACGCAGGACATCGCGCACGATGCGCCGAACTCGTTCGCGACCACGTTCTCCCTGAACGAAGGCACCAATTACGCCTACATCGACACGCCTGGCGATGTGGACGTCTACACCCTCGATGTTTCCGCGGGGCAGCTCTACTCGCTGACCTATGCCGGCGGCATTAGTGGGGCTGCCGATTGGGACGGCGAGCCCGGTGAGAATATCGGCCGCCTGCAGCTGTATGACAGCTCGGGCGTCCTGATTGCCCAGAACCTCAATTACGAGAGCGCACTCAGCTACTTCGCCGAAGAGGACACCACTCTCTACGTCGCGACAATTCCTTTTGACGGAACGGGTGGCTACACGCTCGACGTGAACATTCTTGATCCGAACGAGTACGATCCGCTCGAGTCCCTCGACTGGGATAGCGCAGCCAACGTCGAGCCGATCGAGGTCAACGGCGTGCCGACGAACTACGTCTACTTCGGCGAAGCTGGCGAGAATTTCGGTCAGGCCGATCCGTCGGACGAGACGCTGGAAATGGAAACCTTCGGCTGGCAGCAGTACCAGATCGACGCCGTGATGCATTCGCTGCAGACGCACTACACACCGATCACCGGTCTCACCTACGTGCAGACAGATGACCAGGATATCGCCCAGTTCCGCCTGGCGACGACCGAGAACCTGGTCTTCGGTGCACGCTTCTACCCGCAGGATGACGTGGCATACGGCGACCTTTCCGGCGTCGGCACCTTCAACCTGCGCAGCGGCGGTTTCGGGTCGGATCCGGCCAGCCTCGATCCGGGCGGCTTCTCCTATGCCGTGGTGCTGCACGAGTTCGGCCACGCGCACGGCGTTGCACACCCGCATGACCGGGGCGGCGGTTCGGAAATCATGCTCGGCGTGGGCAACAGCGCCTCGCTCGGCATCTACGATCTGAACCAGGGTGTCTACACTGTGATGTCCTACAACGATGCCTGGATTACCCATCCGGACGGCGAGCGGACCTATTCGGCCGCAACCCGCGGTGACGGCTGGAGCGAGACGCTGGGAGCCTTCGACATCGCTGTGCTGCAGGATCGCTATGGCGTTCACGAGCACAACACCGGCGATGACGTCTATACGCTGGTCGATGTGCAGGAAGACGCTTCCTACATGACGATCTGGGATACCGGCGGCACGGACGAAATCCGTTACGACGGTGATGCCGACGTGCGTATCGACCTGCTTGCAGCGACGCTCGACTACACGCCGACAGGTGGCGGTGTCGTGTCCTTCGTGGATGGAATCTACGGCGGCTACACCATCGCCAACTCTGTCGTGATCGAAAACGCTTCCGGCGGTGCGGGCGACGACGTCCTGATCGGCAACGAATACGCCAACAAGCTGTTCGGTAACGAAGGCGATGACGCTCTGATGGGTCGTGACGGCGATGACCTCCTCCAGGGCGGCGACGGCAACGACATGCTCGATGGCGGCGCCGGCGACGATCACCTCTCCGGCGGTGGCGGCAACGACATCCTCAATGGCGGTGCCGGCAACGACATGCTGGTTGGCGGCGGAGGGAGCAACACCTTCGTCTTCGACACCTTCGACGGCTCGGTCGACCAGGTGAAGGGCTACAATGCCAAGAAGGACAGCATCGAGATCGACAGCGATGGCGATGTCGCCTGGCTGGACGCCAAGGGCGGTGCCGAACTCTATGTCGACGGACAGTTGGTTGCCAAGTTCAGCGGTGCCAAGGTAGACGACATGCTGGGCGAAGTGGCCGGGTCGGACGTTCTCGACTTCGACGCTGCCACGTTCTCGAACTTCGCGGTTGCGCCTTCGGAAATGCAACTCATGAGCGAGCACATGGCCTGATAATAAAGGCAATATGCGCCATTCGCGGGCCGGGGGATTTCAATCCCCCGGCCCGTTTTCTTTTCGGGCAAGACGTTTCCGATGGCTTCACGGCATCCGCGCTGGCTGTCCGGGCAGGACAGCCGCATCACGTCATCATTCGGGTGGGAGTGGCGGAACCACCATGGGTCGTTTTCCGGGAAATCCTCTGACGCCTCAACGTCAGGTGGGCGCCGTATGCACCGACCCCACGGCCGAACCGGTGGGCCGGGCAGGGACAGCTCCCTTGGATTGCTTATAGCCTCAGGGATTTTCGCAAACGGCTCGTGCCGGGCAGTCCCGCCACGACCTATTTAGGAGGTCGCAGCCTCACTCTCAAGACGCGATGCGAGCGCCTCAAGCCGTTCGGCCTGATTTTCCAGCGCTTCGGCCCGAACAGTGTCATGGCCGGTATCGGCGGAAGGAGCCGTCTCGTCCGCCTTTGCAGCGCCGCTTTTCGCCTCGTGCAGCTCGTCGGCCAGCAGCAGTGCGGCGTAGAGCAGGACGCGGTCGGGCGACTGGCCCTTCAGCATGTCGAGTTCGCTAAGCTTCCGGCTGATCGAGGCACCAAGTTCCTCGATATGCCGTTCCTCTCCGGGCGCGCAGGCGATCGTGTATTTGCGCCCGGCGATATCCAGTGTGACGTTGCTGGTGCTCATGACGACAGCGACTCAATAAGCGCGTCGACTTCGGCAAGCGCGCCCTTCGCCTCGTCTCGCAGGCGATCGTAGCGCGCCTGCAGATCGGGGTCGGAAGGGGCTGATGCGGGCTGGCGACGCGCCACGGCAGCCTCGATCCGAGCCGAGGCCGCGTCGATCCGGGCCAGCGCCCTAGAGATGCGGTCGCCTTCCATCTGCAGGGAATTACCCCCTAATGGCGCGGCGGCAAAGAGTTGCACCGGCAAGCTGTGAATAACTCTCGGCCAGCGGAGTGCCTGGCAATGGCGGCTTATCAAATGACAAGGGGGTCTTGCTTGACCTTCAACGCCGCCCCCACCACACAGCCCACAACCGAATCGCCGCAGTTTGCGCGGCACTCGCAAGGAGGCACTTGCATGAGCGACGATACCGCCCGCCTTACCAACATGGCCAACGCCATCCGCGCCCTGTCGATGGATGCCGTGCAGGCGGCCAACTCGGGCCATCCCGGCATGCCGATGGGCATGGCCGACGTGGCGACCGTGTTGTGGGACGACTACCTGAAGTTCGATCCGAAGGACCCGCACTGGCCCGACCGCGACCGCTTCGTGCTGTCCGCCGGGCACGGTTCGATGCTGATCTACTCGCTGCTGCACCTTTCCGGCTACGATGCCCCCACGCTGGAAGACATCAAGAACTTCCGCCAGCTGAACAGCCCGTGCGCCGGGCACCCGGAAAACTTCCTGCTCGACGGCGTTGAAGCCACCACCGGTCCGCTGGGGCAGGGTCTGGCCATGGCCGTGGGCATGGCGATGGCCGAGCGCCACCTCAACGCCGAATTCGGCGACGACCTGGTCGATCACCGCACCTGGGTGATCGCCGGCGACGGCTGCCTGATGGAAGGCATCAACCACGAGGCGATCGGCCTTGCCGGACATCTGAAGCTGGGCCGGCTTATCGTGCTGTGGGACGACAACAACATCACCATCGACGGTCGCGTCGACCTGTCCTCGTCGGAGGATATTCCCGCCCGCTATCGTGCCACCGGTTGGCACGTGGTGGAATGCGATGGGCACGATCATGCTTCGATCCGCCGTGCGCTGGATGCTGCCGTGGCCGAGACCGAGTATCCCACCCTGGTGCGCTGCACCACCGTCATCGGCAAGGGCGCCCCCAACAAGCAGGGCACCAGCGCCACCCACGGCTCGCCGCTGGGCGACGACGAAGTGGCCGCCGCGCGAAAGGAACTGGGCTGGGATCATTCGCCCTTCGTGGTGCCCGACGATATTCGCGAGGACTGGCTCGCCACCGGCAAGCGCGGCGGCGAGGCACATCGCGAATGGCAGGGCCGTTGCAATGGCTCGGATCACAAGAGCGAATTCCTGCGCCGCATGGCGGGCGATCTGCCGGACGGCGAACAGGCTGCGCGCACCTTCGGCAAGTGGCTGGAGAGCGCGGAAAAGCTCGCTACCCGCAAGGCCAGCGAGAACGCGCTCGACGTGCTGAATCCGCTGGTGCCCGAGATGGTTGGCGGCAGCGCCGACCTGACCGGCTCCAATAACACCAAGGCGGGCGGCATTACCGCGTTCACGGCGGACGATTACTCGGGCCGCTACGTCTACTACGGCATCCGCGAATTCGGCATGTCGGCGGCGATGAACGGCATGGCGCTGCACGGGGGGATCATCCCCTACGGCGGCACCTTCCTGATCTTCACCGACTATGCCCGCGGCGCCATCCGCCTCTCGGCCCTGCAGCAGGTGCGCGTGATCTACGTGATGACGCACGACAGCATCGGGCTGGGCGAGGACGGCCCCACGCACCAGCCGATCGAGCACCTGCAATCGCTGCGCGCCATGCCCAATCTGCTGGTGATGCGCCCGGCCGACCGGGTGGAAACCGCCGAGTGCTGGCAGATCGCGCTGGAGCAGAAGGATCGCCCCTCCGTCATCGCGCTCAGCCGCCAGGGCCTGCCGCAGGTCCGTAACTCGCCCGACGAGAAGGACATGAGCCGCAAGGGCGCCTACCGCCTGAAGCGGGCCGGCAACAAGCGCCGCGTGATCCTGATCGCCACCGGGTCCGAGGTTCACCTGGCGCTGGAATGCGCCGCGCGACTGGAGAAGGACGGAGTGGGCTGCGACGTCGTCTCGATGGTCTGCGCCGAACTGTTCGACGAGCAGGACGCCGCCTACCGCGAGGACATTCTGCCCAATGTTCCGCCGTCGGAGATCATGCGCGTATCGATCGAGGCCGGCACGACGTTCGGCTGGGAACGCTACACCATGTCGAACGGCCTCAACTTCGGGATCGATCGCTTCGGCGCGTCCGCCCCGGCACCCGACCTGTTCGAAAAGTTCGGCCTCACCGCCGACGCCATCGTGCCCGAAATCAAGAACAAACTGAACGACTAAGCAGGAGTAATTACCATGGCGACCAAGGTTGCAATCAACGGTTTCGGACGCATCGGGCGCCTCGTTGCGCGCGCCCTGCTGGAGCGGGACGACCACGACTTCGAACTGGTCGCGATTAACGACCTGGCCGATACCGATGCCAATGCCCTGCTGTTCGGCTTCGACAGCACCCACGGCCGTTTCCCCGGCACGGTGGAAGTCGACGGCAGCAACCTGGTGATCAACGGCAAGACCATCGCCGTCACCAGCGAGCGCGATCCCGGCAACCTGCCGCACAAGGACATGGGCGTCGACATCGTGCTGGAGTGCACGGGCTTCTTCCAGAGCCACGAGGCCGCCGAACCGCACCTGAAGGCTGGTGCCAAGCGCGTGCTGATCTCGGCTCCGGCGAAGAACGTCTCGGCCACCGTGGTCTACGGCGTGAACCACGACGTGCTGACGGCGGACGACGTGATCGTATCCAACGCCAGCTGCACCACCAACTGCCTCTCTCCGGTGGCCAAGGTGCTGCACGAGACGGTGGGTATCGAGCGCGGTTTCATGACCACGATCCACAGCTACACCAACGACCAGCGCATGCTCGACCAGATGCATTCCGACATGCGCCGGGCGCGCGGCGGGGCACAGAACATGATCCCCACCACCACCGGCGCGGCCCGCGCGGTGGGTCTGGTGCTGCCCGAACTGGCAGGCAAGCTCGACGGCTCCAGCGTGCGCGTACCCACGCCCAACGTCTCGCTGATCGACCTGGTCTTCACGCCCAGCCGCGATACGAGTGCGGAAGAACTGAACAAGGCCCTGCTGGCCGCAGCCACCGGTCCGATGAAGGGCGTGCTCGACTATACTGAGAAGCCGCTCGTCAGCCAGGATTTCAACCACCACCCGGCATCGTCCACCGTGGACTCGCTGGAAACCGCCGTCCTCGAAGGCAAGCTGGCGCGCGTGGTCAGCTGGTATGACAACGAATGGGGCTTCTCGAACCGCATGATCGACACTGCGGGCGTGATGGCGAAGTTCCTTTAGGAAAGACCGCCATGGCCGCGTTCAAGACCCTCGACGATCTGCCCGAAGACCTTTCGGGCCAGCGCGCGCTGGTGCGTGTGGACCTGAACCTGCCGATGAAGGAAGGCAGGGCCACCGATCTCACCCGCGTGAAGGCCGTCGCGCCGACCATCCTGGAACTGAGCGGGCGGGGTGCGAAAGTGCTGCTGCTCGCCCACTTCGGGCGGCCCAAGGGTGAACGCCACTCCACCATGTCGCTCAGCTACGTGCAGGGCGCGGTGGAAGAGGTCCTGGACCGCGAGGTGATGTTCATCTCGGAAGTTCAGGGCCCCGTAGTGGCGCAGTCGCTCGACATTCTGAGCGACGGCGATATCGGCATCCTCGAGAACACCCGTTTCTGGCCGGGCGAGGAAGCCAACGATCCGCAGTTCGCCACTGCCATCGCCGCCAACGCCGATTTCTACGTCAACGATGCTTTCTCCGCCGCGCACCGCGCTCATGCGACGACCGAGGGGCTGGCCCACGTGCTGCCGGCCTATGCCGGACGCGCGATGCAGAAGGAACTGGAGGCGCTCGACGCGGCGCTCGGCAACCCCACGCCGCCGGTTGCTGCCGTCGTTGGCGGGGCGAAGGTTTCCACCAAGCTGGCAGTGCTGGAAAACCTCAGCCGCAAGGTGCAGCACCTGATCATCGGCGGGGGCATGGCCAACACCTTCCTCGCCGCCAACGGCGTGGACGTGGGCAAGAGCCTGTGCGAGCACGACCTGACCGACACCGTCCGCAAGATCATGGATGCCGCCGACGAGGCCGGTTGCACGATCCATCTTCCCTACGACGTCGTGGTGGCGAAGGAGTTCGCTCCCAACCCGCCAAGTCTGCGCACCTGCAACGTTCACGAAGTGGCCGAGGACGAGATGATCCTCGATATCGGCCCGCAGGCGAGCGAGGCGCTGGCTGACGTCCTGAAGACCTGCGCGACGCTGGTGTGGAATGGCCCGCTGGGCGCGTTCGAGACTCCGCCGTTCGACGAGGCAACAGTGGCTCTCGCCAAGACCGCCGCCGCGCTGACGCAGGACGGATCGCTGACCTCGGTTGCGGGCGGAGGCGACACGGTCGCCGCGCTGGCCCATGCGGGCGTGGCGGACGAGGTTACCTATGTCTCGACGGCGGGCGGTGCTTTCCTGGAGTGGATGGAAGGCAAGGAACTGCCGGGCGTCGCGGCGCTCTCTGCGTGAAGCTGCGACCTGCGCTCGCAACAGAGCGCCAGGCGGTGGCCGCCGTGCACACGGCAAGCTGGCGCGACAGCTATCGTGACCTTATCGATCCCGGCTACCTTGCCGACATAGACCGTCGCATGGCGCTACAGTGGGAAGAGAAGGCGATCGGCGCGGACGATCTGCTGCTGGTGGCCGAAACCGACCAAATCGCGGGCTTCCTGTTCGCCCGCGGCGGCGATCCTGCCTTCATCAATTCGCTTCACGTGCTGCCGGGCCAGCGTTCGCAAGGTATCGGCGCGCGGCTGATGGCCGAAGCGGCAAGGCGCTTTCTCGATGCGGGAAGCACCGGGGCCTATCTCGACGTGCTGACCACGAACCACCGGGCCATTGCTCTCTACCAACGCCTGGGCGGCATTCCCGGCGCGGTGAAGGCCAAGGAGGTAGGCGGCGTCATGCTGCCCAACCTGCGTATCGACTTCCCCGACCTTCGGGCTATCATCGCTGCGGCATGACGCAGTCCCACCATCTCTTCTCCACTCCATTCGTCGTCGATACGCTGCAGAGCGAGGCAGGCATTGCCATGCTGCGCGAAGCCATCGAGGCCGAGATGGCGCGCGATCCGAAGGGCCTGGACATATCCAATCTTGGCGGCTGGCATTCCAACACGCAGATGCTGGACTGGGGCGGGGAGGCGGCGAAAGCGCTGGTCTACAAGGCAATGACCATGGCAGATGCGGCGACCCTGGATGCGAAATCGCCGCAGGAAAGCCGGTTTGGCTGGATCCCGGAGCTGTGGGCCAACGTCAACCGCAAGGGACACGCCAACCAGTATCACACCCACCCGGGCAGCTATTGGTCCGTCGTCGCCTATGTCGACGATGGCTATGTCGGCAGCGAAGATCCGGAACTTGGCGGTGAACTCCAATTGCTCGATCCTCGCGCGCCCACGCCCCAGATGGCCGCGCCCGACCTCAGACTGCTGGGCGCGGATGGACGGCCGCAGCCTCCAGAGATCACCATTCGGCCGAAAACCGGCATGGTGGTGATGTTCCCCAGCTGGCTGCAACACTCCGTGCGCATGTTTCATGGCGAGGGCACTCGTATCTCCATCGCCATCAACCTTACGGCGGCGCTGAAGAAGCAAGGCTGACTGCGCGCTACCTAAGGCGCAGGGTGGTTCCGGCGAGGCCCTCCAGATGCTTGCCAATCGGCTGGTCCGGCTGATCGGCCAGGCGAGTCTCCGGGTTCGCCCGGTGGCAAGAGAGGGACGAGGTGTCGTGCTCGATCCGTGCTCTCAGTGGCGCAGCGTGGGACGCCTCCTCCTGCAACTGTTTCATCAACTTGCACAACCCACGCACGCCGAATAGGAGCCTCGCATAACCAATCCGGAGTTGAGGAGCTTCCGCATGAACACTCGTGAAATGTCCGCCAAGATCGCCGAAGGTAACGGTTTCATCGCCGCGCTGGACCAGTCGGGAGGGTCCACGCCCAAGGCCCTGCGCGGCTATGGCGTAGACGACAGCGAATGGTCGGGCGACGACGAGATGTTCGACAAGATCCATGAAATGCGCAGCCGCGTCATCACCTCGCCCAGCTTTGCCAGCGGCAAGGTGATCGGCGCGATCCTGTTCGAGAAGACGATGGACGGTGAAGTCGACGGCAAGCCCACGGCAGAGGCGCTCAAGGAGCGGGGAGTGGTGCCGTTCATCAAGATCGACCAGGGCCTGGCCGACGAAGAGAACGGCGTACAGCTGATGAAGCCGCTGACCAAGCTCGACGCGCTGCTGGAGAAGTCGGTAGCCAAGGGCATGTTCGGCACCAAGGAACGTTCCGTCATCAAGTCGGCGAACCCGGAAGGCATCGCTGCGATCGTCGCCCAGCAGTTCGAAGTGGGCAACCGCGTCCTGGACGCCGGCCTGATGCCGATCCTGGAACCGGAATACGACATCACGGCACAGGACCGGGCCGAGGGTGAGGAGATTCTCAAGGCGGAAATCCTGAAGCAGCTCGAAGACCTGCCCGAAGGGCGGCAGGTGATGCTGAAGCTGTCGATCCCGGTCGTGGCCGATCACTACCGCGAACTGGTGCAGCACCCCAAGGTGCTGGCCGTGGTGGCGCTGTCTGGCGGTTACTCCACCAGCGAGGCATGCGAGGAACTGGCGAAGAACCACGGCATGATCGCAAGCTTCAGCCGAGCGATGCTGCAGGATCTGCGGGCGCAGCAGAGCGACGAGGAATTCGATGCGACGCTGAAACGCGCAATCGATTCGATCTGCGCGGCCTCGGTCGCCTGATCGTTCAGGGTGCTGCCTCGAACGCGAAGCGATAGTCGGCAGGGGCGATCTCCTCGCCGACTTCGCGATCGGGCAGGACCGCGGATAGCGACAACGCCACGCCGTGGCTTTCATACGGCTCGCCAAGGGTGAGTTCGACGGTTTCGCGCCAGCCCGCGCCGTCGATGCGGGTGAGAACGATGACGGTTCCAGCCTGGATGCAACGCGCGTTCATCGGACACCGGCTGTCTTCCCGCAATTCCATCGGCGTGACGACAACGGCGCCGGCCTGGACCGGCTGCCGCAAGGGGACCGGCGTGCCGGATGCCTGCGCGGGGCCGTTGTCGACGATGGGAGAATCGGGAATGGCAGTACACGCCGCAGACAGAGCGAGGACGACTGCGGCTAGGATAGGCCGGATCGGCGGTAACGATTTCATGGCCGCGACTTACCGCGACGCGGAAATACTCGCATGAGAAAATCGACCAACACCTTGTTAGCGCGGTCCAAAAGTGCCGGCAAACCATGTCGGACCGGAGGATTAGGATTTGTGGTTGTGAGCCCGCTTGCTAATGGGCTGGCATGACGACGCCCGGTTGCCAGCTTTATCTGATCTCTCCCGCCGATGTCGGCGGGGAATTTCCACAGCGGCTGGACCGTGCGCTGCTGGCGGGCAAGGGTCTCGCCACGGCGTTCCAGTTTCGCGTGAAGGGTGTCGATCAGCACCAGGCGGCGCGGCTGGCCGCGCCGTTGCAGGAAATATGCCGGGCGCACGATGTTGCCTTCATCGTCAACGACTCCGTTCCGCTGGCAAAGCGCCTGCGGGCCGACGGCGTACACCTGGGCCAGGCGGACGGCGACGTGCGAGAGGCGCGTGAGGAACTGGGGCGGGACGTGCAGATCGGCGTCACCTGTCATGCCAGCCGGCATCTCGCGATGGAAGCGGGCGACGCTGGGGCCGATTACGTGGCGTTTGGCAGCTTCTTTTCCAGCGAAACCAAGGCAAGCGACCACCGCCCCGACGCGAAAATGCTCGCGTGGTGGAGCGCGCTGTTCGAAATTCCCTGCGTTGCGATCGGCGGGATCACCCCGGCCAACTGCCTGCCGCTGGTGGAAGCCGGCGCCGATTTCCTGGCCGTCTCTCACTCCGTTTGGAGCGGCGACGAGACCGAGGCGGTGAAGGCCTTTGCACGCATCTTGTCGAAAAGCTTGTAATTGCCACGTTTTTGATCGTGGCGCAGACTTAGGTATACTCGTCACATGGCATCTTCTTTCGCAGAAAAGGCACAGGTCGCGGCCGTTGCGGCGACGCTGGTATCCGCAGGATGGATCCTGGCGGGGGCGTTCCTCCTCGACCGGGAGGAGGCTGCGGAGATCGAACAGGAGATCGCCACGAAGCAGGCGTCCGAACCGGCTGAACCCGCAGCAGGCGCAGGCGGCGATGTAGAGGTCGCGGAAAGCGGCGAAATGGCCTCCACCCCGCCTGAGACCGAGACATCGACGCTGATGATTCCGGTCCTGAACGTCGCTGCCACCGACCTTTCCGACACTTTTTCCGACGAGCGCGGCGGCGGCACGCGTCTGCACGAGGCGCTCGACATTCCGGCACCGGAGGGAACATCGGTGATCGCCGCTGCGCCTGGCACGATCGAGAGGCTGTTCCGATCGGATGCGGGCGGCAATACGGTTTACGTTCGGTCCGAGGATCGGCAGACGATCTACTACTACGCCCACCTCGACGAATACGCGCCGGGCCTGAACGAAGGGCAGCGCGTTCGGCGAGGGCAGCGGCTGGGAACGGTAGGATCGACCGGCAATGCCGAGCCCGACGCGCCGCATCTCCACTTCGAGGTCATGCGCACCACGCCGAGCGCCGAGTGGTGGGAACCAGCGACGTCGGTCAATCCCTATCCGTTGCTGGTTGGTCGCTAGCGGCCTTGCCGCACGCAGCGGAGTCGGCCGGGCTGGCCTTGCTCGATCTTGCGCAGGAAGCCGTTGCCGATGATCTGGTAAGTGTCGCCATTACGCGGCCCGCTGGTCATGATCACCTGATTACCCCGGCGCAGGTAGGTGCCGTTTCCCTGCGGAGAGGAATAGCGCGAGGCGCTCTCGATGGAGAAGCTTTCCTGCGGCTGCGGCACGCCCGCGGCACCGCCGGCATCGCCGGGCAGCTCGCACTGGTAGAAGCCGCGTTCTATCGTGCCGATCTCGCCCTGGGCGAATACGGGGGTGGCCGGCAGAGCACCGACGAGCGCGAATGAAAGCAGAAGCCTTTTCATGGCTCGCGCACTAGCATTGCTCGCTTGCCGCGTCATGAACATCTGCATTGCCCCTGCGCCTCTTTTCTTGCCGCCACGCCTGCCCTCGGGTAGGGCGCGGCGCAATCCCGACAAGACTCAAGGCGAGCGATCATGAAAATCAGCGGCGTGGACATCCGTCCCGGCAATATCATCGAATACGAAGGCGGCATCTGGAAGGTCGCCAAGATCCAGCATACCCAGCCGGGCAAGGGCGGGGCCTACATGCAGGTCGAGATGAAGAACCTGATGGATGGCCGCAAGACCAACGTGCGCTTCCGCAGCGCCGACACGGTGGAGAAGGTGCGCCTCGACACGCAGGAATACCAGTTCCTGTACGAAGACGGCGACATGCTGGTGTTCATGGACACCGATTCCTACGAGCAGATCAATCTGCCCAGCGATCTGCTGGGCGATGCCCGGCCCTTCCTGCAGGACGGGATGCAGGTGCAGCTGGAACTGTGGGAGGAACGGCCCATCAGCGTGCAGCTGCCGTCGCAGATCGAAGCCGAGATCGTCGAGGCCGATGCCGTGGTGAAGGGCCAGACGGCTTCTTCCAGCTACAAGCCTGCCATCCTCGACAATGGCGTGCGCATCATGGTGCCGCCGCATATCGAGAGCGGCACGCGCATCGTGGTGGACGTCTACGAGCAGGCCTACGTCGGGAAGGCTGGCTGACCCGTCATGGCTGCAATTTCAGGTCTTATCCGCGTGATGGAAAAGGCTGCCCGCAAGGCGGGTGGCCGTTTGCGCCGCGACTTCGGCGAAGTCGAGCACTTGCAGGTGAGCCGCAAGGGTCCTTCTGACTTCGTGTCGAAGGCGGATCAGGCGGCCGAGCGCATCTTGTGGGACGAACTCAAGGTAGCCCGTCCGGGATGGGGGTTCCTGCTGGAAGAGGCAGGAGAGATCGAGGGCGATGAGGGCCAGCCGCGCTTCATCATCGACCCGCTCGACGGCACCAGCAATTTCCTCCACGGCATTCCGCATTTCGCGGTCAGCATTGCCGTGCAGGAGCGCAAGCTGGGCAGCGACGACTGGGGCGACGTGGTGGCCGGCATGGTCTACCAGCCGATCACCGACGAGACTTTCTGGGCTGAAAAGACACGCGGAGCCTGGCTGCATGACGGGCGCCTGCGCGTGTCGGGCCGTCGCCAGCTGTCCGAGGCACTGATCGCGACCGGAACGCCTTACCAGGGGCACGGCGACTTCGCCGAATGGTCCCGGATTTTCGGGGCGGTCGGGCCAAACGTCGCGGGCATCCGCCGCTTCGGCTCCGCCGCGCTGGACCTCGCCTGGGTCGCGGCCGGACGATACGACGGCTTCTGGGAAAGCGACCTTTCACCGTGGGATACCGCCGCCGGCTGCCTGTTGGTGCGAGAAGCGGGCGGGT
Organism: Aurantiacibacter hainanensis; assembly: GCF_036321025.1. NCBI lineage: Bacteria > Pseudomonadati > Pseudomonadota > Alphaproteobacteria > Sphingomonadales > Erythrobacteraceae > Aurantiacibacter > Aurantiacibacter hainanensis. The sequence goes on from NZ_JAZAPB010000002.1 coordinate 1,371,537, forward strand.
TCGTGTCGGACTATCGCGGACGCTCGCAGCCGATTTGCGACAAGCAGGTAATCGCGGGCAACGATCAGATGCATTCCCGCCTGCACAAGCAGATCGCCGCTGCGCTGAAATAGGTCACACAGCCGCGCGAGGGCGATGCAGGCTTGCGGGCGATTGCCGGTAAAGCTAAGCGCGCTGTCCTGCCCGGCATGCCCCTGTGGCGGAATTGGTAGACGCGCTCGACTCAAAATCGAGTTTCTTACGAAGTGCCGGTTCGAGTCCGGCCAGGGGTACCACGGCAAAAGTCGACAAGGGCAGGGCCTTTTCGGCGAAATTCCTTGATATTACGGCACCGCTTTGGGCATTGTCGAAGCGACCGTGATCGAAGTTCCTTCCTTGCACGCCACTGCGGCGATGGCCCTGACGGTCGTGGTGTTCTACCTCTTCGTTCGCGGCCGGATGTCCATCGAGATCGTCTCGCTGCTGGCGATCGCGATCATCGCGGTCGGTCTTTATTTCTATCCCATGCCGCATACCCAGCCCACCGATGGGCTGCAGCTCGCTTTCGCGGGGTTCGGCCACTACGCGCTGATAACGATCTGCGCCCTCATGGTGATGGGCAGGGGGCTGGTCGTGACCGGCGCGCTGGAGCCGGCGGCGCGGATGCTGGCGCGGGTGTTCAAGTTCAACCTGCAGACCGGCCTGCTACTGTCGCTGTTGCTGGCATTCTTCCTGTCCATGGGCGTCAACAACACGCCGGTACTCGTCCTGCTGATCCCGATATTCGTCACGCTGGCCGCGCGGGGAGCGATGCCCGCCTCGAAAACGCTGATGCCGCTCAACGCATCCTCGCTGCTGGGCGGGCTGGCGACTACCATCGGCACGTCCACCAACATCCTGGTTGTCGCCATCGCAGTGGACCTAGGCATGCCGCGCATGGGGGTGTTCCATTTTACCCCTATCGTGCTTGTCGCCTCGCTGATCGCGCTGCCGTACATCTGGCTGGTGATGCCGCGGATGCTGAAGGACAACAGTCCGGAGACCGGCCACAGTCACCGCTGGTTTCATACCCGTCTGCGGGTGCCTCCCACGAGCAACCTGATCGGCAAGCATTTCGACGAGGTGGTCGACATGCTGCCCGAGGATTTCCGCTTCGAGGAGCGCCCTGACGGTCCGTTCGCACCGGGCCAGCGCCTCCGCATTTCCGGCACACACGATGCCCTGGAAGACGCGGTGCGCGTGCTGGAGGGGCAGATCGCGCCGGGATGGGTCGTCGACCAGATCCAGCGGCAATCGCTCGACCGTCGCGCCGACATGAAGGTCGTCGAGATGGTCGTGACCAGCGACTCCCGTCTCGTCGGTCGGACGCTGGCAACCTCCGGCATAGCCGATCGCTACGGGGTCGCGGTGCTGGGCATCCATCGGCCGGATCGACCGCTGCGGTTCGAACAGGAGGAAACGCAGGCCGAATTGCGCTTCAACGAAGGCGACGTGCTGCTTGTAATGGGCCTGAACGAAGCGCTGGCAGAGTTCGTGCAGGCCGACAGCCTGTTGCAGCTGGAAGGCGAGCGCGAAGTGCCCCGCCGCTCCAAGGCATGGCTGGCTGCCACGATCATGGGCGTTTCCGTCGGTCTGGCATCGATCGGGGCATTGCCGATCGCAATCGCCTCGCTGGGCGGCGCGATCCTGATGTTCCTGACAGGGTGCGTGAAGTTCGACCGAGTGGGTAGGGCACTTTCCGGCCAGGTGATAGTGCTGGTGGCGGCCAGTATCGCCATCGGTCGTTTCGTGCTCGACAGCGGCGCGGCCGGCTGGCTGGGCGAGTCGCTAGCGATAGGATTGCAGTTCCTGCCACCGGCAGGGGTACTCGCCGCGATCATGATCTTCGTGACGGTGCTGACGAACTTCGCCTCGAACGCCACGGCTGCCACCGTCGGCACGCCGATCGCCTTCAGCATCGCGAACGAACTCGGCCTGCCGCAGGAGCCGCTGATCCTCGCCGTGCTGTTCGGCTGCAACCTGTGTTACGCGACGCCGATTGCCTACCAGACGAACATGCTGATCATGGCCGAAGGTAACTATTCCTTCCCGGACTATCTGCGAACGGGCGTTCCCCTGGTGCTTATCATGGTGGTAACGCTCAGTTTCCTGCTGGTTACGTCCTACGACATGTAGGTGCGCATGGCGGCGATTCCGCCTCGATTTCGATCCTCTGAAGCGGTGCTCTGGTTAATCCGCGGTTATCCATAAATCGTTCGCCACCGGGGAACGGTTCGAAAATGTCGGCATTCTAGCGCCGATATAACAAAGGATAATCCAATGACCGAAGAACGCGTGACCACGACGAAAACGCCTGACGGCGATACGCATACGACGACGGTAATTCACGACGACCAGAAGTCGGGCGGCGCGAAGTGGGGCCTCCTGATCGGCCTGCTCGTGCTGGCTGTCGTCGCATTCGTCGTCTTTTCCCAGATGAGCGATGCTGAAATCGCAAAGGACGAAGCGGTCGCAGGCGCGGCTGACAGTGTCGGCGATGCGGCCAGCAATGTGGGCGAAGCTGCACAGAATGTCGGCGATGCAGCGCAGGACGCGGCGGACAACCTGTCTGAATAATCTTACACCCTCGGCAAGGAGGGACTGTAAAGTTTACCGACATTTCATACCTCGCCGTTAACCGAGTGCGGAAGCCGGAAATTCCTCCGGCATCTGTCCGGTGAGTGATGGTCCGCCTTTTCAAGCACTACATCCCCCACGCGGTCCTGTTTCTGGGCGCGATTGACCTGATCCTGCTGGTCGTTGCCGCCGATCTGGCCCTCATCCTAAGGGCGAGCCAGATCGGCACCGACACCGGCAGCCTGGGGGCACGGATAGGGCAATCCCTGAGCCTCGCGGCGATCACGCTGTCCTCGATGATCGCCGTGGGGGTCTACGGTCCCGAAGCCCTTCGTTCGCTACGGATCGCCTGTGCCCGGCTGCTGGTGGCGCTGAGCCTCTCCATCCTCGCGCTGGCGCTCGTGGACTTCCTGCTTCCGGGCAGCATGTTCTGGCGTTCCACACTGCTTTACGCGATCGTGTTCGCGCTGCTCCTCCTGGTGCTCAACCGCACGATCGTCGGCGCATGGCTGGGGACTTCGGCCTTCCGCCGGCGCATTCTGGTACTTGGGGCAGGACTGCGCGCCCAGCGGCTGCAGGTGCTTTCGGCGAAGGAGGGAAGCGGTTTTACCGTCGTCGGGTTCATCAGCATGAGCGGCGCTGCGCAGCACGTCACTCAAGCTGTGAAACGCTCCGCGATCTCGGACCTGTCCGCCCACGTGGCGAGCCTGGGCGCATCCGAAGTGGTTCTCGCGATGGAGGAACGGCGCAACGCCCTGCCGCTCAAGGACCTGCTGCGCATCAAGACCGCGGGCGTTCACGTGAACGAATTTTCCAGCTTTCTCGAACGGGAGACGGGCCGGGTGGACCTCGACACGCTCAATCCCAGCTGGTTGATCTTCTCCGATGGCTTTTCGTCGGGCCGCGTCATTTCCTCGGCAGCAAAGCGCACGTTCGACATCATGGCCAGCGGCCTGCTGCTGCTGCTCACCTTTCCCCTGATCGCGTTCTTTGCCGTTGCGGTGAAGCTGGATAGCAAGGGCCCAGCCTTCTTCCGGCAGAAGCGCATCGGGCTCTACGGGGAAACCTTCGAAATCCTCAAGCTGCGATCGATGCGAACCGATGCCGAAAAGGACGGGTCGAAGTGGGCGGAGCGCGACGATCCCCGGATCACGCGGGTGGGCGCTGTCATCCGCAAGTTGCGGATCGACGAGTTGCCGCAGGTCTGGACCGTTCTGAAGGGACAGATGAGCTTCGTCGGTCCGCGACCCGAAGTGCCGGCCTTCGTCGAGGACCTTGAGGACAAGCTGCCCTATTACGCCGAACGTCACATGGTGAAGCCGGGGATCACCGGCTGGGCGCAGATCAACTATCCATACGGCGCCAGCATAGAGGACGCGCGTCACAAGCTGGAATACGATCTGTATTACGCCAAGAACTATACGCCCTTTCTCGACCTGCTGATCATGCTTCAGACGCTGCGCGTCATCCTCTGGCCGGAGGGCGCACGATGACGGCGAGCTTCTGGGACATCGCGGGCTATTTCGCCTTCCTTGCGACCGCCTGCAGCGCGGTGGCCCTGGCCCTGTGGCTGGCGACCAGCCAGCGTGCGCAGGGTCCTGCGATCAAAGCCTGCTCGGCGGCTCTGTTCTGCTCGGCCCTGTGGGCGTTCTCGACCATAGGCCTTGGTCACAACAACATCGCCACGGGGGTGCTGACCATTACGGCCAACCTGGCATGGCTGTGGATGCTCTATCGCCTGTTCGCGCATGACGAACGCGACAAGAGCATGGGGCCGATCCGTCCCGTGGTCTTCGCGCTGGGCTTCGTCGAACTGATGCAGCTTACCCTGATCGCGCTCGCGCTGCGCTATGGCGGAGCGCCCGACGTATCCGTGCTGGTGATGCGGTTCGCATTCACCTTTCGCCTGCTGTTCTGCATCGGGGCGCTCGTGCTGCTGCACAACCTCTATGCCGGGGCATCCGCCCAGGCCCGGCAAGGTTTGCGCTGGCCGGCTGCCGCGCTGGGCGTCATCTGGCTCTACGATCTGAACCTGTACACGATCGCCTATCTCGACGATGCCTTGCCCACGCTGCTGCTGAAGCTGCGCAGTCTTGCGCTGGGAGTGGCAATCTTCCTGCTCGCCATGGGCATGGTGCGTAACCAGAGCGAACTGCGGTTTCGGCCGTCGCGCAGTTTTACCTTCCAGTCTTTCTCCCTGCTGCTGATCGGTGCCTACCTGGTGGTGATGGTCGTCGTTGCGCAGGGTCTTGCCTACCTTGGCAGCGACTACGACCGCATGTTGCAGACCGGGTTCGTATTGCTGGCCAGCGTCGTGGCTCTCACACTGCTGCCGTCGAAGAAGCTGCGAGGGTGGCTACGGGTCACGCTGTCCAAGAACCTTTTCCAGCATCGTTACGACTACCGCGCCGAGTGGTTGCGCTTTACCGATACCATCGGCCGAGCCGGCCCTCAGGCCCCTCCGCTGCCGGAACGCGCCGTTCAGGCGGTGGCCGACATCACGGATAGTCCCGCCGGCCTGCTTCTGACCCCGCGAGAAGAGGGTGGCCTTGGGCTCGAGGCACGCTGGCAGTGGCCAGATATCGACGTGCCGGCGGAGGCGATCGACGCCCTGGGAGCGTCCTTCCTGGCTGACAACCAGTTCATCGTCGATCTCGACGACCTGCGCGCCGGAGAAGCGAACACCGTGCCGTCTGTCGCAACGCCAGCCTGGTTGATGGAGGCCGGTCGATCCTGGGCGCTCGTGCCGCTGCTCCATTACGAGCGGCTGGTGGGCGTGGTCGTGCTGGCAAGGCCCAGCGTCGCCCGGCGACTGGACTGGGAAGACTTCGATCTGCTCCGCGTCGTTGGGCGCCAGCTGGCCAGCTACCTGGCCGAGCGCAACAGCCAGAATGCTCTTGGAGAGGCGCAGCGGTTCGACGAGTTCAACCGGCGCATCGCCTTCGTCATGCACGATATCAAGAACCTCGCCAGCCAGCTTTCGCTGCTTGCGGGCAATGCTGAAAAGCACGCGGACAAGCCCGAATTCCGGGCCGACATGATCCTCACGCTGCGTAACTCGACCGACAAGCTGCAGGCCCTGCTTGCCCGGCTTGGCCGGTACGGTGGGCACGGAGCGAAGGAACGTGAGCCGGTGCAGCTTGCCAAGGTGCTTGGCCGGATCGTCGCGCAGTACAAGGGCAAGCACGAGGTCACGCTCGCGCAGTGCGAGGAGGCGGAGGTCAAGGCCGACGCCGAAGGGCTGGAACAGGCCCTGGTGCACCTGGTGCACAATGCCATCGAGGCGAGCGAGGCGGACGCGCCTGTATTTCTCACGTTGCGCCGCGAACCGGGCAGCGCGGTGATCGAGGTGGTGGACTCGGGCAATGGAATGAGCCCCGAATTCATCCGGACGCGGCTGTTCAAGCCATTCCATTCATCGAAACCGGGAGGCTTCGGCATCGGTGCTTTCGAAGCCCGCGAACTCGTTCGGACCATGGGCGGAAGCCTGGAAGTGGAATCGCGCGAAGGGCTGGGCACCCGCTTCCTGGTCCGCCTGCCCCTCAACGAGACGGCGGATCTGATCCGGACCATGCAAGAACATCAAAGGGCCAATGAGGTTGCGTAATGGCTGACAACAAACCCAAACTTCTCATCGTCGAGGACGACGCCGGACTCCAAGCCCAGCTGAAATGGGCCTACGAGGATTTCGACGTCGTGATCGCCGGCGACCGCGACAGCGCGATTGCCGCCCTCCGCTCGGAAGAACCGCAGGTCGTGACGCTGGACCTCGGCCTTCCGCCGGACCCCGACGGCACCTCGGAAGGGTTCGCGGTGCTCGACGCCATCATGGCGCTCAAGCCGGATACGAAAGTGGTTGTCGCATCCGGCCACGAAGCTCGCGAAAGTGCGCTCAATGCGATCCAGCGGGGTGCCTACGATTTCTATCAGAAGCCTGTCGACATAGAGCATCTCGGCCTGATCGTGCGGCGGGCACTGAACCTGCGCCGAATCGAGGAGGAAAACCGCCGCCTCGCCAGCAAGGCGGGGGATGGCAATACCGTGCTTGGCGGGCTGATTACATCCGCGCCGGAAATGGTGAAGGTCGCGCGCACGATCGAGCGGGTTGCCAACACGAACGTCTCGGTCATGCTTCTTGGCGCAAGCGGCACGGGCAAGGAATTGCTCGCCCGCGGCGTGCATGATGCCAGCGACCGCAAGTCGGGCAACTTCGTCGCCATCAATTGCGCGGCCATTCCCGAAAACCTGCTGGAAAGCGAGCTGTTCGGTCACGAGAAGGGCGCATTCACCGGCGCGGTAAAGACCACGGAGGGCAAGATCGAACTTGCCGACGGCGGAACCCTGTTCCTCGACGAGGTGGGTGACATTCCCTTGCCGCTGCAGGTGAAATTGCTGCGCTTCCTCCAGGAACGCACGATCGAACGCATCGGCGGCCGAAAGTCGATTCCGGTCGATACCCGCATCGTTTGCGCCACCCACCAGGATCTGGAGACCATGATCGCCGACGGACGCTTCCGCGAAGACCTGTTCTACCGTCTCGCCGAAGTTGTCGTGAAGATACCCTCGCTGGCCGAGCGACCTGGCGATGCGACGCTGCTGGCCAAGGTCTTCCTCAAGCGCTTTGCCCAGGAGATGAATCCCTCGGTGACGGGCTTTGCCACGGACGCACTGGCCGCCATCGATGGCTGGGGCTGGCCGGGCAACGTTCGCGAGCTGGAAAACCGCGTGAAGCGTGCGGTGATCATGGCCGACAGCAAACTGGTCAGCGCCGAGGACCTGGACCTTTCCGACGATGAAGAGGAGGACGCGCAGGTCCTCAACCTGAAGAGCGCACGCGAGAGATCCGACCGGAAAGTCATTCGTCACGCGCTTGCGCGGAGCGAGGGAAACATCTCGAGCACGGCGAAGATGCTGGGGGTCAGCCGGCCCACGCTCTACGACCTGATCAAGCAATACGACTTGCAGACCTGATCCGGCAGCGGCAAACGGCGCGGCGATGCTATCCCGCGTGAAATCGCTGTTCGATCCGCTCGTGCGGTTGCTGCTGCTGGCCATCGTGCTGGCGAGCGTGCTGCCCGTGTCGGGCGAGAGCCGGGCGATTGCGCAACTGGTTTCCGACGCGGCCATCTTCCTGCTGTTCCTGCTCAACGGCCTGCGTCTTCCGCGCGAGCAGGTGTTGCGGGGCATGCGAAACGCGCGTTTCCTCATCCCGCTGATCCTTTGGGTCTTCGGCGCGATGGGCCTGGCTGGCCTGGTGGGGGCCGAGATCGGAGCGGCATCGCTTCCCGCCAGCATGGCACTTGGATTCGTCTTTCTCGGAGTGCTGCCCTCCACGGTACAGTCTGCGACGGCCTACAGTTCGCTTGCCGGTGGAAACGTGGCGGCCTCGGTCGTGGCCGCCGCGACGCTGAATATCCTGGGGGTATTCATCACCGCGCCCCTTATCGGGCTGATGGCGAGCAGCGACATGCCGGGCATCGACCTTGGCGGGCTGGAGCGGATCGGGCTGATCCTGCTGCTCCCTTTCGCCCTGGGGCAGCTGCTTCAGAACCGGCTCGGACCGTTGGTGGCAGATAACCGCAAACTCGTCAGCTGGATGGATCGTATCGCCATCGCGATCGCCGTCTATGTCGCCTTCTCCGGGGCCGTCGAGCAGGGCCTGTGGACGCTGATCGGCATTGCGGACTGGATCCTTCTTCTCGCAATCGTCGGCGCTATGCTGGCTTTCGGATTTTTCGGATCGTGGTGGGTTGGCGGCCTGCTGCGGCTGGACTTGCCTGACCGCATAGCCTTCCTTTTCGCGGGCGCGCAGAAGAGCATCGCCATGGGCGCACCGCTCGCGGCAATCCTGTTTCCGCCGGCTACGGCTGGACTCGTGCTGCTGCCCGTCCTGCTATACCACCTGATTCAGATGGTGATCTCCGCTCCCCTGGCAGGGCGATTCAGTCGGACATTGCAGGCGAACTAGTGTCGGACGCCTCGCGCCGGTTGTGGCGCAGCGACCACCAGAACGACAGCCCGATGAGGGCGCCGCCAATCAGCCCGGTCAACGTCTCGGGGATATGCACCACCGCAGATGTCAGCATGATCGCGCCCAGCACGATGATGGCCCAGAACGCCCCGTGTTCGAGGAAGCGATATTCCGACAGCGTGCCCTTGCGAACGAGATGGATCGTCATCGAGCGCACGAACATGGCACCGATCGACAGGCCGAGCGCGATGATGATCATGTTGTTCGAAAGCGCGAATGCCCCGATCACCCCGTCGAAACTGAAGGACGCGTCGAGCACTTCGAGGTAGAGAAAACCGCCCAGACCCGAGCGCATGACTTCGCCGGACGCGTTCTTGCGGGTTTCCTCGCGCATGTTGAGGTATTCGCCCAGGGCGTCGACCGCGATGTAGGTCACCAGGCCCAGCACGCCTGCCGTAAGGAACGTCAGCGCTTCCTCCTCCGGCAATTGCAGCGAGATCGTCCACAGCACGATCAGCAACAGGCCGATCTCGATAGCCGGCAATACCGCGACCTTCTGCAGGTTTTCCTCGACCACGCGGATCCAGTGAACTTCCTTGTCCGCGTCGAAGAAGAACTTGAGACCGACCATCGCCAGGAACGCGCCGCCGAAACCGGCGATGCCGATATGCGCGCCCGACACGATTTCCTCGTAGCGCTCCGGATCGTTCAGAGAGAGGTCGATCGCTTGTATGGGCCCGATGCCCGCAGCGATTGCCACGATCGCGAGGGGGAACACGATGCGCGTGCCGAAAACGGCGATGGCGATACCCCAGATGAGGAACCGCTCCTGCCATTTCTCATCCATTTCCTTGAGTATCGACGCATTGACGACCGCATTGTCGAAACTGAGCGAAACCTCGAGGATGGAGAGGATGAGGATGATCCACATGATCTCCAGCACGCCGGACACGGAATCCGTGCTGGCGATGCCGTACCACAGGCCTAGCGCGAAGCAGGCGGCGGTGAAGACGAGCGAGAACTTGTAGTAGCGAAGCAGGGTCGCCATGCGAGTGGTCGTTCCGTTACTGGAGGGAATCTGGTGGCAACGCGCGGCTGGCGCGATGGGTCCGGAAACTACTTTGGTTGGTAGAGCTGGTCGGGGCCGGGAAAGCTGCGGCTGCGAACCTCCTCGGCGTACTTTTCGGCCGTTTCCGAGATGGTTGTTGCAAGGTCCTCATACCGCTTCACGAAACGTGGTACGCGTTCGAACATGCCCAGCATGTCGTCGGTAACGAGAACCTGGCCGTCGCATTTGGCGGAGGCGCCGATGCCGATGGTGGGGCACGAAACCGCCTCGGTCACGGCTATGGCAATGGGTTCGACGACGCCTTCCACGACGATGGCAAAGGCGCCCGCTTCCTCAAGCGCCCTGGCATCGCTGACGATCTTGTCGGCCTCGGCGTCGCTGCGTCCACGAGCGGCGTAGCCGCCCAGCACGTTCACCGCCTGGGGCGTCAGCCCGACATGACCCATAACCGGTATGCCTCGCTTCACGAGGAATTCGACGGTTTCGGCCATCGCATCGCCGCCTTCCAGCTTCACCGCTGCCGCGCCGCTGGCCTTCAGCAACTGGGCCGCACTGTCGAATGCGTCCTCGGGAGAGGTTTCGTAGGCACCGAACGGCATGTCCACCACCACGACGGCATGATAGCTGCCGCGCACGACGGCGGCAGCGTGATTGGCCATCATCTCCATCGTCACCGGAATGGTGGAGGGCAGGCCGTAGATCACCTGGCCGAGAGAATCGCCGACCAGCAGCAGGTCGCAATGCGGATCGAGCAACTGGGCCTGCCGGGCGGTATAGGCGGTGAGCATCACCAGCGGTTCCTCGGTCACGCCATCCACTTTGCGGGCCCGGATCTTGGGCACCGTCAGCCGCCGCATGGGCTGCGGGGTGGGATTGGCGCGGCTGGTGGACGTATCGAGCTTGTAGGTGGTCGACATGGCAATCCTGGGTTAGCGTCTGTGAACAGGCCCGGGCGTACTGGACTTGGGCGTCCGATAGCCGTTGGTAAAGGGGAATTGCAACGTATCGCTCGGGCGCGCTTCGAGAACGCCCCTCGACGCGGGCGTAATTTCATTGCATTAGGCCCCCACTTCGGGCCGAGAGGACAATCGCAATGGCATTATCGCAATCGGGATCGACCAGAGACCACTGGTCGTCACGAAGCGCATTCATTCTCGCAGCCATCGGTTCCGCCGTTGGCCTTGGCAACCTCTGGCGCTTTCCAGCGGAAGCAGGTGCCAATGGCGGCGGGGCTTTCGTGCTGTTCTATATCGGCTGCGTACTGCTGATCGGCCTCCCGATCCTCCTCTCCGAAACACTGATCGGTCGCCACGGTCAGGCCTCTGCGCCGGAAAGCGTGCGCCGTGTCGCCAGTGCATCGCGCGCCAGCCCCCGGTGGGACATTCTGGCCGGGATAGGGGTGATCGCCGCTTTCCTGATCCTCAGTTTCTACTGCGTCGTTGGGGGCTGGGTCCTCTACTACATCGGCGTTTTCATCGGCGACATGTTCAATTCCGGCCTGAGCGGCGGTGCATTCGAAGGACAGTCGGCCGAGGCGATCGAGGGACTGCTCCCGGGCCTGTTCTCCAGCGGCGTGTGGATGGTCGCGATGAATGCGGTCTTCCTTCTCATCACGCTCTACTTCGTCGCACGCGGCGTCAGCGGCGGGATCGAGGTCGTGGCAAACTACATGATGCCGGCCTTCTTCATCCTGCTGGTTCTGATCACGGTCTACGGCGCCTTCGGCGGAGCCTTCTCCGAAACGCTGGACTATCTTTTCACTTTCGAACCCGAGAAGCTGACCGGCCCGGTCATGCTGGCGGCGCTCGGTCAGGCATTCTTCTCGCTGTCGCTGGGCGTGGCCGGGATGATCACCTACGGCGGCTATGTCGGGCGCAACGTCAATCTTGCAGGCACGTCCGCCATCATCGCCAGCGCCGATACCCTTGTCGCGCTGCTGGCAGGGCTATGCCTGTTCCCCATCGTCTTCGCCGCCGGCCTAGCCGTGGGGGCCGGTCCCGGGCTGATGTTCCAGACGCTGCCGCATGCTTTCCAGGAAATGCCGTTCGGTTCGGTCGTCGGGTTCATGTTCTTCATCATGGTCGGCTTTGCCGCGCTCACGAGCTCGGTTGCCCTGCTGGAAGTGCCGACGGCATGGCTGATCGACCGTTTCCGGATCGTGCGTCCGCTGAGTGCGATCATCGTCGCTTCGGGGGCCATGGTCCTGGGTGCTCTTTCCGCCCTTTCGTTCAACGTGCTGTCGGACTGGCATCCGCTCGACTTCATTCCGGTTTTCGAAGGGCAGGGCTTCTTCGACGTGCTGGATGGCCTCACCGCCAAGTTCTTCATGCCGATCGGCGCCATCCTGACCGCGATCTTTGTCGGCTGGATCGCCGACCGCAAGCTGATCGACATGGAAAACGGCCTTGGGGGCCCGCTGCACCTTTTCTGGCTGTTCCTGGTCCGGTTCCTGTGCCCCATCGCGCTGGTCGGCATTCTGATCGTGGGCATCTTCCCCAACCTGTTCGCCTGATCCGCAGACACGAAAAAGGGGCCGCTGCTCGATATGAGCAGCGGCCCCTTTCTTTTGAAACGTCGGGGGATCAGAGGACGGTTTCGGTATGTTCCTCACGCGCGTCCTCGCGCACGTCGAAGCCGAACAACATCTTGGCATTGTCGACAAAGCCGAGGTCGCTGTTCCAGATTTCTGCTTCACCCAGATCCATGCGCAGCATCAGCAGGTTGGGATCGTCCTTGCCGCCGGGAAACCAGGCTTCGATGACCTGATTCCACTGCTTTTCCAGGCGTTCGCGGCTGGTTTCTTCGCGCAGCGTGCCGCCGAAGCGGGCGAACATGTCGTGGCCCTTGCCGGCAAAGGTAGCGGTCGCCGGACCGCCCTTGGCGAAGGTGTGATCCTTGGTGGTGAAGAACCAGATTGCGCTGTTGGCATCCTCGTCCAGCTGCGCGGTCATCGGCACGGCGGTTTTCGGATCGGCATCCAGTTCGAGGAAGACGAACGGGCTGTCCGCCATCGATTTCCAGAACTTCTGTTTGAGGTCGTGTGTCGAGGTCATGGTTTTCTCCTTTGCCTGATCAACGGAAGTGCGGGGGGAGAGGTTCCAACCTTGCCCGAAGGGCCGTAGTGGAACATAATAGGAACACAGGAGTCGATTCGTCATGGACACCAGCACACTGCCAAAGGCGGCGGAGCTGGCCGGACGCGCTGCCCGCAACCCGCGCTGGCAGCCGGGTGCGGCGCTTCCGCTGCACAGCGAGATATTCAGCCCCGGCGGGCAAGGCGCCGGGGCAGGGGTGGCGCTTGCCTTTGCGCAGCACGTCCTGCGCGGCGTGGCCGGCGAAAACACCGCGCTGGAAGAGCGCAGCGTGCTGTGGGTGCAGGATGCCCGCGCCATCAGGCTGGGTGGCCGCCCCTACCGTGCGGGTCTGCCCGAAAGCCTGCGCCATCGCCTGATCCACGTTGCCGCCAAGACGCCGGAGGATGCTCTGTTTGCCATGGAAGAGGGGCTGCGCTGCCGCGATCTTGCCGTGGTGGTTGGGGAGATGGCGGGCAATCCGCGCGCGCTGGATTTCACCGCTTCGCGCCGCCTTACCCTCACTGCGGTAAAGCACGGCGTTCCGCTGCTGCTGGTGCGCCTGGATGCGGAGGCCGACCTGAGTTCCGCCCGCATGCGCTGGCGACTGACCAGCGCGCCGTCATCCCCGCCGCGCTGGAACATCGCCGCGCCCGGCCGCCCGGCCTGGCATGCCGAACTGTTCCGCGCCCGTACCCACCCACCCGGAGAATGGATCCTGCGCGATGAGCCAGAACGTCTCACCGCAGAGCGCCTTCCAGCATCAGGGCCGTCCACCGCGCCGGATCATGGCGATCTGGTGCGCGGACCTGGCTCTCGATCGCTGGCGGCACTCTGAGGGATGCCAGCGCGGGGAGGGGCCGGATGCCGCCCCGCTCGTGCTGATCACCGAAACCGCTCACGGCCCGCGCATCGATGCCGCGAACCGCGCCGCGCGAGAGAAGGGCGCGGCGCGCGGCATGATGCTGGCCGATGCCCGCACCCTGTGTCCGTCGATCGAGGTGCGCCCAAGCGATCCGGCAGGCGACCTCGCTTTCCTGGAACGGCTGGCCCTGTGGGCAATGCGCTGGGGTCCGTGGAGCGCCATGGATGCGCCCGACGGCCTGCTGGTGGACGTTACCGCCGTCGCTCACCTCTTTGGCGGAGAGCGCCGCCTGCTCGCCGACGTGGAGGCGCGCTGCACCGCGCGCGGCCTCACCGTTCGCGCTGCCATCGCCCCCACCGCGGGCGCGGCCTGGGCGCTGGCGCATTTCGCTGCCTCTGGCGCGATCCTGGCCCCGGAGGACGACATGCAGGCGCGCCTTGCCGACCTGCCGGTGGCAGCATTGCGGCTGGACAGCGACGTGCTGCTGGTGCTGCGCCGCCTTGGCCTCAAGCGCCTGGGCGATCTTGCGGGCATCGAGGAGGGGCGCGACCGAGCGGGAAGCGGCCGCGATGCCATTCAGCGACGCTTTCGCAATCGCAAGTCGTCTGCCGCCAATCCGCTTGTCCGCATGGACCAGCTGCTGGGCCGCGTGCCCGAGCCCCTGCTGCCCGTCGTCCCCGTCACCGCCCCGATGGTGCAGCGCCGCCTGCTCGAACCCATCCGTCATCGGCAATTGCTCGATACCGTGGTGAGCGACCTGGCGCAGGACATGGCCCGCACGCTGGAGGCGAAGGGGCAGGGCGCGCGCCGCCTGCAACTGGGCCTGTGGCGGGTGGACGGCGAAGTGCTGATCCGCGAACTGGAAATGGCCGCCGCCACGCGCGATCCCGATCACATGGTCCGCCTGTTCGCAGACCGGCTGGACGATATCGACGCCGGCTTCGGCATAGAGATGCTGCGCCTGCGCGCCGCCTGGTCGCAGCCGCTGGGGCTGGACCAGTCGGACCTGGAGGCGGCGGCGGAGCAGCACGGCACCTCGCTCGCCGCCTGCATGGATCGCCTCACCACTAGGCTGGGGCAGGGCGCGGTGCAGCGCCCGGTGCCGCGCGCCAGCCATATCCCCGAACGCGCGCAAGGGTGGCAACCGCCGCTGGAGCCGGAGCCCGCCGAACAGCACCAGCTCGCCTTCCACACGCGGCCCCTGAAACTGCTGGAGAGGCCCGAGCGCATCTCGGTCCTCTACGCCGCGCCCGAAGGCTATCCCCGCCGCTTCAGCTGGCGCGGAGAGGTGTGCGAAGTCGCCCGCGTGGAAGGCCCCGAACGCATCGCGCCCGAATGGTGGCGCGAACGCGGCACAGCCCGCCTGCGCGACTACTACCGCGTGGAGGACGAGGCCGGTCGCCGCTACTGGATCTACCGCAACGGCCTCCCAACCGACGGACGCGGCGGGATGCCGGACTGGTATTTGCAGGGGTTGTTTGGGTGATTGGAGAGCAAAGTCTGTTAACGACCCGATTGCGGACGTCCGACTTTTTGGCAAAACTCCCGAACTAACCACCGCCTTCGTCAGTGACCGGATAGTTGGCGCCCCATTCTTCAATTAGTTTGTGGTCGCGAATGCGGCCAACAAGAATGCCGGCAATCTGTAGAATTTTCGGTGTGAAGTGGATGGTCCAAGTATATCCGAGCGAAAATACATCGCCGCTGCCAAGGAGGTAACGCCAATCCTGCGAGATGCGTGCTCCATTGAAGCTCTCCTGCATTCCCTGGATTGCCTCGAAATGCGCATCCCTGCCGTCAAAGACGGTTCCGTTGATATTCTGGAAAACGACAGCAGCGTCTTCCAGTGCCGTGAGGCCGCTGAAATCCTTTCGTTCCCAAGCGGCCTTTTGCGCTTCGATGTAACCCTTCGCAAAACGCTCAACATCTTCGCCCATTTGTCCCTCCCTTTGACAAAGGATGGCGAAATCAGATTCGGTTGACAATCGAACGTGTCAATTGGCTAGTCCGCTTCCCACCAAAGTGCAGCCATCCCTCACGCCACTGGCCGCTCTCCGTTGATCGTCACCCGGTGCATGATGCGCCGGTGCCCATGATAATCGTTCAGCGCGTAGTGCAGCGTGGCGCGGTTGTCCCAGAAGGCCACGTCGCCTTTCTGCCAGCGCCAGCGGCAGGTGAAGGGTTCGCGGGTCGCCTGGTACATCAGGTAGTCGATGATGGGCGCGCTTTCCTCTTCTGTCTGGTCCTTGAAGCGCGGGGTATAGGCGCCGCTGACGTAGAACAGCTTGCGCCCGCTTTCGGGGTGGGTGCGCACCAGCGGGTGCTCGGTGTCGTAATGCGCGGCTTCGGTGGGCGATGACTTCATCGAGCTGTCCTTGCTCCAGTCCATCGACTTGGTGCCGTAGATCAGCGCGGGGGTGTGGATCACGGTGAGTGGATCGATCATCGCGCGGTAGCCGGGCGAGAGGTCTTCGTAGGCAAGGTAGAGGTTGGACCACAGCGTGTCCCCGCCCACCGGCGGCACTTCCTTGGCGTAGAGGATGGAGCCGAGCGGCGGCTCCGGCAGATAGGTCACGTCGCCATGCCAAGCCCCGCCGAAGTTGCGGGTGTCGGTGGGCTCCTGCCGCACTTCGATGATGTCGGGATATTCGTCCATCCCCTTCACCTGATCGTGCTGGTTCAGCGTGCCGAACCGCCTGGCGAAGGCAAGGTGCTGTTCGGGCGTGAATTCCTGGCCGCGAAAGAAGATCACCTGGTGCTCGATCAGTGCCCGGCGGATCTCGGCGATGGTGGCGTCGTCCTGCTCCTGCGACAGGTCCACTCCCTCGATCACCGCCCCCAGCGCACCGGCGTAGGGCGTGACCGTGATGTGCTCGTAATCTCCACCCAGGTTCTGCGGGCTGACACGGCGACCTGCAATGACAGTCATGCGAACTGCTCCTTCCTGCGAACGGGTTCTATGTGACAATCGATGATCCATGCGGCGGGGAACACCAGCAGGGCGACCGCCAACAGCACGGCAAAATACCAGAGGAAGCTGTCACCGCCCAGGTTCAGCAGCCAGCCCCCGGCGAAGACCATGGCGATGGAAAACACGCGGCCCGAGGTGATGACGAAACCGATCCCGCCCGAACGGCAGGCGGACGGATAACCCTGTGCCATCACGACGTAGAACATGGATATGGTCATGCTGACGAGGCCTACGGCAAGGCCCTCCAGCGCGACGATGGTCGTGATCTGGGAAGCGGACGGCGGGCCGGACAGTCCTTCCACCATCCATGCGAGCGCCATGATCGTGGCGGTGATGCCGGTTGCTGCCCCAAGGATCATGGCGCGCGAGCCGAACGTGCGGACCAGCAGCCCGGCCGAGACGCCGCCGATAACCGAGAGGATGCCTTGCCAGCTCGTGGCTCGCAGCGCCTGCTCCAGCGTGAAGCCGGCGGAGGTGAGCAGTTCCGTCGTCCAGTTCAGCAGGCCGTAGACCAGCGTCGTCGCGGCGGAAAAGCTGACCACCATGGCGATGTTGAGCCGCTTGTTGCGCGCGTGAAAGATGCCGATCCGCTCGCCGGGGCGTTCGGCCAGCTCGTCCTCGGGCTCGGGCGCAAGAGCGAAGTCTCCTTCCAGCACGCGCGCGGCGCTCTTGTGCGCGGCATCGGGCTTGCCCTTGGCGAGGAGGAAGGCAGGCGGCTCGCGCAGCACCAGTCGCATGATCACCCCGAATATCAGCGAGCCGACGCCGAAAATGACGAAGGCCCCGCGCCAGCCATGAT
Source organism: Aurantiacibacter hainanensis (assembly GCF_036321025.1). NCBI lineage: Bacteria > Pseudomonadati > Pseudomonadota > Alphaproteobacteria > Sphingomonadales > Erythrobacteraceae > Aurantiacibacter > Aurantiacibacter hainanensis. The sequence continues at coordinate 1,388,878 of NZ_JAZAPB010000002.1, forward strand.
CGGGCAGGAGCAGGGGAAGCACCTCCGCGCTCACCGTGATGCCGACCGGGATGCCGACCGAGAGCAGGGCGATGGCGTGGGGACGGTGCCGGGCGGATACCCAGTCGCTCACCAGCGCCAGGGCGTTGGGGTAGGCCGCGCCGAAGCCCAGGCCCCCGATCATGCGCACCACGCTCATCTCCCACACGGTGTTGGTGTAGGCGGCGGCGATGGTGGTGGACCCGAAGATCAGCGAGGCGATGAATAGGGTGTTGAGCCGCCCGATCCTGTCTCCCAGCAATCCGCCAAGGATCGATCCGAAGCCCATGCCGAACAGTGAGGCTGCAAGGGCAGGGCCGAACAGTGCCCGGTCGATGCTCCATTCATCGAGGATCAGCGGCGTGACGAGCGACAGCGATTGCAGGTCGACGCCGTCGATGACCAGCAGCGTCAGGCCGAAGACCGCGACGACGATCTGGAAAGGCCGCAAGGGGGCATCGGCGATCGCCGCGCTGAATGGCATCCGCTGCAACAGGTCTCTCCCAGTGTGCCCCCCGTTTGCGGGGTTGCCGGGGTATGTCTGTCACGCCGCCGCGCGCGCGTCCAGATGCGCTTGCTGCGTTTAGCCCACGAAGCGTCTGGGCGGGGCCGGGTTGAGGCCCCCGGTCTGGTCTCCGCTGACAGGGCGCACGTTGGCACCCGGCCCTGCTCCGGCCTCGTTCACAAGCTCGTCGATGACGCCTTGCGGCAAGGGGCGGTCGAATTCCACGCCGCACATGCCGGGCTTGGTCCAGATCACGTGGCAATAGGCATCGCGCATGGTCCAGTCCAGGATGGCGGAGACGCCCATTGGCGGGGGTTCGTCGATGAGGAGACGCGCGCCCGTGGTGGAAATGTCGAACAGGCGCCCGGTGCGGTTGCCGCTCGGCATCAGCATGGTCGCCAGGCAGTTCACGCGCGATCGAGGTCCGCCGCGTCGCTCGATAACCGGAGCCGGTTTCGTGCGCGCGAACAGTTTCATCGTTGTGCCCCTTTTTATGCCTGAACATTCCGCTTGGAGCCGCGATGGTTAAGGCGAGTCCAAGATTCCTGGTTAATTTCGGAGGTTTTTTGTCCCTCCGGAATCGCGGGCAGAGATGCCTTGGCGAATCGCCAGTTAGAACATATAAAGAACAAATGCCTGCGCTCGATACCATCCAAAAGCTGGAAATCCTTGCCGATGCGGCAAAATACGATGCCTCCTGCGCCTCGTCCGGCACGGCCAAGCGCAATTCGAAGGGCGGAAGGGGTATCGGCTCGACGGAGGGGATGGGCATCTGCCACGCCTATGCGCCCGATGGCCGCTGCATTTCGCTGCTGAAGATCCTGCTGACCAATCACTGCATCTTCGATTGCCACTATTGCATCAACCGCAAGAGCAGCAACGTGCGCCGCGCAAAGTTCACCCCGCGCGAAGTGGCGGACCTGACGCTGACCTTCTACCGCCGTAACTATATCGAGGGATTGTTCCTCTCCTCCGGCATCATCAAGAGCTCCAACCACACGATGGAACTGCTGGTGGAGACGGCTCGCATCCTTCGCGAGGAGCATGATTTTCGCGGTTACATCCATCTGAAAACCATTCCGGAGGCTGATCCCGAACTGGCGCACCAGGCGGGCCTCTATGCCGACCGCGTGTCGATCAATGTCGAACTGCCCACCGACAGCGGCCTCACCCGCCTCGCGCCCGACAAGAACTCGCGCCAGATCGAAGGGGCGATGGGCGGCATGAAGATGGCGATCCGCCAGTCGAATGACGAGCGAAAGCGGTTCAAGCACGCCCCCCGCTTCGCGCCGGGCGGGCAGTCCACGCAGATGATCGTCGGGGCCGATGCTGCGACCGATGCCGATATCGTGGGCAAGGCCAGCCGCCTCTACGACAGCTTCCGCCTGCGCCGCGTGTACTATTCGGCCTTCTCGCCCATTCCCGATGCCAGTGCGGTGCTGCCGCTGAAGCGTCCGCCGCTGATGCGCGAGCACCGGCTCTATCAGTCCGACTGGCTGATGCGGTTCTATGGCTTCGCGCCGCAGGAGGTGATGCAGGCGACCGAGGCGGATGGCAACCTGCCGCTCGACATCGATCCCAAGCTGGCCTGGGCGCTGAAATTCCGCGAGCGTTTCCCGGTCGATGTGAACCGCGCCTCGCGGGAGGACCTGTTGCGCGTACCGGGCCTGGGCACGCGCGCGGTAGGACAGATCCTCGCGAGCCGCCGCCACCGCACGTTGCGGCTGGACGATGTGGCCAGGCTGACGGTCTCGATCACCAGGGTCCGCCCGTTCATCTGCGCGGCCGACTGGCGCCCCACCTTGCTCACCGACCGCGCCGACCTGCGCAGCCTTCTGGCACCTCGGCAGGAGCAGCTTGAGCTATTCGCGGCATGACCGCGCTGCAACACGTGAAGCTCGGCACCTATTACGTGGTGCACATGCCCGAGCCGGACGATTTCGCTTTCTGGCGGGATCGGGCGCGCCAGCTCGTGCAGTGCGACGTGCCGCCCGACCGCGTCGCCTGGGTGGTGCCGGGCGGCAATGGCTCGCTGTTCAACCACGGCGACCGCCGCCTGCCCGTCCCGGACGATGCGACAAGGATAATCCGGGCCAGCAAGCGCTTCCTGTCGCTTGCGAAGAATGTCGTCCATCATTCTGACCCCGAAAGATTTTCCCTTCTCTACGCCATGCTCTGGCGGCTTCAGTCCAACCCGCGGGGGATGGAGGACAAGGCCGACAGCCAGGTCCGGCGGCTGGAAGACATGGACAAGGCCGTGCGCCGCGACGCGCACAAGATGCACGCCTTCGTCCGCTTCCGCATGGTCGAGACGGAAGATGGGGACGAGCATTACGTCGCCTGGTTCGAACCCGATCATCACATCGTGCGACGAGAGGCGGGTTTCTTCGTGCGCCGTTTTGCCAACATGAACTGGTCCATCCTGACGCCGAGGGGATGCATCCACTGGGATGGCGAAACCTTGCGGGAAAGCGGTCCGGCGCAAAAGTCCGACGCGCCGCAGGGCGATCCCGCCGAGGATCTGTGGCGCAAGTATTATGCATCCATCTTCAACCCCGCGCGTTTGAAGGTCGGGGCCATGCTGAAGGAAATGCCCCGAAAGTACTGGAAGAACATGCCCGAAGCCGCCCTCATTCCGCAGCTGGTGGCGGGCGCGCAGAAGCGGGAAAGCGAAATGGTGGATGCAGGCGCACTCGAATTCGAGGACCGGCCGGAAACGCTGGAGGCGATCGACAAGGCCATCCACGCCTGTCGCAAGTGCCCCATCGGCTCCCTGGATAACCAGGCGGTGATGGGAGAGGGGCCGGATGACGCGGCCCTGATGATCGTGGGTGAACAGCCCGGCGACCAGGAGGACCAGGCCGGAAAGCCCTTTGTCGGCCCGGCCGGACAGGTGCTGGATGCCGCGCTGGAACAGGCAGGCATCGAACGCAAGCAAACCTACGTCACCAATGCGGTGAAGCATTTCAAATATGTCCAGCGCGGCAAGCGCCGCCTGCACCAGTCGCCCACCGCCAAGGAGATCGACGTGTGCCGCTGGTGGCACGAGGCAGAGCGGGCCATCGTCAAGCCCAAGATCGTGCTCGCCATGGGCGCCAGCGCGGCGCGCGCCATGCTGGGCAAGACGGTGAGCATTTCCAAGGCACGCGGCGAACCCATCGCGCTGGACGACGGCAGCGAACTGTGGGTGACCGCGCACCCCTCCTACCTCCTGCGCCTCGACGGCGATGCCAAGGCCGAGCAAGAGCGGCTGTTCGCGGCCGACCTTGCGGCGGTGAAGGAGCGGTTGGCGGAGTTGGCGGATTGACGTGCCCGACAGCGACCTTCTCCCCAAGCGCACGATCGAGCTCGATCCTGACAGCATAGACGCGCCCCCGCGCGCTGCGTTCGTCGAGCTGGGCCTTGTCAGCTGCTTCAGTTTCCTGCGCGGTGCGTCGGATGCGGTGGACCTCGTGCTCACCGCGCGCAGCCTCGGCTACGATGCCATCGGTATCGCCGATGCCAACTCGATGGCGGGGGTGGTGCGCGTGCATACCGAGGCCAAGACGCTGAAGATGCGTCCCGTCATCGGCTGCCGTATCGAGACTGTCGAAGGCTTGGCCTTCCTCGCCTATCCCACCGACCGCGCCGCCTACGGCCGCCTGTGCACCCTGATATCGGCTGGCCGCATGGCCACGCTGGAGGGGGAGTGGCAGGACAAGGGCGTGTGCGAGATCAGCCTTGCCATGCTCGCCGATCATTCCGAGGGCGTGCAACTGGTGCTGGTTCCCCCGCGCAGCTTCGATGAGCAGTTCACCGTGCCCGGCTGGGCCAGCAATGTCATCGCGCTGGACGGCAATCCGCGCGAAGGGGAAGTGAACGGGCCGCTGCCGGCCATCCTGCCCCATCTCGCCACGGGCCTGCCCACCCTGGGGCACCTGGCCGCCAGCTACCTCTATGTCGGGAACGACGTGGCCCGGATCGACCGGCTCGACGTGCTGGCACGGGCGAATGGCCTGTCGCTGCTCGCCACCAACGACGTGCATTACCACGCGCCCGACCGGCGGCCCCTGCAGGACGTGATGACGGCGATCCGCCACAAGACCACGGTGGCGCGCGCCGGGCACCTGTTGCACGCCAATGCGGAACGGCACCTGAAAGGCCCCGAAGAGATGCAGCGCCTGTTCGAGCGCTGGCCCCATGCCATCGCGGCGGCGCGCAAGGTGGCCGATGCCTGCGACTTCAGCCTGGACGAACTGAAGTACGAATACCCGGAGGAAATCTATCCCGACGGCATGAGCCCGCAGGCCTACCTGGAAAGCGAGACGTGGAAAGGCGCGAAACGCCGCTATCCCGAGGGCCTGCCGGATTCGGTGAGGAGGACGCTGGAGCGCGAACTGGCCCTCATCGGCAAGCTGCAGCTGGCGCGCTATTTTCTCACCATCAAGGACATCGTCGACTACGCCCGCTCGGTGGATCCGCCGATCCTGTGCCAGGGGCGCGGCAGCGCGGCCAATTCGGCGGTGTGCTACGTGCTCGGCATCACCAGCGTCGATCCGGCGAAGCACCAGCTGCTGTTCGATCGCTTCATCTCCGAAGAGCGCAAGGAGCCGCCCGATATCGATGTCGATTTCGAGCACGAGCGGCGCGAGGAAGTGATCCAGCATATCTATGCGAAATACGGTCGCCATCGTGCCGGCCTGACGGCCACCGTCATCCACTATCGCCCGCGCATGGCCATCCGCGAAGTGGGCAAGGCGATGGGCCTGTCGGAAGACGTGACCAGCGCTCTCGCGCGCACCGTGTGGGGCGGGTGGGGAAAGGAAGTGAGCGAGAAGCACGCCGCCGAAACGGGTATGGACGTAACCGATCCACACCTCAGGCGTGTCCTCAAGCTTACCGAGCAAATGGTTGGAATGCCGCGCCATCTTTCCCAGCACGTCGGCGGGTTCATCCTGACCGACGGACCGCTGACGGCAACCGTGCCCATCGGCAACGGCGCCATGCCGGATCGCACGTTCATCGAATGGGACAAGGACGATATCGAGGCGCTGGGCATCCTGAAAGTGGACGTGCTGGCGCTGGGCATGCTCACCTGCATCAGGAAGTGCCTCGATCTGCTGGAAGATCACCATGATCGCCGGCTGACGCTGGCCAGCGTGCCGCGCGAGGACCCGGAGACCTACGAGATGCTGCGCAAGGGGGATTCGCTGGGCGTGTTCCAGGTGGAAAGCCGCGCGCAGATGAACATGCTGCCGCGCCTTCGCCCGCGCGAGTTCTACGACCTGGTGATCCAGGTTGCCATCGTGCGGCCCGGCCCGATCCAAGGTGACATGGTGCACCCCTATCTCAAGCGCCGCCGGGGCGCTGAGCAAGTGCAGATCCCTGCGCCATCGCCCGAACACGGCCCGCCCGACGAGCTTTCCAGCATCCTCGAGCGCACGCTGGGCGTGCCGATCTTCCAGGAACAGGCGATGAAGATCGCGCTGGATGCGGCGAAGTTCTCGTCAGCCGAGGCGAACCGCCTGCGCAAGGCCATGGCGACGTTCCGCAGCCGCGGCATGGTGGACGAATTGCAGGACATGATGGTGGAGCGCATGGTGACGCGCGGATACGATCGCGACTTCGCCCAGCGCTGCTTCAACCAGATCCGCGGCTTCGGCGAATACGGCTTTCCCGAAAGCCACGCGGCCAGTTTCGCGCATCTCGTCTATGTCTCCAGCTGGCTGAAATGCCACTTTCCCGCCGCCTTCGCCTGTGGCCTTCTCAACTCGCAGCCGATGGGATTCTACGCTCCAGCCCAGATCGTGCGCGATGCGCGCGAACACGGGGTGGAGGTGCTGCCGGTGGATGTGAACCGCAGCGAATGGGACTGCACGCTGGAGGTGATCGGCAGGGCGGATGACGAGAAGAGCGGCGGCCGCCTCGATCGCCACATCGCACTGCGCCTGGGACTGCGGCAGGTGGACGGCCTGCCCGAACACGTCGCTGCCGCGCTTGTCGCCGCGCGTGCCGAGGGCGGGGCCTTCGCGGACGTCGCCGAGCTGCGTGACCGGGCGCGTATTCCCGTGGGGCACATCGAACGCCTGGCCAGCGCCGACGCTTTCGGTTCGGTGGACATGTCGCGGCGGCAGGCGCTGTGGGATGCGCGCAGCCTGGTGGGCGGGGCGGACCTGCCGCTGTTCGCCCATGCGGACGAGCGGGACGAAGGCGCGGAGCGGGGCAGGGCGATCCTGCCGAAGATGCCGCTCAGCGAGGAAGTCGTGGCCGATTACCAGACCACCCGCCTCAGCCTGAAGGCGCACCCCATGTCGTTTTTGCGTGCCAGCCTGGCAGAGCGCGGCTTCGTGCGCGCCTGCGACCTGCGCGACCGCAAGTTCCGCTCCATGGTGCAGGTGGCCGGCGTGGTGCTGATCCGCCAGCGCCCGGGGAGCGCCAAGGGCGTCTGCTTCATCACGCTGGAGGACGAGACGGGCGTCATCAACCTGGTGGTCTGGCCCGACCTCAAGGAGAAGCAGCGCACCGTGGTGATGGGATCGCGGTTGATGGAGGTGCGCGGGCGCGTGGAATACGACGACGAGGTCATCCACGTGATCGCCCATCACATGACCGATGCGACGCAGCAACTGCATCACCTGTCGGACGATCTGCTGAAGTCACCTGTCGCCCGCGCCGACCATGTGAACAGCCCGCTGCAGGGCAGGCTGAACCCGCGCGACGACCTGCGTAGCGGATCGGAGGATCCTGCCAATGCCGCCATCCGGCCGCGCGACATGATCGACCAGCTGCCCAACACCAGAAGCCATCCGCGCAACGTGAGGATCATTCCCAGGTCCCGCGACTTTCATTGAGGATGGCGCGCAAACGCACTTGGCCCAGACCGCCGAAGGATGACCGCAAACTGGCCTTCGCCCTTGTCGTGCTGGCGCTGCTGCTGGCCGTTCGCGTGTTCCTGGCGGAAAATCCGCAGCACAACCCCTGGGCCCCGCTAGACCTGCGCCACGAACGCGGCTGGGCCACGCAGACCAAGCTGGCCGGCCTGATCGGCGACAGCGAACACTGCCGCGACGTGCTGGATCGCAGCCAGGTCGCCTTCAATGGCCTTTCCGCCACGGGTACGGGCCAGTGCCGCCGTGACGACCGCCTGACGCTGGGCGACTTGCCTCTCGTCCCGAACGCCCCGGAAATGACCTGTCCGGTTGCCGCCGGACTGGTTCTGTGGCTGGAAAAGGACGTGCAGCCGCTGGCGGAAACGATGTTCGGCAGCCGGGTCGAGCGCGTGGAGCAACTGGGCACCTTCAGCTGCCGCCGCATGTATGGAGACGCCGATGCGCCGTGGAGCGAGCATGCCACCGGCAATGCCATCGATATCTCCGCGTTCGTCTTGGAGAACGGCCAGCGAATTTCCGTGCTTGCGGACTGGGACAGCACCGATGAGGAGGGACGCTTCCTCGTCGCGGCTCGCGACGCGGCCTGCGCCAGTTTCGGCACCGTGCTCTCACCCGATTACAACGCGGCGCACGAAGATCACCTGCACTTTGACCAGGGGCGCAGGCCTGCATTCGGTGCATGCCGCTGACGGAGGCGTAAACAAGAACCCCCGCCGAAGCGGGGGCATGAGCATTTTGAATGTTTGCGCCGCCTATGGGCTTACCGGAACCTCGAGCTCTGGTATCTCGCCATCGTCTCCGCCACCTACGGTGCTCACGATCCCGGCAGCCGCGCCGAACGCGGCCAGCACGATCAGAACGGTACCCGCATCGCCTTCGTCATCCTCACCGAGACGCTCTGGCTGTGTGACGGCAGCGGCATCGCGCAGGACCGGCGCGGCGGTGGCCGTGAAAGCGGTGGCGGCGACAAGACCCGCAGCGATCGTGCTCGCGACAATTTTCTTCATTTGGTTCCTCGCAAGGGGCATTTGATTATCAACGTGTGTGATCTCGAACTGCATGGTCGCTTATTGCGTTCCAGCGCGCGCCACCTAAGCGGCGAACGGTTGTAATTCCGGCATAGGGCGAAACAAAGTTTCGCAAAACTAGGGGTTTGAGCCTAGTCCAGCGCCCCTCGAAGCGAAGATCAGACTGGCTCCAGCGCGTAACCCGCCGAGCGGACGGTGCGAATGGGGTCGCGGGTGTTTTCGACCGCGATGGCCTTGCGCAGCCGCCGGATGTGCACGTCGACGGTGCGCTCCTCAATCTCGCTGCCGGTGCCCCAGACCGCATCCAGCAATTGCCCGCGGGAGAAAACGCGACGCGGATGTTCCATGAAGAACTTGATCAGCCGGTATTCGGTCGGTCCGATCTGCAACTGCCGGCCGCGACGTTCCACCCGGTGAGCCACAGGGTCCAGCTTGAGGTCGCCTGCCTCGATCGTTTCTCCGGCGAGGGCAGGGCGCACGCGGCGCAGCACCGCCGAGACACGGGCCAGCAATTCGCGGGGAGAAAACGGCTTGGTGACATAGTCGTCGGCGCCTGTTTCCAGTCCGCGCACGCGATCATCCTCGGCCTCTCGCGCAGTGAGCATGATGATGGGCACGTGGGCCGTCGCCTTGTCGCGGCGCAGCCTGCGGCACACCTCGATGCCGCTGGTGCCTTCGATCATCCAGTCGAGGATGACGAGATCGGGCGGGTCCTCCGATGCCATGATCATGGCGTCGTCACCGTCCGAACTGACGCGAACGTCGTAGCCTTCGCTTTCGAACCTGTATTCCAGCAATTCGGCCAGCGCCGTGTCGTCTTCCACCAACAGCAATTTGGGCGTCGACATCTAGGGTCCCCTTGGGATGGCAGCACCAACGAAAGTGCCTCAGGCCCTGCAATATGTCACTTCTGTGTCAGATTTGTTGCAAACCGACCCGCCGCGTCAATCGCCTGTGGATTACCGCTCTATGTCGTCGGGATAGGAGCCCGTTGCCGAATAGTGGACCATCTCCGCAACGTTCGTGGCGTGGTCGCCGATGCGTTCGAGATTGCGGGCCACGAACAAGAGCTGCGCGGCGCTGCTGATGGTGGCCGGGTTCTCGACCATGTGGCTCACCAGGTTGCGGAAGATGCTGTCGTAGAACGCGTCCACCTTTGCATCGCGCTCGATCACCTCGCGCGCGACCACCGGATCGCGGGCGGCATAGGCGGTGAGTACGTCGTGCACCATTTCCCCTGCAACTTCGCCCATGGCGGGCAGCAGCAGCAGCGGCTCGAACCGGGTACGGCCTTCGATCCGTCCCACACGCTTGGCGATGTTCTTGGCATAGTCGCCGATGCGCTCCACCACGCCGCCGATCTTCAGGGCCGCCACGATCTCGCGCAGGTCGTCAGCCATCGGCGCGCGCAGGGCGAGAATGCGGACGGCCATGGCGTCCACTTCGGTTTCGAGCGCGTCCAGCTTGGCATCGCGCTCCACGATTTCGGCGGCGAGATCCTCGTCACCCTGGACGAGGGCGTGCAGGGCCTGCTGGATCGCGACTTCGGCCAGTCCGCCCATCTCGGCGATCAGGCCGCGCAGGCGCGTGATGTCCTCGTCGAAGGCCTTTACTGTATGCTCTACCATTAGCCGTACCGTCCCGTGATGTAATCCTGGGTGCGCTTCTCGACAGGATTAGTGAAAATGTCTGATGTGTGTCCATATTCCACCAGATTGCCGAGGTGGAAAAACGCGGTCCGCTGCGAGACGCGCGCGGCCTGCTGCATCGAGTGGGTGACGATCACGATGCCGTAGCGGCCGCGCAGTTCGTCGATCAGCTCCTCGATCTTGGCCGTGGCGATCGGGTCGAGCGCCGAGCACGGCTCGTCCATCAGGATCACTTCGGGATCCACCGCGATGGCGCGGGCAATGCAGAGACGCTGCTGCTGTCCGCCCGAAAGCGCGGTGCCGGAATCGGTCAGTCGATCCTTCACTTCTTCCCACAGGCCCGCGCGGCGCAGGCTCTGCTCGACGACCTCGTCCAGGTCCGACTTGCTTTCCGCCAGGCCGTGGATCTTGGGGCCATAGGCGATGTTGTCGTAGATGGACTTGGGAAAGGGGTTGGGCTTCTGGAACACCATGCCCACGCGGGCGCGGAGCTGCACCACGTCCATGCCGCTGGCGTAGATATCCTCGCCGTCCAGCTCGATGCACCCGGTGACGCGAGCCGAAGGGATCGTGTCGTTCATGCGATTGAGCGCACGAAGGAAGGTGGACTTGCCGCAGCCGGAAGGGCCGATGAAGGCCGTCACGAATTCGGTGTAGACGTCGATGTCCACGTTATCGATCGCCTTCTTCGAACCATAGTAGACGTCCACGCCGCGCGCCCGCATCTTGGGCTCGCCGGTCTGGACGTTTTCGTGTTCGAGCGATTTCTGCGCCTGGTTCGCCAGGGGGGACTCGGCTGTATCGGACATTACCATTTCTTCTCGAATCGGTTGCGCAGATAGATGGCGAGGCCATTCATCAGCAGCAGGAATATCAATAGCACGATAATCGCCGCACTTGTGCGTTCGACGAAACCGCGATCGATCTCGTCGGACCAGAGGAAGATCTGCATCGGCAGAACCGTGGCGTTGTCGGTAAACCCGTCGGGCGGGCTGGCGACGAAGGCACGCATGCCGATCAGCAGCAGCGGGGCGGTCTCGCCCAGCGCGCGGGCCATGCCGATGATCGTGCCGGTCAGGATGCCGGGCAGGGCGAGCGGCAGCACGTGGTGGAACACCACCTGGACGGGTGAGGCACCGATGGCGAGCGCACCGTCGCGGATCGACGGCGGCACCGCCTTGATGGCGTTGCGCCCGGCAATCACGATCACCGGCATCGTCATCAGCGCAAGCGTCATGCCTCCGATCAGCGGCGCGGAGCGATAGCTGGGGAAGATCCACAGGAAGACGGCGAGGCCCAGCAGGCCGAAGATGATGGATGGCACAGCGGCCAGGTTGTTGATCGACACCTCGATCAGGTCGGTCCATCGATTCTTCGGCGCATATTCCTCGAGATACAGGGCCGCCAGCACGCCGATGGGGAAGGCCAGGGCGAGGGTTACGATCATGGTCAGGATCGATCCCTTCAGCGCGCCCCAGATGCCCACGAGCTGCGGGTCCGTCGCGTCGGAGCGCTCGAGGAAGCCGCTGTCGAACCGGTCCGCCAGCACGCCTTCTTCCGCTAGCCGCTGGGCAAGCGGCTGGAGATCGGCATTACCGTCACCCGCCAGCGCACTTGCCAGCGATTCGGTAGTAGGAAGCGAAAAGGTGCTCTGTCCGCGCAGCAGCGAGGGGTCCTCGGCGAGATCCTCCGCGACGATGCGCCAGGCCTCGCTGTTCAGCTGGGCCGCGGCTTCCTCGCCCAGCGCCCTTTCGGCGCTGAACTGCACGAGATCCGGAAGCCCCTGGTTGCGCAACGATTGCTCGATCGCGCGCTCGTCTCCGATGGAGGGGTTCACCGTGAGGCCGGTCTGCGTGAAATCGATTGGCACGCTCAGTTCGGCGCGCTGGAATCCGCCGATCCCGTTGATCGTCATGGTGATCAACAGGAACAGCAGGACGGCTACCGAAAACACGATCGCGGAAAGACCGGCGATCTTGAATCGCCTCTCCGCAGCATAACGCTTCTTCAGTCGGGCTTCGAACGCCGGCGTGCGCGTTGGCCGCACCTTGTGGACAGTCTCACTCATAGGCTTCGCGGAACCTCTTCACGACGCGCAGCGCGATGATGTTGAGAACCAGGGTCACCATGAACAGGACGAAGCCCAGCGCGAACGCGGCAAGCGTTGCAGGATGGTCGAAACTGCCTTCGCCGGTGAGCAGGGCGACGATCTGCACGGTCACCGTGGTCATCGCCTCCAGCGGGTTGGCAGACAGGTTGGCGGCAAAGCTCGCCGCCATCACCACGATCATGGTTTCGCCGATGGCACGGCTGATCGCCAGCATGATGCCGGCAACGATGCCCGGCAGCGCGGCGGGGACGAGGACGCGCTTGATCGTTTCGTTCTGTGTCGCGCCCATGGCCAGCGATCCGTCCTTCATCGCCTGCGGCACGGCGGCGATGGAATCGTCGGCCATGGAGGACACGAACGGAATGATCATCACGCCCATCACCAGTCCCGCGGCCAGCGCGCTTTCGCTCGAGGGGTTGGAGATGCCCATCGAGAGGGCGATGTCGCGGATCGCCGGGGCGATGGTGAGCGCGGCGAAATAGCCGTAGACCACCGTCGGGACACCGGCGAGGATTTCCAGCGCGGGCTTGATCCACGTGCGCACCCGCGGCGCGGCATACTGGTTGAGGTAGATCGCGCTCATCATGCCCAGCGGAATGGCCACGATCATGGCGATGATCGCACCGATGAACAGCGTGCCCCAGAACAGCGGGATCGCGCCGTAGCGGTCGCCGTCGGGATTACTGGCGCTGCTCATGGGATCGGGCGACCAGTTGGTGCCGAACAGGAAATCGATCGGCGATACCATCGTGAAGAAACGGACGGTTTCGAACACCAGGCTGGCAAGGATCCCCAGCGTGGTGAGAATCGCCACGAGTGAGGCGATCAGCAGCGTCGTCAGCACCGCGCGTTCCACCCGCGTCCGCGCGCGGAAATCGGGTTTCAGCCGCAGGAATGCGAAGGCGGCACCGCAGCCAGCCACCAGCAGGGTGACCACGAAGCCTATGATCTGATAGCGGAAGATCGCCTCTTCGAAGGGTTCGACCAATGCAGCGGCATCGGCGTTGAAGACGCCCGCGGAAGCGCCCGTGGCGACGGCCCGCGCTTCCGAGAGCATGGTATCGCGCTGCATGCCGAAGGCGGGCAGATTTTCCGCAGACGGGCTGGCCAGCACATGCTGCAGGATCAGCTGTTCGGAAATCGGCGCCCAGCTCAGGGCGAAGACGATCGTCGGCACGACGATCCACAGAGCGGCGTACCAGGCGTGGTAGACAGGCAGGGACGCGATACGATTGTTCGCGCTCGCGCGGCGAAACATCGCGGCGCGCGAGCGTGCGACCAGCCAGCCGGCCAGCCCCAGTCCGAGGACCAATAGGATCAGGGTGCTGGCCGACATTTCCGCTTGGTTGCTTCCCTAGTCGAGGTCGGAGGCGGCGAGCGGCGTAAAGTCGCTCGCGGCTGCGTTGCTGCGCGCCATAGCGGCTTCAGGATTTGGCACAAGACCCACCTCGGCCAGCGGTCCGCCCGATCCCCAGTTGTTCGCCCATTCCGCGACGAATTCGCGAAGGCCCGGAATGGCATCCAGGTGCTGGTTTTTGACGTAGATGTACAGCGGGCGGGCGCCGACGTAGTCGAAGCTCGAGATGTTCTCGTAGGTCGGCTCGACACCGTTCATGGTCAGGCCGTGAACGCGGTCGGAATTGGCCTCGAGGTAGGAGAATCCGAAGATACCGATCGCGTCGGCGTTACCTTCGATCTTCTGCACGATCAGGTTGTCCTGCTCGCCCTGCTCGACATAGGCGCCGTCGTTGCGAAGTTCGGTGCAGACCGCTTCGTAACGGTCCTCGTCCTGCTCTTCGAGTTCGGCCATGCCTTCACCCGATTCGCAGCCGACCAGCAGCACGAGTTCGTTCAGCGCATCGCGCGTGCCCGAGGTGGAGGGCGGGCCGTAGACCAGGATCGGCTTGTTCGGCAGCGACGGGTCGATGTCGCTCCACATCTCGTTGGTCTGCTCTTCGCCGTAGGGGTTGGCGGCGATCGCCTCGTAGACGATCTCCGGCGTCAGGTCGAAATCGATGCCGTCGGTGGCGCTGGCGAAGGCGATCCCGTCCAGGCCGACCTGGATTTCGGTGATGTTCTCCACGCCGTTCTGCTGACAGGTCTCGAACTCGCTCGGCTTCATGCGGCGCGAAGCGTTAACGATGTCGGGGGTTTCCGGCCCCACGCCCTGACAGAACAGCGCCATGCCGCCACCCGTCCCGGTCGATTCGATGATCGGCGAGGCGAAATCGTGGTTGCGGGTGAAGCTTTCCGCCACGCGGGTCGCGAAGGGATAGACGGTGGACGAGCCGACGGCGCGAACGGAATCGCGCGTGTCGGCACCGCCGCCGGCATTGTTGCAAGCGGCCAGTGCCACAAGGGCAAGCGCCGAAGCGGCATTACGCAATTTGAATGTCATGATGTTCCTCATTTCGGTTCAGATGGCAGACCGCTAGGTCTACTGTATGACGCCATTGCGACAATCGCGAGTTCGGTACGTGACCGCTTGTCACGAGTGTCGCCGGCAATTTGCGGAATTGTCTAGAAATCGATCTGCGCCCGCATCCCCAATACGTCGACGGAATAATCGCGGCTTCCATTCGCCGCGGCATGAACGGCATCGTCGTATTCCAGACGGCCGTAGTTGACGGTCAGCCGGGTGTAGTCGGTCGGCACCCAGACTAGCGACGCGAAATAACCGTTCTGTTCGCCGCCGATGATTCCCGCGTCGGCATCGCTGAGATCGAGGTAGTCGTAGCGGACATTGACCTGCAGCGCACCCATTCCGCCTTCATCCACCGGATTTGCGGGACGCGTGCGATCGAACTTGCCACCCTTGTAGCCGCGGCTGTCGCCAGGCGTCAGGAAAAGGCCGGCTTCGGCATAGCCGCCGAAGAATGTCGCATCCTCCATCGCGGGGGCAGGCCTGTTCGCGGTCTGCCAGAAGGCTTCGCCCACGGCGTGGAACGGACCACTGATGAAGCCGCTTTCGATCCCGGCGCCGAATTCGCTCGTCGCGCCGAAGTCGCCGGTGTTGATGAAGCGCTCTGACGTGAAATGCACCAGCGGGCGCTGGCGATAGCGCACGGTCTCTCCATCGGCGACGTCGGTGAAATGCACCGAGCCGCCGAAATGCAGCTGCGCATCGCCGATCTGAGGGCTGGCGACAATGCGGGCATCGCCGCTCCACGTATCGCCGGGTAGGTCGGCGATGTTGTCTGTGAAGACACCGGCCTGCAGCATAACGACCTCGCCGATGTCGACCTCGGCAGAAACGCCAAGGCGCCGCTCGAACCCGAACGCATCGGTGAATGCGGCCCGCTCGATAAAGGACGACCAGCGGCTGCTCGTCAGTTCTTCCAGCGACTGGAAATTGTTGTGCTGCCCAACCGTCAGCGCGAGGGGGCCGTCGTCATAGGTGATGATCGCATCGGTCACGGCGACTTCGTCACCGGCGAAGTCCACTTCCACCTTGTAGCCGAAGCCGCCGGGGATATCGCCGCTCATGCCCAGGCGGGCACGCCGGATCTCGCTGCCGAAACCGTCGGGGCGACCCGTCGATTCGGGGGACGAGACAAAGCCGCCATCGATGTTCAGGCGGCCGAAAGGCTTGAACGACCATCCGCCCTCGGCCTCGAATTCCGGCGCGCCGCTCCAACCGACCGCCAGGGGCGTATCGGTCTCAACGGACGGTGTGGCGGAGGCAAGGGGCTGCGGAGCCGCGGACGGTGCCGAAGCTTGAACCGGTGCCGCCGAGGACTGGGCTGGCGGAGTCGATTCGAGTTCCTGCACGCGCTGCGTTAGTCTCTCGACCTCGGCGCGAAGCACGGCCAATTGTTCTTCGACCGTAAGGGTTTCCTGCGCCTGGGCAACCGCCGGGGAGAGGGCGGTTCCGAACAGGAGGGCACTGGCGACAAGCTTTTTCATGACAATCAGATTTCACTTTTGTGGCGAAAGTGTGTGCCCGCTATGACTTGTTTATGACGCCTTTGTTACAGGACGTGCCGCAGCCTTCCCAACTTGGGGAAAACCTGTCGACAACTTGTGTGAAATAAAGGTGGCGCTGGCTAGTCGCCGGTCTGGACCAGCGGCAGTCGTACCGTGACGGTAGTGCCGTCACCAAGCTTGCTGTCGATATCCAGGCGGCCCCGATGGCGCTCCACGATATGCTTGCAGATGGCGAGGCCGAGACCCGTGCCGCCGGCAGCACGGCTGCGCCCGGGGTCCGTCCGGTAGAAGCGCCTGGTCAGGTGCGGCAAGTGTTCGGGCGCTATGCCTTCCCCGTGGTCGCGAACGGTCAGCACGGCCATGTCGCGTTGGCCTTGTTGCAGAGTGACCTCGACGGGCTTGTCCTCGCCGCCGTATTTGAGCGCGTTGTCCACTAGGTTGCGAACCAGCTGTTCCAGCTGGCGCGTGTCTCCACGCACTGAAAGGTCATCATCCTCGATCGTGATGGCCACCCGTTCGAATCTTTCCAGGCCAGCGCCGTCGCGGGACGCCTGTCGCACCAGGGGTGCCAGCAGCAGGGCTTCGCGAGGCTGGTCATGCTTTTCGGCCTCAACCCGGCTCAGCGACATGAGATCGTCGACAAGCGTCTGCAGCCGACGAGCTTCGCGCAGGACCGTGGAATAGAAGCGGTTCGCCTGCTTCGGGTCGATATCCTGGCCTTCGTCCTCCAGCGTTTCCATGTAGCCGATGATCGAGGCCAGCGGCGTACGCAGTTCATGGCTGGCATTGGCCACGAAATCGGTGTGCGCTCGGCTGATATCGGCTTCGGAAGTGCGGTTGATGAGTTCGATCAGCGAATAGCGCTCGTCGATCTGCTGCCTGGTCATCTGCCAGTTGCTTCTCGGCCCGGTCAGTCCCTGCACGGTGACGCTGCCGCCGCCCGGGCGCGAGAGCAGATCCACCGCTGCAGGATGGCGTAGCGCGACACGCGCGTCCTGACCGATGATGTGAGCGCCGATGGCTTCCCTCGCGTTCACGTTGGCCACGATGATGCGATTGTTGTCCAGCAACAGGAGCGGAAGGCCGGAATGCTCGATCAGGTCGCGCATGCCCGACCGGGTGATCTGCATGGCCTCCTGCGGCGCCTTGCGCGGTTCCGGCGGGGGTGGGGGAATCAGCCAGAACGATAGGATCCACACGCCGATGAAGGCCAGCGCCAGCCCTACGCCCACGCCGGAGAACATCAGCACTGCGCCGCTGACCACGGCGAGGGCTACTCCAGCAATCGGGATGCGCAAGCCTTTCATGGGAAGGCCTCATGCGCGAGAATTATTACGGTTTCCAGCAATAAGGGAAAATCATCCCCGCATGGATGCGCTGCGAGAGTGATGGTGACCCCTACGGGAATCGAACCCGTGTTTCAGCCGTGAGAGGGCCGCGTCCTGACCGCTAGACGAAGGGGCCGTGGCCGATAGCTCGGCCTGGCAGGTTGCCATGCATGCTGGTAGGCAAATCCATCGCTGGTGACCCCTACGGGAATCGAACCCGTGTTTCAGCCGTGAAAGGGCCGCGTCCTAACCGCTAGACGAAGGGGCCACGCGCGATGGAGCGGCGCAATTAGGGGCATGGGGGCGTGCGGTCAAGCCCTCCTCGCAACATTATCTCCGCTATCGGCATCAGTCCGCCCAGGCGGCATCTTCCAGGTGCATTTCTGCCGCGGGCCGGGCGCCCCAATCGTCGATCTTCGCCCGTCCTGCCAGCCACAGCCGCCGGCCCTTCGCGCCGTGCAGAATCGACTGGCCCATTTCGCTGGAGGCAGCCCGGAACGCGATGGCTTTCAGGCTTCGCCCGTCCTGCCCGGCGGCGATCACGCGCAGGTGATCGTTGCCCACGATATCCGCCTTCACGATGTGAACGGGGCCCACCGCGATTCTCGGCCCGGGCCAGCCGACGCCATAGGGGCCAGCCCCCTCCAGCGTCTCGACCAGTTCGGGCGTCAGGCCACCGGGTGCCAACGAGAGATCCAGGAGCATCGTCTGCTCCGCATTTGCGCGGGCAACCGTCGCGGCAAGCCTTTCGTCCAGCCAGTCGGCGAACTCGTCCAGTCGGCCGGAGTCGATCGTCATTCCCGCCGCCATGGTATGGCCGCCGCCTGCCACCAGCAGCCCGGCCTCGCGCGCGGCGATGATGGCTGCGCCCAGATCGACACCCGGAATGGAGCGACCTGAGCCTTTTCCCTGGCCGCCTTTCGTATCGAGGGCGAGGGCGAGGCTTGGCTTGCCGGTCTTCTCCTTGATTCGACCCGCGACGATGCCGATCACGCCGGGGTGCCAGCCCTTGCCGGCCACGCAGATTACCGAGCGATTGTGCTGGGCGGCCAGTTGCGCCTCGGCCTCTTCCTGCACGACAGCCTCGATGGCGCGGCGTTCCTCGTTCAAGGTGGATAGCTGCTCGGCGATCGCGCGGGCCTCGTCCGGGTCATGCGTCGTGAGCAGTCGCACGCCCAGCGTCGCTTCTCCCACGCGTCCGCCGGCGTTGATTCGCGGACCCAGCGCGAATCCGCAATCGCTGCACTTGGGCGCGGCCTTCAGGCGGCTGGCATCGATCAATGCTGCCATCCCTATGTTGTCGCGCTTGCCCATCACTTTCAGGCCCTGCGCCACGAAAGCACGGTTCAGCCCGCGAATCGCGGCAACGTCGGCCACGGTGCCCAGCGCCACCAGATCCAGCAGGGAAATCAGGTTGGGCTCGCTCCGCCCGTCGAAAAATCCGCGCTCGCGCAGGGTCCGCACGACGGCAACGGCCAACAGGAAAGCCACGCCGACGGCGGCAAGGTGTCCGTGCGAGGCGGCCAGATCGTTCTCGTCCAAACGGTTCGGATTGACGAGGGCAAAGCAGCGCGGAAGATCGGGGGAGCACTTGTGGTGGTCCACCACGATGACATCGATCCCGGCATCGTGGGCCAGGCCCAGAGCCTCGTGCGCCATCGCCCCGCAATCGACGGTGACGATCAGGCTGGAGCCTTCCTCGCCAATCTTCAGCAGCGCCTCTCCGCTGGGCCCGTATCCTTCCAGCAGGCGATCGGGAATGTAGTGGCGCGCATCGTGGCCCAGCATGCGCAGCAGCCGGATCATCAAGGCGGAGCTGGTGGCGCCGTCGACATCGTAGTCGCCGTAGATCGTGATCGTTTCCTGCGAGAGCACGGCTTCTGCAATGCGCTCTGCCGCCCGGTCCATGTCGTTGAACTGCGAGGGATCAGGCAGGAATTCGCGCAGGGAAGGTTGCCGGTGCTTGTCGAGTTCTTCGATGGAGACGCCGCGCGACAGCAGCAGCTGGGTGACGATATCGTGGCCCAGCGCATGGATATCGCCATCCATCTGCATGTTTCCGCCCCGCCACCGCCAGGCCTTGCCGGACAGCGAACGTTCCACGCCAAGGATTGCCGGTCGGGTTGCCATCCGGCGATTCTAGCGCGTTGCGCCCCTGGCTCCAACAGTACCTTTCGAACTCTCGACAGATGGTTTGTGCATTAATTTAATGCGATAGCGGCATAGTGTTGCACACCATATGACCAACAATGACTCGACCCGGCGCGGCTTTGTCGTCAAAATTTCGCTTAAGGACGAAGGGAATACAGGCAATCGCGAGCGCTGAGCGCCTTGATCCAGAGGGAATGAAATCGGCGGTATCGCTGCTTTTTGCACCCGGGCGGCGGCCACGTGCAGTCGACGTGCGCGCCCTTGCGGAAGCCACGGGTGAATTTTCCATCAGCCTCGACCCCTCCCGCGAGGGCGGACAGGAGGAAGGCTGGCTTGAACTGCTGGCCAACGGATTGACCTTCGACCTCGAAGGCCTGGCGCCGCAGTCTCCCATCCAGGTGCCGGAAACACCTCACACCTACGGCACCGGGCCGGATTTCGAGGTGGCCCGGCAAGAACCGGTGCTGATCAAGCCCGGTCCCCACCTTGCGGCCGGGGGAGCCATGTTCCCCGTCGTGCGGACCCTTGCCATGATCGCCGCCCACCTGACGAAACTGGACGGAGTGAGCGCGGTTGCCTGGCATCCGGCGCGCGCCGTCAGCGACGCGGCCTACTTCCGCCACAGCGTCCTCAGCTGGATCGGCGGGGGCGCGTTTCCGGGCCTTGGCCTTGCCGCACTGGTGCCGACGGAAGACGGCGGCCTGCGGAGCGAGGGGCTTTCGCTTTTCACCGGGCAGGAACTGCACATGATGCCCGAAGTGGTGACGGGCCGGGCAGAGGCCTCCAAGATCGCGCTGAGGCTGCTGAACTGGATGATCGAGAACGGTCGGATCACGCAAACTTTCGCATTTTCAGGGCCTTCCGGCGAGACATTGCGACTTGAACCTGTCGAACAGACAGGCATGGTCGAAGTGTGGAGCGGGTCGCACTAGTCCACGTAGACCGCGAGGAATGCGTGTCGCCTTGCCGTGCCGGCAGGCCGAAACTGCCGTTCAGGGCGGTGAACACGCGTGAGCAGCCGGGCTATCAGCCCGACATGCAGCGCCACCACCTGCTTCCACGGCAATTGCTGGGCACCGGCAGCCTGGGCGAAATGCTGGCGCAGCTCGGCAAGGATCGCATCGGATTCGACGATTTTCGGCGCAACGGCCTGCTGCTTCCCGCCAGCACTGGCGCCGCACTGCGGGCCGGGCTGCCGCTGCATTGCGGTCCGCATGCAGACTACAACGCGATGGTGCTGGAAAGGGTGGGACAGATCGAGGGGGAGTGGTCGCGCACGGCCCGTCGCCATGCCACCGTCGCCGCGGTCGACGCGATTGCCAGGCTCGACCTCCTGCAGCGCGCGTTGCGGCGCAGGCTGCTGGAGGCTGGGCGCGGGCGGCTGCTGCTCAGCCGCAAGGACCCGTTTCACACGGGGCAGGACTTCTCGCACCTCGATGCGATGGTCGACCAGCTGTGGGCAGCGACCGAGCCGCCCGGCTGACGTCCCGGCGTCAGAACCGCTGCGTTCCCGGCCCGTGCGCCGCGCCGTTGGCTGCCGAAAGGATCGCGCGCACGCTGGCGGTGGCCACGTCCTCGTCGATCCCAACGCCCCAGCCGCTGCGACCGTCGGGCAGGGCCCACTCGATATAGGCCGCGGCACGCGCATCGACGCCCGTCCCCAGTGCATGCTCCGAATAGTCGCGCACTTCGAAATCGAGCCCGTAGGTCTCGCGAATGGTGGCGAGCACACTGGAGATCAGGCCCTTGCCGCGTCCGGATACGCGCTGCTCTTCTCCATCGACCTTGATCGTGCCGGTGAACACCCGGTCGCCGTCGGCGGTGCGACCCTCGTCGTAGTCGACGAGCGCGAACTTGCGGGTGTCCACCTGCAGATAATAGGTTTTCTTGAAGCAATCCCAGATGTCGGCCGCGTTGATCTCGCGGCCTGTCTCGTCGGCCATGAACTGCACGTGCTTGGAGAAATGAGCCTGCAGGGCCTTGGGCAGTTTCAGCCCCTGGGTCTGCTGCAGCACCCAGGCGAAACCGCCCTTGCCGGACTGCGAATTGACGCGGATGACCGCTTCGTAATCGCGTCCCAGGTCCGCCGGATCGATCGGCAGGTAGGGGACGCGCCATTGCCGGTCGTTCTGCTTGTCGTTGGCCTCGAACCCCTTCTTGATCGCATCCTGGTGGCTGCCGGAAAAGGCCGTGAACACCAGTTCGCCGCCATAGGGATGGCGCTGGTGAACGGGCAGTTCGTTACAGTATTCCACCGTCTCGATAACCTTGTCGATGTCGGAGAAGTCAAGGCGGGGATCGACGCCCTGCGTGTACATGTTGAGCGCCACGGTCACGAGACAGCAGTTGCCCGTTCGCTCGCCATTGCCGAACAGACAGCCTTCCACGCGGTCGGCGCCGGCCATCAGGCCCAGCTCCGCCGCCGCAACGCCGGTGCCGCGATCGTTGTGTGTGTGGAGCGAGATCACCGCCGCCTCGCGGTTGGGCAGATTGCGGCAGAAGTATTCGATCTGGTCGGCGTAGATGTTGGGCGTCGCCGCTTCCACCGTCGCGGGCAGGTTGAGAATGATCGGCCATTCCTTCGTCGGGCCGACGACCTTCATCACCGCTTCGCAAACCTCCAGGCTGAAATCGAGTTCGGCGGTGGAGAAGGTTTCCGGCGAGTACTGGAAATGCCAGTTCGTGCAGGGGCGCTTCGCCGCCTCGTCCACCAGCTGCTGCGCGCCGCGCACGGCAATGTCGCGCACTTCGTCGCGGCTCATGCGGAAGACGATGTCGCGCCACGCCGGGCTTACGGCGTTGTAGAGATGGACAATGGCCGAATGCGCGCCTTCGAGGCTTTCGAAGCTGCGCGCGATCAGGTCTTCCCGCGACTGGGTGAGCACCTGCACCACAACGTCTTCCGGCACCTTGCCGGACTGCACAAGCCAGCTGATGAAATCGAATTCCGTCTGCCCCGCGGCGGGAAAGCCGACCTCGATTTCCTTCACGCCCACTTCCACCAGCAGGTCGAAGAAACGGGTCTTCTTCACCCGGTCCATCGGATCGATGATCGACTGGTTGCCGTCGCGCAGGTCCGTGCTGAGCCAGCGGGGCGGGGCGGTGATGGTGCGGGTGGGCCACTGCCGGTCGGGCAGGTCCACCTGGGGGAAGGGGCGGTACTTCGCGCTCGGTTCGCTGAGCATGGGCATCGGATTTCGGCCTTGTTCGACTGTTCGCCGCCGCCTGGTGCAGGTGGGGGCTGTTCAACGGTTATGTAGGGAAGCCCTTAGGCGAGATCCTGCCGCAGCGGGCAGGAGCAATGGCACGCCTAAGGGCGTGTAAGTCGAAGCAGCAGGGTTAGGCCGAATGCTGTCGTCATAGGAAGCGATACTACAGCCGAATGGTTAACAGGTCCAGCAGGAAGGGCGCGGCACCTTCGGCTAGGTGCCGCGCCAGCCCGGATTCGATCAGTCCTTCTCGAACGCGGCGGTGATTTCCAGCTCCACCTCGTCGCCAAGGCCGAAGGGGATGCCCCAGCCCAGGTTCCATTCGGAACGGGTGATCGTGGTGGTGCCGTGGAAGCCCACGGTTTCCTTCTGGTTCATGCCGTTCGTGCCCATGCCGGCCAGTTCGGCCTGGATGGTGACGGGATTGGTCACGCCGTTGAAGGTAAGATCACCCTCGATGTGAGCGGTCATGTCGCCGGTCTGGTGAACGGCGGTGGAAACGAAACGGGCAGGCTCCGGATCGGGGCCGAAGAAATCGGGATCGGCGCCATCCTGGCCGGCGCGCAGGAGATGGTCCTTCAGGCCTTCGCTGGCCACGGTGACCTGCGAAATCGGAATGGTGACGTCGACCGACGAGTTGGAGAGATTGTCGGTATCCAGATCCAGCGTGCCGGTAACGTCGCCGAAGATGCCGAAGTAGTCGTTGAAGCCAAGGTGATCGAGGCTCCACACCACCAGCGTATGCGCAGGATCGGCGGAATAGGTGCCCGAGGTGATGGCGCTCGTGTCCATCTCTTCAGCAGCGGGAGCGCCCTGCGCATTGAGCGCCGAGACGGAAAGGGCGGCAAGGCCGACAGCGGCAGTGGAAGCAAGAATGATCTTACGCATTGACAGTCTCCAGGTGGAAAATTGCAGGTTCCAAGATGGCGTGGCGGATTGACAATGTCCACCTGTTAGAGGCGAAGCGAAGGTGGAGCGCGGAGCCGGGTGGGTTGTGAGAAGGCAGACGACACGGCGGCCTATGGCTTTCGCAGGATCTTATCCATCGCCTTGCCCTTCGCCAGTTCGTCGACCAGCTTGTCGAGATAGCGGATCTCGCGCATGAGCGGCTCCTCGACTTCTTCCACCCTTACGCCGCACACCACGCCGGTAACCAGATTCCGGTCTGGATTCATGGCAGGTGCCTGCTCGAAGAACGTGCGAAAATCGCGCTTGTCGTCGATTGCCGCCTGAAGGCCTGCCGCGTCGTAACCCGTCAGCCACTCGATGATCCGGTCGAGTTCGGCCTTCGTTCGGCCCTTCTTCTCTGCCTTCGCCACGTAGTGCGGATAGACGCTGGCAAAGCTCATCGAATAGATGCGGTGCTCCGCCATGCGCGCGCCCTAGTTCTTTTCCTTGTCCACCAGCTTGTTGGCGGAAATCCACGGCATCATGGCGCGCAGCTGGGCGCCGGTCTGCTCGATGGGATGGGCTTCGGCGCGCTTGCGGGCGGCTTTCAGCTCCGGCTGTCCGGCACGGTTGTCGAGCACGAAGTTCTTCACGAAGCGGCCCGACTGAATGTCGTCAAGCACCCGCTTCATCTCGGCCTTGGTCTCTTCGGTGATGATGCGCGGGCCGGTGGTGATGTCGCCATATTCGGCGGTGTTGCTGATGGAGTAGCGCATGTTGGCGATGCCGCCTTCGTACAGCAGGTCGACGATCAGCTTGGTCTCGTGGAGACATTCGAAATAGGCCATTTCCGGCGCGTAGCCCGCTTCGGTCAGCGTTTCGAACCCGGCCTGGATCAGGTGGGTGATGCCGCCGCACAGCACGGCCTGCTCGCCGAACAAGTCCGTCTCGCACTCCTCGCGGAAATTGGTCTCGATGATGCCCGAACGGCCGCCGCCGACGCCGCTGGCATAGGCGAGGGCGAGATCATGCGCGTTGCCGCTGGCATCCTGGTGCACGGCGATCAGGCAGGGCACGCCGCCGCCGCGCTGGTATTCGCTGCGCACGGTGTGGCCCGGTCCCTTTGGCGCGATCATGATGACATCGATGTCCTGGGGCGGCTCGATCAGGCCGAAATGGATGTTGAGGCCGTGAGCGAAGGCGAGGGCGGCGCCCGGCTTCATCTTGCCCTTCAGGTCGTTCTCCCAGATCGCGGCCTGGTGCTCGTCGGGGGCGAGGACCATCAGGATATCGGCCTGCTTCGCGGCTTCCTCGTTGCTCAGCACTTCGAACCCGGCAGCTTCGGCCTTCTTCGCCGTGGCCGAGCCTTCGCGCAGGGCGATGCGCACGTCCTTCACGCCCGAATCGCGCAGGTTCTGCGCATGGGCGTGGCCCTGGCTGCCGTAACCGAGCACGACGATTGTCTTGTCGGTGATGAGGTTGAGATCGCAATCGGCGTCGTAATAGACTTTCATGGGTCGTCCTGTTTTCTTCTCGTTCGATTGACTGAGAGGGGCATAGGCCCCCCGCGGTATGATTCAAATGGGGTGGTTTGCCCTCAGGCCCCTTCGCTGCCGCGCATCATCCCCACGATGCCGCTGCGGCCCACCTCGACAAGGCCCAGCCCGCGCATCAGCGCGATGAAGCTGTCGATCTTGTCCTTGGCGCCGGTGAGTTCGAAAACGAAGCTCTCGGTGGTCGTGTCGACCACGCTGGCGCGAAACACCTCGGCGATACGCAGCGCCTCCACGCGGTTGTCGCCCGTGCCCTTGACCTTCACCAGCGCAAGTTCGCGCTCCACGTGCGGGCCTTCCTCGGTAAGGTCGGTCACGCGGTGGACCGGCACCAGCCGCTCCAGCTGGGCCATGATCTGATCGATCACCTGCGGCGGGCCGCCGGTGACGATGGTGATGCGACTGATGGCGTGGTCCTCGGAGATGTCCGCCACGGTCAGACTGTCGATGTTGTATCCGCGCGCGGTGAACAGGCCGGTGATCTTGGCCAGTATGCCCGGCTCGTTGTCGACGACCACAGTCAGGACATGGCGCTCGGCCTCGCGATGCTCGATCTTCATTTGCCCTGCACCCCTACACCAGCGCCTTGGCTTCATCGGCCATCGTGCCGCCGTGCTGATCGCCATAGAGCAGCATCTCGGTATGCGCCGCTCCCGAAGGGATCATCGGGAAGCAGTTGGCATCCTTCGACACCTGGCAATCGACCATCACCGGACCGTCATGCTCCAGCATGGCGCGGATGCCGTCTTCCAGTTCGCTCTCTGATGTGATGCGAATGCCTTTCCAGCCATAGCTTTCGGCCAGCTTCACGAAATCGGGCAGGCTGTCGGAATAGCTGTTCGAATAGCGGCTTTCATAGGTCAGTTCCTGCCACTGGCGAACCATGCCCATGTATTCGTTGTTGAGGATGAACACCTTCACCGGCAGGCGAAACTGGCTGGCGGTGCCCAGTTCCTGGATGTTCATCTGAATGCTCGCCTCGCCCGCAATGTCGATCACAAGGCTATCGGGATTACCCAGCTGCGCGCCGATGGCCGCCGGCAGGCCGTAGCCCATCGTGCCGAGGCCACCGCTGGTGAGCCACTTGTTCGGACCCATGAAGCCGAAATACTGCGCCGCCCACATCTGGTGCTGGCCCACCTCGGTGGTGATGATGGGATCGCGGTCCCTCGTCATGGCGAACAGCGTTTCCACCGCCTTCTGCGGCATCAGCGAATCCTGGCGCTGGGGATAGGCCAGGCTGTCGCGTGCTTTCCACCCGGCGATACGCGCCTTCCATTCGCCCAGATCGGCGGATTTGCGCTTGCCCCAGCACTCGATCATCTGTTCCAGCACGGTGCCACAATCGCCCACGATGCCAAGGTCCACCGGCACCACCTTGTTGATGCTGGAGCGGTCGATATCGATGTGGATCTTCTTCGAATTGGGCGCGAAGGCGTCCAACCTGCCTGTCACGCGGTCGTCGAAGCGGGCGCCAACGCACACCATCACGTCGCACTGGTTCATCGCCATGTTGGCTTCCAGCGTACCGTGCATGCCCAGCATGCCCAGCCAGTCGGGATGGTCTGCCGGGAAGGCGCCAAGGCCCATCAGGGTGGAGGTCAGCGGTGCGCCGGTAAGCTGCTGGAATCGGCGCAAGGCAGCGGAGGCCGCCGGGCCTGAATTGATCACCCCGCCGCCGGTGTAGAGGATCGGGCGCTCCGCATTGGCGATGAGGTCCACCGCTTCGGCGATCTCCTCGGGCGCGGCGACGGTGCGGGGCTGGTAGCGCTTGCGACGCTGCGATGCGCCTTCGGGCATTTCGGCCGTCGCGATCTGCACGTTCTTGGGAATGTCCACCACCACGGGACCGGGCCGCCCGGTGGAGGCAATCTCGAAGGCTTCCTCTATCGTCGCGGCGAGGTCCGCTGGGTCCTTCACCAGGTAATTGTGCTTCGAGCAGTGGCGCGTCAGGCCGATGGTATCGGCTTCCTGGAAGGCATCGGTGCCGATCAGGTTGGTGGGCACCTGCCCGGTGATCACCACCAGCGGGATTGAATCGAGGAAGGCATCGGCGATGCCGGTGATGGCGTTGGTCGCGCCGGGGCCGGAGGTGACGAGCACCACGCCGGGCTTGCCGGTGGAACGGGCGTAGCCTTCCGCCGCGTGGGCGGCTCCCGCTTCATGCCGCACCAGGATGTGTCGAATGCGCGAGTCTGAAAACAGTTCGTCGTAGATGGGAAGTACGGCGCCGCCGGGATAGCCGAAGACGAATTCGACATCCTGTCGCACCAGGCTTTCCACCAGTATCGCAGCTCCGCTGCGTTCATCGGACACGGTACTCTCCTGCGTTCCTGAAAAGATTAACCCGGCGCAATCGCTTGCGCCGGGCTATTCCTCTCCTACTCACCGGGGATGGGCATATGGGTTAGAATCTGTCTTGTCAACACCTAATCCGAGAATATTATTTCAAATTCAGCCTCAAAATCGACATTTATGGGCTCTTTACGCGTCCAGGCCTCCGGTGGCTGGTGTCGCAGCCAGGTATATTGCCGCTTGGCGTAGTTGCGCGTCACCTGCTGCCCCAGCGCAATAGCCTCCTCCCGGGAAAGGTCGCCGCGCAGGCAAGCGGCTATCTGCGGCACGCCGATGGCGCGCATGACAGGCAGGTCCGGATGGAGGCCCCGCGCCAGCAGGCGTTCGACTTCCTCCACCGCGCCTTCATCCATCATTCGCGCAAACCGCCGGTCGCAGCGTTCGTACAGCCATTCGCGGTCTGGCAGCAGGATCAGCGGGGCGAGGGTGACTGCGTGGCCGATGCCCCCGGTCTTCACCCGCTGCCATTCGCGCAGTGTCTTCCCGGTGGAGCGTACCACTTCCAGCGCGCGCGCCAGTCTCTGGGTGTCGCCGGGGTTAAGCGCTTCCGCGGAGACAGGGTCTTCCTGCTCCACGGCGGCAAACAGGTCCTCGCCCTGCATCGTGCGGACCTGTGCACGAATACCCTCGTCGATCTCCGGGATGGGCGCGATGCCTTCCAGCAGCGTGCGTATATAAAGGCCGGTGCCGCCCACCAGGATCGGCACGGCGCCGCTCAGCTGCGCGTTCTCGATCTCGCGCTTGGCGGCATCGGCCCAGTCCGCCGCCGAACAGGGCTGCGCCCCGTCCCATGCGCCGAACAGGCGATGCGGCACCCCGCGCATCTCCTCCCTGCTCGGCCGGGCGCTGAGGACCTGCAAGTCGGCATAGACCTGCGCGCTGTCCGCGTTGATGACCACCGAGGGCGTGCCGCGTCGTTCCAGTGCCAGCGCCAGGTTCACCGCCAGATCGCTCTTGCCGCTGGCTGTCGGTCCTGCGATGAGCGCCAGCGGTTTTCCGACAGGAGTTGCAGACTTGCTCATTGCCCGGCTGATAGCAGACCCCGCCACACTGGAAAGGCGGCTAGACGCCATGACTGCCGATCTGGCCGATACGGAGGTGCCCATTGCGCACGCGGCGATGCTCGATTTCTGCGGCGACGTGCTGCAACTGGAAAGCCCGGGCGACGATGTGGCGGCGCTGCGCAATGCACTCGACGGCTATTTCGAGACCAGCGATGCCATAATCGCCCGCGACGAATTCCGCGTGCCCGACCTCTTCGTGTCCGACATGGATTCAACCATGATCGGACAGGAATGCATCGACGAACTGGCCGACTACGCGGGGCTGAAGGAAAAGATCGCAGCCATCACCGAGCGCGCGATGCAGGGCGAACTGGATTTCGAGGCTGCCCTGCGCGAACGCGTTTCTCTGCTGGATGGTCTTTCGGAAGATGCCATCACCCAATGTCTGGACGAACGCATTCGCCCGACCGAAGGCGCGCGGGTGCTCGTCAACACTCTCAAGTCGCGGGGATGCCGCACGGTTCTGGTGACAGGCGGATTTCATCATTTCGCCGACGTGGTGGCAGAGCAGATCGGGTTCGAACGGGTGGTCGGCAACCGGCTCGAGGTATCGGGCGGCAAGCTGACCGGCGGCCTTGTCGGCGGCATCACCGACAGCGGAACGAAGAAGGACGTCCTCAGCGAAGAACGCGGCAAGCTGGGCGAGGGCGCGGTCACCATGGCGGCGGGCGACGGCGCGAACGATATTCCCATGATCGAGAGCGCAACCTACGGCATCGCCTACCGCGCCAAGCCGAAGGCGCGGGCCGCGGCAAACGGCTGGGTGGATCGCGGCGACCTGACCGCGCTGCTCAAGCTGCTGGAAGTGCGGGAAGAGGACTGGGTGGCCTAGAGCCAGCTGGAAATCTGGCCGAGGGGCTTCTTCCTCAGTGCGTGCTCCGGCACCTTCGCTTCGCCCGCCGGGTGGCCCACCACCACGATCATCAGCGGTTTTTCGTTCTTCGGCCTCCCGCACAGGTCGCGGAGGAATCCCATGGGTGAAGGCGTGTGCGTCAGGGTTGCAAGGCCCGCTTCGTGCAAGGTGGCGATCAGCATGCCGCAGGCGATGCCGACGCTTTCGTTGACGTAGTAGTTCTGCGTTTCGCCGTCTTCCTCGATCCCGCCGGTGCGCTGCGCGAAACAGGCGATCAGCCAGGGCGCGGTTTCGAGGAACGGCTTGCTGGCATCGGTGCCGATCGGGGCGAGGGCATCGAGCCATTCCTCGCTCGCCTTCGGCGTCTCGCCATCCGCGCCATAGAAACGGCGCTCCTCCTCCTCGGCGGCCTCGCGCACGGCGCGCTTCTTGTCCGCCGAACCGATCACGGCGAAATGCCAGGGCTGGTGGTTTGCCCCGTTGGGCGCGGTTCCGGCAGCGCGGATGGCATATTCGATCACATCGCGCGGCACGGGCGTGTCGGCGAAAGCGCGGCACGAATGGCGCGTCTTCAGGCGTTCGAACGCTGCGCGGGCGCGCGCAATGCGCGCTTCGTCCGACAGTTCGGGTAGAGGCGGGAAGGGCTGGTGCCCTTCGCTCACGCCTCCATCCAGTCCTTGAAGAAGCTGCGGTGGGCTTTCTTGAGGTCGTCCAGCGCAACGCCCAGCAGGCTGTCGCCGCCGGTGGTGCCGATGCGGCGGAAGCCGACGCGGGCGGTGTCCTCGTCCTCGGTGCCTTCAGCCAGCGCGCGGTTCAGCGCCTGGGTATCGGGCACGGTGACGACATAGCGGCCCTGGTCCTCGCCGAACCACCACTGCGCGGCGGTATAGGCTTCGTTAGCCTCCACCTTCGCACCGATGCCTCCGGCCATAGCCATTTCGGCCAGCGCCACGGCCAGGCCGCCGTCGGAAACGTCGTGTACCGCGCTCACCAGGCCGTCTGCGATCAGCTGGCGCACGATCTTGCCGGCGTTCTTCTCCAGCGTCAGGTCGACGGGCGGGGCGCGGCCCTCGTCACGGCCATGCACGACATCGAGCCACAGCGATTTGCCGAGGTGGGATCGTTCGGGGTCGGGCGTGGCCCAGGCTTCGGCACCGATCAGGTAGATCGTCTCGCCAGCCGCCTTGAAGCCCATGGTCATCATCGCGTCGTAGTCGTCGATGATGCCGACGCCGCCGATCGCGGGCGTCGGCAGGATCGCGGACCCGCCGCCGGTCGCCTTGCTCTCGTTGTAGAGAGAGACGTTGCCCGACACGATGGGGAAATCAAGCACCCGGCAGGCCAGCCCCATCCCGTCCAGCGCGTGGACGAACTGGGCCATGATCTCCGGCCGCTGCGGATTGGCGAAGTTGAGGCAGTTGGTGACGGCCAGCGGACGAGCGCCCACCGCGCACAGGTTGCGATAGGCCTCCGCGATGGCCTGCTTGCCGCCTTCGTAGGGGTCGGCATGGACGTAGCGCGGCGTGCAATCCGTGCTGATCGCCAGCGCCTTTTTCGTGCCGTGCACGCGCACCACGCCGGCATCGCCGCCGGTCTGCAGCGTATCGGCACCCACCTGGCTGTCGTACTGCTCGGAAATCCAGCTCTTAGAGGCGAGGTTGGGAGATGCGAGAAGCTTCAGCAGGTCCGCGCCCACGTCGTCGCTGTCGGGGCGGTTGGTCATCGGCGCGATGCCTGCCCACTTCGCGTAATCCTCTTTCGAGAGGTAGGGCCGCTCGTATTCCGGAGCGTCGGCCGCCAGCGGGCCCAGCGGAATGTCGCAGACGACCTCGCCGCCGAATTCCAGAACCATGTGCTGCGTATCGGTGACTTCGCCGATCACGGCGAAATCCAGTTCCCACTTTTCGAAGATCGCCGCGGCCATCTCTTCCTTGCCGGGCTTGAGCACCATGAGCATGCGCTCCTGGCTCTCGCTCAGCATCATCTCGTACGGCGTCATGCCTTCCTCGCGGCAGGGCACCTTGTCCATGTCGAGACGAATGCCCGCCTTGCCGTTGGTGGCCATCTCCACGCTGGAGCTGGTCAGGCCGGCCGCGCCCATGTCCTGGATGGCGACGATGGCATCGGTGGCCATCAGCTCGAGGCAGGCCTCGATCAGCAGCTTCTCGGTAAAGGGGTCGCCCACCTGCACGGTGGGGCGCTTGGCCTCAGCATCCTCGGCAAAGTCGGCGCTCGCCATGGTGGCGCCGTGGATACCGTCACGCCCGGTCTTGGAGCCGACATAGACGATCGGATTGCCGACGCCGGTTGCTGCCGAGTAGAAGATCTTGTCGGCATCGGCGACGCCCACGGTCATGGCGTTGACCAGGATGTTGCCGTCGTAGGCCGGGTGGAAATTGGTCTCGCCGCACACGGTCGGCACGCCCACGCAGTTGCCGTAGCCGCCGATGCCCGCGACCACGCCCTGCACCAGGTGCTTCATCTTGGGATGATCGGGTCGACCGAAACGCAGCGCATTGGCGTTCGCGACAGGGCGCGCGCCCATGGTGAACACGTCGCGCAGGATGCCGCCCACGCCGGTTGCCGCGCCCTGGTAGGGCTCGATGTAGCTGGGGTGGTTGTGGCTCTCCATCTTGAAGATCGCGGCCTGGCCATCGCCGATATCGATGACGCCCGCGTTCTCGCCCGGGCCGCAGATCACCCACGGCGCTTCGGTCGGCAGCTTCTTCAGATGAAAGCGGCTGGACTTGTAGGAACAGTGCTCGCTCCACATGACCGAGAAGATACCCAGTTCCACAAGGTTGGGTTCGCGGCCAAGTGCGTGCAGGACGCGCTCGTATTCCTCGGCGCTGAGGCCATGCTGTTCGACGACTTCGGGGGTAATGGTGGGCGTATGGTCTGACATGGCACGCGCCTTAGCCCCGCTCTTTGCGCTTCGCTAGTCCCGGAGGGCGCGATTTTCACCGCTCGCCTTCAGCCCAGCCGAAGCGCGGCCCAGCACGCCGCGCCGCTGGCCAGTGCCGTGGCGGCGGCACCCCAGGCGATGTCGATTACGCTGACACGGGTGGACCAGGCCTTCATCACCGCCTGGCAGGTGAGGTCGAAGGTGGCATAGCAAAGCCCGCCCAGCAGCGCGCCGTTCAGCAGGGCGGTGGCCACGCTGCCCTCCTCCACACCCGGTCGCACCGCAAACCAGAGCATTCCGGAGATATATATATGGTAAAACGCTGCCGCCGCGCCCTTGCGGAATTCCTCCGCGAGGATGTCGCCGACGACGGGGCGGTAGAGGCTCTCCGCCGCCCAGCGCACATACACCGCATCCAGCGCGACAAAGGCCACGCCCGCAGCGATATAGGCGATAATCCACGTCATCATGGCTCTCCGGCAGGAGCCGCAACTTGACCCTGCGCCCTGCCAGCGTCAATGGTCGCCCCATGGCACAGGACGGTTCCGACATTTCGGCAATGAGCTTCGAGGAGGCCCTGAAAAGCCTTGAGGACGTGGTGCGCAGGCTGGAAGGCGGCGAAGTGCCGCTCGACGAAAGCATCGCGCTCTACGAACGTGGGGAGGCACTGCGTCGCCATTGCCAGGCCCGGCTTGATGCCGCGCAGGAACGGATCGAGAAGATCGTCGCCGGCCCCGACGGCAAGCCGACGGGCACCGCGCCCTTCGACGCAGGATAGGCGCGATGGGACTGGTTGTGGCGGACGACGTTCTCGGCAGGGGCTTGCAGCGCATCCAGCGCGAGGTGGATGCCTGTTTCGACCAGTTGCTGCCGATTCCCGACGATGCCCGCGCTCCCCTGGTAGAGGCGATGCGCTATGCCACGATCGACGGCGGCAAGCGGGTGAGGCCGATGCTGCTCGTCACCGTGGCGGAGATGTACGGTGCCAGCCGCAATGCCGCCGTTAGGGCCGGGTGCGCGATCGAATCGATCCACGTCTATTCCCTGATCCACGACGACTTGCCCTGCATGGACGATGACGACCTGCGCCACGGAAAGCCCACGCTGCACCGCAAGTATGACGAGGCGACAGCCGTGCTGGCGGGCGATTCGCTCCATGCGCTGGCGTTCGAGATCCTGGGCGGCACCATGGTCAGCACCGATCCCTTCATCCGCGCCGAACTGGTCCACGCCCTGGCTGCGGCCAGTGGCCATAACGGCATGGCGGGCGGCCAGGTGATGGACATGGCGGCGGAGGAACGGCAGTTCGATCTGCATGGCGTTACCCGCCTGCAGCAGCTCAAGACCGGCGCATTGCTGGGCGCGGCGGTGGAAATGGGCGCGATTCTCGGCAAGGTTCCCGCGGACGGCAGGGCGCACCTGCGCAACTACGCCCGCGACATCGGTCTCGCCTTCCAGATCGCGGACGACCTGCTGGACGAGGAAGGCGACGAGGAAAAGGCCGGCAAGGCGCTGCGCAAGGATGCAGGGCAGGGCAAGGCGACCTTCGTTTCGCTGATGGGCGTGGAAGGTGCGCGAGCCCAGGCGCACGCGCTGTCCGAACAGGCCATCGGCCACCTTGCGGGTCACGGCGAGGAAGCAGACCTGCTCCGGGCGCTGGCGCGGTTTATCGTCGAGCGGGATTGCTGATGGCGGAACGCATCGGCCTTTATCCCGGCACATTCGATCCCTGCACGCTGGGCCATGCCGACATCATCCGGCGCGGCGCCAAGCTGGTGGACCGGCTGGTGATCGGCGTCACCACCAATCCGAGCAAGAATCCCATGTTCACGCCGGACGAGCGGATGGACATGATGCGCTCCGAGATCGACCGGCTGGGTCTGAAGAACGTCGAGATCCGCGGATTCGACGCCCTTTTGATGAAGTTCGCCGAGCACGTCGGGGCCAGCATGATCGTGCGCGGCCTGCGCGCCGTCGCGGATTTCGAATACGAATACCAGATGGCCGGGATGAACCAGCAGCTCGACGATTCCATCGAGACGGTGTTCCTGATGGCCGATATATCGCTGCAACCCATCGCCAGCAAGCTGGTGAAGGAGATCGCAATCTACGGCGGGGATATTTCGCCCTTCGTCAGCCCCGCGGTGAAGGAGCAGGTTACGGCGCGCGTCGCCGAAATCGGTCGGCGCGGCGAATTATAGTCGCATACATGTTCATTGAACTGTCAGCAGCCACACGATAGGGCCGCATGGCAAATCACCTATCACTTTCGGACGGGACCATGATCCGCCACATCGCGCTGTCGGCCTTCGCTGCCGTATTCACCTTTACCGCCGCACCCGCCGCCGCGCAGGACATTTCCCTTTCGCCTGCGGTGGAAAGCACCGATGCGACGAACGAGGAAAACCGGCAACTGCCCATCCGCGTGAATTTCGACATGCAGGAAGACCGGGAGAACATCCTCCTGCTCGACCTGTCGACCGGAGAGCGCGTGGCCATCCGCCTCGTTCCAGAATGGGCGCCCAATCACGTGGAGCGCATCAAGATGCTCACGCGTTCCGGCTTCTACGACGGCGTGCCGTTCCACCGGGTGATCGACGGCTTCATGGCACAGACCGGAGACCCGACCGGCACGGGGCAGGGCGGCTCAACGCTTCCCGACCTGGAAGAGGAGTTCAACTTCCTTCCCCACGTGCGCGGCACGGTGTCCATGGCGCGCGCGCAGGACGAAGACAGCGCCAACAGCCAGTTCTTCATCGTGTTCTATCCGCGCTTCGCGCTGGATCGCCGCTATACCAACCTTGGCCGCGTGATTTCCAACATGGCCGCGGTGGACGAGATCCAGCGGGGCGAGCCGCCCAGCAATCCCACTCGCATCCTGCAGGCCAGCATCGCTTCCGACAACGTGGAGCAGATGATGCCCGGGCCGGACAATGCATCGGACCGGATCACTCTCGACATGCTGACCGGCAGCACCGTCGAGTGATGCATCCGCCCCATGCGGGCCCTTCCACAGTCTCAGGGTAATCGGGACCGGCTTTCATGAAAGTCGCCCTTTTCGATTTCGACCTGCCGCAGGAGCTGATCGCGCTGCGCCCCGCGCGCCCGCGCGATGCGGCGCGCATGCTCGTGGTGCGCGGTGACGAGCCGTTTGCGGATTGCGGCGTGCTCGACCTGCCGAACCTGCTGCGTTCCGGTGACGTGCTGGTGTTCAACGACACCCGCGTCATTCCCGCCCAGCTGGAAGGCCGTCGAGGCGAAGCGCGGATCGGCGCGACGTTGCACAAGCGGCTTGACCTGCGCCGCTGGCAGGCCTTCATCCGCAATGCCAAGCGCCTGAAACCGGGCGACCGGGTCGAATTCGGTGCCGGGGTAACGGCGATTGCGGAAGACCGGCACGAGGATGGCAGCTTCACGCTGGCCTTCGAGGGCGAGGAGCCCGTGGAGGTGTTGCTGGAGCGCGCCGGGCGCATGCCGCTCCCGCCCTACATCGCCGGCAAGCGCGAAACCGACGCGCAGGACCGCGAGGATTACCAGACCATGTTCGCGCGCGAGGATGGCGCCGTCGCCGCCCCCACGGCCGCGCTACATTTCACCGATCGGCTGGTGGATTCGCTGGACGCGGCCGGGATCCGCCGCGAGACGCTTACCCTCCACGTGGGCGCGGGCACATTCCTGCCGGTGAAGGCCGAGGATACCGACGATCACCGCATGCACGCCGAATTCGGCACGATCGACGCCGCTACGGCAGGCCGCCTGAACGCTGCACGCGAGGCGGGCGGACGCCTGATCGCCGTGGGCACGACTAGTCTTCGCTTGCTGGAAAGCGCGGCGGACGAGAACGGCACGATACATCCGTTCTCGGCCGACACCGACATCTTCATCACACCGGGCTATCGCTTCCGCGCGGTGGACGGGTTGATGACCAATTTCCACTTGCCGAAATCCACGCTGATGATGCTGGTCTCCGCCCTTATGGGGACGGAGCGCATGCAGGCGGCCTACGCCCACGCGATCGCCGAGGGCTATCGCTTCTACAGCTACGGGGATTCCAGCCTGCTGCTGCCTCCACGTTGAACTGCAGCGCAGGAACGAGAGCGCCCTGTCAGGGTCGTTGGGTGAGCGCGCGCATCTTTCCGTACTTCTTCGTCATGAGCGCAACGTAGGTTCCCAGCGCCGCGCCGACCAATGCGGCGGATCCGAAGCCGGCCAGCGTGTTTGGCAGATCGTCATACCATCCGCCGATAAAGTAGCGGAGCGCGGTGAGCAGGACTGCCAGACAAGCGCCGCCCAGCGCGATGCGGAACACGGGAGTGTTGATTTTCAAGATCTTGCTCCTTCTTTCGGCGCAACTTTGCGCCCAGTCCCGCTGAGTGTATTGCAACGATAAAACACTTTGCCAAGCGAATTTCTCCACATGCGTCTTGCAAATCAGAGGAGCTTGGCTGATCTGCGCCGAATGCCTGACCCTATTCTCGACATCCGCGGCCTCGAAAAGATCTACAAGGGCGGGGTGAAGGCGCTCGACGGCGTCGATCTGACTATCCAGCGCGGTGAGATATTCGCCCTGCTGGGGCCGAACGGGGCGGGCAAGACCACGTTGATCGGTTCTGTCTGCGGCATGGTGCGCCCCACCGGCGGCACGATACACGTCTTCGGCAAGGATCTGGCGAGCCAGTGGAAGCACGTGCGCCGCGACATCGGGCTAGTGCCGCAGGAACTCAGCTTCGACATGTTCGACAAGGTGATCCGCCAGGTTCGCTATTCGCGCGGCATGTTCGGCTGCCCCCCGGACGAGAACCGCATCGAGGAAGTACTGCGCAGCCTTTCGCTGTGGGATAAGCGGGACAGCGCCATTCGCGAGTTGTCCGGCGGGATGAAGCGCCGCGTGATGATCGCCAAGGCGCTGGCGCACGATCCGCAGTTGCTGTTCCTTGACGAGCCGACTGCGGGCGTGGACGTCGAACTGCGGCGCGACATGTGGCGCCAGATCGGCATGCTGCGCGAACGCGGCGTCACCATCATTCTCACCACCCACTACATCGAGGAGGCCGAGGAAATGGCCGACCGGGTCGGGGTGATAAACAAGGGCAAGATCCTTCTGGTGGACGAGAAGGACGCGATCATGGCCAAGCTCGGCCGGACGGAGGCGCTCTTCACTTTCGACGACCCCCTTACCGCGGTGCCCGCTGCCGTTTCGTCCTACCCGCTGCACCTTGAAAACGGCGGCACTTCGCTCGTCTACCGGGGCGGCGACGGGACCGGGAAGGGCAAGCGCGAGGTGGCGGAAATCGCCCAGGTGATGGCGCGCGAGAACATCGCCTATACGGGCCTTGAAACCCGCGAGAGCACGCTGGAGGACATCTTCGTCGACCTGCTCAACGAACCGGAGGTGCAGGCATGACCTTCAACGCGCGCGGCGCCTTCGCCATTTTCAAGAACGAACTGATGCGCATGTTCCGCACGATCTTCGGTTCGATCCTCTCACCGGTTATCACCACCTCGCTCTATCTCGTTGTTTTCGGCGCGGCGATGGGCGAGCGGATGGACCTTGGCGGTGTCGACTACGGCGCCTTCATCGTGCCCGGCCTGCTGATGCTGACCCTGCTTTCGGAGAGTTCCAGCAATGCCAGTTTCGGCATCTACATGCCCAAGTTCACCGGCGCGATCTACGAACTGCTGTCGGCGCCCGTGGGGGTGGCCGAAACGCTGATCGGCTTTGTCGGAGCAGCAGCGGTGAAATCGCTGATCCTCGCGGCCATCATCCTGGGAACGGCCGCGCTGATCGTGGACTATCGCATCGAATATCCGCTGCTGGCCTTCGGCTACATCGTGCTGGTGGCGGCATCGTTCTCGCTGCTGGGCTTCATCATCGGACTGTGGGCCGACGGCTTCGAGAAACTGCAGATCGTGCCCCTTCTGGTGCTGATGCCGCTGACGTTCCTGGGCGGCACCTTCTATCCGATCAGTGCGCTGGAGGGGCCGTGGCAGACCGTCGCGATGATCAATCCGGTGGTCTACCTCGTCAGCGGTCTGCGCTGGACGTTCCTGGGCTCCTCGGATTTCCCCATCTGGCTCTCGTTCGGGGCAACACTGGTCTTCCTGCTGATCTGCGTCGGCATTATCGGGTGGATTTTCAAGACAGGGTGGCGATTGCGCGAATGACGCGCTAGCGGAGCGCGCATGAGAAAGATTGCCATTTTCGCCACGCCGCTGGCACTGGTTTGCTCTCCCGCTGCGGCACAAGACCTGCCCGAAGCCGCGCGCACGATGATCGATGCCGCAATCGCATCGGGCGATGCGGAGCGGGTCGAGGCCGTGATCGAAACCGCGCGCGTCGCCTTTCCGGACGAGGGCCAGGAAATCGATGCCATCTGGGCTGCCTACCAGGCCGACGTATCGGAACGCGCCGCTGCAGAGGCCGCGCGCAAGGAAGCGGAAATCCGCCAGGCCGGCCTGTTCGAGGAATGGAGCGGGGAAGGGCAGATCGGTGCTTTCCAGTCTTCCGGCAATACCGACGAATTCGGCGTCACCGCCGCGCTGCAGCTGGAGCGGGAGGGGATCGACTGGGAGCATCACCTGCGCCTGACCGCCGATTATCGCCGGCAGGACGGCGTCACGTCGCGCGAGCAGTTCCTCGCTCAGTACGAACCGCGCTTCCAGATCAACGAACGCCTGTTCGCCTATGGCCTTGCGCAGTACGAGCGCGATCGGCGGCAGGGCTATTCCTCGCGCTATGCGGTTTCAGGCGGCATCGGTTACAAGATAATCGACGATGACGAGATCGATCTGTCGATCAAGGCCGGACCCGCATACCGTGTGACGCAGTTCGTCGACGGCAGCGAGTCCAGCCGCCTTGCAGCGCTGTTCGGCCTGGATTTCGACTGGAACATATCCGACACCCTCAAGCTGACGCAGGATGCGAATTCCACTCTCGAAACCGGGGGACAGGCGCTGGTGATCGTGGATTCGTCCACTACCAGCCTTTCTGCCACCACGGGGCTGGAGGCGGGCCTTACCGGCGAATTGCGCGCCCGGCTTTCGTGGACCATCGAATACGACAGCAATCCGCCTGCAGGTGCCGTCAGCACCGATACGCTTACCCGGTTCACGCTCGTCTATGGCTTCTGATCGCCCTCGCTTCGCGTTCAGCGTAAGCGCCACGGACGGCAAGGCGCGTACCGGCGCCATCGCCATGCAGCGCGGCACGATTCGTACCCCGGCGTTCATGCCGGTGGGCACGGCGGCCACGGTGAAGGCGATGAAACCGGAGGACGTGCGGGCGACTGGCGCCGACATCATCCTTGGCAACACCTACCACCTGATGCTGCGCCCGGGGGCGGAGCGGGTTGCGAGGCTGGGCGGCCTGCACGCGTTCATGCGCTGGGATCGCCCGATCCTGACCGACAGCGGCGGCTACCAGGTGATGAGCCTGTCGGACCTGCGCAAGCTGACGGAGGAGGGCGTGGAATTCCGCAGCCATATCGACGGCTCCAAGCACATGCTCACCCCGGAACGCAGCATGGAAATCCAGCGGCTGCTGGGTTCCGACATCGTGATGTGCTTCGATGAATGTCCACGCGCCGATCGTCCGCGCAAGGAGATCGAGGCGAGCATGGAGCTTTCGATGCGCTGGGCGAAGCGATCTCGCGCGGCGTTCGATGCCGGGGGCGCTCACGCCCGCTCGTCCGCCCTGTTCGGCATCCAGCAGGGCGCGCTGGACGAGAGCCTGCGCGCGCGCTCGGCCGAGGCGCTGCGAGAAATCGGGTTTGACGGCTATGCGATAGGCGGCCTGGCCGTTGGGGAGGGGCAGGAAGCCATGTTCGGCGTGCTCGACTATGCCCCGGGCCAGCTGCCCGAGGATGCGCCGCGATACCTGATGGGGGTGGGCAAGCCGGATGACCTCGTCGGCGCGGTAGAGCGCGGCGTGGACATGTTCGATTGCGTGCTGCCAACCAGGTCGGGACGCAACGGGCAGGCGTTTACCTGGAACGGCCCCGTCAACCTGCGCAACGCGCGCCATGCGGAGGATACTGGCCCGCTGGACGAACGCTGTTCCTGCCCCACCTGCGCCAACTACACTCGCGCGTATCTCCACCATCTTCACAAGTCGTCGGAAATCCTCGGGGCCATGCTGGTCACCGAGCATAACCTTTCATTCTACCAGCAGCTGATGCAGGCCATGCGCGATGCCATCGGGAGGGGGGAACTGGCATCCTTCGCCCGGAAATTCAGAGAGAATTACGCCACTTGATCCACGATCCTGCCTGA
The DNA here is from genome assembly GCF_036321025.1 of Aurantiacibacter hainanensis. Lineage (NCBI taxonomy): Bacteria > Pseudomonadati > Pseudomonadota > Alphaproteobacteria > Sphingomonadales > Erythrobacteraceae > Aurantiacibacter > Aurantiacibacter hainanensis. Next base: position 1,429,561 of record NZ_JAZAPB010000002.1, read on the forward strand.
GTACCATGAGGGCAAGGGGGGATATCGATATGGTGCAGTGGCGTCGGACGGCCTGTGTTCTTGGGGGAGTAGCGGGGCTTCTGGCGGGGCCACCCGCCCTGGCGCAGGGAGCGGACCTTGCCGATCGCTACGGAGCCCGGCCCGGCGTTCTGGATATCAGTATTTCCCCATCGGGCGAGAGAATCGCCCTCGTCACTCCCGGCGAGTCGATGGAAGAGATGATCCATGTGATCGAACTGGGGCCTGACGGTGCGCAGCGCACGGTCGCAGTGGATTCCAACACCAACGGTTTCATCACCAACTGCGACTGGGGAAGCGAGGAATATCTCGTCTGCAATTTTCGCGGCACGGAGGAATTCGGCCGTTACCGCATAGGCTTCAATCGCCTGCTGGTGGTTGCCGCCGATGGCAGCGGCGTGCGCGAGATGGACAATTCGCGTTATCGCTCGCTGAGCTACAACCAGTCCGACGGCAGCGTGCTGCTGCTGGATGTGCCGGGCAAGCCGAATTCGATCCTGTTGCAGAGCATCACCGGCGTGCGCAAGCAGACCGGGACCATCGCCGGCAGGGGGGAGGCAGGCGTCGGTGTCGACGAGATCGACTTGCGCTCGCTCGCTTCGCAGCAGGTGATGCGCCCTCGCATGGAATCGGTCGGATACCTTGCCGGTGATGCCGGGGACATCCGCATCATGGGCACCATTTCCCGTGGCAGCGGGGGGCGCATCTACGACGACGATATCGAGTTTTCCTATCGCGGTTCGGGCGGCTCCGAATTCCATTCCCTGGAGCACGAGCGCGATATGGAAGACGTCTTCTACGTCGGCGTGGATGGCGAGAACGACCTCGCCTATTTCACCGCGGAGAAGGACGGCTACCGTTCGCTCTATTCGATCACGCTGGACCAGCGCGGCACTATCGAGGAACTGTTGTCACGGGACGGATACGATATTGACGGCGTGTTGCAGCTTGGGCGCAGCAATCGCGTGGTCGGGGCCACGTTCGCCACGGACAGGCGTCATTACGAATACTTCGATCCCGAACTGCGCAGCCTGGCGCAGGACCTGACGGATGCCCTGCCGGGCAACCCGCTGATCGAATTTCTCGATGCGAGCTCCGATGAGCGCCGCCTCCTGGTATTCGCGCACGGCGATACCGATCCCGGCATCCTCTACCTGCTGGATCGCGAGACGCTGCGCATGGACCAGATCCTGCCCCTTCGCAGCGAACTGGAAGGGCTGGACCATTCGCGGGTCCGCCCCGTCACCTATGCCGCGCGCGACGGGGTGGAAATTCCCGGCTACCTGACGCTGCCGCCCGGCATGGACGACGCGCGCGGCCTGCCGGCCATCGTCATGCCGCACGGCGGACCGGCCTCTCGCGACGAATGGGGCTTCGACTGGCTGGCCCAGTTCTTTGCCCAGAGCGGGTATGCTGTGTTGCAGCCCAATTTCCGCGGTTCGACCGGGTACGGCACTGCCTGGGAAATGGAGAACGGGTTCCAGTCGTGGCAGACCGCCATCGCAGACGTGGCCGATGGCGGTCGCTGGCTGATTGCCGAAGGCGTGGCCGACCCGTCGAAACTGGCTGTGCTGGGCTGGTCCTACGGCGGCTATGCCGCCTTGCAGGCCAGCGCCATCGAAAGCGACCTTTTCAAGGCCGTGGTGGCCATCGCGCCTGTCACCGATCTGGGCCAGCTGCGCGACGACAGCCGCAACTATGCCAGTTACCCGATCATCAGCGATTTCCTGGGCAACGGTTCGCACATCGATACGGGTTCACCTGCCCGTCGCGCCGACGAGATCACGGCACCCGTGCTGCTTGTTCATGGCGAACTGGATGAACCTGTACCCATTCGCCATTCGGAAATCATGGAGGATGCGCTGAAGGACGCGGGGCGAAGCGCCCGTCTGCTCCGCTTCGAAGATCTGGGTCACTCGTTGTGGGAGGGCCAGGCCCGCAGCACCATGCTGCGCGAGGCCGAGGCGTTCCTGCGTGCAAGCCTGAACTAGCGCCAGCCCGCCTGGTCCGACGGCTTTCCGCGGATCTCCAGCACGGTCCCGCGATAGGGGACGAATTGGCCGCTCGCGTCGAGAAACCCGGCCCCGATCCGGTTTGCAAACGCCTGCGCCTGCGACAGGCGATCGTACCATTTGCCTTTCCGGTGAGGGGTGATGAAGCGGTATTGTCTCATGCCGAAAAATGGGACGCTCAAAATTCCCTCCGGTTCCCGCCAAAGCGCTGAACCGAAACGAAAAAGGGCGGCCCCGAAGGACCGCCCCTTTTGGTGTGGAAGAGCCTGAGATCAGCGCGAGTAGAACTCGACCACCAGGTTCGGTTCCATCTGTACCGGGTAGGGCACTTCGTCCAGCGAGGGCACGCGGTTGAACGTGACCGAGTCGTTGCCTTCCTGGGCGACGTAATCGGGAATGTCACGCTCGGGCAGGCTCTGCGCTTCGATGATCAGGGCCATTTCCTTGGCCTTGTCGCCCAGCGAAATCACGTCGCCGACGTCGCAGCGGCGCGAGGCCACGTTGCACTTCACGCCGTTCACCTTGATGTGACCGTGCGAGACGATCTGGCGGGCGGCGAAGATCGTCGGCGCGAACTTGGCGCGATAGACGATCATGTCCAGGCGACGCTCCAGCAGGCCGATCAGGTTCTGGCCGGTGTCACCCTTCATGCGGGTGGCATCCTTGTAGGTGGCGCGGAACTGCTTTTCGGTGACGTCGCCGTAGTAGCCCTTCAGCTTCTGCTTGGCGCGCAGCTGCAGACCGAAGTCCGACATCTTGCCCTTGCGGCGCTGGCCGTGCTGGCCGGGACCGTAGGAACGCTTGTTCACCGGAGAATTGGGACGACCCCAGATGTTTTCGCCCATCCGGCGGTCGAGTTTGTGCTTGGCGCGCGTGCGCTTCGACATAAGTCGTATCCTTCAAATTGCTGGATCACCCCATCGGTGACCATTCAACCCGGCATCGCACCGCCTGACCATTTGCCAGGCGCGGCTGCCGCTTCACCGGGGTGCGGAGCCAATTTCAGCGAAGGCGCGCATTTAGCGGTGCGCGCGATTAAGTCAAGGGTGTCAGCAGCGGCCCGACATGTCCACCGGGACGCACTGGCCGCCCGAGGCGTTGCGACCCGCACTGATCATCCCGTCGCGGGTATCGGCTTCCACCGCGTCCCACTCGGCCCGCGTAAGGCAGATGCGGCGCACGCGCGTGAGCGACCCGGTCACCCGCTCGCGGCGGCAGATAACTTCCTGGGAAGCTTCGTCTTCCTGCGCCGCGGCATCGTCCTCGGTCTGGCTGTTTGCCGCCTGAACGCTGGTTGCTTCCTCGCGCTCCTGGTCGGCGTCCTGCGCTATTGCAGCCGAACTGCCTGCCACCAGCAGGAATGCTGCAAAAATCGACTTGTTCATCAAATCCTCCAACCTGAGGGGCGCTGAGGTGTTGCCGCCCGTAAAACCGTCAGCAACCGCCGAACTGGTCCATCACGCATTCCTTCCCACCCGAGGCATTGCGGCCAGAGCGGATCATGTCGTCGCGTGTGTTTGCCTCAACCTGCGCCCATTCGGCGCGGGTCAGGCAGGTGCGCCGAACGCGCGTGAGAGAACCCGTCACCCGTTCGCGGCGGCAGACGATTTCCTGCATCGCCTCGTCTTCCTGCGCTTCGGCAGCGTCCTGGTTCTCGGTGTTGGTGGTCTGGGTCGTCTTGGCTTCCTGCCCCTCGCGGTCCGCGTCCTGAGCGAAGGCAACCGATCCGCCAGCTACCAGGAAGGCTGCGGCCAAAATCGATTTTCTCATGCCAATCTCCCCTCAGGCCGTTATCGAGCCCGTGTCCGGACCTCTGATCTAGGGCTGGTTTCCGCCTGCGAATTCCGCTGATTTCGTGAGCGCATTGTGTCCTATATGCCAATAGCGGTCAACAAGACGCTGTTTTCCCGATCCTTCCACCGGGACCAGGGTACCCAGGTGTTTGCGCACTTCACGATGTCCGGCGCGATCCGGGCCTTACCGGCCCCCCATGCTGTAATAGTGGGCCAACCCAATTGCGCGTTCGCGCCATTTGACCGATTCCTCGTGCCGAACGTGGTCGAACACGGCCTGCCACTCCCCGTGCGTCAGGCAGGCTTGAGCGCCATCGGGGTGGTTTTCCGGCAGATCGAGGCAGTGCAGCTGTTCGACTTCGCCCTGCGCCACGGCTGAGGCCGCTTGCTCGGAAATGAAGGTATCCTCCCGACTGAGCAGGGGATCGTCCAGTGCCACGGGTACAAGTACAACGGCGGCGGCAAGGGCCAGGCTCATCTGCAATCTCCCAGGTCAAGAGAGCGGCAAGGTCCTCTTTCGCCGATGAACGCTGCGTTAATCTCGGCCCTCTCGCGGTTCGCGTTCCAGCGACGAGAGGACTCCGCGCAGCGTGCGCACTTCCAGGTGGTTCCAGCCCGGCTTGGTCAGCACGCCGCGCAACGTACGCCGCGTCGCCTCGGTGCGGGATGCCGGGAGGAAATAGCCGTTCGGCTCCAGCATGCGCTCCAGGTGCTCGACCAGCCCGTCCAGTTCGGACTGCGGCGCTGGCGGCAGGAGATCTTCCCTCGGCGGCATGGCCAGTTGCCGGTGCTTCGACAGCTCGTAGGCGACCAGGATCACCGCTTGCGCGAGGTTGAGCGAACCGAACTCGGGATTGATGGGCGCGGTGATGATCGCGCGGGCAAGCGCGACGTCGGAGGTTTCCAGACCCGATCGTTCCGGCCCGAAGAGAATCGCACTCCGCCCGGCCTGGCTAGGCATTTCGCGCGCAGCTTCTTCGGGCGTGTGCACGGGCTTGGTGACGCCGCGCTTGCGCACCGTGGTGGCATAGACGTGCGCGCAGTCGGCCACGGCCTCCGCCGTGGTCTCGAACACCTGCGCTTTTTCGAGCACGATATCGGCCCCCGCTGCCGCCGGGCCCGCGGCGGGATTGGGCCACCCGTCGCGCGGCGCGACGAGGCGCATCTCGGTGAGGCCGAAATTCAGCATCGCCCGCGCCGCCTTGCCGATGTTCTCGCCCAGCTGCGGTCGAACGAGGACGATGACGGGGGAAGGGGCCTCAGCTTCGCTCATCGCCGCCGGCCTGGTTCACGGTGCTGGCGAATTCCTCGAAATCGCGGGCCTCGGAAAAGTCGCGGTAGACGCTGGCGAAACGGATGTAGGCCACGGGATCGAGCTGACGCAGGCCTTCCATCACCATTTCGCCGATGCGGGCGGAGGGGATTTCGCTGTCGCCCGCTGTCTCGACCTGCCGCTGAATGCCGGACACGAGCTGGTCGACGCGTTCCTGCTCGATCCCGCGCTTGCGGCAAGCCAGGGCGACCGACTGCTCGATCTTGGACCGGTCGAAGCTCTCGCGCCGGGGCGGGGTGCCTTCGCCGGTGGATTTCAGAACGGTGACGTCGCGAAGCTGGACACGTTCGAACGTGGTGAAGCGCGCGCCGCAGCCCTCGCACTGGCGGCGGCGGCGGATCGCCGTGTTGTCTTCAGTGGGGCGCGAATCCTTTACCTGGCTGTCGTCATGCGCGCAAAATGGGCAACGCATGGGTCAGGGTCGGATCCGCTTGTAGATCATGAATCCAGCGCCCGCGACCAGTCCGATCGGCCATGTGACGACCGGCAGGAGACCGGCCGCCAGGGCGCCGACTGCGGCTCCGGCCAGTACCGGCTTGGAAGAGGGATGTGCCAACCCGTCGCGGCCCATGGCCTTCACCTCGTCGACGGCGTCGGCGAGAATGCGATTGTCGATCGGCTTTTCAGGATCGGTCATGTCCTACCTCCCGGGATAGACGGGGAACGCCCCGCACAGTTCACCCACTTCGCGTCGCACGCGCTCTTCGACCTGCGCATCGCCTTCTTCGCCATTGCGTGCCATGCCGTCGATAACCTCGGCCATCAGGCCGCCGATCTTGCGGAACTCCGCCGGGCCGAAGCCGCGCGTCGTGCCGGCCGGGGTGCCCAGGCGAACGCCGCTGGTGACGAAGGGCGAACGCGGCTCGAACGGGATGGCGTTCTTGTTGCAGGTCATCAGGGCGCGATCGAGGCCCTTTTCGGCTGCCTTGCCGGTCACGTCCTTGGGCGTGAGGTCGGCCAGCATCAGGTGATTGTCCGTCCCGCCAGAGACGATGGTGATCCCCGCTTCCGACAGGCTGGATGCGAGCGCCTTCGCGTTCTCGGTAATCGAGCGTGCATAGGTGCGGAATTCGGGGCGCAGCGCCTCTCCGAAAGCCACTGCCTTGCCGGCGATGGTGTGCATCAGCGGGCCGCCCTGCAGGCCGGGAAAGACGCCCATGTTGAGCGGCTTGGTCAGTTCCTCGTCGTTCCACAGGATGATGCCCGAACGCGGGCCGCGAAGGCTCTTGTGCGTCGTGCTCGTCACCACGTGGGCGTGTGGGAAGGGCGACGGGTGGACGCCGCCCACGACCAGTCCGGAAAAGTGCGAGATATCCGCCAGCAGGTAGGCACCGACCTCGTCGGCGATCTTGCGGAATTCGGCAAAGTCCCAGGTGCGCGGATAGGCCGTGCCGCCGCTGATGATCAGCTTGGGCTTGTGTTCGTGCGCCAGTGCGCGGACCTGGTCCATATCGATCCGGCTATCGTCACGCCGCACGCCATAGGGCACGGCGTTGAACCATTTGCCGCTCATGTTCACCGGCGAACCGTGCGTCAGGTGCCCGCCGCTGGCGAGGTCCAGACCCATGAAGGTATCGCCGGGGTTGAGCAGCGCCAGGAACACGGCCTGGTTCATCTGGCTGCCCGAGTTGGGCTGCACGTTCGCGAAATCGCAGCCGAACAGCTGTTTCGCGCGTTCGATGGCCAGCGTCTCCACCTGGTCCGCGTATTCGCAGCCGCCGTAGTAACGCTTGCCGGGATAGCCCTCTGCGTACTTGTTGGTGAACACGCTGCCGCAGGCTTCGAGCACGGCGGGGCTGGCGATGTTCTCGCTGGCGATCAGTTCGATGCCGTCGCGCTGGCGACCCAGTTCGCGGCCGATGATGGCGGCGACTTCCGGGTCGGCGTCTTCCAGGCTGTCGCTCCAGAAGCGGTCAAGCCAGGCCCTGTCGGCAGAGTTCGATGCGGCGGTTTGGGGTGCGGTGGTCATCTATGGTCCTTCAGGACGGGTTTGACAGTTTGTCGACGCGGCGCTGGTGCCGTCCGCCTTCGAACGGCGTTTCGAGGAAGGCGGTAACGCAGGCGCGGGCCATTTCCGGGCCGATCATGCGCGCGCCCATGGCGATCATGTTCGCATCGTTGTGCGAGCGTGCGAAAGTCGCGGAAACCGGTTCGGATACCATGGCGCAGCGCACGCCCGGGTTGCGGTTGGCGGCCATCGAAATGCCAAGACCCGAACCGCACAGCGCGACGCCGAACTGCACCGTGCCTTCCGCGACGACCTGGGCAATCTTGTAGCCGTAATCGGGATAGTCGACCGAGTCGGCCGTATCGGGGCCGAGGTCGGCAACTTCATGCCCCTGTTCGATAAGCCATTCCCGCAAATCGGCTTTCAGGTCGAGCGCGGCATGATCGGAGGCGATGGCAATCTTCATGGTCCCGCACATAATCATGCAGGCTGCTCTTCGCTACCCGAAAAGGGGCGCAAAAAGGCTTTCTCCCCCACAAGCGTGGCTGTGGTGGCTAGCCCGCCTTGTTTGCTGCCTTTTCCAGCGCGCCGCGAATGGCATCGATGTCATAGGGCTTGGCGATGGTCTCCATTTCGGAAAGGTCTTCCGGCAGGGGTTCGACCCCGTATCCGGTCGCGAAGACCACCGTCACGCTGCGCTGGCGCAGTTCGCGGGCCAGCGGGTAGCTTTCGCGGCCGTGCAGGTTCACATCGAGCACGGCGGCATCGAATGCTTCGGACGCGATGAGCTTCATCGCCTGATCCAGCGAGGAGGCAAACCGGGTCTCGGCCCCGGCGTCGATCATCATGTCCTCCAGAGCAAAGCCGATGATGGGTTCGTCCTCTACAAGCAGGAAGCGCTTTCCCTCGATCGTCATTGAGCCTCTTCCGGCAGGACCGTTTCGATCGTGCAGACAAGGCCTTCCGGCCGGAAATCCATGTCCACGCTGCCGTCTTCGCTCGAAAGTCCGCGTGCGATCAGCCTGGTGCCGAACCCGGAACGCTTGGGCTCTTCCACGGGCGGCCCTCCGGTTTCGCGCCACTGCAGTGTCAATTTGCGATCTCCCTTTCCGTCGATGATCGACCACTCGATCGCGATGCGCCCCGTTTCGTTCGACAGGGCGCCGTACTTGATGGCGTTCGTGCAAAGTTCGTGAATGATCATGGCCAGCGAGACCGAAACCTGCGGGGGCAGTGTGAGCGTGGGACCTTCCATGTCGAAGCGGTCGATCTTGTCCCCGGCGGTCGCCTCGGCCGAGCTGGCAACGATGTCGGCCAGCCTCGCGGAACCCCAGCTCGTCTGGGTCAGCAGATTGTGTGCCGCGGCCAGTGCCTGCAGCCGGGCGTTGAAGATTGCCTGCGCGCCCCTTGTGCCTTCCACCGTGCTGAACGACTGGCTGGCGAGCCCCTGGACGATGGCGAGAGTATTCTTAACCCGGTGGTTGAGTTCGTTGATCAGCAGACGCTGGCGTTGTTCGTATTCGACTTCCTCGGTTATGTCGTAGCCCTGGATCATGATCCCGGTCACGCTGTCGTCGTCCGCGAAGATCGGCTGGAAGATGAAATTCAGGTAGAGCCGGGCCGGTTCGGCATCCGCCTCCTTGTCCAGCAACACCATCTCGCGCCTGCCGACATAGGGTTCGCCGCTGGAGCGCACGCGGTCGAGCAGGTCGAGGAAGCCCTGGTCGACGACTTCGGGCAGGGCGTCGCGCACCCTCAGCCCCATGATGTCCCTTCGCCCGACAAGGTCGAGATAGGCCTCGTTGGTCATGCGGAAGCGATGGTCGTCACCTTCGAGCACGGCGACGAAGCCGGGAGCCTGCTCGAACATTTCCGTCATGCGGCGGCACTCCGCCTGCAGACTGCGGTTGCGCGCTTCGACCGCGTCCGCGCGGCGGACCACGTTCATCTCGTCGCGCAGACGGCGCAGGTTGTGAAGTTCGGTGACATCGACGGTGTGCTGCAGGATGTATTCCACCCTGCCTGCATCATCCAGCAGCGGCGTGTGCGTGGCGCTCCAGTAGCGCACGTCCATGCTGCCATCGGGGCGGGCGATGTCGTAGCGGATCAGGGCGATCTCGTCCGTCTCGCCGGTCTCGCGCGTGCGGCGAAGCGATTCATCGAGCTGGCGGAAGCTGTCGGTATCCGGGTCGCTGGGGAAGGCGTCGAACATCTTGCGCCCGATAATGTCCTCGCGCGACCGCATGGTCACGCGCAGGTACGCCTCGTTCATCCAGACGAGTGTGAAATCCGGGTCCATGATGACATAAGGATTGGGCGAACTGCCCAACAATGCCTCGAAATCAATCGGCAATGGTAACGCTCACGGAAAAGTCCCTCCTCTCCTCACGCGGCAAGAGCGCACGATGCCCCCATGTGGTTCCCGCGCAAGCGCCGGGAGAGTGTGGATTTTTGTAATTGTTCAGGAAAGGGCCTTCTTCACCCACTTCCAGAGAGCCTTGACCTCCTTCGCCGCCTTGCCTTCCGCGTCGATCTCGCTGGCCACTTCGCCCTTCGACGAGGATCGGTGGAAGTCGGCCCTGTCGCCAAAGGTTATCGGGCAGGTGTCGAGCCCCAGTTCCTTTGCCGCCACCTTTGCGTCGGCCACCATCTTCGTGGCGCCTGCCGGTACGCCGTTCAGTACGACGTGGGTCGGCGTGTCGGTGAAACTAACCATGTCGGCAATGCCTTCCAGCGCATGCAGGTCGAAGGCGCGGGGACGGGTGGGAATCAGCACCAGGTCCGCCGCCTTCACCGCTTCGCGCATGGCGGCCTCCGCGTGGGGCGGAGTGTCGATGACAACAATATCCATGCCTTCGCGGCCAGCATTGTCGATGGTGCGTGAAAGGCGCGCAGGCGGGCTGGTGACGACCGTGGGCAGGAATTCGCCGCGCCAGTCGCCCCAGGCGGCAGCGGTGGCCTGCGGATCGGTGTCGATGACGCAGGCCGACATCTTGTTCTGCACGGCGACCGTTGCGAGATGCAGGGCAAGCGTGGTCTTTCCGGATCCGCCCTTCTGGCTGACGACGGCGATGACCTTGGGTTTGGAAATTGACACGAGAGAACGCTCCTGAACGAGAGACCGGCCTCTCCTCTCCGGCTCAGGCTTATGTCACCTGCGAGGCGGCGCGTCCATCATTCGATTGCTGCATTGCACCATTTGCCGGGTTCGATGCCGTCCAGGCTCCAGTCGCCCACCCTCCAGCGCACCAGGCGCAGCGTGGGATGGCCCACGGCGGCGGTCATGCGGCGAACCTGCCGGTTGCGGCCTTCGCGGATGGTGAGGCGCAGCCAGCTGTCGGCTACCGTCTTGCGGAAACGCACCGGCGGATCGCGCGGCCAAAGGTCAGGATCTGCGATCCTTTCGGCCTGGGCGGGGCGGGTGAGTCCGTCCTTCAGTTCAACGCCCTGTGCGAGCCGGGTGAGGGCAGCATCGTCAGGTTCGCCCTCGACCTGCACCAGATAGGTCTTGGCCAGCTTGAACTTCGGATCGGCAATGCGCGCCTGGAGCCTGCCGTCGTCGGTAAGGAGCAGGAGACCCTCACTGTCCCGGTCAAGCCTTCCGGCGGGATAGACGCCGGGCACGTCGATGAAGTCGGACAGCGTTGCGCGCTGCGTCGGGCTGCCCCGGTCGGTGAACTGGGATAGCACGCCCATCGGCTTGTTGAAGAGGATCAGGCGGGGCAATTTCTTCCCCTGACCTAGGCGGTCAGCGCCTCATGCCACGCTGCAGAATCAGTGGTCTGGTGAACGCCCATCAGCTTGCCATCACGAACAGGCCACGTGTGGGCAAAGCGAGCCGCGATCGGCTTTCCGGTTTCACGCGCCGTCCCACGATAGACGCCAAAGGCCACGATACTGTCCTCGGTGGCGGAAAGGCTCTCGACATCCGAATGCATGTCGAAGTTCTCGCCGATGACACCCCAGCAATCGCGCATCATCGCTTCGCGGCCATCGAAAATTCCACCAAGGCCCAGCGGTAAGCCGGGGGTGAGATCGCCGCGAAACTCCGAGTGCATCATGTTCATCAAAGTGTCGATGTCACCCGATCCAAGAGCCTTGTAGAGCCGTTCACCGAGATCCTTCACGTCCGACACGCAGATACCGTTACTGATCGAGGAAAGACCGCATCTTGCGCGACCGGCTCGGGTGCTTGAGCTTCCTCAGCGCCTTTGCTTCGATCTGGCGGATACGTTCGCGCGTCACCGAGAACTGCTGACCGACTTCCTCCAGCGTGTGATCGGTGTTCATGCCGATGCCGAAGCGCATGCGCAGCACGCGTTCCTCACGCGGGGTGAGCGATGCCAGCACGCGCGTGACGGTTTCCTTGAGGTTCGCCTGGATCGCCGCATCCACGGGGATGATGGCGTTCTTGTCCTCGATGAAATCGCCCAGGTGCGAATCTTCCTCGTCGCCGATGGGCGTCTCGAGGCTGATCGGTTCCTTGGCGATCTTCATCACCTTGCGCACCTTTTCCAGCGGCATGGAAAGGCGCTCGGCCATTTCCTCCGGCGTCGGCTCGCGGCCCTGCTCGTGCAGGAACTGGCGGCTCGTGCGCACCAGCTTGTTGATCGTCTCGATCATGTGGACCGGGATACGGATCGTGCGTGCCTGGTCGGCGATCGACCGGGTGATCGCCTGCCGGATCCACCAGGTGGCATAGGTGCTGAACTTGTAGCCGCGGCGGTATTCGAACTTGTCGACCGCCTTCATCAGGCCGATGTTGCCTTCCTGGATAAGGTCCAGGAACTGCAGGCCGCGGTTGGTGTACTTCTTGGCGATGGAAATCACCAGGCGCAGGTTCGCCTCGACCATTTCCTTCTTGGCGATACGCGCCTCGCGCTCGCCCTTCTGCACCATGTTCACGATGCGGCGGAATTCCTCGAGGCTCATGCCCGTCTGGCTGGCGATGTCGGCGATCTCGGCGCGGATGCGTTCCACCGCGTCGGCTTCCTTCTCGGCGAAGGCGGCCCACTTCTTGTCCTTCTTCGCACGGTCGGTCAGCCAGGCATCGTCCAGCTCGTTGCCGACGTAGGCGTCGAGGAAGTCCTTGCGTTTCACCTTGTGCCTTTCGGCAAGGCGCAGCATCTGGCCGCCGAGCGCGGTCAGCCGCCGGTTGAACGCATAGAGATTGTCGACGAGGTATTCGATCTTCTGGGCGTGGAACTGCACGGATTCGACTTCCGCGGTAAGATCCTCGCGCAGCTTCTCGTACTTGTTTTCCTTCGCCTGCGGAAATTCCTCGCCGCGCGCGAGCACGTCGACGCGCTCGGCCTGCAGCTTCTCGAACTTCTTGAACAGGTCGGTGATGCGGGCGAAGCGTTCCAGCGCATCGGGCTTCAGCGCGGCTTCCATCTGGGCGAGGGACATGGTGTTGTCCTCTTCCTCGTCGTCGTCGCGCTTGCGGCCTTCGCCGTCCTCGCCCTCTTCGCCGTCTTCATCCTCGTCGTCGTCGACATCATCGTCGTCGTCGCGAATGGTCGGCCCGGCGGTTTCTTCCGAAATCTCGCCACTGTCGTCGTCGTTGTCCTCCTCCATCTTGTCGACCGGAGGCTCCTTGGACAGCATGGCGTCGAGATCCAGGATCTCGCGCAGCTGCATTTCCTCGGAATTCAGGGCTTCGGACCAGGTGATGATGGCGTGGAAGGTGATCGGGCTTTCGCACAGGCCCATGATCATCGTGTCGCGACCGGCCTCGATGCGCTTGGCGATGGCGATCTCGCCCTCGCGGCTGAGCAGCTCCACCGCGCCCATTTCGCGCAGGTACATGCGCACCGGATCGTCGGTGCGGCCTTCGCCGGCGGTCGACTTCTTCTTTTCGGGGACGTTCTGCTTGTTGTCCGAAGCCTGCGATTCGGAGCCGGTCGGCGCGATCTCTTCAGGACCGTCGTCGTCGTCCTCCTCCTGCGCTTCCTCGTCGTTCTCCACGATCTGCACGCCCATGTCGGACAGTGCGGACTGGATGTCCTCGATCTGGTCAGAACTCATCTCGCCCGAAGGCAGCGCCTCGTTGAGCTCATCGTAGGTGATGTAGCCCTTGCGCTTTGCCTTCGCGATCATCTTCTTGATCGACGCCTCGTTGAGGTCGATCAGAGGGGCGTCGTCGTTCTGCTTGGTCTTGGCTTCGGATGCCATTTTGCGCGTCAATCCGTTTCCTGTTCGGCGACCTGCCTGTCGGCGGCTGCCTGATCTTGTGTGTCAAACGCCTCTGAAGCGGCGCGTTTCCTTGTCATTTGCCCGAGTCGCGAATCGATTTCCAGCTTTCGTTTGCGCAGGCGCTGTTGCTCGGCAAACGCACCCTCCGGGTCTGTATCGAAGCGACGCGTGGCCTCCGCAATTGCCGCATCGAGCGCTGGCCTTTCGACCAGCAGGGCAATGGCTTCGGCCAGATCCTGCCTCGCCTCGTCCGGATCGGGACCTTCCATCAGGAAGGAGAAACGGGTGTTATCCGGTGCGGGCGGCAGGGTGTCGTGAACCGATATGGGCGAATTGTCGGCGGCTTCAAGCTCTTGGGCATGATCGAGCAGAAAATTCACCGAACGAGCCAGTGGCCCGCCTTCGCAATCGAGGGACAACAGGGCATCGGCATGGCGGTGAATTTCGCGCGGATGGCGGGCCAGGCCATGAAGCACGGCGGCAACCAGCACGTCGCGAAAGGCCCCGGCAGTCGCCTGCCGCAGACGCTGCGTAACCTGCGGAGAAGTGCGCACGGGTCCGTTCTTGCGAAAGCCGCCGTCCTTCCGGAACTGGCGCGGCGGGAAGGCGAACGCGCCATAGCGATCCAGCAGTTCGCGGCGGTAAAGCGAGCGGATGTCGGGATGCTGGATGGCATCGACGTGCGCCAGCAGGCGCGCCTTCAGCCCGGCCTTGTCTTCCGGAGAGGCGAGGGGGGCTGCGTCGCGCTCGTGCTCCCAGACGAGATCGAGCAGCGACATCGGATTTGCCAGCAGCGCGTCCATTCCCTTGCGACCGTCGCGCTTGATCAGGTCATCCGGGTCCAGACCTGCGGGCAGTTGCACGATCTGCAGCGAGTTGCCGGGGCGCAGCAGGGGGAGGGCGCGCGTGGCGGCCCGCATGGCGGCGCGGCGTCCGGCATTGTCGCCATCGAAGCACAGCACCGGCTTGTCCGCCATGCGCCACAGCAGTTCGACCTGCTGCTCCGTCAGGGCGGTGCCCATGGGCGCGACCGCATCCTCGATCCCGGCCGCTGCCAGGGCGATCACGTCCATGTAGCCCTCGGCCACGATCACGCGCGCGGTCTTGCGACTCGCAGCGGCGGCGCGGTGGATGTTGTAGAGCGTGCGGCCCTTGTCGAACAAAGGCGTATCCGGGCTGTTGAGATACTTGGCGACTCCGTCCCTGTCCTGCAGGATGCGTCCGCCAAAGGCGATCACCCGCTCGCGTGCATCCTGGATCGGCAGCATAACGCGGCCGCGAAAGCGCGAGTAGGGGACCTTGTCCTCCACCTCGATCAGCAGACCCGCCTCGATCAGCAGGGCCTCGTCAAAATGGGAGAGGGCCATTTTTAAGGCCTGCTTGTCGTCAGGAGCCCAGCCGAAGCCGAAACGATGGGCGGTGTGTTCGGAAATGCCGCGCCGTTCCAGGTAGGCGCGCGCCTCTGCCCCGGCAGGAGAAGCGAGCTGGGCAACGAACCAGTCCTGAGCCGCGGCCATCACGTCGTGCAGGGTGGCGCGCTGTTCGGCCCGCTGTGCCGCGCGGGGATCGGGGGTGGGCACTTCCATGCCCGCTTCCGCCGCCAGTTCCTTTACCGCATCCATGAAGGGCAGGCCGTGCTGCTCCATCATCCAGTCGATCGCGCCGCCATGCTGCTGGCAGCCGAAGCAGTGGTAGAACCCCTTCTGGTCGTTGACGTAGAAGCTGGGTGTCTTCTCCGAATGGAACGGGCAGCACGCCTTCCACTCGCGTCCGGCGCGCTGCAGTTTCACCGTGCGCTGGATCAGCGCGGACAAGGTTATCCGCGATTTGAGTTCATCCAGCCATGCGGGGGAAAGCGCCATTGCGCGAGTGTGTCACACAAACGGGCGATTCGGCTAGTCGGCCCCGGCTCCTTCTCCAGAGATCTCTTCCTCGTCCTGTTCTTCCGGCGGGAAAGGGCCGGTGCCTGTCGCGCGGCCGTTCTCCGTGCCCACGGCGTAGGCTTCTGCCGGCCCGTCAGGGGGGAGGGTGGATTGCCAGAAGAAGGTGAGTTCCTCGCCCTCCGTCCACCCGTCGCTCATCTCCACGCGCCACACCAGCGCGCCATTGTCCTCCTGCACGCGCAGGACATAGCCTTCGCCCAGCACGGCCTCGGCCTGCGTGCGATCGAAGCCGATATTGTTGGCAAAGCCGGCGGCACGGCGCGTGGTCCGGAACGCGACCGGCGTGTCTAGCGGATCGACGATCTCCTTCGGCGTCACCCGGTGGACATAGGTGTAGACCGTGTCTTCCGGCTGCTCGCCGGGCACGCACTCCTCGGCCGGTGCATCGCCCTCGGCAGGGGCGGGACAGGTGACGAAGCTGACGATATCGGCAATCGCTCGCCCGTCCAGAACCAGCTCGCTTTCCACCTCGGTCCCCTGGGGGCCTGAAATCCGCGGGCCGAGTTCCATGTCGTTGAAGCCGGATGCAACAAGCGTGCGGGGGCCCGCCACGGTGGGGGTGGGAGATGGCGTCGGCTCGGGCTGGGGTTCCGAGCCGCAGGCGGTCAACATGCCGAGAAAGGGAAGGGCGAACGCGACTTTTCTCACGAAAGCGATTCCTTCACCCAGCCGCTGGCCCGGCCCATGTCGAGCTGGGTTCCGTGGCGCGCCTTCAGTTCGCCCATCACCTTGCCCATGTCCTTCATGCCCTCGGCGCCGGTATCGGCCTTGATCTGCTCGATCGCGGCCTTCGTTTCGGCCTCGCTCATCTGCCGCGGCAGGAATTCCTCGATCACGGCGAGTTCGGTCTTTTCCTGGTCGGCCAGTTCGGTGCGACCGCCTTCCTCGTACATCTGGATCGATTCGCGGCGCTGCTTGGCCATCTTCTGCAACACGTCGATCACCATGGCATCGTCGTCGCCCGCGTCCTTGCCGCGCAGCTCGATGTCGCGGTCCTTGATCTTGGCGGAGATGAGGCGCAGCGCGGCGGTGCGCTCCTTGTCCTTGGCTTTCATGGCGGTGACCGTCTCGGCCTTGATGTCGTCCCTCAGCATGGTTCCTGTTCTTTCCTGTGGATCAATTGGCCCCTCCATTAACGCGATGCATCACAAAGCCAAGTGTTCCGCTTGACGGGAACGCCTGCCGGCCCTAGCCGCTGGGACTTAGCACACATTGCCGGTCAACTGATTCAACGGGAGCCCCCATGGCCTTTCTCGCCTCTTCGCGCGCGCAACCTCAAGGCTCGACAGGCGTTCTCGTCCTGGCGGACGGAACCATCGTTTGGGGAAGGGGCTTCGGCGCCGTGGGCAGCGCGGTGGGCGAAGTCTGCTTCAACACCGCGATGACCGGCTACCAGGAAGTGATGACCGATCCCAGCTACGCTGCGCAGATCGTCACCTTCACCTTTCCCCACATCGGCAACGTGGGCGCGAATACCGAGGACGTGGAAAGCCGCGTGGAAGGCGCAGTGGGCTGCATCGTTCGCGAGGACGTGACGCGCCAGTCCAACTTCCGCAGCGAAGGCGAATTCGTGGAATGGCTGGCGAAAAACGGCAAGATCGGCCTGTCGGGCGTGGATACCCGCGCACTCACTCGCCGCATCCGCCTGTCGGGCGCACCCAACGCGGTGATCGCGCACGATCCCAAGGGCCGGTTCGATATCGACGCGCTGCTGCAACGCGCGCAGGAATGGCCGGGGCTGGAAGGCATGGACCTGGCCCAGCAGGTCAGCCGCGAACACCAGGAGGACTGGGAAGGCGGCTACTGGAAGCTGGGGCATGGCTATGGCCAGGCGGAGCGTGAGGGCAAGCCGCACGTCGTCGCCATCGACTACGGCTCGAAGGACAACATCTTCCGCAATCTCGTGAAGGCGGGCGCGCGGGTCACGGTGGTCCCGGCGAAGACCTCGCTGGAGGATATCCTGGCGCTGAAGCCCGACGGCGTGTTCCTCTCCAATGGCCCCGGCGATCCGGCGGCGACGGGCGAATACGCGGTGCCGGTGATCAAGGCGCTGCTGGACAAGGACATGCCGCTGTTCGGCATCTGCCTCGGACACCAGATGCTGGGCCTCGCCGCGGGCGCGAAGACCGCCAAGATGCACCAGGGCCACCGCGGCGCGAACCACCCGGTTCAGCGCGTGGGCGATAGCTGGGGCGAAACCCGCGACCTCGTCGAAATCACCTCGATGAACCACGGCTTTGCGGTCGATCCTGACAGCCTGCCTGACGGTGTGGAGCAGACACATGTATCGCTGTTCGACGGCAGCAACTGCGGCATATCGATCAGCGGAAAGCGGGCTTTCGGAGTGCAGTATCACCCTGAGGCATCGCCGGGACCGCAGGACAGCTTCTACCTGTTCGAGAAGTTCGTGGGGATGTTGGGGTGAGCAACGCGTCGCCAAGGCCAACAGTCGAGAAGCTGCTCGATTTGAGTGGCGTTGAACTGGCTGCCGCCCAAAGAATCTCCAAAGCGCATGAACCGCAAGATCGTTTCTGTTGGCGCCTTGAGGCAGAAAATTCTCTCGACGATCCTTTTGACAAGACCTTTTATGATCCGGTCAAACGAGCGTTCGGTCGCGTGATCGAGCCACCTTCTGAGCTTGTGACTGTGTCATACGGAAGTTTTGAGGTTTGGGACCATGCATCGCCGAACCTTGAATGGCTTAAGAAACGTGCTTCTGAACTCGACGCAATTGGTTCGGAGGTTGGGGCTTTCCTTGACGGCTGGTCATACGAACCAATCGGCTATCCGGCCAAAGACATTCCACAAGTTTACCACTCTGCTCAACGGGACCAATAATGCCCAAACGCACTGACATCTCCTCCATCCTCGTCATTGGCGCCGGTCCGATCATTATCGGGCAGGCCTGCGAGTTCGACTATTCCGGCACGCAGGCGATCAAGGCGCTGAAGGAGGACGGCTATCGCGTCATCCTGGTCAATTCCAACCCGGCCACCATCATGACCGACCCGGAATTCGCCGACGCGACCTATGTCGAGCCGATCACGCCGGACATCGTCGCCAAGATCATCGCCAAGGAAAAGCCCGATGCGCTGCTGCCCACCATGGGCGGGCAGACGGCATTGAACTGCGCGCTGAAGCTGGAGGAGATGGGCGTCCTCAAGGAACACGGTGTCGAGATGATCGGGGCCCGCGCCGATGCCATCGACAAGGCCGAGAACCGCCTCAGGTTCCGCGATGCGATGGACAAGATCGGGCTTGAAAGCGCGCGCAGCGGCACCGCGCACAACATGGAAGAGGCCTTCGCCGTGCTCGAACGCACCGGCCTGCCCTCCATCATCCGCCCCAGCTTCACCATGGGCGGCACCGGTGGCGGCATCGCCTACAACAAAGCCGAGTTCGAGCGGATCGTGAAAAGCGGCCTCGACGCCAGCCCCACGACCGAAGTGCTGATCGAGGAAAGCCTGCTCGGCTGGAAGGAATACGAGATGGAGGTCGTTCGGGACAAGAACGACAACGCCATCATCGTCTGCTCCATCGAGAACGTCGACCCGATGGGCGTGCACACCGGCGATTCCATCACCGTGGCCCCGGCGCTGACGCTGACCGACAAGGAATACCAGATCATGCGCACCGCCAGCATCCAGGTGCTGCGCGAAATCGGCGTGGAAACAGGGGGTTCGAACGTACAGTTCGCAGTCAATCCCGCTGACGGCCGCCTCATCG
The DNA here is from genome assembly GCF_036321025.1 of Aurantiacibacter hainanensis. Taxonomy (NCBI): domain Bacteria; kingdom Pseudomonadati; phylum Pseudomonadota; class Alphaproteobacteria; order Sphingomonadales; family Erythrobacteraceae; genus Aurantiacibacter; species Aurantiacibacter hainanensis. The sequence goes on from NZ_JAZAPB010000002.1 coordinate 1,448,529, forward strand.
TGATCGAGATGAACCCGCGCGTGTCGCGGTCCAGCGCGCTCGCCTCCAAGGCCACCGGCTTCCCGATCGCCCGCGTCGCCGCCAAGCTGGCGGTGGGCTATACGCTGGACGAGATCACCAACGAGATCACCGGCGCGACGCCCGCGAGCTTCGAGCCGACCATCGACTACGTCGTCACCAAGATCCCGCGCTTTGCTTTCGAGAAGTTCAAGGGCGCCGAACCGCTCCTCTCCACCGCGATGAAGTCGGTGGGCGAGGTCATGGCCATCGGGCGCAACTTCAAGGAATCCCTGCAGAAGGCACTGCGGGGCCTCGAGACCGGTCTCGACGGCTTCAACCGCATGCCCGAGCTGGAAGGCAAGAGCCGCGACGTCATCACCGCCGCGCTCTCGCGCGCGACGCCGGACCGTATCCTCAACATCGCCCAGGCCTTCCGCGAAGGCTTCACCGTGGAAGAGGTGCAGGCGATCACCTTTTACGATCCGTGGTTCCTGCGCCACATCGAGGAGATCATCTACGAGGAGAAGATGATCGGAGCCGAGGGGCTGCCGAACACGGCCGAGGAACTGCGCCGTCTCAAGGCCATGGGCTTCTCCGACCGGCGCCTCGCCACCCTAGCCGTGCGCTCCGTGGGTGTAGCGGGCGGCCTTGCCGAGACGCAGGCCAAGCGCTCCGGCCTGCTGCACGATGCCCTGCGCGCCATGGCGGGCGCCACCAGCGAGGACGAGGTGCGCAAGCTGCGCCAAAAGCTGGGCGTGCTGCCGGTCTACAAGCGCATCGACAGCTGCGCGGCCGAGTTCGAGGCGATCACGCCCTACATGTACTCCACCTACGAGGCCCCCAGCTTCGGGGAACCGGAGAACGAGGCCTGGCCGTCGGATCGCGAAAAGGTGGTGATCCTCGGTGGCGGTCCGAACCGGATCGGGCAGGGCATCGAGTTCGACTACTGCTGCGTCCACGCCTGCTTCGCGCTTTCCGAAGCGGGCTACGAGACGATCATGGTCAACTGCAACCCGGAGACCGTCTCGACCGACTACGACACCTCCGACCGTCTCTATTTCGAGCCGCTGACGGCAGAGGACGTGCTGGAAATCCTGCGGGTGGAGCATTCCAAGGGCACGCTGAAAGGCGTGATCGTGCAGTTCGGCGGGCAGACCCCGCTGAAGCTGGCCGGCGCGCTGGAGAAGGCGGGCATCCCGATCCTGGGCACCAGCCCGGATGCGATCGACCTTGCCGAGGACCGTGAGCGCTTCGCCAAGCTGGTCAACAAGCTGAAGCTGAAGCAGCCCGACAACGGCATTGCCTATTCCGAGCAGGAAGCGCTCGCCGTGGCGCATCGCATCGGCTACCCGGTGCTGCTGCGCCCCAGCTACGTGCTGGGCGGCCGCGCCATGGAAATCGTCGATAGCGACGCGCAACTCATCAACTACATCAACACCGCCGTGGAAGTGTCCGGCGACAGCCCCGTGCTGGTGGACCAGTACCTGCGCGATGCCATCGAATGCGATGTCGACGCGCTGTGCGATGGCAAGGACGTGGTGATCGCGGGCGTCATGCAGCACATCGAGGAAGCGGGCGTCCATTCCGGCGACAGCGCCTGCTCGCTGCCGCCTTACAGCCTGCCGCAGGACATCATCGACGAGATGGAACGCCAGGCAGAGGCACTGGCCCACGCGCTGAAGGTGCGCGGGCTGATGAACGTGCAGTTCGCGGTGAAGGATGGCGAGGTCTACCTGATCGAGGTGAACCCGCGCGCCAGCCGCACCGTGCCCTTCGTCGCCAAGGCCAGCGGCTCGCAGATCGCCAAGATCGCCGCGCGCGTGATGGCGGGCGAGATGCTCGCCGACCTGCCCAAGATCCGCCGAGAGCTGGACTGGGTGGCGGTGAAGGAAGCGGTCTTCCCGTTCGCCCGCTTCCCCGGCTCCGACCCGGTCCTGACGCCAGAAATGAAGAGCACCGGCGAGGTGATGGGCATCGACCGCGATTTCCCCACCGCCTATTCCAAGTCGCAGATCGCCGAGGGCAGCGTCCTGCCCAAGTCTGGCACGGTGTTCGTATCGGTGAAGGACAGCGACAAGGCAGGTGCCGCCGAATCCGTGAAGCAGCTCGTGGATTTCGGCTTTAACGTGATCGCCACGGGCGGCACGGCGCAATACCTCGCCGAACAGGGCCTGCCGGTGGAGCGGGTGAACAAGGTGGCCGAAGGCCGCCCGCACATCGTCGACAAGATCAGCGATGGCGAAGTGGCGCTGGTGTTCAACACCACCGAGGGCTGGCAGAGCCACAAGGACAGCCAGTCGATCCGCGCATCGGCCCTGGAGATGAAGGTGCCCTACTACACGACGGCTGCCGCCTCCGCCGCTGCAGCACAGGCGATCGTATCGGTGAATGCGGACGATCTTGAAGTGCGTTCGCTGCAGGACTATTATGGGTAGGACCTAAACCCACTCCACTCCCTCAATCCGCCCTTTTCGGCCGCCCAGCAGGGCGGGGCAGGGTCGTTTTGACGGGAGACAAAGAAAGCAGGGAATACGATGCAGAAAGTGCCGATGCTCGCGGAAGGCTATGAAAAGCTTACCGCCGATCTCAAGGCATTGCGCGCGGAGCGGCCCCGGATCGTGGACGCGATCGAGGAAGCGCGTGCGCATGGCGACCTTTCGGAGAACGCCGAATATCACGCCGCCAAGGAACGCCAGGGCCAGGTGGAAGCGCAGATCGCCGAGCTGGAGGACAAGACCAGCCGCGCGCAGATCATCGATCCTGCAACGCTTTCGGGCGACAAGGTGGTGTTCGGCGCCACCGTCACCGTGCTGGACGAGGACGACAAGCCGCTGACCTACCAGATCGTGGGCCAGGCGGAGAGCGACGCCAAGCGCGGCCGCGTATCCTATGAAAGCCCCCTGGCGCGCGCCCTGATCGGCAAGTCCGTGGGCGACGAGGTGGAAGTGACCGTTCCCTCGGGCGAGAAGTTCTACATGATCGACAAGATCGAGTTCAAGTAAGGCCCGCTCGCCCTCTCATGAATCAGAAAAGGCCTCGCTATCCGCGAGGCCTTTTTCGTTTCGACGGGTCACTTCCCCGGCAGGTCGGGCTCCAGCAGCTTGTGCAGGTGGACGATCACGTACTTCATCTCGGCATCGTCGACCGTGCGCTGGGCCCAGCCGCGCCAGGCTTCCTCGGCAGAGGCATAGTCGGGAAAGAAACCGACGACGTGGATGTCCTTCAGGTCCTGGAACTCGGCACCGCGCGGGTCGGTCACGCGGCCTCCCATCACCATGTGGAGAAGCTGCTGTTCGTGTTCTTCGGACATCCGAGGGGCCTTTCGTTCGCTTGCATATGAAAATCCCCTCGCGCTCTAGGCCATCGGGCTTGGAGCGCAAGGGGCACGTGTCTCGATACCGCTCGAAAGCGGTCGGTGTCAGTGGCGGCGGAAGGCGCGCGCGATCTTCTTGCCGGTTTCGCGTCCCGCGATGCGGGCGGCATCGCTGGCGCGGTCCGCATTGTAGCTGGCGTCGCGGCGGATCGAACGGGCGCGGTCGCCGACGGCATCGCCCAGGTCCTCGGCACGGCGGGCACCTGCGCGTCCGACATGCCTTGCGTCATCCAGCAGTTCACTGGCGAAGGACGAGGCGATTTCGGCACCGATGGCAGCCAGGCCCGCGGCCTTGGCTCCGCCGGTAGCGGCTGCGCGGCGCGGTCCCTTGAACATGCCGGCGATCAGGATGCCCAGCACGACGCCGCCAGCTGCGGCGGCGAGGGGGTGCTCCTTCACGAAGCCGGTGAATGCATCGGTCGCTTCGGAAGCCTTGTCGGCAACCTTCTGCGTGGTGGAATGTTCGGCCTTGGCGCGTTCGCGTGCCTGGGCGGCGGCGATGCGGGCCTTGATTTCGGCGCGTTTCGGGTCGTTCATGGAGTATCTCCGGGAATTGGGTTTCAATCGATTAGGGAACGGGCATCTTCGGCAAGTTGTTCCGCCCTTTCGGCACCCTTCTCCAGCAGGCTCTTCTCATGCAGCATGTCGTAGACGGCGTCGGCCAGCCGATCGCGGAATATCCAGGCCGCGATGGCAGCTATGGCTACGGCGACGCCGGTGCCGACCTGCACGCGATGCGTATCGGCGTAGTCTGCGGCATTCTCGGCCATATCGGCCGCGCCGTCCTTCGCGCGATCGGCGACCCTGCCGCCAAGACTCTTCTGCGCCATGTCGCCTTTCAGGAAGGCGAGATCCGCCTTGACGAGCCGCTTGGCCGCGTTGCGCAGCATCAGGTCTTCCTTCAGCTCGCGTTCCAGGTCAGCCATGGTCGCTGGTGTCCTCTTCCGGTTTCATCGCACCCATCAGACTCTGCCAGGCGTTGCCGGCCTTGCGAACCAGCAGGTAGGCAAGCAGCAGCAGGCCAAGCACCACCACTGCGGTGGCGCCCCATGCCGTGATGAGCGGGGTGAGGGCGATGATCAGGCCGACTGTCAGGCCGATGGTGGCAAGAACCGCCAGGTAGACGGCGACGACGCCGAAGGCGACCGTCTTCTTGAGCCTGTCGGCAACGAACCCCGCGCGCGTTTTCTGGTACGACAGTTCCGCATCCAGATAGGTGCGGGCATCGTCGACCAGTGCCTCCAGATCGTCGGCAAGCGAGCGCGTGTCCGCCGGCTGATCGGCGGGCGGTGCCGGATCAGCCTGCGGAGGGGGTGTCGTAGGAGCTTCGCCGCCGGTTGTCAGCGGGTCGAAGCCTGTTGGCGCGTCCCTTCCCTGCACCGGGAATTAGCGGAACAGGCGGGCGAAGAAGAAGCCGATCAGCGCGGCAAGGCCGACGGCGGTGGCGGGGCTCTTGCGGATAGCCTCGCGCGATTCCTCGGCCAGTTCGTCCAGGCTCTTCTCGTCCAGCTTGCGGGCGTTGTCCTGCAGCGAACGCGATGCCGAACGGGCGTAGTCGCCGTATTTCGGACCGAGCTTCTCGTCCAGCGTCGGCGCATTCTCGTCGATCATGCGCGACAGGCCGGTCAGGGCTTCGCTGGCCTTGTGCTTGCCTTCCACGGCCAGTTCGCCGGCCTTGGAGCGGGCGTCGGTCGACAGGCCTTCACCGCGTTCGCGCGCCTGGTTGCGATAGTTGCTGGCGCGCAGCTTGGCTTCGTCACCCAGCGCGGCGGCACCGGCCTTCGCTTCATCCAGTGCGGCGTTGAAACGCGACTTGGCTTCGGCGGTGTTGGGGGAAGTCTTCGTGGTGGTAGTGGTATCCGCCCCTACGGTTTCGGTTGCGGTATCCGTCGCGGCCACGGTGGAAGTCTTCGGGGTGGTCGTTTTCGTCGTTGGCTTCTTGGCTGCCATCTCGTTTTCCCTTCCTGGGTTCACTTGGTGAGCGTCCCTCAAATCGTATTGTGGGGCTAAGACACCCCGGTTCAAGACAGCAACGCGTGTTGCAGTGCAAAGTTCCGGGCGATAGGAGGCGCAAAAAACCCCACGAGGAGCTCCATTTCATGACCGCCATCATCGATATTCACGCCCGCGAAATCCTCGATTCCCGCGGCAATCCCACGATCGAGGTGGACATCCTGCTGGAGGACGGAAGTTTCGGCCGGGCGGCGGTTCCCTCCGGCGCGTCGACTGGCGCCCACGAGGCTGTTGAACTGCGGGATGGCGACAAGGACCGCTATTTCGGCAAGGGCGTGACCAAGGCGGTAAAGGCGGTCAACGGCCCAATTTCGGACCTGCTGGTGCTGGGCCCTGACGCAGAGAACCAGCGCGATATCGACATGGCCCTGATCGACCTCGACGGCACAGCCAACAAGGGCAAGCTCGGCGCCAACGCGATCCTGGGCGTAAGCATGGCCGTGGCCAAGGCCGCCGCCAACTCGCGCGGCCTGCCGCTGTGGGCCTATGTCGGCGGGGTGTCCGCCCACGTCCTGCCCGTGCCGATGATGAACATCGTCAATGGCGGCGAGCATGCCGACAATCCCATCGACGTGCAGGAATTCATGGTGATGCCGGTGGGCGCGGACTCAATTGCAGAGGCAGTGCGCTGGGGCAGCCAGATATTCCACACGCTGAAGAAGGGCCTTGCCGAAAAGGGGCTGGCCACTTCGGTAGGCGACGAGGGCGGCTTCGCGCCCGACCTTGCCTCCACCCGCGACGCGCTGGATTTCATCATGGCCAGCATCGAGAAGGCCGGTTTCACCCCGGGCGACGACGTCGTGCTGGCGCTGGATTGCGCCTCCACCGAATTCTTCCGCGACGGCAAGTATGAGATTTCCGGCGAGAAGCTCTCGCTCAGCGGCGATGAAATGGCAGCCTACCTCGCCAAGCTGTGCGACGACTATCCCATCAAGTCGATCGAGGACGGCATGGCCGAAGACGATCTCGAAGGATGGAAGGCCCTGACCGACCTGATCGGGGACCGCGTGCAGCTGGTGGGTGACGACCTGTTCGTAACCAATCCCGAGCGTCTGAAGATGGGCATCGAGAAGGGCCTGGCCAATTCGCTGCTGGTGAAGGTCAACCAGATCGGCACTCTTACCGAGACGCTGACCGCCGTCGACATGGCGCACCGCGCCGGCTTCACCTCGGTCATGAGCCACCGCTCGGGCGAGACCGAGGACGCGACCATCGCCGATCTGGCGGTTGCCACCAACTGCGGCCAGATCAAGACCGGCTCGCTCGCCCGGTCCGACAGGTTGGCCAAGTACAACCAGCTTATCCGGATCGAGGAAGAACTGGGCGACAGCGCGATGTACGCCGGGCGCGGCTGCTTCGGTCGTCTCGGATAGCAAGGTGGTGACGGGCGGCAGCGCAAACTTTGCCCTTACGGAGGGCCAGGTCGTGCGGGCCGCTCGTCACGTTTTTCTGGCCCGGCTTCGCCGCCGTCCGGCGCTGGTAGCGGGTCTCGTCTACTATGCCCTGGTCTTCGTGCTGGCCTTGCTGCCCGGCGGTTCAGGAAGGGTGCTGCTGGTCTCGGCCTTCGCTCTCGCGCTACCGATTGCCGTGGTGATCGTCTGGTCCGTGATTGTCCCGATGCAGGCGCGCCGGCATTACAGGCAAAGCGCCGCTCTGCGAGAGGAAATGGAAGCGCGCTGGGATACGGAACACCTCCGCCTGCAGAGTGCCAAGGGCGAATCGCGCCTTGCCTGGAGCGATTACCCGCGGTGGAGCGAGACCGGCGATTTGCTCCTCCTCTTCCAGAGCGACCTGCTTCACAATCTCCTGCCGAAAGGCGCCCTGCCGCCCGGCCAGGTTGAAGAGATCAAGTCCCTCTTGACAAGGGCGGGCAGCACAAGGTTCTAGTCTTCCGCCTTGTTCTTCGGGTGGAACCAGTATTGCCACACGCCCCAGGCGTTGATCAGCAGCAGCACGAAGTTCATCGCGGCGATCGGCATGGAGCCGCCCGTCAGTCCTGAGACGATCCAGGTGATCGAAACCGCGCAGAAAAGCACGAAGCCCCACGCGGTCGCGCGACGGCCGAGGTCAAAGGCGATGAGCGATGCGGCGAGCATGGTGCCTATTGCGGCGATCCATTCGAGTGGTCCGTTCATGGCCGAATGAGCGCACCAAGAGCAGTCCGGTTCCTTGCCGGGGGCTGGGCCGTCCCGGTCCCATGCCGTCCTTTCCCGGGCCCTCTTAGTGGAGCGCCGTGTAGGACGACATCACATTCCGCTGTGATGCGATGTGACCCTAGAGGGCTTGTGTCAGCCGTTCGATCTGGTCGTCGTTCAGCTCCAGCCGCGTGAACTCCAGCAGCGTTTCCATCTGCTCGACAGTGCGCGCGCTGGCTATGGGGGCGGGGATGCCGGGCTGGCGAACCAGCCAGGCGAGGGCGATGGCGGGCAGACTGGCGCCGGTTTCCTCGGCAACGCGGTCCATCTCCGCCAGAACCGGGGGGCCGGCCTCGGCGTAGTCCTTCACGCGGTGGGTGCGGTTGCCCTTCTCGAAATCTTCGGGCTTGCGATATTTGCCCGTCAGGTAGCCCGAAGCAAGGCCGAAGAACGGCAGCATGGCGATGCCGCGCGAGGTGCACAGATCCTGCAGTTCCGCGCCGTAGGCATTGCGCGAGACGAGGTTGTATTCGTTCTGCAGGGCAGTGAAGGGTGTCGCCCCCGTCTCGTCTGCATGGACGAGGGCGGCCTTGAGCCGGGGTGCCTTGAAGTTCGATGCGCCAAGCGCGCGCGCCTTCCCGGATTGTGCGGCCTTGTCGAAGGCATCCACGATCGCCCCGACTTCCAGCTCCTCGTAGTCACGGTGCGCGTAGTAGAGATCGACATAGTCGGTCTGAAGTCGTTCCAGAGAGGCATCGAGGTGCGCCATCACCTGTTCCGGCCGGTAGAGATCGGGGTCGCCCATGTCGCCCGGATTGGCGGGCTTCTTGTCGCTGAGCATGCCCGTCTTGGTATGGATGCGCATGTCGCCGCGCACCCCGCGGGAGGACAGCCACTTGCCCAGGTAGCTTTCGGATTCGCCGCCGACATGGCCGGGGATCCAGGCCGAATAGACATCGGCGGTATCGATCATGCGACCGCCCGCTTCGTAGAAGGTATCGAGCACGGCGAAGCCTTCCTCGCCGTCCGCCGTCCAACCGAAAACATTTCCGCCCAGCACCAGCGGAAGGCCTGCGAAGAAATCGTGTTGGCTCATGCGAACTGCTCCCTCAGATCCAGCAGGCGGATGGCGGCCTGCGCCGCTTCACCTCCCTTGTTCTTCTGCTTCGGATCCGCGCGAGCAAGGGCCTGATCCTCGTTCTCGGTCGTCAGGATGCCGTTGCCGATGGCGATCCCGTCCATGGTCAGCGCCATCAGAGCGCGGGCGCTTTCCCCGGCGACGATCTCGAAATGGAAGGTCTCTCCGCGGATCACCACGCCGATGGCCACGAAGCCGTCGTACTGGCCGCTTTCGGCGGCCATGGCGATTGCGCCGGGCACTTCCAGCGCGCCGGGAACGGTGATGACGTCCGCTTCGTGCCCGGCCTCCTTCAGCGCGGCCTTCGCGCCTTCGATCAGCATGTCGTTCAGATGCCCGTAGAACCGGGCCTCCACAATCAGGAAGCGGGCCATCAGTCGTTCTCCTCGGTCGCAATCGGACGTTCGCCTACGATCGACAGGCCATAGCCGTCCAGCCCGACGAGCGAATGGCTGGTATTGGTCAACAGGATCATGTCGCGCACGCCCAGTTCGGTGAGGATCTGCGCGCCCACTCCGTAGTCGCGCTGTTCCTCTCCGGCAGGCTGGGATCCGCTGGGCGGGCCTTTCCGGGCCAGCGCACGCACGGCGCGGGACGCGTAATCGGGATTGGGACGATTGATGAGCACCACGACGCCGGAGCCCTCTTGCGCGATCATTTCCATCGCCTTTTCCAGCAGGCCGCTGCGATCGGTGTCCCGCCCGAACACGTCGTCGAAGATCGAGAGGGCATGCATCCGCACCAGCGTCGGGATGTCGCTGTCGATATGCCCCTTCACCAGCGCCAGCGTTTCTCCCTTGGTGGCGGTGTTGTAGAAGCTGATGGCGCGCCAGTCCTGGCCCCACTTGCTGGTGAAGCGCTCCTCCTCGCGCTTCTCGACGATGTGATCGTGCTGGCGGCGATAGGCGATGAGATCGCGAATGGTGCCGATCTTCAGCGAATGCTTGCGCGCAAAGCGGATTAGGTCTTCCAGCCGCGCCATCGAGCCGTCTTCGTTCATGATCTCGCAGATCACACCGCTCGGGTTGAGTCCGGCCAGCCGCGATATGTCGACCGCAGCTTCGGTATGACCGGCGCGCACCAGAACGCCTCCCTCGCGGGCGACCAGCGGGAAGACGTGGCCGGGGGTGACGATGTCGTCGGCGCCCTTGCCGGCGTCGATCGCGACCGAGACTGTGCGCGCCCTGTCGGCAGCGCTGATGCCCGTCGTTACGCCCTCGCGCGCCTCGATCGCCACGGTGAATGCTGTTTCGTGCCGCGTGCGGTTCTTGCGGCTCATAAGTTCCAGGCCCAGCGCGTCGACCCGCTGGCGGGTGAGGGCAAGGCAGATGAGGCCACGGCCGTGGGTGGCCATGAAATTGATCGCATCGGGCGTGGCCATCTGTCCGGGAATGATCAGGTCGCCCTCGTTCTCCCGGTCCTCGTCATCGACGAGGATGAACATGCGCCCGTTGCGCGCCTCCTCGATGATCTCCTCGATCCCGACCAGGACGGGCGTCTCGTCGTTCTCGGTCAGGAAAGTGGCGAGCTTGCCCAGGGTATCGTTGGTGGGGTTCCACCCCTCCTCCAGGCAATCGCGCAGGGTATTCGCATGCAGACCGGCGGCGCGCGCCAGGCCTGCCCGTGTGATCTTGCCGTCGGCGATCATGTCGCGGACGCGAGCTATCGTCATGTCATCCATGGCGGCCGCCGTATCACATTATAATGTGATCGCAAGCCCCGCGGATCACATTGGCGCAGCAATTTCGCTCTTGCGCCGCGACTCCGTAGTCTCCATTGAGCAAGACATGAGCAACGCAGGACAGAGCCACGCAGAGCTGGTCGATGCCTTCCGGGAATCCATGCGGCATGTCGCTTCCACGGTCTATGCAGTCAGCACGCTGGACGAGGGAAAACGCTACGGAATCCTCGCCACGGCAGTCAGCTCGCTCAGCTTCGAGCCGCCATCGCTGCTGGTCTGCGTCAACCGCACCGCATCGTTGCACGATCCGCTGGAGCGGGCCGAGCGCTTTTGCGTCAACGTGCTGGGGCTGGGCAATCGCGACGTCGCCGAACACTTCATGCTGCCACACGCCGATCGATTCGCCGTCGGCGACTGGATAGAGAGCCACGGGGTGCCCGTGCTGGCGACGGCTCAGTCCAGCCTGGTCTGCCGCATGGTGCATCGGCATGAATTCGGCACTCACACGATCTTCATCGGGGAACTGCTGGCCGCCAAGCATCGGCAGGACGCGACGCCGCTGACCTACTTCGATCGGGGATACATAGATATCAGCGCGGCCCCGCAGCGCAGCGGCAGGCGGGACTAGTCGCTCGCGAAGTCGCGTTCCCGCAGCTCGATCAGGTGCCCCGGCCAGCTGGGGCCGCGGCGAAGCGACAGATACCGATCGATTTCCGTTTCCACCAGTTCGGCCCTGGCCGACTGCGTGGGATAGATGAAACTGGGCAGCGCCCCGCCGCCTGCTTGCTGGCCTTCGGGCGAACGCCAGAATTCCGCGATCAGTGCAGGATCGTAACCGGCATTTGCAAGGAGGTGGACCGACAGCCGGTCCGCCTCGATTTCAGCCTCCCGGTTCACCCGCTGGTTGCGGCCGACGTGTCGGAGCAGGCTGGCGTTGTCGATGCCCGCTTCCACCTTGCGCCGGCGGTGCTCCAGGACCGTGTGGGCAAATTCGTGCGCGAGAACGACGGCGACCTGTTCGTCGGCAAGGTCCCTGGCGAATTCGAATTGCAGCTGGATGACGCGCCCGTCAGACCGCGCATTGGGCCCGTCTGCAAGCAGGATCTCCACAAGCGAGCGGCACCCGCGTTCGGGTTCGATCTGCACCGTCTCCTGCCCGTCGCCACGCCGCAGTTCGAGGATGATCGGCTCTCCCGGCGGGAGATCCGCCAGAAGGAAGAAGGCTGCCTCGCGCAAATTGTCTTCCCCTTCGGGAGAGATTGCGTCGATCGGCCTGTCGTTGATCGCCACCACGCCGTCTCCCGCCTGCACGCCCGCCAATTGCGCAGCCGAGCCGGGGACCACCCCGGCCACCGACAGGGGGCCGTTGGCGAAGAGGGGCAGGGCTTCCTCCCCGTACTGGTCGGCGCTGTGCAGGATCATGCCAGTAACCGGCATTGTCTGGCGGCAAAGCCCCGCGTTCGCGAGCAGCATGGCATCGGCAATACGCGCAAGGCGCAGATCCTGCTCGGCCAGTTCGGCGGAAGTTTGCGCCACGGCTCCGGGAGCGAGGGCAAGCGAAACTGCCGCAAGCAGCGCCAGGGCGGGCAACCGGGCAAGCTCGATCAACGGCCCTTCCTCAGCCCAGCGCTTCGCGGTCGATCGCATCGATCGAGGTAAGTCCAAGCATCGCCATCGTGCGCGAGGTTTCACTACCCAGCATATCGATTGCCCGCGTTACCCCGTCTTCTCCTGCCGCGGCCAGGCCGTAAAGCGTGGCCCTGCCGACCATGACGGCATCGGCGCCAAGGGCCAGCGCCTTCACGACGTCGCTGCCCCGTCTCACGCCGCTGTCCAGCAGGATTTCCATTCTGCCCCCTACGGCATCCACGATGGCGGGCAGGGCATCGATGGGCGCGACCGAGTGATCGAGCGAGCGGGCACCATGATTGGACACCACAATGGCGTCGGCTCCCATTTCCTGCGCGAGGACTGCGTCCTCTGGATGGAGGATGCCTTTCAGCACGAACTTGCCCGGCCAGATCTCGCGCAGCTTGCGGACACCGTCCCAGTCCAGATTGTCCTGCTTGAACATCGCGCCGGGCTTCCCCCCGCGCACGACCGACGTCTTCAGGTGCGGCGGCAGGTTCGCTTGCTGCGGAAGGCCGCCGTCGAGCATGTAGCGCCCGACAACGCCGGCCAGCCAGCGTGGATGCGTGAGGATGTCGGTCATGTTGCGCCGGTTCAGCGCGAAGGGCATGCCGAAACCGTTGCGCCACAGGTATTCGCGATTTGGCGGCACCGGCAGGTCGAGTGTCACGAAAAGCGCCTCGCACCCGACTTCATGGGCGCGGCGGACCACCTGGTGGGAAAGGTCCAGATTCTCCCACATGTAGAGCTGGAACCAGCGCGTGCCCGCGATTGACCCGAATTCCTCCACGTCCATCGTGCTGGCGCTGGATATGCAGAATGGAATGCCCGCTTTTGCCGCTGCCTCGGCAAGGGCAACGTCGCCGCGATACCACATCATGCCCGCGGCCCCCGTCGGTGCGATGGCAATGGGTAGGGTGCTTTCGCTGCCCAGGATTGCGGTGCTCGTATCGACCTTCTCGACATTGCGCAGCACGCGCGGACGCAGGGAAATTGCGTCGAAAGCCTGGCGGTTGCGCGCCATGCCGGTCTCGTCCTCAACCCCGCGCTCAAGATATTCCCACACGCCAAGCGGCAGCCGCCGCCGCGCCTTCTTGCGCAGGTCGGCGATATTGTAGCAGCCCAGCGAGCCGGTCACTATCCGCGCCCGAGGAAGGGGATCTTGTTCTGCACGATCAGCGCCTCGTAGAAATTGAGGTGATCGGGCACGTCGCACATGTGCACGATGATCTCGGCCACGGTATCGGGCTGGGCGGCAAGGTCGTCGGGCAGTTTCACTGCGCCCGGCGCGATTTCGGTGGCGACGATGCCGGGATGGAAGATCGAGACGGCAATGTTGTGCTCTCGCCCATCCACAGCGAGAGCGCGCGTCAGTCCGTCGAGGCCAAACTTGCTGGCCGTGTAGGCGGGGCTTTCCGCGCGCGGTACGCGGGCAGAGATGGAGCCGACGTTGATGATGCGTCCATGCCCGCCGGCCAGCATGATCGGCCAGACGTGCTTGGCGCACAGGAAGGCGCTGGTGAGATTGGTATCGAGCATGCGCCGCCAGTCTTCCAGAGACAGATCGTGCGCAGGCGTGCTGTCGGCGATGCCGGCGTTGTTGATGAGATAGTCGACGGTGCCGAACCTGTCCTTTGCCGCGGCGAACAGGTTTCGCACGGCATCCTCGTCAGTGACGTCGGTAACGACGGCAAGGGCCTCGCCGCCCATGCCCTCCAGCTTCGCGACCAGCGCATCCAGCCGTTCCTGCCGACGAGCAGCCAGTACGACCTTTGCACCCTTGTTGACGAATTCGATCGCGCAAGCTTCGCCGATGCCGGAACTCGCCCCCGTAACCACGGCCACGCGGCCTTCCAGAATACCCATCGCGATGATCTCCCTTTTCATCCGCCTGTTGCCGAATGAGGGAGCGTAAAGTCAACTGGGGAAGGGGGTGGTGGACGCACTAGGGCTCGAACCTAGGACCCGCTGATTAAGAGTTTGACTGGAAACCTGTAGGCGTATGATTGCACACGTTGCCATATGTCAGTCAACTTACTGATATCGCTTGGGAAAGACCGAGTTGAGGGCTACTGTATGTTGGCGTAAGTGTGCAGCCGCCACTTACACTAGACTTACATGAGGTGGCCATGCCCAAGCTCAAGCTGACCAAAACAAATATCGATCGGGTGCGTAAGCCCGGTGGAGAAACAACCCTCTATTGGGACACAGATACGAAGGGGTTTGGACTGCGCGTTACCGCGTCAGGCGCAGCCAGCTTCGTCGTCCAAGGAACCGTTGCCGGGGAGGGCAAGGAACTGCGCATGACAATTGGCTCATATGGCGCGTGGACTGTGGACGATGCGCGCCGCCGCGCCGAGGAATACAAGCACCAGTTTGAGGACGGCATTAATCCGCAGGCCGCCAAGAAGGCGGATGCAGCAATGAAGGTCAGCCTTGGAGATACGCTTGAGGCGTATGTCGCGCGACCGGGGAAGCTGAAAGCCAGCACTGCCGCTGAATACCGTCGCCACGTCGAGCAGGTGTTTGCGCGATGGAAGGACAAGCCGGTAATCTCGATTACGCGGGATATGGTGCTGGAACGGCACAAGGAACTTGTTGAAAATGGTCTAGACGGAAAGCGCGGGGCACCCGCCAGCGCGAATGCCGCAATGGTGACGCTCCGCATCCTCATCAATTTCGCCAGCCGTCAATACCGCCGCGCTGACGATAGCCCGCTGGTACTGCACAACCCCGTTGACGTGCTGAAAGACCATTGGGCACCACTCGGTTCGCGCACCGATCGCTACATAGACCGCCGCAGGATCGGGGAGGTGTGGAACAAGCTGCACGAAGCCCGCGAGACCGCGAAGAACAAGAATGTGCTTGCGGGACTCGATCTGACGATCTTCGCGCTGCTGACGGGTGCCCGCCGGGACGAAATGACCAAGCTTACATGGGACCGGGTCAACATTGACGAGCACGACCCTTCAAATTGCTGGTGGCACTTGGACGACCGCAAGCGCGGTGAACCGATTTGGCTCCCTCTGTCGTCGCAAGCGGTGGCGCTCCTTAAGTCCCGGATGCCCAAGCCCAAAGAATGCGAGGATGACCCAGTGTCTAGGCTGTACGTATTCCCAAGTTGGTCCAAGGCCGGGCACATCACGGATGCTCGCGCTCCGATGGAACTGGTCAGCAAGATAGCTGGCAAGCATCTGAGCCTACACGATATGCGCCGCACCTATACGAACGTCGCCATGCGAGAGTGCCTGATCGAGAAATTCAGAACGGACCTTTTGACAGGCCACAAGCCTGCGCAGGAGGACGTTACCGCCCGCAATTACCTCGACCTTGCACGGTTGGATTGGTTGCAACCGGAAGCGCAGAAGATTGCGGACTGGATCGAGCATCAGGCGGCAATTGCAGCCGGAGCCAACGTGGTAACGTTGGCGCAGCGTGCGTGAGGCAGCATGATGCACCATTATCTCGCTGATAGCCGGGGTTACACGTGTGAAAGCACGGTGGCCGCCGGTAGGGTAGCGCCGCACCCCTGCCGCCCCGCAAATCGCCCCACAGCCGAGCGTCGGTAATCTTGCGCGCCGCCCAGCTACTATTTTTTGATTTGTAGGATAGGAACGCAAGTAGTTTGAGGGGGAATGTAATTCATGGCACAACGACCGTTCCGCACGGACGAAAGCATAGCCGCAGAGCTGACGACTAGAAATCGTATTGTGCCGCTTCTGGAAAGGCACGGGTTCGGTGTAGTCAATGATGAGCGGAAGGAACATGGCAGTGCGATTACTCAAGTCATCGATGCCAAACGAGGCGACGGACCTCCGCTGCGAATGCATGTCCGCCTTTGCTGGCGACGGGGTGGAAGGAACTCTAGCGAGAACCTTTACTCAGCCGCCCAACTTCGGGCTCGCTTAGATCAGGGTGGTTGGACGACAACTCTTGAGAACATTGCGTCCCGATATAAGCGTGAAGGGATCACGCACCTATTGCTTGTTCAAGACAGCGAAGACGGGTTCGTATTTGCCGCCCTTGTACCCAGATCAGAAATCCCAGCCATCTGGCAAAGGCAACGAGAGGTGAGCGATGATTTAATTGAGCGCGGTTTGACTGGCAGGATGACCAAGAATCACGCGGCTAACGGGTCGAGTCCGACCATTTGGTTACAGGATGATCGGCATGCAGCCACTTCTGCAGTTCCCAATGTCCTCTGGCAATGGCCGGGCGTCATTAACATCTTGGCACTTCCGCGTTTAGACGAGCTTGAGCGTGATAACGATACTCTAGACGACCTCGGCGAGGCCGGAGCGGAAATTGGGCGGGACCAAGGGCAGCGGCTTGAGAGGGCTCGGTCCGGTTATCCTCGCGATCCTCGCGTCCGGGCCGCGGTTCGCCACAGGGCAAATGGTTTTTGCGAAAGAGCGGGCTGTAACGAACATCGCGACTTTGTGGGGTTCCTAGACGTGCATCATATCCTCGGGATAGAGGTGAGTGATCGAGTTTGGACTTGTGTCGCGTTATGTCCGAATTGCCATCGCGAGGCGCATTTTTCTCCTGAACGAGATGCAATCAATGATGCACTGCGTCAGTTCGCTAGCCAATTTGCAGAATGATGGAAAACATTTGGCTTCAGACAGACGAAGCGGATGATGTTGCTGGGTCAGTCAGGCACGCGCTTCGATGTCTTGAAATGGTCGTTCAAGACAAACAAGCATGGAAGTGGTTTGCACTCGCACTTCATTCCGCGATTCAGGGGGCATGTGTTTCTCATTTGGTTTCCACCGCATCTCCTGTTGGAGCTGTCTACCCGGAGAATGCGGCCAAGTTCCTTAGTTACTTCGAGGAAAGCCGCACAAATCCCGATGCGAAACCACCAGAGGCAAGGATCATGGCTTTGCCCGATCTTCTAAAGGCAGCCCGGAAACCGAACTCGGCGGGTGATGGGAGCAACAGTCTTGGTATTCCAATTACCGATGCCGAACTTGAATGGCTTGGCCGCTTTCACTCCACCTTGCGTAACCAGTTCGTCCATTTCGAACCCATGGGTTGGTCGCTGGAGGTCTCCGGGCTTCCTGCAATGGCCAGATTGGTGGCGCGTGTCCTCTCGGACATTTTGAGTGCTGGCTGGGCATTCAGGCACAAAGATCACGAATGGAAAGTGGCGCTACAAGCAGGGCTTCAGCAGTTAGCTAAGTGCGAAACGCGTAGCAGCTAGCCACAGCCTGTGCTAACAACAAAGCCGTTGCAGTCGTCCATGTAGCGACTACGCATTATCGAGCTTCGACTGTGAAGCTGTTTCACCCCAATCTCCTGCTCTGGGTAAACCGCAGGCCATAGCCAAGCGGCTCATGGCGCTTGCTGGCATTTCAGGAGATCCTGTGATGAAAGTTCTTACCGCAAAGCAAGCTGCAGCTCTAATCGGGATAACTGACTCTACGCTTCGCTTTTGGCGATGCAAAGGCAAAGGCCCTCGCTACACGAAGCTGTCGGATTCAAAGCAAGCTGGCGTTCGATACGACTTGGCTGACATCGAAGCTTGGAAGGCGCAGCGCAAATTTCACAGCACGAGCGCTGTGACTGTCAATCACCCTGGGAACGCATGACAGCTGCGGTCGCGAAACGCGGCCGGATGCGTCTGACAGCACCCGACCGCTGTGTCCGTAGCTGCCCCTCAACTGTTCGAAGGTGCAGCAACAATGGCTAAATTACTCTGCCTCTCTGGAGGCCCAAAACGTTCGTCTGGCCCGAACGCATTCCGGCAAAAGTCATGCTCGTATGAAAACGTGGGGCTTGCACCCACGCTTCCAGAATCCCTGCCATGCGGGGAGGGGCCGAACAATGCCTAGCTCCATGTACAATCGTTGGCAGCGCATTCCCGCCGAACTTCGTCAACGTGCTCAATGGTGCATCACTCCGGGGAGCGATGGAGACAAGGCGCCACGTACAATTACCGGCGGCCATGCTAGCAGCACTGATTCCAACTCTTGGACGGATTTTGATACTGCCTGCCGCGAAGCCTCAATGCGGGGTTGGCATGTTGGCTACATGCTTCAAGAATCCGACCCATTCGCCTGTATCGACTTGGATGTGAAGGAAGAGGCGACTGAAGCCGATATTCAACGGCTTCGCAGCATCATCGAAAATCTAGACAGTTATACAGAGCGGTCGCGCTCAGGGCGTGGTTGGCACATTTTTGTCGCAGCCAATATCGGCCAAGGCAGGCGACGAGATGGCGTCGAGGTCTATTCTCGGGAGCGTTTTATGATCTGCACTGGCGATGTTGAACGCAACCGCCCAGTTATGGAGCGGCAGGAAATGCTCACAAACATGGTATCGCGCATGCAGGGAAGCGCATTAACGCAAGTGTCGCTGCCGGATGGTCCAGAACTCGATAACGATGCAGACATAATTGAACGCGCACGCTCTGCCGCGAACGGCGACAGCTTTGTCGCTTTGTACGAGGGCAAATTTGACCGGATCGGGCACACCGACCACAGTCGCGCGGACATGGCGCTAATCGCCATGCTTGCTTTTTATACCCGTAGCAATGCACAGTTGAAGCGGCTGTTTCTTGCTTCTGCGCTCGGGCAGAGGGACAAAGCCCAAAAGCGCAAGGACTACGTTGACCGGACCATCCGCGCTGTTCGAGCTTTAGCAGCTACCGGCCCTACGGCTGAGCATGGGAAAGAGATGGCCCTCGCCATAATAGGCACGGCGCTACAAAGACGCCTTGTCCCTGCCAGTCCCGTAATCAGTGAGGATGTAGACTCGCTTCTCGACCAGCTGAGCATCGATTGGGACAATGATGACGACGCAGAAGTGCCCGACATCGTGGATGGGCTGGTCGCGGACGAAGATGTAACGCTGCTTGGAGGGCATGGAGGCGTTGGCAAAGGTTTCCTCGCTCTGCAGATCGCCTGCGCTACGGCACTTGGTGAACCTATTCTTGGTTGCAGCACGCGCCAATCCCGGGTCCTTTACTATTCAGCAGAAGACGGCAGGAAGCGCCTTACCCGTCGATTGCGCCGTGTCGTCGATCTGTTCGACTATGACGGTGAAACGCTGCGCCAGAATCTTCGCGTACTTGATGCTAGCGAGATTGAACCTCTCTATGGCGAACGGCTTGAGCATAGCCCAGACGGAAGGCGATTTGCCAAGGTGCAGGGCGCAGGCCCGGACTTTGATAACCTTCGCCGCATGGTAGGAAATTTCGATCCCCAGCTCGTCATTATCGACGGCGCGTCCGACACCTTTGACGGCAACGAGATTGCACGTCGTGAAGTACGAGCATTCATCAAGCTGTTGCGTCGAGTTCATCCCTGCCGCAACATAGGGGTATTGCTGATCGTCCATATCGATCGGTCCAGCGCCCGGGGATACGCCACGAACGACGATGGCTACGCAGGTAGCGCTCAGTGGCACAATTCCTGCCGCCGTAGGATGTTCCTGCAGCATAAGGTTAAGCGCGACCCCGAAGACCGTGAGGCCATTCTGTCTGAGAGCTTTGTGTTGCGCGTAATGAAGAATCAGGATGGACCGCCGACCCCTGATATGGAATTGCAACGCGGGGATTGGGGGCTATGGCAGCGCGCCGTCGAGATCGGCGGTAACCTTGCCCCAAGCCATGTACCCGACCACACATCCACCATCGCGCGCCTGATAGGCGATTATTATGACCGAGGTCATTACATGAGCGCGTCTCTCGCCCCGCAAGCATCTACGGGCGTCTTCGACACGTTGAAGAGTGACCCTAGCTTTCCAAAAGGGCTGACCCGAAAGCGCACGGCAGATATAGTGCGAGGTCTAAAGCGCGATGGCGTGCTTGCGGAAGAGCCCTACAAACGACCGAACCGTAGCTGGGCAGAACGTTGGATGGTACTGCGTGACCCCGATAATCCATTTAGGCAAGTTGCACCCAGTGCACAGACTGGCACAGAGTGAGTGATATTCAACCCGATGCACGCTGTGCCGCGCACCGGCACACAGCGTGCGGGGGTTTAAGGGGGGGCACTGTGTGGTGCGGCAATGAAAGTACCGTACCGATCGGTCGCGAACAGAAATATTTTCACTATCATTGCCAACGAATTAGTCGTGAAATATACACGAAACACGCATCGTAGCTTACTGGCGTCATGCCAATCCGTTCTGGCAGAATATGGGCTGCCCGAGCATCATCTCATAAGCGACAGCGATTGGTGCGTCCCCTTCAACAAAGGAGACAACCAATGCTTTCAGAACGTATTTTTGATGCCCCATTGTTTGACAGGGGCGATGTAGCTCAAATCCTACAGTGGTCGATTGAAGCCATCCACGAATGGTTCGATGATACCGGCGCCGAGACAATTAGCTATAACGAGATCAAATCGACGGTCATGCAACATATTGAAATACACCTTGAGGTTGCGGCGCATGTTTGTCCGCGGAACACGCGAATCTTCGTAAAAGAGTAGGTTAAACTATAATTGTGACCACCGCTGGCTCGCTCTGCAAACCAGAGCGGGTCAGTGATTACAGGCTGGGGAGCAGGCAGTATCTCTCTTGGGCTAAGCGTGACTGAGATCTGCTCATTCCGGCTATTGCAGAAGCGTCGCTGGGTCGTAGCCTGCTTCAATGAGCCTTTTTTCAGCAGCTTCTACAACCGCGTCATCGAACTCGGTGGCATACTTTAAGGCAACCGCTTCGAAAGTCAGCTCTGGCATGCCTCGGTCGACAAGCATCTTGAAGCCATCAGACATTTTCCCGAGGACAAGATCTGACACCGTCTTATGCTCACCGTCCCTCGCAATCTTCTGTCTAGTTCTATGAAGGCGTGTTGTTCGACCGCGTTCGTTTCCCAACGCGTCTTCAAGTGCGTGGATGCACTGCCAAACGCTATGTTCTAAAGTCCCCGGTTTCGCAGAAGGCAAAACCGAATACAGTTTAAGCTGGGCCGCATGCCTAACTTTATGTTCGCCAAGCCGTAAAGCGTTCTTCGCCATCATCTTCAGAACATCTGGGTCAGTACAACTCTCAATCCGCGTTAGCGCTTGTGCTATGTGGTCTGCTGACATCGCTAAGTCCTCCCCTCACTTGCCGTCAAAATACATGGTACCGGCAACGTTAGGCATTGCGGCTTTCTCATTGTCTTGCCACGAGAAGGCGACATCGAGTTCGATACCGAAACTAGAGGCGATCACGTATGCCTGCTTCCACGCGGAATTAGCCGCCTGGCCTTGGATTGAGAGGTCGGCAGCCTCAAGGTACTTAAATCCGTTGTCTTCGCGCTTCCCAAGCTGACAATTGACAGTAATCAAATCGTAGATGTCCCGAGGGGTATGCCCCATTGCTGCGGCTTCAACGATCACGGCATGCAGGACGGAGTTCCAATAGGTATCTGCCTTGGGAAGGACTTTCTCACCGATTCTTGCGCTCTTAAGAGTGGTAAAACTCAAATTGGGAGCTGCTGCAGGATTGAATGTCCTCACTCCGCTAACTTGGTCACCATCGGCGGCATCTTCATCGCCTGCCTCCAACGCGCGGATCGCTCTTTCAATGACGTCAATAGGCGTATCGACAAGGGGCACTGCGTGCCTTTGAAGCATAGCGAATAGATCGTCAGGAAGCTCAATTTTGTAACCCATGTCATGTCTCCTTAGGGGCCATATGGCGCTATTTGCGAATCGCCATAAGACATATGTCTCATAGATGGGTCATATCGTCAATATGAATCATAGGAACTATATGAGCCATATGATCCTCGGCTGGCCGCGCTAGGGGGTCCCCGCAACAAACAGGAGGGGGTGTAGAACTGCGACGGGTGAAACGGCTGAATGATGACCGGCAGAACGTGAAACGCTAAGGCAACAAATATGCAGTTTGACGTTCGAACCTAAAAATTTTGAGCGAACTCGCTGTTAATTATAGTTTTTCTTGCGGACCTAGCTGGTGACCATTTACGGTGTAAGGGCAGTGTAAGCGGTGTACCGAAAGTCAGCACCAATGCCCGACGAATTTGATTACAGCCTGATTGATCAAATGGCAGTCTTATAGTGAGTGCGGTTCAGCCTCCGCCATGGCTTGATGCCCAAAGAGTGAATGGAGCATCTCCTGCGGACTGCGACACTGGACACAAACCAAGAGGGAATCCAAATTGGGTGAAGGGTGGGCCAAGCCCTAATCCTGCCGGAAGGCCAAAAGGCCTAACGCCCCAGACCAGACTTGTGCAGCGGATGTTGGACGATGCCGACGGCATTGTAGACGCTGTTATAGCAAGGGCCCTTGAAGGTGACACTGGAGCGGCTGCAATGATTTTGGGCCGTCTTGTGCCGGCGCTCAAAGCTCAAAGTGAGAAGGTCGAATTTGAGCTAAAGAGTTCAGCGCCCAGCAGCGAGCAGGTTGAAGCAGTTTTGAACGCAATCAGCGCTGGGCGGCTGGCCCCCGACGTTGGAAAGCAACTGATCGACAGTATCTGTGCGCTGAGTCAGGTACGCGCAGCGGAAGAGCTTGAGGCTCGGATTGCGGCGTTGGAGGAGAAAAACCTCTAATGGCTATTCGTATCTCGTCAGTCGGGTCAGTGGCCTAGATGGTGGCAGTTCGAGCCTTAGAGCGTCGCGTCGCAAAACTAGAGCTGGCCTCAACGCCGCGTCGTTCACCAATCGCTGTTCTTTACGGTTCAATCGATTTGTGGGTTGAGCGCTCAATTATTCCAGACATTCAAGCTGGGAGAGTCTGCCCTCGCGACATGGCTGATGTAGTCGCCGCGATCCGAACATGGGAGGAGACGGGCTGCTTTTTCAGATAGCAGCTTGGCTATCTCACCAACTGCCAGATTCCGGCTCGATCCAATTCGGCTACTCTGGTTACAGCTGACCCAGCTACCGTAGTCCAGTCAAATCGATTGTCGGTTGGGGCTGCAGCCAAGTCTTCGAGAGCAACTGCAATGTCACCCCAAAGGTCTACACTATTCTCGGGAGCAGCTGCAGGCGCCCAAAGACCGTTTTCGAGGCCAAATTGTCGCCACCAATCGTCAAGATGAACGTTGGGATTGACGCCAGCTGTCCTCAGTCTTTCTTCGGCAAGTCCTGTAGCGAGCTTTAGGATGAGGGCTGCTCTGCAGAGCATAGCGAAGGGCCGTGCAGGTGTAGCCTGATCGGCAACATAGGTGAGGAATTGGTGGTCGTTGGGGTCTTCAACCCTCAGGAGAAAGTCCTCAGAAACAAGTGCCTGAACTTCAGGTGCCAATTTTGAGTAAGCAGCTATCCGATCCTGAAGTTGAACCTCACCCACGGAACGCATTTCGGCTTCTAGCAAAATTCTAAAAAGATGGCGTTCTAAGGCGAAGTTATCCGGGCGCAGTAGGCTCCAGTACATCTCAAGAAATTCTGTGATTTCTTGGGGAGCCGTGGGGATCGGTTGTAAGCTCGTTAGCTGATAGCTGGACCAGTTGCGCTCGTCTCGATCTGACGCGCCTTGTTTGAGGTCAAATCCCCAACTTTCCATGATATAAGCGCATGTTCCGGAAAACTTAGACCCCGGGAAAAAATCCGCGAGGCCATCAAGCAACGACGATGTCCCGATTGTCAATGGACGCACGATGAGGTCGAGACTGTCCTCTAGCATTGACCAGCTCTCGAGGGCCGCCCAGCACATGTCGTGCGTGTCTCTATTCGCCAGAGTATGGCGGTCTCCAGCTGCGTCAAAGACTACATTGCGGCGGTTGAAGATGCCGATCCCGCTCATTGCGAGGATTGATAGGGCACCTCTAAGCTCGCCATAATAGGCAAGATGCCTCGCTGCATGAGGTTTACCGCAAACAAGCGCATTGATTGCACGCCCTAGGTAACCCCAACCGTCTATCGCATGAAGCGGGCCTCGGATCGCTAGTACTTCTAACAGATGCTCATTGTCAGCCGCTGCAAATGCAGCCTCGCCGGTAGGCACCTTGCCGTCTTGATAGGGGTTCGTTGGAAGAAGCCATGGTGGAATCGCGCGCTGCCCAAGCTCCGCAATCTTCGCTTGCACAATCGCAGCGTCCGCAAGCGCTAAGGTTTGCGCATCGTCGTTGCTCAGAGGCGTGAACGCCATCTTAGCTCAATTGCTCCAAGCTCTCGGCTGCAATCTGCTTGAAGCTTCGGCTCTCTTTGACGAGATGGCTGAAAAGCTGCTTTCGTAAAGCGACATAACCTCCGCTTCCACGAAAGGCTCGTTTGATAAGCTCTTCTTCGTCGGTAAGATTAGGTGCGTCTGCAGAGCGCCAATCAAAGCTAGAAAGTGTCTTTGCGAGGTCTTCGATCTGGCCAGCCAAGTTGGAGGCAAGCAATTCGGTTAAGGCCAGCGAGACATCTTTCTGCTGCGTAACCGTCCCCGGTCGAACGTCGGAATCAAAGCGGAAATCTTCAATGTTTTGCTGAGCCAAGGCAAAAAAGATCTCATTTGCAACCGCATTAATCCCACGAACTCCTTGCTCTTGATTGAGCATGGTACGTTTTCCGAAAAAGGCAGGGTTTGGTTGCTCTTCTAACTCTGGTTCCGCTTCGGCATCTATTAACTTCTTTATCCAGTCTGCGCCTTCTTCCAGCACGAAATCGCGCACCTTACCCCAGAGGGCAATCAGGAAAGCCGCCTGCTGGGGGCGAGACCAATCGAGTGGGCCGGAGGTCGGGGAAATATCGGCTGCGAATAGGCCGTTTGCAGAGCGACCCGCGCCGGTTGAGAGGAAGCTCGTCGAAAGTGATTGGACCCAACCAGCCTGACTTACCCTCGCTCCGACAGGAGCATCCTTTCGAGATTCTCCGAGCATGTTGATGCGGTTTTGAAATGGACTTTCAGGGTGCGTGAAAAGGATTTCAGTAAGCTCTTGAGCACGAGCTTGGCGGTAGATTTTCAACTCAGAAAGCGTCTCGAGCCATTCGGCTGATCGTAGCAGCGGAAAGAGATCGAACGCGTGGCTGGGATTTATCCTCTTAGGCGACACATTGATCGACCAAAACAGATAGGCTTGCCAGCCTATGTCCAGGCCGGAGAACGCCACCACTGGCAATTCAAAGTCGCCCGGCAGGCTACCGTCTTTAAGCGCTTCATCAAATGCCCATAGCCGATGCTGACCGTCGATTACCTCAAACGGCTCTAACTCCGTTGGCTTCCATTTTTCGAGAGCATCAGAGTAGGGGAGGACTAGCTCGACTCCACCAGCGCGATCTTCTTCGATTCTGACAAGGTCACGAGCGGCGACCTTCTTTTCTTTTCGCTGATCATCCGCGCTCAATATATTGACGACAATTGCCGTCGGCAGCCAGCCTGGCTTGCGCATCTTCTCAGCGTCATCCGTACGCGCACCATCAGGAAGTGTACTGTAAGGGTGTCCGAAACGGACGAACTCACTGATAGCTTCAGAGCGCTTTTTGTCGTGGCCTCGCTGCAAGCCTTCAGCGTCACCCTCTTCTCCACGGGTCCGCCGATAAACGCCGCTAAGAGCTCTCAGCTGTATCGCCGGCATGGAGAACAGATAAATATTCCCATTCGGCTTTCGACGGTGCTGTTGCGGGTCGTAGTCAAAATCATCCCATTCCGGGAGCCACTGCTTAAAGCGGAGGGCTTTCACGCGATCACTCATGTGCTCTCCTGCTGAAGCATGGGCAATTGATTATGGGACACTTCAGTATACTATTTAAGGCAATTCGCTTGGCGGTCAAACTGCTTGTAAACAATGGGAATTCCGAATTTTGACCGGATTTGGTTAAGATATCGGTCTCCGCCTTTGCTGGCAGGAAGATGGGACACGATAATCAATTCATCTGCTCGGCAATCATGAGGCCAGTACGCGTACTCTAAGAGCTGGGGCAAAGCTTGGCGAATGCACACCCGAACGGTCGACGCGGTTTTGATTTCGTAGAATGTAATCTTGTCTCCGATCTTCGTAACCAAGTCGACACTTGTACCGGCGCCTGTAGGAACCTCAGTGCCTACATTTCTCGCGCCCAACTTTTTTACAAGATAGGCGAATAGGTTGTTTTGAATGTCATTATGCAGCTGGCGCGCTTTGGATTTCTTAGAAGCTGATCGGCTCACTGAATCCACATCGCGATCCGTATGCCCTGCTTGAAATTTGAAGGGTTGGGTATCGGCTTCGTTTGCATCTCCTTCAAAGAACTCCTCGTCCTTTGGTAGCATTGCAGAACCAGCCTTGGTTGGCTGAGACTGAGATCGAACCCATGCGGTGAACTCACTGGCGGAGACACCAAACACCTCATGAAATCCAAGGCGCTTGGCTTCCGCCGAGACTGAATTCGATTGGTCCCAGCGCGCGGCGAGAAGTTTCAGTTCTAAGAGTTCAGAAACTAGGGGCGCGAAACCGGGCAATTCAAACATGGGTTTGAGGTTGAATGAGACGCCCGAGAATTCCCGCCTTGTGGCGTAACCCAGAGAGTCAATTATTTGGACGAAATTGGTGTAGGCTTTGCCATCCAACTGGACACCGCGTTCAATTCTGCCTGAAAACCCTTTCCTCAAGCTAGCATTTTGCATTGCCGCGATAAGCTCATGGTGGCTGAATATGATTGCGACGAGGACAAGAGCATCGATCGCATCGTCCCCGAGGCGCTTCGCCTTTTCCCAGACCGGAGGTAGAATGTCGCCAGCTTGTACTGAGAGGTTTTTCCGAGCTTGTGCAGGTTCGGCATGAACCTCATCCAACCGGTCGAATACCTCATCAACATCATACTGCTTAAGAAGCTGCGCGACCTTGTGTGCGTTGTGCTTCGTCAAAGACACAGTGAGGCGATTGATATCTGTCATGCGAACGCCGCTCCTTTGCGTCGTTCGTATCAGACTAGCTTTTCAAGGAAAATTTGCCTGACTGGCTATTTCACCAGCATTAGGCACTCTTCGACCTCTCGATCACGATCAAATTGCCGTCCAAGAGTCATGTGCTTGTAGTCAGTGGAGAGGACTTCGATCGATCGGCCCGCGAATTCTTTCTCGGCTAATTTGCCAAGGTCTTCCAGAGAGATCATGCCAGAGTTGCTATAGCT
This sequence comes from Aurantiacibacter hainanensis, assembly GCF_036321025.1. NCBI lineage: Bacteria > Pseudomonadati > Pseudomonadota > Alphaproteobacteria > Sphingomonadales > Erythrobacteraceae > Aurantiacibacter > Aurantiacibacter hainanensis. Next base: position 1,475,497 of record NZ_JAZAPB010000002.1, read on the forward strand.
CAGGACTAGATTTGCCCCAGCGTCTCTGACGCCTCTGAAAAGCTCCTGAAATGCCGAGGATACTTGGGTGCGAATGCAGAACGGCGACTGGTGTCTTCCTTCCCTGTATCGCCCCTTTACGAGCTTCCCACCTTTGATTTGCAGCTCCGGATAATCATAAAGCACCAAGGTCTCAATCGCATGATAGAATCGGCTGTAGTGAACGAATGCATATGGGGGGTCTGCGTAAACCGTGCCCCCATCAAGAGACTTTAGGCAGTCGACGTAGTCAACTGCCATGATCTTGTGCCCAAATTCCGAATGCTCAGTGGCTAAATCGGCGAACACCGATTTGTGCTTCCTAGCGAAGAGGTCTGGTACGGAACGTCGACGATAGATCAAAATGTCTTTCATCGAGGAAGGTGTGTTGGCTACACGGTACTGCGCATAGTGACCGGTACCTTGGCTCGCATAGGCCATTGCATACATGATCGATGCCAGGATCAAATCATAGGTCGGATCAGATTTATACTTCTCGGCGGTTTCTCGTAGCGCATCAATCCAGAGGGCCTGCTCCGCTGACCACCAAGTCCCTGAATAGTATCTCAAGAAAAGGTGCCAAGGGCGTTCAAATTCTAGATCGATGATCTCACGCTCTTGATCTTCAATAAGTTGGAAATCTTCCAACGAAACATCTGTCGAGTAATCGTGAATCGCACGCAACCCGATGCGATTTTCGGCAACGATAGCAGTAGCCTCTGCGAGTATCTGGTCTGTCGTTGGCGAGGCATCTGAACGCCAAGAGCAAAGGTAGGCGCGTGCCAGCACCTTCGAATAATTCTGGATGTCGTTCGAGATGATTGGGACCTGATGTCCTATCGCCCCGGCAAGCGAAGCGCTCCCGGCGAACAGGTCGCAGATTGGACCTCCTTTATAAACCTCGTTCACCCCCGTGAGCACGAACTCCATAATCTTAGTCTTGGAGCCCATGTATTTAATGAAGTGGGGGTATGGCTGAAGCTCAAACTCCGAATGTGAATTGTCATGAACGGGCTCGTCGCAAGGCTCGTCTGCGAGGGCCAGTCCAAACCTATTTTCCAAAATCGCGATCCTCGTGTTGATCGCGCTCAAAAGGTGAACGCTTCAACAATTGACCATATGGATCTGCTCTTGAGCTGTCCACGAAGGCTGCGTTTCTACCCACTGAAATCCAGAAAGCTTCACATCGCTAATCACACCATGCGTCCCGACGTTAGTCCTTACACCAGACTTACACCGCAAACTTGCTGTGATTCGCGCACGTTTGTGTCGTGCCTAACATGTTGCTTTTCATAGAAGGAATGGTGGACGCACTAGGGCTCGAACCTAGGACCCGCTGATTAAGAGTCAGCTGCTCTACCAACTGAGCTATGCGTCCGTACCGGCGGTGTATCGCTGGTGCCCCGTGATTCGCTGTTACGAATCGTCGGGAGGCGCCCATATAGCGATTGTTTCGAGCGTGAAAAGGGGTTGCGTGGCGAAGACGATTTTGCGCCGCCATTCAGGACGATTGCCGGTTCCATCGCTCCACCATCATCAGCGCGCCCACGCAGATCATGTTGGTCATCATCGATGATCCCCCGTGGCTCATGAAGGGCAGGGGAATACCAACGACAGGCGCCAGCCCCATCACCATCATCAGGTTCACGCCGACGTAGAAGAAGATGGTCGCCGTCATGCCGCCAGCCAGCAGGCGGGCAAAGCGCGTGCGCGCCTCTCGCGCGACGATCAGGCCCCACCGCAGGACGATGCCGAACACCAGAAGCACGAAAAGGCCGCCGATCAGGCCCCATTCTTCCGCCATGGTCGCGAAGACGAAGTCGGTGTGCGGCTCTGGCAGATAGTCGAGCTGGCTCTGAGACCCTTCGCCGAACCCCTTGCCGGTCAGCCCGCCCGAGCCGATGGCGATCTTCGACTGGATGATGTGGTATCCGCTACCCTGCGGATCGCTGGCCGGGTCGAGGAACGTCAGCACGCGTTGCTGCTGATAGGGTTGCAGGCCGAAGAAGAACGCAACTGGCGCGGCAACGATTGCGGCGATGCCGCCGCCGATGAACCACTTCTGCGGGATGCCGGCGAGGAACATGACCACGACGCCGCCGAAGCCGATGGCCAGCGAAGTGCCAAGGTCCGGTTGCAGCAGCACGAGCCCCATCGGCACCAGCATGAGGCCGAGGGGAACCAGAAGCGCCCGCCAGCTGCCGATCATTCCCACCGGCAGCGAATGATAAAAAGCGGCGAGAATCAGCACGATTCCCGGTTTCATCAGCTCCGAAGGCTGGAGGCGCAGGAAACCGAGCTCGAGCCAGCGCTGGCTACCACCGCCGAGCTGTCCCACGGCCTCCACCGCCATTAGCAGGAGAAGCACGACGGCATAGACGGGAATGGAGGCAAGGCGCGCCCATTCCTCGGGGAAATAGGACATCACCAGCGCCATCAGCAGGAACACGCCGAAGCGGATCAGGTGCGAGTCGGCGTAGGGGCTCATGCTGCCGCCGGCTGCGGAATGCAGCACCGCCGCGCCGAAAGCGACCACCAGGGTCAGCGGAATGACGACGCGCCACGGGAATTCCGCGATCGGCGTGGGAAGGTTGATCTCGCCCCTCACGTGGCAGTGCCCTCGGCGCGGGGGTTGGCCTCGTCGCGAGGCGTGAAGACGCGGTCGTCCGCCTCATCGGGGCCGGAATATGCGGCGCGTGCCTCCGCATCGACCTGCTCGGCCAGCGTGACCGGCGGCGGGGCGGGGGGAAGATCGACCCCGGCGGCTGTGGCGTAGCTCTGGTATTGCTGGTCCAGCCGCTGCTGGGCGGTGCCGCCCCATTGCTCCTCGAGGGCGTGGAGCGCGTCCAGACCCTTCTGCGGATCGAACAGGAACGTCATGACGTCGCGCGCCACCGGATAGGCCGCGCCCGATCCGCCGCCGTGCTCGATTACCACGGCGCCGGCGTAGCGCGGATTGTCGAAGGGGGCGAAGAAGATGAACAGGCCGTGGTCGCGGTATTTCCACGGGCCGGATCGACCGTCGGAGAAATTGAGCCCGACGACCTGCGCCGTCCCCGTCTTGCCGGCCATCTTGATCTCTTCGATCGGCAGGCGCGCCCGGCCGGCGGTGCCGGGCCCGTTCACCACGTCGCTCATGGCCTGGCGAACGTAGGCCTTGTACTCCTGGCTGAGGCCCATCGACTGGAATTGCGGACGCGTATCATCCAGCACCAATCTGGGCTTCACCACGTTGGCCGTGGCAAGCCGCGATGCCATGACGGCCAGCTGGAGGGGGCTGGCAAGCATGTATCCCTGGCCGATCGTAGCGTTCACCGTATCGAACGCCTGCCATTCGCGGCCGTATTTCTCCAACTTCCATTCGGGATCGGGAACGGTGCCGTAGAACTGGTTCACCACCGGCAGGTCAAACTGCTGCTGCATGCCGTAGAGGCGACAGGTATCGGCAATCGGCGGCATCCCGATGCGCTGAGCCATCGCGTAGAAATACACGTCGCAGCTCTGGTAGATCGCCTTGGCGAGGTTGGTGGCCCCGTGGCCACTTCGGTTCCAGCACCGGAACACGCGGTTGCCCACGCGAAGCCCGCCGCTGCAATGCACCGTATCCTCGGGGTCGATCCCCTGTCCCAGAAGGGCCATGCCAACGGTCGGTTTCACGGTAGAGCCGGGCGGATAAAGACCCTGCAACACCTTGTTGCGCAGGGGGACGCGCTCGTTCTCCCGCAGCATCGAGTATTCCAGTCGCCCGATCCCGTCGGAGAAACTGTTGGGGTCGAAGCTCGGCATGGATGCCATGCACAGCAGGTCGCCCGTCAGGCAATCCATGACCACGACCGAGCCAGATTCGAGGCCAAGTCGACGGGCAGCATAGTCCTGAAGCGGACCATCGATGGTCAGCTGGATGGGATTGCCCTGGACGTCTTCCCGCGTTTCCAGATCGCGCACGATCCGGCCGGAGGCGGTGACCTCCACACGGCGCGCGCCGGGTTCCCCGCGGAGGCGCTGCTCGAACTGCTTCTCGATACCGTCCTTGCCCAGCTTGAAACCCGGTGTGAGCAACAGCGGCTGCGGCTCTTCGTCGTATTCCTCCCGGCTGGGGGCGCCGACATAGCCGATCAGGTGACCAACCGACGGACCGGTCGGGTAGAAGCGCGAATAGCCACGCTGCGGAATGACACCGGGCAGTTCGGGGATCCGAACGCTGACCGCGGCAAATTTCTCGTAGCCGAGACCGTTGGCGACAGGCACGGCGGCGAAGCCGGCGGATTCCGCAAGCCTGTCCCGAAGGTCGGCCTTTTCCGGTTCCGTAAAGTCGAGCAGTTCGGCGAGCAGATCCACGGTCGCATCGGGATCGCGTAGGCGCTCGGGTATGATGTCGACCCGAAAATCGGCGCGGTTGGACGCAAGGGGGGAGCCGTTCCGGTCGAGGATCCAGCCGCGGCGGGGCGGAATCAGGGTGAGGTTCACCCGATTGCTTTCCGCCTCCATCTCGTACTTCTCGTTCTCGGCGACGGCGATATAGCCCATCCGTGCCGCGAGTAGCAGCCCGATGCCGCCCTGAACCGAGCCGACAACGAAGCTTCGCCTGTCGAAAAGGTCCTTCAGCGAATTCGACGTTAATTTACGTTCCATGGTCTAGCCGATGCGTCTCACGCGAGTGAGCCGCAGTCTGTCGAAAAGCGAGATTATCTTGGCAACAATGGGAAATGCGATCACCGAGAGCAAGACCTGGGGAATAAGAAGGGTCAGTCTTTCAAGGCCGAACTCGGCTCCTGAAAACAGGGCGCTGAACGATAGATAGATCGGTATGAAGACGGCGGCCGTCAACCAGTCCTGCCAGAAACTGCGCCAGGGGAAGCGCAATTCCACCATTTCGAGGGCGACCATCGAAACGGAGAAAAGAAGGATGCTGCTGCCCAGCGGCTGACCGGAGAACAGGTCGTTGAAAAGACCGAGCGGCAGGCCCGCCCACATCGGCATGACTTCGGGACGGGCCATGCGCCAGGCGAGAAGGAAGAGATAGCCCAGGGGGGGGATGATCGGTGCAAGGGCGATGATCGGCAGCATCGGCGTGAGCGAAGCCAGCAGGATCGAGATCCACGGCACGCCGTAGGCGAGCACCGGGGAGTGCATTCGGTTGATCTTGCTGCCGTAAGCGTCGCGGCGCGCATTGTGGGCGAGCCGTTCCATTATTCCGTTGTTTCGACGGGTTGGATCGGTTCCCCCATCGCTTCGAACAGGTCGCCTTGCCACATCGGCTGAACGATCACGACGTCGGTCGCAGCAGGGTTGCTGAGCAGTTGCCCGATCGCGCCATCATCCGTCACTTCGCTGACCATCGCGACCGCGGTGCCCGGCTGGAAGAGACCTCCCGCGCCGGAGGTAACGAAGATGTCGCCTTCCTCCAGCGGGTTGATCCCCAGGTTGATCAGGCGAATGCGCAGCGAGCCGTCGGCGCGGCCCTCGGCGAAGGCCACGACGTTATCCGTGGCCCGGCGCACTGGAACCACGCTGTCGGTATCCGTCAGCAGGAGGACGCGGGACGTATTTCGCCCGGCTTCCAGAACGCGCCCCACCAGACCCAGCGGGGAGGTAACGGGCATGCCTGGTTCCACCCCGTCCCGGCTTCCGGCGGAGAGGTAAGCGAAACGCCGCGTGCTGGCGGAAGTGGAGCCGATCAGACGCGCGGTCGCGACAGGCTCCACGTCGCCCTCGCGCAGTTCCAGCACCGCCCGGAGCCGCTCGTTTTCCTGCTCCAGCGCTCGTGCTTCCGCTAGACGGACGCGCGCGATGCGTATCTCTTCCTGCAGTTCCGCGTTCTTGCTGCCGGCGTTGTAGTATCCGGCGATCGCCTCGAAGAAGTTGCGCGACTGCACACGAGAGGCCGCGCCCACTTCGCCAACGGGCGCTGCCGCGTCGCTGGCCATGGAGCGCAAACCATTGAACGTCTCGGGTCGCCAGAGCGATATGGAAAGGAGCAGGATACCGAGAGCAATTCCGAGACCGGCAGCAAGATATCCGGCGAACAGCCCCAGCTGCGCCCGCTTGTTTGTAACCGATCTATTCGCCGATGGCGGCGCCATAACCGCCGTTACCTCCAGTAGAACTTGCCAATCAGGCGGTCATGAGCACGCCGCGGTAGATCGGATCTTCCATCGCTTTTCCGGTACCTATGGCAACACAGAGAAGGGGGTCTTCGGCAATGCTGACAGGCAGTCCGGTTTCTTCCTTGATATGGTCGTCCAGTCCGCGGATGAGCGCACCGCCACCCGTCAGCACGATACCCTGATCGACGATGTCGGCAGCCAGTTCGGGCGCGGTATTCTCGAGAGCGATGCGAACGCCTTCCACGATCGCGCCGATCGGTTCCGACAGCGCTTCCGCGATGTGGGCCTGGTTGATGGTGATTTCCTTCGGAACGCCGTTCACCAGGTCGCGACCCTTGATGATGATGCTCTCGCCAACGCCGTCTTCCGGCACGGTGGCGACACCATAGTCCTTCTTGATGCGCTCTGCCGTGGCATCGCCGATCAGCAGGTTGTGATGGCGACGGACATAGGAGACGATAGCCTCGTCCATCTTGTCACCACCGGTGCGAACCGAGGTGGTGTAGGCGAGGCCGCGAAGCGACAGCACGGCCACCTCGGTCGTGCCGCCGCCGATGTCTACCACCATCGAGCCTACCGGCTCGGTCACCGGCATGTCGGCACCGATGGCAGCTGCCATGGGTTCGAGGATCAGGAAGACTTCCGAAGCGCCGGCGTTGCTGGCCGCGTCACGGATGGCGCGACGTTCGACCGATGTCGAGCCGGACGGTACGCAGATGACGATTTCCGGATAGCGCAGCAGCGTCCGCTTGTTGTGCACCTTGCGGATGAAGTGCTTGATCATTTCCTCGGCGATTTCGATGTCCGCGATCACGCCATCGCGCAGCGGACGGATAGCCTCGATGCTGTCCGGCGTCTTGCCCATCATCATCTTCGCGTCTTCGCCCACCGCCTTCACGCGCTTCACGCCGTTCAGCGTTTCGATTGCGACCACGGACGGTTCGTTCAGGACGATGCCGCGATCCTGCACGTAGACCAGCGTGTTGGCCGTGCCCAGGTCGATGGCCATGTTCTGCGAGCCGAATTTGAAAAGATTTGAAAGGAAAGAACTCATCGAGAAATCCGTGTTTTGGGGTGAGCATCCTCACGAAAGGGACTCGTGCGTCAGCCGGGTGTGTCCTTGAAGTGGCGGGTCTTTAACGTGCCATCGCAACAAAGGCCAAAAAATTTGTCGACAAACCGACAGTTTTGCCCCGGTTCGCCTCGAAAATGCGACAAGTGGTCGATAAGATACGCAAATGCCCCAAATCCGCCGCCTTCCGGAGACGCTTGTCAATCGTATCGCCGCGGGCGAGGTGGTGGAGCGACCGGCCTCCGCGCTCAAGGAGTTGCTGGAGAATGCAATCGATGCCGGGGCCACGCGCATAACCGTATCCATCGTAGATGGCGGACTGGACTCGATCGAGATCACCGACGACGGCTGCGGAATGACCGCGGACGAAATGGCGCTGGCGCTGGAGCGCCATGCAACCTCGAAACTGCCGGATGAGGCTATCGAGCAGGTCGGCACGCTTGGATTTCGGGGGGAAGCCCTGCCGTCCATCGCCAGTGTATCGCGCCTGACACTGGAAAGCCGTCCGCGTGGCGCGGATCAGGGGTGGTGCAGGGTGGTGGATCACGGCCGCCTTCTTGAAGAAGGGCCGGCGGCGCTTCCTCCTGGCACGCGCGTCAGGGTGGAAAACCTGTTCGCCAGGATCCCCGCGCGGCGCAAGTTCCTGCGCACTCCGCGAAGCGAATACGCCGCCTGTCAGGATGTTGTGAAGCGCCTTGCCATGGCCCGCCCGGACATCAGCTTCACCTTCGAGCATGGCGACCGGCGCATCTTCGCAGTGCAGGGCGGCGATGGAACGGAAGCTCGCGTCGCCCAGCTCGTCGCCCGAGAACTGGCCGACAACGGCGTTACCATCGATCTGGAAAGGCCAGGTGCCGAGGGGCCGATGCGGCTGACGGGCGTGGCCGGTTTGCCGACCTACAACCGTGGGGTCGCCGATCACCAGTATCTTTTCGTGAACGGCAGGCCAGTCAAGGATCGCCTGCTGACGGGCGCGGTGCGGGGCGCCTACGCCGACATGCTTGCGCGAGATCGTCACGCGGTGCTGGCGCTGTTCCTGAACATTCCCTTCGCCGACGTCGACGTGAACGTGCATCCGGCCAAGACGGAAGTCCGCTTTCGCGATGCGGCGGCGGTACGCGGTTTCATCGTCTCGGGATTGCGACAGGCGCTGTCCACCGGTGACAGGCGCAGTGCGCAGGCCCCCGATGCAGGCGCGATGGGCCGCTGGCAGGTGGAGCCGGAGCGAGACGAACCGGCCCCGGCGCTCCGCTCGATCTTCGCGGGTCGGGACTGGACCGGCCCGGCGTCTACGCCCTCGCGGGTGGCTGAACCCGGAGCGACGTGGAATCACGGGTCGAACGTGCTCGCCGCGCCGCAGGGCAGGGCCGAAGCTGCCGAAGACCTGCCAGAGGATGTCGAGGATTTCCCGCTCGGCATCGCGCGCGGCCAGGTTGCCAACACCTACATCGTGGCGGAGGCGGCTGATGGCCTCGTGCTGGTGGATCAGCACGCCGCTCATGAACGCATCGTGCTGGAGCGCCTGCGGGCTGCCGGCGCGGCCGACAAGGTGGCCGCCAGCCAGGCCCTGCTGATCCCCGACGTCGTCGAAATGGACGAAGCCAGCTGCGACAGGCTGGAGGAGCAGATCGACCATTTCGCCAACCTGGGCCTGGTGATCGAGCGTTTCGGTCCGGGAGCGATGCTCGTGCGGGCTCTTCCGGGGACTTTGCGGAAGGCCGACCCGCAAAAACTCCTCGTCGACCTGGCAGACGACTTGGCCAAGCACGGCGCCTCGCTGCTGCTCGGGGAGAAGATCGAATACGTTCTGGCAACAATGGCCTGCCACGGATCGGTGAGGGCAGGGCGGACCCTGAACGTCGCCGAGATGAATGCTCTCTTGCGCGAAATGGAGAAGACACCCCGTTCAGGACAGTGCAATCATGGTCGTCCAACCTGGGTGAAGCTATCCATGGACGATGTCGAGAAGCTGTTCGGAAGACACTGATGCGCCTGCCGATTATTGTATTTGCCGCCCTTGCCCTGTCCGCATGCGGAGAGGAAATGAGCGAGTCCGAACGGGCGGAGCAAGACCGTGCCGTGGTCGAGCGGGTTCGCAATGCCAACGAAACCGCGCCACCGCTCGTGGAGTTGGTGCCGGAGCCGATCCTCTATCCCGACCTCGAGGCCCACGACCTGTTGGGTCAAGTCTGCTCCTACGCCCCCGGCACCAGCATGGGAGCTAGGGTGATTGCGCGCGAGACCGACGCCTACATGAAGATCGACGGCGACATGCTTCGCTTCGCTGCCGATCCCGGATCGAGGGAACTGCCGGCCAAGACGCGCTCCTTCTACAACGGCCGCGAGTATTCCCTGCGGCTGGAGATCGACGACGAGGTTCCCAGCGAAGATGCGGGCGAGGATGGCTCGCGGTTCTCCGCGGGCACGGTCTGGCTGCGCGACCGCTGGGACCGGGTTGTGTACCAGGGCACCGGAGCGGTGGACTGCGGCGCCTGAGGGGCTCCCTAGAGCACCGCCGGGCGCACCAGCATCCAGATACCCATCCCCATCATGGCGAGGTTTTCCGTCAGCGAGACGAAGCCGAGCGGCACGTTGCCGCTGCCGCCAACGCAGGCGCACTTGATCTCGCGCTTCTGGACGTAGACCGCGTAGAACACGCTGACCGCGCCGATCGTGCCGATGAACAGCGCCACCGGGATCGACAGCCAGGGCAGCAAGCGTCCGGCCATCAGTATGGCTGCGCCGGCTTCGAGAAATGGATACAGGTAAGCGTAGGGGACCCAGCGCTTGGCCAGCAGGTCGTAGCCTAGGAACATGGTCGAGAATTGCTCGACGTCCTGCAGCTTGAGCATCGCCAGCATCGCCATCGAGAACGCGACGAACCATTCCGCGGCGCGGATCGTGAGAGGCGTGCCGAAGCTCCACCAGCTCAATGCCAGCGCCAGACCGAGTCCCACCGCGAACACGGCGAGGACCGGCGTGTAGCTGGTCTCCCCCTCGTCTTTCGGGGCATCGCCGAAATGCTTGCGAAGGGCGTCGTAGCCGCCGATCCGCTCATCACCGATAAAAACCTGCGGCGTCGTCTTGACGTCGTGCTTTTCCTTGAATTCGTCGGTTTCCTCGCGCGTGGTGAGGTGGTGGTCCTCCACGTCGAAGCCGCTCCGCTCCAGCAGCCACCTGGCTTTCAGGCCGTAGGGGCAGACATGCTTTTCCATGACCATGCGATAAAGGCGCGCGGTACTGCCGCGCGCCTTCGTGTCGCCCTTGGTGTCGGGGGTAGTGTTTAGATCGTTCATGCCCGGAAGGTGGGAACTCCTGCATCCTTGTCCAGCTCGGGAATGATCCGGTAGCGGGCAAGGATCAGGCTCAGCAGGCCGAACGCCAGGAGTCCGATTGCCACGAGAGTGAAGATGAAGCCGTCATCGGCAAGGCTGGCGACCGCGCCGCCCAGAGTGACAACCTCACCGCTGCCGCCTGACAGGAAGCCGGCCTGGAAGAGAGACCAGCCGATCACCAGGAATACCACTGCGCGGGCGACGAAGCCGATCGCGCCGATAGTGCGCGTATGCGACGGTGCCTGTGCCGAGATGCGATGCATGAACTCTCCGGTGATACCCTTCTTGGCCTGCGCGAAAGCGGCGATGAAGAAGCAGAGGCCGAGGAGGCCGAGGATAATGCCGCCGAATTCCATCGAGAGTACGCCCGAGGCGGCTTCCTGGGCGCCGTCACCACCGCTGCCGCCCGATCCGCTTGTCGCGAACATGTAGGCGGAATAGGCGAGGGCGAAGTGACCGATGGCGCTGCCGAGGTGACCAAGGCGCTTGCCCCAGCCCTTTGCGTCGGAGCCTTCGTTCTCGATATCGAAGATGGGGCTGCAGAGCCGGAAAAGTCCGTATGCGGTCAGCCCGACAACCATGATCCACAGGATCGCGGTGCCGGCGGGGAAGTCTTCGACGGCGCGGAAGACGCCGTTCGTCCCTTCGGCCACCTGCTGGGCGCTCGTCAGCGCGATGATGCCAATCACGGAGTACAGGATCGCACGGCTGAAATAGCCGACCCGTACCAACCAGTTGAACTTCTCGGACTTGTCGACCATCGCGTGCAATCTCCTGTGAACCGTTTCCCCCGCAACGAGTGACGAGAGGAATGGTGCCGAAACGTGCATCACGCGCGATAATGTGGAACACTTGGAACACTGTCCTGGGACGAAAGTGTCAGGGGCATCCGGAACGGCGGGAAAACACGCGATAACCGCCGTTGGAGGCAGCATGGGAGACGAGGGCGCAACTGTTCGCATGCAGGGCGCATGGCGGCCGCAACGCGATGTAGGAAAGCGAGGGGGAGCGGGGCGCCTGGCCCCCTAGCGCAGCCGCTTCACGTAGAGCTGGTTGTCGTCGCGGCGTTCCATCTTGAAGTTGTCGCTCGCCGCTCGCATCAGGTCGGAAAGGCGCTTGAACCCGTGGTTGCGAACGTCGAAACTGGAACGGTTGCCGGCGATCTGACCGACCTCGTGCAGCCGGGCAAAGCCTTCATCGTCGCGGCTCGAAGCGCGCCAGGCGTCGCCCAGCAGGTCAATGAGATCCTTGTCGAGATGCGCCGCGCCGCCATTCCTCTCGTCGGATGAGTTCGTACGGATCAGCTTGTCGACATCGATGTAGCGCGTGCAGGCCGACTTGAAGGCTTCCGGGGCCTTGTCGGCACCGAAGCCGTAGACGATCATGCCATCCTGGCGCAGGCGCGTGACGAGCGGCGTGAAATCGCTGTCGCTGCTCATGATGCCAAAGCCGTCCACCTTGCCTGCATTCAGCAGGTCGATGGCGTCGATGGCCATGGCAATGTCCGTCGCGTTCTTGCCCTTGGTCAGGTCGAACTGCTGCATCGGCTGGAGGCCGAACCGGTGCGTGATCTTGTTCCAGTTGGCAAGGGCAGGCTTGGCCCAGTTGCCATAGGCGCGACGGATATTCACCTGGCCCAGCTCGGCCAGCACGGTCAGCACTGGGTCGATGCCCGCGTGGCTGGCGTTGTCCGCATCTATCAGCAGGGCGATGTTCTTGAGTTCTGCTTCAGGCATGCGCCGCTACATGGCGGGGAGGGCGATTGAAGGCAAGCAATGTCATTCCCAGGGCGCAAGCGAACATGGAGGCCCGGGGCAGGCCCCGTGAACGGATCGCCATTGGCGCAGGCGCTATGTCACTCCGGCAGGCTGACGTCCCCGGCCGAATAGGGCGTGACCGTGAGTGCCTCGCCTCCATCGGGGGTTGCCGTGTAGGAACCGTCCGCAGCGCGCTGGGTCTCCGTATAGCAGAGCGTCTCGGCGCCGACTTGGCGAACCTTGAAGCAGGTCTTGCCATCGACAACTTCGAAAGTTCCTTGTGCGGGGTAGGTTCCTTCCGGCGTGATCTGCGAATAGGTTCCATCCGCGTGCAGGGTGACCAGCGATGCCGTGCCATCGTCTGCGGCGACATAGTATGTTCCAGGCGGAGATCCATTCGCAGTCGTTGCCGCTACGTCGGCAGGCTCATCGACCTCAGTTTCCGGTTCTTCGGCACAAGAGATCACCAGAGTCGCGGCGAAGAGCGTGACGATAGAACGCATACCATCCTCCTCTCTCTTTCCCGCGAACCACCATACACCCATTGAAAGCGAAAAGCATCGCCGTGGTTGCGGTTCGATGCCCGCCAGACATCGCGCGCACGATCAATTCCCGCTCCTCAGGCGGAGGCGCGTGCGCGGTGCTGCGCAACCATCCTGTCGAACACCGGTCCGTAGAGGGCGCGCTTGAATTCCAGCCCCACCTGGCGGTCGTTCACCCAGCGGACCTGAGCGGCGATCGGGCCGATCTCGCCGAGCGATATCGTGACCCACAGGTTTCGCGTGAACCAGGGCGAGTCCGAGGAAAAGGAGCAACCGTGTTCGGAGAAGTCCGAGATCATCACCTGAAGCGGCTTGCCGCTGCCGGTGCGTATCCTGCCGGGAATTCCCAGGTATCGGCGCTGCTCTTTTCGCCGCCCGACCGTGTTCTCCATGGTGCGACCCCCCGAGATTTCCTGATATGGAAACGTCGGGGTATCACCTAAGTAAACACCTGTAAAATATTCGCTTTATACTATCATTTGTTTATTTCGGGATTGCGGATCCGGGCTTTCAGGCCTTACGGAATTCGCCGGTCGTCTCGTCCAGCAGGTGCAGGATCCCGTCGGAAATCGCGAAGTAGGCTCCGCGCAGGGTGACTTCGCCCTTGGGTTCTTTTTCCTGGATGCAGGGGAAAGTGCGCAGGTTGGCCAGGCTCACCTTCACGGCCGCCAATTCCATCGCCCGTTCCGCCTCGCGGCCCTTGGTGCCGAGCTTTTCGGCGATGGGTTCGCGCACCTCGTCCAGCATGTCGATCCAGTTGGCGACGAAGCCGCCTTCGCCCAAGGGGTTGCCATGCAGGTCCTGCGTCAGCGCGGCCTGGCAGCCGCCGCACATGCCGTGGCCCATCACCACGACCGATTTCACCTTGAGGAACTGCACCGCGAATTCCAGCGCCGCCGATACGCCGTGCTGGCCGGGCGTGGTTTCGAATGGCGGCACCAGCGCGGCGACGTTGCGCACGACGAAAATCTCGCCGGGCGACACATCGAAGATCTGCGCCGGGTCCACGCGGCTGTCGGAACAGGCGATCACCATTACCTGGGGCGACTGGCCTTCCCTCAGCTGTGCCCAGCGGTCATGCTGCACCCGCCAATCGCCGCTGCGGAAACGGGCATAGCCCTCGATCATCTCGTCAAAGCTTTTCATGAATGCACCGCTGCCGCGAAAAATCGGATTCGACAAGGGGTAGCATGCGCAAGCGGGTTGCTCCCAAGGGGGCAGGCTCCTAAGTGGACCGCGTAATGAACGACCTTTCCTCCGCACCCGCTCCCGAAGGTGATCGCCCGGCTCGCCAGCGCAAGCCGGACTGGATCCGCGTGAAGGCCCCCGTCAGCAAGGGCTATCACGAAACGCGCAAGATGATGCGCGACCTCGGCCTGAATACCGTTTGCGAGGAAGCGGCCTGTCCCAACATCGGCGAATGCTGGAGCAAGAAGCACGCCACGGTAATGATCCTTGGCGACGTGTGCACGCGCGCTTGCGCCTTCTGCAATGTGAAGACCGGCATGCCCCGCATGGTCGATCCGATGGAGCCGGAGAATACGGCCATCGCCGCGGCGAAGATGGGGCTTGAGCACATCGTCATCACCAGCGTCGACCGGGACGACCTGCCGGATGGCGGGGCAGGGCAGTTCGTGAAGGTGATCCAGGCCCTGCGTCGCGAGACGCCCGACACGACCATCGAGATTCTCACGCCCGACTTCCGCGGGAAGATGCGCCCCGCGATCGAAGCGATCTGCGAGGCCGGACCGGACGTGTTCAACCACAACCTGGAAACCGTTCCGCGCCTCTATCCCACCATCCGCCCCGGCGCGCGCTACTATGCCTCGCTGCGGCTGCTGGAAGAGGTGAAGAGCCATGATCCGCTGATCTTCACGAAGTCCGGGATCATGCTGGGACTGGGCGAGCAGCGCCTGGAAGTGCACCAGGTGATGGACGACATGCGCAGCGCCGATGTCGATTTCATCACCATGGGCCAGTATCTCCAGCCCACGCCGAAGCACGCCAAGGTCGAGGATTTCGTGACGCCCAAGGCCTTTGATGCCTTCGGCTCCATCGCTCGGGCCAAGGGGTTCCTTCAGGTTGCCGCCAGCCCGCTGACCCGTTCCAGCTATCACGCGGGCGACGATTTCGCCGAGATGCGTGCCGCGCGCGAAGCGAAACTGGCAAAGCAGCAGGCGAAGGAAGGGAAGGGCGCCTGATGCCTACCATCCGCGAAACGCACAAGCTGCCCTACACGGCGGAGCAGATGTTCGACCTGGTGGCCGATGTCGACAGGTATCCCGAGTTCCTGCCCTGGGTTGTCGCCACGCGCGTGCGCAGGGACAGCGATACCGAAATGACGGCGGACATGCTGGTGGGGTTCAAGGCCCTGCGCGAGAAGTTCACGTCGAAGGTGGTGAAGGATCGACCCAACACC
Organism: Aurantiacibacter hainanensis; assembly: GCF_036321025.1. NCBI lineage: Bacteria > Pseudomonadati > Pseudomonadota > Alphaproteobacteria > Sphingomonadales > Erythrobacteraceae > Aurantiacibacter > Aurantiacibacter hainanensis. The sequence goes on from NZ_JAZAPB010000002.1 coordinate 1,490,747, forward strand.
ATCAACGTCCACTACATCGACGGTCCGCTGCGCGACCTGGATAACAACTGGACCTTCCGCGACTGCGGCGAGAATTGCTGCGAGATCGACTTCTGCGTCGATTTCAGCTTCAAGAACATCATGTTCGAAACGCTGGCGGGCCAGTATATCGACCGCGCCTTCCGCAAGATGGTCGCCGCGTTCGAAACGCGGGCGGAAGAACTCTACGGCAGCAACAGTTCGAGCGCGCAAAGCGTAGCCTGAGAACGCACGCCGGAACGGCCGGTATCCTCGAACAGGCGCTGCTCGGCCTCGGGCTGTTCCTGCCCCTTCTCCAGCTTTGCGAAGACGACCGTACCGACCGGCTTGTCCTCGCCGCCGCCTCCGGGACCGGCGATGCCACTGATCGCAACCGCGACATCCGCGCCGCTGCGCTCCAGCGCGCCGCGGGCCATGGCGTAGACGCAGGCCACCGATACCGCGCCGAACGCGTCGATGATGTCGGTTTCCACTCCCAGGTCGCCCTGCTTGGCTTCGTTCGAATAGGTGACGAAGCTGCGGTCCAGAACGGCGGAGCTGCCGGGTATCTCGGTGATCGCGGCTGCCACGAGGCCGCCGGTGCAGCTTTCCGCCAGCACGATCGTGCGGCCGGCCGCGATGTTTTCCTCCACCACGCGGCGGGCCAAGTTCACGATATCGTCGGGAAGAAGGGCGTCGGTCATGCGCGTGCCACCATCGTTGCAACGGCTTGCGCGGCGATACCTTCGCCGCGGCCTGTGTAGCCGAGCTTCTCTGTTGTTGTTGCCTTCACGCTGACCGAACCCACGGCCACCCCCAGCAGTTCCGCCAGCCGTTCGCGCATGGCATCGCGGTGGGGGCCGATCTTGGGCGCCTCGCAGATCAGCGTCAGGTCGACATTGCCCACGGCGTAGCCTGCTTCCGCCGCGAGATGGACTGCATGTTCCACGAACCGCGAGGAGGGCGCGCCCCGCCATTGCGGATCGCTGGGCGGGAAGTGCTGGCCGATATCGCCCGCCGCCACGGCCCCGAGAATGGCATCGACCACGGCGTGCAGGCCCACGTCGGCGTCGGAGTGACCCGCAAGGCCCTTCTCGTGCGCGATCTGGATGCCGCAGAGCCACAGGTCCTCTCCTGCGGCAAGCCGGTGGACGTCGTAGCCGGTGCCAACGCGCACGGGCGAAGAAAGGGGAGCGTCGGTCATGAAATCCTCCGCGAATGTGAGTTTGCGCAGTCGCTCGTCCCCCGCGACAAGGGCCACATCGCCCCCGGCCGCGCGCAGAACCTGGGCATCGTCTCCCGCGGTCGCCTCGCCCTGCCAGCTGCGGTGGGCGGCCAGCACATCGGCAAAGCGAAAGGCCTGCGGCGTCTGCACCCGTCGCAGCGTTTCGCGCCGGGCATCCGCGGCCATCAGGTTACCGTCGGCAACAACTATGGAATCTACGACGGGCAAGACCGGGATCGCGCCGGGATGATCCCTCAGGGCAGAAGCAAGACGAGCTACCACCTCGGGCGGACAGTCGGGCCTTGCCGCATCGTGGATGAGGACCGATTGCGGAGCGTGCCCGGCAAGCTTTTGAAGCGCCAGGGCAACGCTTTCCTGCCGGGACACTCCGCCCGTCAGCAGGATCACATTATCCAGTCCGGCGAGACACTCCTGCGCCAGCGAATCCGCACCTTCTGGGATGGCGACGGCAAACCTTTCGACTCCTGCGCGAATTAGTGATTCCACGGCATGGCGAAGCACTGTCGACCCGCGATACGACGCGAACTGCTTGGGCACGGACTGTCCCGCGCGCACTCCCTTGCCGGCGGCGACGATGACCGCTGCCAGGTCATCTGCGGGAGAGGGGGGCGTCGCTTCCATATCGCGACCCGCGCGCTAGCGGCTTGAGCCGCCCCTCGCAATCCACTATGCGCGTGCCCATATTTTAGGCACGTAATCTCATGACCACTTCCGGACTGCCCACCCCACCGGCGATCACGCCCATCGATATCGGCCCCGTGCGGATCGATTGCCCCGTCGTGCTCGCGCCGATGACGGGCGTGACGGACCTGCCGTTTCGTACCCTGGTGCGCCGCTACGGGTCCGGCCTGAACGTCACGGAAATGATCGCCAGCGAAGCCGCCATCCGCGAATCGCGGCAGTCGATCCAGAAAGCCGCCTGGGCACCGATAGAGGATCCCGTCTCCATGCAGCTTGTAGGCTGCGATCCCCATTCCATGGCGGAGGCGGCCAAGCTGCAGGAAGGCAACGGCGCGGCGGTGATCGACATCAACTTCGGCTGTCCGGTGCGCAAGGTCGTGGGCCAGCTGGCCGGATCGGCATTGATGCGCGAGGTCGGCCTGGCGACGAAATTGATGGAAGCGACGGTAAAGGCCGTTTCGGTTCCGGTTACCGTGAAGATGCGCATGGGCTGGGACCACGCCAGCCTGAACGCCCCCGAACTCAGCCGCATCGCGCAAGACCTGGGCGTGAAGATGATCACGGTTCACGGCCGCACGCGCAACCAGATGTACAAGGGCAGCGCCGACTGGTCCTTCATCCGCAAGGTGAAGGACGCGGTCTCCATCCCGGTGATCGTGAACGGCGATATCTGCTCCATCGACGATGCCGCGAAGGCGCTGGAGCAGTCGGGAGCCGATGGCCTGATGATCGGGCGAGGCGCCTATGGCAAGCCGTGGCTGCTGGGACAGGTGATGCACTGGTGGCGTACCGGGGAAAGCCTCGACAATCCCACGTTCGACGAACAGTACGACACCGTCACCGAACACTACGACGCCATGCTGGCCCATTACGGGGAGGATGTGGGCGTGAAGATCGCGCGCAAGCACCTGGGCTGGTACACCAAGGGGATGCACGGCAGTGCCGACTTCCGCAACAAGGTGAACTTCATCGACGATCCTGCACAGGTGCGCGGTGAGCTGGAGCGTTTCTACGAGCCGTTCCTGAGGCGCCGGGCCGCGTGAGCGAGGAAAGGCCCGCGCTGCCGACCGCAGGCGAACAGATCAACGGGCTGGCTTTCGGCATGCTGCTGCTTTCGCCGGATCATGTCATCCGGCAGGCGAACCCCGCTGCGGAAAGCCTCCTGGGAATCAGCTGGCGCAGGATGAAGGGAAAATCCTTCCTCGACATCCTCTCGTTTCATCAGCCCGGACTGGTCGATCGCCTGCGAGACAACGAGACGCAACTGGTGGCGCGCGGCGTTGATGCGAAAGTTGCGGACAAGGACCTGCGGCTCAACGTCACGATATCCACGCTCTCGAGCAATCCCGGATGGCGCGTTGCCACGCTTTCCGATGCCAGCCAGGGGGAGCGTTTCGAGGGCCAGGAACGCCGTGGCCAGCTGCGCGGTCCGGCCGTGCTCGCTCACGAGATAAAGAACCCGCTGGCGGCCATTCGCGGAGCAGCACAACTGCTTGGGCGAAAGGTCGGGGAAAACGAGAAGCCCCTGACCGACCTGATTGCCGACGAAGTCGACCGTATCGCCCAGCTTATCGATCGCATGCAGCGTCTGGGCCGCGAAAGGGCGGAACCGATCGTGCCGATCAACCTGCACGAGGCCATTCACCGCGCTTACGAGACGGTGCGGATCACTAGCGATTCCAGCGTTGCCTGGCGCGAGGAATTCGATCCCTCCCTCCCTCCGGTGCTGGCCAACGAGGGGGCGCTGGTGCAGGTGCTGGTGAACCTGATGGCCAATGCCCGCGATGCCTGCAGCGATACCGTCGCTCCGCGGATCACCGTGCGCACCCGGTTTGCCAGCGGTATCGTGATGAACGTGTTCCGGCTCGGTCGCCCGGTGAAACTGCCGATCGAAATCCAGGTAAGCGACAACGGGCCGGGCATCGATCCATCGATCCAGGACGATATTTTCGAGCCGTTCGTCACCAGCAAGACCAACGGCCAGGGCCTGGGCCTGGCGCTGGTGCAGAAACTGGTGCGCGACATGGATGGCCGCGTAAGTCATGAACGCGACGAGTCGGGAGGATGGACGCATTTCCGTATCCACCTGCCGATGGCTCGCTGAAGGGAAGGGGAGAAGCATGGCCCATCGTGCCTTGCTCGTGGAGGACGACAATTCCATCGCGACTGTGATTCGCGCCGCGCTGGAAGATGAAGGCTTTACGGTCGACACCTCGGACACCGTCGCAGGTCGCGACACCGCGCTGGAGCAGGCCGGTTACGACGTGATGCTGACCGATGTGATCCTGCGGGACGGGGACGGGATCGAGTCTCTGGGCGAAGTGCGCGAGGCCTATCCCGACATGCCCGTCATCATCCTCTCGGCGCAGAATACCCTCGATACCGCCGTGCGTGCGACGGATCGCGGAGCGTTCGAATACTTTCCCAAGCCATTCGACCTGGACGATCTGGTGCGGGCCACGCGGCAGGCTGTGGCAAGTCGCCAGACAGGCATGACGGGTGCCGAGGATCCGGGCGAAGGTTTGCCGCTGATCGGTCGCAGTCAGCCGATGCAGGAAGTCTACCGGCTGATTACCCGCGTTCTGCACAACGATCTGACCGTGCTGGTGCTGGGCGAAAGCGGCACCGGCAAGGAACTGGTGGCAGAGGCGATCCACGAACTCGGCGCGCGCAAGAAGGGGCCGTTCGTGCCGGTCAATACCGCCGCCATCCCGCGCGAACTGATCGAGAGCGAACTCTTCGGCCACGAAAAGGGCGCGTTCACGGGCGCGACGGCGCGCAATATCGGCAAGTTCGAACAGGCGCATGGCGGCACTCTGTTTCTCGACGAAATCGGCGACATGCCGGCGGAGGCCCAGACGCGCCTGCTGCGCGCGCTGCAATCGGGCCGCATCCGCAGGGTGGGGGGAAGCGAGGAAATCGCCGTCGATGTCCGCATCGTCGCGGCAACGAACCGGGACCTGCTGCCCCTGATCGCCAAGGGCAGCTTTCGCGAAGACCTGTATTACCGGTTGAACGTCGTGCCCATCGTGCTGCCACCCCTGCGCGACAGGGCTGACGACGTGGCGCCCCTGGCCCTGCATTTCCTTTCCCGCGCAGCCACCGAAGGCTTGCCGAAGCGCTCGCTGGGCAAGGATGCCGCGGCACTGCTTGCAAAGCAGCCCTGGCGCGGAAACGTTCGCGAGCTGCAGAACCTCATCTACCGTGCCGCCTTGCTCTCTCGCGAGGATGTCATCGATGCCGAGACGGTCCGCTCGCTGCTCGACAGGGCATCGGGCGGCGCGTCGGAGAAGGCCGGACAGGATATCGGAGATGCAGTGTACCAGTGGCTGGAGCGGGAGGACTTTGCGGAAGGCGAAATCTATCACCAGGCCCTCGCCGAACTCGAGCGTCCGATCTTCCGGCACGCCCTTTCCAGGACGGCCGGAAACCAGCTGAAAGCCGCCCAGTTGCTGGGCATAAATCGCAACACATTGCGCAAGCGGCTGTCCGAGCTGGACATCGATCCGGATAGTTTCTCGCGCGCCTGATTGAATACACCGCTTTTAACTTGCAAAGCTGCAACAGCGTTGTTGTAACCCTGCAACGTGACGGAAGAGCCACACCCCGAATCCGCGGAAAACGCCCACAAACGCTCGCGCTGGCTGCGCAGGGCGGCTGTGGCTTCGCGTCGGCTCAACCTCTTCCTGTGGCTGGAAATCATCTGTTACGGCGCGCTGGCGGTGATGCTGGTAACCGTCTGGCTCTCCCTCGCCGGACGCCCCGACGAAGGCGATCCGGTACCGAGCTGGCAGGCCGCCGCCCTGCTCGTGGGAACCCTGCTGCCCGCGCTCGGCCTGATAGTGCTGTGGGGCCGCCGTATCGCCAAGCGCAGGGCAGGGGGCACCACCGGGCGCCTGCACGTCAACCTCGTGTTCTTCTTCTCGCTGCTGGCAGCCATTCCCACGCTGTTCGTGGCGGTGTTCGCCTCCATCCTGTTCCAGTCGGGCGTGCAATTCTGGTTCAGCGACGATTCGCGCGGACTGCTGGACAACGCCAACGAACTGGCGCGCAACTATTATGACGAGAACCAGCGTTTCGTGGCCGATAACACCCTCGCCATGGCAATCGACCTGCGGTTCTTCCTTCAGAGCATGGCCATCAACAGCCCCGAGTTCGTGGATCAGTATTTTCTGCAGGTCTACGGACGCGAGTTGAGCGAAAGCGCGATTCTCCAGGAGGCGCCCGACGGCGGGTTGCGGACAATCGCCATCGTCGACCCCGACGAGGACGCGGAGCGCCAACGTATCACCGAGGAAGGGCTCGCCATGTTGCGCGCCGGAGAATCGGTGATCGTCCAGGCCACGGAGGAGCGCACAGAGGCGGTTGTCCCGCTTAATGCGGAACTTGGCATCTACCTGTACGGATCGCGCGATTCCGACGCGGAGGCCCTGTCGCAATACCGCCGCGCCCAGAACGTGGTGGAAACCTACGAGGAACTGACCGAGCAGGCGCGCGTGCTGCAGCTGCAGTTCAATTTCGCTCTGTTCGGCGTCTCCCTGGCCCTCGTCGCGCTGGCGGTGTGGGCCGCGCTGCGCTTCGCCGACAGGCAGGTGAAACCGCTCGCGGAACTGGCCGATGCGGCGCAGGAAATCGGCGCGGGCAACTATGCCATGCGCGTTGCGGGACGCACGGGGCAGGACGAGATCGGCCTGCTCAATCGCGCCTTCAACCGCATGTCCGCGCAGATCGAGCGGCAGACCGATGCCTTGCTTGGCGCCAACCACCAGCTGGCAGAGCGCCGCGCCTTCATCGAGGCCGTGCTGCAATCGATCACGGCGGGTATCGTCTCGGTCGACGCCGATGGACGGATCCTGCTGATGAACAGCTCAGCCCAGCGCCTGCTGCTGGATCACGAAGGTCCGGTGCCCGTCGACATGCCGCTGGAGGACGTCGCACCGCAGCTGGCGGAACTGGTGGAGCAAGGCGCGAAGAGCGAGATCATCCAGATCAGCCGTTCCGGCGAACTGCTGACGCTGGCCGTGCAACTGGCCCCGGCCACCGGAGGCCACGTGATCACCTTCGAGGACATCACCCGCCAGCTTCTCGACCAGCGGCAGGCGGCATGGTCGGACGTGGCGCGGCGCATCGCTCACGAGATCAAGAACCCGCTCACCCCCATCCAGCTGGCGACGGAGCGGCTCAAGCGCCGCTATTCGAAGCAGATCCAGCAGGACGTCGATCTCTTCGACGAATTGACCGGCACGATCATCCGCCAGGTGGGAGACCTGCGCAAGATGGTGGACGAGTTCTCCAGCTTCGCGCGGTTGCCCAAGCCCGTTTTCCGTAGCGAGGATGCGGTGGACCTTGTGCGACAGGCGTTGTTCCTGCAGGAGGTCGCCCACCCGGAGATCACCTACGGGTTCACCGCCGACAAGGACATTCCGACTGTGGAATGTGACCGGCACCAGGTTGGCCAGGCCATGACCAACGTGCTGAAGAACGCCGCCGAAGCCGTTGACGCCCGCATCGCGGATGCCCCGGCCGACTGGCGCGGCCGGATCGACGTATCGATGACGCTGCTGGACGAGCACATCGAAATCGCGGTGAGCGACAATGGCGTGGGACTGCCGCAAGGCGGGGAAAACGTGATCGAACCCTATGTCACCACGCGTGAGAAGGGCACGGGCCTGGGCCTCGCGATCGTGAAGAAGATCGTCGAGGAGCACGCGGGCGACCTCGAATTCGCATCGCTGCCGGGAGGGGGGACGCGCGCCACGCTGCGTTTCGCGATCCATCCCGACAGGCCGGCGGAAAGCAGCGAGGCCGCCGAATGAATTTTGCAGGAGAGCACTGAATGGCACTCGATATCCTAGTGGTCGACGACGAACGCGACATTCGCAATCTCGTCGCCGGCGTCCTGAGCGACGAAGGTTACGACTGCCGAACCGCGGGCGACAGCGATCGCGCGCTGGCTATGATCGACGAACGCCGTCCCAGCCTGGTGCTGCTGGACGTCTGGCTGCACGGCAGCCCCATGGACGGGCTCGAGGTGCTCGATGCGATCAAGGCGCGCGAGCCCGGTCTGCCGGTCATCATCTTTTCCGGTCACGGCAACGTGGATACCGCCGTTTCCGCCGTCAGCCGCGGGGCGATGGATTTCATCGAGAAGCCCTTCGAAGCCGAAAAGCTGCTGCATCTGGTGGAGCGCGCGACCGAGACCCAGCGTCTGCGCCGCGAGAACGAACGGCTGCGCGAGGGCATGGCTTCTCCCGACGAGTTCACCGGCAACTCCAGCGTCATCAACACGGTGCGCGCAACGCTGAAGCGTGTCTCCAACACGGGCAGCCGCGTGCTGGTGAGCGGCCCAGCCGGTGCCGGCAAGGAAGTGGCGGCTCGCCTGCTGCACGCCTGGAGCCCGCGCGCCGACAAGGCATTCGTAACCGTCAATTCCGCACGCATCACGCCCGAGCGTTTCGAACACGAACTGTTTGGCGAGGAAGCGGAGGGCAAGCTGGTGCGCGCGGGTCTGCTGGAACTGGCCGACGGCGGCACGCTCTACCTCGACGAGGTGGCAGACATGCCCGAAAGCACCCAGGCCCGCATCCTGCGCGTGCTGACAGACCAGAGCTTCGTGCGCGTCGGCGGCAACCGCCAGGTCGGTGTGGATGTTCGCGTCGTGTCCTCCACCGCGCGGGACCTGCTCAAGGAAATCGAGGAAAAGCGGTTCCGCGAGGACCTGTTCTACCGTCTGAACGTCGTCCCCATCGAGATACCGCCTCTCGCGGACCGGCGTGACGATATTCCCGCCCTGGCCGATCATTTCTTCACGCGATACGCCCGCGAACAGGGCCTGGAACCGCCCACCATCGCGCCCGAGGCCGTTGCCGCGATGCAGGCCTACGATTGGCCGGGCAACGTCCGCCAGCTGCGCAATGTCATCGAACGCACGGTTATCCTCGCCCCGCGCGAGGATTTCGAGACGATCACGCCGGACATGCTGCCGTCGGAAATCACCGGGGGATCTTCGGAAAATGGTGGCGGGATCTCGTCCTTGATGGGCGTTCCGCTGCGCGAAGCGCGCGAAAGTTTCGAGCGCGAATACCTGCGTATCCAGATCCGTCGCTTCTCCGGCAATATTTCGAAAACCGCCGGTTTTATCGGCATGGAACGTTCGGCGCTCCACCGGAAGTTGAAACTGCTTGGCATGAACGAGCGGAACAACGACGACGACAGCGACTAGGACTTAAGTCCATCTACGGAACTATTTGCTCCGGGCGGGTTTCTGAATATACGCTGCATCGCACAATGTTGCGCTCGGTGAGTCTCGTGCCTGACACGGGACGCCGCCAGATTGCGGGCCAGTCCCGCCAAGAATGATGGAGTCAGAAGAGTGGCCAAGGGTACGCTTTCCCCCCGATCAAAGCCCGCACCGCCCCCGGAGGAGCCCGGCGCGAAGCCGCCCAGCGGCGCGAAGGGCGGCAACCACAAGACCGGCAATCTTCAGGATGTATTCCTGAACCACCTCCGGCGCGAAAAGACCCCTGTCACCATGTTCCTGGTAAAAGGCGTGAAGCTTCAGGGCATTGTTACCTGGTTCGACAATTTTTCCATCCTGTTGCGGCGCGATGGCCAGTCGCAACTGGTCTACAAGCACGCCATTTCCACCATCATGCCGGGGCAGCCGGTCGATGCCGAACAATTCGGCGGCGGCCCGGACGGCGCGCGCAAGATGCGCCTGCTGCAGGACATATTCCTCACTCGCGTCCGCGACGCCGGAGTGCAGGTGACGATGTTCCTGGTAAACGGAGTGATGCTCCAGGGACGCATCGCCAGCTTCGATCTGTTCTGCATGCTGCTCGAACGTGACGGATACGTCCAGCTAGCCTACAAGCATGCCGTGTCCACGATCCAGCCGGACAGGCCCGTAGACCTGACCGACGAGGATCTGGGCGAGGATGGCGATGAAGGCGACGACGACTGATAGTTGACGATGATATCGAAGGCGAAGTCACCCGCGGTGCGCGGGCCCTAGTGGTGTGCCCAGACATACGCAGCCAGCGCCGGGACGATGATCCCGATGCCCGACTGGAGGAGGCGAAGGGTCTGGCGATGGCGATCGGCATCATCGTTGCCGAAGCCTTCATTATCCCTGTGCGCGACGTTCGCCCGAATACGCTGTTCGGGGAAGGGCAGGTCCAGCGCATAGCCAGCGATTGCGAGTTGCACGAGGCCGAACTGGTCATCGTGGACGGAGCGCTGTCTCCCATCCAGCAGCGCAACCTGGAAGAGAAGATCGGCCGCAAGGTCATCGACCGCACGGGCCTGATCCTCGAAATCTTCGGCGAACGCGCTGCAACGGCGGAAGGTCGTCTCCAGGTCGAGCTGGCCCACCTCGATTACCAGGCCAGCCGCCTCGTGCGCAGCTGGACTCACCTGGAGCGACAGAGGGGTGGCTACGGCTTTCTCGGTGGTCCCGGCGAAACGCAGATCGAGGCCGACCGTCGCCTGATCCGCGACCGCATGGCCAAGCTGCGCCGCGAACTGGAACAGGTCCGCAAGACGCGTGAATTGCATCGCAAGCGGCGGGGAAGGGCGCCCTGGCCCGTCATCGCGCTGGTCGGATACACCAACGCAGGCAAGTCCACGCTCTTCAACCGGATGACCGGTTCGGACGTGATGGCCGAAGACCTGCTGTTCGCCACGCTCGATCCCACCATGCGCGCGATTTCCCTGCCGGGCGTCGAAAAGGCCATCCTGTCCGACACGGTGGGTTTCATTTCCGATCTGCCGACCCAGCTCGTCGCTGCCTTCCGCGCCACGCTGGAGGAAGTGACCGCCGCAGACATCGTGCTGCACGTGCGCGACATCGCCAATCCGGACAGCGCCTCTCAGAAGAAGCAGGTGCTGCAGGTGCTTGCCGATCTCGGCGTCGTTTCGGAAGAGGACGACGAGGATCAGGTGCCGCTGATCGAAGTGTGGAACAAGTGGGACCTGCTGGACGAAGACGCGCGCGAGGAATTGTCGGCCCTCGCAGAGAACGACGAGGATATCGTGGCGATCTCGGCGATCACCGGCCACGGCGTCGATGCACTGCGGGAAAGGCTCGGCGCGGTGCTGACCGAAGGTGCACGGCTGCATGCACTGGATATTCCCGCTGCCGACGGTGCACGCATCGCCTGGCTGCACGCGCACGGCGAAGTGATGTCGGACAAGGATGCGGGGCAGGGTGAGGGCGGCCCCATGCGGCGGATCGAGGTCCGGCTGACCGAGAAGGAATTGGGCAGGTTCGAGTCGCTCTAGGCGTCGCCGTCCCGCTCCATCCGCTTCACTTCTTGCCAAAGGGCTTCCTGACCATCGAGATCGCGCTGCGCGAAATCGCCCGCGGCGAGCTTCTCCATGGCACGATAACGCCGCTCGAATTTCGCATTGGCGGCTCTCAGCGCGTCTTCCGCGCCTATACCGTATGATCGGACCAGGTTTACCGCCGCGAACAGCAGGTCGCCGGCTTCTTCCGCGCGGTCTTCGTCACCGGCTTCCCGAAGTTCGGCGATCTCTTCAGCCAGCTTGGCGGCCGGTCCTTCGTGATCGGGCCAGTCGAACCCATCGCGTGCTGCGCGTTTCTGCAGCTTTTCGGTGCGAAGCAAGGCCGGCAAGGCGCGTGCCACGCCGTCCATCGTGCTGTCGGAACCGCCTTCGACGCGTTCCGCAGCCTTGATGTCTTCCCAGCGCGTGGAATCCATGACGCCGCCTTCGTCGCCGAAGATGTGCGGATGGCGCGCTTCCATCTTGTCCGAGATGGAACGGGCGACGTCCTCGAAATCGAAGTGACCGGCTTCCTCGGCCATCCGCGCGTGGAAGACGACCTGCAACAGCAGGTCACCCAGTTCGCCGCGGAGGTCGTGCATATCCTCACGCTCGATGGCGTCGGCCACTTCGTAGGCTTCCTCGATCGTGTACGGCGCGATTGTCGCGAACGTCTGCGCGACATCCCATTCGCAACCGTGCTGCGGATCGCGAAGACGGGCCATGATCGAGAGGAGGCGGGAAAGCTGATCGGACATGGGGTCTCGGTGCAATAGCTAAGAATGATAATATATATTATGTTAAATATCGAGAGTGCCTGGATTGGTGGTTAGCCAAGGGTCCACATCGCCCCGCTCACATCAATAGCGAAAACAGCAGCGCGATGCCCGTGAAGATGCACCCCCATATCAGGATCATCCGGATCGTTTTCGACGTATCTACCTGATGCGATCGGTAAGCGCCCAGCGCCAGGATCAGCCAGCCAAGCAAGGCGATGATCGATACGATCGAAATCTCGTTCATGCCGTCAATTCCATGCCGTCATAACCTACCAGCACATTAGCGGGTACTTCGGCGCTGAGTTCGGCGTAATCCATGCTCTTGTCGAGGTGCGACAGCACCGTTCGCCTTGCGCCGGTTCGCTCGGCCAGTTCCAGCGCCATGGCCAGGCTGGCATGCGTCGGATGCGGTTCGCGGCGCAGGCAATCGGTGACAAGAATATCGACGCCCTCGAAAAGGCTCACCATGTCGTCGACAATCTCCGCGAAGTCCGTCGCATAACCTATTGATTTACCGTCAGCTTCGAAGCGATATGCCGTACTCGTCATCGGTCCGTGCGGCATTTCCACGGTATCGACCCCGAAGCCTGCGTGGATACGCAGCGAGTCCAGCGATTTCAGTTCCACGATCGTCGGATAGCCGTATTGTCCGGCGAAGACATATCCGAACCGGTTGCGCAGCCTTCGGCACGTCTCGGCGGATGCGAAACCGGCAATCGGGCCGCCGCGGCCGAAACGCAGCGGGCGCAGGTCGTCGATACCGTGGCAGTGATCGGCATGGTCGTGCGTCCAGAAAACGCCGTCCACCTTGTCGATACCGTTGGTCAGCAACTGGTTGCGCAGGTCCGGCGAAGTATCGACGAGCAGCCTCGAGCCTTCATCGCTTTCCACGATGATGGAAACGCGGCTGCGCCTGTTCCTGGGCTCGTTCGGGTCGCATTCGCCCCAGTCATTTCCGATGCGCGGAACGCCGGTCGAAGTACCGCATCCGAGCACAAGCAGTTTCACGAGGGCGCCTCGATCCCGTTTTCCTTGGCTTTCGTGAACAAATTGAAGAAATTACGTGAAGTCGTTGCCGCCAGTTCTTCGGTCTCGACGCCGCGAAGCTCGGCGACGAATTCGGCGGTGTGGCGCACGAAAGCAGGCTCGCAGGTCTTCCCGCGATGCGGAACCGGCGCGAGAAACGGGCTGTCGGTTTCGACCAGCAGCCGATCGTCGGGCACCTGCCGGGCGAACTCCTGGAGATCCTTCGCATTCTTGAAGGTCACGATGCCCGACAGCGAGATCGTCAGACCCAGATCGAGCACCTTTCGTCCGAAATCGGCGCTGGCGGTGAAGCAATGGATGAGTGCCGGGAAGGCGCCCTTCCCCATTTCATCGGCCAGTATCTCCGCGGTGTCGTCTTCCGCGTCGCGGGTGTGGATCACCAGCGGCAGACCGGTTTCGCGCGCGACATCGATGTGCATGCGGAACAGGTCGCGCTGCACCGCGCGGTCAGACTTGTCGTAGTAATAGTCCAGGCCGCTCTCGCCGATGCCGATCACGCGCGGGTGATCGGTCGCCCTGCGAAGGACCTGTCGCCCCAGATCGGCGTGCTGGTCGGCCTCGTGGGGATGGATGCCGACAGTCGCCCAGACGTCGCTCTCGCGCTCCGCCGTGGCGACCACATCGCGCCATTCGCGTTCCCGCGTCGAGATATTGAGGAAGCCGGTCACACCGGCCTCGCGGGCGTTGGCGAGTACCTCTGCCTGCCGCTCGGCAAGCCCCTCGTAATTCAGGTGGCAATGGCTGTCGATCAGGAACGCCTGCATGGTCACGATGGCTCCCCCGCTTCGGGCATGTCGAGGCGCGGGAAGACGGGCCTGGGGTTGTCGACCGTGATCGTATCCAGCGCCGGATCGCTGGCGGACAGGGCGGCATAATCGCGCGCGTCAGCCGGGATGGTGAGCGCGTCGAGGATCTTGGTCGAAGCTGTCGGGATCACTGGCGCGGCGGCTATCGCGAGGTCTCGGATGCAGCCGCACAGCGTTGCCAGCACGCGTTCCATGCGCTCCGGATCGGTCTTGCGCAGGGACCACGGCGCCTGCTCGTCCACATAGGCGTTGCAGGCGTATACGGCCTGCATCCACGCCTCGAGGCCGGCCGCGAAGGCGAGCTGCTCGAATTGCGCGGGCAGTTCCACGGCGCAGGCCTGGCGCACCCTCGCCCGCAGTTCCTCGTCCACCTGTTGCACCGGAGCCTGCGCGGAGACGGATCCGTCGCAGTTCTTGGCAATGAAGCTCATCACCCGCTGGGCGAGGTTTCCGAAGCTGTTCGCAAGTTCGGAATTTGCTCGGTTTACAATGGCTTCGCGCGAATAGCTGCCATCCTGTCCGAAAGAGAATTCGCGCAGCAGGAAATAGCGCAGCACGTCGACGCCATAGGCATCGACCAGAGCCGCCGGATCGGTGACATTGCCCAGCGACTTGGATTCCTTCTGCCCCTTGTTGAGCAGGAACCCGTGGGCATAGACCTGTTTCGGCAGGGCAATACCCGCGCTCATCAGAAAGGCCGGCCAGTAGACGGTGTGGAACCGGGTGATGTCCTTGCCGACCAGATGCAGGTCCGCCGGCCAGAACTTCGCCATGTTTTCCGTCTCGTCCGGATAGCCGAGGCCGGTGAGGTAATTGGTGAGGGCATCCACCCACACGTACATCACGTGCCCCTCGCTTCCCGGCACGGGAACGCCCCAGTCGAAGCTGGTGCGGCTGACCGAGAGATCGCGCAGCCCGCCCTCGACGAAACGCATCACCTCGTTTCGGCGGCTATCGGGCCGGATGAAGTCGGGATTGTCGCGGTAGAGTTGCAGCAGCCGCTCGCCATAATCCGACAGGCGGAAGAACCAGGTCTCCTCGGCGGTCCATTCCACCGGAGTCCCTTGCGGGGAAAGTTTCTCGCCCCCTTCCCCTTCGACCAGTTCGCTCTCGTCGTAATAGGCCTCGTCCCGGACGGAGTACCAGCCTTCGTAACGATCGAGGTAGAGGTCGCCGCGCTCCTCCATCGCCTTCCAGATCGCCTGGCTGGCGCGGTAGTGATCATCCTGCGTGGTGCGGATGAAATGATCGTAGGAAATGTCCAGCCGATCGAACAGTTCGCGGAAATGGCCCGACATCTCGTCCGCCAGTTCGCGCGGCGTCATGCCCAGTTCGCGCGCCTTCTGAGCCATCTTGAGCCCATGCTCGTCGGTGCCGGTCTGGAAGCGGACCTCGCGCCCCATCTGCCGGTGAAACCGGGCAAGGATGTCGGCGGCGATCGTTTCGTAGGCGTGGCCGATGTGCGGCCTGCCGTTGGGGTAATGAATCGCGGTGGTAAGATAGAAGGTGTCAGCCATTTGCGGGCGTCCTAGAGCCCGCAAGGTTGGCGAGCAAGGTGCCGATTTCCATGACCAGCAGACCGGGATCGAAATTGTAGGTGGGTGCCTGGCCGGCAAGACGCACCAGGGCGCCGTGCGTTTCGACCATTGCGGGAATGTCGCCCGGCACCACGCCTCGCATGCGATCGGCGACCACGGCACGGGCGAGCTCGATGGCGGCCAGTTGCTTTTCGCGGCTCGGCCGCGCGCCCATGGCTCCTGCCAGCCGCCCGCGGAGGGCGAAATCCGGGTCGCCCTGATCGACGACTTGCCGCATCAGCGTGTGGATCTTGCCGAGGTCCAGTTCGACGAAATCGATGGCCGCGCCGGGCGATCCGCTGGCAGCGGCGATGGCGGCCTCACGCATGTCCGTGCTGGCCTGCGGACTTTCGCGGGCCAGGATGGCATCCATGTCCTCGTCCGAGACCCGCGGAAAGTTCAGGACCCGGCAGCGCGACCGGATCGTGGGCAGCAGGCGTCCCATGCGATGCGCGATCAGCATGAAGTAGGTGCCCGCTGGCGGTTCCTCCAGGCTCTTGAGCAGCGCGTTGGCGGCGCTCGTTTCCATGTCGTCAGCCGGGTCGATGATGACCGCGCGCCGGCTTCCCAGCGTCGGCCGCGTCGTCAGGCGGCGTTGCAGTTCGCGGATCTGGTCGACCTTGATGTTGCGAGCCAGCTCGAACGGCTTGTCCTCGTCGCGCTTGCGAGCCTCCGTCTCGTTTTTCGGAGGATGGCTGACATAGCGGATATCAGGGTGATTGCCCTCGGGCTGGGGAATGCCCTCTTCCGCCACCAGTTCGCGGGCCGCGGCGAGGGCGAAGGCGGACTTGCCCACGCCCTTGCGACCAGACAGGATCCAGCCGTGATGCATGCGGTCGCCCGACAGCGCGCGCCGCCAGTCGGCCCAGGCCTCATCGTGGCCGATGTAGCTCAACCGCCTTCCCCGACGAACGGCGCCATTGCCCGCATCACGCGCATGTGCACCTCATCGGGCGTGCCGCTGGCGTCCACCAGAACGAAGCGTTCCGGATCGGTGGCGGCAAGCTGGCGGAAATGCTCGGCCACGCGGGCGTGATAGGCGGCCGACTTGCCGCCGATACGGTCCGCACCATCGCCATCGCGGGCGTGAAGCCGGTCAGCAACCTCCTGCGAAGGTGCCTGCAGCAGGAAGGTGACGTCGGGCATCAGGGCGTGCGAACCGATCGTATGCAGCGAGAGCACTGCGTCGTCCGACCACTCCCCTCCCCCCGCCTGGTAGGCGCGCGAGGAATCGACGAAGCGATCGCACACCACCCAGTCGCCGCGATCGAGCGCAGGTCCGATCAGGTTGGCCACGTGATCGGAGCGGGCGGCGGCGAACAACAGCGCTTCCGCCCTCGTTCCCCAGTCGAACGCCTTATCGAGCAGGAGGTCGCGAATGGCTTCGGCTCCAGGCGTCCCTCCCGGTTCGCGGGTCTGCACGACCGACAGACCCCGGGACCGCAAGGCATCCACCAGCATCCCGGCCTGCGTCGACTTGCCTACACCTTCGCCGCCTTCGAATGTGATGAAACGTCCGCCCGTCATGCCAGCCATTTTCTCCAGGCGTTGACGATCCGTTGCAAGGGGTTGGCCTGCGGAACCGTTTCGGCGGCTTCGAGCGGCGCGTCCAGCACCAGCTCGCCATCCAGGCTCACGCGCAGGCGGGCAATCGGATCGCCCACGGCGATCGGTGCCTGGACCGGTCCCCGATAGACCACTTCCAGGTCCCAGCCCGAAACGTCCTCACCTGCGGGGATGGCGGCCATCACGTCGCCCGGCGTGCGCAAGGGAACCGTGGTACTGGCGCCGTCCTGCACCAGCGCCTCTCCCACCACGGTCTCTGCCGGAACGATCATCTCGCGATCGAAATTGTCGAAGCCCCACTCCAGCAGGTCGCGTGCTGCCTTGTCGCGCGTGCGTCCATCGGGTGTGCCCGCCAGCACCATCATCAGCCGTCGACCCTCGCGCTGGGCGGAGCCGAGGAAGGTGAACCCGGCTTCCCGCGTGTAGCCGGTCTTCAGCCCGTCGGCGCCCTCCACCCGTCCCGTGACGGGGTCGTGGTTGGCCTGCGTGATATCGCGCCAGCGCAGGGTCCGATGGCCGAAATAGCGCGCGTAGAGCGACGGATACCGCGTGGTGATCGCCCGGCCGAGGATCGCCAGGTCCTGGGCGGAAGTGTAGGTCTGCCCGCCATCGGGGTATCCGTTGGCCGAACCGAAATGCGTGTCGCGCATCCCCAGTTCCTCGGCATTGGCGTTCATCAATGCCAGCCACTCTTCCAGCGAGCCCGCAGCGGCGACGGCCAGCGCCACGCTGGCGTCGTTGCCGGAAACCGTGGTTATGCCGAGCAGAAGCTGCCCGATCGTGGGTTGCTCGCCGGCGCGAAGGAACATGTTGGAGCCTTCGTTGTACCAGGCGTCCTCCAGTTCCTGCGGATAGTCGAACCGCATTTCGGGGCGCAGTTCGCCCTCGTCGATCATCTTGAAGGCGGTGTAGGCGGTCATCACCTTGGTGACGGATGCCGGCATGAAGCGGCGGTTCTCGTTACGGGCGAACAGGGTCTGGCCCGTCGACAGGTCCACCAGAAGGCCTACCGGAATTTCCTCCGGAACCGGGGCGGGCGCGGGTGCAGGAAGCGCCGGCGCGGCGGCAAGGCCTGCCGCCGCCGCCATGGCCAGTGTTCTCATCGCCAACTTTCGCTGAGGCACGCGCACTCCACCGCTCGATTGCGGCGAGGACGTAAAATCTCAGCCGCTGGTCAGGATTCGAGCATCGCTATAGCCCGCGCGCCGCACGTTTGCGAGGGAGGCTTCGGCTTCTCCACGGGTAGCGAACGGCCCGGTTTGCACCAGATGATACCGTCCCGACTGGCTGACCTCGCCGCCCAGCGCGTTTGCCGCCCGCCGCGCATTGTCGACACTCGCGAAAGCGGCGGCCTGGACGACGAAGCCGCTTGTGAGGGGCTGCGTAGCGTCTGCGGCGCCCTCGTTGGACCGATCGCCTGACGCCACGGTGATTTCGGCCTCGGTCGAGGCCAGTTGCGGCCCGGACGCAAGCTCAGGCGTTTCTAGGGGAGCGATGGACTCAATCTGTCCCGGCTCCTCCACCTGCACCGGATCGGGCGATGTGGCGGTGGAGGCGGCGACGGAAACCGTTTCCAGTTCGCGCGGTGGCTCTGCATTGGTGGCAAGAATGGCCGCGCCGCTTCCAGGCAGCCGGCGTTGCAGCACCGTCAGCAGCGAAGCAGGCGTATCCATGCGCAGCGGGGCGGCCTCGCCCGACCGCAGCATCGCGCGATGATCTTCCGGCGGATTGACCCGGCGCACCCGCACCGGAGTTTCCACATTGCCGCCCAGCTGGGCCATGGCCGCGGGCGACAGGGCCACGAGGTGGTTCGTCGTCATCGGTCCGCGCCGCTCCAGCCGGACAAGCACCGTGCGCCCAGTCTCGAGCGAGGTGACCTCGGCATAGCTGGGAACCGGCAGGGTGTGGTGCGACCCCGTGAAACCGGACGTATCAGGGTCGAGCGCGAGATAGCCGACCTCGTCGTAATTCAACACGTCGGCGGGGGTATAGGTGGTGCCCGCCACCTCGTATGGCTCGCCCACGGTGATCGGATAATCTGCCTGCGGGCCGCCGGGCGACAAGCCCGAAGCCGACGCTGAGGTTAGTCCGCTCGTGCCCCCAGCGCCGCACGCGGCGAGGCCGAGCGCAAGCGACATGGTTATCAGCGCGCGGGAAGACGCGCGAATTGGTCGGCTATCGGCTGATCTCATCTGCAAGCAATCCCACACTCATGGCGTAGTAATTCGAGCAGTTGTATTCGAGGATAACCTTATAATTCTGGGTTAAGAGGTAGCCGGGTTCAGCAGGTCCATCGGGCTCGAACAGCGCGGCGAGCACATCGTCGCCGATGGGCGCGCGCGGCTCGATCCCGCGTTCGCGCCACTCGCGCACCGTTAGCCAACGACTATGGCGTTCGTGGACGCGGGGGCAGACGGGCGAAGTCACCCTGTTCTCGATTCCGCTGCGATCGGCCGACTTGGGCACATAGGCGCGCACGGCCCACGGTTCCCCGGTGCGCCAACCCGCATCGCGGAAATAGTTGGCGATGGAGTGCATGGTATCGACATCGGAGTTCCACAGGTCGCGATCCCCGTCGCCATCGCCATCCACTGCCAGCCGCAGATAGACACTGGGCAGGAACTGGCCGTTGCCGAAGGCTCCTGCCCAGCTTCCCTCCAGCCGGGAACGCGGCACGCCCATGTCCACCATCTTGAGGACATCGATCAGTTCTCGCTCGAACAGGGCGCGGCGACGCCCTTCCCATGCCAGCGTCGCCAGCGAGCGCGGCAGGTCGAATCCGCCCATCACTGCGCCATAGGCGGTCTCATGCCCCCAGATGGCGACGACGATTTCCGCAGGAACGCCGTATTGACGCTCGATCTCGGCGCCAATCGAGCGGACTTCGGCCAGCTTGCGAACGCCGCCGTTGATGCGCGAGGCGGTGTTGTGACGGTTGAGATAGCCCGCCATCGAGGGAAAGCCCGTGCTGGTGGTGGAACTGCCGGACGAGACATTGTCGCGGTCCAGTTCCAGCACGCGGTTGTTGGGCGTGAGGCCGGAAAACACCCTGTCGATGGTCGACTGGCTGACGCCCTCGGCGCGTGCGTGCTCGGCCACTACGTCGAGATATTGCTCGAAGCTTTCGCTCTGCGCGGAGGCAGGAGCGGCGCAAAGCAGGGCGGCGGAAGCGAAGGCGCCGATGCGGCGCAAGATCTTGAGCGTCATGGAAGAAACCCTACTGCACTGCGGCCCCGGGGGGAATCCCCCCATTCGCGCCGTGCGACAGGATGCCGCAGCAGCGCGGCTGCCCGCGCCTATTCATCCAGAGGCGCGTAGGGCGGCTGCATGTCGGGATTGTTGGCCAGCATTTCCGCGAAGGGCGTGAAACCGCAGTTCTCTTCCTCGCAGTAGGTAACCGTGTGGATGTAGCGCAGCTTGCCGTCCTCCACGCGGAAGGTGTGGCTGTCGGGGCGCGCGTTCTCGCCGAATTCGAGGAAGACGTTCACCGCGCCCTTGGCCTCGTCCACCACATAGCGGCGGTTCTTGAGCTCGACGCCCTCCGGCACGCCGACATTGCAGGTGTCGGTGGGTTCGCCGCGTCCCGTGTAGACCCCGCCTTCCAGACGTGCGCAGGGCTCGCCCCACGGCACCTCGACGGTGGGATCGTTGAACAGGTCGAGATAGGCGTCGGCGGCCGCGATCAGCTCCTCGCGCGTGGCGCGCTCACCCTCGGGCAGTTCGCTCCAGTCCTCGCGCCGCGCATACTCGTAGGTCGCCTCTGCATCGAAAAGCCAGTCGCCCTCGTCCGTCACGATGTTGTCGAACGGGCCGACGCCGAAGAAGCCGTTCCCCAGCTGTGTCGCGATGACCATCGGGCGCTCCTCGTCAAACATCACGGCCTCGACGAAGACCTGGCAGCTGGTGGTATCCAGCAGAGCCATATGCCAGTTCACTTCGCGCGGCTTGTCGAGGAAACCGCCCAGCGATCCGCGCTGGAAATTCTCGTTGTATTCGACCCATTCGCCCAGCTGCATGGTCATCATGGTGCCCTGCTCCAGCGCGGCTACCCAGTCGTCGGCGATGCCTTGCAACAGTTCCCGGTCGCAGGCTCCCTGCGCCTGTGCGGGTGCGGCGATGGCAAGGGCGGTGGTTGCAGCAAGTGCAGCGCAGATGGTGCGTTTCATGGTGAGCGATCCTCTCGAACGATCCCGCCGGTTGGCCCGGCAAATTGACTTCATCCGATTGTTAGCGCGACGCAATGCGCCTGTCACCTAGGCACGTTCGGCGGGCAGGATTTCGAGGTGGTCGCTGGCGGACAGGGTGGGATTCGAACCCACGAAGGGCTTGCACCCTTGCCGGTTTTCAAGACCGGTGCATTCAACCGCTCTGCCACCTGTCCGCTCGAGCGGAAATGGCCGCTAGCGAGAAATGACGGCGATGTCACGCGGGCTGCGACTATTCCATCTGCTCTTCCGCGGGGCAGAGTTCGCCTTCCTGACGTTGCGGCTCGGGCTCCAGCGCCACGCGCTCCGGTCGATAGCCTTCCTGGGGCTGGTCTGAAATCTCGTATTCCATGACACTCTCCTCTTCGCCAAAACGACGAAGAAGCCAGTTCTTTCCGGTATTTGCGACGAGCGGTTCGTCGCAATTCAAGCCTAGACGTGGATCACGCGCCCATAGGCGGCGAGCACGCTCTCGTGCATGGATTCAGAGATCGTGGGATGCGGGAAGATGGCCTGCATCAGTTCCGCTTCGGTCGTCTCGAGCGTCTTGCCCACGACGTAGCCTTGGATCATCTCTGTCACTTCCGCGCCGATCATGTGCGCGCCCAGCAGTTCGCCGGTCTTGGCGTCGAACACGGTCTTGGTGAAGCCCTCGGCCTCGCCCAGCGCGATGGCCTTGCCGTTGCCGATGAAGGGGAAGTTTCCGACCTTCACCTCGTACCCGGCTTCCTTCGCCTTGGCTTCCGTTAGGCCCACGCTCGCGATCTGCGGGTGGCAATAGGTGCAGCCGGGAATGGCATTGCGGTTGAGCGGGTGTGGGTGAACATCCTTGTTGCCCAGTTCCTTCGCGATGGCCTCTGCCGTGGTCACGCCTTCGTGGCTTGCCTTGTGCGCCAGCCACGGGCCGGGCGTGCAGTCGCCGATGGCCCACAGGCCCTTGCTCTTGGTGCGACCGTAATCGTCGATCTGGATGAAGCCGCGATCCATTTCCACCAGCTTTTCCAGACCGACGTTTTCGGTGTTGGGCTGGATTCCGATGGCGACGATGCAGTGGGTGAACTCGTGATCGGCAACCTTGCCGTCCTTGCCCTTGATCTTGGCCTTCACGCCCTTGTCGTCGGTCTTGATGTCTTCCACGCCCGCGCCGGTCATGATGGTCATGCCCTGCTTGGTCAGGCTCTTTTCGAGGAAGGTCGACACGTCCTTGTCTTCCACCGGCACGATCCGGTCGAGCATCTCGACCACGGTAACGTCGGCGCCCATGTCGTTGTAGAAGCTGGCGAATTCGATGCCGATCGCACCGCTGCCGATAACCAGCAGCTTCTTCGGCATTTCCGAAGGCGTCATGGCGTGGCGATAGGTCCAGATGCGCTTGCCGTCGGCCTTCGCGAACGGCAGGTCGCGGGCGCGGGCGCCGGTGGCGACGATGACGTGCTTGGCGGAGAGCTTTTCCTCACCCTTCTCGCCCTTCACCGTCAGGCTGGTGGGGCCCGTCAGAGTGCCCTCGCCCATGTGCACGGCGATCTTGTTCTTCTTCATCAGGTGCGTCACGCCCTGGTTCAGCTGCTTGGCGACCCCGCGGCTGCGCTTCACCACGGCTTCCAGGTCCGCCTCGATCTCGCCGGCGATCTTCAGGCCGTAATCCTTGGCATGCTGGGCATAGTGCAGGATCTCCGCCGAACGCAGCAGCGCCTTCGTGGGGATGCAACCCCAGTTGAGGCAGATGCCGCCCAGGTTCTCCCGCTCCACGATGGCGGTCTTCAGGCCAAGCTGCGCGCAGCGAATGGCGGCGACATAGCCGCCGGGGCCGGAACCAAGGACGATGACATCGTAGGAATTGCTCATGATCTATCCTGCAAGCATGGTGATATGACGGGGTGAGAAACGCGCGCGGGCATCAGCCTTCGCCTCTTGGAGTGGAGCAGGCCGTGGAGCCCGCGTTTTCGGCAAGGATGCGGGCGACAAAGGCATCGGCTTCGCGTCCGGCAGCTTCGGCGGCTTCCTGCTGATAGAGGAACACGCCGCCATTGTATTCGACCGGCTCTGCCAGAGAGGGAATGTCGAAACCGTGTTCGGCATCGGCGTAGCGGTGGACGATGAAATTGTCCTGCGGACCCGCGCTTGCGAGAAACGCGTCCAGCGCTTCGGCCGTGGTGAGGTCGTCGCTTTCGCCCTGCAACACCAGCATGGGCACCTTGGCCTCGAAATCCTCCGGCTGACCCAGGACGAGGGGATAGTAGCCGATGGCACCGACCAGGTTCGGCACCGGATCGTTGACCAGCGAGAGCACGCCAGATCCTCCGGCGGAAAAACCGATCACGAAGCCCGGGCACTGCAGGTCCAGCCAGCCCTCGCGTTCTGCCGATGCGAGCGCATCGCGCACCACCTCGGCCTCCATCGGGCCGGGAATGCCCGCGCTGTCGATCCCGAGCACGGGCGCGGCGGCCTGGTAGTGAACGACCATCGCGTCCAGACCCTGCGCGTTCCATTGGCGGGCCACGTCGAAGTAGAACTCGGTATCCCCGAACACCTCGATACCGCCGCCGCCGGGCAATACGACGATCCACGGATGGGGGCCATCGCCCTCGGCGGAGGACGGATAGTAATGCGCATCGGCGCTGGCTTCGGGCACGGGGGCCTCCTCCTGCTGCTGCCCGGCGGCCTGAGCACTCGCGCCGAGAAGGCCAATGGCGCCCAATCCTGCGATCGTGCGCTTCATGGTCACTTACCCTCGACCGCGCGCGGCTTGCCCGCCTCATCGATGGCGACAAAGGTGAAGTCGGCCTTGGTCACCAGTTCCTCGTTCTCCGAATGGCGCTCGCGCCGCCAGGCCTCGGTGGCGATGTTCATGCTGGTGCGGCCGATGCGGGTAATCTCGGCATAGACCGAAACCTCGTCCCCCACCTTCACCGGCTTGTGAAACTCCACTCCATCCATGGCGATGGTGACCGCCCTGCCCTTGGCCTTGCGTGCGGCGACGAGGCCAGCACCGGAATCCATCAGGCTCATCAGCCAGCCGCCGAAGATGTCGCCATAGGCGTTGGCATCCGCCGGCATCGCGGTGACGCGCATGACGGGATTGCGATCAGGCATTGGACGCCTTCTTCAATGTGAAACACCGAGTTTCTGCTGGCATTCCGTGCGGGAGCGCGATCAAGCCACCAGCCCCAGCGGTGCCTCGATCATTTCCTTGAAGACCTTCATCAGCTGCGCGCCGTCGGCGCCGTCGATGGCGCGGTGGTCAAAGCTGCCGGTGGCGCTCATCACGCTGGCGATCTGCAGGCTGTCGTCGACCACGTACGGACGCTTCTCGCCCGCGCCGATGGCCATGATCATGCCCTGCGGCGGGTTGATGACGGCCTCGAACTGCTTGATGCCGAACATGCCCATGTTGGAAAGACTGGCGGTGCCGCCCTGGTATTCCTCGGGCGCCAGCTTTCCTTCCTTGGCGCGGCCCGCGAGATCCTTCATCTCGCTGCTGATCTTGCTGACGGACTTGGCCCCTGCATCGGTGACGATGGGGGTAATGAGGCCGTTGGGGATCGAAACGGCGACGGACACGTCCGCGCGCTTGAACTTCAGCATGGAATCGCCCGCGAACTGCACGTTGCATTCGGGCACCTGTTCCAGCGACTTGCCCAGCGCCTTGATCAGCAGGTCGTTCACCGAGAGCTTCACGCCCTGCGGCTCCAGCGCGGCGTTCAGTTCTCCGCGCAGCTTCAGCAGCGCATCGAGGCGGATATCCACCGTGAGGTAGATGTGCGGGATCTGCTGCTTCGACTCGGTCAGGCGGCGCGCGATCGTCTTGCGCATGCCGGATAGCTTCTCGACCTCGTGCGGGATTCCGAAATCCTGCGCTTCGGCGGGCTTCGGCTCGACCGCCGGGGCCATTTCCTTTTCGGCCTTGCTGGCGGCGGGTGCCTCGGCGGAGGGCTGCGCGCCTTCCACGTCGGCCTTCACGATCCGGCCGTTGGGGCCGCTACCCTTCACGCTGGCAAGGTCCACGCCCTTCTGTTCGGCGATACGGCGTGCCAGCGGCGAGGCGATGATGCGTTCGCCGTCCTTCGTCGGCGCCGGACCGGCCTCGATCTCGTCGCTCACTTCGGTTGAGGCGGGCGCGGGAGCAGGTGACGGGCTTGGCGAAGGTGCCGGGGCGGCTTCCTTCGCCTCTTCTTCCTTGGCGGCAGGGGCCGGGGTCGGAGCGGCATCGCCGCCGCCCATCGGCTCGACGTCACCGACGTCCTCGCCCTCTTCCGCCAGCGTCGCGATAACGGTGCCCACGGCCACGTTTTCCGTGCCTTCTTCCACCTGGATGTGGGCGATGGTGCCCTCGTCCACGGCCTCGAATTCCATGGTCGCCTTGTCGGTCTCGATCTCCGCCATGATGTCGCCGGAGGAAACCTGGTCGCCCACTTTCACCAGCCACTTGGCAAGGGTGCCTTCCTCCATGGTCGGCGAAAGGGCGGGCATCTTGATGGCAATCGGCATAGAGGCGCTTGGCTCCCTTAAAACATGATGTCGCGTGCCCGTGCTCTCTGGCCAATTTGGCAGCGCGGGGCAAGGCATCTTGCGGTTTTCAAGGTTTCGCACGATACGGCGTGCAGGGGAGAACGAACGAATGCGGGTCTATCTGACCATTGTCGACGAAACCGAGGAAGCGCGCGCGGCGCTGCGCTTTGCTGCAAGGCGCGCGGCCAAAACGAACGGCAGCGTCCACATACTGGCGCTGGTGCCGCGGCAGTCGTTCAACGCCTTCGGCGGGGTTCAGGCGACGATAGAGGAAGAGGCGCGCGACCGGGCGGAAGTGCTGGCCAATTCCGCGGCGGGCGAGCTGATGTATGAATCGGGCAAGATGCCGCAGATCGCGGTGCGCGTGGGAGAAGCGAAGGCCGTGGTGGCCGAGTACCTCGCCGACCATCCCGAAGTCGCCGCGCTGGTGCTGGGTGCCGCTGCCGAGGGTGGCCCCGGCCCGCTCGTCACCCACTTCTCCGCTCACGTGGGCAGCCTGCACTGCCCGCTGATCATCGTTCCGGGCAGCCTGTCCACCGAAGAGATCGACAAGCTTAGCTAGGCTATCAGGTCAGCGTGCCGCGCGTCGGATAATCCTTCTCCAGCGTGAAATCGATGCCCTTCAGCAGCTGGTCCAGCGGGGGGCGCGTGAACGGCGCGCTCTGCACCACGGCGAAATGTACTGAGCGGTCGGGCTTGAGCAGGAACAGGCCGGGTTCGCTGAAGACCTCCGGTTCTTCGCTGCCCTCGCGCTTCTGCGAGATGTAGAGCCCCCAGGCGCGGGCCTGATCCTCCGGCAGGTCGTAGACCAGCGGCAGGTCGTGCGTTTCCCATTCCTCGTCCACCGTCATCGCGCGATCCTCGTCGTCCATCGAGATGGCGAAGACGTTGATGCCGCGATCGGTGAAGTCGGACAGGCGACCGCCCAGTTCTTCAAGATAGTTGCGGCAGATCGGGCAATGCTTGCCGCGGTAGAACACCAGCATGGTGAAGGCGTCGGGCGTCTGGTCCGAAAGCTTGAAACGCGCGTCGATGGTCAGCGGTAGTTCGATATCCGGGGCGGTAGAGCCGGGCTTGAGCATGAAATTCTCCTTTGCCCGGTCAACGGTGCCCTCCCCCGCCCGTTCCGTTACTTCTTCTTGCGGCCCTGATGCCGGATGTTGCCGGGCCTGCCCCGCTTTCCGACATTGTGCTTGCCCTTGCCATCCTTGTGCTGGCGCGGCTTCTTTTCGGGCCTGCGCCCGCGCGGTTCCACCCGCTGGCCGCTGCTGCCGCCCTCGGGAAGCTCGAACTTCAGCGCCCCCGTCAGCGGATTGGCCTCGCCCAGCCGCAGGTCCAGCACGTCGCCCACGGTGTAGGTGGTGCCGGTGTTCTCGCCGGTCAGCTTGTGAGCGGCCTCGTCGTAATGGAAGTACTCGCGGCCAAGCGTGCTGATGGGCACAAGACCGTCGCCGCCCATGCCCACGATGGTGGCGAAGAAGCCGAATTTCTGGACGCCGGTGATGCGCGTTTCAAAAACCTCGCCCACACGGGCGGAAAGCCATGCGGCGACGTAGCGATCGATGGTATCGCGCTCCGCCTCCATCGCCCGGCGCTCCGTGATGGAGATGGCATCGGTGATCTTGCCCAGGTCCGCCCGGTCCCGGTCCGATAGGCCGGAATGGGCGGGTATCGTGTTCCCCTTTGGCTTGGGTTGCTCCAGCTTGTAGCTGTCCACCAGCGCGCGGTGCACCAGCAGGTCCGCATAGCGGCGGATGGGCGAGGTGAAGTGCGCGTAACTGCCCAGTGCGAGGCCGAAGTGCCCGGCGTTCTGCGGGCCGTAATAGGCCTGCGTCTGGCTGCGCAGCACGGCTTCCATCACCAGCGCCTTCTCGCCCGGATCATCGCCGATGTCCTTTATCATGCGGTTGAACAGGCTGGGCGTGATGACCTGCCCCAGCGCCAGGTTCTTGCCGATGCTCTCGAAGTATTCGCGCAGGGCGATCAGCTTCTCGCGCGTGGGCGGCTCGTGGATGCGGTAGACAACCGGGCTCGCCTTGCTCTCCAGCGCCTTGGCCGCCGCGACGTTGGCGGCAATCATGAAGTCTTCCACCACGCGGTGGGCGTCCAGCCGCTCGCGCACCTTGATGCCCTGAATCTTGCCGTTCTCGTCCAGCTCCACGCGCCTTTCGGGAAGGTCGAGATCGAGCGGATCGCGGTCGACGCGAGCTGCGGACAGCGCTTTCCAGCAGGCCCACAGCGCGTTGATCGGGCCCGTCGCATTGCCGTCGTCGATCTGCGCCTGCGCGTCCTCGTATGCGATCACCTGCTCGATACGCACGATGGCGCGGGTGAAGCGCCAGTCGGTAACGCGGCCATCGGCATCGATGGTGAGGTGGCAGGCCATGGCTGCGCGGTCCTCGCCTTCGCGAAGCGAGCAGACATCGGCCGAGAGAACTTCGGGCAGCATGGGCACCACGCGGTCAGGGAAATAGACCGAGTTGCCGCGGCGCCGGGCTTCCTTGTCGAGATTGCTGCCGGGGCGCACGTAGAACGATACGTCGGCAATCGCGACCAGCGCGCGAAACCCGCCTTCCCCGTCGCTTTCCGCCCAGATGGCATCGTCATGGTCGCGCGCGTCGGCAGGGTCGATGGCTACGATCGGCAGGTGGCGCAGGTCTTCGCGGTCGTCCTCGCTAAGCGGCAGCCTGGCTGCCTTCTCCGCCTCGTCCAGCACTTCCTGCGGAAAGCGGTTCGGGATGCCGTATTTGTGAATGGCGATGAGGCTGAAGCTTTTGGGCGCCAACGGGTCGCCCAGCACCTCCGTCACCTTGACCGAGGAATTGCGCCCACGCCCGACAGGCTCGGCCACCACCAGTTGCCCCTTCTCGGCATTGCCGAGATCGGAAACGGGTGACGAATTGCGGATGCGCTTGTCGACCGGGGCCAGCCACGCCTTGCCGCCGCCATCGATCTCGATCACGCCCAGCATCTGGTCTTCGGCCACGGCCAGCTTCTTCATCGGATGGGCGAGGAAACCGCTGCCCTTCTCCTCGGTGCGCGCAAGGATGCGGTCGCCGGTTCTCAAGGCAGTCTGCTTCTTCTTCTCGATCACCCGCAGGCGCGGCGGCGCGCTGCCGTCGTCGGGATTCCAGCTTTCGGGCACCGCGATGGGTTCGCCATCGTCGATATCGACGACTTTCAGCACGGTGACGCGCGGTACGCCGCCCATCTTGTGGAAGGCGCTCTTGCTGCTGTCGATCAGGCCTTCTTCGGCCATGTCCTTCAGCAGCGCCTTGAGGGCAATCTTCTCCTGCCCCTTGAGGCGGAAATGCTTGGCTATCTCGCGCTTGCCGACACGCGTGTCGGACCCGCGAATGAATTCCATGACCTGGTCCTTGCTCGGCAGGCCTTCGAACTTCTTTGTGTTTTTCGGTTTGTTCATGTGCCCCGCCATATGGGGGCGCTATTCCCCGGTGTCGACGGGTAGCGGATAGAATTGTCCGCCCGGCACCGCGCTGGAGACCGGGCTTTCCGCGCCGTCTGCCGCCACCGAACTGACGCCGAAGATCCAGTCGTCGCCGCGATCGGGCGCAAGGACGATGGAATTCAGGTCTGCCGCAGGATCGGCGCGCAGCGTTTCGCGCCAGCTCCAGCCGGCCTCGTCGGTGCGCCTGCGCCACACGTTGTAGCGCACCGCCCCCGGAACAGGCTCCCATTCCAGCAGAACGTCGGGGCGCACGATGCCGTCGGCCTGCACCACGGGCGGCATTGGCGTGCGGGCCAGCACGTCGGCGGCGCGCACGTTCAGCCGGGTAACATCGGCGAGGTATTCGAAATCCATCTCGTCAACCGTATCGCCGTAGGTGACGCCGTCCTCGACGCGCAGGTCCTGGTGCTGGTGCTCGTAATCCTCGATGGCGACCGAGAAGCGGATGGCGGGATAGCCGCGATCAAGGAACGGCAGGTGGTCCCCGCCCCGCCCCATGCGATCGCTGCGCCACGTCTGCCGCACGTCCAGCCCTGTGGGCTCGCCCTCGGCCAGCTGGTCGAGGAAGCGCGAGAGGTTGCGGCTGGGGCTGTCGTTCGCTCCGCCAAGGCTGCGCATGCTGGCGCGAACATCTTCGTCCGCATCGGCGCGCACGCCTTCGGAGAAGACGCGCACGTGTTCGGCATCGCAGACCCCGTCCGACCCGCAAGAGCCGCCAACGACATCGTTGTTCAGCACGGCCTTCACCGTCCAGCCCTGTTCGGTCGCATAGTCCGCCAGCAGGTTGCCGCCGTAGAGACCCTGCTCCTCGCCCATCAGCAGGGCGTAGACGATGGTGGTGGGATATTCGTTCTGCGACAGCGCCCGCGCGGCTTCCAGCACCAGCGCGCTGCCGCTGGCATTGTCATTCGCGCCCGGCGCGTCGCTGTCCGCATCCATCACGTCGGACACGCGGCTGTCTATGTGACCCTGGATGATGACGACTTCGTCAGGCCGCTCCGTCCCGCGCTGTATGGCCACGGCATTGCGGATCAGCACCGGCTCCGGAATGCGCCGGCCGCTCATCTCTCGCTCCACGAAGGAGACGTCCAGGCACCCGCCGCACGCCGCGCTGGCTTCCTCGAATTCCGCCCTGCCCCAGTCCAGCGCGGCGCCGATGCCACGCTCCGGATCGTCGAGGCTGGAGAGGGTATGGCGCGTACCGAAGGACACCATCGTTTCCACATTGGCCTGCAGGCGTTCAGCCGAAACCGATTCCGCCGGGTCGCCAGCCACATCGTGGGCCATCGCGGGCCCGGCAAGTAAGGCGAGGACAAGGGCGGGACGGGAAAGCTGAGGCATGATGGGGATTTGCTCTTGCTGCTGCTGGATTATCGCGAATGGCTCTTGCCAAGGGCAAGGCTATGCGGTTTCGTGCGCAACCACAACGCTTTCCGGCTGAAGGATTTCTCGCAATGATCAGAACAATTTCGGCAGGACTGCTCGCCAGCGTAGCCTTCGCCACCCCCGCCCTGGCGGGCAGCTACTATCCCGTACTCGGCCCGGTGATGACCGATCCCAGTGTCGAGGAGCTGGGCGCGCGCTGCAACTTCTATCTCGATCAGCTGGGCCTGCACCGCGACGCGATCATCGGCAGCCAGTCCGAGCCCAGCGTCGATACGACCCTGCGCCGGCTGGATGATACAACGGCCATCCTGTCGGGCGCACAAGGCGAGTTCCAGCTCTACCAGCAGGTGCTGCTGGAGCCGGAACTGAGACAGGCGGCGGGCGACTGCACCGTTTCGCTCGGCTCGTTCGCCAGCCAGCTGAACCTGTCGCAGCCGATCTACCAGAAGCTGACCGCCATCGACGCAAGCGACGCGGACGAGCTCACGCAGGCCTATCTGACCGACCTCATCGCCGACTACGAACGCGCCGGCGTTGGCCTCGACGATGGCCCGCGCGCCCGCGTGCAGGAAATCCGCGATCGGCTCAGCCAGCTCAGCTCGGATTTCGCCCGCAATATCGCCGAGGACGTGCGCACGATCCAGGTCACGCCGGAGGAACTGGAGGGCGTTCCGCAGGACTTCATCGACGCGCGCGAGGTCGGGGAGGATGGCACGATCACGCTGACCACGGCCTACACCGACTACCAGCCGGTGATGACCTACGCCGAGAGCGACGATCTGCGCCGCCGATTCTCCGAGGTCTATTCCCAGCGCGCGTGGCCGGAAAATGACGAGGTGCTGCGCGAAATCTTCACCCTGCGGCGCGAACTGGCCAACATTCTCGGTCGCGAAAGCTATGCCGCGCTCAGTTTCGAGAACCGGATGCTGAACACCCCGGACAAGGTCGAGACGCTGATCGCCGACACTGCCGCCGCGGCCCGCCCGGTGGCGGAGTACGACTACGCCCAGTCGCTGGCTGTTCTGCAGGAATTGCAACCCGGCGCGACGGCGATCATGCCCTGGCAGACAGGCTGGCTCAGCCCGAAGGTGCAGCAGGCCAACTACGATTACGATCCGCAGGAAGCACGCCAGTATTTCGCTTACGACAACGTTCGCGACGGCGTCTTCGCACTGACGGAGCGGCTGTTCGACGTCGAGATTCGCGACTGGGACACCCCAGTTTGGCATGAAAGCGTGGAGGCGCTGGAAGTTGTCGACGAGGGCGAAGTGATCGGGCGCTTCTATCTCGATTCGCACCCGCGGCCGGGCAAGTTTACCCACGCCAATGTCGTGCCGATGTACTGGGGCGATCCGGACTACGGCCCGCCGACCACCGCGCTGGTGCAGAACCTGCCGCAGGGAGACCACTCCACCGGCCTGATGGAACACGGCCAGGTCGAGACGTTCCTGCACGAATTCGGGCACGTGCTGCACGTGATCTTCGGCGGCACGCAGGAATGGGCGGGCCTGACCCCCATCGGCATCGAATGGGACTTCATCGAGGCGCCCTCGCAGATGCTGGAGAACTGGCTGCTCGATTACGACACGCTGGCCACCTTCGCGGTGAACGCCGAGGGCGAAACTATTCCGCGCGACCTGGTGGAGCGGATGAACCGCGTCGCCTATTTCAACCAGGGCATGATGGAGATGAGCCAGCTGGGCCTGTCGAACATCGCGCTGAAGTTCCATACGGAGCCGGTGCCGGACAATCTCGGCGCGGCGACACGTGCCTGGGGCAACGAGTATTCACTGATACCGGCGCCGGACTATTCGGAATTCCAGTCCGCCTTCAGTCACCTCGATGGCTACGAATCGAACTACTACACCTACGGCTGGTCACGCGTGATCGCCCAGGACCTGATGAGCCGCTTCCGCGAGGAAGGCCTCACCAATCCCGAAACCGCGAACGACTATCGTCGCCTGATCCTGGAGCCGGGCGGCGCCAGGCCTGCGGCTGAACTGGTGCGCGACTTCCTGGGCCGGGATGTGACGATGGATGCCTTCCGCGCCGAACTGGAACGCGGACTGGAACAGTGAAAGGCAGGGCGCGCGTCTAGTAAGCGCGCGCCACGTAGACGCGTTCCACCGCCGGCTCTCCGGTGAAGATGCACGTGCCGTCTGCGGGCGGCGCGTTCATCGGCACGTTGCGCAGGGTAAGGCGCAGCTCCTTCAGTTGCTCGACGACCTTGTCCAGCCCCTCCCCGGTGGGTTTGGACCATTGCACTTCCACCCAGCCCGGGTGCTTCTTGTCGCGCCCGAAATGCGCGGCGAGCGCATCCATGTCCGTGATGTCGCGCACGATGTTCGCTTCGCGCCGTTCGCGCGCCTCCACCAGAAGGCCATTCTGCATGTCCGCCAGGATCGTCGGCACGCTTTGCGCACACAGGTCGCGGTCAGGGTTCTGGAAGGCGGGCTTGCCGCTTTCCATGTCCCACAGCGCATCGCGGCGCAGCAGGCTGACGACCCCGTTCTCCATGTCACGCGGACCGACTTCGATGATCACCGGCGCGCCCTTGCGGACCCAGTCCCAGCGCTTGGCCGCTGCCTTGCCGGGCCGCTTGTCCAGCAGCACGCGCGCGCTCTCGCCAAGCACGGTCTGTCCAGCGATGGCGGCACGCAGCCCCTCGCAGTAGTCCAGCAGGGCCTCATCCTCGGGCTTGTCGCGCAGCATGGGCAGGATGACCACCTGGAAGGGCGCGAGCGCGGGCGGGACGCGCAGCCCGTCGTCATCGCCGTGAACCATGATGAGGCCGCCCACCATGCGGGTGGAAACACCCCAGCTGACCGTATGGCAGAGTTCCTCGCGGCCTTCGCTGTTCTGGAAGTGGATGTTGGCGGCGTGGGCAAAATTGGTGCCGAGATAGTGGCTCGTCCCCGCCTGCAGCGCCTTGCCGTCCTGCATCATGGCCTCGATCGACCATGTTTCCAGCGCGCCGGGAAAACGCTCGTTCTCCGGCTTTTCCCCGGCGATCACGGGGATGGCGACGTCTTCCTCGGCAAAGGCACGGTACATCTCGAGAGCCATCATCGTCTCGTCCCTCGCCTCCTCGGCGGAGGCGTGGGCGGAATGCCCCTCCTGCCACAGGAACTCGCTGGTGCGCAGGAACATGCGGGTTCGCATTTCCCAGCGCACGACGTTGGCCCACTGGTTCAGGCGCAGCGGCAGATCGCGCCAGCTCTGCACCCAGCGGCTCATGGCATCGCCGATGATCGTTTCCGAGGTGGGGCGCACCACCAGCGGCTCTTCCAGCTTCGCTTCGGGATCGGGCATCAGACCGCCCTCGCCATCGGAGATAAGGCGGTGATGGGTGACGACCGCCATTTCCTTGGCGAAGCCCTCGACATGCTGGGCCTCCCGCTCGAAATTGGCGAGCGGGATGAACAGCGGGAAATAGGCGTTCTGGACGCCCGCTGCCTTGATCCGGTCGTCCAGCAGGCGCTGCATCCGCTCCCAGATGCCATAACCCCACGGCTTGATGATCATGCAGCCGCGGACGCCCGATTCCTCGGCCATGTCGGCGGCGGATATGACCTCCTGGTACCAGGCAGCGAAGTCGTCTGCGCGCTTGGCGTTGAGGGCGTGGCGGATGGCAGTCATGGGCTTGGATCCAGAGTGGGAATCGATACGAAGCCCCAATGACGCGCGCGAGGCGTCATGTCGAGACTTGCGTCGATGCAGGTGGGGTCGGCCGGGAAGACCGCGTGAATTCTAGTTGTCGAACTTGTCGAGCTTGCGCTGCATCTCGGCCATCTGGGCCTTCAGCGCCTCGATATCGTCCTTGCTCGAAGCCTCGTTGGCAGGCTCGCCAGTCGCGGCCCCCTTGGCGCCGGGCATGAATGCACCCGCCGCCGCCTGGAACATCGCCATGTTCTGCTCTGCGATCTTGGAAAACGCGTCCGGCCCCATGCTCGACTTGAAGGCTTCCTGCAGCTTGGTCTGGTTGGTGCGGAAGTTTTCCATCGTCGCTTCGAGATAGGGCGGCATCATCGACTGCATCGAATTGCCGTACATGGAAATGAGCTCGCGCAGAAAGCTGACCGGCAGCATGTGCTCGCCGTTCGCCTCTTCCTCCATGATGATCTGGGTCAGGATCGCATGGGTGATATCGCTGCCCGTCTTGGCGTCCAGAACCTGGAAATCCACGCCCGTCCGAACCATTCGCGCCAGGTCGTCAAGCGTGATGTAGCTGGATGACCTGGTGTTGTAGAGGCGCCGATTAGCGTACTTCTTGATGATAATCGGTTCGCCGTCGGCGGTCTTTTTTGCGGCCATGATGCGGATCCCTGCCCTTAGTGTGGTCGCATCTTAGCACTCGCAGCATGAATTTAGCAATCAATCCCGATGGACAACCCGTTGTAATCGCCTCCCAAGCAGCGTGAGGAGCTCATATTGGGACAGTCCCGAGATTCTCGAAGCCTGCGGCAAACCATAGGGAAGGCTGCAAAAATCCCCTTCGCGAAGGTTCGAATCGCTGCAATCCACGATGACCATGTCCATCGAAACACGGCCGATTATCGGAAGTCGCTGCATTCCATGCTGCAATGCACCGCCCTCGCCCCAGCTGCGAAGGATGCCGTCGGCGTAGCCTATTGAAATCGTTGCCGCCCGCATGGGGCGATCCGCGCGCCAGGTTGCGTTGTATCCCACGTAGTCCCCTGCATGCAGCTCTCGCATCTGCAAAATGGCTGCTTCGGGAAACGCGACCTGGCGGATCGCGCCTTCCAGTTCGGGTCGCGGAACGCCGCCATAGATGGCGAGCCCCGGACGCGTCAGGTCGAAGTGATAGTCCTGCCCCAGCGCGATGCCTGCGCTGTTGGCGAGACTGTAGTTCTTCGCATCGAACCGCGACACTGCTTCGCGAAAGACAGCCAGCTGGACCTCATTCTGCGCGCTGTCCTCGTCGGCAGAGGCGAGATGCGACATCAGCGTATCGATCTCCAGCTCCTGCAACGCGCCCTCCCCCAGCCGTGCGGGCTCGATGCCAAGCCGGTTGATGCCGCTGTCCACCATGAGGTGGCACGGCCCTCCCCCGCTTTCGAGCCACAGCTGCGCCTGGCGCAGCGAATTGATGACCGGGAGCGCCCCCGTGGCGCGGGCGAACTGCGCTTCCTCTGCGTTGCCTACGCCATGCAGCACCGCGATCGTATCGCCAGCTGTGTGTTTCAGGACAGCCGGAACCTCGCTCCAGTGCGCCACGAAGAAGTTCCGGGCACCCGCCGACAGGAGGGCCGGCATTACCATGTCGATCCCCAGGCCATAGCCATCGGCCTTTACCGCAGCCCCGGCTCTCGCGCTTCCCGACATGCGGTCGAGCGTTCGCCAGTTCGCGATCAGGGCATCTGTGTCGATCCGCAGGCGCAGGCTGGCGGGCGGTCTATCGGGCAGGGTCATCTTCGAAATCGCGCGGTGGTCCTCCCGGTATGCCCCACCAGGCGACGACGACGCCGAAGGCGACCACGGCCCAGGTGTACCACAGGCCCGAATAGACATCGCCCGTGCGCGCCACGATGTATCCGGCGATCAGCGGCAGGAAGCCGCCAAGGTAGCCCGCGCCGATATGGTAGGGGATGGAGAGCGAGGAATAGCGGATCTGCGGCGGGAACATCTCTGCCAGCAGCGCTGCGACCGTGCCGTAGGTGAGCGCCGACAACACGCCGAACACCAGCAGCAAGCCAAGGATGCCGATGATGTTGGGCAGTGGCGGGGTCTGGACCGAGAAGTCGTAGCCCTGCGCTTCCAGCGCGGACTGGATCGTGCCGCGCCTGTTGCCTTCGTCGAGGGCGCTGTAATCGAGGCTGGCCCCGCCGATGGTGAGGCTGGAAGCCCCGCTACGCAGGTCGTAGGGGACGCCCAGGGCGGTAAGGTCCTGCAGCACCCTTCCGCATTGGGTCGCCTGAACCTCCGCGAAGGGATCGAAGCTGCAATCCGCGCCGCTCACGACTACCGGAGCTTCCTCGGCGCTTTTTTGCAGGCCCGGATTGGCAAGCGAGCCCATACCCCAGAACAGCGGGAAAATCAGTGCCAAGGTGGCCAGCGCGCCGATGATGATCGGCTTCTTGCGGCCGATCCTGTCGGACCAGCGGCCGACCACGAGATAGAGACCCATGGCCATGGAGCCCGCCAACAGCATGATGATCTCCACTAGGCCCTCCTCCACGCGCATCGGCCCGCGCAGGAAGGAGAGGCTGGAGAAGAAGGCGGTGTACCAGATCGTAGTCAGGATGCCAGTGATCCCGAACAGCGCCACGAAGATGCGTCTTTTGTTGCCGGGATAGGTAAAGCTCTCCACGAACGGGTTTCCGGCCGTCTCGCCGGCTTCCTTCATGGCCTGGAAAACCGGGCTTTCCGACAGCTTGAAGCGCATCCACAGCGATATGGCGAGCAGGATCAGGGAGAGCAGGAACGGGATACGCCAGCCCCAGGCGGCGAAATCGTCCGGCGGGATAAGGGCGCGGCAGGTCAGCACCACGAGGATGGAAAGCACGAAGCCGCCAACTACGCTGGCCTGGATGAAGCTGGTGTAGAAACCGCGCTTTTCGGGCGGCGCGTGCTCGGCGACGTAGATGGCCGCCCCGCCGTATTCACCGCCCAGTGCCAGGCCCTGCAGGATGCGAAAGCCGATGACGATGATCGGCGCGGCCAGACCGATGCTGGCGGCAGTAGGGATCAGGCCGACGCCCGCGGTCGCCACGCCCATAAGCGTGACGGTGACGAGAAAGGTGTACTTGCGGCCCAGCCGGTCTCCCAGAAACCCGAACAGGATTGCGCCAAGCGGGCGGAAGCCGAAACCGACGGCAAAGCCAGCCCACACCAGCAGCGTCTGCAGCGTTTCGTTGTCGCTGGGGAAGAAGGCTGCACCGATCAGGCCTGCCAATGTGCCGTAGATGAAGAAATCGTACCATTCGAACACCGTGCCGGCCGAACTTGCCGCGATGACGAGGCGGATTTCCTTCTTGCTCGGTTCGTGAAAGGTTGGTGCGGCCGCTGTCGCCATATGCTCCCCCGGGAATGGTCAGGAGTTTGGTTAGCTTGCCTCAGCCGTGCTGGAAAGGGCCGCCATCGCTGCCTTCCACGGCAACAGCATCGCGCCGTGACGTCCCGGATAGTCCCTCGCAGGGGCAATCAGTGCGATGTCGGGCCAATCGGGTTCTGTCCCGCCCTCCGAAAGCCAGGCCGCCATGGCATCGTGCGCCTTGCGAATATCGGCAGCATCCCTGCCCGCAGCATGGCGCGTGAAGATCGCCGCGGCAGCCTGTCCTACGGCGCAGGCGCGCACTTTCAGGCCCACCTTCTCGATGCGCTTATCACCGTCGAGCAACAGATTGATCTCCAGCGTGGAGCCGCACGTGGGCGATCGGGCGGAGCCGAGGATCGTAGCCGTTTCGAGAAGCGGACTTTCTGCAAGCTCCACCGCGGCGGCGAGCATTTCGGGTGTGTAGAGCCGTTCCGCGCTCATCCCGCCTGTTCTTCCAGCAGGCGTTCGCGCCTTTCAGCGATGATCTGCACCATGGCGCGCGATCCGGCATCGACAAGCTGGTAGGTTCGCGCCTCCGCAATCCACACGGGGCGACCCTTCGATCCCCACACCGTGTCGTATCCCAGCACCAGCAGGGAAAAGGCCACGACCACGATCATGATGCCCTTCAGTGCGCCGAAGCCGAAGCCCAGCACCCTGTCGATCGGGCCGAGCACCGAATTGCGGGAAGATCGCCCGGCCACACGCGAAATGAGTTTCATGGCGGCATAGGGGATCAGCAGAAGCAGCGCGAAAGCGAAGATTGCGGCGGTGACGGGAGAACCCATGAAATCCAGGATCGCCGCGGTCAGGTCTGTATGCAGGAAGCGGATGGCAAAGATCGCGAGGACCCAGGCGGCTATCGACAGGACTTCCTGCACAAAGCCGCGCAGGAACCCGCCTATTGCGCCGACCCCCACGATCAGCAGCACGATAAGATCGAAGCCCGTCATCCGCGCAAGGATTTATGCCGATGCCATCACCCGGTCAACGAGAGAGGCGACGGCGCCCACATCCGTGTATCGCAAGCCAGCAACGCCCTGCCCCCCGTCTGCGGGTCCGAAAGCCCTCGCAAAGCCCAGTTTCGCCGCCTCCTTCTGCCGCACGTTGCCGTGGGCGACGGGGCGCACTTCACCCGAAAGCGCCAGTTCGCCGAACCACACGGCGTTAGCGGGCAGCGGCTTGTCCGCCAGCGCGCTGACGAGCGCGGCGGCCACGGCCAGGTCGGCCGCGGGATCGGACAGGCGATAACCGCCGGCCACGTTCAGGTAGACTTCCGCGGTGGAAAAACTGAGGCCGCAGCGCGATTCCAGCACCGCGAGCAACATGGCGAGTCGCCCGCTGTCCCAGCCCACCACGGCCCGGCGCGGCGTTGCGCCCGATTGCAGGCGCACGATCAGCGCCTGGATTTCCACCAGTACCGGCCTGGTGCCTTCCAGCGCGGGAAAGACCGCCGCACCGGCAATCGCTTCCTCGCGTCCGGAAAGGAAAAGCGAGGACGGGTTGCCCACCTCGTCCAGCCCGTGGCCTTCCATTGCGAAGACGCCGATCTCGTCCACCGCGCCAAAGCGGTTCTTCAGACAGCGCAGAATGCGATACTGGTGGCTGCGTTCCCCCTCGAAGCTCATCACCGTGTCGACCATGTGTTCAAGCACGCGCGGACCGGCGATATTGCCGTCCTTGGTGACATGGCCGACCAGAACCAGCGCCGTGCCCCGTTCCTTGGCAAAGCGGATCAGTTCGAACGCACTGGCGCGCACCTGGCTGACGGTGCCGGGCGCGCCTTCGATCATGTCGGAATGCATGGTCTGGATGGAATCGACCACCAGCAGTTGCGGAGGCTCGTCCTGGTTCAGCGTGGTGAGAATATCGCGCACCGAAGTCGCGGCTGCCAGCTTCAGCGGAGCTTTCGAGAGGCCAAGCCGTGCGGCGCGCATGCGCACCTGGCCGGTCGCCTCCTCGCCGCTGACATAGACAGCTGTCCCGCCTTCCTGTGCAATCTTCGCGGCAGCCTGCAACAGCAGCGTCGATTTCCCGATCCCCGGCTCTCCGCCCATCAGGATGGCCGCGCCGGGCACAAGCCCGCCGCCCAGTGCCCTGTCGAACTCGGCTATTCCGGTGGAGCGCCGGTCAAGCGGCCTGGTCGGCGCATCCAGCGATTCGAAGGCGATCGCTCGCCCTCCGCTGGAGAGGTCGTGCTTGGAAGCGAACTTGGTGTCGGGTGCGTCCTCGACCAGGGTGTTCCACTGCGAGCAATCGCCGCACTGACCCTGCCAGCGACTGGCGACGCTGCCGCATTCGGTGCAGATGAAGCGTTTCTTCGGCTTGGCCATGGCCCTGCGTTAAGCGGAACAGAAACGGAACACAAGCCCCGCGACAGTCCTAGTGCCCGTGGGCGTGGCCTTCCAGGCTCTGCCATACGCTGGTGACGAAGGCGTCGTCGGAAATAAAACCTCCCTCGGCATTCACGAGCCCGGCGACGGGGCGCCTGGCTATCGCGTCCTCGAGGCTGACTCCGCTTTCGCGCAAGGCTTCGATCCGGCGCACCCCTTCCGCGATCATGGCGTGGAAGGCGACGAGATCCGACCGCGTCGCGAGCTCTCCGTGGCCGGGAATGATGACCGTGTCCTCGTCGATCATGGCAATCACCCGCGACAGGGAGGACAGCAGTTGCTCCACGTTCCCGCCGCTGCCGACATCGACGAAAGGCCAGCCGAGCTGGTGCATGAACATGTCGCCCATGTGCACGACGTTAGCGTCTCGCCAGAACACCACCGTGTCGCCGTCGGTGTGGCCGCCGCCAAGGTACATCAGGTCGATCGTGTCGCCGTTGGCATTGAAGGTCATGCCCTGGTCGTAGGTTATGATCGGCAGGGCTTCCGGTGGTGCGGGAGGGGTCACGTTGCCAACCACGGTGCCGCCTTCCGCCAGGCGGATGCGCACGTTGTCGTGCGCGACGATGGTTGCACCGGCATTGCCGAAATTCTCGTTCCCGCCCGCGTGGTCGAAATGCCAGTGGGTGTTGACGAGGAAGCGCGTGGGCGTTGCACCCAGGTCCGCCACGGCCTGCTGTATCCGGTCGGTCAGTTCCGCGAACTGGTCGTCGATCAGGATCGTGCCGTCATCGCCGTGGCTGACGCCGATATTGCCGCCGTTGCCATAGAGAACGGCAATGCCCGGCGCGATTTCGACAGCGGTGATTTCCACCTCGCTCATGTCCTGCGCACCGACCGGCGAGGCCGCTACCCCGATCGCGGCGGCGGCAATGACTGCGTGTAACCTCATGCTTGGTCCCTCCCCTGTTGACGATCATCCTATCGCCCCGTGACAACCGCGTCGAGCGCCTAGGCAAGCCGTCTGCCATCTGCCATCAACGGCCCCGATGCGGCAGAAAGAACTCAGGATCGCACTGGTCTGCTATGGCGGCGTCAGCCTGGCGGTCTACATGCATGGCGTCACGAAGGAGATATGGAAGCTGGCCCGTGCCAGCCGCGCCTTCCATGCCGACGTCGAGGAGAACGTGACAGGCGTCGAGGCTGTCTACCTCTCGTTGCTGCGCCGCATAGAATCGGAGCGCGACCTTCGCCTGCGCGTGCTGCCGGATATCGTGACGGGCGCGAGCGCAGGCGGCATCAACGCGGTCTTTCTCGCCCAGGCCATCTATTCGGGGCGCAGCCTCGAGCCGTTGACCGAACTGTGGCTGAAAACTGCCGATGTCGAAAAGCTGATAGAGCCTGAAGCCCGGCCCTGGTCCCCTGCCGCCCGCGCCTACATGCGTCCGATCGTCTGGTATCTGACCCGAGCGCCCGGCAACACGGTTTCCGAAACCGTTTCGGCGGAAACCCGCTCCGAAGTCCGCCAGAAGATTTCCAGCCTGGTGCGGGGGCGCTGGTTCGAACCGCCCTTTTCGGGGGCGGGGTTCAGCCGCCTGATTCACACGGCCCTGAAGGCCATGGAAGATGGACCGGTTGAGAATCCGCTGCTGCCCGCGCGGCACCCGCTGGATCTGCTGGTGACGGCCACCGACTTTCGCGGGAGGCTGGAAACCCTGCGCCTCAACAGCCCGCCAAAGGTGGAGGAGCCGGAGCATCGCATGCCCATCGGCTTCCGCGCCCATACCCCGCTCGAAGGCGGACAGAACCTGGCACAACTGTGCGAATTGACCTTTGCCGCGCGCGCCACCGCCAGCTTTCCCGGCGCCTTTCCGCCGCTGCGCCTTTCCGAAATCGACGAGGTGTGCGGCGGCAAATGGCCCGATCGGGAACGGTTCCTGAGGCGGATCATGCCCACTCATGTCGAGCGCGGCACGACGGAGCATGTCGCCCTCGTCGATGGATCGGTCCTCAACAACGCGCCTTTCGAAGGCGCCATCGAGGCGCTGACCGTCAGGCCCGCGCAGCGCGAGGTTGACCGGCGGTTCGTCTACATCGATCCTTCCCCGCGCCGCTCTCGGACCGAGCAGGGCGAGGC
The DNA here is from genome assembly GCF_036321025.1 of Aurantiacibacter hainanensis. Taxonomy (NCBI): domain Bacteria; kingdom Pseudomonadati; phylum Pseudomonadota; class Alphaproteobacteria; order Sphingomonadales; family Erythrobacteraceae; genus Aurantiacibacter; species Aurantiacibacter hainanensis. The sequence continues at coordinate 1,532,827 of NZ_JAZAPB010000002.1, forward strand.
GGTGAAGCCTGTTGGCTTTTTCGGCGCCATCGCCGGCTCGCTATCCGCCATTCCGCGCGAACAGCCGATCCGCGACAACCTCGAACTGCTGGAAGAGCAGACACGCGAGGCGGAGAAGCTGCGCAAGATGGTGGCAGCGTTGCGACCGGAGGTCGAAGGGGCGGTGGACCGTCTTTTCGGGCGAACGCTGTTTCTCGACCGCCCCAACCGCAAGCGACTGGCCAACTGGCGCGGAAGGGCGCAACAGGCCGCCGCCGAAGACGCCGGATATGCCTTCCATTCCTATGCGCAGGCCAAACTCAGCGGTATTCTGGACAGGCTGGCGGACCTGGCGCTCAAGGCGGCCAACAGCCCCGATCTCGCCGATGTCCCGACCATCGCGTCGCGCCTCCGCGAGGAGACGGAGAGGCGCGGCATGACGAGCCTGAGCGCCGACCGGGGCGGCGGAGCGAGCGACGTGGCCATCGGCTTCTTCCGCGACCACGACCTTGCCTTCCGCATCCGCCGCCTGCGCCTGCTCGCCCGCCGCCTCTCGCGCGACTGGGAGCTTGATCCCGATATTTCGGACGATGGCCTGCAGGATGCCCGCGACGCGGTCTACCGCGTGCTGACCCTCTATTTTGCCAAGGAGGACCCGGAGAACCTGGGCCTGGATTTCGAAGGGATTGCCGCGCGGGTGATGGATGAACCCGGTGCCTTCCTGGATGCGCTGGCAGAGCGCCGCGCCCTGCGGGAAACCGACGAGGCGTCCGAGCAGGTGCTGTGCGAGGCGCTGGAGTCCATGCCCAAGGATCTGCGGCGGCGCGTGCTTCTGGCCTATCTCGGCTTCCCGTTCTACGACGTCGCCACCCTGCCCCTGCTTCGCAACGAAGGCCTGACCGAATTCGACCCGGTGAAGGTTGACCGCATCAGCCCGGAGGATGCCGTCGCCATTCGCGATGGTGGCACCGCGGCGACTCTGCGGGGGACCGAGTTCTTCAATTTCGGAGCATTCTTCAGCCGGGCGTATCGCGAGAACGACTACCTGTGGGGACGCCTGCACGGGGCGGAGCGGATGATCGACCTGGTCTGTTCGACGGTTCCGGGTGGGTACGACGCCGCGGATTGTCTTGCCACGAAACGCGATGCCTTCCTGGCGATCTGCGATGAGGAGGAAACACGCGACAACTGCGCCGCCTACCTCGTGGACTCGCTGCGGCGGGAGATTATCGCAAAGCTGGGTTAGGCGGCCAGATCCATTTCCATCAGAGGTGGAATCCATTCGCAGGCCTGCTGCATGGCTAGCCGGTATTCAACCCTTGCATAGGCCGTATCCAGAACGGCCCTGACATCCTCCAGCGACGTGCGTGGATCGTTGTTGAAATCGCGCAGCCTGTGGGCGTAGTCGCGGCCCGGCGTCGCATCCTGCAAGGCCAGCCGCACTTCCTGCAGTCCGGTCCGGCGATGCTGATAGCTGCCCGTCGCATCGATGGAGGCGAATTGCAGGGCGCAGAACAGGCTGATCGTGGCATCGGCGCGTGCGCACTGTCGATCATCCTGCCAATCCCACAGATCCTCTGAAGCAAGCATGGCCGCCGCGCTTTCGATGATCGAGAGGTCGAGCGAATCGACCACCCTCTCCCGGCTTCCCAGCAGGGCAAGGCCCCGCTCCAACTGCGCCATTTGCTCCGGTCCTGGCTCGCTTTCGGAAACGGTCGAGAGGATCTCCTCTGCCGTCTCGATGATCGCCAGCTCCCGGTCGCGCATGTCGGCGTAGTCAATCGCGCAGGAACGCGGACCGGTGGACGGCGTGGCGGCGCAGGCTGGCAGCATGGCGGCAAGGCCAAGAGCGCCAGCCAAGCGCCGCCCTCGGCTATCCGCCCAGGGCATCTTTCAGCTTGTTGAAGAAGCCGCGGCTCTCCGGACATTCCTCGCCCGTTTCGGTTTCCCGGAATTCGCGCAGGATTTCCTTCTGGCGGCCGGATAGCCTGGTGGGCGTTTCCACCATGACCTCTACCACCAGGTCGCCGCGTCCGCGCCCTTGCAGCACCGGCATGCCGGCCCCGCGCTTGCGCAGCTGCCGGCCCGACTGGATGCCGGACGGGATATCGATCGCGTGCTTCTCGCCGTCGAGGCCGGGTATCTCGATGGTGTCACCCAGCGCAGCGGTCGTGAAGCTTATGGGAACGCGGGTGAACAGCGAAGTGCCCTCACGCTCGAACACCGCGTGGGGTTGGACGTGGACGAAGATGTAGAGGTCGCCCGAAGGGGCGCCCATCGGCCCGGCCTCGCCCTTGCCCGAAAGCCGGATGCGGGTGCCGTTGTCGACCCCGGGCGGCACTTCCACCGTCAGCGTCTGTTCCTTGTCGACGCGGCCCTCGCCGCGGCAGGATCCGCACGGCTGTTCCAGAACCTCGCCGCGACCGCTGCATGTGGGGCACGGACGTTCGATGACGAAAAGGCCCTGCTGCGCGCGTACCTTGCCGTGGCCATGGCACAGTTCGCAGCGACGGCGTCCGGTGCCCGGTTCGGCGCCCGATCCGTTGCAGGTGTCGCACTGGGCGGCAATCTCGACGGTGATCTCGTCTTCCTTGCCGTGAAACGCCTCTTCCAGGCTGACTTTCATGTCGTAGCGCAGGTCGGCGCCCCGGCGCGGACGGGCTCGACCGCCTCCGCCGCCGCCGAAGGCGCTGCCGAAGATGGTTTCGAATATGTCGCCGAGATCGGCGAAATCGGCCCCGGGATGGCCGCCGCCACCATTCATGCCCTGCTGGAAGGCCTGGTGGCCATAGCGGTCGTATGCGGCGCGTTTCTGCGGGTCCTTCAGCACTTCGTAGGCGGCGCTGCAGGCCTTGAACCTGGCCTCCGCTTCGGAGTCGCCGGGATTGCGATCCGGGTGATACTTCATCGCCATCTTGCGATAGGCGCTCTTCACCGTCGCGCCGTCGGCATCCCGGGAAACGCCCAGCAATTCGTAGAAATCAATATCGGTCGCGGACATTCGTGATCCCCTAAAGCGTACCGCCACCGGCGCTTGCGGCGTCGGTGGCGGACTGCTTTTTCATCGTTCGGATTACGACTTGTTCTCGTCGTCCACTTCCGTGAACTCCGCGTCGACTACCTCTTCCTCCTCGCTGGGAGATTCGGTGTCTGCGGAAGCCGCGGCGTCGGCTGCGGCATCTGCGCCGGAAGCCTGATCCTTCTCGTAGATGGCCTGGCCCATCTTCATGGCGACCTGGGTCAGCGCCTCGCTCTTCGCCTTCATGGCGTCGATGTCGTCGCTTTGCAGGGCCTCCTTGGCCTCCGACACGGCGGTTTCGATCTCGCCCTTCAGGCCGGAATCGATCTTGTCGCCGTTCTCTTCCAGCTGCTTCTCGGTCGCGTGGACCAGGCTGTCGAGGTTGTTGCGGACTTCGGCGGCCTCGCGGCGCTTCTTGTCCTCTTCGGCGAACTTCTCGGCGTCCTGCACCATCTGTTCGATATCGGTGTCGGAAAGGCCGCCCGATGCCTGGATGCGGATTTGCTGTTCCTTGCCGGTGCCCTTGTCCTTGGCAGACACGTTCACGATGCCGTTGGCGTCGATGTCGAAGGTCACCTCGATCTGCGGGACGCCGCGCGGTGCCGGCGGAATTCCGACGAGATCGAACTGGCCCAGCATCTTGTTGTCGGCAGCCATTTCACGCTCGCCCTGGAACACGCGGATCGTCACCGCGCCCTGGTTGTCCTCGGCGGTGGAGTAGACCTGCGTCTTCTTGGTGGGGATCGTGGTGTTGCGGTCGATCATGCGGGTGAACACGCCGCCCAGCGTTTCGATACCCAGCGACAGCGGGGTAACGTCCAGCAGCAGCACGTCCTTCACGTCGCCCTGCAGAACGCCGGCCTGAATGGCGGCGCCCATCGCCACGACTTCGTCCGGGTTCACGCCGGTGTGCGGCTTGGAGCCGAAGAACTCTTCCACGACCTGGCGAACCTTGGGCATGCGGGTCATGCCGCCAACCAGGATCACCTCGTCGATGTCGTCCTTGGAAACGCCGGCATCTTCCAGCGCCTTCTTGCACGGATCCAGCGTGCGCTTCACCAGGTCGCCGACCAGCTGCTCCAGCTTGGAGCGGGTGATGGTTTCCACCAGGTGCAGCGGCGTGGAAGATCCGTCTTCCATGCGCGCGGTGATGAAGGGCAGGTTGACTTCGGTCTGCTGCGAGCTGGACAGCTCGATCTTGGCCTTTTCAGCCGCTTCCTTCAGACGCTGTAGCGCAAGCTTGTCCTTGCGCAGGTCCATGTTTTCCTTCTTCTTGAACTCGTTCGCCAGGTATTCGACGATCGCGCTGTCGAAATCCTCGCCGCCCAGGAAGGTGTCGCCATTGGTCGACTTCACCTCGAACACGCCATCACCGATTTCCAGGATGGAGATGTCGAAGGTACCGCCGCCAAGGTCGTAGACGGCGATGGTCTTGCCGTCTTCCTTGTCGAGGCCATAGGCCAGCGCCGCCGCGGTCGGCTCGTTGATGATCCGCTCCACCTCGAGACCGGCGATCTGGCCGGCGTCCTTGGTCGCCTGGCGCTGCGCGTCGTTGAAATAGGCGGGGACCGTGATCACGGCCTTGGAAACGGTTTCGCCCAGATAGCTCTCGGCGGTTTCCTTCATCTTCTGCAGGATGAAGGCAGAAATCTGGCTGGGCGAATATTCCTCGCCACCGGCTTCCACCCATGCATCGCCGTTCTTGCCCTTCACGATGTCGTAAGGGACGAGATCCATGTCCTTCTTGGTGGTCGGATCGTCGAACCGGCGACCGATCAGGCGCTTGATCGCGAACAGGGTGTTGTCGGGATTGGTGACTGCCTGGCGCTTGGCCGGCTGACCGATCAGTCGCTCGTCATCCTTGGTGAAGGCGACAATCGAGGGCGTCGTGCGCGCGCCTTCGGAATTCTCGATAACCTTGGGCTTTCCACCCTCCATCACGGCAACGCAGCTGTTGGTGGTTCCGAGGTCGATACCGATAATCTTGCTCATAATTCCCCATCTCTTAGAGTGTTGGACGCTGCACTGTCGGCCTCCCGATCCCGCGGCGAAGCCATTCGGCAGCTCGATAAAAGCTGTGTAACGATGGCGGATATAGGAGTGCTTTTGCTTGGCACAAGGGAACGCGCGGACTAGAAATCCGACCAGAGTTCGAGAGGGGAATATGATGAATAGCAAGAGCATTCTCGCGGCTGCGGCTGCGCTTGGCATGGTCATGGCCACGACAGCCTGCGGCGGCGAAACGCAGGAACCCGTCGATGCAGAGCCCGATGCGCCTGAAGGAATTACGGTCAGCGACGCGTGGATGGCCATGCCCGCCGTCGCCGGAAACCCGGCCGCCGTCTATTTCGAGATCGAGAATGCGAGCGAACGCAATCGCATGATCCGCGCGGCCCACGTGGCCGGAGCGCAGAGCGCGGTTCTGCACCAGATGGGCACCTGGAACCTCGAGCCTTCGATGGACGAACTGATGCAGCTCGACGTGCCCGCGGGCGAGACGCTGGCGTTCGAGCCGGGCAGCTATCACGTGATGGCGATGGATCTCGACGATACGCTGGAAGTCGGCGGGGAGGCGGAAGTCACGCTGACTTTCGTGGGCGGCGACAAGGTCAGTTTCCCGGCACAGATCCGCGCACCGGGCGACGCTCCGGGCGAGGAAGCAGAGGCGGAATGACGAAGGTCCGCCCGCGCGCATGACCGAAGCGAGCCCGGCCCCCTGCCCCATCGGCGGCGAAAGACCGCTGGGCGCAGGCGAGGTCGTGCTCGCCCGGTCCATGTTCGGCGACGCCGTGGACTATGGAAAGGTCCTCATCAGGCGGCGCAAGTGGGCGTTTTTCCAGCCCAGGCGCATCACGATGGCTCCGCGCGGGCATATCCATTTCCATCCGCTGGGCGAGGCCTATTGCGAGGATTTCGCCACCGCCTCGATCAACCGGCAGGCGCTCTTCATCCACGAGATGACGCATGTCTGGCAGACGCAGACGCGCGGCGACTGGTACCTCGTGCTCAACCGCATGCCCTGGGCAAGTTACGACTACACGCTGAAACCGGGCTGGCCGCTGACCAAGTACGGCATCGAGCAGCAGGCCCGGATCGTCGAGCACGCATTCCTGCTGCGCAATGGATTCAAGCTTGCAGGCGTGGCAGACCCTGCCGCCTACGACGTGCTGGTGAATTTTCCCGGGGCGAAGCGATAGGAGACAAGCATGGCTCACGAAGTGGATCACACCGCGATACTGGACCGCCACGCGCAGGCGCGCGGCGAGGTTCGCAATATCTGGCAGCAGATCGACGCGACGAAGACCGCCCATCTCGTCGTCGACATGCAGAACGGCTTCGTTGCCGAAGGCGCACCTGTCGAAGTTCCGCATGCGCGCGAAGTGGTGGACGAGATCAACCGTCTGAGCCGGGCAATCCGCGCGGCCGGCGGGGTCAACGTGTTCCTGCGTTTCACTACGCCCGACCCTGACGGACCCGCCGCCTGGCCGATATTCGCCGAACGGATGCTGGACGGGATCGGTGCGCATCGGGACGCCTTCACACCCGGCGCCGATTACTGGGAGATGTGGCCGGGCATCGAGATCGAGGACAGCGACCTGCTCGTCGACAAGCACCGTTTCAGTGGTTTCACGCCCGGAACCAGCGAGTTGCACGACGTTCTTCGCGAACGGGGGATCGAGAACCTGATCATTTCCGGCACGCTGACCAACTGCTGCTGCGAGAGCACTGCGCGCGATGCGATGCAGCTGAACTACCGCGTCGTCATGGCAGTCGATGCCTGTGCAGCGCTAAGCGACGAGTCCCACGCCGGAACGCTGGACAGCATGGCGCTGATCTTCGCCGACCTTCGGACGGTGGAGGAAATCGAGGATATGCTGACGCGGAAATGAAAGGGCGCCGCCGGTTGGATCGGCGGCGCCTCTATGCATTACCAGTAACGCGCGTAACGGTCGTTGTAGCGGCAATCGTCATCGACATAGCGACCATCGCCGTAATAGCCGTCGCACTCGTCGTTCTTGTCGGTGGCGTAGCCGACGACGCCGCCGATTGCAGCGCCGGCCAGGGCGTAGGTCTCGATGTCCTCACCCAGAAGGGCGGCAGCACCGGCACCGGCAGCGGCGCCGGCAAGGCCACCTTCAACCGCGTAATTCTCGGCGCAGGCGCCAAGGCCAAGGGTTGATGCGACCAGCGCAGGGGCAAGCAAAAGCTTCTTCATTGTAAGTCTCCGTTTCTCCCTGTCTGCAAGAAGTTACGGATGAATCGAACGCTGGTTCCGCCCGGTCGCCGGAAACTATTCGGGCTTGCGCGCGACGCCGACCATGCTGGGGCGAAGCAGGCGATCCTTGATCATGTAGCCCGACTGCATTTCCTGCACGATCGTGCCCGGCTCGGCATCGTTGGTCGGCACTTCCATCATGGCCTGATGCTGATTGGGATCGAGCGGCATTCCCATGGCAGCAATGCGACTGATGCCGTGCTGGGTGAAGACCTTGTCCAGTTCCCGCTGGGTGGCCTGGATGCCGGTGACGAGACCCTTGAACTTGCTGTCTTCGCGCAAGTCCTCCGGAATCGCGTCGATGGCACGTGCGAGGTTGTCGGCAACGCTCAGGATATCGCGGGCAAAGCCGGTGGCAGCGTAGTTGCGCGCGTCCTGCACCTCTTTCTCCAGGCGACGGCGCTGATTCTGCGCCTCTGCCTTGGCGTAGAGGGTTTCCTGCTTGGCCGCCTCGAGGTCGCCGCGAAGCTGCTCCAGCGCTTCGGTCAGATCGCCCTCGCCATCCTCCTCCTCGCCCTCGGCAAGCTCGTCGGACAGCATTTCCTCGGGAACGCCTTCCAATTCCTTTTCAGCCGCTTCGTCGCGGTTCTTGTCGTTGTCGTTCATTTGTCTCGCTAACCAAATCTCTTGCCCAGGGAATGGGCGGTGAAGTCCACCATGGGAACCACGCGGGCGTAATTCAAGCGCGTGGGACCGATCACGCCCAGCACGCCGACCACCTTGCCCTCGCGGTCGCGATAGGGTGCGGCGATAACGGACGAGCCGGACAATGCGAAGAGGCGATTTTCAGCGCCGATGAAGATCCGCGTCGATTCCGCCTGCCTCGCGCTGTCGAGCAATTGCGCCACCGACTGCTTGTTTTCAAGGTCGTCGAGCAATTGCCGGACGCGTTCCAGATCGTTCGCCGCGCCTTCGTCGAGAAGGTTGGAGGCCCCGCGCACGATCAGCACAGGGCGCTTGGCCGCGTCCTCGCTCCATGTGGCAATGCCTGCTTCCACCAGCTGGCGACTCGCTTCGTCGAGCTCGCTGCGGCCGGAGGCGATCTCGGCCTGTATCGCCTTCGCCGCCTCCGCCAGCGTGCGCCCCCGAAGCCGGGCGGAGATGTAATTGCTCGCTTCCTGAAGCGCCGAGGCGCTCGCGGCACCTTGCAGGTCGAGCACGCGGTTTTCGACGTGGCCATCCTCGCTCACCAGCACCGCCAGCGCGCGGCTGTCGTCCAATGGTACCAGGTTGATCTGCGAGAGGCGCGCCTCGCGCTGCGGCACCATCACCATACCCGCCGCGCCGGAGAGACTCGAAAGCAGCGCGCTCGTGGTCTCCAAGGCCTCCTCGATCGGACCTGGCTCCGCCAGTTGCTTCTCGATGGCGGCGCGTTCCGCCCGCGTGGGTTCGGCCACCTGCATGATGCCGTCGACGAACAGCCGCAGTCCAAGGTCGGTGGGCATCCGCCCGGCGCTGGTATGCGGCGCGGCCAGCAGGCCGAAGCCTTCCAGTTCGCTAAGGACGGAGCGGATCGAGGCGGGCGACAGGTTCACTTCTCCGCGCTGCGCCAGCGTCTTTGAGCCCACCGGCTGTCCGCTGGCGAGATAGTCCTCGACGACGAGGCGGAAAATTTCCTTCGCGCGGGTTGTCAGTTCGGTGATCGGTGGAGAAGCCATGACAGCGCCCTATCTAGTCGCTAGGGCCGGTCGCGCAAATGCCTCAATCGGAGAATTCCATGCGACCTTCCGGCCGTGCGCCCGACGAAATGCGCGCCATCACCATCGAAACCGGCTTTACCCGGCACGCCGAGGGTTCCTGCCTCATCAGCTTCGGCGATACGCGCGTACTGTGCACCGCCTCGGTCGAGGAGCGCATCCCGCCGTGGCTGCGGGGCAAGGGCCAGGGATGGGTCACCGGCGAATACTCGATGCTTCCCCGCGCCACGCACACCCGCGGCTCGCGCGAGGCGGCGAAGGGCAAGCAGAGCGGCCGCACGCAGGAAATCCAGCGGCTGATCGGCCGGTCCTTGCGCGCCGTATGCGACATGGAAAAGCTGGGCGAGCGCCAGATTACCCTGGATTGCGACGTGATCCAGGCCGACGGCGGAACCCGCACGGCTTCCATTTCCGGTGCCTGGGTGGCGCTGCGTCTTGCGGTCAACAAGCTTATGGAAGCAGGCGCGATCAAGGATGATCCGCTCACCGCCAAGGTCGCCGCCATTTCCTGCGGCATTCACAAGGGCACGCCGGTGCTGGACCTCGACTATGACGAGGATTCGGCTGCGGACGCAGACGCCAACTTCGTGCTGATCGAAGGCGGCCAGATCGCCGAGGTTCAGGCCACGGCAGAGGGCGCGACCTATGACGAGGAAGGTTTGCTCCGCCTGCTGCGCCTAGCCCAGATGGGCTGCGGGGAAATCTTCAAGGCGCAGGACCAGGCCGTAAAATGAGCCGCAAGCTGGGAGGCGGCAAGCTGGTGATTGCCACGCACAACGCGGGCAAGCTTAAGGAAATCGCCAGGTTGATGGAGCCCCACGGGCTCGATTGCATTTCGGCGGGTTCGCTGGGCCTGCCCGAGCCTCCTGAAACCGGGAAGACCTTCGTCGAGAACGCGCTGATCAAGGCGCGGGCCGCGGCGGAGTCTTCGGGCCTGGCCGCCTTGGCCGACGACAGCGGACTGTCGGTGGCTGCTCTCGACGGGCGGCCCGGTGTCTACACCGCCGACTGGGCGGAACGGCAATGGTTCGAGGGAGAGCCGGGCCGCGACTGGTACATGGCCATGGGCAAGGTGGAAGGGATGTTGCAGGCGAAGGGGCCGGACGCCGCGCGCGACTGCTGGTTTTCCTGCGTCCTCGCTCTCGCCTGGCCCGATGGCGAATACGTGGTTTACGAGGGCCGGGCGGACGGCACCCTCACCTGGCCGCCGCGCGGCACCATGGGCTTCGGCTACGATCCGGTGTTCGTGCCGGTAGGCCGCGAGCAGACTTTCGCCGAGCTCGACCCGGAGGAAAAGCACGCCATCAGCCACCGCGCCGATGCCTTCGCCAAGCTGAAGGCCGACCAGTTCGGAACCTAGAAAACCCGCTGGTTGTAGATGTTGCCTGCCGGCCAGTAGCGGCAGACGAGGAAATCGTTGGTCTGCCCGCGTGCGACGGCGCAGCCGATTTCGCGCGTATCGCGCCAGATCACCTGCGTGTAGTGCCCGACGTCGCGCCAGTTGCCGGTCTGGGATACCTGCGGGAAGCTGCCGTTGCGAAAGTGGCGGCGCTCATCGACGAACCCGCCGACCATCGTTTCCGCGCTGTAGTAGCCCGCATGGCCCATCCACAGGTTCTCGCCCGCCCCGGCCCGCTGCGTGCGGTCCGCGTGGATCATCCGGCCCTCGCGCGCAAGGTGCTCCGCCCATTCGTGGGCCTGCCTTGCCAGGCGGTTGCTCCATTCGAGCCGCGGCACGCCCACGTCGGCGCGGGCATCGTTGTGCGCGGCCAGCAGGTCCATTGCGAAGGGGTTGATACGCTCGCGATGCTGGGCGGCCAGCGGAGCGCCGACTGCTGCGAAGATTCCAACGGCCGCAAGTGCGGCGATGACGACCCGTCCTTTTCCCATGCGCCCACCTTGGCTATTGCGCGTTAACGGAGGCTGAAATTCAGGCACATGGCGCGCGCGCTCTACATTCACTGGCCCTTCTGTCTCGCAAAATGCCCTTATTGCGACTTCAATTCGCATGTCCGCGATACGGTGGACGCTAAGGCATGGGAGGCTGGGTTGCTGGCAGACCTGCGCCATGAAGCCGAAGTCGCCGCGGGCGAACCGTTGCATTCGATCTTTTTCGGAGGCGGCACGCCTTCGCTGATGCCCCCTTCCCTCGTCGAGACGCTGCTGGGCGAGGCGGAACGACTGTGGGGTTTCGCGCCGGGCATCGAAATTACGCTGGAAGCCAATCCATCGTCGGTCGAAGCGGCGAATTTCGCATCGCTTGCGTCAGCCGGAGTGAATCGCGTCTCGCTCGGCCTGCAGTCGCTCGATGACGATGCGCTGCAGTTCCTAGGGCGATTGCACGATTCGGCAGAGGGCCTTGCCGCACTCGATACAGCCCGGAGCGTGTTCGGGCGCGTATCGTTCGACCTGATCTATGCGCTTCCCGGCCAGTCGCCCCGCCACTGGAGGGACCAGCTTTCGCGCGCGCTGGATTTCGGGACCGGGCACCTTTCGCTCTACCAGCTGACCATCGAGCCGGGCACGCGCTTTGCCACCGATGTCCGGCGCGGCGGGTTCACGCCGCTGGACGACGACCGCGCGGCCGATCTCTTCGCGCTGACGCAGGAGCTGACGACCGCGGCCGGCCTGCCCGCCTACGAGATCAGCAACCACGCGCGCCCCGGTGAGGAAAGCCGCCACAACCTGACGTACTGGCGATACCAGGACTATGCCGGCATCGGACCCGGAGCCCACGGTCGCCGCTCGGGAATGGCCACGGTGCGCCACAAGAAGCCGGAGAACTGGCTGGATGCCGTGGCGCGCAACGGTCACGGCTTGAAGGAGGAGCGGCCCCTCGGCATGGCGGAGCAGGCGTCGGAAGCCCTTCTGATGGGGCTGCGTGTTGGAGAGGGCATTGACCTTGCCGACCTCGAAAACCGTTTCGGTATCGCCTCCGACAGGCTGATCCTGCACGACAAAGTCACGCAATACGTCGCCCTTGGCATGGCCTGGAGGGATGGAGCGCGGATCGGCGTGACGCCGGAGGGCATGCCGCTGCTCGATGCTCTTCTGGGGGAACTGGTAGCCGACGAACTGGTGTCGGGATGAGCGCCACGGTCCTTCTCGACCAATGGCGCGACCATCTGGCGACGGGGCGGCGACGCAGCCCGCATACCGTTCGCGCCTATGTCGCCACGGCGGAACGATTGCTGCTGGCGCTGGGCCTTTCGGAATGGCGCAGCGTTGCGGACGTGACCACGCGCGACTTGCGCGGCCACCTCGCGGCTCGCCGCGCGGAGGGGATCGGCAATGTCTCCGCCGCGCGCGAACTTTCCGCCCTTAAGGGCTTCATCGGCTACGCGCGCGAGCAGGTGGGCGCCGAACCCGGTACCGCGCCGCGCCTGCGCGGGCCCCGCATCAAGAAGGGCCTGCCTCGCCCCGTTACGCCCGACGAGGCAGTGGGCCTGACCGAGATGGTGCAGGGAACCGCCGCCAGCGACTGGACCGGCAAGCGCGATGCTGCCGTGCTGTTGCTGATGTATGGCGCGGGTCTGCGTATCGCAGAAGCGCTGTCCCTGACCGCAGACGACCTGCCGCTGGGCGAAACGCTGGTCGTCACCGGCAAGGGCAGCAAGCAGCGCGTCGTTCCGTTGATCCCGATCGTGCGCGAAGCCGTGGCGGTTTATGCGCGCGCCTGTCCGCATGAGTTGGAGAGGGGAGAACCGTTGTTCAGGGGCACGCGCGGCGGCGCGCTGTCTCAGGGAACGGTGCAAAAGGCGATGGCGCGGGCCCGGAAAGCGCTGGGCCTGCCGTCAACCGCCACGCCCCATGCGCTGCGCCACAGCTTTGCCACGCACTTGCTGGGATCGGGCGCGGACCTTCGCAGCTTGCAGGAACTGCTCGGCCACGCCAGCCTGGGCTCCACGCAGATCTATACGAAGGTGGACGCTGCCAAGATGCTGGAAGCCTATCGCGACGCCCACCCGCGCGAAAAGGGTTCGAGAAGCGCCGACTAGTCCTCGCTCCGCTCAGCGCGCGGAACCCAGGTGAAGACGCGCCACAGGTAGCCGACGATGGTCAGGGCGATCAGGCCAAGGATGATCCAGCCTATGATGTGCTGCGAATCTTCCAGCCAGTGCCCCAGCCACTCGCCGCCCTTGATCAGCAGCGCGTTCCAAATCAGCGATCCGGCAAAGGTGTAGCCGAAAAAACGCGTCAACGGCATGTGCGCCAGGCCCGCGGGCAGCGAGATGATCGTGCGGAGGAAAGGCGAGAAGCGCAGGAAGAACACCACCCAGTGGCCGCGCTGGTGAAAGAAGACCTGCGCCTTGACGATGTGCTCCCAGTCGACGGTAAGCCACCGGCCCCAGCGCTCCACGAATGGCTCCAGCCGCTGATAGCCCCACTTGTCGCCTATCCAGTACCAGAAGTAGTTCCCGGCCACCGTGCCCAGCGTGCCGATAAACAGCAGTGGCCAGAACTCCATGGAGCCGCGCTGCACCAGCAGGCCGCCGATGCCCATGATCACTTCGCTCGGTACAGGCGGAACGATGTTTTCCAGCGCCATCAGCAGGAAGATGCCGAAGTATCCGCCCTGCTCGATCAGGTCGATGATGAGGGTGTCCATGAGCGAATAACGACAAAGGCGCGTATTCTATCCTCCCCGCGCCGTGGCCACGGGGCCGATCGCGGCGTGTCTCCGCTCCAGCGCGTCCCAGATCATGCCGGGAGTGTTGGTGCCGTTGTACTTGTCGATGGCGACGATCCCGGTCGGACTGGTCACGTTGATCTCGGTCAGCCATTCGCCGCCGATCACGTCGATGCCGACGAAGGTGAGGCCCCGGCGTTTCAGTTCCGGACCCATGGCGTCGCAGATTTCCCGCTCACGCTCGGTCAGCTGACTGGCCTCGGCGGAGCCGCCTTGGGCAAGGTTGGAGCGGAACTCCCCCTTCCCCGGCTTGCGGTTGATCGCGCCTGCCACCTCGCCGTCCACCAGCACGATCCGCTTGTCGCCCTCGGCCACGCTGGGAAGGAAGGGCTGCACCATGTGCGCCTCGGGCCAGGTCTGGTTGAAGACCTCGAACAGGGCGGTAATGTTGGTGCCGTCCTCGTCGATCTTGAAGATCGCCTTGCCGCCGTTGCCGTGAAGCGGCTTCACCACCACAGCGCCGTGTTCCTTCTGGAAATCCAGCACGTCCTCGAGTTTTCGCGCGATCAGCGTGGGCGGCATGAAACGCGCGTAATCCAGCACGAACATCTTTTCCGGCGCGTTGATTACCTCGCGAGGATCGTTGCTCACCAGCGTGGTGCCCTTCAGGCGGTCCAGCAGCAATGCCGCGCTGATGTAGCCGAGGTGAAACGGCGGATCCTGCCGCATCAGCACGACGTCGATGTCCTTGCCAAGGTCGATCCGGGCGAGTTCGCCAGCGGAGAAATGATCGCCCTCCACCCGCTGCACGGTGACCGGCTTCGCCCAGGCGGTAATCCGGCCATCGTACCAGGCCAGCGAGTCCACGTCGTAGTGCCACACGGAATGCCCGCGCGCCTGCGCTTCCAGCATCAGGGCAAAGCTGGAGTCCCCGGCAATCTTGATGCTCTCCAGCGGGTCCATCTGGACGGCTACTCTCAGGCTCATGCTCTCTTCCTCACGGCATCCAGGCGTTTTCGATGTGGCGAGGCTGGCTTCCGGGTGCAAGCAGGATCACGTCGATCCGCAAGTCTTCGCCCTGCCCGGCATATTCGTGCGCCACGCTTTCGGCGGCAGCAGCCACGCGCGAAAGGCGGTATTCGTCGATCGCCAGGTCGAGATCGGCGGCGCGCTGGCGCCATTTCACCTCGATGAAGGCGATCAGCCCTTCGCGCCTTGCGACAAGGTCGATCTCCCCCACCTTCGTCTTGCGGCGGCGAGCGACGATATCCCAGCCCTGCCCTTCCAGCCAGCGCGCGGCTTCGTCCTCGGCCTTGCGACCGCGTTGCTCCGCAAGCTGGCGCTTCATTGCGATTTCAGTTCCATGGCCCGGGCGTAGAGCGCCTTGCGGTCCATGCCGGTAGCCTTGGCGACCTGCGCCGCGGCCTGGGATGGCTTTTCGGTTTCAAGCAGTTCGCGCAGCATGGCCTCGGCATCGTCGGCGTCGTGCTCCACCTCCGGCGGCGGGCCGACCAGCAGCACGATCTCGCCCTTGGGTGGATGCGCCTCGTAATGGGAAAGCAGGTCTTCCGGAGAACCGCTGCGACATTCCTCGTAGATCTTGGTCAGTTCACGCGCCACGGCCACCTCCCGCCCGGGCAACACGCTGGCGATAGCGGCCAGGCTCTTCGTGAGGCGCGGCGCGGTTTCGAAAAAGATCAGCGTCGTGCGAACCCGGCCGAGTTCCTCCAGCACCTCGGCCCGAGCCTTGTCCTTGGGCGGCAGGAAGCCTGCAAACAGAAAGCGGTCGTTGGGCAGGCCCGACATGGCCAGGGCCGTCAGCGGCGCATTGGCGCCCGGCAGCGCGGTGATGGGGATGCCGGCCTCGCGCGCCTCGCGGACCAGGCGAAAGCCCGGGTCCGACACCAGCGGCATGCCCGCATCGCTCACCAGAGCCACCGCACGCTCCCGCATCGAATCGATCAGGCGCGTCCGGTCGTTCGGGGCCGAATGGTCGTCGTAGCGCCAGAGCGGCTTGGATATTCCCAAGTGCCTGATAAGTTTCTGCGTCACCCGCGTATCCTCGCAGGCGATTCCATCGCACCGCGCAAGCACGTCGCTGGCGCGCACGGTGATGTCGCCAAGATTGCCAATCGGCGTCGCGACTATATAGAGGCCGGGAGAAAGAGGGTCGCTTGGTTCGCTCACGATTGCGGCCATGGACCAGGTTCAGCGGAGCAAGCAAGCATGTTGGGTAATTTGAAACGCATTGTAGCAGTCGGCCTGGGCAGTCTGCTGCTGGCGGCCTGTCAGGTCATACCCGGCGCGGACACCACCGCGCCGGATCGCACCGGGCCGGTAACGACCCAGCCAACCGGGCCGGACCAGGCCGTGTTGCCCGACGACCAGGGCCGCCACCGCGTAGCCCTGCTGGTGCCGTTGAGCGGGTCCAATGCCGAGGTCGGCCAGTCCATCGCCAATGCCACCACCATGGCGCTGCTCGATACGGGTGCGGAGAACCTTCGCATCACCACCTACGATACCAGCGAGGGTGCGGGTGCTGCCGCCAGCCGCGCGATCAACGACGGCAACCGCCTGATCCTCGGCCCTCTTCAGCGTGACAACGTGGGCGCGGTGCTGGCACAGGCCCGCCCGAACGACGTGCCGCTGATCACCTTCTCCAACGACACCACCGTGGCCCGCAACGACGTTTTCGTGATGGGCCATATTCCGGAACAGTCGGTGGAGCGCACGGTCGATTTCGCCATGGACCAGGGCGCGCAGCGCTTCGCCATCCTCGCCCCGCGCGGGGACTACGGCAACCGTACCACCGCCGCGGCAGAGGAAGCGGTGAGATCCCGGGGCGGCACCGTGGTGGACGTGCAGCGTTACGACCGGGGCAACACCTCCATCATCAGCGCGGCGGACCGGCTGACCACCAGTGGCGGCTTCGATACCGTGCTGATCGCCGACAGCGCACGCCTCGCGACGGTCGCGGCGCCGCGCCTCAAGGATGCCGGAGACACCCTGCCCTCCATCATCGGCACCGAGCTGTGGAGCCGGCAGGACGAGCTGCTGAACACCGCCGCCATGCGCGGATCGTGGTTCGCGGCCGTACCCGACGACCGCTATCGCCAGTTTGCCAGCAGCTACCAGTCGCGCTTCGGCGAGCAGCCGTTCCGCATCGCCACGCTGGGTTACGATGCCGTCCTGCTGACGCTTCGCCTCACGCGTGAGTGGGAGCCGGGCACCGACCTTCCCGTCAGCCTGCTGCTGGCCGACGGCGGGTTCCTGGGCCTCGACGGCCCCATCCGCTTCCGCAGCGACGGCGTCGGCGAGCGCGCGATGGAAGTGCGTCAGGTGGGCAACGGGGTCTTCACCGTCGTCGATCCGGCACCGACCGGGTTCTGACCTTCGAAAGGCCAGGAGCGACCGGATACCGGAAAACTGCGCCGCTCTGCTTGTTAGGCGCGATTCCCCGCGCCTATATCCATGGGCATGAGTGACGACCTGTTCGAAAACGCGCCGCAGGGCAGCGGCGATTACGATTCCTCCTCGATCGAGGTGCTGGAAGGCCTGGAGCCCGTCCGGCGCCGCCCCGGCATGTATATCGGCGGCACCGACGACCGCGCACTGCATCACCTCGCCGCCGAGGTGCTGGACAACGCGATGGACGAGGCCGTGGCGGGCCATGCCAGCCGCATCGAGATGGTGCTGGAAGAAGGCAACCGCCTGACCATCACCGACAACGGTCGCGGCATCCCGGTGGACGAGCATCCCAAGTTTCCCGGCAAGTCTTCGCTCGAAGTGATCCTCACCACGCTGCATTCGGGCGGCAAGTTCTCCGGCAAGGCCTATGCCACCAGCGGCGGCCTGCACGGCGTGGGCGTATCTGTGGTCAACGCGCTGTCCAGCCTCACGCGGGTGGAAGTGGCGCGCAACAAGGAAGTCTTCGCGCAGGAATTCTCAAGGGGTCTGCCGCAGGGAAAGATCGCCAAGATCGGCGATACCCCCAACCGCCGCGGCACCAGCGTGACCTTCGTCCCCGACACCGAGATTTTCGGCGACCGGAAGTTCAATCCCAAGCGCCTGTTCAAGCTGGCCCGCTCGAAAGCCTACCTGTTCGCAGGTGTCGAGATCCGCTGGAAGTGCGCGCCGTCGCTGGTCAGCGAGGACGTACCTGCAGAAGCGACGTTCCAGTTCCCCGGCGGCCTTGCCGATCACCTGAGGGAACAGGTCGGAGACCGCGAATGCGTCACCGCCGATTTCTTCACCGGCAAGCAGGACTTTCCGGCAAACGATGATGGCGTTCAGCAGGGCAGCACCGAGTGGGCCGTTGCCTGGCCGCTGTGGTCCGACGGATCGACGAGCTGGTACTGCAACACCGTGCCCACCCCCGACGGTGGCACGCACGAGGCGGGCCTGCGCGCCGCGCTGACCAAGGGCTTGCGGGCCTTCGGCGAGCTTACCGGCACGAAGAAGGCGAAGGATATCACCGCGGACGACGTGATGACCGGCGCGGAAATCATGCTTTCCGTCTTCATCCGCGATCCGCAGTTCCAGAGCCAGACGAAGGACCGGCTGACCAGCCCCGAAGCCGCGCGCCTGGTCGAGAACGCCATGCGCGACCACTTCGACCATTTCCTGTCCGACAACATGGAGCGTGGTAAGGCGCTGCTCGGCTCCGTGATGGAGCGCATGGAGGAACGCCTCAAGCGCAAGCAGGAACGCGAGATCAAGCGCAAGACGGCGACGAATGCCAAGAAGCTGCGGTTGCCCGGCAAGCTCACCGATTGCAGCGGGGAAACCGACGCCGAGACCGAGCTTTTCATCGTGGAAGGCGATTCCGCCGGTGGCAGCGCCAAGCAGGCGCGCGATCGCAAGACGCAGGCCATCCTGCCCATTCGCGGCAAGATCCTAAACGTCGCCAGCGCCACGGCCGACAAGATCCGCGCCAACTCCGAGATCGCCGACCTCGCGCTGGCGCTGGGCTGCGGAACGCGTAAGGACTGCGATCCGGAAAACCTGCGGTACGACCGGGTCGTGATCATGACCGACGCCGACGTCGACGGGGCGCACATCGCGACCTTGCTGATGACGTTCTTCTTCCAGGAAATGTCGGAACTGGTTCGCGGCGGGCACCTCTACCTCGCCCAGCCCCCGCTCTATCGTCTGACCGCAGGGAAGGAGAGCCGTTATGCCCGCGACGACGCGCATCGCGCCGAGCTGGAGGAAACGGTCTTCAAGGGCAAGAAGGTGGACGTGAGCCGGTTCAAGGGCCTTGGCGAGATGAACCCGCAGCAATTGCGCGAAACCACCATGAACCCCGCCACGCGCTCACTGGTCCGCATCACCCTGCCCGATCAGCACGAACAGCGTTTCGCGGTGAAGGAACTGGTCGACCAGCTGATGGGCCGCAATCCGGAACACCGTTTCAATTTCATCCAGAACCGCGCGGGCGAGATCGACCGCGACCTGATCGACGCATGATCGGCGCAGTGGCCCCTCAATCGAGGGCGTAGGCCACTTCCAGGTCGCCCCAGCGCCGACCGTCGATCACCAGCGGCACATAGACGTTGCGAACCACCTGGTAGTGCTGTCCGTCGCGTTCCTGCCGGTATACCGCCATCATGAAAGGCGCGGTGCTGGCCTTGGCGCGTTCGTCCACGGGATCGAGGATCTTGCGGCCGTTGCGGCAGTACTGCGTATCGTGCGCCAGGTCACCCGTGGGCGGGCGCGAATGACGGGAAAGGTGCGTCGGCAGGAAACCGCTCATGTCGGTGCAGGCGGTCGCGCAGATGCGGGGGTCGCTGTCGGTGAAGCGGTCCAGCATCGGCTGCCAGCAGCGATCCGCGAATTCGGTCAGCCCGGTGCGATAGCGCCTGGGATTGCTGCCGGGAATTTCGACATAGTTGCGGTCGAAGAGCCTATCCGCCGAAAGATCGCCCGCCGCCAGCGCCTTCTCGGTGCTTTCGACGATTTCGCGGGCATAGTCCTGCGCAATGGCGACCATTTCGTCGTCGTTCGGGGAAAGCCCGGCCTTCACGAGGGAATCGAACATGGCGCTGGCGGTGAGTTCGAGGCCCTCGATCCGCGTATGAGCCTGCGTCAGGCGGCCTTCGCCCTCGCTGGCGACGGTCGAGAACCCGTCGAGGACGTCCTGCACCCGGTGCACGTGCTTGCTGATGGTGCCGGTGCTGCGCACGATGGTATCGTTCTGCGCGTCGACTTCGGAAATCAGGTCGCACACTTCGGCGATGCTGCGTTCGATTGCCTCGACCGAAGTTTCCGCCCTCTTGCTCGCCTGCGCGCCGCTGTTGATCTGCTCGATCACCTCGTCGCCTTCGCGCGACAGCGCTTCCACCGTGCGCGTAATCTCGTCGCTGGCCTTGTGCACCTCGGCGGAAAGATCCTTCACCTCGTTCGCGACCACCGAGAACGTACGCCCGGCATCGCCGGCGCGTGCCGCCTCGATGGCGGCATTCAGCGCCAGGATGTTGGTGCGATCAGCGATCTCGGTGATTTCCAGAGAGGTGCGTTTCACCTGTTCCATCGCCCCGGCAAAGCCGGTCACGTGATTGGTCAGCGTCTTCACTGCTTCCAGCAGGGTGCCGATCTGGGTGATGGAGGCGGCAATCTGGTTGCGCCCGTCGTCGAGGCGCGACATGGCGCGACCCGACAGCACGCGAGCCTCGTCGCAGGCATCGGTGACCCTGCTCTGGTCCTCGTCCAGCGCGCGCACCGTGCCCTGCAAGGCCTCGTGTTCCCGCCGCAAAGCGCCGAAAGAGGTGATGACGTCCTGCACGATGCCCGCCACGTCGGAACATCCGACCGTCACCTCCCCGCAATAGAGCGAAACCCCGTCGATATCGGCGGCTTCCGGCTTGGCCGGCAGACTGTGTTCCATTTTTGACCCTTGCGTTGTCTCGTTCGATATTCGCCCTAGGGCCATATGGTTACCGGGCATTTAAGCGCACCGCGCAATCGCAAGCTGTTTGGTTCGTTTCACTTTCCGGGCGGACCCCGGCCTTGCCCCTGCGGCTTGTCATGACTAGCTCGCGCATCCAGGCAACCAAGGCTCCCGAATGACCCAGCGCTTTACCGGCACCGAAACCTACGTCGCGACCGACGACCTGAAAGTGGCGGTGAACGCCGCTGTTACCCTTCGCCGCCCGCTGCTGGTGAAAGGAGAGCCGGGCACCGGCAAGACGGTGCTGGCGCACGAGATCGCCAAGGCCATCGATGCGCCGCTGATCGAATGGGGCGTGAAGAGCATCACGAAGGCGCAGCAGGGTCTCTATGAATACGATGCCGTGGCGCGCCTGCGCGATGGCCAGCTGGGCGACGAGCGCGTTCACGACATTTCGAACTACATTCGCAAGGGCAAGCTGTGGGAAGCCTTCACTTCGCCGGAGCTGCCGGTGCTGCTGATCGACGAGATCGACAAGGCCGATATCGAGTTTCCCAACGACCTGCTGCAGGAGCTCGATCGCATGGAGTTCGACGTTTACGAGACGGGCGAACGGATCGAGGCGAAAGAACGGCCGATCGTCGTCATCACCTCCAACAACGAGAAGGAACTGCCGGATGCATTCCTGCGCCGCTGCTTCTTTCACTACATCAAGTTCCCTGATGACGAGACGATGCGCGAAATCATCGACGTGCATTTCCCCGACATCCAGAAGCGCCTCGTCAGCCAGGCGCTGGAAATCTTCTACGAGCTGCGCGAAGTGCCGGGTCTGAAGAAGAAGCCTTCCACCTCCGAACTGCTCGACTGGCTGAAGCTGCTGCTGGTAGAGGACATGCCGCTGGACGTGCTGCAGAACCGCGATGCGACCAAGGCCATTCCTCCCCTGCACGGCGCGCTGCTGAAGAACGAGCAGGACGTCATGCTGCTGGAACGCCTCGCCTTCATGGCCCGCCGCGAGAACCGCTGAGCGGGGCTGGCGCGTGCTCCTCAACTTCGTCGACGAACTGCGCAGGGCCGGGATCCGCGCCAGCCTGAAGGAGCATCTCACTCTGCTCGAGGCGCTGGAAAGCGACGTGATCGAGCGCAGGCCCGAGGACTTCTATTACCTCGCCCGCGCGACCTACGTGAAGGACGAAGGGCTGCTCGACCGCTTCGACCAGGTGTTTCACAAGGTCTTCCACGGGATCATCACGGACGCGGGCGAGGATCGGGCGACGATTCCCGAGGACTGGTTGCGTGCGATCACCGAGAAGTTCCTGAGCGAGGAAGAGCGGGCCAGGATCGAGCAGCTGGGTGACTGGGACGAGATCATGGAGACGCTGAAGAAGCGTCTGGAAGAACAGGAAGGCCGTCACGAGGGCGGCAACAAATGGATCGGCACCGGCGGAACCAGCCCTTTTGGCCATTCCGGCTACAACCCGGCGGGCGTTCGGATCGGCGGTGAGAGCAAGCACCGCAGGGCAATCAAGGTGTGGGAGAAGCGCGAGTTCGCCAACCTCGATTCAAGCCGGGAACTGGGCACGCGCAACATCAAGGTGGCGCTGCGCCGCCTCCGCCGGTTCGCCCGCGAAGGCGCCGCCGACGAACTGGATCTCGATGCCACCATTCGCGGCACGGCCAAGCAGGGATGGCTGGATATCCGCATGCGCCCCGAGAGGCACAATGCCGTGAAACTGCTGCTGTTTCTCGACGTCGGCGGATCGATGGACGACCACGTGAAGGTGACCGAGGAGCTCTTCAGCGCGGCCACCAGCGAGTTCAAGAACATGGAGTTCTTCTACTTCCACAACTGCCTCTACGAGAGTGTGTGGAAAGACAATTCCCGCCGCTGGAACGATCGCATTCCCACCTGGGACCTGCTCCACAAGTACGGCCACGATTACAAGATCGTCTTCGTCGGCGACGCTGCGATGAGTCCCTACGAGATCGCCTGGCCCGGTGGCTCGGTGGAGCACATGAACGAGGAAGCCGGCGAGGTTTGGTTGCAGCGCGTGGTCAACACCTATCCGGCAGTCGCCTGGCTCAACCCCAAGGCCGAGCGGACATGGCAGTATACCCAGTCCACCCAGATGATCCGGCAGATCATGGGCGATCGCATGTTCCCCCTGACGCTCGACGGCCTCGACGACGCCATGCGCACCCTTAGCCGCAAGCAGGGCTAGGTCAGACGCAGAAAAGCGCTCAGAATTCCCGCGGCACCCTGGCGAACATCGCTTTTGCCGCAGGCCGTTCGTTGATCTGCTCGATCCAGCGCACCAGACCAGGCGTGTCGTCCCGGTTCACCATTTCGGAAAAGCCGTGTTGCATGCCGTTGGCGATGGCGAAGTTGCAGATGTCGGCCAGCGAGTAGACGCCGCCGGCCAGCCATTCGTTATCGCGAAGGCGGTCGTCCAGCCGCCTGACGCTGACGGCGATCTTGCGCATCTCCTCGTCCAGCATGTCCTGCGGGAACCCTTCCCTCGCGCGGCGCCATTTCACTTGCTGCTCGGGGATGGGAATCCGGGAGACGACCTCGTCGAACTCCGCGTCGGACAGGTCTTTCACCATCTTGCTGACATGGCGGTGCCAGCCGATGGTGGAGACGCACCAGCAGAAATACTCGTCCACCCACTTGGTCCAAACCCGCATCTGCGCAACGTCGTAATGGCTATCCGGTCGCAGCTTGACATCGGTCGGGTGTGCATCTTCCAGGTATTCGCAGATGACCGTGCTTTCGGTCACGATCTGGCCGTCGTCGTCGAGCGCGGGAACCTGCCCGCGCGGATTGATTGGCTTGTACCAATCCTGGTGGTGTTCGAACTTCGCCGGGTTCAGCAATCGGTGTTCGAATTCCAGCCCCTTTTCGTAGAGCGCCAGTGTCGGCTTCATCGAGTTGGCGCCAGGACCGAAGCTGTAGAGCGTAAGCATCCGTTTCTCCCTCGTGGGGCGATCCGTTTCGGTCGCGGGCTGCCCCCGTTTACCGCCGCTCACCCTTCTGCCGGCTAATCGCCCATAATCGCCGGATGTGCAAACGCGGGGCGGTGGGAGCCTTGGTCGCAACTTTGCCGCCGGGCACGCGTTGTGATAACCAACTGGAGGAAAACGAGGATAGCCATGATGAAGTCAATCATACCGATCCTTGTCCTGGCCGGAGGAGTGCCCGCCACGGCGCAGGACGCAATGCAGGATTCCGAGCAGGCACCGCCTCCCCAGATCGAAACCGACGCGCCGGAGACGCCCGTCATCGACCCCGACAATGGTTACAATTGTGAGGACGATCCTGTCCTGGTGCAGGGAGCGGAGGGCGATGCCCAGTTGTATCGCGATCCCGCGCGTCCCGATACACTGGAGCCGATGCACGCCGTCGACTACGAAGTGAACGGGTGCAGCCTGATCGTCATGACCGACGGCAGCCTGGTTCGGCCGACCGACACCGATGAGCGCGTCCGGCTGACACCTGCTCAGTAGATCAGCAGGTCCGCCACTTCCTCGCGCCAGGCGGCTTCATCGGAAGCGGCCAGACTGTCCAGGTCGCCGGGCTGCGCGGCCGGATCGTCAACCCATTCGCGCAGAGCCGGACCGCCGTTGATCACGTCGATCGCCAGGACATCGTCGGTATATTCGTACTTGAAATCCTTGCCGCGCCAGATCGGGTATTCCGGGTAGAGCGAACGGATGGCCTTGAATGCCAGCGCCTGCAGTCGCCAGGGCCGGAACGCCTCGTGATCGTAGAAATCACCTTCTGCGTGTATCATCAGCGCGTTGCAGAGCTTTCCTGCGTGCTTGTGGAAAGTCGGCTCGAACCAGCAATCCCTAAGGATGCAACCCGATAGCCAATCCGGTGCCAGTCGATGCATTTCCGTGGCCACGGCCTTGGCATCCACGTCCGGCGCGCCGAACAGCACTTCCAGCGGGCGGGTCGTGCCGCGACCTTCGCTGAGCGTGGCGCCTTCGATCATCACCGTACCGGCATAGGCACGCGCCATGTTCAGGCTGGCGGCGTTGGGGCTGGGATTGATCCAGATGCGCTTGTCCGGCCAGCCGAAGCCCGGCCCCGCTTCCGGAAGCCAGTGATGCATGGAAACGACGCGGTATTCCACGTCCAGCCCGATATGGCGGATGAACCAGTGCCCCATCTCGCCAAGCGTCAGGCCGTGACGCATGGGCATGGGCGCCGCCCCGACAAAACTCTCATGGCCGGGTATCAGCTTCGTGCCTTCCACCGGCCGGCCGGCCGGGTTGGGCCTGTCCAGCACCCACACGGCCTTGCCGTACTTCTCAGCCTCTTCCAGCAGGTAGAGGAGCGTGGTGACGAAGGTGTAGATGCGGCAGCCAAGGTCCTGCAGGTCGAAGAGGAAAACGTCCGCGCTCGCCATCATCGGCTCGGTCGGACGGCGCACTTCGCCGTAAAGGCTGAACACGGGGATGCCGTAGGTCGAATCCACCTCGTCGGCGGTTTCCACCATGTTGTCCTGCTTGTCGCCCTTCAGTCCATGCTGCGGCCCGAAGGCACTGGTGACATTCACGCCTGCCGCGATCAGTGCATCGAGACTGTGCGTCAGATCGGCGGTGACGGAGGCCGGGTGGGCAACGAGCGCAACTCGCTTCCCCTCTAGCGGCTTCTGCAGATCAGGTTCGGCGAGAAGCCGGTCAATTCCGAATTTCATGCAGCGCGGGTTCGCGCAAGTGAGCCCTGGAAGCAAGCGGGATCATGAAAATCCGGTTCATCCTTGTGATGGGAAATTGCCCAGTAGCTTTTCACCGGGCCGTTCTCGCCCATTTCCTCGATCACGGCGGCAAGGCCGATCGCGCACGGCGGCTCCGGCATCTGCGCACGCGGAAGTGCGGCGTCGAAGATGGCCATGGCCTGTCCCGTACGCATGGAACAGTCGGGTTCGCGGGAAAAATCGCGCTGGGTCATCCCTTCGCGATAGCTCGAGAAATCGTAGGCGGCCCAGCGCTCCGACGGAGAGAGATTGAACTCGGAATAGGCCGGCGTGCCGTCCTTCTCCATCATGAAGAGCTCGAAACAGGTGGTTTTCCAGAGCTCGTCCGCCCTGCCCCTGCCGGCAAACTGCGGCAGGACAAGCTTTTGCGGACCGTCGATGCGCCAGCGCACGCGGACCCAGTTATCGGTGAGCGAAAGGATTCGAGCTTCCACCCTGCGGACAGCCAAAGGTGGATGCGCGGCATGTACGACCAGATCATGCGTTTGCAAGTATTGTTCCCCGTGCTAGCGCCCCAAGAAATTCAACTAGCAAGGCGCCAAATCCCCCGAAATGACGACTTACGATTCCGATCTGCTGCAACTGCTCAATCAGCGCGGCCATGTCCATCAGGTGACGGACGCGGTGGGACTGGATGCCCTTGCTGTGCGGCAAACCGTTACAGGATATGTCGGATTCGATCCGACGGCGCCCTCGCTGCACATCGGGAATCTCGCCTCGATTATGCTGCTTCGGCGGTTGCAGCAGGCCGGCCACCGACCCATCGTGATCATGGGCGGCGGCACCGCCAAGGTTGGCGATCCCAGCGGCAAGGACGAGACGCGGAAGATGCTGACCGAGGAGGCGCTTGCATCCAACATCGCGTCCATCCGCAGCAGTTTCGAGCGCATGCTGCGCTTCGACGACAGCGACACCGGTGCCCTGCTGATCAACAACGACGAATGGTTGAGCGAACTGGGCTACATCGAGCTCCTGCGCGACGTGGGACGGCATTTCACGATCAACCGCATGCTGACATTCGATTCGGTGAAGCTTCGACTTGATCGCGAACAGCCCCTCACCTTCCTCGAATTCAATTACATGATCCTGCAGGCCTACGATTTCATGAAGCTGGCGCGCGACTACGATTGCGTCCTCCAGCTGGGCGGCAGCGATCAGTGGGGCAACATCGTCAACGGCATCGAGCTGGCGCGGCGGATGGACGGCCGGGAGCTGTTCGGCGTGACCGCCCCGCTCATCACCCGTGCGGACGGGCAGAAGATGGGCAAATCCGTTTCCGGCGCGATCTGGCTGAACGAGGAACAGCTGCCGGCCTACGATTTCTGGCAATACTGGCGCAATACGGACGACCGCGACGTCGGTCGCTTCCTGCGCCTTTTCACCGACGTTCCCCTGGATGAAGTGGCGCGGCTCGAGGCGCTCGAGGGCAGCGAGATCAACGAGGCCAAGATCGTCCTTGCCGACGAGGTGACCAAGCTCGTGCGCGGCGAAAATGCCGCCGCATCGGCGCGCGCGACCGCGGAGCAGACATTCGCCGGCGGAGGCCGGGGCGAGGACCTGCCCGCATTGACGGTTCCGTCCGACGGAATCCGCATCGGCGTTGCCCTGACGGAGCTCGGCTTCACCAAATCCAACGGGGAGGCCAAGCGCAAGATTGCCGAGGGTGCGGTCAAGCTGGAAGACGACGCGATCTCCGACCCAGGCTTCCTGATCGAGCTGGCGAGCGGTGACGAGGCTCGTCTCAGCCTCGGAAAGAAGCGCCACGCGATATTGCGCGGCGGTTAACTTTACCAAAAGTCCACCATTTCCTGACATTGCGGACTTCGGGTCCAATAGCGCGAAGGGAAATGACAGGTTATGGCAGGCGGCGCTCAGCTCTCCGTCACCGATATGCGGCGCTCCACGCGTCACCCGGTCGACTACTCCGTCATCGCGGAACACTTGCAGCATGGCGATATCACCATGCACATCTCGAACATTTCCGCGCACGGCTTCATGGTCGACAAGATCACCGGGGTCGCACGCGGCGATCGCATGATCATCCGCCTGCCTGCGGTCGGCCGGATCGAGGCCTATTGCATCTGGACCACCGACGAGCGTGCCGGTTTCCAGTTCGAACGCATCATTCGCTTCGATTCCTTCGAATCGATGATCTCGGAAATGCAGCCGAACCCGGCCCTGCGCCGCCGCAGCTGAGCCGCGGGGGCGCAGCTTTAGCCCACCCAAATTCGATTAGCTTGGCAAGCGCCCCTCGCGCTGCCATGGCGCGCGGGTGAGTTCCGAGCCCTCGCCTTTCCGCATACCGAATTTCCGCGCGTTCTGGCTGGCGCGCCTGACAATGACGCTGGCCCAGTACGCGATGATGCTGATCATCGGGTGGCAGACCTACAACCTGGGTCGCGACGGCGGGATGAGCGTGGGGGAGGCCTCCGGCCAGCTTGCACTGATCGGTCTGCTGCAATTCGTACCCCTGTTCCTGTTGACCCCGTTTACCGGGCTGGCCGCCGACAGGTTCGACCGCCGCGATCTCGGCCGACTGACCGTGCTGCTGCAACTCCTCTGCGCGCTGGTGCTGGCCTGGTTCACCTGGCAGGACGCAATTTCGCTGTGGGTCCTTTATGGCGTTGCCGTGGTGCTGGGCGTGGCAAGGGCCTTTGCCGGTCCGGCGCTGTCGGCGCTCGCCCCGAACCTGGTCCCCGCGAAAGTCCTGCCCAACGCCATCGCGCTATCGTCGATCGCCTGGCAGACCGGCATGATCGTCGGTCCCGCCGTTGGCGGCGTGCTGTACGAAGTGATACCCGCCCTTCCCTACGCCGCGGCGGCGGGGCTGTTTGCCATCTCGGCCATCGCGCTCAGCTTCATCGGCGACGTGCCGCGCGGAAAGCCGAAAGGCACGGCCCGACCGATCAAGCAGGTGCGCGAGGGCCTCGAATACGTCTGGCGAAACAAGATGGTGCTCGGCTCGATCACGCTGGACCTTTTCGCCGTCTTCCTGGCCGGTGCGACCGCGCTGTTCCCCGTCTACGCCCGTGACATCCTGCAGGTGGGCGCAACGGGTCTGAGCCAGCTGGCCATGGCCCCGGCAATCGGCGCCGCGCTGACGGCGCTGTTCTTCTCCTTCCGGCCTCTGCGGACCCAGGTCGGTCCGAAGATGCTGCTGGCCGTCGCGGCCTTCGGCATGGCCACGGTGATATTCGCATTCTCGAAGTCCATGCCGTTGAGCCTGGCGATGCTGTTCATTGTCGGCGCTGCAGACATGTTCAGTGTCTACATCCGCCAGTCGCTGATCCAGCTGCACACGCCTGACGACAAGCGCGGCCGGGTTTCCGCCGTCTCGCAGCTGACCATCAGCGCATCCAATGAATTCGGCGATTTCTTCTCCGGCAGCCTCGCATTTCTCATCGGCCCCGTCGCGGCTGTGGCGCTTGGCGGAGCCGGTGCAATCGCCACCGTGGCGCTGTGGGCCGTCCTGTTCCCGGTGCTGCGCACCACGAAGACCTTCGATCCCCCCGAAGATGTGCTAGAGGCGGATGCAACATCCGCTGACGCACGGAAGCGCGAAACGGCAGAAAAGGGAGCCTGAACCAATGAAGTTCGATAACGTCCTCCAATCGATCGGCAACACGCCGCACATCCGCCTGGCCCGCCTCTTCCCCGACCACGAGGTCTGGGTGAAAAGCGAACGCGCCAATCCCGGCGGCTCGATCAAGGATCGCATCGCGCTGGCCATGGTGGAAGATGCCGAAAAGTCGGGCGAACTGAAGCCGGGCGGCACGATCATCGAACCGACCAGCGGCAACACCGGCATCGGCCTTGCCATGGTGGCCGCGGTGAAAGGATACACGCTGGTTCTGGTCATGCCCGAAAGCATGAGCATCGAGCGCCGCCGCCTCATGCTGGCCTACGGCGCCAGCTTCGATCTGACACCGAAGGAAAAGGGCATGAAGGGCGCGCTGGAGCGTGCAGCCGAACTTGTCGAACAGACCGAAGGCGCGTGGATGCCCCAGCAGTTCGAGAACCCTTCAAACGTGGAAGTGCATGCCCGCACCACCGCAAAGGAAATCCTCGCCGATTTCGCTGACGCGCCGCCTGCCTGCCTCATCACCGGCGTCGGCACCGGCGGCCACCTGACCGGCTGCGCAGAGGTGCTGAAGAAGGAATGGCCGGACATGAAGGCCTGGGCGGTCGAGCCCGAGCAATCGCCCGTCATTTCGGGCGGTCAGCCCGGCCCTCACCCGATCCAGGGCATCGGTGCCGGCTTCATTCCGGGCAACCTGCACACCAATGCCATCGACGGCGCGATCAAGGTCGATGCCGAGGCCGCGAAGGAAATGGCGCGCCGCTGTGCGCGCGAAGAGGGCCTGCTCGTCGGCATCAGTTCAGGCGCGACGCTCGCCGCGATCAATTCCAAGCTGGCCGAACTCGATGCGGGCACCCGCGTCCTGGGCTTCAACTACGACACCGGCGAACGCTATTTCTCGGTGCCTGATTTCTGGCCCGCAGAATGAGCGGCTTCCAACCCATCGCCTACGAGGACGCAGGCACGCCGCTAACCGGGCATCTCGCCCGGCCAGATGGGCCGCCTCGCGGCGCGGTGCTGGTGTTTCCCACGATCATGAACCCAACCCCGGCGGTGGAGGCCAAGGCGTGGGAACTGGCTGAAGCGGGCTTCCTCGCGATGATTGCCGATTTCTACGGCAAGACTCCGGAGGATTTCGATCAGTCCCGTCTGTTCGCGGGCGAGATACGCCAGACGCCCGAGCTCTATCGCCAGCGACTGCGTGCCTCGCTCCGTGCGCTGGCGAGCCTGGAGGAAGCCAAGGACCTGCCGTTCTTCATCATCGGCTTCTGCATGGGCGGCCAGGCCGCGCTGGAACTGGCGCGGGAGGGAGCACCGGTTGATGCCGTGGTGAGCTTCCACGGCCTGCTGAACACCGACATGCCGGCCAAGTCCGGGTCCGTGACGGCGCGCATCCTTGTTTGCCACGGTGATGCGGACCCGATGGTGCCGCGCGACCAAGTGCTGAAATTCTGGCAGGAGATGGACCGAGCCGGAGCTAACTGGCATTTCCATTCCTATTCCGGGGTGAAACACGGATTCACGAATCCTGCCCCCAGCGAGAACCCCGCGACGGCCTACAATGCCAGCGCCGACAGCCAGAGCTGGGCCGCGATGATGTCCCTGTTCGAGGAAATCATCGACGGTTAGGACCGGGCGAAGGCCTCTTCCGGCAATTTCATAAGGTTCTCCGCTCCTGCTTCCACTCGTGCGCGCAGCGTCGCGGTCTGCGGCAGGCTTCTCTCGGCATAGTGCCGCGCGGTGATGCGCTTCGCAGCGGAGAAATCGTCGTCGCGATTCTCTACGATCCGGGCCATGCGTGCCCACATCCAGCCGACCGCGACAACCCCGATCATCTGCATGAAGGCATAGGAGGCGGCGCCGACGTTGTTCGGATCGTCTCCGGCGGTCTGCAGCAAGGACGCCAGGGCATGGCGCGCATCGTCGAGAGCCTCCAGCAGCGGATGGCCGATGTCGTCAGGTGCCTCGTTCGCTGCCTTCTCCACCAGTGCGAAGAAGGCGTTTGCCACCGTGCCGCCATCCTTCAGCGTCTTGCGACCGGCTAGGTCGAGCGCCTGCACGCCGTTCGCGCCTTCGTAGATCATGGCGATGCGGGCATCGCGCACGATCTGCTCCATGCCCCATTCCTTTACGTAGCCATGGCCGCCCAGCACCTGCTGCATTTCCACCGCCGTCTCGAATCCGCGGTCGCTCCCGTAGGCCTTGATCACCGGCGTCAGGAAGGAAACCAGTGCGTCTGCCTCCGCATCGCCGGCATGGGCGCGGTCGATTTCCATCGCAGTCCACAGGACGAGAGCACGAAAACCCTCCGCAAAGGCGCGCGCGTCCAGCAGCATGCGCCGCACGTCGGGATGAACGAGCAGCGAGTCGGCTGCGGCATCGGGATCGCTTCTCTTTCCCATGCCGCGCCCCTGCTTGCGGTCCAGGGCATAGGCGGCGGCGCGCTGGTAGGCGTGTTCGGCATGGGCCAGGCCCTGCACCCCCACGCCAAGGCGAGCGGCGTTCATCATGATGAACATGGCGGCGAGGCCTCCGTGCTCCTTGCCAAGCAGCCAGCCCTTCGCGCCATCGAAATTCATCACGCAGGTGGCGCTGCCGTTCAGGCCCATCTTGTGTTCAATGGAAGCACACGACACCGCGTTGCGTTCGCCATCTGGCAGGACCTTGGGCACGAGGAACAGGGAGATGCCGCGCGATCCGGCGGGGGCATCGGGCAGCCGCGCCAGAACGAGGTGGACGATGTTTTCTGTCAGGTCGTGCTCCCCGCCCGAAATGAAGATCTTCTCGCCGCTTATGGCATGGGAGCCGTCGCTCTGCGGCTCCGCCTTCGTTCGCATGAGGCCAAGGTCCGTGCCGGCGTGCCCTTCGGTCAGCGCCATGGTAGCCAGCCATTCGCCGCTGATGATTTTCGGGACGTAGGCGCCCTTCAGTTCCTCGGAACCAACCGAGATGATCGTAGCCGTCGCACCGCCGACGATGCCGGGATACATCATGAAGCTGGCGCAGGCCGAGTTCATGTATTCCTCCAGCACCGTGCCCAGCGCGTGGCCCATGCCCTGCCCGCCGTATTCTTCCGAAGCCGCGAGCGTATTCCAACCCGACTCGACCAGCCGATCATAGGCCTCCCTGAAACCGTCGGGCGTGGAAACGCTGCCGTCTTCGTGCCGGGTACAGCCCTGCGCATCGGCGACGGGGTTGAGCGGGGCGAGGACATCGGCGCAGAACTTGCCCATGCCCTCGACCACCGCCTGGACGGTTTCCTCATCCAGCGTATCGTAGCCCGGCAGATCGCAGTCGGTGATCTGCAGGACGTCGTTGAGGATGAAAAGCGTATCGCGCGAAGGTGCAGTCCATCCGCTCATTCGGTCTCTCCCACGGGTTCAAGTGTTTCGCCATCAAGCCTGCGATAGAAGCACGTGCGCGCGCCAGTGTGGCAGGCTGGCCCGGCGGGACGGGCCTTGAGGACCAGGGCGTCCTGATCGCAGTCCACCAGTATTTCTTCCACGGCGAGCACGTTGCCCGATGTCTCTCCCTTCTTCCACAGCGTGTCACGGCTGCGCGAATGGAAGTGGGCCAGCCCCGTCCGACGCGTGGCGGCCAAGGCTTCGGCATCCATGAACGCGAGCATCAGGATTTCGTCGGTCCGGGCATCCTGTACGACCGCCGTCAGCAGTCCTGCCGCGTCGAACTTGGGCATGAACTCGCTGCCTGCCTCGCGGAGCTTCTCTTTTTCCGAAATGGCTTCGATCCTTTCGCATTCGCACAGTAGGTTGCTGTCCGCATACCATTTTGTTGCACGATAAACACAACGCATCGGCAAAAACTATCACTCGAAACTTTCGCTGTTTTCATCAGAACCTTTCGGTGAGATGAACTGACCTGCGGCTGGACGGGCCGCCTGCCATACCGGCCAGGGTATGGGGGGTCTCGGTGCCTAACCGAACAAACGGAGGCTCCGAGTTCATGAGGGTTTGGAATGGACGCGCCGGCTGGGGGGCTCGCGCGAAAATTCCAGCGTAATCGTCACGCGAACGCCCGGGCCTTTGTGCCCGGGCGTTTTGCATTTCCGCCCAGTGATTTCCCGTCCTCCTCCCCCGATTATCGGTGCTGCGCAACGCGCGAGAAGCAGGCGACGCGCACCTCGCCGGCTCCTGCCTTGCGCAGCGCGCCGATACAGGCGTTGCTGGTGGCACCGCTCGTCAGGACATCATCGACAAGCAGGACCTTCGCTCCAGCCAGTTGGGCCCGCCGCGCCGGATTGGCGGCGATCGCCCCGTCCAGCACCCGCGCTCGCTCTTCGCGCCCAAGGCCACCGAGGCTGGGCGTGCGCTTCGTGCGAACGAGGGCGTCCACAACCAGGGTCAACGCCCTCGCCTTGCACAGTTCGCGCGCGATCAGGGCCGACTGGTTGTAGCCGCGTTGCCACAAACGGACGCGATGAAGTGGGACGGGCACGGCCAGCCAATCGCCTTCCAGCTCCCCCAGTCGCGCCGCGATCTGGCGCGCCATCATGCCCGCCAGCGCAATCTTGCGGCCATGCTTGAAATTCAGCACCAGTTGGCGCGCGGTATCGTTGTAGAGGGTGGCGGCGGTGATGCCGTCCTGGCAGTGCGAATCGGCCGGAAGCTCCAGCGTCGACCAGCACGCGGTGCACAGTCCTTGCTGCGTCGCGATCGCCTCTCCGCAAAGCGGACAGCGCGGCGGATAGATCAGGTCCACCAACGGGGCAAAAGCCTGCTTCAAAGCCATGCGGGCTATGCTGCCCGCCGCCTGATCGGTAGGCAAGCGGGATGAACAAGGCACCACCAACGATCTTCTCACCGCGGCGCAAAGAGGCGCGGCGCGAGCGTGCCGAAGCGATGCGCAAGCGCGAGGAAACCGACCTCTTCCTGTTCGATACGATGATCGACGATATCGTCGAGCGTCTCGCCTTCGTGCGCCATGAACCACGCTCCATCGGCTTGCAGGGTTTCGGTAGCGCTGACCTCGCGCAGGCCCTGCCCCGCACTGACGCCACGACGACTTTCCTGCCCCGAGACTTCGATGCGCCAGTGGAGGCGACGGAGCGATCGTTCGATCTCGTCGCCAGCGTCGGTTCGCTCGATACGGTCAACGACCTTCCCGGTGCGCTGATCCAGATGCGCGAACTGCTTGAGCCGCAAGGCCTTGTGATCACCACCTTTGTCGGAGGGGCCAGTCTTCAGAACCTGCGCCGCGCCATGATCGAGGCGGACGCCGAAAGGCCCGCCGCCCGCATGCATCCGCTTGTCGATCCGCGATCCTGCCCGCAATTGCTGTCACGAGCGGGGTGGCGCGATCCCGTGGTCGACAGCTTCGCCCTGAAGGTGCGCTATGGCTCGCTCGACCGGCTTGTCGAAGACCTGCGCGCCCATGCGCTGGGCAATGTTCTTGCCAATCCCGCCCCGCCGCTGTCGCGCGCTGCCCTGGAGCGGGCGCGGCGCGCGTTCCTGGCGCGGGCCGATGACGACGGGAAGGTCAGCGAGACCTTCGAGATCATCACCCTGACGGGTCGCCGCTAGACCTTCTTGCTTCGCAGAGCCGCCTGCGCCGCCGCGAGCCGCGCGATCGGGACGCGGTAGGGCGAGGCGCTGACGTAGTCGAGCCGGACCTTCTCGCAGAAGGCGATGCTTTCCGGGTCGCCGCCATGCTCGCCGCAGATGCCGAGCTTCAGATCCTGTCGCGTCGCCCGCCCTCGCTCGGCAGCCATTTCCACCAGCTGGCCCACGCCATCGACGTCGAGGCTGACGAAAGGATCGCGCGCATAGATGCCCTTGTCGACATAGGGCGACAGGAATCGCCCGGCGTCGTCGCGCGACACGCCGAGCGCGGTCTGCGTGAGATCGTTCGTGCCGAAGGAGAAGAACCGCGCTTCCTCGGCAATTTCGCCCGCCATCAGTGCGGCGCGCGGCAGTTCGATCATGGTGCCGACGAGATATTCGACCCTGGCGCCCTTCTCGGCAAAGACTTCCTCCGCCGTTTCGTTCACCAGCTTGCGGAGGATCTCGAGTTCCTTCTTCGTGGCGACCAGCGGGATCATCACTTCCGGCACCACGGGATCTCCGCCTTCGGCGGTCACGTCGCAGGCGGCCTCGAAAATGGCGCGGGCCTGCATCTCGTAGATCTCGGGATAGGTGATCCCCAGGCGGCAGCCGCGGTGGCCCAGCATGGGGTTGAATTCGTGAAGCTCGCCCGCGCGCCGCTTCAGATGATCCATGCTGACATCCAGGCTGTCGGCCAGTTCCTGGAACTCCTCGTCACGGCTCGGCATGAATTCGTGGAGCGGCGGATCGAGCAGGCGGATGGTGCACGGCAGCCCGTGCATGGTGCGGAAGATCTCGGCGAAGTCGCCCCGCTGTTCGGGCAGCAGCCGCTCCAGCGCGCGGCGGCGACCGGCCTCGTCGTCGGCCAGGATCATCGCGCGAACGGCGCTGATCCGGCCGGCGTCGAAGAACATGTGCTCGGTGCGGCAAAGGCCGATGCCCTCCGCCCCGAAACCGCGGGCGGTCCTGCAGTCCTCCGGCGTTTCCGCATTCGTGCGCACGCCCATGCGGCGGTGCCTGTCCGCCCATTCCATCAGGGTGCCGAAATCACCGGCCAGTTCCGGCTCTATCGTGGGCACGCGGCCCGCCATGATCTGCCCGGTGCCGCCATCCAGGGTGATGACGTCGCCTTCACTGAGTTCGCGAGAGCCGATGCGCAGCGTGCGCTGTTCAAGGTTGATCGACACGCCGCTTGCGCCCGAGACGCAGGGACGGCCCATGCCGCGCGCCACCACGGCGGCGTGGCTGGTCATGCCGCCGCGCGCCGTCAGGATGCCGCGCGCCGCGTGCATTCCGTGAATGTCCTCGGGGCTTGTCTCGACGCGAACCAGGATCACGTCTTCTTCGCGGTTCGCCCACAGTTCCGCCGTATCGGCATCCAGCACGATCTTGCCCGACGCCGCGCCGGGAGAGGCCGGCAGGCCGCTGGCAAGTTCGTCGCGCTCCGCATCGGGATCCAGTGTGGGGTGCAGCAGCTGGTCCAGGGCCATGGGATCGACCCGGCAGATGGCGGTTTCCTCGTCGATCAGGCCTTCTTCCACCATGTCCACGGCCATCTTCAGCGCCGCCTTCGCGGTGCGCTTGCCGTTGCGGGTCTGCAGCATCCACAGCGTGCCTTCCTGCACGGTGAATTCGATGTCCTGCATGTCCTTGTAGTGCTTTTCGAGCAGGTCGAAGACGCGGGTCAGCTCCTCGTAGGCGCCGGGCATGGCTTCTTCCATGCTCGGCTTTTCCGCTCCGGCGGACTCGCGCCGTGCCCGGGTGAGATATTGCGGCGTGCGGATGCCCGCCACCACGTCCTCGCCCTGCGCGTTCACCAGCCACTCGCCGTAATAGGTGCGCTCTCCGGTGGAGGGGTCGCGGGTGAAGGCGACGCCGGTGGCGCTGGTATCGCCCATGTTGCCGAAAACCATCGCCTGCACGTTCACGGCGGTGCCCATGTCGTGCGGGATGGAATTGAGGCGGCGGTAGATCTTCGCGCGTTCGGTATCCCAGCTGGCAAAGACGGCGGCGATGGCGCCCCACAGCTGTTCATGCACGTCCTGCGGGAACGGCTCTCCGCCGCGTTCCGCCTTCACGATCTGCTTGAACTCGCCCACGATGGCGCGCCAGTCGTCGGCGGTCATCTCGGTGTCGGTGAAATAGCCGTTGTCTTCCTTGGCGATCTCCACCGCTTCCTCGAACAGGCCGTGATCGAGGCCGAGGACCACGTCCGAATACATCTGCACGAAGCGGCGATAGCTGTCCCACGCAAAGCGGTCGTCGTTGCTGACGGTTGCCAGCCCTTCGACGGTCTCGTCGTTGAGGCCCAGGTTCAGCACCGTGTCCATCATGCCGGGCATGGAAACCGCCGCGCCGGACCGGACGGAGACGAGAAGCGGGTCGGCCGCGTCGCCAAATGCCTTGCCCACGCTGCGTTCGATATGCGCGAGAGCATCCGCAACGGCGGCGCGCAGGTCGTCGGAGAAGGCGGCGCCATGTTCGAGGTAACGCACCGACTCTTCCGTCGTGATGGTGAAGCCGGGAGGGACCGGCAGGCCGATGCTGGCCATTTCGGCAAGGTTTGCGCCCTTGCCTCCGGTCACGGTCTTGTCGCGCTGGCGGGGATCGTCGTGGGGCGCGTCACCGCCGAAAGTGTAGACCGTTTGCGTCATTGCCTTACCTCAAACCTGGAACGCCAAACCCGCGCTTTCCAAAAGCGCCAGATCGATCCCAATTCATTGTCTTCACGAAGGTTTCTGCCGAAATCGGTGTTGGACCTGTCACCTTTCGCTTCAACCCTCGATCCTGGAAAAGTCCGCCACGTTGTGCACTGCAGCACGAAACCGTGCAAGCAGGTCGAGACGGGCAGCGCGCTTGTCCTCATCGTCGGCGTTCACGGTGACCTCGTCGAAAAAGGCATCGATGGGGGCGCGAAGGCTGGCGAGCGCGGACATGGCGGCTTCGAAATCCTCGGACTCAATGGCCGCGCTGGCTCTCGGTTCCGCCGCATCCAGCGCTTCTATCAGCGCCTTTTCAGCAGGTTCGGGGGTGTAGGACAGTTCGCGGGCGTGGCGCTCGGTCATCTTGGCGTCGACCACGGCCTTCATGTCGGGATCGTCGACCAGCGCCAGCGGGTCTTCCTCTCCCGTACGGGCGATCTCGCCCTCGATGCCGTGCCAATCTTCCTTCTTCAGAATGTTGGCCGCTCGCTTGTAACCGGCGAGCAGGTTTGCCCCGTTGTCGGTATCGATGAAGGCTTGCAGGGCGTGGACGCGGGCGACCGTTCTAACCGTGTCGCCGTCGCGTTCGTTCGGAAGAACGGCGTCGATCATGTCGTGGCGAATGCCGTCTTCACGCTGCTGCACTTTCAACCTCTCGATGAAGAAGCCGGCAATGTCGCGGCTCGCATCCGGCGAGCCGCCCGGATGGGCGGCAGCGGTGATCAGTTGCCTCAGGCTGATGCGCAGGTCGTTCTCGAGGATCAGGGCCAGAATGCCGAGGGTCGCCCGGCGCAGCGCGAAGGGATCCTTCGAGCCGGTAGGTTTCTCGTCGATCTGGAAAAAGCCGACGAGCGTATCCAGCTTGTCCGCCAGCGAAACCGCCACGGTCACCGGCGCGGTGGGCACATCGTCGCCCTGCCCCACCGGCTTGTAGTGATCGCGGATGGCGTTTGAGACTTCGCGGGGCAGGCCTTCCTTCTCGGCGTAGTAGCCGCCCATCAGGCCCTGCAGTTCGGGGAATTCGCCTACCATCTCGGTGACGAGGTCGGCCTTGGAAAGGCGCGCGGCCTGTTCGGCCTGGTCTGCGTCGGCGCCCTGCACCACGCCTTCTTCCACCAGCCAGCGAGCGAGTTTGGCGACGCGTTCGACCTTGTCGGCGACGGTGCCCAGCTTCTCGTGGAAGGTGATGCGCTCCAGCTTGCTGGCATGGTCGGCCAGAGGCGTCTTCTGGTCCAGTTCCCAGAAGAAGCGCGCATCGCTCAAACGCGCGGCAAGCACCTTTCGGTTGCCGTCGACGATGGCTTCGCCGCCGTCCGCTGCCTCGATATTGGCGGTGCAGACGAAGGCGTTGGCGAGCGCTCCGCCCTCGCCTTCGCAGACGAAATACTTCTGGTTCACCCGCGCGGTAAGCTGGATGACCTCGGGCGGCACGGCGAGAAACTCGGGGTCGAACCGGCCCAGCAGCGGCACCGGCCATTCGGTAAGGCCGGCGTTCTCAACCACCAACCCCTCGTCCTCCACCAGCGTCAGGCCAGCGGCGGAGGCTACCTTTGCTGCGGCATCGCGGATCAGGTCCTGCCGTTCCTCGTGGTCCACGATCACGTGGCAGGCGCGCAGCTTCTCGGCATAGTCGTCGGCGCTGCCGATGGTGATGTCGCCCGAATGATGAAAGCGATGGCCCAGGGTGACCCAGCCGGAAGTGACGCCGTGCACCTCGCACTCGATCAGTTCCTCGCCCAGCAAGGCGACGATACCCGAAAGCGGGCGCACCCAGCGAAGGCTTTCCGTCGAGAGCGAGGCTTCGCCCCAGCGCATGGACTTGGGCCAGCTGAAATCGCGCACGATGGCGGGGATGGCTTCGGCGAGCAGGGCCTTCGTGGCGCGGCCGGGAATGTTCTTCACCGCGAAATAGGTTTCGCGGCCCTTCACGTCGCGCACTTCCAGATCGTCGCGGGAGACGCCGTTCTTGCGGCAGAAGCCTTCCACGGCCTGATCGGGCGCGCCGACGGGCGGACCCTTGGCCTCTTCCGAAACCGCCTTCGTTGCATCCGGCAGAGCGCGTGCGATCAGCGCAAGGCGCCGGGGGGTGGACCAGACGGTGATCGCGCCCGTTTCCACTCCCGCGGCATCCATCTCGCGGCGGAACAGCTTTTCCAGTTCCGCGCGGGCGCCGGCCTGCATGCGGGCGGGAATTTCTTCGGATCGCAGTTCGAGGAGGAAATCGCTCATAGCGACCACTCCGGATACTTCGCCTGCCACTCGGGCGCGAGCTTCTCCGCGTATTTCTCGCATGAACCGCGCGCCAGGTCACGCACGCGGGCCATGTAGCTGGCGCGTTCCTGCACCGAAATCACGCCGCGCGCCTGCAGCAGGTTGAAAAGGTGGCTGGCTTCCACCGCCTGCTCGTAGGCGGCGATGGGCACGTCGGCATCCAGCGCGTTGCGGCACTCGGCCTCTGCCTTGTTGAACAGGTCGAACAGGGCATCGGTCTCGGCGACCTCGAAGTTCCACTTCGACATCTGCTTCTCGTTCTCGAGGAAGACTTCGCCGTAGCTCACGCCCTTCCCGTTGAAATCGAGATCGTAGACGTTGTCGACGCCCTGGATATACATGGCGAGACGTTCGAGGCCGTAGGTCAGTTCGCCCGCCACGGGCTTGCAGTCGAAGCCGCCCATCTGCTGGAAATAGGTGAACTGGGTCACTTCCATCCCGTCGCACCACACTTCCCAGCCAAGGCCCCAGGCGCCCAGCGTGGGGCTTTCCCAGTCATCTTCCACGAAGCGGATATCGTGCTTGAGCGGATCGATGCCGATCACGCGCAGGCTTTCCAGGTAGAGCTCCTGAATGTCGGGCGGGCTCGGCTTCAGGATCACCTGGTACTGGTAGTAATGCTGCAACCGGTTGGGGTTCTCGCCATAGCGCCCGTCGGTCGGACGGCGGCACGGCTGCACGAAGGCGGCGTTCCATGGCTCCGGCCCCAGCGCGCGCAGCGTCGTGGCGGTGTGGAACGTGCCCGCGCCCATGCGCAAGTCGTAGGGTTGCAGGATCAGGCAGCCGTTCGCGCTCCAGAAATCGTGGAGGGCAAGGATCATGTCCTGGAACGAGGATTGCGGATTGCGGTCCGTGGTTGTCGTCATCTCGCGCCGGGCAATGGCTCAAGCCCCTGCAAGCGTCAATGCCGCACGCGCGAACACGCTGCCGCGGGGCGCTTGACATGGCGGGCGCGGCGGGTGTCAGGTAAGGGCGATGACGCGCCCTTTGCTCACACTTCTGTTGGCACCGCTGGCCGCCTGCCTGCCGCTTGGCGCAAGCGCTCAGGCGGAAGAGGATCGCTTTGCCTTCACGCAGGACTACGAGCCCGCCCCGGCGATGTGGGAATTGTCCGACGAGGACACGACGATCTACATGCTCGGCACGATCCACCTGCTGCCCGAGGGTTTCCGGTGGCGCAATCCGCAGCTGGACGCGATCATCGACGAGGCGGACGTGCTGGTGGTGGAAACCAGCGACGAGGACAGCATGGGCGCGCTCGACGCCATCGGGCCGAAGATCGCCCGCGTCATGGAGAATCGCACTCCCACTTCGCGCCAGCTCTCGCCCGGCTCCCGCCCGCGCTGGCGGGAATTGATCACGCTGACGGGCATGCCCTTCGAATACGTCGATTCCATTCCCGTGATGGTCGCGCTGCTCGGCTTTGGCCAGACGAGCCTCGAAGGCGATCCATCCCGCTACGAGTTCGGCGTGGAAACGGTGCTGCAACGCGAATTCACCGAAAGCGGGCGACCGATCGAATCGATCGAGGATTTCGGACGCGTCATGTACGGCCTGTTCCGCGTGGACGAGGCGGAAGTGGTCGGCGAGCTGGACGTGCAGTTGCGCGAATGGCGCGGCAAGTCGATCGATGGCCTTTACGACACCTCCTACGACGACCTTACCGGCGACGATTACTGGGCGATGGAACATGCCTGGGCGCGCGGCGAAGTGGACGAGGATTTCGACCTCGGCTTCGGCGACGGAAAGATCGGGGATGCCTTCCGCGAAGTGCTGCTGAACCATCGCAACACCCAGTGGGCGGAGTGGCTGGACGAGCGACTCGATAGACCCGGCACCGTGCTGGTGGCGGTAGGTGCGGGCCATTTCGAAGGTCCCGATTCGGTGCTCGTGAAGTTGCAGGCGCGTGGCCTGCACGCGGAACGCATCAACTAGAGCACTGATTGAAAAACAGTCTGTGTCCTCGGGCAGGGCCGCCCTGACGTGAAGTCAGGTTTTCTTGACACTGGAAAGAAAACACGACATAAAGTCAGGTATTCCTGACATAACGTCAGGATTGCCTGACGGAGACAGACAATGTTTCGCAAGTTGCTCGGAACCTGCCAGTCGCGCCCGATGACACGGGGCGAGGCGCTGGCCTTCTGGATATCCATCGGCGCGGTGATGTTCA
This sequence comes from Aurantiacibacter hainanensis, assembly GCF_036321025.1. Classification (NCBI taxonomy): domain Bacteria; kingdom Pseudomonadati; phylum Pseudomonadota; class Alphaproteobacteria; order Sphingomonadales; family Erythrobacteraceae; genus Aurantiacibacter; species Aurantiacibacter hainanensis. Next base: position 1,574,367 of record NZ_JAZAPB010000002.1, read on the forward strand.
CATCGCTGGCCTCTCTGGCCTTTTGAACCGGGCCACGGAGGAGATCTTTCATGCACGACGAAGGTAACAAGTCGGGAGACCGCAAGGCGGACGACCCGCTAATGCCTTTCGTTCCGTTTGCTGAAGCCGCGCCTTTGGCCGGGCCGGGGATCTGACAGGTCCGATGAACAATCGCCTCAAAGTCCTGCGTGCCGAGCGCGACTGGAGCCAGGCCGAACTCGCCGGTCGGCTCGACGTATCGCGCCAGGCCGTGAACGCAATCGAGACCGGCAAGCACGATCCTTCGCTGCCGCTCGCGTTCCGGATCGCCCGCCTTTTCGAAATGCCTATCGAGGAGATCTTCGATGACGGACACCAATGAAGCCCTCTCGGGAGAGCAGCGCCTGGAATCGCGAACCCGGCGGCTCTGGACATTCTGTGCGCTGGGCATGGCCGCCACCATCGCGATAGGTCTCGGCTCCGGCTATGCCGCCGCGCTATATGAAGAAGGTGCGCTTCCGGGCTGGTTGATAGTCGTTCTCTGGGGCCTGGCGCTGGTCAGTTTCACCTGGTTCACATGGGGTTACTTCCGCCGTGTCGACGAACTCGATGTGATGGACAACCTGTGGGCCGGCATGATCGGATTGTACTTCTATTGCGTCGGCCTGCCGACCTGGCTGGCGTTCGCCCACATTGGCATCGCCCCGCCGATGGACGACGTGCTCCTCTACGTTGCCGTCGCGGTCGTTACCGGCATCGCCTACGGTCTTCGCAAGTTGGGCTTGCGCTGAATTCCAATCCCCCCCACCTTCACTCTCTCCTGGAGTATCGCACATGCTACGCACCCTGGCTCGTACCGTTTCTGCCCTGGCTCTGTCGCTGGGCGCATTCATCTCCCCCGCCCTCGCCGATCACCACGAGGAAGAGGCCGTCGGCCCGGCCCTGTGGAGCCTCTCCGACAAGGACACGACGATCTACCTGTTCGGCACGATCCACGTCCTGCCCGAAGGCGAGACCTGGTACGACGATCGGATCGCCAAGGCCTTCGATTCCTCGGACGAGCTGGTCTTCGAAATCTCCATGGACGACATGGATAGCTCCGCCCAGGCAATGGCCGGTCTCGCCATGCTGCCCGAAGGTCAGACCCTGCGCAGCCTGATGACCGAGGAAAATCGCGCCGAATACGAGGCCGCGCTGGAAGGCCTGGGTGTCCCCGCCGCCGCGATGGACCCTGTGGAACCCTGGGCGGCGACGCTCAGCCTTTCCATGCTTCCGCTGATGCAGGCAGGCTGGCAACCGAACGCGGGTGTCGAAATGGTCCTGCGACAGCGCGGCGAGGACAAGCAGCGCGGCGCGCTCGAAACGGTCGAGGAGCAGGTTGCCCTGTTCGATACCCTGCCGATGGACGCGCAGCTGGCACTGCTCGATTCAACCGTCGAGAATATCGACAAGATGGTCGCCTCGCTGGACCTTATGAAAGCCGAGTGGCTGGAAGGCGATGCCGATGCGCTGGGCGAACTGATGAATGCCGAGATGGACGATCCGGAACTTCGCGAGCGCCTGCTGGTCAACCGCAACCGCAACTGGGTCGACTGGATCGAAAACCGCCTCGACACCCCCGGTACGGTATTCGTCGCGGTCGGAGCCGGGCACCTGGCCGGCGAAGGCAGCGTGCAGGCCTTGCTGGCGGAGCGCGGCCTGACGGTGAAACGGATCGGAAGTTGATCGCGAAACGCATTACCTCGCTTGTCGTTGCAGGGGCGCTGTGGCTGACCGGCTGCGGCGCCCCTTTCGAGCCTGAAACCGACTGGCCCGACGCCTCCCCCGCGATCTGGGAGATCACCGCGCGTTCGGGTGAGAAAGGCTGGGTGTTCGGCACGGTCCATGCCCTGCCCGACGACATGGCCTGGGGTTCTCCCGTGCTGGACGAGACGTTCGAAGAGGCCGGGGTGCTGGTGGTGGAAGTGGCCAACCTGGACGATCCGGCCGGAATGGGCCTTTTCGCGGATCTTTCCGAGACGCCGGGGCAACCCCCGCTGCAAAGCCGCGTGGAGCCGGGCGAGCGCCCTGCCCTGCAGGCCCTGATGGAAGAGGCCGACATGGCCGATACCGATTTCGGCCGCGTCGAAAGCTGGGCCGCGGCTATGATGCTATCGTCCGAGGTGCGCAGCGGCGATCCGGCGAACGGCGTCGACCGCGTGCTGATCCACAACGCCGAAGAGGTGATCGGGCTTGAGGGCTTTTCCCAGCAGCTGGAGATGTTCGATACCCTGTCCGAGGAAGCGCAGGCCGACCTGCTCTACGGCGTCGCGCGATCGCATCAGGCCAATTCCGAGCAGGAAATGCTGCTGGCTTGGCTGACCGGCGACGAGGACCAGCTCGCCGCGCACGTGAACGACACGCTGGATTTCTCGCCCGAACTGAAGCGCGTGCTGCTTTCGGATCGCAATGCCCGCTGGGTCGAAAGGATCGCCGAACTGGTCGATGCGGGCGCCCGGCCCTTTGTCGCGGTGGGCGCGGGCCACGTGATCGGAGACGAAGGCGTGGTCGCCCTGTTGCAGGCGCGCGGGTACGAGGCGCGCCGCATCCAGTAGTTGCTTTTGCGCCGTATCCTGCTAGACGCGCGCCTTCCGCCGATGTCATCCCTGGAGGCGTGGCGGTGTATGTATCTGCAATCGAAAGGCATTACTGATGAGCGACGCTCTGAATCTGCCGGCCGAGATGCGTGAACGGGCTGGCAAGGGAGCCTCCCGTGCGCTGCGTCGCGAAGGCCGCGTACCCGCCGTCATTTATGGCGGCAAGGAAGAACCTTCTCCCATCCACGTGGAGGAAAAGGAGCTGGTCAAGCAACTGATGACCGGCCACTTCATGAACTCGATCGTCATGGTCGAGGTGGATGGCAAGAAAACCCGCACCATTCCCAAGGATGTGGCGCTCCACCCGGTCAGCGACCGGCCGATCCACGTCGACTTCATGCGCCTGACGAAGGGCGCGAAGATCGAAGTGAACGTGCCTGTCGTCTTCACCAACGAGGAAGCGAGCCCCGGCCTGAAGAAGGGCGGCGTGCTCAACATCGTGCGTCACGAGCTGGAACTGGTCTGCGATGCGGACAAGATCCCCGGCGAGATCGAGATCGACGTTACCGGCCTGGAAGTGGGCGATTCGGTGCACATCAGCGCCGTCACCCTGCCCGATGGTTCGGAAAGCGCGATCACCGATCGTGACTTCACCATCGCCACCGTGGTTGCCCCGTCTGCCCTCAAGCGCTCCGGCGACGAGGAGGAGGCAGCCGAAGGCGAAGAGGAAGTGCCTGCCGACGGCGTTGCCGCGACCGAACAGGGTCCGGATGCCGATGCCGAGGAAGAGCAGGAAGAAAAGAGCGAGTAATGCCGACGCGCGCACGCCTTGCTGCGCTCGCGCTGGCTGCGGGGCTGGCCGGGGGAATTTCCCTCGCGCCGGCTCCAGCGCTTGCCCAGTCCGCCCGCGTTCTGCCGTCCGATCCGCAGGATTTTCAGTGCTTCGTGCTGATGCAGCAGCGTCGCGGGCAACTTGCGAACGCGGCTTCCATGACGCCTGAGCAACGCTCCGAAATCCTCAACAACCTCACCATCATCTCGGCCTTCTATGCCGGACGGCTCAGCCACTATTCCTCTGCCGAGGCGGTGGCGCAGTTCCGGCAGGCCGCCGGGCTGATTGCCAGTTCCAACCGCCAGCAGCTGGACAGGTTCGCCAACACCTGCGCGAACTTCTACCTCTCGGTGATGGAAGTGCTGGGCAACACCAATCTTCAGGCCAATGCACCGCAGCAGGCCGCGCCGCAAACCGGCGTACCCGAAGAGGGTGAACGCTAGGGGAGGTTCCCCATGCAATTGTGGGTAGGCCTGGGAAATCCCGGACCGCGCTATGCCATGCATCGTCACAACGTCGGCTTCATGGCCTGCGACGTGCTGGCCGAAATGCACGATTTCGATCCGGTGCAGAAGAAGTTCCAGGGCTGGCTGCAGGAAGGCCGCATCGGCGGCGAAAAGATCCTGCTGCTGAAACCCGGCACTTTCATGAACGAAAGCGGCCGCAGCGTGGGCGAGGCCATGCGCTTCTACAAGCTGCCCGTGGAAGCCCTGACGGTATTCCACGACGAACTGGATCTGGCTCCGTTCAAGGTGAAAGTGAAACAGGGCGGCGGCCACGCCGGGCATAACGGCCTGCGATCGATCGACGCCCATCTCGGCCCCGATTTCCGCCGCGTGCGCATCGGCATCGGCCACCCCGGTCACAAGGACAGGGTGCACGGCCACGTGCTGGGCAACTATTCCAAGGCGGAGATGGACGATCTCGTCCAGATGCTGGGTGCCATCGGCTCCTGCGCGGAATGGCTGGCGGCGGGCGACGACCCGCGCTTCATGAGTGAATACGCCCTGCGGATGCAGGACTGAGCGTCAGCTGCTGGCAGCCTCGATCGCTGCCTGCACCCGCATCGCTTCCGCATCGCCCCGGTTGCGCGCGACAACCGGCGCGGCAATGGCCCGGGCCGTCTCCACCTGGCCAAGCTGCAGCAGGGATTCGGCATACAGCAGCCGGGCCGGATCGTGGTCTGCGAGCTCGGCTTCGCTCGCCTGCAACAGTTCGCGCGCGTCGGCCCATTCGCCATCCCAGGCCCGCACCCGCGCCTGCTGGTAGACGAATTCCGGGTCCAGCGGCCGGGTTTCGGCACCGTAGGCGATCAGGTGCCGCGTGATTTCGGGCTTATCTGCCCGTTCGGATGCGGCAATGGCGGCGATCAGCGCAGGCCTGTCCAGCGGCACCTTCTCTATGATCCGAAGGTAGTTCGAAAGCGCGACAAGGTGATTGCCCTGCGCCTCTGCCAGGCGACCGGCGACAAACAGCGTTTCCACCCGTTCAGGAGCTGCGCCGACAGCCCGGGCCACGGCGCGCGCTGCGTCCTGCGTCTCGCCGCGGGCGAGGAGGTAGCTCGCCTCCGCGGTGTACAGGCGCACCCGCTCGCCCTCGGCGCTGCGCCCTTGGCGAAAGGCCGCCCTGGCGCCCTCCTCATCCCCTTCGAGGTCGGCTGCCAGCGCCCGTAAGCGCCAGGCTTCGGCGCTTCGTGCGTTTCCGATCAGTTCGATCGCGGCGTCGGTTTCGCCGCTCTGTAACTTGGCCTCCGCCTCGACGAGAACGAGGTCCTCGGAGCCTCCGCCCGCAGCCTCCAACCGGTCGAGGGTTGCGGCAACGTCTTCACCCCTCCCCATCGCCAGCTGAATTCGCGCCAGCAACTCCAGGGCCGTGGTGCTGTCAGCATCCGCGACCAGCGCTGTCTGCACGTGTTCGTAGGCAGCAAGGTAGTCCTGCGCCTCGAACGAAGCCTGCGCCTCATCCAGCGGATCGACCGGCGCCGCCGAGCAGGCGGACAGGGCCATGGCCAGAATGGCGGCCTCAAGGGTACGCGGGCGGAACATCAGCGATGCTGTACCGGGAAAGCGCAAACATTCGGTGAAGCGTCGAAATTCCTTACAACTTAACCCTCGAGAAGCGTGCGTTAACCATCGTGACCCGCAGAAAGCCGCAATTGGCACGCCGATTGCTTCGATGTCATCAACCATTCTTCTGGGGGTTTAAGATGCGTTCGAAATTTGCCTGCGGGCTGCTTGCCGCTGCGTCCATCGCGATCGCGTCACCCGCGCTTGCAGATCCCATCACGCTGGGCAGCGGTGACATCGGATCGAGCTTTACGATCGACTTCGATGGCTTCGCCAATTCGCCGACGAACACGGTCGACAACCTGACCAGTTCGATCACCTTCACGCTCGAGGGCGTGACGGGCAGCGCCTACACCTTCGGCTACCTGGTCGACAACACGACCGGCGGCGGCCTGACGTCGAACATCTCGAGCTTCGCCTTCAATGTCGATCCCGACATTACCGCCGCCACGTCGACCGGCGACTACAGCTTCGCCTTCGTGACGGATGGACAGGGCAGCGACCCGTCCTATCCCAACCAGATCGGCGCGGTGGATGTCTGCTTCAAGGCGGCAAACAGCGGCTCGTGCTCGAACAGCGGTGGCATCTCCGAGGGCCAGAGCGGCAGCGGCACGCTTTCGCTGCTGTTCGGCTCCGACGTCAGCGAGATCACGCTGAGCGACTTCTTCGTGCGCTATCAGGGCATCAGCGGAGCCGGCGACGTGACTTCTGCCAGCGGGCAGTCGACCACGTCCAGCGGCTCCACCACCAGCAGCACGTCGAGCGGTACGCAGGTGCCGGCGCCGGGTGCAATCGGCCTGCTCGGGCTTGCACTGCTCGGCCTCGGCCTTGCGCGCCGTCGTCGCAAGCTTTCCACCGGCGAGATGCAGCCCGCTTTCGCCTGATCGGCTCTTACTGTTCCTGGTAGGGGCGTCGTTCCAGTGGGACGACGCCCTTTCCTTTTGTCTATCCGCGCCGGGCGCTCGCAAGGTGTTCGGCAATGGTGGTGTTGCCCGGCGCAAGCCGTGCCGCCCGCTCCAGCAGTTCCACGCCGCGCGCCCTATCGCGATCGGTCTGCACCATCAGCCAACCCGCGGTATCGAGCACGTTGGGATGATCGGGCGCGAGTGCCAGCGCAGCCAGAGCCAGGTCCAGCGCTTCCTCGGACCGGCCCGTCCGGCTCGTCGCGTAAGCAAGGTTGTTGAGGACAAGGGCGTTGGAATCGCCCGTCCAACCGCGCAGCTGTTCGTAGGCAGAGATGGCCGCGCCCCAGCGTTCGGCGCGCAGGTGCGCATCGGCGCGGGCCAGCAAGGTGGCTACGCGCTCTTCCGGCGGAGCCTGCGCCAGGGCTTCGTCGATCAGCCGTGTCTGGCCCGACTGCCGAGCAGCCTCGGCGTAGAGCGCGAGATCGCGCGGTGTGCCGTCAGCGCTGGTCGCAAGGGGGCGGATCGTGTCGAAGGCGGAACGGGCATCGTCGACGGACAGTTGCGCGCGCGCCAGCACCCGCCGCGGCTCCGCTGCCTGCGGATTGCGTCGGACAAGGTCCGCAAGCCGGGGCAAGGCCTGCTCGGGCATCTCCAGTTCGAGCAGCGAACGGGCGTAGAGCAACTGCTGGCGCGGATCGTCCCTGCTCTCGATCGGTTGGAGCAGGTCTCTCACGGCGGCCCAGTCCGACTCCTCGGCAGCCAGGCGCGCCTGCAGGTAGATCACGTCGGGATCGCCCGGCATCCGGCGCGCCGCATCGGCCACCAATGCACTCGCCTCCTCGATCTGCCCCATGTCGCCCAGCACGCCGATGCGGCCCAGCAAGGCCGCGCGGGAATCGGGCCATTCCTCCTGTGCCCGAGCGAAAAATTCGAGCGCCTGCGAAAGGGCGCCCATTTCCTGCGCAATCAGCGCGCTCGCCAGCAGCGGATCGAGCCCCTCGGGGTCGGCCTCGCGCGCCAGTCGCGCCTGCTCCGCCGCCAGATCGGCATCCCCGGATGCCATGGCAAGGCGCGCGTAGTCCGCATGGAGCCGCGAGCGATCGCCCGGCGCGCGAACACCGCGCTGGAAGGCATCGACCGCCTCTTCCCGGCGACCGACGCCGATGTGGGCCAGTGCGGCGATGCGCAATCCATCCGCCGTGCCGAGCGATTCTCCCGCGGCCAGGGCGCTCTCGAACTCGCCCTGCAGCAGGAATGCCTCGGCCAGCAGCGCCCGATGATCGGCTGGGGACCGGCCCAGCTGTTCCAGGCGCAGCAGCGTGGAATTTGCGCCGGTGCCGTCGCCCAGCATCAGCTGTGTCCGGGCGAGCAGGTCCAGCGCCTCCGCATCGTTCTCGTCGGCCTGCAACAGTGTGCCGAGGTCGAGCCGCGCCTCGCCGAAGCGATGGTCCGCAAAGGCCTGTTCGGCCCGGTCCATGCGTTCCTCCGGCGAAATGCCGCATCCGGGGAGCGCAAGGGCAAGAGCGGCAGCGGCAAGAAAGTGGGGGTGCGGTTTCATGCCGGCAGCCCTAGCGGGTTCAGGTTGAAAAGCGGTTTACCGCCTTTCCGCATCCGCTGGCTTTCCCGGTGCCGAGCGTCTAAGGCGCGGCGCAACGCCAATCCAAACGCATGAAGGCACGAAATTATGGGATTCCGCTGCGGGATCGTGGGCCTGCCCAACGTCGGCAAGTCGACCCTTTTCAACGCACTTACCGAAACGCAGGCCGCGCAGGCTGCCAACTATCCGTTCTGCACCATCGAACCCAATGTGGGCCAGGTGGCCGTGCCTGACGAGCGGCTGGAGAAGATCGCCGCCATCGCGAAGAGCGCGAAGGTCATCCACACCCAGCTTTCGTTCGTCGACATTGCGGGGCTGGTGAAAGGGGCAAGCGCGGGCGAAGGCCTGGGCAACCAGTTCCTCGGCAATATCCGCGAGGTGGATGCCATCGTCCACGTCCTGCGCTGTTTCGAGGACGACGATATCCAGCACGTCGCGAACAAGGTAGATCCGCTGGCCGATGCGGAGGTCGTGGAGACCGAGCTGATGCTGGCGGACCTGGAGAGCCTCGAGAAGCGGGTGGAGAACGCAAAGCGGCGTGCCACCGGCGGCGACAAGGAAGCCAAGGCGCTGGCCAGCGTGCTGGGCCAGGCGCTCGAGCTGCTGCGCGAAGGAAAGCCTGCCCGGCTGACGCAGCCGAACGACGACGAGGAAGCACGCCTGTTCCAGCAGGCCCAGCTGCTGACGGCGAAGCCTGTGCTTTACGTATGCAACGTGGCTGAAGACGAAGCCGCGACCGGCAACGCGATGTCTGAAAAGGTGTTCGCCAAGGCCGCCGCCGAGGGTGCACAAGCCGTCGTCGTTTCCGCCGCGATCGAATCCGAGCTGGTGGACATGGAGCCCGAGGACAGGGCGGAATTTCTCGCCGAACTCGGCCTCGAGGAAAGCGGCCTCGCCCGCGTCATCCGTGCGGGATACGAACTGCTGAAGCTGAAGACCTTCTTCACCGCCGGCCCCAAGGAAGCGCGCGCCTGGACGACACCCGCCGATGCCAAGGCACCGCAGGCGGCGGGCGAGATCCACACCGATTTCCAGAAGGGCTTCATCCGGGCCGAAACCATCGCCTACGACGATTACGTCGCCCTGGGCGGCGAAGCGGCCGCGCGCGATGCGGGCAAGCTGCGCCAGGAAGGCAAGGACTACCTGGTGCAGGACGGCGACGTGCTGCTGTTCAAGTTCAATGTCTAGAAAAGGAAACGGCGCGGAAACCTAAGCTTCCGCGCCGTTCCGGCATTCGTTCGATCAGACGCCCTTACATCATCGATGCGGCGTAGGCGGCCCACATGCGAGCGATGGGCTCGCGGGTGCCGTCGACCTTGGCAAACGTCTCGATCGCGGCAGCGTAGTTGCCCTGCTGGGCCTGCGCGATACCGATGCGGGTGTTGGCCACGTTGGCGTCGTAACCCTTATCCAGCGCGGTGCTGTAGAGTTCTTCGGCCTGGGCGAAATCGTCCAGCGAGTAGAGGACGTCACCGGCACCGATGGCATCGAGACCGTCACCGGAGCGACCATCCGACACGATGGTGTCGATACCGCTGCGGTCCTGCGGAGCGCGGGTATCGGCAATGCCCTTCACCTCGACGTAGTAGGGATCGTCGGCGGTGAACACGCCTTCTTCGGTACCCCTTGCCAGCACCTTCTGCACCTCGTTCGACATCACGCGCGGATCGAGATCCTCGATGTAGCGCACGAATTCGGGACGCTGGGTCAACGCGTCGGTGACGCGCATCAGGCGGAAAAGGTCGACGCGGGCTTCAGGTTCGAACTCGTACAGGGCGTTGACGACCTGCAGGGTGTTCACCCAGTTGGTCTGGGTCGGATAGTGGCGCAGCAATGCCTCGGAAACGTCGATGGCTTCGCTCGACATGTCGTTGTCGTAGGTGCTCTGCAGCGCGCTCAGGATCCAGCCCTCGTTGGGGGTGTTGCCGGCCGCTTCTGCATCGGCGATCGCCTGCATCCGGTAGTCGAGACCGGCCTGTTCGTTGCCCTCACGGCCATAGGTGTCCGCGATCAGGGAGACGAGGTCGGCTTCCGGGTCGGAATAGCCGGCCGCACGGGCCGCCTCGAAAGCCGCGCGGGCCGCGGCCCAGTCATCGGCCTGATAGGCAAGGCTGCCGACGAACCAGTTGAACTGGCCGACCTGCTCGGGTGCGACAAGGCCGCTGTCCAGCATCATCTGCAGGCCACGGCGCTGCAGCGCGGGGTCGGACAGGTTGTTGCCGATGTTGAGGATGAGGTTACCGGCCACCTGGCGGTCGTTCTCGTTCTCGATGGCGGCGACCACGGTCGGGATCGCGGCGCGCGCGCCTTCGTAATTGGCGGGCTGCGCGTTCACCATTTCGGCGACGGGCTGATAGGCTTCGGCAAATCCGCTCGAATTCTGCGCCTGCGCAGCTTCGGAGGTAACAGCGGTCGAACCCATGGCCACACCGCCGGCAAGCGCGATGGCGAGGGCGAAGCCGGCTACGGTTCCGCGAAAGGATTTGTTGCGAGTGGAACGGAAGGCGCGAAGCATAGTCGTAATCTCTCCTGGTAATTCTAGGCAGGCAGCTTTCTACTACCCGTCTTTCCCGGCGGTGGCCTCATGCACACAACTGCCGAGATTGCAAATATGTCCTACCGAAACGGCGCTGAATGGCGTTTTAACGGGGCAAGACGCCTAAATTCAGGTTCGCGGCGGTGAGGTGTGGAAAAAGGCCGGATTTACGAGGGTTTTGCCCTGGCTGGCTATGGTGAAGCAGCCCCCCCTTCCCTACATTGGCAACCAACCAGAACGATAATGGAATTGCATTTTAGTGAGCGACGAGACCGAAACTCTTGGCGCCCCGGGTAATCCGGGCGAATTTGGCCGCATCGACATCGTCGAGGAGATGAAGACGAGCTACCTCGATTACGCGATGAGCGTGATCGTGAGCCGCGCATTGCCCGACGTACGCGACGGATTGAAGCCCGTTCACCGGCGCATTCTCTATGCCGCGCAGGTCGGCGGCTACACTTCCACCCGCCCCTATCGCAAGTCGGCGAAGATCGTCGGTGAAGTCATGGGTTCGTACCACCCGCACGGCGACAGCGCGATCTACGATGCGCTGGCCCGCATGGTGCAGCCGTGGTCGATGCGACTGCCGCTGATCGATGGTCAGGGCAACTTCGGCTCCATGGACCCCGATCCCCCGGCGGCCATGCGTTACACCGAAAGCCGCCTCGCCAAGGCGGCAGACCCGCTGCTGAGCGATCTCGACAAGGATACGGTCGATTTCGTCGACAATTACGACGGGTCGGAAAAGGAACCGTCCGTCCTTCCCGCGCGCTACCCCAACCTGCTGGTGAACGGGGCGGGCGGCATTGCCGTGGGCATGGCCACCAACATCCCGCCACACAACCTGGGCGAGGTGATCGACGGCTGCTTTGCCTACATGGACGATCCGGCCATCACGGCCGAACAGCTGCACGAGATCATCCCCGGACCGGACTTCCCCACCGCCCCGCTGATCCTGGGCAAGAGCGGTGCGCGCTCCGCCTATACCACCGGTCGCGGCTCGATCCTGATGCGCAGCCGGCACGAGATCGAGACCGGCAAGAACGATCGCCAGTCCATCGTGCTGACCTCCATTCCCTACCAGGTCGGCAAGGCCGGGCTGGTGGAGAAGATCGCCGATGCCGCCAAGGAGAAGCGCATCGAGGGCATTTCCGACATCCGCGACGAATCCAGTCGCGCGGGTGTCCGCGTTGTCATCGAACTGAAGCGCGACGCCACTCCCGAAGTGGTGCTGAACCAGCTGTGGCGTCACACGCCTGCCCAATCCAGCTTCCCGGCCAACATGCTGGCCATCCGTGGCGGAAGGCCGGAAACGCTGGACCTGCGCGAGTTCATCTCCAGCTTCATCGCCTTCCGCGAGCAGGTGATCACCCGGCGCACCAAGTTCGAGCTGAACAAGGCGCGGGACCGTGCGCACATCTTGCTGGGCCTGGTGGTCGCTGTCTCCAACCTCGACGAGGTGGTTGCCATGATCCGCGGATCTTCCAACCCGCAGATCGCGCGGGCCAAGCTGCTCGCCAAGGAATGGCCGATCGGCGACATCGCCCAGTATATCCGCCTCGTCGAAGCCATCGAACCCACGTCGGATGAAGCCGAAGGCACCTACCAGCTTTCCGAGCGGCAGGTGAAAGCCATCCTCGACCTGCGCCTGCATCGCCTGACGGCCCTCGGCCGCGACGAGATCGGCGACGAACTGCAGGAACTGGCCGACAAGATCGAATACTACCTTTCGCTGCTGGCCGATCGCGCGAAGCTCTACGCCGTGATGCGGGAGGAGCTGCAGGAAGTTCGCGACCAGTTCGCCACTCCGCGCGTTTCCGAAATCGCGCCCGCGTGGGACGGTCTCGAGGACGAAGACCTGATCGAGCGGGAGGAGATGGTCGTCACCGTCACCCTCTCCGGCTACATCAAGCGCACTCCGCTCGACACCTTCCGCGCCCAGCGCCACGGCGGCAAGGGCCGCAGCGGCATGGCGACGAAGGACGAGGACGCCGTCGTCGAAATGTTCGTAACGTCGACGCATAACCCCGTGTTGTTCTTCACGAATACCGGCCGCGTCTATCGCCTGAAGGTCTGGAAGCTGCCCGAGGGCGGGCCGCAGACCAAGGGCCGCCCGATGGTGAACCTCCTGCCTCTGGGCGACGAGGAACGCGTTACCAACGTGCTGCCCCTGCCCGAGGACGAGAACGAGTGGGAAGCGCTCAACATCGTCTTCGCCACCGAACAGGGCATGGTGCGCCGCAATTCGATGGATGCCTTCACCAACGTCCCCTCGAACGGGAAATACGCGATGGGCTTCGTCGAAGGCAGCGGCGACCGGCTGATCGGCGTGCGCCTGCTGAACGAGGAGCAGGAAGTGTTCCTCGCCTCCGACGCCGGCAAGGCCATCCGTTTCGCTGCGACCGACGCGCGCGAGACCAAGAGCCGAACCGGTATCGGCGTGCGCGGCATGACCCTGAAGGACGATGCCAAGGTCGTCTCGCTGGCGGTGCTCGACAAGCTCGACGCCGACATGGAGACGCGTGACGCCTACCTGCGCGCCGCAGCCTGGAAGAACAATGATGCGGAAGCCACCCTGCCCGCCGAACAGGTCGAGGCAATGGCCGAGGCGGAGGAGTTCATCCTCACCATCACGGCCAACGGTTATGGCAAGATATCAAGCGCCTACGAATACCGCACGATCGGTCGCGGGGGCCAGGGCCTCACCAACATCGGCACGCCCGGCAACGAGGATCGCAACGGCCCCGTCGTCGCCAGTTTCCCCGTGCGCCACGGGATGCAGTTGATGCTGGTGACCGACCGCGCAAAGCTGATCCGCCTGCCGGTCAACTTCCGTCACCTGATCGAGGGCGGGTTCGAAAACCACCTGGGCTGGGCCGTCTACGGTCGCAGTTCGTCGGGCATCCGCATCTTCGACGTTTCCAAGGGCGAGAAGATCGTGGGCGCAGCGCGCATCGACGAGGATGAAAGCCCGGAAAACGAGGCCGAGGAAGCCGTGGTCGCGGAAATGCTGGAACGTCGCGGAGGCGGTGACCAGACCGAACCGCACACGACGATGGATCGGGACGATAATCTCGATGAGGATGACGCGGAATAGAGGGGTAGCGAAAGGAGCGTCAGGGCAGTTCTGCCCGCGCTCCTTCGGTCAGGCGTTCACCCCCGCCAAGTCTTGCGGAACCGGCCTCTTTCGTCGCGGCGATATTCCAGCTTTGGGGTCGGCCGGGTAAACCATTTGCGCATGCGGACGATGATCGACCGGTTCGAGGGTTCGTGAATCGGAGCATCGTCTTCGCCCGGCGACCAGAACATCCAATGCACGAAGAAGGCCAGGACGCCGGTCAGCGCCAGCGCCGACGACAGGAGCAAGACGATCCAGGTCATTAACGGCCAAGCAATCTGGCCAGAAAACCGGGGCTTTCCATCGGCTTGATCCTGCCGAATTTCATGCGGCGCATGTCCGGATCCTGGAACGGCCGCGGTTGAATCCAGGGATCGGGATTTGATGATCGGTAAATGAACTTAGCCATTGATTGCTCTCCCCATGTGAGCGAACCGTGACCCGTTTTCCGATCATAATGGGGAAAACGTGGAGCGAATCCAGCTAATGTTCTCCCATTCTATCCACAACTTTTTCCACAGGGGTCTGACGGCGGGCACGCCGGTTCGAAAGCCCGTGAAACGGCTGATTTTTCGCCAAAGGCACAGCGCCCCGACAAGGTAAGAGAATGCCCGGACTGGTCTCGGATGTCCTGCTTTCGCGGTTGCGGGGCCTGCCCGCTATTTTGGCTCTAGTCACGTATCTCCGGACGACTTATCGTGCCGGCCATGGGGACCCAGCCATCGTTCGTCGATTACTATTCCGTCTTGCAGGTCAATCCGGACTGCGAGGCGCGAATTCTTGAAATCGCCTATCATTACTTCGCCAAGATGTACCATCCGGACAACATCGAGACGGCGGACGAGGAGCGGTTCCTGGAAGTCGTCGAGGCCTACACCCTGCTGCGCGATCCGAAGAAGCGTCAGGAATACAACACGCTCTACGTCCAGCACGTTGGCTCCGAGAAGACCTTCCGTCCCGATGCCCCGAAGTTCGGCCTGGATGAGAGAACTGCGCTCAACGATGCCGAGGTCCAGAACCAGATCCTACAGTCGCTTTACCGACGGCGGCGGGAGCATCCCACCAGTGCGGGCATCGTGGGCTGGCTGTTGCAGGAAAAGCTGGGCGTCAGCGAGGAGAACTTCGAGTTCCACATCTGGTATCTGAAATCAAAGAACTTCATCGACATCAACGAAGAGGGGAAGCTGGCCATTACCGTGGCCGGCGTGGACGAGATCATCTCGCAAAGCCGGATGAAGGATGCCGAAAAGCTGCTTCTTTCGCGCGCCCGTCCCGGAACCGAACCCGCTGACGGATAGGCCGCGGTCAGGCCGCGTCGTCCTCTCGTCGGTAGACCATCCGCAGTTCCGGGTTCCGCTTCCGCAGTGTCGTCACCACGCCAACGGTGATCAGGAACTGGCCGAGGTAGTAGATCGGCCACACGAGGTATTCCGGCACTGAACTGCCCGATAGCGGGCCCAGCTCGGCGAAGATGAGCAGGTCCGAGAGAACGAACAGCAAGGCACCAGCCGCGACGCGCATGCGCGGAAAATCGCTCATCCACGCACTCGCCGCCATTACGGCCAGCGCCGCAGCGTAGATGGCGACGAACCACGCGATGGCGCGGTCGTAGGGCAGGAAGTAGCCGATCAGCGGCGGCAGGATCAGGATCGAGAGGAAGGTCCACTGGTCCCACCCGTGCAGCTTGCCGCGCGAATGTTTCAGGAACACCGACACCGCGATCATGTGGAAGACGAAGAACACCGCCGCGCCCACGCGAAGGTCGAATTCGATGGCCATGTCGGCCAGGGCCGCCACTGCCATGGCCAGCGCAAGCCGATGCGAATCCCCGCTCTGGTGCCGCAGGTAGGCGTAGATCGCCAGAAAGCCGACGGCGAACCCCTTTATGGGGATGAGGTAGAGCTCCGGCAGGTTCGTTGCCTGCAGGTAATAGAACGACAGCGCCGCCACGATGCTCAGCAGCAGGAAGGGGCGCTTCTGGGCCAGCGCGGGATGAGGTTGCTTTGGCGGCACGCGCCAGCGCTTAGCGCGAGGCCCGGATTTGCGCCAGAGCGGTTTCCAGCATCACGTCGTCGCCGCTGCCCACCGGATTGGGCGCGATCACGAAGTCGGGCACCACGCCGCGTGCCGATTCATCACCCGAATGGCGCACCATGTATGCCTTGGGATAGATGATGCTGGCACCGGAATGCGGTAGCTCGAAGCTCTCCACTGCGCCGTAGGTCGTGGGCGGGTCAGAGGTCTCCTCGCCCAGGATGGTGGCAATGCCCAGGTCCTGCATCAGCGCGCCAATCACGGCCGCGTTGGAATAACTATGCTGGTTCACCAGCACCCACACCCGGCCATCGAACGCGTTGTCCGTTATCGGCTGCGTCTCAGGCAGATCGATTTCGACCCGCTCTCCCACTGCGGCGGACGCCAGCGCCGATGCGATGCGCCCGGCGAAACTGTCGGGATCGCCCTCCCAGTCCGACCATGCCGCCTTGGTATTTGGGCCAGCGCGCACCGCGTAGCGGGAGGCATAGCGGTAGGGCCGGTCCACCAGGCGCGCGATAATCAGGTCGGAAAAGCTCGCATCCCCGCCGCCGTTGTCGCGCAGGTCTATCACCAGGTCGCTTGCACCGCTGGCAGTCAGAGCGACAAAGGCTTCATCGATGAAGTCGCGGAAAGGCGCGATGGTGTAGGCTTCACCATCCTCGCCTCGCTCTTCCTCGGTGGCGGAGAACGGGCCGGGCTGAAGGTAGAACACGCCGGTGCCCATGTCGCGATGGATGCGCGCGCTCGGCCGGCGGCCGGGGCTCGGCAAGGCGCGCTCTTCCTGCATGGCATACATCTCGCCCAGGCCCATTCCGGCGACCTCGTGCGTGCCGATTTCGCCGTCGGGCGCGATATATTCCACCTGCAGGCTCTCTACCGGACCGAAGACGAGATGAAGATAGGCCGGCATGCCAAGCGCGATCTGAGAGCGTAGCAAACGCGTGCTGTCGGCGGAGATGATCTGGCGCGCACGGGCCTCGAATTCCGATACCGGCATCCCGCCCAGCGCGGTGATGCGCGACCCCGGTGGCAGGGCATCGCCCGGCCCCGACCAGTTGTCGGTCACCATCATGTCGTCGCGATAGGTAACCGAAAGCGGGATGATCGTTCCGCCCTCGCCCACGTGAGCGAAGACATCGCCCATGGCCACCTCGGTCTTGGCGTGGCCAATGTTTCCGAAGGCCATGGCCTCGTGCAGCATCAGGTGAAACTCGTCCCGCGGCATCGACCCGTCGATGCGCGCCAGCAATGCTTCCACGTGGGCATCGTATTCTGTCCGGCTTCGGCGGGCGAACAGATCGACGTGTTCTTCCTGCAGGCGGGCGTAGAGCGTGGAAAGATCTTCTTGGGCCTCCTCCGCCGTATAACAGTCCTCGCAAGCGGCGGAATCCTGCGCGGCAAGCGGCGTGGCCAGCAGAATGGCGGCAGATGCAATCACGTTGCGCCAGAGACGATTTGACATGGAAGGGGCATTACTCCCTCGAAATTGTCGGTCAAGGAGCCTAGTTGGCGAGCCATGACACATCAGGTCCACATTATCGGCGGCGGTCTGGCCGGCAGCGAGGCGGCATGGCAGCTGGCGCGACGCGGGGTGAAGGTGCGCCTGTCGGAAATGCGTGGCGGCGGCGGTCAGACCCCGGCTCACCAGACCGATGGCCTTGCCGAACTCGTGTGTTCCAATTCCTTCCGTTCCGACGACGACGAGAAGAATGCCGTCGGTCTGCTGCACCACGAAATGCGGCGACTGGACAGTCTGATAATGGCTGCCGGCGAAAAGGCCCGGGTGCCCGCAGGCAGTGCGATGGCGGTGGACCGCGACGTCTTCAGCGCCGAGGTTCAGCGCCGTCTGGAAGAGCATCCCAACGTCGAGATCGTTCGCGAAACCGTGGAGCAGTTGCCCGCAGAGGGCCTGACCATCGTCGCCACCGGTCCACTGACTGCGGCAAGCCTGGCGAAAAGCATCGTCGGCGCGACGGGAGAGGACCGCTTGGCTTTCTTCGATGCCATTGCCCCGATCGTCTATCGGGATTCCATCGACATGAGCAAGGCATGGATCCAGTCGCGCTGGAACAAGACGACCGCGGCTTCCAACGAAGATGGCGACTACATCAACTGCCCCATGAACAAGGAGCAGTACGAGGCATTCGTGCAGGGCCTGCGCGATGCCGAGAAGGGCGACTTCAAGGAATGGGAAGCCGACACGCCCTATTTCGAAGGCTGCAAGCCGATCGAGGTGGATGCCGAGCGCGGGGTCGAGACCTTGCGTTATGGCCCCATGAAGGGCGTCGGCCTCGATAATCCCCATGACCGCACCGAGGAGCATCCGCAGGGACGCTGGCCCTACGCCGTGGTCCAGCTGCGGCAGGACAACAAGCTGGGCACGCTGTGGAACATGGTCGGCTTCCAGACCAAGATGAAATACGGCGCGCAGGTCGAGCTGTTTCGGACCATTCCGGGCCTGGAGAATGCCGAGTTCGCGCGACTGGGCGGAATGCACCGCAACACCTTCATCAATTCGCCCGAACTGCTGGACCAGCAACTACGCCTGAAATCCGCTCCCCACATCCGCTTCGCCGGACAGGTGACCGGATGCGAAGGCTATGTCGAAAGCAGTGCCGTGGGCCTGCTGGCCGGGATGATGACGGCCAGCGAGCTGGCCGGCGAAACCTGGTCCCCGCCCCCGGAAACCACCGCCATGGGCGCGCTGCTTGGCCATATCACCGGCAACGCCGAAGCCAGCCATTTCCAGCCCATGAACGTGAATTTCGGCCTGTTCCCGCCGCTGCACGACGTGAAGAAGAAGCAGCGCAAGGAAGCCTACACCTCGCGTGCGAAGGAGCATTTCGGCGAATGGCTGGCGGGACTGGAAACGGTGCCAGCCTAACTGCCTAGCAGTTGCAGCTGGGCCGCGACGTACGCCGCGGTTTCGGGGCGCTGGTGGCGAATTCGGCCTGGGTCAGCTCCCGGTCCCCGTCCGCATCCATCTCCTCGAAGCGCGAGCTGGTGGTGATTGCCCACTCCTCGAACGTCAGCAGGTTGTTGCCATCGACGTCCAGCTGGCGAAACCCGTCGGTGCGGGTCGAAAGCATCTCGTTCCGTGTGATCTTCAGATCGCGGTTGCGATCGTAGCGGAAGAACCGCCGCTGTTCGCGCGTCAGTTCGCTGGCCTCTGGTGGCTCCGGACCCGTCAGGTCGGATACGTCCGCACTCGGCAAGGCGTCGGGGTCTTCCTGCAACCCTGCGCCGCGCTCGGCGTTCGGAGGCGGCGCCCCTTCCTCCACCTGCGCCCGCCCCTGCATCCAGAACAGTCCCAAGGCCACCAGCACAAGGGCGCCGAAAGCGCCGAGTATCATCCTGTCCATATTATCCCCACAGATTCGGGGACTTAGCTAGCGTCCCACGATACCGAGGCGCAAGGCCAGTGCCATCGCCCCTCCCCCGTCGAGCAAGTCGGCGTTCCCTCGCCCGAGCGCGCGCAGGGCCAGTCCGCGTAGCACGGCAAGCGGCCGCGCGGCGCGAGGAAGCGGCTGCTGCCCGCGACCGATGGAATCCAGCGTCTCGATCGCCAGCGCGCGCTCATTCTCGTCGGAAAGGTTCAGGGCAAGATCTGCAAGAGCGAACTGTTTCGCTGCCTGCCGCAGCGCGTCGTCTGGTTCAGCGCCCCCTTTACGCTCGCAAAGCGCGACCCATGCCAGGGCATGGCCTTGTGCGAACTGCTCGATCTCGGTCCGCCCCAGCCTCTCTGCAAGAAGGCCTTCCCAGCCATCGACAAGGTGGCCGAGCATGCGCGTATCCCCCTGCCAGTGCGCGAGAAGCGCGAGCAGCGGCTCCCCGATTGGCCAGCTATCCCTGTCCTCGGCGAACCGATCACGCCACCACGCCAGCTTCATCTGCGCGATCACCGGCTCTCCATGCTGCCGCACGATGCCCGAAAGGCGCGTATTGAGTGCCAGGAGGGCGAGAATGTCTTCCCGCCTGCCGCGCGGCGCGTAGGACAGGGCCAGGCGCTGCGGCAGGGGAAGCGTTTCGAGAATGCCGGTCGACATGATGCGGCCCCTTCACCCGAAAGACGGCTGCAAGTCAAAGACCGCGCGCTCTCGCGGCAAGTGTCTGCGGGGAAGAGCCGGTCAAGGCAAAGATTCTGTTAACCCCGCTGCGTTACATCCGCGAAACCAAAGGCCCGCTAAGAATGCACGATTAGCTGGTTTATTCGAGGTGTACCCAATGATCCGCTCATTCATGCGCAATACCCTGAAGAACCTTGCCGGTTGCCGTAGCGGCAACGCAACCTTGCTGGTCGCTCTGGGCATGCCGGTTCTCATCGGCGGTGCCGGTATGGGGGTTGACGTAACCCAATGGTACATGTGGAAACGCGAATTGCAGTTCGCGGTCGACCAGGCGGCCGTCGCCGGGGCCTGGGCCGCGGCGGAAGAGGACACCGCCGGCACCTTCGTCCAGCGCGCACAGCAGGAATTCGACGCAAACCTTTCGGTGACCGACGATTTCAACGCAGAGCCAGTTATCCAGCTGGCCGATTACGCTGGCGGCAGCGAAAACTCGGTGGCGGTATCCGCCACGGCGACGAAGGCGCTGCCCTTCACCACTTTCGTGACCGGTGATCCGGCCACAATCTACGCTTACGCGCAGGCCAGCTTCGAGGAAGGCGTGACCTTCACCAGCTGCCTGATCGCCATCGACGAGGACGACGAAGGCGCCGTGACCATCGGCGGCAGCGCGGTTCTGACCGCGAGCTGCGGCATGGCGGCGCTTTCCACCGACGATCTCTCCATCAAGGTCAACGGCAATCCCGAAGTCGAGGCAGGATGGATCCTCTCCGCCGGCGGCGTGGACGAATGGCTCAAGACCAATACCGACGACGTGATCATGGAATACATGGACGGTCTGTATGACCCGTTTGCCGACCTGAGCCCGCCGAACCCCGCGGAATCGAGAGTGGCCCGTACCTACTCCTGCTCGGGCGGTAGCGGCGACACGACCTTTGCCGACGTCTATGAACGCACCTATACAGAATATTCCTACTGGGAAGGCAACAAGAACAACCGCATTCCGTGGGATAATCCCAATGGCCTCGCGCCTTCGGACGTGACGACCAACAACAACGACGTCGTCGTTGCAAGCGGGACCGAGGCCGGAACTGTCGTCGAGGACGATATCCTTTGGCGCAGTCTTGGCGGCAAGGGGCAGAACGAGAAGTGGGAGCGTCGCGATTTCAGCCGCACGACTACCTATTCGGATGTGCGCGTCGTGGAAGGTGGGCAGGCCGGGAACGTACGACCTGGAACTTACACCTCCATCCATATCGCCTGCGACACGGCTTTCGCGCCCGGTGTCTACAACATCGTCGGCGGCGAACTGAGGATCAACGGCCAGCACGAGGTCGTCGGCGCCGGGGTCATGTTCGTCCTCTACGATGGTGCGCATATCACCATCAACGGCGGTGCGGACGTGAACCTTACCGCCATGACGGCATCCGACCTGATGGCCGCGGGCGTCGCCCCGGCCGAAGCGAACGAGCTGGCTGGCATGCTGGTATTCGAGGATCGCGACGGTCCTGGTTCGGGCAACAACGGCCAGAAGTTCAACGGCAATTCCAACACCGTTCTAAACGGCACGATGTATTTCCCGAAGAGCGAGGTCTTCTTCGCCGGTACGGCCGGTGTCACCTCACAGTGCCTGATGATCGCGGCGAACAACATCACGATCACCGGCACCACGGACATGCAGACTTTCTGCCCGGCGGACTCCACCGAGGATACGACGGTCGTGAGCACAGCATCGAAGGTGTTACTGGTAGCATGATGAACGCACTCGCCCGCCTCACCCGCATCAGCAGCGACGACAAAGGCTCGATGGCTATCGAGACCGCCATCGTCACGCCGGTCCTGCTCGTCATGGCCCTGGGCGGGTTCGAGGCCAGCACCATGATCGCGCGCCAGACGGAACTGCAGAGCGCCGCCGCCGAAGCAGCCGCCGTGGTCCGCGCCGTGGCCCCCGAAACCTCGACCGAGCGCAAGACCGTGCGCAACATCGTTGCGACTTCGCTCTGCGGCTCGACGCCGGTCACGTCCACGGACAGCATGGCGAGCTGCAACAGCGTGACCGTACGCGTGACGCCGGTCTTCCGCTGCGGCACGGCGACCGACTACGTCACCGCTGCCGGAAGCTGCGGCGCTGTGACGGAATATGCGTTCATCAGGCTGGATCTGACCGACCGGTATACGCCGACCTGGGCCGAATGGGGCGTGGGTTCGACAATATCTTATGAAGTCAGCCGCACCGTGCAGATTGGATAGGAGCCATGATGATCATCTCCCGCTTCTGCCGCATCAGGCGCGACCAGGATGGCGCGGTCGCCATCGAATTCGCCCTGCTAGGCCCGCTGTTCCTGCTGATGTTCTTCGGCGTCCTGCAGGTCGGGATCGCGCTGCAGAACTACAACGCCCTGCGCGGGCTGTCGGCCGACGTGGCCCGCTATGCCATGGTGCAGTACCAGACGGGGAACAAGGTTTCGAACTCGCAGCTGGAAACCTGGACCGAGAACCGCGCACTGGGTGCGCCCTACCTTCTCGACCAGACCCGCGTGAACGCCGTGGTGACCACCGCGGGCACCCAGCGTGTCGCCGGCGCCACCGAACTGCAGGTAACCGTTTCGTACCAGCTCGACAGCTTCCTGCAATTCGCAGGCATTCAACTTCCGTTCGTCACCTACACGCGCCCCATCTTCCTGCTCAACACCTGACCAACGCCTGGTTGCGCCACGCCCTGAAGCGTGGCGCGACCAGCGAGGGGCGCTCAAGATAGATTGCGGCGATGGGGATGCCGCAATCCAGGCGCGGAGCCTAGTCGGAGTAGGTCACTTTCCTGCAGGCCGCGACGACGCGAGCCTTATCCACCAGCGCCAGCTTTTCGAGGTTTGCGGCATAAGGCAGCGGCACGTCCTCGTTGCATACCCTCAGCACCGGCGCGTCGAGGTGATCGAAGCCCTGCTCCATGCACAGCGCCACCACTTCGGACGCGATCGAGCAGGTCGGCCAGCCTTCCTCGGCGATCACCACGCGGTTGGTCTTGGCAAGGCTCTTCAGGATGGTTTCGGTATCGAGCGGGCGCAGGGTCCGCAGGTCGATGACTTCCGCCTCGATGCCCAGCTCCGCCAGTTCGTCTGCCGCTTCCAGCGCCACGCCCACGGCAATCGAGTAGCTGACGATGGTGACGTCCGACCCTTCGCGCATGATGCGGGCTTTACCGATCGGCAGGACGTGATCGTCCAGCTGGGCGACCTCGAAATTCTGGCCGTAGACCAGCTCGTTTTCCAGGAAGACGACCGGATCGTCGCTGCGGATGGCGGCCTTCAGCAGGCCCTTCGCGTCGGAGGCATCGTAAGGCGCAATAACGACGAGACCCGGCACGCTGGCGTACCACGGACCATAGTTCTGGCTGTGCTGTGCGCCCACGCGGCTGGCCGCGCCGTTCGGACCGCGGAACACCACCGGGCAGCGCATCTGGCCGCCCGACATGTAATTGGTCTTGGCAGCTGAATTGATGATGTGGTCAATCGCCTGCATGGCGAAATTGAACGTCATGAATTCGACGATTGGACGCAGTCCGCCCATGGCAGCACCCGTGCCGATGCCGGCGAAACCGTATTCGGTGATCGGCGTATCGATCACGCGCTTGGGTCCGAATTCGTCGAGCAGGCCCTGGGTGACCTTGTAGGCACCCTGGTACTCGGCGACTTCCTCGCCCATCACGAACACGCGCTCGTCAAGCCGCATCTCCTCGGCCATGGCATCGCGCAGCGCCTCGCGCACCGTCAGATTTACCATATTGGTGCCTTCGGGAATTTCCGGATCGGAAGCGCGCGGCTTGGCTGCGGGCTTGTCGATGTCGAGCGGGTTGCCTTCGCGGCCCACGTCCTTGCCCTCGCCCTGCACGTCCTCGACCTCGTCGTCGGAGGAGCTTTCGGCCGGCGCCTCGATGTCCGAGACGTCCTCGCCCTCCGCTGCCAGAATGGCGATGACGGTGCCGACCTTCACCTCTTCGGTTCCTTCGGCGACCAGGATCTTGCCAACCGTGCCCTCGTCGATGGATTCGAATTCCATCGTGGCCTTGTCGGTCTCGATTTCGGCAAGCACGTCGCCAGCGGAAACCTCATCACCTTCCTTCACCAGCCACTTGGCCAGTGTGCCTTCTTCCATCGTGGGCGAAAGCGCGGGCATCTTGAGTTCGATCGCCATGGCTCAGTACTCCCCCACCAGGACATCGGTGTAGAGTTCGCCCGGCTCGGGCTCGGGAGAGCTTTCCGCGAAGTCGGCAGCCTCGGCGACGGTGGAACGGATGCCCTTGTCGATCTCTTTCAACTTTTCCTCTTCGATGCCCGCGGCGGCCAAGTCCTTCTTCACCCGCTCGATCGGATCGTGATGTTCGCGCTGCTCCTGCACTTCCTCGCGCGTGCGATATTTTGCCGGGTCGGACATGGAGTGGCCGCGATAGCGGTAGGTGTTGCATTCCATCAGCACCGGACCGTTACCCTCGCGCACGTGGGCGAAGGCGATCTCGGCTGCCTGGCGCACTTCCAGCACGTCCATTCCGTTCACGTCCATGCCGGGGATGCGGAAGGCCGTTCCGCGGCGGTAGAATTCGGTTTCGGCGCTGGAGCGCTTAACCGCGGTGCCCATGGCGTACTGGTTGTTCTCCACCACGAACACGATCGGCAGGTTCCACAGCGCGGCCATGTTCATGGTCTCGTAGACCTGGCCCTGGTTGGCCGCGCCGTCGCCGAAATAGGCAAGGCACAGGCCGCCGTCCTCGTTGTACTTGTGCGCGAAGGCCAGCCCGCCGCCAAGCGACACCTGCGCGCCGACGATGCCGTGCCCGCCGTAGAACTTGTGCTCGGTGCTGAACATGTGCATCGAGCCGCCCTTACCCTTGGATATGCCGGCCGCGCGGCCCGTCAGCTCTGCCATGATGACCTTGGGATCTATGCCATAGGCGAGCATGTGACCGTGATCGCGATAGCCGGTGATCACGCTGTCGCGGTCATTGTCCAGCGCGCTCTGCAGACCGATCGCAACGGCTTCCTGGCCGATGTACAGGTGGCAGAAACCACCGATCAGACCGAGGCCGTAGAGCTGGCCGGCCTTCTCCTCGAACCGGCGGATGAGCAGCATCTGCTCGTAGAAATGCATCAGCTGGTCTTCGCTTGCCTCGAACCGTTTCTGCTTCTCCAGCGCCTCCTGCAGCGATCGCAGGGCGAAGTCCGCGTCGCTTTCCGAAGCTGCCGGCGATCCCTTCGACGCCTGCTTGCCGTTGTCGCTGCTGGTGGAGGCTTTGGCCAAGGTGCATTCCCCTAAGTCGCGCCGCATTCGTTGCGGCTTGTACAGTGGCAATGCCTATAGGCGGGGATTCGTTGCAGGTGCAACGCCGCACTTTGGCGATTTACCTATGCGGTGAAAATGGATTGACCTGCTAGCCAATCGCAATCGGTCACTCGATCGGTTCGAGCTCCACGACATACTCGTCAGGATGCGCCACGTTGAGATTGCCCCGGACAAGTTCGGATGCGAAGTCGGGATCCACGTTTTCGGGATCCAGGAGTTCGACCCGGTTCTCCAGTTCGGCGCGGGTCTCCTGAAGGGCCGCGATCCGCTTCTCGTGTTCGTCGAGCCGTGAGGCCTGCTCGCCCCAAGCGAGAACGCCCGAAGGGCCGATCAGTGCGAGGCCGCCGATCAGCATCAGTACCAGCAACGCGGCTGCGTTACCGATGCGTTCCCTGACAATATCGCGGCGCGGCCTTTTCATGGATGGTCTTGAATCACAAACGCCCCATGGATTCAAGCGCATTCCGCGGGAACCTGCGGATAGTTCGACGGATCGTTAGAGTGTTGCACGATGGCTGCAAAAAGGTTACATTTGAAACCATGACTGATCTCTTCGAAAACCCCATCGGCCTCGACGGCTTCGAGTTCGTCGAATTCTGCGCTCCCGAAAAGGGAAAGATAGAGCCCGTGTTCGAAGCCATGGGCTTCAAGCACGTCGCTTCGCACCGGTCGAAGGACGTGCATCTCTGGCGCCAGGGCCAGATCAACCTCGTGACGAATTACGAACCGCGCAGCGCTGCATGGTTCTTCGCCCGCGAGCACGGCCCCTCCGCCTGCGGAATGGGCTTCCGGGTAAAGGACGCTGCCAAGGCCTATGAGGAACTTCTGGCGCGTGGAGCGGAGCCTGTGCAGGTGGATACCGGCCCCATGGAACTGCACATCCCCGCGATCCGCGGCATCGGCGGTGCCATCGTCTACCTGATCGACAGGTACGAGGACGAGGACGGCAAGGGCCTGTCGATCTACGACATCGATTTCGAATATCTCGAGGGCGTGGAGAAGCATCCCGAAGGTGCCGGATTCAACGTGATCGATCACCTGACGCACAATGTCTACGGCGGCCGGATGGCCTACTGGGCGGACTATTACGAAACGCTCTTCAACTTCCGCGAAATCCGCTTCTTCGACATCAAGGGCGAATATACCGGTCTGACCTCCAAGGCGCTGACGGCGCCCGACGGCAAGATCCGTATCCCGCTCAACGAGGAAGGCGAAGGCGGCAAGGGGCAGATCGAGGAGTTCCTGCGCGAGTTCAATGGCGAGGGTATCCAGCACATCGCGCTGATCTGCGACGATCTCGTCGCCGCTTGGGACAAGCTGAAGGAATTCGGCGTTCCCTTCATGACCGCGCCGCCCGAAACATACTACGAGATGCTGCCCGATCGCCTGCCCGATCACGGCGAGAACGTGGACGAACTGAAGGCCCGCGGCATCCTGCTCGACGGAACCACCGAAGGCGGCTCCCCTCGCCTGCTGCTGCAGATCTTTGCCGAGGCACAGGTCGGTCCGGTGTTCTTCGAATTCATCCAGCGCAAGGGCGACGAAGGTTTTGGCGAAGGCAACTTCAAGGCCCTGTTCGAGAGCATGGAGCGGGACCAGATCCGTCGCGGCGTTCTCGATGCAAAGGATGCGAAGACGGTAGAGGCGTAACTTCACCAGTCGGGGATAAGCTGGCGGCTCGCATTCAGCGGGCCGCAAGCCCCTTGCGTGATAAGGCCTTCCGCGCCATCACGCTGGCTGACGAGAGGAGTTTCCCGAAATCATGACCGCGTTCCGCGCCCTTACGCTTACAGCCGCAAGTCTTCCCCTGGCCCTGATCGCCTCGCCTGCCGCCGCGCAGGTGGATGATGCGATCGTGCTCAATATTCTGCGCAACTGTGCCCAGATCGACGATGCGACCGCGCGCCTTGCATGTTACGACAACAACATCCGCGCTGCAGGCGGTGAAGCGCGATCGTCGGTACCGGGAGAGATGGACGCTCCGCGCGGTGGACGCGGTGCGCCGCTGGATACGCAAGGGCCCTCCGGCTTCGGCAGAGAGGACATCCGCACGCCCGAACGCTTCGAAACACCCGCCGGACAATTGGAAGAGCTTCGCGCCCGTGTGCGTTCGGTGACGGAGCGGCAGCGCGGCATCTACCTGATAACTCTCGAGGACGGGGCGCAGTGGATCTTCACCGAATCCGTGCCGTTCTCCTATCGCCCGCCCAGCGCGGGTGACAGCGTGGAGATCGATCGCGCGTCGCTCGGCAGCTTCCTGATGACCTACGATCAGCAGCGTTCGGTTAGGGTCGAACGCGTCCGCTAGGCCCTGCCCGCGAGGCCCGTTCGCTTCGCGCTAGGGCAGGTCCTGTCCCAGTTCATCGAAGGTGCGCTCTCGCTCCAGCTGTACCACGGCATTGCGGCGCACCTTGTCGAAGGTGGCGGAGAACTTCTCGCGCTCCGGAACCGATAGCGGCGCCATCAGGAAGGCTCCGCGCTGACGGCTCGCTTCCTGGATGATTTCGAACAGGCGCTGGCCCTCGTCCGTCGGCGTGAACCGGCCGTGCCGCCGCCCCGGTTTCCCGCTGCGTTCCACCAGACCGCGTTCCACCAGCGCACTTACCGTTCGCCCCGCCTGGCTGTGGTCCCGGTCGAGTCGGGAGACCAGCGTGTTCCAGTCGATGGGCGCGTCCAGAGCGATCTCGTTGAGCACCCAGCTTTCGAAATTCGACAAGTTCGTCAGTCGCTTGAACGTCAAAGCTCCACTGCGACTGAAGTAGGCGGAAAGAGTCATCAGCGGCGAGATGATGCGCGAGCGGTCTATCACGATGGGGCTGTCCGAACCCGGCTCGTAATCGGGATCGATCGTGAAGGGATTGAGCGACTTCACGTCCGTCTGGCTGAGCGCGCGCTCCTGCTCGTAGAGCATCACGGCACGGCGCAGCAGCTTCTCGATCACTGCGAAGAAATCGGCCAGTTCGTCATCCTTGATGTCGAACGTCAGCTCGCGGTTGCGCAATTCCGCAAGACGCAGGAGCCTGTCGCTCAAGGTCACGCCCTTTCGCGTCAGGCTGACAGGTGCGCGTATCTGGTCGCGCTCCACCATCTTGAGTTCCAGCAGCCGCTTTACAGAACGGCTGACCTGGGCCTTGTCCACGCCCACGGCACCGGAGATGTCCGCCGGGACCAGCGAGCCCTGGCTACGCAGAAGGAACAGGATGCGCCTGTCCAGTTCCACGAGATCGATTTCCCGCGCGTAGGATAGCTCGGCACTTTCGCGCACCTTGTACAGCAGTTGCCACAGTTCCTGCTGGATAACCGTGGTCGTGCCGCTATCTGCCGCGCGATGCGTTTCAGCTTCGGGAGCCAGGCCATTGAGAATGATGGCGAGCCGCGTCTCGAATTCGGGCGGCACCGTATTGCCCTTGCCCGACGTGCGATCGGCCGCGCGGGCACCGAAGGCGAAAGCCTCGACAATCCGCATGGCCTCGTCAGCCATCGGCCCCATCAGATTTACCAGGACATCGTAGTCGGCCGCCGGCGCTTCTCCGGCGTCACCATCGGCGTAAACCCGCTTGGCGTGATCAAAAAGCAGGCTCCGCCACTGCGGTACCGCCTTGGCCTTGCCTTCCATCCTCTTCCCTTCGCGGGCTTTCGTCATTTTCTGTTTCGTCCCCGTCGAACCCGTTTCATAATTAACTTTGTCCGCTTTGAACAGGAGCCGTTTCCAGCGGATGTCCGTTCATCCACAGCCGGCACCGGATTGCCGTTTTCAGCGGTTTCGGACTCGATCAACAAAGCTGTGGCAGGATGATTTTCCAATGCGATGCAGCCTTGCAACACTTTATTACGTTGCGGAAAAGGTTTTGGCACGGAATCGCGGTATACCGCTGATATATCGGCTTAATTAAATTTCACACTTGCGAAGCCGCGCGCGGACGATTGCCTTATGTCTGGCGCCGGAGAGCAAATCCGGGCGAACCTTCCACATGCCCGCGATTCCTCGACTAGACACAATCAACCAGCCCTAATATGGCTGGAAATCGGTGAGGACGAGGCTGATTCAAGGCCGTCCACCGGGGGAGGAAGCAAGCATGCACACAGCGCTTTACAGCGCCGAGAGAGGACCGGTGACTCCGGGCCCTGTGTACGCGTGTTCCGCACCCGTTTCATTACATCAGACACGTCAATCCCGCGAAATCGCGTCGGCAACCAGGGTGATTGCTGGCGATGCACCGGGCCATATTTCGTGGGACGATGATAACTGGCGGAGCCGCAGGTCGCGGGTTCGCCGTCACTGTGAAGGGAGCACGAAGTGAAAACCTTTAGCAACAAGCAGCTGTTCAAGGCTGTCCTGCTGGCTGGAGGAGCCAGCACCCTGACCGTGGCCTTCCCGGCCATGGCCCAGGAAGCCGACGTGGGCGACGATGTCCAGGTTGGCGAAGAGGAATCCAATTCCGACCGTCGCATCGTCGTGACCGGTTCGCGTATCGGTTCGCAGGACTTCAATTCCAACAGCCCGATGGTGACCGTCGACGAAGGCCTGCTCGAGCAGTCCTCCACCGCCGCCATCGAATCCAACCTCAACAAGCTGCCGCAGTTCGTTCCTGCGCAGACCCCGACCGCAGGCGGCGACATTCAGCCGACCGCGACCAACACGCCGGGTGCTGCCACGATCTCGCTGCGCGGCATCGGTACGAACCGTAACCTCGTCCTGATCGACGGTCGTCGCGGCACGCCGGGCAACGCCTCGGGCGTGGTCGACATCTCGACCATCCCCTCGGCTGCCATCGAGCGTATCGAGACGATTTCGGGCGGTGCCTCGGCTACCTACGGTGCCGACGCTGTCGCGGGTGTCACGAACTTCATCCTGAAGCGCGACTTCGAAGGCCTCGAGCTCGACGCCCAGATGGGCATCACGCAGGAAGGCGACAACTTCGAGTACCAGCTTTCGGGCATCATGGGTGCCGACTTCGACGATGGCCGCGGCAACGTGTCGCTCGCCATGTCGATGAACACTCGCGAAGCCAACTACCAGCGCGATCGCGACTGGTACCAGGAGCTGTGGGCCGATCCCAACATTGGCGGCACCCAGTTCTTCATTCCGGCTCCGGGTGCTTCGTTCGAAGGCAACCTGCCCGACTACTCCACGGTTTTCCCGAACGGCCCGGCTGCGCCGGCGGTCAACACGACCATCTACTTCACCGAAGACGGAACGCCTTTCACCATTGGTGCACAGGGTACCGGCCAGAACTTCGGCAACAGCAATGCCCCGCTGGACGATCCGCGCTACAAGCAGTCGGTCAACGGCGCCATCGGTACCAACAACACCAACCTCTACCTGATCCTGCCACTTACGCGTTACAACCTGTTCGCGCGCGGCAACTACGAGATCAACGACTGGGTTGGCGTGTTCGCACAGGGCCTCTTCAGCCACGTCGAGACCTTCACGCGCAACGAGCCTTCGCCTGCCGTGAACGGCTGGACCGTCGAACTCGATCCGACGAAGATCGACGATGGCCTGCTGCCGGAGGAACTCGAAACGCTGCTTGCAAGCCGTCCGAATCCCGATGGTACTTTCAGGCTGCAGTCGCTTCTGGCCGACGACCGTGAAACCTTCACCGACGTTCAGACCTACAACCTGACCGCCGGTCTCGAAGGCTTCATCCCGGGTACCGCGCTGGCGTGGGAAACCTTCGTCAGCCACGGCATCTCCTCGACCTACGCGAAGCAGACGGGCGTGAACTCGCTGTCGCGCTTCAAGGCCGTGCTCAGCGCGCCGAACTTCGGCGAAGGCTTCTTCGCTCAGGGCAACCAGGGACCGCCGAACTTCGGTTTCGGTGCTTCCAGCGCCAGCTGTACGACGGGCCTGAACTTCTTCAATCCGCCGGCCGGTGGCTTCTCCGAGGACTGCCTCGAGGCCATCCGTGCGGACCTGAAGAACCGCTCGGAAGTCACGCAGACCATCGCCGAGGCTAACGTCTTCGGTGGCCTGTTCGATCTTCCGGCCGGTGAACTCGGTGCCGCTCTCGGTGCCAGCTTCCGCGAAGTGCAGTTCCAGTTCGACAACGACACGCTGACCACCCAGGGCCGTTCCTTCCAGGACCAGGCACAGGGCATTTACCCCAGCGGTAACGTGGATGCCGGTTTCGACGTGCACGAGGTCTATGGCGAATTGCTGATCCCGGTTCTGGCTGACCTGCCGGCAATCCAGCAGCTGAACCTGGAAGTCGGTGGCCGTATTTCGGACTATTCGACCACGGGGACCAGCTACACCTACAAGATCCTGGGTGACTGGGAAGTGACCGACTGGCTGCGTGTCCGTGGCGGCTTCAACCGCGCGGAGCGTGCTCCGAACATCGGCGAACTGTTCCTGCAGGCATCGCAGACCTTCGGTGTCAACGCGGCAGGCGACCCCTGCTCGCTGGCCAACCCGCTTCCGTTCTCGGCCAACCAGCCGGGAGACCAGTTCGCGGGCGGCAACGCCAACGGTGCCCGCGTCGAAGCGGTTTGCCGCATCCAGATGGAACAGTCTGGCGAGCCTACCGCGGACGACTCGTACTACGCGGGCGTGCAGGGTTCCGGCACCTTCGGCTTTGCCTTCCCGACGACGGTGGGCAACCCGAACCTAGAACCGGAAACTGCCAACACCTGGACTGCGGGTGTGGTCATCAACTCACCCTTCGAATCGGCGCTGTTCAACCGCTTCCGTTTCTCGGTCGACTGGTTCAGCATCGACGTGAAGGACGCCATCGGTCCGCAGACCGTCGCCGTCGCACTCCAGCAGTGCTACGACCCGGCGCTCAACCCGGCCTGGTCCGGCAGCGACCTCGACGTTGCCAACTCGCCGTTCTGTCAGAACGTGCCGCGTAACGCGACCGGTGCCCTGGGCAACGTGCAGGTTACCTACGTGAACAACGGCCAGTTCAAGGTCGAAGGTATCGACTTCGCGCTCGACTGGGGCTTCGATGTCGGACCGGGTTCGCTCAACCTGAACGTGCTGGCGAACTACCTGCTGACCTTCGAATCGACACCGCTGGTGAATGCCGACGGCGAACCCATTATCCCGATCGTCGACTACGTCGGCACTCTGGGTACGGGTGAAAACGGCCTGCAGGGCAACAACTACGAGTATCGTGTGTTCACCACGCTCGGCTACAACTGGGGTCCGGCTTACCTGGGCATCCAGTGGCAGCACCTGCCCTCGATCGACCCGGTGAACCCGCCGAACACGGGCTATCCGAGCTACAACCGCTTCAACCTGAACGGGTCTTATGCCGTGACGGACGATATCAACCTGCGGTTCGGTGTCGACAACCTGCTCAACGAGGCTCCGCCGCTTGGTAACTTCAACCCGACTGCCGATCCTTCGCTGGGTCAGCTTCGTGGTGGTACGTACAACTCGCAGTTCTACGACACCAACGGTCGTCGCTTCTACCTGGGTGCGAACGTCCGCTTCTAACCCAAGGCGATACAGCCAAAAGATCCGGGGCCTTTCCTTCGCAGGAAAGGCCCCTTTTCTTTGATTGCGCTAGGTGGTTGTGCGCGTGAAATTCCCCGACTAAACGCCGTCAGGGGCGCCCGTAGCTCAGTCGGATAGAGCATCGGATTCCTAATCCGGGGGCCACAGGTTCGAATCCTGTCGGGCGCACCAATGGTCACCATCCCGCAGGGGACGGGAGCTCTGTTTTGCTCCAGCAGATACGAATTTCCTGAAAAGGCAGAGAGGCGGTTGGACTATGCCAACACAGTCACGCGCGCTGAGCGCGCCTCTTGCGCCTAGTTCACGTCCTCGGGCGGAGCGACTGGTAACGGCAGGGGAGCGACCGGCACGCCTTCATCGAGGAGCTCCTTCGCTTCCTCCACGCTCGCTTCGCCGTGAATGGCTTCATGCTCGCGCTCGCCGTAGTGCATCGCACGCGACTGTTCGACGAAGTTCTTGCCGACCCAGGTGCTGTTTTCCAGCGCCTTGGCCTGTGCCTTTGCCAGTTGATCCAGCGCGGCCGCGACTTCCGGAGTGAGCGGGAAGTTGGAGACGCCCTTGTTCTTGCCTCCCCTCGCCTTTCCACGCTGGAGCGACTGCTGGTTGCCCTTCTTGCCGACGGCGGGCGCCATGGGTGCCTTGCTCACCGCCTGGGACCCGCATTGAGGGCAAGCGACGAGGCCGCGCTCCTTCTGAGAAGCGAAATCGTCCGACGAGCGAAACCAGCCTTCGAAACGATGGCCCTGGTCGCAGGAAAGGTCGAAAACGATCATTGGCTGAGTGATTTAGGGATATCGCGCTTGTTGGCAAGGCTCGGGAGCTGCTTGCGCACTTCCGCGACGCGTGCCGTATCGATATCGCACACCTGCAGCCCGGGTCCCTCGCCGCCCATGTCGAGCAGGATATCTCCCCATGGCCCCACGACCAGCGAGTGACCGTAGGTGTTGCGGCCGTCTTCATGCTCGCCGACCTGGGCGGCACCGATAACGAATGCGCTCGCTTCCACGGCACGGGCGCGTTGCAGCAGGTGCCAGTGCGCCTT
Source organism: Aurantiacibacter hainanensis (assembly GCF_036321025.1). NCBI lineage: Bacteria > Pseudomonadati > Pseudomonadota > Alphaproteobacteria > Sphingomonadales > Erythrobacteraceae > Aurantiacibacter > Aurantiacibacter hainanensis. Next base: position 1,607,918 of record NZ_JAZAPB010000002.1, read on the forward strand.
GCCGGTAGGAACGGTGAAGGCGGCAGGGATCGCGATGGCATCGCAACCCTGACGACCAAGTTCCTCGAACAGTGCGGGAAAGCGAATGTCGTAGCAGATCGTCAGCCCGAGCTTGCCGATCGGCGTGTCCGATACCGTCACGACCTCGTCGCCCGGCGCGTAAGCGGCGGATTCGCGCCAGCTTTCGCCGGTATCGAGTTCGACATCGAACATGTGAATCTTGTCGTAGCGCGCGGCGATGTCGCCCTTTGCGTCGAACAGAAGAGTCCGGTTCGCCCACCGTCCATCGTCCTTCAGCACCGGCAGACCCAGGGCAATCCAGATGCCGGCGTCCTGCGCCGCGCGGGATACCCGTTCGACGGTGCGGCTGTCCCGCTCCGCAACGATGTTCTGCGCCGCACGCTTGCGGTCGCGGTCAAGCAGACCCGCCATTTCCGGGGTGAAGAGCATCTGCGCCCCCTCCCCCGCGGCTCTCTCGGCTGCCTTGGCAATGGTGGCGGCATTGGCATCCGGATCGACACCGGATGTCATCTGCAAGAGGGCTATTGCGGTCATCTGGCCTGTCTAGCGACCCAGGAGCGCGTCAAGCTTACCGGACCTTTCAAGCGCGGCGAGATCGTCCGATCCGCCTATGGCCTTGTCGTCGATGAAAATCTGCGGGACGGTGCGCGCATCGGGCTTGCGCTGCATCATTTCCTCCCGCTTTTCGCCGCCGAGCGTGATGTCGAATTCCTCGTATTCCACGCCCTTTTCATCCAGCAAACGCTTCGCCCGGTGGCAGAAGCCGCAATACATCTTGGTGTAGATCTCGACCTTTGGCGTGCTCACGAATTTCCCTTCTCGTGGACAATTCCGGAGTTCTTGAAACCGGAAAGCCTGTCCCTATCTGAATCCTGCGGATGCCGAAAGCGGGTCCGCATACATGTCAAATTGCTCAGAAGAGGATTTGTTTCAAATGAACCGTATGGACTTTTCTCCCTATCGCCGCTCCACCGTCGGGTTCGATCGCCTGTTCGACCTGCTGGAAAGCAACGCCCGCAACAGCGGCGACAACTACCCTCCCTTCAATATCGAGCGTCGCGATGAAGATGCCTATCGCATCACCATCGCCGTGGCCGGGTTCCGCCCGGAAGACCTCGATATTACCGCGCAGCAGAACCTGCTGACCGTGCAGGGCAAGAAGCGCGACGAAACTCCCGAAGGCGAAATGCTGCATGTCGGTATCGCCAATCGCGGGTTCGAACGCCGCTTCGAACTGGCCGACTTCGTCCGCGTGGACAATGCCGACCTGGCCGATGGCCTGCTGGTGATCGACCTGGTGCGCGAAGTGCCCGAAGCGATGAAGCCGAAGAAGATCTCGATCGGCGGCAATTCGCTTAAGGTCGTTGAAAACAAGGACAAGGGTGACGACCAGGCCGACGCCGCCTGATCGCATTCTGATCGTCCATTGAACAAAGAGTTGGGGGCGGAGCCTGCTAAGGTCCCGCCCCCTCGACGCGCATGGCGCCGACTCGCCCCTGGATAGACTGTCCGGGTCGCAAGAGACAGCCTGCCACAACGGCAAGACCGAACCGACGATGCACGGGAATTCCCTGTTGCCCGGCACGGGTCGGTCTGAATTTCCGGGCATTCATTTGTTAGGAAAGCAACAGCAGCCCCCCGACTGCGCGCATGACCCTAGAGCGCCCCTGAAGCTTTGGTTACGCCTTAGGGCCGTCGTAATGCAAGATTATTCTGCCATTACTCTGGATTAAGAAATTTATTTGTCCAGAATCACGGACTTACCTAAACCAGTCGAGACTGCTCCAGCGCTGCTGCTATAAATCCACTGAACAAGGGGTGCGGATCGAACGGTCGACTCTTCAATTCCGGATGGAACTGGACACCGACGAACCAGGGGTGATCCGGCCTTTCGACAATTTCGGGCAGCAATCCATCGGGTGACATTCCGGAAAAGATCAATCCGCCACGCTCCAGCGGCTCCATGTAGGCCGAGTTGACCTCGTAACGGTGGCGATGGCGCTCTGAAATGGACGTCGCCCCGCCGTAGATGTTCGAAACACGGCTGTTTCCTGCCAGCTTCGCCTCGTAGGCGCCCAGGCGCATCGTTCCGCCAAGATCGGTTTCGGCAGACCGCTTTTGCAGGCCTTCCTTGCTCATCCACTCGGTGATGATGCCCACGACAGGTTCCGGCGTCTCGCCGAACTCCGTCGAGGAAGCGCTCATGAACCCGGCCGTATTGCGCGCGCCCTCGATGCACGCCATCTGCATGCCAAGGCAGATGCCGAAGAACGGCACCTTGCGCTCGCGCGCGAAGCGGACCGAGGCGATCTTGCCCTCCGACCCGCGTTCGCCGAACCCGCCGGGCACCAGGATGCCGTGCAGCGGCTCCAGCGCGGCGGCAATCTCACTGTCGTCCTGCTCGAACACTTCGGCATCGATCCACCGGATGTTGACCTTCGTGCGATTGGCCATGCCGCCATGGACCAGCGCCTCGTTCAGAGACTTGTAGGCATCGGGCAGGCCCACGTACTTGCCCACGACGCCGATGGTGACCTCGCCCTCGGGATGCTCGTAGCGGTCGACGACGTCTACCCAGCGCGCCATGTCGGGCGGATTGGAAGTGCCAAGCATTCCGAAATGGCGCAGCACCTCGCTGTCCAGCCCTTCGTTATGGTATTGCTGCGGGACGGCGTAGATGCTCGTCGCATCGAGCGCGGGGATCACGGATTCCTTGCGCACGTTGCAGAAGTTGGCGATCTTCTGCCGCTCGCTTTCGGGCAAGGGGTGTTCGCACCGGCACAGCAGCACATCGGGCTTGATACCGAGCGAAGCCAGCTCGCGCACGGAGTGCTGCGTGGGTTTGGTCTTCAACTCGCCGGCTGCAGCGATGTAGGGCACCAGGGTAACGTGGACGGAGACGGTCTGGTCCGGCTCCAGCTCGTTACGCAGCTGGCGAATGGCTTCCATGAACGGCAGGCTCTCGATGTCGCCCACCGTGCCGCCGATCTCGCACAGGATGAAATCGTGATCGCCCTGGTCGGCCAGCGCGAATTCCTTGATCGCGTCCGTTACATGCGGGATCACCTGCACCGTGGCGCCCAGGTAATCGCCGCGGCGTTCCTTGGCGATGATGTCGCGATAGACCCGGCCCGAGGTGATGTTGTCGTTCTGGTGCGCCGAAACGCCGGTGAAGCGTTCGTAGTGTCCTAGGTCCAGATCGGTCTCGGCCCCGTCGTCCGTGACGTAGACCTCGCCGTGCTGATACGGGCTCATAGTGCCCGGATCGACGTTCAGGTAAGGATCGAACTTGCGGATGCGGACCTTGTACCCGCGCGCCTGGAGAAGGGCAGCAAGCGATGCCGCCATGAGACCTTTGCCGAGCGAGGAGACCACGCCGCCGGTGATAAAAATGTACCGCGCCATGGGAGTCGGGCCTTAAGCTCACACCCGGATTCGGCGCAAGCGCTTTGGACGATCTTTTCAACGATACAGGCGCATTGCCTGCAGAAAATCCTATTCGGCGATGTCCGCCAGCGGATCCTCTTCGGGCGCAGGCACCGGATCGACCGGCGCTTCCCCGTCGAGACCCGGATCGCCCGGGATCGGATCCTGCGAAGTGCTGCCCGAGGTCGTCGTCGAACGATCGAGCGTGTCATCGAAATCGCGCTGGCCGGAAACGTCGACTGCCAGGGCAGCCAGGACGATCGAAAGGGCCACGAACAGGATGGCCGACCACTTGGTGGCGCGCGAAAGGAAGTCTGCCGCACCGCGTGCCGACATAAGGCCGCCGGGGCTGCCCCCGCCGCCGATGCCAAGGCCCCCGCCTTCGGAGCGTTGCATGAGCACGAGACCGATCAGGACCGCGGCAACGATGGCCTGGATGACGGTGAGGAAGATGAACAGGGTCATGTCGGTTATCAGAACAATCTAGAAGGGAAAGTGGCGCGTGATGTAGTCGCCCGCGCCGCCAGTCACAAGGGGGCTGGCGGGAGCGCCGCGATCAGGACTTGTCTTCCTGGTTGTCGGCGGCCGCCATGATGATGCCGAGAAAGCTCTCTGCCGTGAGGCTGGCGCCGCCCACCAGAGCGCCGCCGACCTCGTCCGCAGCGAGAAGTTCGCCGGCGTTGTCCGGCTTCACCGATCCGCCGTAGAGAATGCGGACAGCCTGACCTTCCTCGCCGAACATCGCGACAAGCTTCTCGCGAATGTGGCGGTGCATGGCACCGATATCCTCGACGGTCGGCGTGCGGCCCGTGCCGATGGCCCATACGGGTTCGTAGGCCACGGTAATCTTCTCGGCGACGCCATCGCCGCCTGGCAGGGAGCCGCTGAGCTGCTGTTCGACCACGCTTTCGGCCTTGCCGGCATCCCGCTCGTCTTCCGTTTCGCCAACGCAGACGATCACGTTCATGCCCGCAGCGATTGCCGCCTCGGCCTTTTCCTTGACCAGGGCATCGCTTTCCTTGTGGTTGGCGCGACGTTCCGAGTGGCCGACGATGGTGAAACCGGCACCGGCATCCTTTACCATCGCGGCGGAGACGTCTCCGGTATGCGCGCCGCCATCGGCCGGGTGCACATCCTGCGCCCCGATACCGATCAGGTTCGCTTCCTTGCGCGTGGCGTGGATCAGCGTGAACGGCGGGGCCAGAGCCACTTCGACCTTCAGAAGCCGCTCCGCAGCCCGATCGATGGCGCGCGCTTCGGCCAGCATGGCGCGGGTGCCGTGCATTTTCCAGTTGCCGACGATGTAGGGTCGATTGGACATGTTTCTGCTTTTTCCGTGGATTTCAACTCGAACGCGGTGGGCGCCGAAACGCCCTTTTTGCCGCAAATACTCCGGAGCGCGCTAGTCTGCCCTCCCCTGCTTGTCAAAGCAGGTTTTGCACTTTGCGGGAAAGCTGTCGCAGCCTGTTGCGGGAGAGTCGCAGGGCGGATAAAGCGACCGCGAGACAAGGCGTGCATTTTCTCTGTCCGCCGCACAGCTACAGAAAACGATCGATCGATGATTTCCTTTTTCCGCAAGTTTTTCCAGTCGAAGATCGGCGTCGGTGTGACGCTGGCCTTCCTTGGCCTGATCGCCATCGCATTTGCCAGCTCGGACGTGGCCAACACCGGCATGTTCGGCGGGGTTACGGGGGGCGACCGCGTGGCCGTGGTCGGCGACCGCCGCATTTCCACGAACGACCTGAGCACCAATGCGAACAACGCACTGCAGCAGGCGCGCGCACAGGATCCGACCCTTACGATGGAAGGATTCTTTGCCCAGGGCGGACTGGACGAGGTTCTCGATCAGATGATCAGCCGCGCGGCCATCGCGGAATTCGCGCGCAGCCTGGGTCTTCGGGCGGGCAACCGCCTTGTGGACAGCGAGATCGTCAACATACCGGCCTTCCAGGGGCTGGACGGCTCTTTCAGCGCGGATGCTTTCCGCGAGGCGCTGCGCCGCCAGGGCCTCACCGAAAGCACGGTCCGCGACGATCTGGCCATGGGCCTTTACGCCCGCCAGCTGGTCCTGCCGATCGGCTATGGCGCTGCCCTGCCAGACAGTCTGACCCGGCGTTATGCACAGCTGATCAACGACACCCGCATCGGCAGCGCGGCTGCTCTCACGGCCGCGGCATTCGCTCCGGAAGGAGAGCCCAGCCAGGAGCAGCTCCAGGAATACTATCAGGCCAATCGTTCCGATTACATCAGGCCCGAACGGCGCACGCTGCGCTATGTCACCTTCGATATCGAAGCGGTGGGTGACCTTCCGGCGATCACCGATGAACAGATTGCCCGGCGCTACCAGCGCGATGCACAGGTCTATTCGGCCAGCCAGCAACGCGATTTCACCCAACTCGTCGTTCCCACCGAGGCCGCGGCGCAGGCGGTGATCGACGAGGTGCGCGGCGGCGTGTCTCTAGAGGCCTCTGCCCAGTCGAAGGGGCTGAGCACCGTCAGCCTGACCGATCAGGATCGCCAGGCCTTTGCTTCGCAGACATCCGAGGACGTGGCCGAGGAAGCTTTCGAGGCATCGCAGGGCACCCTCGTGGGACCGGTGCGCGGTGAACTGGGATGGTACGTGCTGCGCGTCGACAATGTCACGCGCGTCAGCGGCAGGACGCTGGAACAGGCAAGCGATTCTATTCGCGAGCAATTGCAGGAAGAGCGTCGCCGTCTCGCGCTGAACGAACTCACCGAGCAGCTGGAAGACGATTTCGCGGACGGCCGCAGCCTGTCCGAAGCCGCAGAGCAGCTGGGTCTGGAAATTTCCACCACCCCGCCGATCACGGCGGATGGCCGCATCTATGGCACCCAGGAAAGCGTTCCGGCGGAGCTTTCGCGGGTCGTCGATTTCGCGTTCCAGATGGAAGAAGGCAGCGACCCTGCGCTGACGGAGATCGTTCCGGGCGAACAGTTCCTGATGTTCGAGGTTTCGCAGGTTACTCGCAGCGCCGCCGCGCCGCTTGCCGAAATCCGCAGCGAGGTAACGGAAGACTGGCGCCGGGACCGGGGCATGGCGGCGGCTGCCGCTGCCGCCTCGCGCATTCTCGAGCGTGTGGAAGGCGGAGCCACGCTGGCTGAAGCCGTCGCCGCCGAGGAAGTCGACCTTCCCGCGCCCGAGCCGCTGCGCATCAACCGCCGCCAACTGGCCGAGCAGGGCCAGCTTTCCCGCGCGAGCCTGCTGTTCTTCTCGATGGCCGAAGGAACGGCAAAGCGCGTCCGCGTGCCCGAGGCGAACACCTGGTTCGTCATGTCGCTGGACGAGATCCAGACCGCGGACGTGGACGAGGGCGATCCGGTCGTCGTCTCCACCCGGCAGCAGCTCGCGCAGGCCGCTGGCGAGGAATACCTGCAGCAGTTCCTGGCCGGTGCGGAAGAGACTTTCGAGGTCGAAATCAACCAGACCGCCGTCGATGCCGTTCGCGCCCAGCTGACCGGTTCCCTGAACTAGGGGCCCGCGATTGTCCGCCGCACTGCTCAATGCACAGGCCGCAAGGCGCGCGCTTGACGAAGGCCGCAACACGCTGGTGTGGCGGCGCGTGGTGGCGGACACCGAAACGCCGATCGGGGCAGCGCTCAAGCTGATCGAGCCGGGGCGCGGCGACTTCCTGCTCGAATCCGTCGAGGGTGGCGAAATCCGTGGTCGATACAGCCTGCTTGGCCTGGACCCCGACCTGATGTTCCGGGCCACCGGTGCAGCCGCGGAGGTCAATCGCGAATGGCGCCATGATCGTGAAGCGTTCGATCCGCTGGACGGCGATGCCATGGCGGAGCTTCGTGCCCTGGCGAATGCCTGCCGGATCGACATGCCCGAGGGGCTGCCGCCCGCCCTGGCCTGCCTTGTCGGCTATTTCGGGTACGAGACCATCGGTCTTGTCGAAGACCTGCCCCGCGCGCCGCAGAGCGAGCTGGATTTGCCCGACATGCTGTTCGCCCGCCCGGCGCTGGTGCTGGTGTTCGACGGGCTGACCGACGCGCTCTACGCCATCGCGCCGCTGTGGGCCGGCACCACGGATGCCGACGCCGATACCCGCATCGAGCGTGCCGGAGAGCGGATCGACGACGTGCTGAGGCGACTTGGCGGCAAGGTTCCGGAAACGCCGTGCCCCGCAGACTTGCCGGACGCTCACCTTAAGGCGGTGACCGCCCCTGCGGAATACGAGCGCATGGTCCTTCGCGCGAAGGACTACATCACCGCCGGAGACATTTTCCAGGTCGTGCTCGCCCAGCGCTTCACCTGCCCCTTCCCGCTACCTCCGATCGCTCTCTACCGCGCCCTGCGGCGGGTAAACCCCTCGCCCTTCCTCTACTTCCTCGACCTTCCCGGTTTCGCCGTGGTGGGCTCCAGTCCCGAAATCCTGGTTCGCGTACGCGATGGCGAGGTCACGATCCGTCCGATTGCGGGCACCCGGCCCAGGGGCGCGACCGAAAGCGAGGACAAGGCGAACGAGGCCAGCCTGCTGGCCGATCCCAAGGAGTGCGCCGAACACCTGATGCTCCTCGACCTGGGACGCAATGACGTCGGCCGCGTGGCCGGAGCCGACAGCGTGACGGTGACCGACAGCTTCACCGTCGAACGCTACAGCCACGTGATGCACATCGTCAGTAACGTGGTGGGCCGTCTGGCGGAGGACCACGATGCCCTCGACGCCCTGTTTGCCGGTTTCCCTGCCGGCACGGTCAGCGGAGCGCCCAAGATCAGGGCCTGCGAGATCATCGCCGAGCTGGAGCCCGAGACCCGCGGACCCTATGCCGGCGGCGTGGGCTATTTCGCGCCGGACGGGTCCGTCGACAGCTGCATCGTCCTGCGCACCGCCGTGGTGAAGGATGGCACCATGCACGTTCAGGCCGGGGCCGGGATCGTCGCCGACAGCGACCCTGATTACGAGGCGGCAGAATGTCGTCACAAGGCCGGCGCCCTGATCGCCGCCGCGCGGGAAGCCATGGAGGTGGCTAGCGAACCCGGGTTCGGCCAGTGAGCCGGCTGCCGGCGATCCTTTCCCTGCTGTTCCTGACGGCCTGCACGATCCGCGCCGATGGCGACGAGCAGGCGGCGCGCGATTCAATCTGCGATCCCATCGTGTTCGAGGATTCGCCCTTCACCCATTGCATCGCCGAGCCCGGCGAACATGCCATCGGCATGGATCTGTCGCCCGACGGATCCGATCGGCCCTACCGCTCGCTGGAGGCCCTGGCCGAGGGAGTGGACGAGGAAGACGGAGATATCGCGCTGGCCGTGAACGGCGGCATGTTCGATGGCGAAGGCCAACCCATCGGCTATTACGTCGAGGACGGCCTGCGATTGACGGTCCTCAACCAGAACGAAGGGCCGGGCAATTTTCACCTGCTGCCCAACGGCGTGTTCTTCGGCGCCACCGCAGAAGGCCCTTGGCGCGTCTGGGAAACCGAACGATTTGCCCGCGAGATCGAGGACCGTCCGCATTTCGCCACACAGTCCGGCCCCATGCTGGTCGCGAGCGGGCAGTTGCACCCCGCCTTCGATATCGACGGGACCAGTCGCAAGATCCGGAACGCGGTGGGAGTGGACGCCGCCGGCCGCGCGCATTTCGTGATCAGCGAGGCACCTGTGAGTTTCGGCAAGCTGGCGCGGCTCTATCGCGACGTGCTGAACGTCAACAACGCGCTCTTCCTCGATGGAACCGTCTCGCAGATGTGGGACCCTGCGAAGGGCCGCGTGGATACCGGCGCCCCCATCGGGCCCCTCATCGTCGTCACCGACAGAAAGACCGATCAATGAGCAATTATCGAGACCTCTACCCGCCCATCGAACCCTTCGACAGCGGCATGCTGGAAGTGGGTGAAGGCCACTCGCTCTACTGGGAACGCGTGGGCACGAAGGGCGCAAAGCCGGCGGTCATGCTCCACGGCGGGCCGGGCGGGGGAATCAGCGAGGATCATCGTCGCCAGTGGGACCCCGATCTCTACGATGTCCTGCTGTTCGACCAGCGGGGCTGCGGCAAGTCGAAGCCCTTTGCCGAGATCGAAAACAACGACACCTGGCGCATCGTCGAGGACATGGAACGCCTGCGCGAAATGTGCGGGTTCGATAGCTGGCAGGTGTTCGGGGGCAGCTGGGGAGCGACGCTGGCTCTCGCCTATGCGCAGACCCACCCGGAACCCACCAGCGAACTGGTGCTACGCGGCGTCTTCCTGGGGCGGCAGAAGGAAAAATCCTGGCTCTACGGATACGGCGCCAGCGAAATCATGGCCGAGCAGTGGGATGCCTTCACGGGCCTGATCCCTGAGGCGGAACGCGGCAACCTGGTGAAGGCCTATCACGACCGTCTGACCAGCGACGACGAGGAAACCCGGCTTGCCGCCGTCCGCGAATGGTCCCTCTGGGAAGGCAATGTTGCCACGCTGCTTCCGAACGAGGAACTGCTGGACAGCTTCGCCGACCCTTCGAAAGCCGTACCCTTCGCGCGCATCTGCGCCCGCTTCTTCCTTGAAGATTTCTTCCTGGAAGAAGGACAACTGCTTGCCGGTGCTCCCAGGTTGCAGGGCATACCGGGCATCATCGTCCAGGGGCGCCACGATATCTGCACACCGCCCGTCTCGGCCTGGGATCTGAAGAAAGCCTGGCCCGAAGCGGACCTGCGCATCGTCCACGATGCGGGCCACAGCGCGTCCGAACCGGGCATCGTGGACGGCCTTGTGCGCGCGACAGACGAATTCGCTGGCAAATCCGCTTGATCGCACGACCGCGAAAGGCAAAGGCAGGCGCATGAGCGAAAGCCCCGACATTCTCGTTGTCGACAATTACGACAGCTTCACCTTCAACCTCGTCCACTACCTCATGGAACTGGGCGCGAAGGTGGACGTGGTACGCAACGACGCGATCACGGCGCAGGAGGCGTTGAATACCGGCGCTGCGGGCATCCTTATCTCGCCCGGCCCCTGCACCCCGAACGAAGCGGGAATCAGCCTGGATATCGTGGCCGCCTGCGCAGAGGCACGCCGCCCCCTCCTGGGCGTGTGCCTTGGCCACCAGGCCATCGGGCAGTACTTCGGCGGCAAGGTGACCCGCGGCGGGCTGATGCACGGCAAGACCTCGCCCGTCGATCACGATTCCACCGGCGTCTTCGAAGGCCTGCCCTCCCCCTTCACCGCCACGCGCTATCACTCGCTTATCGTGGAGAACATTCCCGACTGCCTGATCGTGAATGCCACAAGCGAGACACCGGGTCTGGACGGAACGGCCGTGATGGGATTCCGCCATGCGGAATTGCCGATCCACGGCGTGCAGTTCCATCCGGAGAGCATCGCCACCGAACATGGCCACGACCTGCTGGCCAACTTCTGCCGGATTTGCGGCATCGCGCTGAAGGTCCCGGCATGAGCGTGCTCCCTCCCGTCGATCATCCGCTGAGCGAAGAGCAAGCCGAGCGCGCTTTCGGCGACATGCTGGACGGCAAGCCGTCCGAGGACGAGATCGCCCGCTTTCTTTCGGACCTGTCCGATCGCGGCGAACGCGCGGAGGAAATCACCGGGGCCGCCCGGGCCATGCGCGCGAGGCTGATACCCATCGAAGCGCCGGAAAACGCCATCGACGTCTGCGGTACGGGCGGCGACGGGCATCACACGCTGAATGTCTCGACCGCCGTCAGCCTCGTCGTGGCGGCCTGCGGTGTCCCGGTCGCCAAGCACGGCAACCGCGCAGCCAGTTCCAAGGCCGGTGCTGCCGATACGCTGGAAGCTCTCGGCCTCGACATGGATGCGGCGGGCCGCACGGCGGAGCATACCCTGCGCGAGATCGGCATCTGTTTCCTCTTCGCCAAGAACCACCACCCGGCCATGGCGCGCATCCAGCCCATTCGCCAGAAGCTGGGGAAGCGCACGATCTTCAACCTGATGGGCCCGCTTTCCAATCCCGCGCGGGTGCGTCGGCAGTTGATCGGCATTGCCCGGCCTGCCTACGTTCCGATCTATGCCGATGCGATGGCGCGGCTTGGCACGGAACGCACCTTCATCGTGTCTGGCGACGAGGGGCTGGACGAGCTCAGCCTGGATGAGGGCAACGAGCTGGCCGACGTTCGCGGCCGCGAGGTGTTGATGCGCCGGGTTCGGGCGGAGGATGCCGGTCTTGCCCACGCCCCGGTGGAGGCGATCCGCGGCGGCGATGCCGAACACAATGCGCGCGCGCTGGAGGCGCTGCTGATGGGGACGCCGGGCCCCTACCGCGACGCTGTGCTGTTCAATGCCGCAGGCTCGCTGATCGTGGCGGGAGAGGTCGAGAGCTGGGAAGAAGGCGTCGAGGAGGCTGGCGAAGCGCTCGACAAGGGCCTTGCGAAAGCCCTGCTCGACTGCTGGATCGCGGCGGCGCAATGAACAAGCTCGAGGAAATCTGCGCGACCAAGCGCGAAGAGGTGCGCGTTCGCAAGGCTGCGCGCACGCAATCCGATCTCGACCTGCTGGCGAAGCAGGCATCGGCGCCGCGCGGGTTTCAGCGCGCGCTGGAGGCCAAGGCCAGCGACGGCTTCGGCCTGATCGCAGAGATCAAGAAGGCATCTCCGTCAAAGGGCCTGATCCGCGAGGACTTCCGCCCGCATCAGCATGCCATGGATTACGCCAAGGGCGGCGCCGCCTGCCTCTCCGTCCTCACCGATGCGCCCTATTTCCAGGGGCACGAGGATTACCTGATCGACGCGCGCGCGTCCTGCGCCCTGCCGGTCCTCCGCAAGGACTTCATGGTTGATACCTGGCAGGTTGCGGAAAGCCGGGCCATCGGCGCAGATGCCATCCTCATCATCGTCGCCGCGCTGGAAGACACGCAGATGGCCGAGATCGAGGCCGCTGCCCTGCATTACGGCATGGACGTGCTGGTCGAGGTGCATGACGAGGCGGAAATGGAGCGAGCCGCCGAGCGGCTCACCTCCCCGCTGATCGGGATTAACAACCGCGACCTTAAGACCTTCAGCACCGATCTGGCGACAACGGAGCGCCTGGCAAGGCTTGCTCCGGAAGGCAGCCTGCTTGTCGGAGAAAGCGGCATCAGCACCCACTCAGATTGTCAGCGCCTGGCGGCCTCGGGCGTGCGCTGCTTCCTAGTGGGCGAGAGCCTGATGCGGCACGAAGACGTCGAGGCGGCAACGCGCAAGTTGCTTCAGGGCTAGGCTTGCCGGGAACCATTGCACGCGGCAGCGCTATAGATATGCGGCAGTTCAGCCCGCATAATCGGCAAGGAGACGGCAATGGGTATCTTCGGTTCCATCAAGGACGCGATCTTCGGCAAGGAAGCGAAAGCCCAGGAAGCGCCACCCACCAGCTCCACTGCCGGTTCGGGCGGGTTCGGCCGGGCCCAGGCAAAAGGCGAACCCATCGATGAGGTCGATGTGGAAGCGCGGCTGGACGCGATGGAGGGTTCTGACCGGCTGAACTGGCGCACGTCCATCGTGGACCTGATGAAGCTGGTCGGCCTCGACCCGAGCTACGAGAACCGCAAGGAACTGGCACACGAGCTTGGCGATGACGACTATTCGGGCAAGGCCGAGGAAAATATCGCCCTTCACCGCCACGTTATGGACAAGCTGGCGGAGAACGGCGGCAAGGTTCCGCAAAGCCTGCGCAGCTAACGTGTTGCTCCGTCCGGGCGATCTGCGATAGGTCGCCTGCATGAGCAATCTCACCCATCTGGACGACAAGGGCGCCGCGCGCATGGTGGACGTCGGCGGCAAGCCGGAAACCGTGCGCAGTGCAACTGCCGCCGGTCGCATCCGCATCGCACCCGCAACGCTGGAAGCGGTGAGGAATGGCAGCGGCCCGAAGGGAGACGTGCTGTCCGCCGCGCGGATCGCCGGCATCATGGCGGCGAAGAAGACCGGCGAATTGATCCCGCTGTGCCACCCGCTGGCGCTCGATACCGTCAGCGTGGATTTCGCGTTCACCGAACATGCGGTCGAGGTAACGGCCCGCGCTGCGCTGACGGGGAAGACCGGAGTGGAGATGGAGGCCCTCACCGCGGCCACCGTCGCGCTCCTCACGCTCTACGACATGGCCAAGGCCCTGGAAAAGGGCATGATCATCGAGCAGGTCCGCCTTATCGAGAAGACCGGCGGCAAGAGCGGCGACTGGCGGGCGGAATAGCGCCCGATGGCTTTGCCGAAACCCCTACCCCTGGAAGAGGCGCAGCGGCGGCTCTGCGATCTCGCTTCGCCTTTGCCGGCTGAAAGCATCGATGCTTCGGAAGCTGTCGGTCGGGTCCTGGCGGAAGACCTGGTCGCCCGCAGGACCCAGCCCAGCGCCGATCTTTCCGCCATGGATGGCTACGCCCTGCAGGAGAACGACCTGCTTGGCCCGTGGCGCGTCGTGGGCGAGAGCGCGGCGGGACATCCCTACGAGGGCGCGATCGCCAAGGGCGAGGCTGCGCGGATTTCCACCGGGGCGATGATGCCGCTAAGTACAGGCGCCATCCTGCTGCAGGAGAACGCGACACGCGATGGCGAGCACTTGCGGCTGAATGGTGAAGGCGAAGCCACCCCACGCCATATCCGTCGAGCCGGTTTCGATTTCGCGGCGGGCGATGTTCTCCTGCCCGCGGGGACGCGGATCGGGCCGGCACAGCTGGCACTTGCCATCTCCGGCGGCCATTCGCGCCTGTCCGCGCATCGTTTGCCGAGCCTGGCTGTTCTCGACAGCGGAGACGAGTTGAGCGCGGATCCGGCGAATTGTGCGCCGCACCAGATTCCCGCCAGCAACGGTCCCGCAATCGCCGCCCTTGCCCGGCCATGGGTTTCGCGCCTGCGCCGCATCGGTCCGGTTCGCGACACCATGGCCGACATGCTCGATGGCCTCGAACGCGCCTCGGTCGCCGATGTAATCGTCACAAGCGGCGGCGCCTCGGTCGGCGATCACGATCTCGTGCGCCCGGCGCTCGAGAAATGGGGTGCGCAAATCGATTTCTGGCGTGTGGCGATCAAGCCGGGCAAGCCGCTGATGGTCGCCCGGAAAGACGAGAAGGTCGTGCTCGGACTGCCTGGAAACCCGGTATCGAGCTTCGTCACGGCCTATCTTTTCCTTCTCCCGCTGCTCCGCACCATGGCGGGCGCAGCCACTGCCCTGCCCGATGCCGTCTACTTGCGTAGCACGTCCCCGCTCCCCGCCGGGAGTTCGCGAACCGAATTTCTTCGTGGCCGGATTGTCGATGGTGGGGTGGCGGCAATCGAGGAACAGGATAGCAGCGCACTGCGCGCACTTGCCGCCGCCGATGTCCTGATCCGCCGCGATATCGATGCACCCGCTGTTGAGCCGGGAGAACTGGTGCCGACCTATCGCATCCAAAATGGCGGTATCGCTTGACTTGAGCGAATCTGTTTCTTAATTGTTCCTTATTCGTTCCCAAGGGTGGAACATTGATGAGGGGCCTGCCCATGTTGACTGCCAAGCAACACGAATTGCTGCTGTTCATACACCGCCGCCTGGAAGACAGCGGCATTTCTCCCAGTTTCGAGGAAATGAAGGAAGCGCTCGATCTGAAGAGCAAGTCGGGTGTCCACCGCCTGATCTCCGCTCTGGAAGAACGCGGTTTCATTCGCCGGTTGCCCAACCGGGCGCGAGCCCTGGAAGTGGTCAAGATGCCGGAGAACGTGGGTGCGAAGGCCCCGGATCCCGTGGCAAAGGCCACCACTCCCCCGGCTGCAAAGCCCGAACCCGCCAACGACGTGATCGAAATTCCGCTGCACGGCCGCATCGCGGCGGGCATGCCGATCGAGGCGCTGGAGGATCACCAGACCCTGCCCGTTCCGGCCGCCCTGCTCGGTGCGGGCGAGCACTATGCGCTTGAAGTTTCCGGCGATTCGATGATCGAGGCGGGAATATTCGATGGCGACTTCGCGCTCGTGAAGAAGGCCGATACTGCGCGCGACGGCGATATCGTGGTGGCGCTGGTCAACGACGAGGAAGCGACGCTCAAGTATCTCTACCACGACGGCGGCAAGATCCGGCTCGATCCCGCCAATTCCACCCACACCGCGCAGGTTTACGAAGATCGGCAGGTCAAGGTGCAAGGCAAGCTCGCGGGCTTGCTGCGGCGCTACCACTGAGGCGCTGTCAGAGCGAGCAAGAGGCGGCATCCTTCGAGGGTGCCGCCTTTTTCGTGCGCACCTAGCTGCCCGCCAGACCGCGCCACCAGCCATGCTCGCCCTGCGTATCGGAAACGCTGCGCAGTTCGGGGGTCTCATCGAGGACGATCGCGAGGCCGCCGGTGTTTGCCAGCATTCGTCCATCGGCCTTCAGCCAGCGCGGAGTGCACGTGCGTGGCAGCCACCGGTCGGATATGACGATGTCGGCCCGCTCGCATGCCGCCGCGAGTGCGCGTTCGCCCACGATATTCCTGCTCCGGCTCATCAGGATGTCCCAGCTTCGGCCCTCGCGCTCCAGCGTGACGACGCAGAAATCGGCGCTGCACCGGGCTCCGCTCCACGCCGCCAGCGGCACCGGCTCACCCTCCACCCCTGCCAGTTCCATCAGGTTCTCGCGCGTGTAGTCGCTGCGCGTATCTCGCAGGACGAGCAGCCGGTCGTCCTCACCTGTAATTCCGACATGGCGACCGTCGCTCGAAACGAGCAGATCGGGGATCGGAGTCGTTGCAAGCACGAGGCTGGCGATTGCCGCAGGCACGAAACCCAGCAGCCGCGCTCGCCCGCGCCATAGCGCCAGCCACAGGCCGCCCGCGACGAAGAGGGCGAACGCCAATGTGCTCACCTGCGGGATCAGCTTTACCGCGCCAGGCTGGCTGGAGGTGAAGTGTGCGATACCCAGCAACAGGTCGAGCGACTGACCCACCAGCCACCACGCCGGGGCACCTGCCCCGACAATGTCCAGAACGAGCGCCAGGGCGATCAGCGGCATCGAGATGAAGGTGACAAGAGGGATAGCGATCACGTTCGCAAGCGCTCCGTAAACGCCTGCGCGGTGGAAGTGAAACAGCACGATAGGCATCAGGGCGATCTCGATCACCAGACCCGTTACCAGCAGCATGAGGGCCCTGCGGCCCAGCCAGGCCGCGCGGCCTTCCTCTCGCGCGGCGAGAAAGCGTTTCACCGGCTCTGCGTTGTGCAAGGCGACGATGGCGATGACGGCGGCAAAGCTCATCTGGAAGCTGGGCCCGACAAGGCTTTCCGGCCACAGCAGCATCACGGTGATGGCTGCCACCGCGACCATGCGCAGCGACAAGGGTTCTCGCCCCAGCGCCAGCGCGCCCAGCACCAGCAGCGCGGCGATGCAGCTGCGCACCGTGGGCACCTGTGCCCCGGTCAGCAGCGTATAGCCAATGCCCGATAGTGCGGCGATCCCCGCCGCTGCGACGGGCAGGCGCATGCGCAGGACCAGCCAGGGCCACAGCGCCAGAAGCCTCACGGCAATGAGATATGTGCCGGCGATCACCGCGCTCACGTGCAAACCGCTGATCGAAAGCAGGTGCGTGAGGCCCGCATCGCGCATGGCGTCCTCGTCCGCCTCGCTGATCGCGCCCCTGTCTCCGCTGGCGAAGGCGGCGGCGATGGAGCCTGCCGATCCGTCCAGTTGCTGGCGAACATGCCCCGACAGCTGCCTCTGCAGGGAGGCGATCACGTCGCCGCTCTCCGTCGCGGGTTCGATCACGCGAACGTCGCCCTGAACGCTCCCCGTGGCAGCGAAACCCTCGAACCACGCCGTGCGGGCAAAATCGTATCCGCCCGGTAACATTGGAGAGGCCGGCGGCATCAGTCGCGCCTGCAGTTCTACAAGGGCCCCCTCGCCCAGCGCGTCCCTGTCCGCGTCGAGCGGCACGTTCACGCGGATTTTCACGGGCTCGCCGCTTTCGGGATGCCGCGATGCGAGTACCAGGCGAATCCGCTCCTGCGCCGGTTGCTCGATCCGCTCCAGGATACGGCCCTCGAAAGTATCGTGGACAGGTCTTTCGAACGCTTCGGCACCGACGATTTCGGACCTGCTCCATGCCAGGCCCGTGCCGAAAGCCAGCAACAGGCCGCTTGCCACCAGCGCCCCGATCAGGTGCGTGCGATCCTCCCGCCCTTTCCAGGCCGCAACGGCACCCAGGGCGACCAGCAGTCCTGCAGCCATGGCTGTTATCCATCCGGCGGGGCCGTTCAGCACGAACCAGGCTGCGATGCCCGCGGCCAGCACCACGGCCATCCAGGGACCGCGATCGAAGCCCGAAGAAGCAAGGAAACCCTCGGCGCCATCTGCTATGCTGGACAAACCACGCAGCTTTCGCCAAGGCGTGTGCTGCGGCGCAGCATTGCCCGGTTCGTCCCCCAGCGGCACCAGCGGCATATGCTTCGAAGCCATGGAAATACAGGACAGGAAACAGACAGTTATGGCAAGCTCGATTGGCAATGGTACGGCGCAGCGTCCGGTGGTGACGCGCTTCGCACCCAGCCCAACCGGCTTCCTGCACATCGGCAATGCCCGCACCGGCCTGTTCTCCTGGCTCTACGCCCGTCATCACGGCGGCACGGCGCTGTTGCGAATAGAAGATACGGACAAGAAGCGCTCCACCCAGGAAGCCATCGACGTGATCCTGGAGGGCCTCGACTGGCTCGGCCTCGAGTTTGACGGCGATACCGTTTATCAAAGCCAGCGGGCAGAGCGGCACGCCGAAGTGGCGAAGAAGCTGCTGGACGCGGGCCACGCCTACAAGTGCTACGCCACGCCCGAAGAACTGGCCGAAATGCGCGAGCAGCAGAAGGCGGCGAAGCAGCCGCTGCGCTACGATGGTCGCTGGCGCGACCGCGATCCGGCAGACGCACCCGAAGGCGCGCCCTTCACCATCCGCATCAAGACGCCCGAGGGCGGCGAGACGGTGATCGAGGACGCGGTTCAGGGTCGCGTGAAGGTCGACAACCGCGAGATCGACGATTTCATCCTGCTGCGCGCCGATGGCAGCCCGACCTACATGCTCGCCGTGGTCGTCGACGACATGGACATGGGCTGCACCCACATCATCCGCGGCGACGATCACCTGAACAACGCTTTCCGCCAGATCCAGGTGATCCGTGCGATGCAGGGCGTGGAAGATGGCTGGGACGAACCCACCTACGCCCACGTTCCGCTTATCCACGGCAACGACGGGGCCAAATTGTCGAAGCGCCACGGCGCGCTCGGCGTTCGCGATTATCGCGACATGGGCATCCTGCCCGAAACCCTGTTCAACTACCTTCTCCGCCTTGGCTGGGGCCACGGCGACCAGGAGGAGTTCAGCCGCGAAGAAGCCATCGCACTCTTCGATATCGATGCCGTCGGCAAGGGGCCGAGCCGCTTCGACATGAAGAAGCTGCTGAACATGAACGGCAACTACATCCGCAAGGCTGACGACGCGCGCCTCGCAAGTCTTGTCGCGCCGCTGATTGGCCCTCAGGCGGACGAGAAGCTGCTGGCCCGGGCCATGCCAGAGCTGAAGACCCGCGCCCGCGACCTGAACGAGCTGGCCGACGGCGCCGCCTTCCTTTTCAAGCAGCGCCCCCTGGAACTCACCGAAAAGGCCGAGAGTTTGCTCGATGACGAGGCACGCATGCGGCTTGCGGCCATTGCAGATCGGTTGCGGGAAGAGACCCACTGGACAATCGAGGCGCTGGAGGCCAATTTGAAAGCCTATGCGGAGGAGCTGGACCTTGGTCTCGGCAAACTCGCGCAGCCGCTTCGCGCGGCGCTGACGGGGCAAACCACTTCCCCCGGAATTTTCGACGTGCTGGTCCTTCTCGGCAGGGAAGAGAGCCTTGCGCGGATAGACGCTCAGGCACGCGGTTGAGGTTTCGCCTCAATTGCTGCTTACAAACATTTGAAGGAGAACAGCTTTGGCTGACAAGCAGGCGGATCTGAAGGTTGGTGGTGAGACCTACGACTTCCCCACTCTCGAGGGTAGCTGCGGACCCGATGTCATCGACATCCGCAAACTCTACGGAGAGACGGGCCGGTTTACCTTCGATCCAGGTTACAAGTCGACGGCGTCGTGCGAGAGCGCGCTGACCTTCATCGACGGCCAGGAAGGCGTCCTGCTCCATCGCGGCTATCCCATCGGGCAGTTGGCGGAGAACTCCAGCTTCATGGAAGTCGCCTACCTGCTGCTGAACGGCGAACTGCCCAGTCAGGACGAGTACGCCGACTTCACCAAGACGATCACCTACCACACCATGCTGCACGACCAGATGCGGCAGTTCTACCAGGGCTTCCGCCGCGATGCGCACCCGATGGCGATCATGTGCGGCGTGGTCGGCGCGCTGTCGGCGTTCTATCACGACAGCACCGACATTTCCGATCCCGAGCACCGCAAGATCAGCTCGCACCGCCTGATCGCGAAGATGCCGACGATTGCGGCGATGGCCTACAAGTACGCCATTGGTCAGCCTTTCATGCAGCCGCTCAACTCGCTGAGCTACACCGGCAACTTCCTGCGCATGACATTCGGCGTGCCGGCGGAAGAGTATGAGATCGTGCCGGAAGTGGAGAAGGCGCTCGATCGCATTTTCATCCTTCACGCCGATCACGAACAGAACGCCTCGACCAGCACGGTTCGCCTGGCCGGTTCGTCCGGTGCGAACCCGTTCGCCTGTATCTCTGCGGGCATCGCCTGCCTGTGGGGCCCGGCGCACGGCGGCGCGAACGAAGCCGCGCTCAACATGCTGCGCGAGATCGGCACGCCCGATCGCATCCCGCACTACATCGAACGCGCCAAGGACAAGAACGACCCGTTCCGCCTGATGGGCTTCGGGCACCGCGTCTACAAGAACTACGATCCCCGCGCGACGGTTATGCAGAAGACCGTGCGCGAGGTTTTCGATGCCCTGCAGGTAAAGGATCCCGTGTTCGAAACGGCTCTGCAGCTGGAAGAGATCGCTCTCAACGATCCCTATTTCCAGGAAAAGAAGCTGTTCCCGAACGTCGATTTCTATTCGGGCATCATCCTTTCCGCCATCGGCTTCCCGACCACGATGTTCACCGCCCTGTTCGCGCTTGCGCGCACGGTCGGCTGGGTGGCGCAGTGGAACGAGATGATTTCCGATCCCGGCCAGGTGATCGGCCGTCCGCGCCAGCTCTACACGGGGCCGACGCAGCGCGACTACGTGCCGCTCAGCGACCGCTGATACACGCCGTACTCGACGGCACCCGGTCGAATGATCGGGTGCCGTTCGCGGCCGCCGATGTTAGCGAGGCACCTTCCGGCGCTCTTCGAAGCTCGGAAGCTCCAGCGTGAAGCGGGCACCCTGCCCCTTGGCGCTTTCCACCGTCAGCGAACCGCCCATGGCGTCTGCAAGACGGCGCGAGATGTAGAGGCCGAGCCCGGAGCCGCCGTCGCCACTGCGACCAAGCCGCTCGAACTTGGCGAACATCTTTTCCTGCTCCTGCTCGCTCAGACCTTCGCCCTGATCGGCGACGGTAATGCGTGCACGATCCTCGTCGTGCTCCGTACGGATCCAGATCTGACCGCCTTCGGGTGAGTAGCGGATGGCGTTGCCGACAAGGTTGAGCAGCACCTGCAGAACGCGCCGGAATTCGCCGATCGCCGGCACGCTGTCGGCAGACTTCGGCGCATCCAGCGAAATGCCGCGCTCTCTTGCGCGAACGCCAAGGATACCCACCGCACGCTTTGCCACATCGGCCAGGTCAATCCTGTCGGGCGCGGTTTCGAATTCCTCGTCCTCCACCATTTCCAGCGTCGTCAGGTCGTCGATCAGCGCCAGCAGGTGCTCGCCTGCCGAGGCGATGTCGGCGGCATAATTGCTGTATTCGTCCGCAAGTGGGCCGGCCAATTGGGTGCGGATTGTTTCCGCATTGGCGATGATCCGGCTGACGGGCTGGCGCAGCACGGGCGCAATGTCGCGGCCGATGCCGTTTGTCCTGTTTCCGTCTTCTTCCGCCCTTGGCGACTGCTCGGGAACGGCCTGCTGCGGCACGAGATACAGTTCGAAACCAGCACTACCCGGTTGCGGCTTTCCCAGCGGCACGAGATGAACCATCCAGCGCCGCGACGATCCTTCGATATCGACAGAGGCACCGTCCAGCAGACGCCAGTGCATGGTCTGGTGTTGTCGGCCGGTGGAGGGAACGACGAACTGTGTCCAGATCTCGCCCGTGCCGTCGCGCATCTTCGCGGCCAGATCGGCCAGGTCGTCGGCCGTGCTCTCGACCGCGAGCAATTCCTGCGCCGGGCCAAGCCGCGCGCTGAGCCCCGCGACGTGGCGGACGAGCGCGATTCTCTCCTGCGAGACCTGTGCATTCGATCCGGGCCGCAGGGGTTCGGCCTGCCAGTCTGCGATCGCGATGGATACGCCGGTACCCTCCGGCTTCACTTCCACCCAAGCGGTTACGCGCTCGCTTTCGTCCTGTGCGCGGATAACGCGCGCCAGACGAAGCCCGTAGACACGAGACTTTCGCACCATCTCGATCAGCGCCGGCGTCACCAGTGCGCCCGGTACTTCGCCTCCCGACCGAAGGTGGAACCCGGCAAGCGGCTCTTCGGCTTCGATCAGCCTGTCCCGCTCGTCAGTGCGCGCTCGCGCGATTATGGGCGAAGGGGCCACCATGACCTCAATGCGCCCCGCCGGGATTGGCGTTGGTCAGGAGCGCCGCTGCCCGATCGGGATCCAGAGCGGCAAGACCCGCGGGCAGAACGATTTCGGGGTGCAGGTAGACGAACTGCTCCTCCACGTCGGTCTGTTCAAGACCGGCGGCACGCAGGGATATGGCGAGGCGGGCGGACTGGTTCTCTCCCAGCGAGAGCACCACGACGTCACGCTCCTGTTCCGAGGACATGGCGAGCGCCGTCGCAAAGATCGACAACCCGGAATGCTCTACGGCAAGGGCGCGCTTCGCATCCTTGCCCATGCCCATCACGAGACGCGTGATCAGCCCGATGCGGCATTCGCCTTCGTCATACTCGCTGCGCAAGCGGTCGCACACCGCCTTAGCTTCCGCGCGATGGTCGACCATGACGGTCTTCAAGGTCTTCGTCGCGGCGTGAAACAGCTCTGCGGGAAGTTCGGCAAGCGGACATTCCATCCGCCGCTGGTGCTGCATGAAGCGCGCCTGTGCCGCCACCACCCGCATCGCGGCGGCCGCCACCGACTGATCGTCGGACGCCGCCAGCTCCTGCGCCAGCGGGGATAGCACCGGGTCGATTCCGGCACGCCCATGCATGCGGTCGGCCATCTGGGCCTCAATCGAGAGCGCATGGGAGTGACCGAGGAACACGGTGTCTTCGAGCAGAGCCGTGGCGAGCAGGTCCTGGTGCCTGTTCACGAACACGCCCTGATCGCCCTCATCGAGTTCCGCGGCCAGAGCGAAGAGCATTTGCCGGGCGAGGTGCACCATCATGCCGCGAATGCGGGCGATGACCTCGTCGCTGAAAAGGCTGTGATCGTCATTGGCGAGCAGATGACGCAGGATCGGGCGCGCGGTAGACAGGATTACGTCACCCTGCGCCAGTTCACCGCGCAGCATGTCCTCCACGGACTCGGCAGAAGGCCCGGCATTGGTGATCTCGCTCATGCTCAAAGCCCCTAGCGCATCTTGGTTAAACCCGCGTTAGCTGCGCGGTACCGCGATATTGGCGGCAAGCACGAGCAAGCCTGCCAGCATCAGCGCGATCTCCGGCGTCGCAACAGCTGCCACGACGGCGACGAAAATGGCAATCAGCATCCTGTCGCGCAGCGGCTCCAGCCACGCCGGCAGGTTCCGCCTGTCGAGCAGCAGCAGGGACGATGCCAGCACCAGCGGCGGATAGATACTGCGATAGAGCAGGCTGTCGATTGCCATGATGCCGAGCGCGAGCAGGGCCGCATCCGCCACCCATCGGATCCAGGGAAGCCGCTTGATCCGCCCGAACGGCGCGACTGCCAGGCGGGACAGGGCCAGAAAGGCTTCCAGCACCGGAACGCCGAGAGCGACAAGCGCGAAACCAAGGATCGGTCGTTCGTAGAAGCCCAATGCAACGCCGATCCCCATGAGGAGACCTGCGACAGCAAGAAGAGCGGTGCGGGCGCGTGCCGTGTCGCCGATCCTGGTACCCAGGCCAATGACCGCGGCCCGGCCCAGCCACCGGGAGACACGACCCTCCGACACATCGCCCAGGTGCAGCCGCTGCCAGTCGACGGCCCTCTTCCGGGCCGCCTCGTGCGAGGAAACGATGTACCAGCGGCCCTCGTCCAGCACCTTGTCTGCAAGGCGAGCCTCGGGAAGGCGATGCTGCAGGGCGATGCGAAGGAGAGCAGCATGCGGAGCGGCATCGTCCGGCAGGCTGGCCAGATCCGCAAGCCATTGACCGGGAAGGGAAAGAACCCCTGCCCATGCGCGGTCCAGATCGATGCGTTCGAACCCGGCGTTGGCGCCCGGCCCTGCCGACACGACCAGCACCCTGTCCCCCTCGGCGCGCAGCAGGTCCAGCGCGCTGCGCGATTCGGGCAGGAGGCCGGGCTGCAGCACCAGCAGGCTGTCGTCGTCCGCGATAATTCCCGAAAGGGCATGGCTGGACGAAACGATCTGGAACTTCATGCCCGCCCCCTCGGCGGCATGGCGCAGGTCGATGGCTTCCGGCCTGGCGCCGTTGCCGTGGGCGATCACCTTCTCGCATCCGGCCTCTCGCGCAAAGAGAAGCTGCCGCTGCGCAATCGTCTTGCCAGCGATCTTCGGCATGTCGCCCTCGCCTGCCTGGGGAAGGCTTATCAGGGCTGCGCGCACGGGGACCACTCTTTCACGAACATGCAGGCTAGCTAGGGCCGCCCGGCGGCGCTGCCAAGTCGCGTGACAAGCGAAACGGGCAGGTTGCCGCGCGGTTGAGCCGCGTCGTGGGTTTTAACCATTTCCCATACTCCATTGCCCTTTACCCTGTGTTAAGGACGACTCATGACCCGCAG
The DNA here is from genome assembly GCF_036321025.1 of Aurantiacibacter hainanensis. NCBI lineage: Bacteria > Pseudomonadati > Pseudomonadota > Alphaproteobacteria > Sphingomonadales > Erythrobacteraceae > Aurantiacibacter > Aurantiacibacter hainanensis. The sequence continues at coordinate 1,632,274 of NZ_JAZAPB010000002.1, forward strand.
GCGAAACTTTGTGCCGGAGCAGTACGATACTGCCCAGGATTCCCACGACGAGACCGTCGCCCGTGGCGACGCGAACGAAACCTACGAGACTTCCGAAGAGGAAATCTACGAAGAACACTACTGGGAAGAAGAGCCCGCCAGCGAACAGGTTCGCCCGCGCGCGACCTGGCTGGCCCCGGTCCTCACGATCGCGGCTGCCCTGGGCTGGAGCGTATTCTTCGTATGGGTGAACCACCAGGCCATGCTGGCCGGTGCCGCGCCCGCCCAGTGGATCGAATGGGTCGTGCAGTGGGCAGTGCCTCTCATCCTGCTCACCGGATTGTATCTTGTCGCGATGCGCAACAGCCGCCGCGAGGCCAACCGCTTCACCGATGCCGCGCGCATGCTGGCGCAGGAGACCGCCCAGCTCGAAAGCCGGCTGCTGGTGGTCAATCGCGAGCTGGCGCTGGCGCGCGACTTCATCGAATCGCAGTCTCGCGACCTGGAGAGCCTGGGCCGCGTGGCGGTGGACCGGATCGCCACCCATGCGGATCGCCTGCAGGATCTCATCCGCGACAACAGCGCGCAGGTGGAGAGCATCGGGCGGGTCAGCGAAACGGCGGTGGGCAACCTGGAATCGCTGCGCGACCAGTTGCCCGTTCTCACCAACGCGGCGCGGGACATGAACAACCAGATGGGCGGTGCGGGCCAATCCGCCCAGACCCAGGTGGATGCCCTGGTCGCCGCCTTCGAGCGCCTGAACCGTTTCGGCGAGGCAGGCGAGAAGCACGTCGAGCAGATCGGCGGGAAGGTGGACGCGACCCTTGCCGCCTTCGAACGGCAGATCGTCGCGATGGGTGATCTCGCCGGCCAGCGCTTCGATCGCCTGCGTGCCACCAGCGAAGAGTTCCGCCGGGAACTGGATACGTCGGAAGAGCGCGTATTCGACGCCATCGCCTCGCGCTCCGAAGCCCTGGCCCGCCAGCTGCACGACGATGCCGAAGCCATGCACGAACGCGAGGCCGCCGCGGGCGCCGCCATGCGCGAGCGCCTTGTCGCCTTGCGGGTGGAAGGCGAAAGGCTGGTCGCCGCCATGGACGGTGGCCAGGCCGAAGCGGCCAAGAGGTGGTCCGAAGCCATCACCAGGCTCGAAGATCGCATGAAGGAAGTGCTCGAAGGCGTCATCAAGCTGGACGAATCCGCGATGACGAACGCCCGGATGCGCCTGCTGGCGCTGAACGAGGAGGCGTCGAAAGTCGACGAGCGTCTGGCGGACAGCATGGCTTCGTTCGAGGAAGACTTTGCCCGTCGTCGCCAGGCCAACAGCGCGAGCCAGGATGAGGCGCTCGCCCAGCTGGAAGATCGCATCGCCCAGTTCGATGCGCGCATCGCCGAACGGCAGGAGGAGCACCTCGCCCATATCGCCGGGCTGGCCGAACGCGGTGAGGCGCTGGCGAGCAGGCTCTCGAATCTCGACAGGGAGATGCAGAAGCTTGGTAGCCAGGCCGACGATACCGGCGGGAAGGTGCTCGACGCCACCGATGCCCTTGCCGAGCGGCTTTCGCAATCGCGCTCGGTGCTGGATGAAAGCGGAGAGTTCATCAGCCGCCTGACAGACGACAGCGTGCGCCTGCTGGAAATCATCCGCTCCAGCGCGGATCATTCCGAAGGTGCGCTTTCCGATGCGGTTTCCGGCGCAGAACAGCGGCTTTCCGCATTCGGATCGAAGGCCCGGGAACTGCACGGTATCATCGAAGAGATCGAATCGCGCAGCAGCCGCGTGGCCGAGCAACTGGACAACACCCGCGAAACCGGGGGCGTGTCGATCGAGCAGCTCAAATCCATCGAAGAACAACTGGCCGCCGTGGCAACCGAGACCGACAAGGTTGCCCAGCGCACCTCGACCGAGCTGCGCGAGGCCATCGACATGCTGACGGCCGCATCCGCGACGGTGCTGGAAAACCTGCGCGGCGAGCAGGCCAGGGGCGTCACCGATCTGGCGCAGGACATTGCAGAGGCAAGCCGTCAGAAACTGGCCGATGCCCTGCGCCGCCATGCGACGGAAGCCATCGGCGAACTTGAAGAGGCCACGACGCGCGCGGACGCGGCCGGTCGCGATACGGCTGAACGGCTGCGCGACCAGCTGGAGCGCGTCAACGAACTGGCCGGAAACCTGGAGCAGCGCGTGGAATACGCGCGCGAGCGGGCCGAGGAGCAGGTCGACAACGATTTCGCCAGGCGCATGGCGCTCATCACCGAGGCACTCAATTCCAGCGCCATCGATATTGCCAAGGCCTTCGACAACGACATCGGCGATACGCAGTGGGCCCAGTACCTCCGCGGCGACCGGGGTATCTTCACGCGCCGTGCCGTGCGCCTGCTCAACAAGCAGGAGGAACGGCAGATCAGCGGCGTCTATTCAGACGATGCCGAGTTCCGCGACGTGGTGAACCGCTACATCCACGATTTCGAGGCCATGCTGCGGGGCATCCTGGCCACGCGCGATGGCAATGCCATGGCCGTTACCCTGCTTTCCAGCGACATGGGCAAGCTCTACGTCGCCCTCGCCCAGGCAATCGACCGCCTGCGCGACTAGGCTAGGCCCCGCCCTCCGGCGGCGGGGACAACCTGCCGATGAGGTCGATGTCGGCGATCGTGATCCACCCCTGCGTGTAGTTTGCCACGAACAGTGCCGTCAGCGCCGCGGAGAGCACAGTTGCGCGCAGGGCGACCCGGCCCGGGCGGAAATTCACCGGAGCACTCTCCGCCTGGCCCGGCACCTTCTCCACTCCCGCCTCGTCCGGCGTCTTGACGCCAAACGGCAGCAGCAGGAAAGCGCTCATCACCCAAAAAAGCGCGTAGATGGCCACGATGGAAGTGATCTTCATGATGGTTCGCCCGCCTAATCGCCCGCGATGATCACGCGCGTTTGCGGTTTCTTGCCGGACCATCGCTGTGCCGCCCGGCGCGCAGCAAGGCGAGCGGCCTCCATTATTTCCTCGCGATCCTGCCCGCGGCGGCCTTTCAGCTTGCCGAGCGCCGCCAGCACGTCGCTTTCCGCCTCCTCGACGAAAGCATCGTAATCCTCGTCCAGGGGAAGCCCGATCCCGTCGACGCGCACGCCGCCTTCCTGGTCGAGCACCACGACGAGCAGGCCGTCGCGCGACAGGCGTCGACGCATGGTAACAGCATCGCCATCTGCCGGCACGATGATATCGCCGTCCAGCACCAGGCGCCCGGTACGGACTTCAGCGATCTTGCCCGGTGCGCCGGGCGCGAGGCGCACGATGTCGCCGTTCTTCTGGAAGACCGCGTGGGCGATGCCCGAGGCCCGGCCGAGCCGCGCCTGTTCCTGCATGTGACGGATTTCGCCGTGCACGGGCACGAGAATGTCGGGACGCAGCCAACCGTAAAGCGCCTCCAGTTCCGGACGGCCCGGGTGGCCCGAGACGTGGATCTCGCTCTGCCTGTCGGTCACCATCACGATCCCGCGTTCGGCCAGCATGTTCTGCACCCGGCCGATGGCAATGTCGTTGCCGGGAATGACCCTGCTGGAGAACAGGATGACGTCGCCCTCGTCCAGCGCCAGCGGATGATTGTCCTCGGCAATGCGGGAAAGCGCCGCGCGGGGCTCTCCCTGCCCGCCTGTGGCGATGATCATCACCTCGCCGCGCGGAAGGCCCATGGCGGTATCGAAGTCCACCGTGTCGGGAAAATCGTCGAGATAGCCGTTGGCGCTGCCGACTTCGATCATGCGATCCAGTGAACGACCCGCGACGCAAAGCTGCCGTCCGGTACGCTCCGCCACCGCGCCAAGGGTCTTCAACCGGGCGACATTAGAAGCAAAGGTGGTGACGAGCACCCGCTTGCCGGTGTGCTTCTGAACTTCCTCCAGCAGACCGGCATAGACCGCTCCCTCGCTGCCCGAGGGGACAGGATTGAAGACGTTCGTGGAATCGCAGACCAGCGCGAGCACGCCCTCGTCACCGATCTCCGTCAGCTCCTCCTCGGTCGCAGGGGTGCCGATCTGCGGATCGTCGTCCAGCTTCCAGTCGCCGGTGTGGAACACGCGGCCATGCGGCGTATCGATCAGCAACGCGTTGCCTTCTGCGATCGAGTGGGCCAGCGGGATGTAGGTGACGGTGAAGGGCCCGAGAGCGATCTCGCCGTGATCCTCCTCGATCACGTGCAGTTCCACCTCGCGGGTAAGGCCCGCCTCGTCCAGCTTGCGCGTGATGAGATCGGCGGTGAACGGCGTGGCATAGAGAGGCACGCCGAGGTCGGCGGCGAAATAGGGGATCGCGCCGATATGGTCCTCGTGCGCGTGGGTCAGCACGATGCCCAGCAGGTCTCTGGCACGTTCCTCGATGAACTCGGGATCAGCGAACATCAGTTCGGTGCCGGGATACTCGTTGGAACCGAAGCTCATGCCAAGGTCCACCATCAGCCACTTGCCCTGACAGCCGTAGAGATTGACGTTCATGCCGATTTCGCCCGAGCCGCCGAGGGCCAGGAACAGCAATTCGTCTTGAGGGGTGTAATCTTTCTTCATTTCGCTCCAGCGCGGTGGGCCAGGATCTGCAGGCCACGGATGGTAAGGTCGGCGTCGATGTGATCGAAGATGTCGGTCTTTTCGTTGAAAAGGATGGCAAGTCCGCCGGTTGCGACGACCTTCACCGGGCGACCGATCTGCGCCTTCATGCGCTCAATCAACCCTTCCATCATCGCCACGTAGCCCCAGAATACGCCGATCAGCATCTGGTCCTCGGTATTGCGCCCGATGACATTGGCGGTCTCGGGCGCAGCGATGGCGATGCGAGGCAGCTTCGCCGTATTGCCCACCAGCGCATCGAGCGAGAGGTTGATGCCCGGCGCGATGATGCCGCCCTTGTAGGCGCCGTTGAAATCCACCGCCTCGAACTTGGTCGCCGTACCGAAGTCGACGACGATCATGTCCCCACCGACCAGGTGGTGAGCCGCAATGCAGTTGAGCGCGCGATCCGCGCCCAGCGTGTGCGGCTGCTCCACGTCGATCTCGAAGTCCCAGGCGGCCTCGCCCTCGCCCGCGAAAAGCGGGCGGATACCGAAATACTTGCTGGCGAGCACTTCGAGGTTGTGATTGGCGCGCGGCACGACGGAGCCGAAGATGATCTGCGTTACGTCCTTCCGCTCGAACCCCTCAATGGCGAACAGCTGAAGCAACCAGGTCGCGTATTCGTCGGCGGTGCGCCGACCGTCTGTTGCGATACGCCAGCGGGCGCGCAAGGCACCCTCCCCCGGCCCGGAATCGTCGTCGAACAGGGCGAAGACGACATTGGTATTGCCGACATCGACGGCGAGCAGCATCAATTTTCCTCCAGCATTACATCGCCAGCGTGCACCACATGTGAGGTGCCATCGGCCATCCGCAAGCGTAGCGCGCCGTCTTCCAGCAGGCCATCGAATTGCCCGGAAAGGCGATTTCCTTGGCCATCGTGCACGCTCAGAGGCGTGCCCACGGGATGGGCGGCGGCTTTCCAGCGGTTGACGATGGGTTCGGCGCCGAATTCCCGCCACCGCTGTACTTCGATGGTCATCTGCCTTGCCAGTGCCTGGGCGAAGGCATCGCGCGTGGGAGCCGGGCCCATGTCGGACAGGGAGCGGACCGCGCGGTCCATGATCGCGGGCGCGGCGCAAAGGTTCACGCCGATGCCGATCACTGCATGGCCGCGCTCGCATTCCAGCAGCAGGCCGCAGAACTTCGCGCCACCGAGGAGGACGTCGTTGGGCCATTTCAGCATCAGTGCGGACGGATCGGGAAGTCCGGGCAGAACAGTCTCGTAAACCGCCAGCGATGCCACGAAGCTGAGCGTCGCTGGCGCGGGATCTGCCGGGTTCAGGCGAACGACGGTGGACCCCATGAAGTTGCCCGGTGCATCGATCCAGCTGCGTCCCTGTCGCCCGCGCCCCGCGCTCTGGCGGTCGGCCACCAGCCAGTAATCTTCAGGTACGCGATCTCCGGCGGCGAGCCGGGCCACGAGATCGGCATTGGTGCTGCCGGTTTCGGAAATGAACTCGATCTGGGGCGACAAGTCAGAATGCGACGGCCAGCGACGCCGCCGCCATGTCCGCAAGGTTGCCCAGCCAAGGCGCGATGAGATAGCCGAGCGGCGAGATCAGCACCGTGCAGATGGTGAGCAGGACCCAGTGGGGCACATCGCTGGCACCGGTCACCTTGTTGGCCGGCTCATCGAAGAACATCACCTTGACGATCTTGATGTAGTAGAATGCGCCGATCACGGAGGCCGCGATACCGATGGCGGCCAGCGCGACGAGATCCGCCTCCACCGCGGCGCGGAACACCACGAACTTGCCCCAGAAACCGAACAGCGGCGGAATGCCTGCGAGGCTGAACATCAGCGCCATCAGGCACCACGCCAGCGCCGGGCGCGTGGTGGAAAGGCCGGCAAGGTCGGAAACGCCCTCCACCGGGTTGCCTTCCGCATCGCGCATGAGAAGCACGGCAACGAAGCTGCCGACGGTCATCACGACGTAGATGGCGAGGTACACCATCATGGCGCTCGCCCCGCCCAGGGTCCCGGCTGCAAGGCCGATGAGGATGAAGCCGACATTGTTGATCGAGGAATAGGCGAGCAGTCGCTTCACGTTCTGCTGGCCGATCGCGCCGAGCGCGCCGATCACGATGGAAAGCAGCGCGGCAAAGATGACGATCTGGCGCCAGGCATCGGCCTGGGTGCCGAACGCCTCCAGCGAGACGCGCGCCAGCAGGGCAACGGCGGCAACCTTGGGAGCGCTGGCGAAGAACGTGGTGACGGGCGTCGGCGCGCCCTCGTAGACGTCCGGCGTCCACATGTGGAACGGCGCAGCGCTGATCTTGAAGGCCAGGCCTGCCAGCACGAAGGTCAGGCCGAACAGCTGGCCGGTGGAAAGCCCGTCCGACACGGCAACCGCGATCCCGGTGAAGTTCGTCGTCCCGGCAAAACCGTAGGTCAGGCTCATGCCGAACAGCAGGATGCCCGATGCGAGCGCGCCAAGAACGAAGTACTTGAGGCCCGCTTCCGCGCTGCGCTCGTCGTCTCGCAGGATCGAGGCGAGCACGTAGGCTGACAGCGAATTGAGCTCGAGCCCGATGTAGAGCGTGATCAGGTCGGCAGCCGACACCATGATGCTCATTCCCAACGCGGCAAACAGCACCAGCACGGGGAATTCGGCGCGCATGGCGTCGAGGCGTTCGAAGAAGCGCGGCGCGATCACCAGTACGGCGCCGCTGGCGGCGAAGATCATCAGCTTGGCGAGGCCGGCAAAGGCATCGGCGCGGAACTGGCCGCCGAAGGCGACGGTATCCGGACCGGCGGCGCCGCCGCATACGGCAGGCGCGACCAGGGCGAAGGCTCCGCCCAGCGCAATGGCCGCGGCGATGGAAATGACGCGCGCGCCCTTGTCACCGCCCCAGGCGGCCAGCAGCAGCAGGATCAGGCCCGACAGCGACAGGACGATTTCGGGCGCGATCAGCGCAAGAGAGGTCGAATAGTCCATCAGTGCGCCTCCCCTTCGCCGAGATCCTCGGCAGGCGGAGCACCCTCCCCGATCGCAAGCTGCGCATCGCCGGCGGGCGCGGCCGTGGCAAGGCGAGTGTCGAGGATTTCGATGTCGGCACGCATGGGAGCAAGGAAGCTTTCAGGATAGACGCCCATCCACAGCACCGCGGCGGCGATGGGGCCAAGCAGCAGGTATTCGCGCATGGAAAGGTCGGGCATGGCGGCGGCGTCGGCGTTCTTCTGGATGCCGAATACGACGCGGCGATAGAGGTAGAGCATGTAGGCCGCACCCAGGATGATACCGGTGGTGCAGACGAAGGCGACCCAGCTGTTGACCTGGTAGATGCCAGCCAGCGCCAGGAATTCACCCACGAAGTTGCTGGTGCCCGGCAGGCCGACGCTGGCCATGGTGAACAGCATGAACAGCGCCGCATAGGCGGGCATGTTGATGGCAAGGCCGCCGTAGCGGTCGATCTCGCGGGTGTGCAGGCGATCGTAGATCACGCCCACGCACAGGAACAGCGCGCCCGACACCAGGCCGTGGCCCAGCATGATCATCATCGCGCCTTCCAGGCCCTGCACGTTGAAGGCGAACAGGCCCACGGTCACGATGGCCATGTGCGCGACGGACGAATAGGCGATCAGCTTCTTCATGTCCGCCTGCACCAGCGCGATCAAGCTGGTGAGCACGACGGCCACCATGGAAAGGCCCCACACGAGCCAACCGAATTCGGCGCTGGCATCGGGGAACATCGGCAGGCTGAATCGAATGAAGCCATAGCCGCCCAGCTTCAGCAGCACGCCCGCCAGGATCACCGATCCGGCCGTGGGCGCCTGCACGTGCGCGTCGGGCAGCCAGGTATGCACCGGCCACATCGGCATCTTCACCGCGAAACTGGCGAAGAAGGCCAGCCACAGCCATGTCTGCGCGTCGACCGGGAAATCGTATTCCTGCAGGTAGGGAATGTAGGTCGTGCCCGCCTGGTTCACCATCCACAGCATGGCGATCAGCATCAGCACCGATCCCAGCAGGGTGTAGAGAAAGAACTTGTAGGCGGCGTAGATGCGATTCTGCCCGCCCCACACGCCGATGATGAGGTACATCGGGATCAGGCCGGCTTCGAAGAAGATGTAGAACAAGAAGATGTCCTGCGCGGCGAACACGCCGATCATCAGCACTTCCATCAGCAGGAAGGCCGCCATGTACTCGCCCACGCGGGTGGTGATGGCTTCCCAGCTGGCGCCGATGCAGATCGGCATCAGGAACACGCTGAGCATGATCAGCATCAGGGCGATGCCGTCTATGCCGAGGGCATAGGCGAAGCCGTCGAACACCTCGTGGTATTCGCGGAACTGCCACTGCGCTCCGCCGATATCGAAATTGGCCCACAGCACCACGCCCAGCGCCAGGTTGGCGAGCGTCGCCACCAGCGCCACCATGCGCGCGCTTTTCGCGCCCAGGAAAAGACAGGCGATGGCACCGACAAGCGGCACCGCCAGCATGACGGAAAGGATCGGGAAACCGCCCATCAGAACAATACCCAGGTGATGGCGGCGACAAGGCCTAGCAGCATGATCAGCGCATAACTCGTGAGATAACCGGACTGGACTTTCTTCGCGTAGCCGCTGCCCTGCGACACGACCCACGCGATGCCGTCAGGCCCGAAGCGGTCGATCGTGCCCTCGTCGCCCTTCTTCCAGAAGACACGTCCCAGCCAGAACGCGGGCTTCACGAAGATGAGGTTGTAGAGCTCGTCGAAATACCACTTGTTGAAGACGAAATTGTAGATCGGCCCCAGCTGCTCCGCCACCTGGCCCGGCAGGTCGGTGCGGCGGATGTAGGCGAGCCAGGCGAAGAACAGACCGATCAGCATCACGATGAGCGCGGTGTACTTCACCCACTTCGGCACCTCGTGCATCGCGTGCATCAGTTCCGCGTTGTAGGCGATCGAACCGTTCCAGAAGCTGGCGCTGTCGAGGAAGGACCCGGCGAAGAACTGGCCAGCGAAAATGGCCCCCAGCGAGAGCACGCCGAGCGGGACCAGCATGGTCCACGGGCTTTCGTGCGGGTGATAGCCGCCGGTGCCGTCTGCGTGAGAGGGATCGGGGACCGCGTGCGCCACGTCGTGACCCGAATCTTCCTGCGCGGCGGGGTTGTGCTCGTCCGGCTCGTCATGCCCGTGGTGAACGGCGTGCTGGATATGCTCGCTCTCGATCCAGCGGGGCTTGCCCCAGAAGGTGAGGAACATCAGGCGCCAGCTGTAGAAGCTGGTGAGCAGCGCAGCAAAGGCACCGACCCAGAACGCCCCGGTGCCGTTTCCGCCGGCGGCGTAGGAGACCTCGAGGATCGCGTCCTTCGACCAGAAACCGGCGAAGCCGACATGCAGGTCGTAGATGCCGAGCCCGGTGATCGCCAGCGTGCCAAACATCATCGCCCAGAAGGTGATGGGAATCTTTTTCCGCAGGCCGCCGTAATAGCGCATGTCCTGCTCGTGGTGCATCGCGTGGATCACGCTGCCCGCGCCCAGGAACAGCAGCGCCTTGAAGAAGGCGTGCGTGAACAGGTGGAACATGGCCGCGCCGTATGCGCCGACGCCCGCGGCGAAGAACATGTAGCCCAGCTGCGAGCAGGTCGAATAGGCGATCACGCGCTTGATGTCCCACTGCGTGGTGCCGATGGTCGCGGCGAACAGGCAGGTGGCGGCGCCGATCACGGTGACGACGGCCAGAGCCGCAGGAGCCGCTTCGAACATCGGCGACAAGCGGCAGACCATGAACACGCCCGCGGTCACCATGGTTGCGGCGTGGATCAGGGCGGAAACCGGGGTCGGGCCTTCCATGGCATCGGGCAGCCAGGTGTGCAGGCCCAGCTGCGCGCTCTTGCCCATGGCGCCCACGAACAGCAGCAGGCACAGGATCGTCATCGTATCCCAGCGCGCACCCATGAAGGTGATGGTGCTGCCCTGCATGGCCGGGGCGGCATCGAGGATGGCGGGGATGCTGGTGGTCTGGAACACCAGGAAGGTGCCGAAGATGCCCAGCATGAAGCCGAGGTCGCCCACGCGGTTGACCACGAAGGCCTTGATCGCGGCGGCATTGGCGCTGGGCTTCTTGTACCAGAAACCGATCAGCAGGTAGCTGGCGAGGCCCACGCCTTCCCACCCGAAGAACATCTGCACCAGGTTATCCGCCGTCACCAGCATCAGCATGGCGAAGGTGAACAGGCTGAGGTAGGCGAAGAACCGGCTCTGGTCCGGATCCTCTTCCATGTACCCCCAGCTGTAGAGGTGCACGAGCGCGGATACGGTGGTGATCACCACCAGCATGACTGCCGTCAGCGTATCGACGCGCAGGGCCCAGTCGAACGTCATCGCGCCCGACTGTACCCACGTGAGGACGGGGGTGACGCTCGCCTCTCCCGTGCCCGCGATGAACGACATGAAGATCGGCCAGCTCAGGCCGCAGGCGAGGAACAGGGCCGCGGTGGTCAGCACCTTGGCCGCGGTGTGGCCGATCAGGCGACCGCCCAGCCCGGCGATGATCGCGGCCAGCAGCGGCGCGAAGACGATGATGAGGATGGAGTTCAAGAGACTATCCCTTCATCCGGTTGACGTCGTCCACCGCGATGGTGCCACGATTGCGGAAATAGATGACGAGGATGGCAAGGCCGATGGCCGCTTCCGCCGCCGCCACGGTCAGCACGAACATGGCGAAGACCTGCCCGGTCAGATCGCCGAGATAGGCGCTGAAGGCGACCAGGTTCAGGTTCACCGACAGCAGGATCAGCTCGATCGCCATCAGGATGACGATGATGTTCTTGCGGTTCATGAAGATGCCCAGAACGCCCAGCACGAACAGGATCGAGCTGACGATGACGTAGTGCTCTATGCCGATCATAGCTCGATCCCCTTGCCGATCTCGGGAGAGACGTTGCGCGTCGCGTCCTTCGGGCGACGCGAGACCTGCTTGCTGATGTTCTGGTGCCCGCGCGGATTGGCGGAGGCGCGGTGGGTCAGCACGATGGCGCCCACCATGGCCACCAGCAGGATGATGCCGGCGGTTTCGAACAGGAACAGATAGTTGCCGTAAAGCAGCGCGCCGATGCTCTCGATGTTGCTCTCGCCCACCAGCGGGGCGGCGCTGCCGTCGGGCGTGCCGAGCTCCAGCGCGCCGGCGCGGTAGGCGCCGATGCCAAGCACCAGCTCAGCCAGCAGTACCACGGCGATGGCCACGCCCAGCGGAGCGTTCTTCATGAAGCCCGCGCGCATTTCGGCGAAGTCGATGTTGAGCATCATCACCACGAACAGGAACAGCACGGCGACCGCGCCCACGTAGACCACCACCAGCAGCATCGCGAGGAATTCCGCCCCCACGATCACCATCAGCCCCGCCGCGTTGAAGAAGGCGAGGATCAGCCACAGCACGGAGTGCACGGGGTTGCGCGCGAATATGGTGAACGCCCCGGAGGCGATCATCAGCGCGGCAAAGAGATAGAATGCGAAGACGGTCAAAATGAACCCCTGGAAATCAACGCGCGGCGAGTCTTGCGGCGCGCTTAACGGTAGGGCGCGTCGGCTTCAAGGCTCGCGGCAATCGCACGCTCCCACTTGTCCCCGTTCGCCAGCAGCTTGGCCTTGTCGTAGAGCAGTTCCTCACGCGTTTCGGTCGCGTATTCGAAGTTCGGCCCCTCCACCACGGCATCCACCGGGCAGGCTTCCTGGCAGAAGCCGCAGTAGATGCACTTGGTCATGTCGATGTCGTAGCGCGTGGTGCGGCGGCTGCCGTCCGAACGCGGCTCGCTCTCGATGGTGATCGCCTGCGCCGGGCACACGGCCTCGCACAGCTTGCAGGCGATGCAGCGTTCTTCCCCGTTGGGATAGCGGCGCAGCGCGTGCTCGCCCCGGAAACGCGGGGAAAGCGGGTTCTTCTCGAACGGGTAGTTGATCGTGACCTTGGGCTTGAAGAAGTACTTCAGCGTGAGGGCATGCGCCTTCAGGAATTCCCACAGGGTGAACGATTTTACGAGTTGAGCGACGGTCATGCGACGTCCTTGGAAATTGAATATTCGGCCCCGATCACCTGGCCGGTTGAAACGTTGACAGCCCGGTCTTCGCCAAGCCGTTCCCCACCATGCCAATCCACGCGCCTCAGGCCCTCGACGGAATAAGAGATCAGAATGGAAATGCCGCTGGTGCGGTCGCTCGAGGAAGGAGGCGTAAGACTGGCGAGATACTGGTATTCGTGTTCGTCCTCACGGGGTTCGATGGCATGCATGTCGTAGAAGTCGAAGCCGTTCGGCAGCGGGATGCCGCGCACACCGTCTTCCGCCACGACCAGATCGAGATCGACCTGCTTCCAGTCGTCATCCTGCGACCTCGTATCGCGATCGTCCGACCCCAGGCGCTGGAAGCCGGTGCAATGCAGACCGAACATGGGGGATGCGGACATCGCGTTCACCCTCCATACCTCGTAAGCATCAGCCAGCCCGAAATCGCGACGACGAACAGCAGGCTCATCGGCAGGAACACCTTCCAGCCAAGGCGCATGAGCTGGTCGTAGCGATAGCGCGGCACGGTCGCCATCACCCAGCTGAACATGAAGAAGAAGAAGAACGTCTTGGCGAAGAACCAGATGATGCCCGGGACGTAATACAGCGGTGCCCAGTCCACCGGCGGCAGCCAGCCACCGAAGAACAGCAGCGTGTTCAAGGCGCACATCAGCAGGATGTTGGCATATTCGCCCAGCCAGAACAGCGCGAAGGCCATGCTGGAATATTCGGTCTGGTACCCGGCGACCAGCTCGCTTTCCGCCTCGGTCAGGTCGAAGGGAACGCGCTGCGTCTCCGCCAGGCTGGAGATGAAGAACACCACCCACATCGGGAACAGCAGCAGGTTGAAGTAATAGCCGTTGATAAAGCCCAGCCCGTGCCCGCGCTGCGCCTCCACAATGGCCGAGAGGTTGAAGGTGCCCGCGTAGAGCACCACGCACACCAGGATGAAGCCGATCGAGACTTCATAGGAAATCATCTGGGCCGCGGCGCGCATCGCGCTGAAGAACGGGTACTTCGAGTTCGACGCCCAGCCCGCCATCGTCACGCCGTAAACCGACAGCGACGAGATCGCGAGGATGTAGAGCAGGCCGACATTGATGTCCGCCAGCACCCAGCCCGCATCGAACGGCACGACCGCCCAGGCCAGCAGGGCCACGGTAAAGGTGATGATCGGCGCGAGGATGAAAATGCCCTTGTTCGCCGCCGAGGGAATGATGGTTTCCTGCAGGAACACCTTCAAACCGTCCGCGAAACTTTGCAGGATCCCGAAGGGGCCGACCACGTTGGGTCCGCGACGAAGGTTGATCGAGGCCCAGATCTTGCGGTCGCAATAGATCACGATGGCCACGGCCAGCATCAGCGGGAAGGCGATCAGCAGCACGCCGATCAGCGAGCCGAGGAACAGCGCCCAGCTCTCCGCCATGCCCCAGGACATGAGAGTTTCGGAGATCATTCCGCTGCCTCCTTGATCTCTTCGCCATGCAGCAGTTCAGCCGAGCAGCGCTGCATCACCAGGCTGGCGCGGGCGATGGGGTTGGTGAGGTAGAAATCCTTGATCGGATAGCCGATCGTGCCGGAGGCGGTGGCCCCCGCCGGAGCATCGGGCATGGCGCCGTAATCGGCAAGTCCTTCCTCGCCCAGGGCAGGCACGTCCTGAACCATGGCAGCGCGCAGCTGGTCGAAGCTGTCGAAGCCGACGGTCACGCCCAGCGCATCGGCCAGGGCGCGCAGGATCGTCCAGTCCTCGCGCGCGTCGCCCGGTGCGAAAATCGCCTTGTCGGACGTCTGCACGCGGCCCTCGGTATTCACGTAGGTGCCCGCCTTCTCCGTGTAGGCGGAGGCCGGCAGGATGATGTCGGCAGCGTGCGCACCCTTGTCGCCGTGGTGGCCAATGTAGACCTTCAGCGAATCCTCGAAGCGGCTCCAGTCCACTTCGTCCGCGCCCAGCGCCAGCACCACCTTGGGCTTCGCATCGGCCAGATCGGCGATGCCGCCCTTGCTGGCAAAGCCCAGCATCAGTGCGCCCATGCGGGCCGCTGCGGTGTGCAGCGCGTTGAATGTCGCGCCCAGCGAACTGGCGGCGGCCATCGCCGCGCCGTGAGCGCCGGCGGCAAATCCGCCCGCCCCCAGGATCACGGCGGAGTTTTCCGCCCCGTCGAAAGCCTCGCGCACGTTCTGCGGAAGGTTGCCGAGCACGCTCGCATCCTCGCCCAGGAATTCGGCCGTATAGGTCGTTTCCCATTCGGGGCCGACCACGAACACCTTCGCGCCGCGCTTCACCGCCTTGCGCAGGCGAACGTTGATCAGCGGCGCTTCCCAGCGGATATGGCTACCGACGATGAGAACGGCCTGCGCCTCCTCGATGCCGGCGAAGGTGCTGTTGAAGTTGACCGCTGCCAGGTTCGACACGTCATAGTCCATGCCGGTCTGGCGGCTTTCCAGCAGCGACGATCCGCTGGCCTTGAGCAGCGCCTTCGCCGCGAACATCGTCTCGCAGTCGACAAGGTCGCCCGCCACGGCGGCAATGCTCTTGCCCGGCTTGGCGGCGGCGATCTTCTTGAAGGCCTCGTCCCACGAAGCGGCTTCCAGCTTGCCGCGCCTGCGGATCCACACCTTGTCGAGGCGGCGGCGCGTGAGGCCGTCCACCTGGTAGCGCGCCTTGTCGGAGATCCACTCCTCGTTCACGTCATCGTTGATGCGCGGCAGCACGCGCAGCACTTCGCGCCCGCGGCTGTCGATACGGATGTTGGAGCCGACCGCGTCGGAGACGTCGATGCCCCAAGTCTTCTTCAGCTCCCACGGGCGGCTCTCGTAGGCATAGGGGCCGCTGGTGAGCGCGCCGACCGGACACAGGTCGATCACGTTGGCCGAAAGCTCGTGCTTGGCCGCCTGTTCGAGGTAGGTGGTGATCTGCATGTCCTCGCCGCGATAGAGCGCGCCGATCTCGTCCACGCCGGCAATCTCCTCGGAGAAACGCACACAGCGGGTGCAGTGGATGCAGCGGGTCATGATCGTCTTGATCAGCGGGCCCATGAACTTCTCGGTCACGGCGCGCTTGTTCTCGTGATAGCGCGTGGCGCCGCGACCATACATCATGGCCTGGTCCTGCAGGTCGCACTCGCCACCCTGGTCGCAGATGGGGCAATCGAGCGGGTGGTTGATGAGCAGGAATTCCATCACCCCTTCGCGCGCGGTCTTCACCATCTCGCTGTCGGTGCGGATTTCCTGGCCTTCGGTGGCGGGCAGCGCGCAGCTGGCCTGCGGCTTGGGCGGACCGGGCTTCACCTCGACCAGACACATGCGGCAGTTGCCCGCGATGCTCAGGCGCTCGTGATAGCAGAAACGCGGGATTTCCTTCCCCGCAAGCTCGCAGGCCTGGAGGACGGTGGCACCGTCCGGAACCTCGATTTCCTGTCCGTCTACTTTGACTGTCGGCATTACTGGGTTTCCTCGGGAGACTCGGCAGGGGCCGGATAGGATTTGTTGGCAGCGTGCCACAACCCCTCGCCGATCCAGACCCGCATGGCGAACGGGTTCAGTTCGAAATCCTGGCCCTGCGGAATGCACGGGCTGATCGCGGGGACCAAGTCCTGCAGGGCATCGAACTCCTCGTCGCTATCCGGCGTGGTGCGATAGAAAAGGTCGGCGCCGTGCGGATCGTTAAGCACGACGCAGTCGGCCAGCGTCATGGCCGCCTGGATCATCGGATTACGCGCGGAGAGCGGATAGTCCCGCTCGCCCTGCACGTAACCCGGGCGAATCCAGCTGGGCCCGTCTTCGTACATGTCGAGATAGGCTGCCTGAATATACCAACGGCGCATGCTTTCGGCATTGTAGGAGAGGCGGACGCCGCTGCGGTTGCGGCTGGCCACGCGGTCAAGGCAGGTGCCGACCGGGTAATAGTCTCCGATCTCGTCGTTCGACACGCCGATCTGCTCGAAATTGCGAAAGCCGAAATCGGTACGCTCCAGCAAGTCCAGGCCGTCTTCGTTGGAACGGTCCCAGATACACGTGGCGAACTGGTCGAGCATGTCGTTGTTCCGGCTGCGCGCGAAGCGGCTCAACTCGTCGCGATCGACCCGTCGCCCGCGCGGCTCTGTAGGGAACTGGCGCTCTCGCGGGATGCGCGAATTGGGCGCCATGTAATCATCTGACTGCGCTTGTGCGGTGTGACCAGATGGCATGGCCAACGGAGCCACGACAAGCGTGGAGGCCGCGAGGGAGAGTATAGCGAGGGGACGGATCACGTCGCGCTCCCCGACATCGCGTAATAGACCACTTCCGCCATCTGGTTACGCAGAGTTGATGGATCGATGTTCAGGGTCTGGCCTTCCATCACGCAGCCGCCAAAACTGTCGACCATCGCCATGATGGCATCGCGTTCTTCGGTGCTGGCGGGACTGGTCGACAGCAGCGCCTCGATGCGCTCTGCGTTAAAGCCCATGACGCAGCCGGCAAATCCAAGGGAGAACACGCGCGCGGGAATTTCGGACCGCTGGCCGTGGAAGCGCTCGGCCACATACATGCCCTCGTCCCCCAGGGCCAATCGCCCGGTGTCGATGATAGTATCTTCCTCGCGCATTATCGCTTCGGCCAATGCGCCGCGCAGCGAGCCGTGGTCGAACCCCAGGCTCAGCGTGCCGCGGCCCCGCTGCAGGTTGCCGACCTCGGAAAAGTCAATCCGGGGCATGCAGGGGCCAATACGTTCCCGAAAGGCCTCGTAGGCGCCGATTTCGGCCTCGCTGCCGGGTACGCTGGCGAGGTAAGCACGGACATGCTCGGCCCGGTTGTCCGCAAGGCAGCGTGCAGTCATCGCAAGCGTCACGTGAGACGGTGTGGCGGCGTTCACTGTTCGGTGATCCGTCTCGTATGCGCGCAGGGTGAAGCCCGTGGGCTTACGATTACCCTCGATCTGAGCGGACACCGCGACCGGCAGCGCAGCCAGACCCGCTGCAAGACAAATGACAAGCGTGCGGATCACTCGGCCGCCTCCGGCATCGCGTTCTCACGCTCCGCGATGCGGCGTTCGAGTTCGGGGCGGAAGTGCTTGAGCAGGCCCTGGATCGGCCATGCCGCGGCATCGCCCAGCGCGCAGATCGTGTGGCCCTCTACCTGCTTGGTGACTTCGTAGAGCATGTCGATCTCGGCGGGTGTGCTCTCGCCCACGCGCAGTCGTTCCATCACGCGCCACATCCAGCCCGTGCCTTCGCGGCAGGGGGTGCACTGGCCGCAGCTCTCGTGCTTGTAGAAATAGCTGATGCGGCTGATGGCGCGCACGATATCGGTGCTCTTGTCCATCACGATGACGGCGGCGGTGCCCAGGCCCGAGCCCAGTTCCTTCAGCCCGTCGAAATCCATCGGGGCATCCATGATCTGCGCAGCCGGAACCAGCGGAACGGATGAACCGCCGGGGATCACGGCCAGCAGGTTGTCCCACCCGCCGGTGATGCCGCCAGCGTGCTTCTCGATCAGCTCACGGAAGGGGATGCTCATCGACTCTTCGACCACGCAGGGCTTTTCCACGTGGCCACTGATCTGGAACAGCTTGGTGCCCTTGTTGTTCTCGCGCCCGAAGCTGGCGAACCAGGCACCGCCACGGCGCAGGATCGTGGGCACCACGGCAATAGATTCCACGTTGTTTACCGTGGTGGGGCAGCCGTAGAGGCCAGCGCCTGCCGGGAACGGCGGCTTTAGGCGCGGCTGGCCCTTCTTGCCCTCCAGGCTTTCGATCATCGCGGTTTCCTCACCGCAGATGTAGGCGCCCGCGCCGCGGTGCATGAACACGTCGAAATCGTAGCCGCTGCCGCTGGCGTTCTTGCCGATCAGGCCGGCGTCGTAGGCCTCGTCGATGGCGGCCTGAAGCGTCTCGGCCTCGCGGATGTATTCGCCGCGGATGTAGATGTAGGCCGCCCTCGCCCGCATGGCATAGCCGGCCACCAGCGCGCCTTCGATCAGCTTGTGCGGATCGTGGCGAATGATCTCGCGGTCCTTGCAGCTGCCCGGCTCGGATTCGTCGGCGTTGATGACCAGGAAGGATGGACGCCCGTCCTTGCTTTCCTTGGGCATGAACGACCATTTCATGCCCGTCGGGAAGCCCGCTCCGCCTCGACCGCGCAGGCCGGAAGTCTTCACCTCCTCGATGATGGCATCGTGACCCCTGGCGATCAGGTTCTTCGTATCGTCCCAGTCGCCGCGTTTGCGCGCGGCATCGAGGCCCCAGTCCTGGAACCCGTATAGGTTTGTGAAGATGCGATCCTTGTCAGCCAGCATCTTTGTCTCCTGTCGGCGTCGTCGCCAGCAACAGGGCGAAGATCAGCAGTGCGATCCCGCCCGAAATCATCAATCCATCGCCCAGCGTGTCGAGGCCGAGATAGATCAGCACGCCACCCGCGATGAAGCCGAAGCTACCCAGCGCAAGCCCTGCGCGCGAAACCCTGCGAAGGACGAGCTTTTCCATCACGCGGCTATCCCTCCGAACACCCAGAGCGCGACCGCCGCCAGGATCACCACCAGCGCGACCGTCTTCACGATGCCTTTCAGCACCTTCCAGGCGAGCGCGATCAGAACGATCGCGATGAGGATGGGCAGGAACTGCTCCATCACCACTCGCTCCGGTAGTCGTGATTGGCCTCGACCATTTCCTTCAGCGTCGTCGGCCCGCCCGAAGGCTCGGACGTGTGACGTCCGGGCTCCTGCGTCCCGGCTTTCGGCGTCTCGCCCGCAGCCAAGGCGTCGAGGACCGTGTTGAACCGCTCGGTCGTCAGGTCCTCGTAATTGTCGTCGTTGATCTGCACCATCGGGGCGGTGGCGCAGTTGCCCATGCATTCCACCTCGGTAAGGGTCCACAGGCCATCGTCGGTGGTGTGGCCCTTCCTCATGCCGCGCGCGTAGCAGGCTTCGAGGATGTCGTCCGATCCGCGCAGCATGCACGGCGTGGTGCCGCAGACCTGTACGTGAAATTTGCCCACCGGAACAAGGTTATACATGGTGTAGAAGGTCGCCACCTCCAGCACGCGGATCACCGGCATGTCGAGGTATTCGGCGATGTATTCGATCACCGGCAGTGGCAGCCAGCCCTGCGTGCTCGTCTCTTCGCCCACCTGGCGCTGCGCCAGGTCGAGCAGCGGCATCACCGCGCTTTTCTGGCGGCCTTCGGGATACTTCCTGATTTGCCAGTCGGCCTTCTCACGGTTGGCATCCGTGAAGGTCCAGCCACCCCACTGCTCGCGCAGTTCGGGCGTGTCGAGGGCGATGTTACGCGCGGCCATTGGCCAGCCTCCGTTCGATAAAGCGGCCCACGTAGAGGCCGATCACCGCGGCAAAGGCGGTGGAGAGGATTTCTTTCAGCGTCGCTTCGCCATGAAAGACCGCCAGATAGGCCGCGACCGCCGAGGCGAAGGCGGCGAAGGCAGCAACGAAGATGAAAAGCTCGCGCAGGATCACCGGTCACACTCCCCGAAGACCACGTCGATCGCGCCGAGAATGGCGGTCGCGTCCGGCAGCATGTGACCCCTGGACATGAAATCCATCGCCTGAAGGTGAGAGAACGCCGTCGGGCGGATCTTGCAGCGGTAGGGTTTGTTCGACCCGTCGCTGACCAAGTAGACGCCGAATTCGCCCTTGGGGCTCTCGGTCGCCACGTAGACTTCGCCCGCAGGCACGTGGAAGCCCTCGGTGTAGAGCTTGAAGTGGTGGATCAGCGCTTCCATCGACTGCTTCATCTCGGCGCGCTTGGGCGGCGCAACCTTGCGGTCGTCGGAAGCGATGGGGCCTTCGGGCATTTCCGCCAGGCACTGCTTGATGATGCGCGCCGACTGGTAGACTTCCTGGCAGCGGACCATGAAGCGGTCGTAGCAGTCCGAATTCGTGCCCACGGGGATTTCGAAGTCCATCCGGTCGTACACGTCGTAGGGCTGCGCCTTGCGCAGGTCCCACGGGATGCCGGCGGCGCGGATCATCGGGCCGGAAAAGCCCCACCTGATCGCGTCTTCCTTGCTCACCACGGCGATATCGACATTGCGCTGCTTGAAGATGCGGTTGTCCTGAACCAGGCTCATCGCGTCGCCGAAAAGTTCGGGCAGGCGGTTGTCCACCCAGTCGCCGATGTCGGTCAGCAGCTTCAGCGGCACGTCCTGGTGCACGCCGCCGGGGCGGAACCATGCCGCGTGCATGCGCGCGCCCGATGCCCGCTCGAAGAAGTTGAGCGTATCCTCGCGCAGCTCGAACACCCACAGGTTGGGCGTCATGGCACCCACGTCCATCACGTGCGCGCCGATGTTCAGCATGTGGTTGGAGATACGCGTCAGTTCGGCGAACAACACCCGCAGATACTGCGCACGGATCGGCACCTCGACGTTCAGCAGCTTCTCGATCGCCAGAACGTAGGAATGTTCCTGGCAGAGCGGAGAGCAGTAATCGAGCCGGTCGAAGTACGGCAGCGCCTGGAGGTAGGTCTTGTATTCGATCAGCTTTTCGGTGCCGCGATGCAGCAGGCCCACGTGCGGATCGATGCGTTCGATGATCTCGCCGTCAAGCTCCATCACCATGCGCAACACGCCGTGCGCCGCAGGGTGCTGCGGGCCGAAATTGATCGTGTAGTTGGAAATCTCCTCCCCTTCGACGGTGGGAGATTTCTCCAGTGTCAGGCCATGGTCGCTCATACGCTGCAGGTCCATCTTCCGGGGCCGTAGACCACTTCGCTCATCCCTTCCTTGCTCAAGGTCAGGGTCGCCGGGTAGCTCAGGCTTTCCATTTCTGCATCGGTGCCGGTTTCGGCGCGGTCGATCTGCACGGTGTACTCGCCGCCGAACAGCATCGGACCGGCGGACAGGGCATCCGGGCCGCCCAGCTCGCCAGCCTGCAGGCGCAGGTCCTGGCCATTCATCCTCACCACGCCGAGCCCGCTGGTTCCCTCGTCACCGGTGGTGCCGGCCACCAGCAGCGTCTCGCCGTCGGCTTCGAAATTGCACACGCCCAGCCTCGGCTCGAAATCCATGGTGACTTCGTCCGCGTTGACGGGCTCGAGGGTCGGGATCACGGCAACGTCCGGATTCACGAAGTCGGTCTCGATGGCGTCGTTGTCCTCGACGACCTCTTGCGTATCGCCGCAGGCCGCCAGCGCCAGCGACGACACCAGGGCCAAAGCAATTGTTCGGATCATTTCTTGTCCTCCGGCTCGGTCGCCCCCTTGGTATCGGTGACGTCGCCCTTGCTGGGTTCGCGGTCGGGCTGGTTTTCCGTTGCCTCGGGAGCGCCGGGATCATCCTTGCCGGTCTCTTCCTCGGCAGGAGCGCCAGCGCTCACGTGCTCCTCGGCCTTCTCGTCGGTCTTCTTTCCGGCCCCGGTCTGCTTGGGGCTTTCGGTCGTGGTTGGCTCGTCGACCGGGGGCATGTCAGCCTTTTCGTCGCCCGGCAGCACGTAGTCCGCGCCTTCCCAGGGAGACATGAAATCGAAGCTGCGAAAATCCTGCGCCAGGTCCACCGGTTCGTACACCACGCGCTTTTCCTCTTCGGAATAGCGGACTTCGGTGTAGCCGGTCAGCGGGAAATCCTTGCGGAAGGGATGCCCTTCGAAACCGTAGTCGGTCAGGATGCGACGCAGGTCCGTGTTGCCGTCGAAAGTCACGCCGTACATGTCGAACACTTCGCGTTCCAGCCAGCCCGCCACGGGCCACAGCGTGGTGACGGTGGGAACGGGCGTGGTCTCGTCCGTCGTCAACTTCACCATCACGCGGTGGTTCTTCGTCAGGCTCAGCAGCATGTAGACGACTTCGAACCGCTCGGGCCGACCGGGATAGTCGGCACCGGCGATTTCCATCAGCTGCTGGTAGGCGTGCTCGTCGCGCAGCAGGCGGAGGGCATCCTCGATCCGGTCCCGGCGGACGGTGATCAGGATCTCGCCGTATTGCTCGTCGTGCGACAATACCATGTCGCCCAGCGCGGCGACGAGCGTATCGCGCACGCCCTCGTTCGAGGCATAGCGCGGAGCGGGATGCAGAATCTTCGCCATCACACTTCATCCTTCCGGACGACCCGGCCGATGACCAGTTCGTCAACTTCCAGCCGCTTCACGCGGGCCGAGCCGATGGTCACGCGGCCAAGGATCAGCCGACCGATGGCGATGGCGCCGAACGCCAGTGCGCCCGTGGCCAGCGCGCCGAGCGCCAATGCGCCAATTCTCCCGGCGGGGTAGGAAACTGCCTTGCTCATCGCTCGATGGTCCCGACGCGGCGGATCTTCCGCTGCAACTGCATCACGCCGTAAAGCAGCGCCTCGGCCGTCGGCGGGCAACCGGGCACGTAGATGTCCACCGGCACGATGCGATCGCAGCCGCGCACCACCGAGTAGCTGTAGTGATAGTAGCCGCCGCCATTGGCGCAGCTGCCCATCGAGATGACGTATTTCGGGTCCGACATCTGATCGTAGACGCGGCGCAGTGCCGGGGCCATCTTGTTGCACAAGGTTCCGGCCACGATCATCACGTCCGACTGGCGCGGGCTGGCGCGCGGGGCGACGCCGAAACGCTCCATGTCGTAGCGCGGCATGTTGACGTGGATCATCTCCACCGCGCAGCACGCTAGGCCGAAGGTCATCCACCACAGCGAACCGGTGCGCGCCCACTGGAACAGTTCCTCTGTGCTGGTGACGAGGAAGCCCTTGTCGTCCACTTCGGTCTGCAGCGCGTTGAAATAGTCCGCATCGGGCTGACGCACGTCGCCGCCCTTCGCGGTAGGCGCATCGTGCAGTGCCGGGTTGCCGGAATCCGGCATGCCGTCCTGATAGGGCGGATAGAGCGCGGGTTCGCCCCGCATCTCCTTGGTCTTGTCGTCGGTCACTCCCATTCCAGAGCTCCCTTCTTCCATGCGTAAGCGAGGCCGATGCCGAGTTCGGCGAGGAAGATCATCATCGTGATCCATCCCGGCCACCCCGTCAGATCAAGGCTGACGGCCCAGGGAAACAGGAACGCCGCTTCCAGGTCGAAGACGATGAAGAGGATCGCCACCAGATAGAAGCGCACATCGAACTGGCTGCGCGGATCCTCGAACGCGGGGAAGCCGCATTCGTATTCGGTCAGCTTGTTCGCCTGCGGGTTATGCGCGCCGGTAAGGCGGGACACGCCCATCGGCAGGAAAACGAACGCTGCCGAAATCCCTGCTGCGATCACGAGGAACAGCAGGATAGGAAAATATTGCGTGAGATCGAGGTTGGTCACGGCGGACTCGGCTAGCTTGAGGGGTTGCGTGGGCGCGTCTACGGAATGCCCGCCCATCATGCAAGGCACTCGGAAGGCCTATCCTGCCCTAATTTGCGGGATTCTCCGCCAGTTCGAGCCGTCGGATGTGCGTTGCGCGCAGTTCGGCCCCGTCCTTCGGCTTGCCGCCTTCCTCGAACAGGTCCCAGCTGCCGTTGCCGATGTAAAAGAGCGCACCCTCGTGGATGTCGCCGCCCAGCGGTTCCGTCCAGTCGGGATTGGCACGTTCCAGCACGCGCATGGCAGTGATGCGGGTGCCGTCGGCAGACAGGCGCAGAGCGATTATCCGCATGGGGCTCAGGCCGTTCTGGATTGCGACCAGTTCGCCTACGTGCAGCCAGAGCCCGTCGATCCCGTCCAGCAGCACGGGAATATCGGCGGCGAGGCGCGAGACCGCGCCAGTGGCGGTATCGATCATGGCGAGACCATATCGGTAATCGCTGACGTAAAGCCGTGAGCCGTCCTCGCTGGGGGCAATCCCCTGGGGCGACCGCAGGGTGCCAAGCGGGACGAGCGCCTCCAACCCTTCCCCCATGCCATCGGAGCGGTAGACCCCGCCGCCGAGGGGATCGCTGGCGTAGACGGTCTGGTCGCGGAAGAATGCCATATCGGAAAGCTGCACTCCCTCAGGAGCGGCAATGCGAACGGGACGACTGTCGTTCTCGAGCGCGATCAGGCCGGCGAAGACCTCCTCGCCCTCCGCAACCATCCCGAGATCGCCCGAGGCGATGATCATTCCGCTGGTGTCGGCCGCGATCCCGCTCAGGTTCGCTGCGTCCGGAAACGTCGAGGCTTCCCATCCCGCGTCATCGGACATCCAGACCTCCCGCGAAACGACGGTGGTGACGGCGAAGCGATCGTCTCCCAGCACCGCCACCCCCTCGGGCAGAAGCGCCTCGGCCGGAATCGTCGCCGCCACGTGGCTTGCCGCGACAGGCGCCGCGTTCTGCCCGGAGGTGGAAAGCCATGCGGGCGTTCCTCCTGTCTCCACGAGACCCTGCAGGAATTCCACAGCGCCGGGCGAGAAGGCGTAACCTTGGGCCACAAGGTTCTCCGCCACAGCCAGCGCCGCACCGGCCTGCTCGGCCACCACATAGGCATTCAGCAACCGCAGTCGCACCGATGCGGAGTTGGGAAAGTCCTCGGCCAGTTGCTCCAGCCCGGTCAAATCCTCGATCTGTCCCGTGGTGGCATCGACCGGACGCCATTCCGCTGACGCGGCAGGCGCAATAACCTGCGCGGGCACTGTCACGGAAGGGGAACATGCGGCCAGCATGATCGCTGCAACAGTGACGGAAGCAGATTTGCCAAACATCGTGCCCCGACCTAGATAGCGGGTCGCATTTCGCAGTTGCAAAATAACAGGACCGAGAATCATCATGGCCATCTTTAACGAATCCGATCCGATCGTCATCCTCTCGTACGCCCGCACCCCCATGGGCAGCATGCAGGGCGCGCTGTCCGAAGTCTCCGCGACCGACCTCGGCGCGACCGCGGTGAAGGCGGCAATGGAGCGCTCGGGCGTTGCCGGAGAGGACGTGGACCGCGTCTACATGGGCTGCGTGCTTCCCGCCGGCCTGGGCCAGGCCCCGGCCCGCCAGGTGGCGGTGAAATCCGGCCTGCCGCTCTCGGCGCAGGCGACCACCGTGAACAAGGTCTGCGGCAGCGGCATGCAGACCGTGATCATGGGAGCCGAGGCGCTGGCCACGCGCACCGTGGACGTGATCGTATCGGGCGGCATGGAAAGCATGACCAACGCGCCCTACCTGCTGAAGAAGCACCGCAGCGGCGCGCGCCTGGGTCATGACACCGCCTATGATCACATGTTCCTCGATGGCCTGGAAGACGCCTACGAGGAAGGCCGCGCCATGGGCACCTTCGCGCAGGACATGGCCGACAAGTATCAGCTGACGCGCGAGGAAATGGACGAGTACTCGATCGCTTCGCTCGACCGCGCCAACAAGGCCATCGAAAGCGGTGCCTTCGCCGACGAGGTCGTCCCCGTCACCTACAGCTCGCGCAAGGGAGAGGTTACGGTCGACACCGACGAGGCACCCTCGAAGGGCCGGCCGGACAAGATACCGACCCTGCGCCCGGCCTTCGCCAAGGACGGCACCATTACCGCTGCCACCTCCTCCTCCATTTCCGATGGCGCTGCTGCCGTGGTCCTCAGCCGCAAGAGCGTGGCGGAAGCCAAGGGCCTGAGCCCGGTCGCCACGATCCACGGCCTCACCGCCCACGCCCAGGCGCCCGAAGAATTCACCATCGCCCCGGTCGGCGCGATCCAGAAGCTTCTGGAACAGACCGGCTGGAGCGTTGACGATGTCGACCTTTGGGAAGTGAACGAGGCCTTTGCCTGCGTTGCCATGTTCGCCATGCGCGACATCGGCATCCCGCACGACAAGATCAACGTGAATGGCGGCGGCACCGCCCTTGGCCACCCGATCGGCGCCAGCGGCACGCGCATCATCGTCACCCTGCTCAACGCCTTGAAGCAGCAGGGCAAGAAGCGCGGAATTGCAAGCCTGTGCATCGGCGGCGGCGAAGCTACGGCCGTCGCAGTGGAACTCGCCTGAGCCAACATTCGTTAAGGGCGCGCACCGACTTTTGTTCGCATGTGCGCCCTTGGCAAGCCTCGCTGTCCGTGGGACAATGTCAACAAACGGGATGGAAAGTGAGGAGGATTGCTATGAAGAAACTGATTGTGGCCAGTCTGGCTGTGGCGCTCGCCGCCTGCAACGGCGCGGGCGATACGGATACCGAAACCAATATGGAGGCCGAGACCGAGGTGGCCGATGCCGGGGATTCGATGCTCGAAGGCGAAGAACCCGGTTTCGAGGCCGTGGCCCCGGGCACGTACGAAGTTACGCGCGCAGGGGGTCAGGTCGATTACATCGAGATACACGAAGGCATGACCTTCTCGCGCGTGGATGCCGATGGAGAAGCAACCGGCGGCGTCATCTTCATGAAGGACGGGCAGACCTGCTTCCTTGTCGAAGGCGCTGACGAGGAGAACTGCTTCACCGACGGTCCGATGCAGCCCGATGGCAGCATGGAAACCACGTCGACCGCGGGCGACGTCTCGACCGTGCGCCCTGTGGAAGGCTCTCTTGAAGACCATGTCGGAGATTCCGCGTAACCCCATCCAAGGCCCGCATGCGGGCGGATACCCATCACATCCATAAAAGGAACAGGGAAATCAGTATGAAAAAGCTTATCGCAGTTGCCGCTCTCGCTTCGCTTGCCGCTTGCGGCGGCGGTACCGATGAGGCCACCGAGGCCGAAATCGAAGACGAAGCTGCTGCGGATGTCATCCCCAGCACGACCGCCGGCACCTACACTTCCACCACCGAAGACGGCACCGAAGTATCGGTCTCGCTGAACGCGGACGGCACCTACACCGTCGTGCAGGGTGGCGAGCAGGTGGAAGCCGGGACCTGGGAAGACAACATCCGTGGCACCTGCCTGATGGCAGAAGGCGGCGACGGCGAAGAGTGCTGGAACATCCAGCCCGGCGCAGAGGAAGGCATGATGGATGTCACCGACGGCCAGGGCGAAACGATGAGCTACAGCTTCGAAGCCTGAGCACTCCCGAAAATCACGGAAAGGGCGGTCTTGCGGGGCCGCCCTTTTCTTTTGGCGCCACCTTCAGGGTTCGCCCGCGCCCCAAAGTCTGGCCTGCTCGACCCAGCCAACGTGACCGCCGACATCGAATTCGCACCAACCGCTTTCGGTGCAGTCACCCAGGTTGCCCACTACGCCGACTTCCACGTTCCAGCGCAACTGCGACGCGGCGTCCGGCTCCTCGCGCATAGGCGCCAGGTCCTCGCCGATCACGATGGCCGTGCGCCGCCGACTGAGCAGCCCCTGCGAGATCCAGCCCATCGTGCCGTCAGGCTCTTCGACGTAGCGCCAGCCCTGCATCAGGCGCACCACCTTCACCGGCAGGCCTTCGCGGCGGTAGACCCACTTGATGGGAAATTGCTCCCCCGCCCCCACTCGCATGTTGGCTTCCGGCGTGTCGATGCTGGCCCAGTACGGCAGCTCGACATCCTGCGCGGCGGCGGGAACTGCAAGGCTGGCGAGAACGGCGATGACGGCGAGTCGGAGGGTGCGGACCATGCAAGATGGATTAGCCGTCCACATGTGCCGGCGGCAACATGCATCAGCATACTTGCCCATAGGCAAGATTCTGTCCTAACAGGCCCGCCTGACGCAATCCCGCCACTAGAGCGGGTGTGAGGGGGAAACAAATGCTTCGCAAGATTGTCGCCGCGACGTTGCTGTGCGCGACGTCCACCACTGCCGGGGCGCAAGACCTTACGGCCATCGCGCAGAACGATGCAGGCGATACCGCATGGATACTGACGGCCACGGCCCTGGTCCTGCTGATGACGCTTCCCGGCCTCGGACTGTTCTACGGCGGACTGGTTCGAGCGAAGAACTTCCTCTCGGTGCTGCTGCAGGTCGGCGCGGTCGCGGGGATCGCCTCCGTCCTCTGGATCGTGGTCGGCTACACCCTTGCCTTCGGTCACACGACGGGTGGCTGGATCGGCGACGGCAGCAGGTGGATGCTCATCGAACTCGACAACGTGCGCGCCGGGCTGACGCTGCCCGAAAGCTCGTTTGTCGCCTTCCAGATGACCTTCGCCGCGATCACCCCCGCCCTGATGGTGGGCGCGTGGGTCGACCGCGCGCGATTTGGCTGGGTCGTCGGTTTCACCGCGATCTGGGGGCTGCTGGTCTATGCCCCCGTGGCACACTGGGTGTGGGGCGGTGGCTGGCTGGGCGAACTTGGCGTGCTTGATTTCGCGGGCGGCATCGTCGTGCATACCACTGCGGGCGTGTCCGCGCTGGTAGTGGCGCTGCTGCTGGGCAAGCGGCAGGGTTTCCCCGGCTCTGCGCTGCTCCCGCATGCACCGGGCATGACCATGCTGGGCGCGATGCTGCTGTGGGTCGGCTGGTTCGGCTTCAACGGCGGCAGCGCGCTGACCGCGACCGACGATGCCTCGATGGCCATCATCAACACCCACGTGGCCGCCGCAACGGCAGCCCTTACCTGGGCGATGGTGGAAAAGGCCGCCTTCGGCAAATCGACGACCGTGGGCTTTGCCACGGGTGCGATCGCCGGCCTTGCCACCGTGACGCCGGCGGCGGGTTTCATTTCTCCCGGCGCGGCGATCCTGTTCGGCATCCTCGCCGCGCTGGTCTGCTACTACGCGATCCAGGTGGTGAAGACGAAGCTGGCGATAGACGACTCGCTCGACGTGTTCGCAGTTCACGGCGTGGGCGGCATGCTGGGTACGCTGCTATTGGGCGTGTTCCTCTCGGCTGACCTTGGCGGAACCGGCTACGCGGAAGGCGTGGGCATGGTCGACATGGTCGGGGTCCAGGCGCTGGGCATTGCGGTGGTCGCGGTGTTCTCCGCCATCGTGACCGCACTGATCGCCATCGGCGTGTCGCTGTTCATTCCGATGCGGGTAAGCGAGGACGAGGAAATCCAGGGGCTCGACCAGACCAGCCACGGCGAAAGCAGCTGGCAGTTCGACTGACCTAACTCATTGCTTGCACACCGCCGCGCATGGTCTAGGTGCTGCGAGATATGGATACATTCGCAGCCCGCCTGGAAACGCTCGAACACCAGTGGATGCGCGCATGGATGCGCGGCGATCGCAAGCTGATGAAGGAAGTCGCCGCGCGCGACTTCGTGCTGCTGCTGGGCAGCGGCAAGGCGACGATCCTCGACCGCGTCAGCTGGCTGGAAGCGGCAACCACGCGGCTGCATCTCCATTCCTATCGCTTCGGCGACATCTACGTGCGGCGCCATGGCCGGGTGGGCCTGTTCGCCTGCCAGATGGAGATGGAGGCGAGGCTTGGCGACCACGATTGGTCCGGCACGGTATGGGTGACCGACCTGTGGCGCGCATCGCGCCTTCGACAGGGCTGGAAGCTGGTGGAACGGGTCATGTCCCGCCCGGACGGTGACGATGCCCTGCGCGAGGAAATGAAGAAGCTCCAGCTCTGGACCTGACGCGCCGGGTCAGAGCCGCTCGGCATCCACTTCCGCCATCTTGGCCAGGATCTTCTCGATGCAGCTGGCGGACGTGCCCAGCGTGAAATGCGGGGCATCGATCCGCACCGTGTGATCCGCTTCCCCTTCCCCGCCCCGACAGCAATCGGGCGCCACGATCCCGTCCTTGGCCGACCATACGGCGATGGTGGGAACAGGCGGCTTGGCCGATACGGATTCGCTGAAGGGCGGATTGTCCACCGTGTGATCGTTGATCGCCTCGTAGAGCTTCCAGGCACGGTTGGCGTGCCGGTCTCCCGAGAACGGGCTGGCAACGGTCACCACCATGTCGACCATGTGGGCACAGCGGTGCGCCAGCACGCGGGCGTAGAGACCGCCGAGGCTCCACCCGATCAGCACCACCTTGTGGCCCGTCTGCCTTTGCAGTTCGCCGATACGCGCTTCCAGCGACTTCAGCTTTGCCGCGTCCGCACCCAGGTTCAGGCCCTGTTTCCAGCCCTCTGGCAGGAAACCACGCGTCTTCAGCGTGCGCCGCAGCAGCGTGGTGGAGATATCGCCCGTGGTCAGGCCCGGGATGACGAGCGCTGCCCTTCCCCGTCCGAAGTTCGCACCCTTCTTGGGTGGGCGGAGCGGATTGAGCAGGACGCGCGGAATTGCCAGCCCCTCGCGCAAGGTATTGCGCAGCGGAGGCGGTTCTTCGCGCTTGTCCGGCAGCGTCAGTCTCCGGTCAGGATGCGGTCGACAAGCTGCTTCACCGTGGGGGTGAAGTTGTTCGAATAGAACGGGTCTGTCTTGAAGCGGTAGGCCGCATGGCCGGCAAATGCCAGGTTCTGGTCCACGTCGCCGCCGTGGGCGATATCCTGCAGGGTCTTCTGGATGCAGAAGCTGCGCGGATCGGCAAGGCGGCCGGTCGTATAGTCGTCGTGGTCCTTCCAGCTGGAAAAACCGCAGTGCGACAGGCAGCCCATGCAGTCGGCCTGATCCTTGCGGATCTCGGCGCGCTTGTCCGGGGTGACGAAGATCACCGTGTCGTCCGGCGTCTTGAGCGCATCGGTGTGGCCCTCGGCCACCCAGCCCCGCGCCCGTTCCAGGTCCTTCGGCGCGACCCAGAAGTTCTTGCCCTTCACGCCCACGTCCAGCTGCACCGTGTGCTCGCCGGCTTCCACCTTGCTGTAGGGGATCTGACGCTCGGAGCGGTGAATCAGGTCATAGAGGAAATCGTTCTTCACCGCGCTGGAATAGAAGCCGGTGGGGCTGAAGCGGTGCAGCAGCACGTCGCCTTCGTCCAGCGTGCGCAGCATGTCTTTCCAGCCCTGCGGAATGGGGCTTTCCTCGGTCAGCAGCGGACGCGTGCCGAACTGGAAGGCGATCTGCCCCAGCTCGGAATTGTCGATCCAGTTTTCCCACTCGCGCAGGTACCAGACGCCGCCCGCCATCACGATCGGCACGTCTTCCGATACGCCTTCCTTGCGCATGGTGTCGCGCAGGGCGGCGACGCGGGGATAGGGATCCTCGGGCTTGGTCGGGTCCTCGGCGTTGGAGAGGCCGTTGTGACCGCCGGCCAGCCAGGGATCTTCGTAGACCACGGCCGCCATGAGGTCGGAAACCTTGTGATAGCTGCGCTTCCACAACGCGCGGAAAGCGCGGGCGGAGCTGATGATCGGCAGGTAGCTTACGTTGAAGCGGGCCGCGATGTCGGCCAGCTTGTAGGGCATGCCCGCGCCGCAGGTCACGCCGGTGACGAGGCCCTTCGTGCGCTCCAGCACGCCTTCCAGCACCTGCTGGGCGCCGCCCATTTCCCAAAGCACGTTGATGTTGATCGCGCCATTGCCGCCGGCAATGTCGTACGCCTTCTTCACCTGCGCGGTGGCGCCGTCGATGGCGTATTCGATCAGCTGTTCGTGCCGTTCCTTGCGCGTCAGCTGGTCGTAGACCTGGGGAATGATCTTCCCTTCTGCATCGTAGCTGTCGGCGTTCACCGCGCTCACCGTGCCGATGCCGCCCGCGGCGGCCCAGGCGCCGGAACTTGCATGGTTGGTGGCAGATACGCCCTTACCGCCCTCGATCAGCGGCCAAACCTCGCGGCCACCATAGGAAATCGGCTTAAGACCCTTGAAACTCATCATTATCCCCAGAGGTGTCCTCGTCTATCAGAGAGAACTCGGTGGAAGTGTCGCCTGGTTGTAAACAAGGCTCTATATCGCGTGGTTCCGGGCGCTCCCCGACCACTTCGAACTGCGCATAGTAGCCAGCGATCTGCGGCTTGCGCACGAATTCCACGAGCCGATAGCCTACCCGCTCGAATTCGCAAAACAGAAGTTGCGGATTTATGCCGTGCTGGTCCGCCGGTCGATCGACGTCCACCACGATGACCTGCCCGCCCTCGCGCAAGGACGGACGCATCCGCCACAGCAGGGCGTAAGGCTCCGATATCTCATGATACATGTGGACCATGAAGATGCGATCGAAGCTGTCTTCGGGCAGCTTGGGATCGTCCGGCAGGCCAAGGGCGATGGACACGTTGTCGAGCCGCTCGCGCTCCACCCGGTTGCCCAGGCGGCGCAGCACATCCTCGTCGATGTCCTGCGCCAGCACGCGGCCATCCTCGCCCACGCGGGCGGCCAGGCGCACTGTGTAATAGCCCTCGCCCGCGCCGATATCCGCCACGGTCATGCCCTCGGCGATATTGGCCTGGTCCATCACCGTCTGCGCCTCGCGCCGGTCGTCGCGGATCTGCTCGGTGGAGAAGGCATTGCCGCCAAGGTCGGACACGGGCCGATAGGGGCGCGGAAAATCGCGCGAGGTTACGGGGCGCTCTTCCTCGGCCACGTCGCAGGCGACGAGCGACAGGCTGGCGCCGAGCGCGGCCAGGGCAGCTGTGACGACCCTTTGTCTCATAGGCCCGCTCTAGCGGGTGCGTTAACGGTTGGCAAAGCGCGATCCTTGCGGTGCCAGGCCTATTCCACGTCCTCTACGTCCACCGTCTCGCCGGTCACGCGCTGGGCAAGAGCGGCGGCGATGAAATCGTCCAGCTCGCCGTCCAGCACGTCACCCGGAGCCGTGGACGTGGTGCCCGTGCGCAGGTCCTTCACCATCTGGTAGGGCTGCAGCACATAGCTGCGGATCTGGTGGCCCCACCCGATCTCGGTCTTTTCCTGGTATTCGCCGGCAGCCTCCGCCTCGCGCTTCGCCAGTTCAGCCTCGTAAAGCCGCGCCTTCAGCATGTTCATCGCCGTGGCGCGGTTCTTGTGCTGGCTGCGGTCGTTCTGGCTGGCGACCACGATGCCGGTCGGCTTGTGCGTGATGCGAACGGCGGAATCGGTCGTGTTCACGTGCTGTCCGCCCGCGCCCGATGCGCGGTAGGTGTCGATCTTCAGGTCGCCTTCGTTGATCTCGATGTCGATTTCGTCGTCGATCACCGGATAGACCCACACGCTGGAGAAGCTGGTGTGGCGACGTGCAGAACTGTCGTAGGGGCTGATGCGCACCAGGCGGTGAACACCGCTTTCGGTCTTGGCATAGCCATAGGCGTTCTCGCCCTTGATCAGCAGTGTCGCGGACTTGATGCCCGCCTGCTCGCCCGCGGCATATTCCACGGTTTCAACCTTGAATCCGCGCCGTTCGGCCCACCGGGCATACATGCGCATCAGCATTTCCGCCCAGTCCTGGCTTTCGGTGCCGCCGGCACCAGCGTTGACCTGCAGATAGGTGTCGTGGTTGTCGGCCTCTCCCGAGAGCAGCGCATTCACCTTGTCGCGGTCGGCCCTCTGGGCGAGCTTTTCCAGGCTGGCGAGTCCTTCCGCCACGACCTCATCGTCGCCCTCGGCCTCGCCCATTTCGACGAACTCGGTGGCATCCGCCATTTCCTGGCTGATCTCGTTAACCGTTCCGATGGCGTCCTTCAGCTGCTTGTGCTCGCGGCTGATGGCCTGCGCCTGCTTGGGATCGTTCCACAGGTCCGGGTCCTGCACGCGCGCCTCCAGCTCGTCGAGGCGACGCAGCGCGTGTTCCCAGTCCAGCGACTTGCGCACCAGCGCCAGCGCGGCTTCGATGCGATCGATATGGGCCTGCCCTTCGGCACGCATGGCATTGGTCCTTCAAAAGATTGAATGCGCGCGCCTAGCGCAAGCGGGCGCGGCGCGAAAGTGCGCCGATCAGTAAATACCGCCCTGCTCTTCGACGAAGTCCTCGCGTTCACCCGGACGACTGCTCGAGCTGCCGCTGTTCGCCCGGCGGCGCAACTGCGCCAGGATCGTCTCGCGCATCGCATCCACCTCGTCCTGCCGCTGGCTGCGCCGCGGCTCCGTATCGGGGCGGAAAGCCTCCCAGATGACTGCCGAAGTCGGCTCGTCCGTCGGCCAGGCATCGAATACGCGGCGGCCCGTGCGGCGATCCACGCGGACCATGCGCACGCCGCTGGGCGCGATGAACGGTCGCCCGCTCCAGTGATCGCGGGTTTCCTGCACGAACTGCTTGAAGATCGGAGCGGCCGTGTTGCCGCCCTGGATCCACCCGCCCATGTTCTGGGGCTGGTCGAAGCCGAGATAGGTGGCGCCTACGATGTCGGGCGATCCGCCCACGAACCAGGCGTTGGTGGGACCAGAGCTGGTGCCGGTCTTGCCGAACAGCGGCATGTCGAGATCGCGCAGGCGCGTGGCGGTGCCCCGCTGGACGACGCCGGTCAGCATGTTCACCGTCTGGAAGGCGGTGCGCGGGTCCATCACCTGGCGACCTGTCCGGCCGAAGCGCGGCATCGGGCCGCCATCCCATTCGTCCATGTTGCAGCCGGTGCATTCGCGGTTGTCGGCGCGCCAGATCACCTTGCCGTCGCGGTCCTGCACGTAGTCGATCACCGTCGGATCGTTCAGGCGACCGTGGTTCACCAGCATGGCATAGGCGGCGGCCATCTTCTCGACCGTGGTGTCACCGGCACCCAGGGCAAAGGCAGGATAGGGTTCGAGTTCGCCTTCCTCGGCAATGCCCACGCGCTCGAACGTGTCGATCACGTTCTCCATCCCCGAATCCATGGCGATGTGCACCGTCATCAGGTTCTTCGACTGCTCCAGCCCGTAACGCATGGGGTATTCGCCCCCGCCGCGGCTGCCGCCGAAGTTGGTGAAGCACTTCTCGCCCAGGTTGGCGCCCTGGTAATAGCAATACTGCGCATCGGGGATCATCGAGGCGGGCGTCATGCCGTTGTCCAGCCCGGTGGCGTAGACGAAGGGCTTGATGGTGGAGCCGGGCTGGCGGTTGGCCTGCGTGGCGCGGTTGAAACTGCCAAGGCGCGAATCGAACCCGCCCTGCATGGCCAGCACCCGTCCGCTGTCCGGCGCGATGGCCAGGAAGCCGCCCGAGACGGAAGGAATGGCTTCCAGGCGCCAGTTGCTGCCGCTGGGCGACGCAGCCACGACATCGCCCACCTTCACTTCGCTGGCGACGTTGGACAGCGGCGCCTCCACGCCATCGGAAAAGCCGATGGTAGCAGAATCGCCGCTTCGGGCGGTGACCACGCCCACGCGCCAGTTCTTGTAGCTGATCGAGAGGTAGGAGCTGCGCAGCTGCTCCGTCAGGTCGCCGTTATCGGGATTGATCGTGGCGATCGGTCCGGTCCAGCCGCGATTGCCGTGATAGCGCAGCATGGCATCGCGCAGCGAGTTGCGCGCGGCGTCCTGCAGTTCGGTGTCGAGCGAGGTGCGTACCCAAAGGCCGCCGGCATAGACGCTGTTGCGCCCGTCTTCCGCTTCTTCGCCGAAAAGTTCGATCAGTTCGCGGCGAACTTCCTCGAGGAAGTAGCCTGCATCGGCGGAGCGTTCAGTGCGCTGGCCTTCGTTGATGCCCAATGGCTGGGCCTGCGCCGCCCGCATTTCCTGCGCGGTGATGAAGCCGTTGTCTTCCATCTGGGCGAGCACCCAGTTGCGGCGTTCGCGCGCGGTGTCGTAATTCGCCTCGCGGCTGTAGACCTCGGGCGCGCGGGGCAGGATCGCCAGATAGGCCATCTCGTGCAGTTCGAGTTCGTCCACGTCCTTGTCGAAATAGGCGCGCGCGGCCGCCTGCACGCCGTAGCTGCGCCGACCCAGCGGGATTTCGTTCAGGTAAAGGGTGATGATCTCCTGCTTGGAGAGAACATCCTCGATACGCGTGGCAAGGATCATTTCGCGCAGCTTGCGCGTCACCGAGTACTCGTTGCCCACCAGGATGTTCTTAGCCACCTGCTGGGTGATGGTGGAGCCGCCAACGGCCCGCTCGCCCGAGCCCATTTTCGAGATGTAGTCGACCACGGCATTGAAGAAGCCGCCCGCGTCGATGCCGCCGTGCCGCCAGAAGGTCTCGTCCTCGGCTGAGATGTAGGCGTTCATCAGCTGCTCGGGCAGGTCGCGGTATTGCAGTTCGACGCGCCGTTCGCGTTCGTAACGGTGGACGATCTCGCCATCGATGCCGCGCACGACGCTTGGCAGGTTCGGCTCGTAATCCAGCAGCGAATCCGCGTCCGGCAGGTCGCGCGCCAGCCAGGCCCACCCGGCCAGCCAGACGACGAGCGCGGCAAGCAGCAGGTAGCCGCCGATGCGGAACAGACGATTGCCCTGCCATGCGGACCGCAGTGGCGTGCCGACGTAGCGGGTGAATGCGCGGAAGCGGCTCCAGCCGCTGCCAATGGAGGATGTGAAGGCGTTTGTCATAAGGCAGGAAGGCACTCTACATGCCATCCGATCATGGCGCCAGAATGAATAGACATCAGGTTTCGACCCTTTCCCGGGCGAAATAGATGCGAATTGCGCGGGTCAGGACGTCCGCGAAGCGCTCCTGCCCCTCTTCGGAGGCCAGCCTTTCCGCTTCCTCGGGGTTGGTGACGAAACCCGATTCGAACAGCACGCCCGGCACGTCGGGCGCGCGCAGCACGGCCAGCGCGGCGGAGCGGCGCGCCTGCGGGTGGAATTCGAGCGTGCCCTGCCCTTCCCGCTCGATCAGTTCGGCAAAGGCGGCGGACTGCTCCGACGTGCGGCGCTGCGACAGTTCCACCAGGATGGCGTTCACTTCCTCGTCCTGTCCCGAGAGGTCCACACCGTTGATGATGTCGGCCTCGTTCTCGCGCTCGGCGAACCGCGCGGCGGCTTCGGAGGAGGCGGTTTCGGACAGGGTATAGATGGTGGCACCGGCCACCCCCTCGCTGTCCCCGGCGGAATCGGCGTGGATGGAGAGGAACAGGTCAGCCCCCAGCGCGCGGGCGATCTCGGCGCGTTCCTCCAGCACGATGAAGCGATCGTCCTCGCGCGTCATCGCCACGCGAATGCCGCCCTCTTCCAGCAGCCGGTCGCGCAGCGCCTGCGCCAGTCCCAGCACGATGGTCTTCTCGAGATAGCCTTCGCCCACGGCCCCCAGGTCGAAACCGCCGTGGCCGGCGTCGATCAGCACTAGCGGGCGCGACGGGTCGGAAGGGCCGGCGATTTCGGGAAGACCGATCGTCTGCGCGCCGTCGGGCAGGTCCACCCGCACCACGTAGTCGCGGCCCAGCACGGGCACCGGTATGGCCGAACCCAGGGCATAGAGCGCGACCACGACCAGCACCGGGAAGGCGAGCAGCAGGCCGATCTGCAGGCGATGCGACATGCGAGGTCCTATGCGTCCTGTCTGGCGCGCCGCTTGCTGGCGCAGGAATGTTCATGCTTACCACAAGGGAAATTTGCGTGAATGCGCAACAAGGTTGCCGTGGCTTTCCCCGGCTGCTAGCTAAAGGTGGCCGGAGCGATATTGCTTACCGGCATCCCGGAAAGGCCCGATCGGCTGTATCCGGCAATGCTTACAGGTTGATGCCCCGATGCAGAGTTATTGCCAGCAAGTCACGATGCGTTCGAAAGGGCGCATGTTGGCTGCAAGGCTCCCAGCGCAGATGCAAACCCTGCGCCTTTGCAACGCGGCAGACACGTTTCGCACATCCATCCCCCAACCGGTCGACGGCTGGCGCGATGGGGTGATGATCTTCAAATCCCGCGCGAATGGCGGGACCCACACATATCGGCAATCGCTTCCTACCGGACCGGCGCGCAAGCGCCCGCCCGGCCCGCAGGCGTTTGCCCGGAGAATAATCAATGGCAACGCGCATGCTTATCGATGCGCGCCACCCGGAAGAAACACGGGTGGCGGTGCTCAAGGGAAACCGGATTGAGGAGTTCGACTTTGAATCTGCCGAACACAAGCAGATCAAGGGCAATATCTATCTAGCGAAAGTCACCAGGGTCGAACCGTCGCTGCAGGCGGCGTTCGTCGATTTCGGCGGCAATCGCCACGGCTTCCTCGCTTTCAGCGAAATCCATCCCGACTACTACCAGATCCCCGCAGCGGATCGCGAAGCCCTGCTGGCCGAGGAACAGGCCGCAGCGGAAGAAGAAGCGAAGCTGCGCGCCGAGGAAGACGACGATGGCGCGCCCATCGACGAAGACGGCGAGGATGAAGACGAGGACGAAGCCGGCGTCGAGGAAATCGACACCAGCGAGAAGGACGACGTCTCCACGATCGAAGACGGTCACGTCGAGAACGGCGAGGACGCAGCCGACGACGACGATGGAGAAGACGAGGAGTCCGACGAGGACGACAGCGACAACGGCGGCAACAACCGCGGTCAGCGTCGCGGCCGGGGTCGTGGCAAGGGCCGTCGCCCGCAGGGGCGCCGTTCGGGCGGCAGCCGCGCCAAGGAAATCGACGAAGCGCGCGCCAAGCGCCAGGCGCTGCGTCGCCGCTACAAGATCCAGGACGTCATCCAGCGCCGCCAGGTGCTGCTGGTGCAGGTCGCCAAGGAAGAACGCGGCAACAAGGGCGCGGCCCTGACCACCTATCTGTCGCTGGCGGGCCGTTATTGTGTGCTGATGCCCAATTCCAGCCACGGCGGCGGTATTTCCCGCAAGATCTCGAACGGTTCGGATCGCAAGCGGCTGAAAAGCATCGTGTCCGACCTCAGCCTGCCCAAATCCATGGGCCTGATCGTGCGCACGGCCGGCCTCTCGCGCACCAAGCCCGAGATCAAGCGCGACTTCGACTACCTCGCCCGCTTGTGGGACGAGATACGCGAACGCACGCTGAGCTCCAGCGCGCCGAGCGTGATCCATTCGGATTCCGACCTGATCAAGCGCGCCATCCGCGACATCTACAACCGCGAGATCGAGGAAGTGATCGTGGAAGGCGAAGCGGGTTACAAGGCCGCCAAGTCGTTCATGAAGCTGCTGATGCCCAGCCACGCGCGCCGGGTTAAGAGCTACAACGATCCCGTCCCGCTGTTCCAGCGATACGGTGCGGAAGACCAGCTTTCGGCGATGTACGATCCCATGGTGCAGCTGAAATCCGGCGGCTACCTGATCATCAACCCGACCGAGGCGCTGGTGTCGATCGACATAAACTCCGGCCGTTCCACCAAGGAACATGGGATCGAGCAGACCGCCCTGCACACCAACCTGGAAGCGGCGAAGGAAATCGCCCGCCAGCTGCGCCTGCGCGACATGGCAGGCCTGGTGGTGATCGACTTCATCGACATGGAACGCACCGGCAACGTGCGGAAGGTCGAACGGTGCATGAAGGATGCGCTGAAGAACGACCGCGCCCGGATCCAGGTCGGCCGCATTTCCGGTTTCGGCCTGATGGAAATGAGCCGCCAGCGCCTGCGCACCGGCGTGCTCGAAGCGACCACGCGCGAATGTCCGCACTGCGATGGCACCGGCCTTGTCCGCACGGCCTCTTCCGCCGGCCTCTCGGCCCTGCGTCTGATCGAGGACGAGGCGGCCAAGGGCAAGGGCACGGTCATCACCCTGTTCGCCTCTACCGAGGCGGCGGTGTACCTGCTCAACGCCAAGCGCGGCGACCTTGCCGAGATCGAGCAGCGGTATGGCGTGACGGTCGAAGTGAAGCCCGAGGGCGAGAACGAGGGCGCGAAGATGCGCGTCTCGTCGTCCGGACCCAAGCCGTCGCAGGCGCCCAAGTTCGAACCGATCGTCGACGATGACGACGACGATTACGTCGGCGAGGACGAAGACGAGAGCGATACCGAGACCGACAGCGACGATTCCTACGACGAGGACGATGACGGCAACGGCGGGCAGAAGAACAAGCGCCGCCGCCGTCGGCGCGGTGGTCGCGGCCGCAACAAGAACCGTCAGCAGGACGACGATACGTCGGACGACAACGATAACGACAACGAAGCCGACGATGACGAAGACAGCCGCGACGAAGGCAAGGGTTCGTCGGACGACTCCGACAGCGATGAAGGCGGCAACAAGCCGCGTCGCCGTCGCGGACGCCGCGGCGGCCGTGGACGCAACCGCAAGCGGCAGGATGGCGACAACGGTGCCTCCGGCAAGGAATCCGATAACGACTCCGATGGCGACCAGAGCGGTCCCGACAGCGGTCAGCGCGACGAGGTAGAGGCCAAGGCCGAGCAGGAGAGCGATGCTGCTCCTGCAGGGGAAGACACCCCGGCCGAGAAGCCGAAGCCGAAGCGCACCCGTGCGAAGAAAGCTCCTGCCAAGACCGAGGACGCTTCCGGAGCCGAGACCGAGAGCGAGGAAAAGCCGAAGCCCAAGCGCACGCGTCGCAAGAAGGCCGAAACTACGGAGCCGAGCGGCGAGGACGACGCCAAGGCGGAAGAAAAGCCGAAGCCGAAGCGCGCACCTCGCAAGAAGGCTGCCGCTGCAACCGACGACAAGGCGGAAAAGCCTGCCGACGCGAAGGCCAAGGCCAACCTCGACGGCGGTGACAAGCCGGTGATCTCGGAAGTCATCACCGGCGATGACACCCCGCTGAAGAAGGACAGCGAGGCCTCTTCGGACAACGGCGATGACGGCGTCAACGAAGACGGCTCGCCCCGTCGCGGATGGTGGCAACGCACGTTCGGTAACTGACAGCCCGAAAGAGGAGGAGAGTGGTCATGGACCCGCTTCCAGTAACCGTCATCGTCCTGGCGGCGCAGCGCACCGGCGTGGTCAATCCCCTCGCCGCGCGCGCGGGGGTCAGCCACAAGTGCCTGGCGCCGATCTGCGGCCGCCCGCTTATAGCGCACGTGATGGAAGCCCTGACCACGCTGCCCGCGATCCGCGAGATCCGGGTCGTGCTGGAAAAGGACGGACAGGCCGAAGTGGACGCGGTCCTCGAACCGTTCCGCGAGCGCGGCACCCCGATCACCATCCACGACAGCGATCCCAACATCGTCGAAAGCGTGCTTGCGGCGACCAGGGGCGAGGACGGACCCTTCGTGGTGACCACCGGCGACAACGTGCTGCTGACGCACGATGGCTTCGAGCAGTTGCGCAGTGCAATGCGCGATGCCGACGGCGTGATCGGGGTCACCACCAAGGAACGAGTCCACGCGGTGCACGAGCGCGGGCAGCGGGGCTTCTACGAATTCAAGGAAGCGGGCTATGCCAACTGCAACCTCTACGGGCTGTCCAATCGCAAGGGCTTGAAGGCCGCGGAGATATTCCGTGAAGGCGGTCAGTTCCAGGCCAACAGGGGTCGCATGGTGCGGGCCTTCGGCCTGCTCAATATCCTGATGATGCGCTTTGGCCTCACCACCTTTGCGGATGGCCTGACCCGCGTCGGCAAGCGGTTCGATGCGAAGCTGAAGCCGGTCGTGTTCGAGGACGGCGCTCTCGCCATCGATGTCGACAACGAACGGACCTACGCCATCTGCGAGTGGGTGCTGGGCCAGCGGCTGGGAATGGACATTCCCAAGCCCGAGATCGAGTCCTGGAGCTAGCGCTCAGGCCCCCGCCCGGCGCGCCACGCCCCATTCCATCCAGCCCGCCCATCGCGGTGCCTTTTCGAAATATCTCTGGCCGAT
This sequence comes from Aurantiacibacter hainanensis, assembly GCF_036321025.1. Taxonomy (NCBI): domain Bacteria; kingdom Pseudomonadati; phylum Pseudomonadota; class Alphaproteobacteria; order Sphingomonadales; family Erythrobacteraceae; genus Aurantiacibacter; species Aurantiacibacter hainanensis. Next base: position 1,673,940 of record NZ_JAZAPB010000002.1, read on the forward strand.
CGGTTCGATTTCGTACCCCGCCCGGCGGATCGACGGGCCGATCTCCCGGGTCAGGTGGCAGTTGCCCGCCAGGCGTTTCCACACCGGCTCTATCCGCCGTTGCCACCTGGCAGGACCGGCATCGGGAGCTTTCCCGTGCTCAAGGAACAGCAGGCGACCGCCCGGTTTGAGCACCCTGCGCATTTCAGCCAGCACGCGGACCGGATCATCGACCGAGCAAAGGGTGTAGGTGCACACGACCGTATCGAAGGCCCCGTCGTGAAAGGGAATATCCTCCCCCTTCCCCTCGCGAATATCCGCGTCCCAGCCCTTCTCCCGCGCACGTTTCTGCGCCGCTTCGAGCAGGCTGGCGTTGGGGTCGATCCCTGAAAAGCTGGTGACGGCCTGCGGGTCGTAATGGTTCTGGTTGAAGCCGCCCCCGCAGCCGAGTTCGAAGACCGCGCCCTTCGCCAGTGGCACGACCTCGGCCCGCAGCTCGTCCACGTCCTGCGATCCACAGCCCAGGGAAACCACCTTGGGCAGCACGGTCGCGTCATACCACTCACCTAGGCCCATTTGTCATTCCCCGGCGCAGGACGGCGATTGTTTCACGATTCACCGAATTTGCAATGGCTGAAGCAACTGTGATTGCGCGGCCCGGAATTTGTCCGTAACGGCGCGGCGATGCTGCTGCCAACGAGGGCGACTCCATGAACAAGACGATTACCCCCCTACGCATTCCCGAAGACGCGAAGGAGCGGGTGCGGATGCTGTTCATGGCGAAGCACGCCCTTTGGGGCGGCGGGATGCACCCGGAAGACGGCAACCACGCCATCTACCACCACGAGGTGCGCACCACGCTGGAAGGGCTCGGCCTCAACCTCGCGTTCGCCAACAGCTACGATGTCCTGTTCGAGCGGCCCGATGTCGATTTCGTCTTTCCGCTGCTGAACCGCGGCGGCTTCGTGAATTCGGAGATGCTCATCCCCACGCTGTGCAACATGCACCGCATCCCCTACGTCGGCGCCATGCCGTTCCTGCGCGGGCTGGGAGACGACAAGTCCGTGTCCAAGCTAGTCTGCACCCATGCCGGAGTGCCTACCGCGCCGTGGTTCTGCTATCGCCGCGGAGCGCCGGTGCTGGAAAAGAACCTGCCCCCTTCCGAAGCGGGTCGCTGGGTCATCAAGCCGAACGCATCGTCGGCCAGCTGGGGCATTTCCGACGCGCATGACTGGAACGGCGTGACCAACGCCATCGCCGACATCCACGGCCAGGGCCACGACGCGATCGTGGAGCCCTATCTCGACGGTTACGATGTGCAGGTCGCCTTCATCACCATCGACAGCGAGCCCGTGCAACTGCCCATGCTGTGGTACGAGCGCGAGGATACCCAGCGGCTGTGGACCTACTACGAGAAGCGCGACCTCGTGCAGAATACCGAGAAGGCCGCGCTCAAGCGCTTCGACCATCCGGAGCTCGAGCCACGGGTCGCCGAATACGCCAAGAAGGTGGCGCAGGAATTCGTGCCGTTCGATTACGGCCGTATCGAATTCCGCGTCGACCTCAAGACGGGCGACCTGAATTTCATCGAGATCAACCTCAACTGCAACCTGTGGAGCGAAAAGGTGATGGCCAAGGCCGCGGCACAGGTAGGCTTCAGCCACTCTGACCTGCTGGAAACGATCCTGGCGGAATCGTGGCGGCGCAATGCGCTGATTTCCTGACCCTTTCAGGTCACAACTGCCCCATTCTGGCCCAATTCCGCCCCCGGAAAAGAAAAAATTGTCGCAAAACGACAAGCAACAACATTTAACATAGTCTTTCCGCTTGTGCCTTTGGTCTCTCTGGTTACCAATAGGTAAATCGTCGCCGTATTTACGGCTCCGGTTATCAGGAAGGGACTGAATTCAATGGGACGTAGGAATTTGGGGGATCGCGGGGTCCTCACGATGGAAGATATCGCGCTGGACGATCACGATTACGGCTGGTCGGACGAATCCGATCGCGATCATGACAAGGTGTTCAACCGGAACGACTTCAACCTCGATGACTACGCCGGCCTGGGCTTCACGTTCGGTGGCAAGACGATTGCCGATCTCGATCAGGTGGTGACGCAGATCGATTCCGGCAACGCGATCAACACTTCGGGTGGCAAGATCACATACACCTTCCTCAAGGAAGGGCAGGACCTGATCGGCCTCTACAACAACCCCGATTACGGCTTCACCGCGGGTGAAGGTCTTGCGGCGTTCACCGACGCGCAGATCGCCGAAGCGCGCGATTCCATCGCGCTGTGGGACGATCTCGTCGCCCCCGAATTCGTCGAGAAGAACGGTCGCGGCGCGGATATCCAGTTCGCCAACTCCACCGATCCCGCACAGGCCTACGCCTATTACCCGGAGTACTATCCCGGTAACAAGAACGGCTTCACCAAGGCGCAGGGATACAAGTTCTTCGGTGACGTGTTCGTGGCCGATCCCTCGGTCAACGGCTCCAACGCCTGGCTGGACTTCAACGGCTATGGCGCCACCACGCTGATTCACGAGCTGGGTCACGCCATCGGCCTCAGCCACCCCGGTGCCTATAACGGCGCGGGCGCGACGACCTACGCCAACCAGGCCGAATATGCCCAGGATACCGAACAGTACACGATCATGTCGTACTGGGCGCCCAACATTACCGGCGCCAATATCCTCAACTGGGACCTGCTGTTCTTCGGCAACGCCCAGACCCCGATGCTGCACGATGTCTACGTCATCCAGCAGAAGTACGGTGCCGACCCGACGACGCGCGTGGGCGATACCGTGTACGGCTATAACTCGACCGCCGATCGCGACGTGTTCGATTTCTCGTCCAACAGCTTCCCCAACGTCACCATCTACGATGCTGGCGGCGAGGATACGCTGGACTTCTCCGGCTTCTTCGGCGGCACGGTGATCAACCTGAACGACGGCCAGTTCTCGTCGGGCGCCGAAGCCCCGCCCACGGCAGCGGAAGTCAACCAGAACCGTCTCGACCTATTCGAGGAAACCGGCGTGTTCGCTCCGGCGACCGTGACCGATGCCAGCCTCGCGAACACCCTCGCCTCGTACCAGAACAACTCGGCTTCGAAGATCGCTGGCGATTTTGGCTGGGGCGGCGTGCGGGCGACCGCGTATGATAACATCTCCATCGCCTATGGCACCGAGATCGAGAATGCGGTCGGCTCCGACTATCGCGACATCATCGTGACCAACGAGCTCGACAACACGCTGACCGGCGGCGCCGGTTCGGACGTGTTCGTGATCCAGGACGGTGGCAACTACCTGATCGAAAGCTTCGAGAACGGTGGCACCGACACGATCACTGATTTCGAGGCCGGCGTCGATATTCTCGACCTGTCGTGGCTCGGCCTCGACGGCGATTCGATCCAGACCGAAGACGGCAATGCGCTTCTCATCGACATCGACGGAGACGGCTCGATCGACCAGACCGTGATCTTCGAGAATCTCGACTACGTGCCCCAGGCCGATATCTTCGCCTGATCCGCCGCATATCGAGAAAAGGGGCCGTCCGCATCGCGCGGGCGGCCCTTTTTTCATGCCGGCAGCCGGTCTCCGCGCCAGTCGAACATGAAACCGCTGTCTTCGGGCGTGAGCGTTTCGAGCACTCGCAGCAGGTTCGCCGCGCTTTCTTCCGGAGTGGTCAGCTGGCCATCGGGAAGGTTGGACTGGAACGGCTGCGACAGTTTCGTGTCCACGGTGCCGGGCTGCAGGGCCACCGCGATCGCCTGCTTGTGCGTTCGCCCCAGTTCGATTGCATAGTTGCGCACCAGCATGTTCAGCGCCGCCTTGCTGGCGCGGTAGGAATGCCATCCGCCGATGCTGTTGTCGCCGATCGAGCCGACCCGCGCGGAAATCGCTGCGAACACAGACCTTCCATCGCGCGGGAATAGTGGCAGCAGGTGCTTGGCGACGAGCGCGGGGCCGACCGTGTTGAGATAGAGGACGCGCGCCATCGCATCGGCTTCCACGTGCCTGAAACTGCGTTCGGGCCCGGTGCCGTCCGGCAGCGTCAGCACGCCCGTGGCGACGATCACCAGATCGGGTGGATCGTCGGCCCAGCCCTCGGCGGCGGCGGCGATGGTGCCTTCGTCGTCAAGGTCGAAGATGAACGGCGTGACGCCCGCAAGGTCCGGCCCCTCCCCGCTGCGCGACCCCGCCATGACTTCGCCTCCCTGGCTCGCGAGCACCCGCACCAGCGCGCCGCCGATACCGCCGCTGCTTCCGAAGATTGCCGCCTTGCGCCAGCCCATGGGATTCCTTTCCTACGAACGCGCCCTGCCATACGCACGGCCCATGCCCGGCAAAACACCCTCTCAAGCCCGTATTTCCGCCAGTTCCCTGGTGCGATATGTCGCCAGCGATTTTAGCGCCCAGGACAGTGTTCCATGTGTTCCACATTAGCTGGAAAAGCGGCGCGAAACCGGACCTTTTCCCATGCTTTGCCTTGCCCTTGCCCGCGGCATGGCTAGATAGGCATCAGACGCTTTAGGGACGATACAGCACATGGCCACCTTCACTCTCCCCGCCAACAGCAAGATCCGCTCCGACGGAGAAGTTCACAAGGCCGAGAGCGGCGGGAACATCCGCAAGTTCCGCATCTATCGCTACGATCCCGACAGCGGAAAGAACCCGCGTTACGACACGTTCGAGGTGGACCTGGACGAGTGCGGTCCGATGGTTCTGGATGCGCTGTTCAAGATCAAGAACGAGATCGACCCGACGCTGACTTTCCGCCGGTCCTGCCGGGAAGGTATCTGCGGATCCTGCTCGATGAACATGAACGGCAAGAACGGCCTGGCCTGCACCACCGCGATAGAGGACGTGAAAGGCGAAATCCGCATCACGCCGCTGCCGCACATGGAAGTGGTGAAGGACCTCGTGCCCGATTTCACGCACTTCTACGCCCAGTATGCCTCGATCCGTCCCTGGCTGCAGACCGTCTCCACCACGCCCTCGGGCAAGGAACGGCTGCAATCCCCCGAACAGCGCGAGCAGCTGGACGGGCTCTACGAATGCATCCTGTGCGCCTGCTGCTCCACCGCGTGCCCCAGCTACTGGTGGAATTCCGACAAGTTCCTGGGTCCGGCGATCCTGCTGCAGGCCTATCGCTGGCTGGCCGACAGCCGCGACGAGATGACCGGAGAGCGGCTGGACGACCTCGAGGATCCGTTCCGCCTCTATCGCTGCCACACCATCATGAACTGCGCGAACGTCTGCCCCAAGGGGCTTTCGCCCGCCAAGGCGATTGCCGAAATCAAGAAGATGCAGGCGGAAAAGCACGTCTGAGATGGGTATCGGTGCAGGCGAGACGGCGGAAGGCGGGTGCCTGTGCGGTGCCATCCGCTACACGGTCACGGGGCCGGACCTGTTCACCTCGCAGTGCGCCTGCAAGGATTGCCAGAAGGCGACCGGCACCGGCCATACGACCATCGTGGGCCTGCGCCGCGACCAGCTCGACCTGCGCGGAACGCCTGCCGCCTACACCAATGACGGCGATACCGGCGGCAAGGTTACGCGGCATTTCTGCGGCACCTGCGGTGGCCGCCTGTTCACCACCGGAGACCTGCCGGGCGAGGAAATGGCGATCCTGCAGGCGGGCTCGCTCGACGATCCCAACATCGTCTCCCCGGAAAGCGTGATCTACGTGAAGGATGCGCCCGTCTGGGATCGCTTCGATCCGGACCTTCCGCAGTTCGAGGCGATGCAGCCACGCGATCGATGAGCGGCGTCCTTTCCCGCTACGAACGCCTGATCGCCGCCGGAGAGCTTCGTCCAGACCCGGACCAGCGCCGCGCGGCGGAGCGACTGGATGCGCTGCAAAGGGAATTGCAGGCGGAACAGTCGGGCGGCCTGCTGGGCCAGCTCTTCACGCGGAAAAAGGCGCGGGCCCAGGGCATCTACATGGTGGGCGGCGTCGGGCGCGGCAAATCCATGCTGATGGACCTGTTCCACGCCTCGCTCGACATTCCCGAAAAGCGCCGCGTCCACTTCCACGCCTTCATGCAGGAAGTCCACGCCGCGCTGAGAGAAGCGCGCAGGAGCGAAAAGGGCGATCCGATACCGGCCGTGGCGGAAGTGCTCTCGAAGAACCTGAAGTGCCTAGCCTTCGACGAGATGGTGGTGAACAATTCCGCCGATGCGATGATCATGAGCCGCCTGTTCACCCAGCTGATCTGCGAACGCAACGTGACGGTGGTCACCACCAGCAACCGCCGTCCGTCGGAGCTCTACAAGGACGGGCTCAACCGTGAGCATTTCCTGCCGTTCATCGAACTGATCGAGGCCGAACTCGACGTGATCGAACTGAACGGGCCGACCGACTATCGCATGGAACGCATCGGGGGCCTGGATACGTGGCATTATCCGATGAGCGAGGAAGCCACGGCCAGGGTGCGCGAGGCATTCTTCCGTCTGACCGACTATCCGCCCGAAGACGCGGAGAATGTGCCCAGCGCCGAACTGGACGTGGGCGGCGGGCGCACGCTCCACGTGCCCAAGAGCCTGAAGGGCGTGGCCGTGTTCAGCTTCCGCCGCCTGTGCCAGCAGCCACGCGGCGCGCCGGATTACCTTGCCATCGCGCAGGCCTATCACACCGTTTTCGTGGTCGGCATCCCGCAGATGGGCAAGGACATGCGCAACGAGGCGAGCCGCTTCGTCACCCTGATCGACGCGCTCTACGAAAATCGCGTGAAACTGTTTGCCGTGGCCGCCACAAGGCCGGAAGACCTTTACGTGGACGGCGACGGTTCATTCGAATTCCAGCGCACCGTCAGCCGCCTGAAGGAAATGCAGAGCGAGGAATACATGGCGCTGGGCCACGGGCTTGCGGGTTAGGCCACACCCAGCCTGGCAAGCGACCGGTCCAGCATGATGAGCTGCCACAAGAGGCGCGAATGATCGGCCCGGCCGGCAATGTGGTCCTCCGCGATCTGCTCGGTCCGCGAATTGTCGAACCAACCGGTCCGCGCCAGCATCGCGCTTCTGGCTATGCCCCGCGCCTTCCCCGCCAGCGGCCCGCGCAGCCATTCGGCGATCGGCGTGACGAAACCCTGCTTGGGGCGGTAGAGGATATCGTCCGGCAGATACCGCTCCATGGCCTTCTTCAGCAGCCACTTTCCCTGCATGCCGCGCACCCGCAATCCGTCCGGCAGTCCCGCCGCGAATTCCACCAGGTGGTGATCGAGCAGCGGCTCGCGCGCCTCCAGGCTGACGGCCATGCTGGTGCGGTCCACCTTGGTCAGGATGTCTCCCGGCAGCCAGAACTTGAGATCGCCATACTGCGCCTGGTCCAGCGCAGTGCGCATCGGCGCCCTGGCCATCAGGTCGAGCAGCGGGTCTTCGGCGCGGTAGCTGCCGAGTTGCCCGGAAAGGTCCGGCGAATAGAGCGCGAAGCGTCCTTCCGGCGGAACGACGGCCAGCGCACGGGCATAGGCCTGCTCCGCGGAACCGGCCAGCGACAGCAACGTGGTTCTCGCCCGCAGCGGTCGCGGTGCCCAGTCTGCTTTCGGATAAAGGCGGCCCAACGGCCCGAGAACGTTGCGCCGCAATCCCTCGGGCAGCATTCCGCGCAGCCGCTCTTCATGCGCATGGAACACCTGCCTGCGGTATCCGGCCAGCGCCTCGTCGGCGCCATCGCCGGAAAGCGCCACGGTCACGTTTTCCCGGGCCAGCTGGCACACGTGCCAAGTCGGCAGGGCGCTGGCGTCGGCAAAGGGTTCGTCGAACATGCCGGCGATGGTGTCTATGGCGTCGAACTGGTCCGCCTTCACGGTGCGCGACGTATGGTCCGTCCCGAACAGTCTAGCCACGACTTCCGCGTGGCGTGTCTCGTCTGCGCTGGCGACGTCGAAGCCGATGGAGCAGGTCTTCACGGGATGGCGGCTTGCCTCGGCCATGAAGGCCACCACGCTGGAACTGTCCACCCCGCCCGAAAGGAATGCGCCCAGCGGCACGTCGGCCACCATGCGGCTGTTCACGCCCTGCTGGATGTGGTGCAGCAGCTCTGCCTCCAGGTCCTTCGCCTTGCCCTTGTGTCGCTCGGTAAAGCTGATGTCCCAGTATTGCTGCGGTTCGGGGACGGGGCTGTCGTGCTTCAGCAGCAGCGTATGACCGGCCGGCAACTTGCGGACGCCCCTGAGGATGGACCTGTGATCGGGAACGTAGCCCCAGGCCATGAAATCCTCTACCGCGCGCGGATCGACTTCTCTCCGCATGAGAGGATGCGCCAGCAAGCCCTTCAATTCGGACGCAAAACCCATCGAGCCGTCGGAGAACTCGGCCAGGAAAAGCGGCTTCACGCCGAAGCGATCGCGGGCCAGGAAAAGCTCGCGACGTTTCTGGTCGTAGATCGCGAAGGCGAACATGCCGTGCAGCTTTGCCACGCAATCCGCGCCCCATTGTTCGTAGGCCGCCAGGATGACCTCGGTATCACCCTCGGTGCGAAACTCGAGCCCTCGCGCTTCCAGTTCGCGGCGCAGTTCGCGAAAATTGTAGATCTCGCCGTTGAAGCTGATGACCAGCCTCTCGCTGGCGGACATCATGGGCTGCGGCGAACCGGCGACGTCAATGATCGAAAGGCGGCGATGACCCAGACCCACGCCGGGAGCCGTCCAGACACCCGATCCGTCCGGGCCGCGATGGGCGAGCACCTCGGTCATCCGCGCCACCCGCGCAGGGTCGACCGGCTTTATCGTTCCGCAATGGAAAAGACCTGCAATCCCGCACATGCTTGCGGACTAGTCCAGCAGGGCGACAGCGTCCATCCACTCTGGCAGCGGGCCGGTTGATTGGCGGAAAGCGGCAAGCGCCTCCCGCGCGTCCTGGCGCTCGCTATCCTCGGCGGACAGGATCAGCATGATCGTGGGCTGCGGGGTTCCCAGCACGCGGTCGCGCATGTTGGCAATCTTGAGACGCAGACGGCTGCTGCCGGTCCAGTCGCCATGGCGATACCAGGTGGAGGCCACGCGCTGGTGCGTGCCGAGCGCCTGCAACCGCTCGCCGGTCGCGCCGCCGGGAGCGGTGGCGGAGGCGAGCCAGCGCCATTCGGTTCCCTCCGGCAGGGCGCCTTCGCCGAAGGCCCCGGCTTCGCGTCCATCCTCCTGCGCGCCGTAGAGGGCGTATATCACGTCGACCACCCTGCCCTCCGCATCGCTGTAGCTCCCGACCAGCTTGTGGTCGGCCCCCGAGACGCGCGGATGCCAGGGATAGGAATGATCGGGCGCGGCAAGCGACCATCCGCGAACTTCTGGCAGCGCAATCGTTGCCGGCAATTCCGCCTCGACCCCTCGGGCCTGCGCCGACCACGTGACCGCGCCCAGGGCGAGCGCCGCGCCGCCCACCAGCACGCGCCAACCATGGCCCGAGAAGCGCTCGAACCGCCTGGGCCATTCAGCCCCGGCGATCCGTTCGGCGTCGATGAACGGGTCATCCACCTGGCGATCGAAGAACCTCCACCCCAGCAAGAGCAGCGCTGCCATGACCAGCGCGAAGAAAATCCAGCCATAGATGATGTGATCGAACCCGGCGGCAAAGGCGATGCCCTGCGACTGGGCAATGTAGATCGTGCCCCATGCACGGAACCCGTTGGCCACGATGGGCAGGATGACGGCCATCGCCATGAAGGCAGCTCGCCGCTTCCACGATCGGAAGCCGACGTGGGCCACCAGAGTGCCCAGCGCCACCATCGCGATCAGGAACTTGACGCCCGAGCAGGCCTCGGCAACCTCGAACAATCCGGCAGGCGTATCGATGAAGACGCCGTCGATGATGGCCGGGATGCCGCTGGCGTGCGTCAGGGCAATGGTGATGTCTGCGGTGATCGACTGGAGAGCCGGTACAAGCTCCTCCCCCAGCGGCACCAGGAAAAGGCCGTAGCCCAGGGGAAACAGCAGCGCCCAGGCCACGCGCGGCCCCAGCAGGGCGACGACCATGGCCTGCATCGCGGCGACGAGGCCCAGGTGGCTGATTGTCGCGGTGCCGGAAATGTCCCCCAGGAGCCAAGCGAACAGCGTCCCTGCGACCAGCACCAGACCCGGCCACCAGGCTTGCGGTGCGAGACGCGCCAGCTCGCTTGATCGTTGCCAGACCAGCCACGCGATGATGACGGGGACCAGCAGGATATGATTGTAGGTGGAAATGTCCCACCATTGCTGGGCCATCGCCGCCCAGTCCCGCGCGAAGAGCGCGATCAGGGCGAGCCAGGCCAGGCTCAGGCGGAGCAGCGGAGCCTTCCACGAAGGTGCGATCCTGTCCGCCACGAGGGCGCGGCGCGGACAAATGGCCTCAAGCGGCATTGCGCTCGCCCTGCTTGTCCATCCCCAGGAGGGCAGGAAGGTCGGCCAGCATGGCGTCCCAACTCATCTTCTCGAGCACGAAGCGACGCGCATCGCGGCCCAGCGCGGCGGCCCTTCGCAGCTCGGCGTGGAGGTGACGGAGATGTTCGACGAACGCGGCATCGTCGTCCGCTATAAGGTAGTGCGCGCCGTTTCGGGCATCGATGCCGGTTGCTGCATCAGGGGACAGGACAACGGGACGTGCCATCGCCATGGCCTCGAGGACCTTGTTCTGCACGCCCCGCGCGATAGCCAGCGGCGCCACGACGGCATCGGCCCCGGCAAGCCAGGGGCGCGTATCCGCAACCTCGCCGACGACGCGCGTCCCCTCGACACCGTGCAGCGCACGGACCGGCGCCGACGGTGCCCTGCCGACGATGTGGAACTGCACAGCGGGCAGATGCCGTCGCAGCGCCGGCATGACCTGTCGCGCCATGCGGGTGACGGCCTCCACGTTTGGCGCGTAGTCCATCTGGCCGGTGAAGACGTAATGCGGACCGCCTGCTGTCAGCGCCTTTTCTGCCGCAACCGCATCGGGATCGTAGAGCGCGCAGTCGATGCCGTTACGCAGGGCACGGACATTCCTTGCTCCGGGCGCGCGGCGACGCAGCAGGCCGGCCTCTGCTTCGCTGACGAGCAAGGTCGCTTCGGCACGGGAGGCGAGATCGGCTTCCACGGCGCGCAGCAGCCGCGCTTCGCGCCGGTCGATCCAGCTACGGGGGCCGCGTCCCGTCTTGCCGTATGCCTCGAACTTGGCCGAATCGACGTCGACAAGGTCCGCGATCAGGCGTCCCTGCCAGTCGCGCGGGACGTATTGCCCCATCTGGCCGGAATACACGTAGATCGCACCGATACTCTCACGGTGCAGGGTGCGCCTCACCCAGTCCTGCAGTTCGCGCGAACGGAAGGCCGCGAGGCTCACGGGCTCGCCACGCGCAAGCGCCTCGAGTCCGGATTTCGGGAGGAAAGTCGACCGGCGCGGCATGCACCAGCTTCGCGCGTCATGCGACAGGGCGTTCTCGTTCGCCAGGTCGGTCTCGTTTTCCGCCAGACAGCCCACGTGGACCGGCGCAAGCTTCGCCAGGGCCTTCAGCACATGATGCGAGCGGATCTTGTCGCCGCGGTCGGGGGGATAGGGCAGGCGGTGGGCCAGAAAGAGGATATCGCCAGTCATCCGGCCCCCTAACCGAGGCCGCGGGAAATGTACGGCCCCAGAATGTTGGCGAGGGGCAGCGGAAGCTTCTTCCAGAGGGCGATGCGCGACTGGTGGCGGGCGCTGGTGGGGTCGGCATCGCGCGCCTGGTGGCCCGGAGCCGTCCAGGTGGCATAGGACAGCGGCTGCGGTTCGAAACCCCAGTTCTTCTTGAAGTGATACGCACCGCTGCCCGTCTTGCTGCGGCCGAAGTCGAAGCGGTCGCAGCCGCGCCGGCGCGCATGCATCATCAGCTCGTAATACATCCGATCGTTGGCACGCAGTCCCCGCGCGTCCCACGTGCCGCCGCCCCAGTAGGGCATCACCGCGCCGTCGTGATACAGCGACAGCACGCTCGCCACCGGTTCGCTGCCGTTCCAGACGGTGAGGATATCGGCATCGAGCCGTTCCAGCACGATATCGAACAGGGCCTTCGGAAACACCGGCGTGCCCAGGTTGCGCACGCTTTCGGAATAGACGCGGTAATGCGCGAAGCGATTGATCGCCTGCCTGCCGGTTGTTACGCGCAGGTTGTTCTTCAGCCCCTTGCGCACCTCGGCACGCTGCTTTCTCGGGATGGCCGCAAGCTGTTCTTCACCGTCCGCGGCCAGGGGCGCGATGAAACCGCAGTGGCTGTCATTGCGAACGTCCCAGTCATCGCCGGCCGCTCCGCCGCGCAGTTCCACCGTCGGGCAGGAAAGCCGCTGCGCATATTCCTGCACCGCGCGGCACAGGGTGCCCGCAACGCGGTCGTCGAGGGACAGCGTCCCGCCTTCCACCGCAAAGCCGGACGAAGCGAGCATGCGACCGAAAATCGGCGAGTGTATCTGCGTCAGCGGCAGCCAGCCCATCAGGCGGCCGCCCTTCTCCACCACCAGCCCCCGTGCACGCTGTCCGGTGCCGATCTCGACTGCCGTCAGCCAGGCCGGGCGATGGAATACGCTTCCGCCGTGCTCGGCGACGAAGGCTTCGATGCGCGCGGCCTCGTCCGGCTGCCGCAGGTCGACGGAATGCACCACCTCCCGCGTCAGGGGAAAAGGCGCATTCATCCCTGCACCGCCCTCTCCAGGCGAAGGCGCAGGTTCTCGCGCCTGGCGACACCGTCCATGCGGCCCCAGTGGAAGTCGCTCACCAGTTGTTCGAGCTTGCCGGCCATCTTGTCGAGATTGGTGTAGTGGCGCAGCCGAGAGCGTAGCGGAGCGCCCGCGACGCGGGGCTGGCCCGGATCGATTTCCCACGGGTGGAAATAGAAGATGGCGGGCCGGCCCTCCCTGCGGTTGACCTGCCGGATCGCCCACCGGCTGAACGCATAGGGAAGGACCCGAAAGAACCCGCCCCCGCCTGCTGCCAGTCGCCTTCCGCGAAACATCGCGGTGGTGACGGGCAGCTCGATGAAATTGCTGTCCGATAGCGGCTTGAAGGCGAAGCGGGGAGCTTCTGGCCAGCCATAGTGATCGTGCGCGACGGGCGCCACGCTGGACGAATAGGCATAGCCCGCTTCGGCCAGCGCCTCGAACGCCCAGTGCGTGCGCGCGTCGATAGAGAAACTCGGCGCGCGATAGCCCACGACCCTTACGCCGCTGGCGTCTTCCAGAACCTTCCGGGTGCGCGCGATATCGGTGGCGAAGGCGACGGGGTTCATGCGGAAGACGCGCTGGTGATCCCACCCGTGGCTGGCAATCTCGTGCCCGCGGCCGGCGATCTCGCGCAAGAGGGAGCCGTGACGCTGCGCAACCCAGCCCAGCGTGAAAAAGGTGCCTTTCGCGTTCGCCGCATCGAACAGGTCGAGAATTTGGCGAACGTTGCGATCGACCCGGTCGTCCAGCGCGCCCCATTGGTCGCGTTCGATCACCTCCTCGAAGGCGCCCACCTGGAACCAGTCCTCGACGTCGACGGACAGGCCGTTGACGATCGAATCTGCCTGGGCGGGCAAGTGATCCAGGTTAAGCGCGTTCATGAGTTCGGCTCCCCAGCGGCTGCATCATGCGGCCTTGCTGGAATCCATCTCGCTCTCGATCCAGTCGATCAGCATGGTGACCGTGTGTCGGATCGTTCGCTCTTGCTCGAAGCACTTGGCCTCGACCTTGGCGAGCTGGGCGCGCAGAGTCTCGATCTCGGGTTTGACATCTTCCGCGGCGGCAGTGTCGCGCTGCTGAGCCAATTCCAGGATGGCCTGCTCCAGCTCTGCGATCCGCATGTCACGCTCGGCCAGCAATTCCTCCAGCATCGCCTTGTCGATGGTCGGTGCGGAGGGATTTGCCGCTGCCGGCTCGCTCCGTTCCTCCTGCCTTGGCATGGGAGCCGGCGCAGCCTCGGGAAAGGCGCGTTCGGCGTCCATTTCGGCCAGCACGTTCTGCAGCATGGCGGCGTCGATGCGGCTGCGTTCCTCCACGGCGCCCAGCAGCAGCAGGCGATTGGCGATCAGGTTGACGGTGCGCGGGATGCCGCCGCTCGCATCGAACAGTTCGGAAAAGACGCGCTGGTCGAACGAGGGATTGCCGTCCCATCCTACCTTGGTCAGGCGGTGGACGATGTAGGGCTCGATCTCGCCCTTCTGCATCGGCTCCAGGTGGTGGGCGGCGATCACCCGCTGGCGCAATTGCTCGAGATGGGGATCGGCTTGCAGCGTGATGCGAAATTCCGGCTGCCCCAGCAGCAGAGTCTGCAACAGCGGATGATTGCCGAGCTGGAAGTTGGACAGCATGCGCAGCTCTTCCAGCGCCGAGACGTTGAGGTTCTGAGACTCGTCCAGCACGAGCAGGCAGCGTCTGCCCTGGCGCGCCTCGTCGTGCAGGAAGCTTTCGATCTCGGTCAGCGCGGTGGCCTTGTCGTGCCCCTCGATATCCAGCCCGAAGCTGCGCGCCACGACGTGCACGATCTCTTCACCGTCCAGCTTGCTGGTGACGATCTGGGCGACGGTGACCTGGCTCTCGTCCAGGCTTTCCATCATGTGCGCGACCAGGGTCGACTTGCCCGAACCGACCTCGCCCGTGATGACGATGAAGCCCTCGCCCTGCGCCAGGCCGTAGCCAAGGTAGGAGAGCGCCTTGCGGTGCGTGACCGAGCGGAAATAGAATTCCGGATCGGGCGTAAGCTGAAATGGCTTGCCGGTAAGGCCGTAGAAGTTGTCGAACATGGTTCTGTCTCCTTGCTGACCCGGTCAGTCAAACGTGTAGCGCAGGCCCAGCAGGACCGATGCGGCGGAATAGTCGGGAAGATCGTCGCGGCTGATACCGTCGATGCCGATGGCGGCAACGCCCGTCAGTCCGCGCCAGATATGGCGGTTGTAGGCCAGCGATGCGGAGTAGCCGAAGCCGTCGCCAAGACTGCCCGATCCGCTGTCGAACCAGCTGGCATATGCGCCTGCCGAAAGGGCCGAATTACGGTCCAGTTCGTGGGTGGCGTTAGCAGCGACGTAATAGCTTTCGTCGATCACCCCATCGATATCGCCCAGCAAGGTATCCTCGCCGCCGATGAAGCTGCGGCGGTCGTAGCCTGCACCGATGCCGAAGGACGTGCGGCCACGCGCCACGGAATAGCTGGCGGCAACGCCGCGATTGCGGAACACCGACGAACGCAGCGAATTCAGCTGCGCTAGGGTGCAATTGTTGCCCTCCGCGCCGATTACGCAGCCGCCGAGATCGCCCGATACCGGGTTGCGTGACGCTTCGAAGTTCGTGCCCAGAAGGTCCAGGGCCGAGGTCAGTTGGCCGCCGAAACCCGTGATGTTGTCATAGACCGCGACATTGACGCTGGAATTGCGGCGGGGGGCGTAGGAGAAGGTGCCGTAGTACGTGGTGGAGCCATACCGGCGACCCACGTGCGCCTCCAGCGAAGTGCGGTTGCTGGGGCGCCACATGACACCAACGTCCCAGATCAGGCCCTCGGTATCGTAGGCGATCCGGCGCGGTTCGCTCTCGTCGGTGACCAGTCGCCCATCAGGCCCGATCACCGGGTCTCCATCGGCGTCCAGCAGCGCATCGCGGCTGCTCACCTCTACGTCCTCGTAGCCCACCCCTGCCACGAGAGCGACATTGGGCGACACCGGCAGGATGACGTCGGCGCGCACGTAGCGATCGTCGATCCGCTGATCGAGGTTCGAGATGTCCTGCCGGTTCCACCCGGCGCCGATGCCCACGCCAAAGGGAGCGATCGTGCGCGGGGCCACGCCAACACGCAGGGCAGCATTGTGGGTGAGCGAATCGTCGAAGATATCGACCGGTTCCCGATCCGGCGCCGTCACGATCGCGTCGGGAGACTCCACACGGGTGTAGCCCAGCCTGTAGGCCCCGGTAATCTGCAAAGGGCCCGAGCGCGTCTGGATCGAAGGACCGGCGTAGACCGAATAGATCTGGCTCGTCGCGTCCTCGTTGCCGGCAATCTGACCGATCGAGCTGAAGCCGCTGCCGTCCACGCTGGTGCGCGAGGCAAGGCCACCCGCTTCCAGCGTGATCCCCTGCCGCAACAAGCCGATGGAGGCGCGGGCGATGCCGGAAATCGTATCGCTGTCGACGGCATCGCCCCAGCCAATCTCGCGCTCGTAGCGAAGCGACGCCGATGCCGCGCTGTTGCGACCGGTTATCTTGGCATCCACGCCTGCGGCAAGCTGGGTATAGGTCAGAACGTCATCGCCTGGCTGCAACTGGGCGGTGATGACCTGCGCGGCTTCAATGTAGGGCGCGACGTTTGCACCAGACGTACGTTCGCCACGCTCGCGCTCCTCGCCGCGCTGCGCCTGAGCTTCAGCAGCATCCTGCGCGAGCGCGGGCGATGAAGCCGCGCCCAGTGCGAAGGCCAGTCCTCCAAGAAAGGCGAGGAGAGTGCGCATGGAAACTAGGCACCCTCTCCATAGTACGCCCCGAAGCGGCGACCACTGGGGCTGAAATGCGCCGCGTTCAGCAGCAGCTTGAGATCGGGACATGCCGAAAGCAGCGTCAACGCGTCCTCCAGCGCATTCTGTCCGGTCCGGTCGGCGCGAGCGACCACGATGGCCTGCCCGACATGTTTCGCCAGTTCAGCCGCGGGCGATGCCGCAAGCGCAGGCGGGCTGTCGAAGATCACGATGCGATTGGGCGCGGCGCGCGTCAGCCGGTCGAGGACCTCGGCCGTGCGATGGCTGGCGAGGTATTCGCTATCGGACGTCGTGTGATTGCCGGCGGGCAGCACGTGCAGGCCAGCAATATCGGTGGTCAGGACGCAGTCCTCCACCATCATGTCCTCGCGCGCCAGCACGTCCATGAACCCCGGCCCCCTGGGGAGGCCCAGCATCTTGAGCAGCGACGGCTTTCCGAAATCGGCATCGACGAGCAGCACTTCGCTGTCCTTTTCGGCGGCCATGGCCAGCGCAAGGTTCACCGCGCAATAGCTCTTCCCCTCGTCCGCATGGGGCGAACAGATCAGCACGCGCTGGGCCAGCCCTCCGTTCCCCGCCTCTCGCGCCTTGCGCACGGATTGCAGGACCTGCCGCTTCACGATGCGGAATTCTTCCAGCAGTTCCGTAACCTGACCTTCGGGCTGGATAAGGCCGTGACGCGTCAGGCACTCGCGATCGACCGGATGGACCGTCTCGGAGAACCGGACATCCTCGTAGGTGGGTTCGGATTGTGCCTCCGCCTCGGGCACGCCGTCGGATGCGGGGGCGGGAGCGGGACGCTTGGGAGTTGCCCGACTGGGCCGGCGGTTAACCGGCCTGGCAAGATCTTCCGGCACTGGAGCCGGTTTGTATCCGCCTAGGCCGAACATGCTTTCGGCACGCTCCAGCAGGGTCTTGGGTGCGTCGGGCAGTTTGCGATGTTCCGTCATTGCCTGCTCCTCACGCCACCATGCCGCGCTGGACGAATTCAAGGCCCATCAGCACCACGAAAAGGACGCCCAGCCCGCCTGCGCCGGCTGCGAAATACTTCAGGCGCTTTGCCCGAAGTTCGCGTCCGGCTTCCGTGAAGGTGTGGGAAATCGTTCCGATGACCGGCAGGCCGAAGGTTCGCTCCAGCTGGTTCGCCGTGGCGAAGGTGGAACCCAGCTTGCTCATGGCGTAGGCCGTGCCCGCACCGGCGCCCAGGCCGACGATCAGCACGCCCAGCAGCAGCAGGAGCCGGTTCGGCGCAGCAGGCGTGACCGGGGTGGTAGGCGGATCGACGACTTCGAACTGCACTGCGCTGCGTTCGTTTTCCACCTGTCCGCGCAGGCGCAGTTCCTCGCGGTCCTGCAACAGCTGGTCATACTGGCTGCGAAGCACGTCGTAGTCGCGGCTGATGCGCGTGGCTTCCGCCGCCGCGCCGGGCTCGCGGGCCTGGCTGGCGGTGATGGAGGCGATCTCGGCCCGTAGCGCTGCCGCGCGCGATTGCAGCGACTGCACGTTCGACAGGCGCTCAACGCGCATCGATTGCAGGCTGGCATAGGCGGGATTGGTCGTGCCGCCCGCGGGGCCGGCTTCCTGCGCCTGTTCGCGAAGTGTGGCCACGGTCCGCCGCGCAGCCACCATGTCGGGATGTTCGTCGGTCAGCCCCCGCGCTTCCAACGCGGCAAGATTGGCTTGCGCCTGCGCCAGGTTTGCCTGGGGGCCGCCGGCACCCGGGGTGACGACGGTGCGGGGGGTGGATGAGATCTGCCCTTCCAGCGCCGCTAGCGCGCTTTGCGAGGCGGCGAGATCGGCTTCGACGCTGCGCAATTCGCTGCGCGTTGCGGCCAGCTGGTTGGCAATGGCCTGCGCGCCGCCGATGAGTTCCGGGTTGGCAGTCTCGAACGCCAGGCGCCGTTCCTCCGCCGCCGCAAGTTCGGCTTCGCGCTGGGCCAGCTGCTGGTTCAGGAATTCGATGGAATCCTGCATGTCGCCGCGAGCACCGCCGAGGTTTTCCTCGCGGAAGATGTCGATCATCCTCTGTGCGATAACCTGGGCCAGTTCGGCGTTTTCCGCGTCGGACAGGTCGCTGCGACCGCTCCGGGCGGTGATCTCGAAGATGTTCTCACCCTCGCTGACGACTTCGATGTCCTCGGTCAGACCCTCTATCGCGGCTTCCATCTGGGTGGGCGTGGTCACGCCGTCTCCGATGCGCGTGGAGCGCACGACGGTCTCGAGATTGACCGAGCTGACCAGCGTCTGCCGAATGCGGTCGATATCGCGCGCACGGCTTGCGGCCCCGATGCCGATCTGCTCGGCCAGAACGTCGTCCAGCTGCACGAAGATGCGGGTTTCGCTCTCGTAGGTGTTTGGGATCAGCGCCACGACCAGCCAGCCCAGCAGACACGTGCCCCAGGCAACGGCGAGCGCCAGCCAGCGGCGGTTCCACACCGCCCACAGGCCCGCGCGCATCTCCTCGATGAGGTGGTTCAAGACTGCGCCCCCTGCCCTAGAACATGCTCTCGGGGATGATGATCACATCGCCCGGTCGCAGCATCACGTTGGCTTCGCTCTCTCCGCGGCGCAGCAGGTCGGACAGGCGCAAGGCGTACTCGCGCTGCTGGCCGCTCTGGCGGTCGAACCGGATAAGCTTGGCGCGGTTGCCGGCGGCATATTCGGACAGCCCGCCCACCGCGATCATCGCGTCGAGCAGCGTCATGTTGGCCCGGTAGGGAAGCGACGCGGGCTGCGCCGTCGCACCCACGATGCGCACCTGCTGGCTGAATGTCCCCGCGAACTCGTTCACGATGACCGTCACCAGCGGTTCCTCGATGTACTGGGAAAGCTGCAGGCGAATGTCCTCGGCCAGCATGGTCGGTGTCTTGCCGACGGCGGGCATGTCGGCCACCAGCGGCGTCGTGATGCGTCCATCGGGGCGCACCTGCACTTCCGCCCCCAGCTCCTCGTTGCGCCACACGTGAACCGTGAGTTGGTCGAGCGGGCCGATGACGTACTCTTCGCCCGGCCCTTCCTGCATGGCGACGAAGCGGGCAGGTTCGAGTTGCGGGCCCGAAGCGCCGGCTCCGCAGCCGGACAGGCCAAGGCCCAGGCTCATGCAAGCCAGGAGGAGGGAGACGGGCTTTTTCAGTCGCATTGATCGCGTCCTTCGCGGATTTCGGGTGATGTGCTGAACCGGCCTCTTGGGCCGCGGATTCAGTTCGCCCTTGGATATGGTGGGAGGTTCTCGCGAAAATCGGTGAACATTGCGTTAGCCTTCACACCCAAAACCGCGCGTTACGCGGGGTTTTTGAAGGCCTGTCCCACAGCGGGACAGCACGCGGGGATGTGCTCAGACGAGCATTTCCAACGCCGGGCCCTGGCCCAGGAAAGTCGCCGGGCTGGCGCTGGCGCCATAGGCTCCGGCGCAGAAGATCGCCACGAGGTCTCCTACTTTGGCACGCGGCAGATGCGCAGCATCGGCCAGTCGGTCTAGCGGCGTGCACAGACAACCGACGATATTGACCTCCTCCTCCGGCGCTGCATCGAAGCGCGAGGCAATCGCGGCGGGATAGTTACGGCGTACGACCGTCCCGAAATTGCCGGATGCCGCAAGCTGGTGATGCAGACCGCCATCGGTCACGAGGTAAGTTGTTTCGTGGCTCACTTTCCGGTCGAGGATGCGAGTCAGGTAAACCCCTGCTTCGCCAACCAGATAGCGGCCGAGTTCGATAGCGAACCGCGTCTCTGACAGCGCGGTGGGCAACCGTGAGAACCGCTCCTTCAGCGCGGCACCGACGGCAGCGATGTCCAGCGGCTTGTCCCTGTCGAAATAGGGGATGCCGAAGCCGCCGCCCATGTTGAGATGGGGTACGTTCACGCCGGCTTCCTCAGCCAATCTGGCTGCCAGGTCCACGACCTGCCCCTGCGTCTCGATGATCGCTTCGGCATCGAGCGCCTGACTGCCCGAATAGATGTGAAAGCCCCGCCAATTCGCCCCTGCCGCGACGATCTTCCGGGCAAGGTCCGGAACCTGCTCGGCGTCCACGCCGAACGGCTTTGCCCCGCCGCCCATCTTCATGCCGGATCCGCGCAGTTCGAAGTCGGGATTGACGCGAATGGCAAGGCGCGGCGCGATGCCCAGTTCCTTACCGATCTGCAGGGCGCGATCGGTCTCGTTTTCGGACTCGAGGTTGAGAGTCACGCCTGCCCGGATTGCGGCGAGCAGCTCCCTGTCACGCTTGCCGGGCCCCGCGAAGCTGATCTCCCGCGGCAGGTAACCCGCATCGCGCGCAAGCCGGAGTTCGCCTGCCGACGCGATATCGAGCCCGTCCACGAGATCTGCCATGAATTCGAGCAAAGGCCCGTAAGGGTTTGCCTTCATGGCATAATGTATATCGAGCCGTTCGGGCATGGCTTCCCGCAGACCGGCCATGCGTGCTTCGATGACTTCCTTCGAATAGACAAACAGGGGAGTATCGCCGGCCTCCTTAACCAGCGCGCTCACCTTTCGCCCGCCGATGGCCAGTTCGCCTTCGAGCGCGGAAAAGTCCGGCGGAATGGGTCCCAGGGGCTTCATGCCACTTCCCTTGCCAGCAACGCCCTGTCGATCTTGCCATTCGGGTTGAGGGGCATGGCATCCACCCAACGGATTTCCGCAGGCTGCATGAAATTGGGCAGTTCGCGCCTGAGAGCCGCGCGTAGGCCCTCCTCGTCACCGGAACCGCGCACGACAAGATGGATCGCATGTCCGAGCCGCTTGTCAGGCACACCGATCGCCACCGCCTCTTCAGCCAGCCCCGTCCCGATCGCGGCCTCCTCGATCTCCTGCGGGCTGATGCGATTGCCCGCGCTCTTGATCATCGCATCGTCCCTGCCGAGAAAATAGAGCAGTCCGTTCTCTTCGCGCCGCACGTTGTCTCCGGACCATACGGCCAGACCCCCGTAGACGGACGCCTTGGGAGCGGGCCTGAAGCGCAGCGCGGTACGCTCCGCATCCTGCCAGTACCCCTGGGCGACGAGCGGCCCGCAATGCACCAGTTCGCCCTCGCTGGCGACTTCGCCGGCTGCATCGACGACAAGTATCTCCGCGAACGGAATGGCACGCCCCATGGAGGTGGGATGGTCGTCGACAAGCTCGGGATCGAGAAAGGTCGATCGGAAAGCCTCGGTAAGTCCATACATGGGAAAAAGATTTGCTTTCGGGAACATGGAGCGCAAATCTCGCACCAGTTCTTCGGTCAGCGCGCCACCGCTATTGGTAAGGCGTCGCATGGACGCCGCAGCCTCGTCCGGCCAGTCCTGCGCCGCCAATTGAACCCACAGCGGAGGCACGGCCGCCAGGGTCGTGATCCCATGATGCGCGCAGGCCTTGATGACGTCGCGGGGGGTCAGGTAATCGAGCGGCACCACGCTTCCACCCGCGTACCAGGTGGAGAGCAGCTGGTTCTGCCCGTAATCGAAACTGAGAGGCAGCACGGCCAGGGTAACGTCGTCGGCTTCCAGCCCCAGGTAATGCGCCACGCTGACGGCACCCAGCCAGAGGTTCGCATGGCTCAGCATCACGCCCTTGGGAAGCCCGGTCGATCCGCTGGTGTAGAGGATGGCGCAAAGGTCGTCCGTATTGGCGCTGGACACATCGGCGAGCGGATCGGAAAGCTGCGACGCCTTCAGCGCCGCCCCCTCTTCCTCGATACGACAGGTCCCGGGCACATCACCCTCTTCCAACGAAGCCAGTCGCGCGGAATTGGCGACCAGGATGCTGGCGGCGCAGTCTGAAAGAATATGGTTTACCTGCGCCCGTTTCAGCAGCGGATTGATGGGTACGTGCACCAGTCCTGCGCGCGCCGCAGCCAGAGGCATGAGGCATGTGAGTTCACCCTTGGCCGCCCAGGTGGCGACCCGGGAGCCTTTTTCCGGCACCTGCTGCGCGAGCCAACCGGAAAGCTGCGCGACACGGCTTCTTAAATCCTTCCAGCTAAGCGTTTCGCCGCGCAGGACCAGCGCCGTGTCACCGTCCGCCCCGCGCAAGGCGAGGTGGTCTAGCGGCCAGGGCGTCGGATCGGGCGTGGTGGACATCAAGTTCCTGGAGTGCGCATTGCGGTGACGGCGATCAGCTATCACGACACGGTTAACGATCTGCAAGGCCTTGATTGGTCTGACGCAGGCCCATTTGCACGTCCGGAATGGTTTGGACTGCTGGAAAACGGCGCGTTTCGACCGCTGTTCGCCAAGGCCAGCGAAGGAGACCGGGCCGTCGCGCTGCCATTGTGCCGAACGGAATACGGCCTTGAAGCGCTGACGAACTGGTATGCCTTCACCTGGTGCGAACTTCGCACGCACGAGAGCGATACCGCGATGTTGCACCTGCTGGCGGGGGACCTGGCAAAGCGCGCCTCGAGGGTCACGCTTACCAAGCTTTCGGCAGAGGATGGCACCCTCGCCCGCATCGAGACTGCATTCGCAGGTGCCGGGTGGATTACCTTCGCCGAACCCTGCGACACGAACCACGTGCTGCGAGTGAACGGGCGCACCTATGCCGATTTCCTGGCCGACAGGCCGGGCCAGCTTCGCACGACGCTGAAGCGCAAGGCCCGAAAAGTGGATGTCACGCTTTCCGACCGCTTCGACCCGGCGGAATGGGGGGAGTATGAGGCGATTTACGCGGCAAGCTGGAAGCCCGCGGAGGGCGATCCCGTCATGCTGCGCGCCTTTGCCCAGCGCGAAAGCGAAGCCGGGCGCTATCGCTTCGCCTTGGCTCGCCACGAGGGGACGGCAGTCGCCGCGCAGTTCTGGACGGTGGACGGCGACACGGCCTACATTCACAAGCTGGCTCACCGAAAGGACGCGCAGAACCTTTCGCCAGGCACCACCCTTACCGCTGCCCTTTTCGAACGGGTGATCGATATAGACGGGGTTGCTCTGGTGGATTTCGGCACCGGAGACGATCCCTACAAGCGCGACTGGATGGAGGAGGTGCGAACCCGCTGGCAGCTTACGTGCCTGCGCCCCGACCATCCGCGCAACTGGCCCGTTCTTGCGCGCCATATCCTGCGCAAGCTTGTTTCCGGAGCGCGCCATGGCTAGGGCGAGGCTGCTATGGCGACCGATCTCCCCGCCCCGACCCAACAGGACGAAGACACCGATCTCGTCCTGCGGCAAGTGCTTGCAGACGTTCTCGGCCTCTCGGCGGAACGGATTGCCGATCTCGATGCCGATTCAGGCCTTTTCGGCCACGTGCCCGAACTTGATTCGATGGCCGTCGCAGGCCTGCTCACCGAACTGGAAGACAGGCTCGACATCCTTATCGAGGACGATGACGTCGATGGCGAGATGCTGGAGACGTTCGGCGGACTGCTGTCCTTCCTCAAGACGAAGCGCGCCGACGGCTGAACGGCGATGCTGACGGGTCGCTGGCCCTCGCCTTCCGGCCCGGACGAATACGCTCTCCTTTGCGACAGGGGGCGCGAACGGCGTCTTCTCGTGGTGAACGCGCTGTTCGACGAGGGGAACAAGCTGCGCCATTTCGCCGCCGACCTCATGCGACGACTGGACGAAGCCGACATCGACAGCAGCCTGCCGGACCTTCCCGGCACCAACGAAAGCCTGCAACCGCTTGAGGAGCAGACACTCGACAGCTGGCGCAATGCGATGCGCGCTGCCGCAAGCGATTTCGCCGCCACGCACGTCCTGGCTTTCCGGGGGGCCGCGCTGGTGAGCCCGGACGACCTGCCCAACATCCATTATGCTCCCGCGTCGGGCGCGACCCTGCTGCGCTCCATGTTGCGGGCACAAGTGATGACCTCCCGCGAAACCGGACGCCCGCAAAGTCGCGACGATCTGCTGGAGCAAGGCCGTTCAAGAGGACTGCGGCTTGCCGGCTACCAACTCGGTCCCGCAATGATCGCCGATCTGGAAAGCGCCGTTGCACGGCAGGACGATGCGGTGGAGATCGCCCAGGGCGATATCGGCGGCAGCGCCTTGTGGCTGCGGGCCGAGCCGGATCACGATCCCGCACAGGCGGAAAGACTGGCTGCGCTGGTGGCGAGTCGCCTGGCATGACCCGGCGTCATCTGACCTTTCCCTGCGAGGGCGCATCGCTGGTCGGCACGCTGGACAATGCCACCGGAACGGCGGGCCTGCTGATCGTGAGCGGCGGAAACGAAGTGCGAAGCGGGGCATTTGCCGGCCAGGCTCGCCTCGCCGCAAGTCTGGCCTCACGCGGCTATCCGGTCTTCCGATTCGACAGGCGGGGCGTGGGCGACAGCAGCGGCACCAACGCGGGCTTTCACGGCTCCCGGTCCGATATCGAAGCCGCAGTCGAGACATTTCGTCGAGAGTGCAGCCACGTGTCCCGATTGGTCGCGTTCGGCAACTGCGACGCCGCCTCTGCGCTGATGTTGTGGCAAGGATGCGGTGCCCACGCGCTCGTTCTGGCAAACCCCTGGACTTTCGACGAGGGGCAAGCCGAGACGACGCCATCCACCGCACTGAAGGCGCGCTATCGGCAGAAGCTGGGTAATCCGCGCGAACTTGCGCGCCTGCTGACGGGCAAGGTCTCGCTTCGCGGGGTCGCCCGTGATCTGGGCAAGGCGCGGAAGGCATCGGGACTTACCCGGCTGGGAGCGGAAATGGCGGAACGGATGGCCAGCTTTCGCGGCGACACGCGTATCCTGCTGGCTGGCCGCGACCGAACGGCACAGGCGTTCCGGAGCCATTATCCGCTTGCTGGCGAGACAGTCCTGCTGCGCGAGGGAGCGGACCATGCTTTCAGCGAGCCGGCGGACCGGGACTGGCTCGAACAGCAGATCGTCGGCCTGTTGGAATGTCAGTCCTGACGCACGAACAGGCTGGCGAGTTCGACGTGCGTGGACCATCGGAATTGCCCCACGGGTCGCAACTCCGCCAGCGCGAACCCTGCCGAGGCCAACTGCGCCGCATCGCGCGCCCAGCTGGACGGATTGCAGCTGACATAGACGACCTTCGCCACCTGGCTCGCGGCGATCTGCTCCACCTGCGATCTCGCCCCCGCACGCGGCGGATCGAGCAGCACGGCGTCAAAAGAAGAAAGTTCGTCCGCGCGCAGCGGATTGCGGAAGAGGTCACGGTGCGCGCAATCGACCGGCAGGCGTGACTGATTGGCGGTATTTCGCAAGGCAGTGATTGCCGCTGCGTCCGCTTCCGCCGCCAGCACTTGTGACTGCCCTGCCAGCGACAGTGCGAAGGTACCCAGCCCCGCGAAAAGGTCTGCCACCCGCTGCGATCCCGCGATCCAGTCGCGCGCCGCCTGCACCAGCGCGGCCTCGCCATGCGCGGTGGCCTGCAGGAAAGCCCCTGCCGGAAACGGCACCGGCACGCCGCCGAGTGTCACCGTGACGGGCTCGGGCTCCCAGAAGCTCTCGGCTCCGAAGCCATGGTCCAGCGTCAGGCGGGCAAGGTTCTGATCGCGGCAGAAGTCCAGCAGGCTTTCGGTCTGTTCGAGCCCGTCGGGCGTGAACCCTTCCAGCCCGAGGTCCACGCCCTGATCGGTCAGGGTCATCTCTACGCCGATGGCATAGCGCCCCTTCAGCCGGGCCAGATAGTCGCGCAGCGGCGGGACGAGCGCGAACAGCTGAGGATGCAGGACATGGCATTCGCGCATGTCGACCACCTTGTGCGATGCCGTGCGCGTGAACCCTATCAGGGGCCGTCCGCCGCCGTTGATGGCACGCAGGGATGCGCGTCGGCGCGTTCGCGGGGGGGACATGGCGGGTTCGGCAACGATTGCGGGCTCCAGCCCCTGGGAAAGAGCCGCGTGTGTCACCCGGTCACGCACGAAGGCCGCGAGCGTCGCCTCGTCGCAGTGCTGCAACTGGCACGCTCCGCAGGTGCCGAAGTGGCGACAAGGCGGCTCGACATGGTGCGGACCGGGCACGAGGGTGCCATCGGCACCCACCATGTCGCCAGGTGCGGCGTTCGCGACATGGCGGCCATCGGCAGTGATGCCGTCGCCCTTGGCCGCGAGGCGCACGATTTCGCTGGATTCGCTCACAGAAAGGCCGCGTAGGCCCTTGGTAGCGCATCGACAAGTTCGCTGGCGGTGAAGCTTGGCCCGGCAAGGCTCGCTGCCTCCGCATGCAACTGCACCGCTTCCTCCGCAGCGGTGAACGGGTCGCGGCCGGTTGCCATGCGCGCCGTGCACATTCCGGCAAGGACGTCTCCCGTTCCCGCGGTGGAGAGCCACGGCGAGGTTGGCGGAAAGAGGCGCGTTCCCTGTGTCCCGACCAGTATGTTGTCCGGTCCCTTGGCGAGGATCGTCATGCCGCTGCTCTCGTGAAGGGCCTGCGCCTTGTCGAGCTTGGTGCCCGCGACGATGCCGAATGCACCGCAAAGCCGGTCCAGTTCGCCCTCGTGCGGCGTTGCAAGCACCTTGTCGGCCGCGATGATCTCCATCTCGGGACGCAGCAGGCTGAGGGCATCGGCATCGAGGACAAGTGGCAGTCCGACCCTGAGCGTGTCGAGCAACCTGCGCCGCGCGGCGTCGTCCTGCCCCAGACCCGGTCCGATAAGCAGGGCGCCCACGCGATCATCGTTCAAGAGCGCGCACGCATCTCCGCTCTCGTCCAGGACGATGTCGGCTGGCAAGGCCGGGTGCGAGTGGGGTGCGGCGAGTTTCACGTACCCCGCTCCGGCATGCTGCGCCGCGGTCGAGGCGAGCATCGCGGCTCCAGGCATGGCGCCGCCGACAATACCCGCAAGGCCGCGCGAGTACTTGTGGGAATCGGGGGCCGGTTCCTCAATGCGGGGGCGACGGGCCATCTGCACCGCGTCTTCCACCGCGCCCACCCCGATATCGAAAAGGCGCCTTGCACCCATCATGCCTGAAGCGGGCATCAACCAGTGAGCACGCTTCCAGGCTCCCAGGGCAATTGTCAGGTCGTAGGAGGGAAGCTCATCGTTGAGTTGCCGCCCGGTATCGCTGTCGATCCCGCTGGGCATGTCCACGGCCACGCAAAGATCATGCGTCCGGGCCAGCCCATTCAGCCGGTCGAGCAACTTCGCATCGAGGGGCCGCCCCAGGCCGGTGCCGAACAGGCAATCCACGAAGACGCCGCCACCTGCCGTATCGACAGGTTCACCGCCCCATTTCGCCCGCGCTGTTTTCGCCGCGTCGGTCTTGGGCGGGATCGGAGCGACGAGCGAGACGTCCAGGCCTCGCTCCGCCAGTACGCGGGCGATAACGTATCCGTCTCCGCCATTGTTGCCGGGTCCGCACAGCACGGTGACGGGCCGACCGGCGGCAAGCCGCCAGATCCAGTCCGCCGCACCTGCTCCGGCGCGCTCCATCAGGGATTCCACGGTTTCGCCGCGATCGATCAGGGCCTGTTCGGCCTTCTGCATCTGCCCGGCGGTGAGTATCTGGTTCGGTGCTTCCATCGATTACTCGACGAGCGGCAAGTGATATCGATCCGAGCCGACGCGGACTTCGACGTAGCCGCCACGCTCGGTCACTTCAGCCTGTTCGGCTCCATCGGCGGTCACGATGCCTCGACCGGGCACGCCGAGATCGAAGCGGCGGAAGGCACCGTCGGGATGCCGCACGATCAGCTGGCTCTGTCCTTCGAGCGTTACCCGCTCCATCGTGCAGTCGCGCCCGAATCCGCCGGCGCCGTTCAGCGAACAATCGATCCCAGTCGCAGCCGTCTGGGGCAGGCCCTCTCCCGCCTCGGCCCCGCAGGCAGCCAGGGCCAACGGCAGCAGGCAGGCCGCCAACAGGCGTTCAGACACCGCCCGTCACCTGCGAAACGTCGCGCACCGCGCCCTTGGCCGCGCTGGTCGTCATGGCGGCATAGGCCTGCAGCGCCGGCGTCACGCGCCGCTGGCGCTTCTCCACGGGCTTCCATGCCTTGTCGCCCCGCGCTTCCATGTCCGCGCGGCGATGGGCGAGCTCGTCCTCGCTTACGGCGAGGTTGATGGTTCGCCCGGGGATATCGATCTCGATGGTGTCGCCGGTCTGCGCCAGGGCGATCAGTCCGCCCTCGCCCGCTTCGGGAGAGACATGCCCGATCGAAAGGCCAGAGGTTCCGCCCGAAAAGCGCCCGTCGGTGAGAAGAGCACAGGCAGCCCCAAGTCCCTTCGACTTGAGGTAGCTGGTGGGATAGAGCATTTCCTGCATTCCGGGTCCGCCCCTTGGGCCCTCGTAGCGGATCACCACCACTTCGCCCGCCTTCACCTCGTCCCCCAGGATGCCTGCGACAGCCGCGTCCTGGCTTTCGTAAACGCGCGCCTTGCCGGTGAATGTGAGGATGCTCTCATCGACGCCAGCGGTCTTCACGATGCATCCGTCGCGGGCGATATTGCCGTAAAGCACCGCCAGTCCGCCGTCCTGCGAAAAGGCATGATCGGCGCTACGGATCACGCCGCCCTCGCGGTCGAGGTCCAGTTCCTCCCACCGGCGCGACTGGCTGAAGGCCGTCTGCGTGGGCACGCCGCCAGGCGCGGCGCGATAGAATTCGTGGACCTTGGGATTTCCGGTGCGGGCCACGTCCCAATCGTCCAGCGCATCGCCCATCGTCGGGCTGTGCACGGTCGGCAGCGCGGTATGCAGCAGTCCGGCCCGGTCGAGTTCGCCCAGGATCGCCATGATCCCGCCGGCGCGGTGCACGTCTTCCATGTGCACGTCGTTCTTGGCCGGGGCGACCTTGGACAGGCAGGGCACCTTGCGGCTCAGCCGGTCGATATCCTCCATGGTGAAATCCACGCCCGCCTCGTTCGCGGCGGCAAGCAGGTGCAGCACCGTGTTGGTGGAGCCGCCCATGGCGATGTCCAGGCTCATGGCATTCTCGAATGCCTCGAAACTGGCGATGGAGCGCGGCAGCACGCTCTCATCGTCCTCCTCGTAATAGCGCTTGGCCAGCGCGACGACGAGCCGCCCGGCCCGCTCGAAAAGGCCCTTCCGATCCGAATGCGTGGCAAGCTGGGATCCGTTGCCCGGCAGCGAGAGGCCCAGTGCCTCCGTCAGGCAATTCATCGAATTGGCGGTGAACATGCCGGAGCAACTGCCGCAGGTGGGACAGGCGGAACGCTCTATGTCGGCCACTTCCTCGTCAGTCATCCGCTCGTCCGCGGCGGCGACCATGGCATCCACCAGGTCCAGCGCCACTTCCTTGCCCTTCAGCACCACCTTGCCCGCTTCCATCGGGCCGCCCGAGACGAAAACGCACGGGACGTTCAGGCGCATGGCGGCCATCAGCATGCCGGGAGTGATCTTGTCGCAGTTGGAAATGCACACCATCGCATCGGCGCAGTGGGCATTGACCATGTATTCGACGCTGTCGGCGATCAGGTCGCGGCTGGGCAGCGAATAGAGCATGCCGTCGTGGCCCATGGCGATGCCATCGTCCACGGCGATGGTGTTGAACTCCTTCGCCACGCCGCCGGCCGCCTCGATCTGTCGCGCCACCAGCTGGCCAAGATCCTTCAGGTGGACATGACCCGGAACGAACTGGGTGAACGAATTGACGACGGCGATGATCGGCTTGCCGAAATCTTCGTCTTTCATTCCCGTGGCGCGCCACAGGCCGCGGGCGCCGGCCATGTTGCGGCCGTGGGTTGTCGTGCGAGAGCGATATGCGGGCATTTTCGATCCTGTCGGTAACTCGCGGGCAACCTAGCGGAACCGCACCCGCAACCGAAACAGGAAATGTTTGAACGCCGGGAAGCGCGCTTTTCCGAGACGTGGATAGTGGACGCGCTCGCCCGCCAGGATCACTCGTAAGTGTCTATCGCCAGCTTCACCCGTCCGGCAACGTCGGCAATGATCGCCGCCCAGCGTGCCTGCCCGGTCTCGGTGGCGATCAGGTCGTTGCGGATCTCTATCGCGCAGTAGGGCCGCCCCTTCGCTTCGGCGTGACGGTTCATCGTGGCGTTGAGCTGCTTGCCCGAATAGGGTTCGTTGTCGCCTACGGTCACGCCCAGCTCTCCGAACAGGCGGATGGCATGCTGCGCGGCGCGCTCGTCCTCGTTGTAGAGAAGGCCAATCTCCCACGGTCGCTCCGCCTCGGGATCGCTTTCCATCGTGGGCGTGAAGCTGTGGATGGAAAGGATCAGGCCGGGATCGACCTCGTCCAGCCAGCGCTCCATTTCCTTGTGATAGGGGCGATGGAAGGCATCGAGCCGCGCCTCGCGGTTGGCACCGATGTTGCCGGGCACCAGTATTCCGTCGGTGTTGACCGGGATGAGGTTCTCGTTCTCCTCTTCCCGGTGCATGTCGATCACGAGGCGGCTGATGTCGCTCAGCAGAGCGGCGATGCCGTGACGGCGGGCAAGGCGCTCGCACACGCCGCCAGCGCCGATGTCGTAGGCGACATGCTTGTCCAGCGTCTCTGCGGAAATGCCCAGTTCGATATCCTCGGGAACACGGTTCGAGGCATGGTCGCAAACCGCCACGATACCGCCGGGCCTCGCCTCGCCGATATGGCGGTAGACCGTCTCGCTCATCGCAATTGTCCTTTCATCTGCCACCAGTCGGGATGATCCGATGCCAGCCTTTGCGCCGCCCTATCGCGGAATTCCGCCGATTCATAAAGGGCAAAGCAGGTTGCCCCGGAGCCGGACATCTCGGCAATCCAGGGATCGGTGGCCTCCAGAGCGCCCAGCACATCGGCGATTGCGGGACATATCGCGATGGCAGGATCGCGCAGATCGTTGCGTCCTTCGCTGGCGATCTCTTGAGCCGAACCCTGCGGCAGTGCGCCGCGATCCACCCCGTCCCAGCCCTTGAACACAGGGCCAGTAGGAAGCGGTATCCGCGGATTGACAAGCAGCACGGCCATTCCTGCCATATCGTTTTCAACCGGTTCCAGTTCCGTCCCGGTCCCGCGTCCCACGGCCATTTCGCTGCGGACACAGGCCGGAACGTCGGCACCGAGCCTGGCGGCACGCTCGGGCCAGTCCTCCGGCAATCCGTGTGCCTTCTCCACCAGGCGGAAAAGCGCACCCGCATCGGCGGAGCCGCCACCCAGCCCCGCAGCGACGGGCAGGTTCTTCTCAAGGGTAATCGCCAGGCCATCGGGTCGGGGAAGCACGCCGAGCGCGCCCATCACGATATTGTCGAAGGGGCTGTCCAGGGCAGCGGCAAACTCGCCCGTGGTTGTCAGGCTGTCCGCGTCCGCCGAACGGGCGACCAGCCTGTCGCCGGCATCGACGAAGGCGAAGAGGGTCTCCAGCTCGTGATAACCATCCTCGCGCCGCCTGCGGACATGCAGCGCAAGGTTGATCTTGGCATAGGCTGTCTCGGTCAGCTGCAAGGCAGCATCACATGTTCGGATAGTTCGGGCCGCCGCCCCCTTCGGGCGTGGTCCAGTTGATGTTCTGGTTGGGATCCTTGATGTCGCAGGTCTTGCAGTGGACGCAGTTCTGCGAATTGATGACGAACTTCGGCTCCTCGCCGTCTTCCTTCACCCATTCGTAGACGCCCGCAGGGCAATAGCGCGTCGAAGGCCCGGCATAGACCTCCAGCTCGCTTTCGCGCTGAAGCTCCATGTCCTTAACTTTCAAGTGGTTGGGCTGGTCTTCTGCATGGTTCGTGAAGCTGTAGGACACGCTGGTGAGACGGTCGAAGCTGATCTTGCCGTCGGGCTTGGGATAGTCGATCGGCCTGTGCAGGTCGGCGCGCTGGGTAGCCTCGTAATCGCGGTGGTGCCCCATCGAACCGAGCCCCACCCCCAGCGTGCGCAGCCACATGTCGGCGCCTGCCAGAACGGTGCCGATATCGCCGCCGAACTTGGCGACCAGCGGCTGGGCGTTCTGCACCTTCTTCAGTTCGGTTGCGATCCAGCTGTCGCGTAGGTTGGCGTCGTAGTCGGCCAGCTCGGTATGCTCGTGGCCCTCGCCGATCGCCGCCGCCACGCTTTCAGCGGCCAGCATGCCGCTCTTCATAGCGGTGTGGCTGCCCTTGATGCGCGGCACGTTGACGAAGCCCGCCGCGCACCCGATCAGCGCGCCGCCGGGGAAGGCGAGTTTCGGCACCGACTGCCATCCACCCTCGTTGATCGCGCGCGCGCCATAGGCGACGCGGGTGCCGCCTTCGAGGTATTCCTTGATCGCCGGGTGGTGCTTCCACCGCTGGAACTCCTGGAAGGGGTTCAAGTAGGGATTTTCGTAATCGAGCGCGGTCACGAAGCCCAAGGCGACCTGGCCGTTCGCCTGGTGATAGAGAAAACCGCCGCCCCAGGTGTCGCTTTCCGAAAGCGGCCAGCCCTGCGTGTGGATCACCCGGCCCGGCACGTG
This sequence comes from Aurantiacibacter hainanensis, assembly GCF_036321025.1. Classification (NCBI taxonomy): domain Bacteria; kingdom Pseudomonadati; phylum Pseudomonadota; class Alphaproteobacteria; order Sphingomonadales; family Erythrobacteraceae; genus Aurantiacibacter; species Aurantiacibacter hainanensis. The sequence continues at coordinate 1,706,589 of NZ_JAZAPB010000002.1, forward strand.
CTTCTCGGCGGGAATGTCCCACAGTTCCTTGATGCCGAGGCCATAGACCTGCGGCTGGCAATTCGCCTCGAGATCGAACTGCGCCTTCATCTGCTTGGTCAGGTTGCCTCGCGCACCCTCCGCAAACAGCGTGTATTTCGCCAGGATTTCCATGCCCGGCTGGTAGTCCGGCTTGTGAGAGCCATCGGCGGCAACGCCCATGTCCTGCGTGATGACGCCGGTAACCGCGCCATCGTCACCGATGATCACTTCGGCGGCGGGAAAGCCCGGAAACACCATCACGCCGGCTGCCTCGGCCTGTTCGCCCAGCCAGCGGGTAAGGTTGCCCAGAGAGCCGGTGTAGCAGCCCTTGTTGCTCATCAACGGCGGCATCATGGCATGGGGAAGCGCGGTCTTGCCGCCCTTCGAGAGCATCCAGTGCCAGTTATCGGTGACGGGCGTCTCTGCCATGGGGCAATCCATGTCGCGCCAGTCGGGCAGCAGTTCGTCTAGCGCGTTCGGATCGACCACCGCGCCGGAGAGGATATGCGCCCCGATCTCGGAGCCCTTCTCCAGCACCACCACTTCAAGCTCTTCGTTCAACTGCTTCAGCCGGATTGCCGCGGAAAGGCCGGCGACACCGCCACCAACAATCACGACATCGACGGGCATCGATTCCCGTTCACTCATCATTTCGCCTCGTTTTGCGGAACATCCATCGGTGGGGACTTGATCGTTGCCTTGCTGGGCGTCAAGACCGGCCAAAAGCCCGATAATGGAAAATCGCACCGATATCCCGCTTGGCGAAAAGTTTGCCGCCACCATCGAATGGTGGCGCGATGCGGGCGTGGACTGTCAATTTTCCGACGAGATCGTGCCGCTCCTGTCGGAAGACGAGCTGCCTTCCCCCGCACGGCCGGCAGCACCGCAAGCAGCGCAGGTGGCCGAGGCCGAAAAGCCGCCCGAGCCCAGGATCAAGGCCTCCGACCTGCCCGACACCCTGGCCGAATTCCGCACCTGGTGGGTCGGCCCGGACAATCCCTTCGGCGCATCCCACGCCGCGAGCCTTGCCCCCATCGGCAAGGAAGATGCGCCGATCATGGTGCTGACGACCATGCCGGAAACCGACGATCGCGACAGTCTGCTGTCGGGCCCACAGGGCCGGCTGGCAGGCAATATTCTGCGCGCCATCGGTATCGATGCCGACACCGCCTATTTTTCCAGCGCCCTCCCGATGCACACGACCCTGCCCGACTGGAACGGGTTGATTGGAGAGGGTCTCGGCACCGTTATCGCGCATCACATTTCGCTGGCGCGCGCCCGGCGGTTGCTCGTGTTCGGCAGCCGCATACCGGCGCTGCTTGGCCATGACCCTGCCGAGCCTCCCGAATCCTTCGACCGGCATGGCGACGTGCCTGCCCTTGCCACCTTCTCACCCGATCGCCTGCTGGACCACGCACGCCAACGTGCGCGGCTCTGGAAAAGGCTTTGTGAATGGACCTCTGCCCAATGAAGCTTGTCACCGCGACACTTGCGCTCGCCTGCCTGGCCGCGACGCCGGCCTTCGCCCAGCAGACTGACTCGCGCACCTATTTTACCGCGCGGCTCTACGATCGACCTGCTCCCCAGCAACTCTCTTCCGAGGATCGGGAGTATTACGACCAGCTGTTCACCGCCATCGAAGGAGGCGCCTGGGGAACGGTGGAGAGCCTGTTCCAGCAACGGCCCACGGGCTTGCTGCACGACGTGGCGCGGGCAGAATACTATCTCGCCGCCAACTCTCCGCGCGTAGAGGCCGACCAGATCTCACAATGGTTGCAGAGCGGATCGGAGCTGCCACAGGCTGCGCAGCTCGTCCGCCTGGGCCAGACCCGCGGGCTGAACGGCGACCCGTCCCTGCCCTACGCACGCGACCTGGTGTCGCAGCGAGCCATTCCGCGCCGCACGCGTCCGCGCTCCGTAAACGACGGCACCATGCCGAGCGACATCGAGGCGCAGATACTGGAGCGGATCAGCAACGACGATCCCACGGGCGCGCGCATCCTGCTGGATGGCGTGGACCATGTGCTCAGCCCGGAGGCGCGGGCGGAATGGCGTCAGCGCGTCGCGTGGAGCTACTTCATCGAGAACCAGGATACGCAGGCCCTGGCCATGGCGCGAACCGTGCCGGAAGGGCGCGGGGCATGGGTCGCGGAAGGCGAATGGACCGCTGGCCTCGCCGCATGGCGGCTGGGCGACTGCGATAATGCCTCGGCCTCGTTCCAGCGCGCGGCGCAGCAGGCGATCAACCCCACCCTGCGCGCCGCCTCGCTCTTCTGGGCGTCCCGCGCTGCCCTGCGCTGCCGTCAGCCGGCTTTGAGCCAGGACTTGTTGAGCGACGCGGCCCTGCTCGATGAAACGCTCTACGGAATGCTGGCCGCCGAACAGCTAGGCCGCTCGCTGCCGGACCGGGTGGAAAGCGCCGATTTCACCGCAGAGGACTGGCGAACTGTCGGCGGCTACCAGAATACCCGCGTGGCCGTTGCGCTGGCGGAGATCGGTCGCGACGTGCTGGGCAGCCAGGTCCTGCTGCACCAGGCTCGGATCGGCGATCCGCGCCATTACGATGCCTATTCGCGCCTGGCTCGCGACCTCGGTTTCCCGCAGACCCAGCTCTTCATGGCGCTGAACGCGCCGGTAGGCGGAGAAGCGGACCCGGCTTCGCATTATCCCGCGCCCAAGATCGCGCCGCGCGAAGGCTGGCAGATCGATCCCGGCCTCGCTTTTGCCCATATCCTGCAGGAATCGGCCTTCCGCGCCGACGCCGTCAGCCCGGCGAACGCGCAGGGCCTGATGCAGATCACCCCGCCGACCTTGCGCCAGCACGCCGGGTGTGTCGGTCGCCCGGCAGGCGCGATCAATGTCTTCGAGCCCGAAATGAACCTGGCCCTGGGCCAGTGCAACCTGCAGATGGTGGCGCGAGACCCCGCAACGCGCGGACGGCTGCCGCAGATAATGGCGGCCTACAACGCGGGTCTGACGCCGGTCTCGCGCTGGGTGGGAGAGGTGAACGACGGCAACGATCCGCTGCTCTACATGGAGGCGATACCCTATTGGGAAACACGCGGATATGTCGCCATCGTCCTGCGGAACTACTGGATGTACGAACGGCAGGCCAATGCCGCGTCACCCACCCGGCAGGCGCTGGCGCAGAACGACTGGCCCATGTTCCCCGAGAGCGGTTCCGACGGCCGGGTCTACATGTCGGGGGGACAGTAATGGCCATCGACGAAAGCCGCACTTTCCGGCCGATCAACATCGCCGTGCTCACCGTGTCGGACACGCGGGGACTGGATGAGGATACCTCGGGCGACATCCTGGTGGAACGGGTCAAGAGTGCCGGCCACAACCTGGCGGCGCGAGCGATCCAGAAGGACGATGCCCACGGTATCGCCGCGCTGCTGCGTCGCTGGATAGAGGATCCCGCTATCGACGCCATCGTCTCGACCGGCGGCACCGGGCTGACCGGGCGCGACGTCACGCCGGAGGCGCTCGACCGGGTGAAGGACAAGGACATACCCGGTTTCGGCGAACTGTTTCGCTGGATCAGCTACAAGACCATCGGCACCTCCACCGTGCAATCGCGCGCCGTGGCGGTGCTGGCGGGCGGCACCTACATCTTCGCCCTGCCCGGCTCCAACGGTGCTGTGCGCGACGGGTGGGACGGCATTCTGGCCGAACAGCTCGACAGCCGGAACCGGCCCTGCAATTTCGTCGAACTGATGCCGAGACTGCGCGAGAAGTGAGTCCTTCGATGCGAGATCAGGTCTCCGCCGGAGTGTAGACCGCCATCGCGCGCCCTTCGGGATCGTCGAAGTGGAAGCGCTTTCCGCCCGGAAATTCGAAGATGTCCAGCGTGATCGTGCCGCCTGCGGCGAGCACCGCGTCGCGCGCAGCTTCGATATTCTCCACCCGGACCACAGGTAGCGCGGCTTCCCCCTGATGCTCGCCCGTACCGTTCAGCGCGAACTGGCATGGCCCCTCCTCATGCGCGGCGTAGGAATCGCCATACGATGTGAACGACCAGCCAAAAACCCTTGAATAGAATTGCTTTTGCTGCCCGACCGAGGTCACCGGCAGTTCGACGTAGTCCAGCTTTCCCATAACCGCTCTCCGCTTGATCTCCTTCAGCGTATGTTCTATTTATGTTCCATGCGCAAGCCCTCTCCGCCCCAAGCCGGTCGCGGCGCCCAGTCGGCCCGCGTGCCGCAGCGTTTCGGCCTCGCCGATCGCGCGGTGGACGGGGACTGGCGCGATGCGATGGAAAATCTCGACGGGCCGCCGGTAAAACTTCGCACGACCGTGACGGAAGAACGGCCGAAGACCATCCTTACCTTCAACCAATCACCCGATATCGGGTTCGATAGATCGATCAACGCCTATCGCGGATGCGAGCATGGCTGCGTCTACTGCTTTGCGCGCCCCACCCACGCCTATCACGATCTTTCCCCCGGCCTCGATTTCGAGACCAGGCTGTTCGCCAAGCCGGAGGCGGCGGACCTGCTGCGGCAAACTCTTGCAAGGCCGAAGTACACTCCGCGCCCCATCGCCATGGGCACGAACACGGATCCTTATCAGCCGATCGAAGGGCAGTACCGGATAACCCGCCAGCTGCTCGAGGTATGCCTCGAAACGCGCCATCCGGTCACCATCACGACGAAGTCCGACCGGGTCCTGCACGATATCGACCTGCTCGCCGAAATGGCCCGGCACCGTCTCGTGGCCGTCGCGATTTCGGTTACCAGTCTCGACCCCGTCCTCTCGGGAAAGCTAGAGCCGCGCGCTGCCGCCCCGGCCAAGCGTCTGGCAGCCCTGGGAAAGCTCGTCGATGCGGGGATACCCGTGCATTGCTCCGTCGCGCCCGTCATCCCCGCGATTACCGACGAATTCATGGAGGCCATCGTCGCCAGGGCCGCCGCGCTTGGCGTCAGGAGCTGCGACTGGATGCCCCTGCGCCTGCCGCACGAGGTGGCGCCGCTGTTCCGCGAATGGCTGGACGTCCACTATCCGGAGCGGGCGGGCAAGGTGATGAGCATCGTGCGCTCGATCAGGCAGGGGAAGGACAACGACCCTGACTTTTTCACCCGGATGAGGCCGAAAGGCGTGTGGGCCGATCTCTTCCGCGCGCGCTTCCGCATTGCCTGCCGCCGGTCCGGCATCGGCAAGGAGCGGTTCGAACTCGATACCGTTGCATTTAGACCACCCCTCGCGCGCGGACAGCTGCAATTGCTATGAAATGCTTCGCAATCGCAGCGAATTGGGTTACGACGCGCGACAGTTTCATCGCATTGGCGGCCTGCCGCCGACGCGATCACGTGCGTTCTTGAACGCTCCTTGAGATGGGGGAATCCTGATGAAAAAATATACGGTCGCCCTGCTGTCGGCTTCGGCGTTCGTCGCCACGCCGGCCATGGCCGACGACGGTCAATTCTATATCGGCGCGGGTTCGGGCATCGGCAAGGCCGAGCGGACCGAACTGGAAGACCAGATCTTCGAGCAGGTCGTGACGCTGGAAAGCGAACTGGGCTGGGAAGCCGAAGCGCTGCTGGGTTACGACGCCGGTCCGCTTCGTTTCGAGGTCGAGGGTTCGTACAAGGATTTCGACATCGACACGATCGATGCCGGTCCGATCCTCGGCATTCCGGGATTTACGACCACGAACGGCTACGAAATCGCGACCGGAGTGCTTGATCCGGTTGCCGGTGAGCTTTCCGTATGGAGCGGGATGTTCAACGCCCTGCTCGACTTTGGCGGACACGACTCCTTCGGTGTTTCTCTGGGTGGCGGCGTAGGTATCTCGAACGCCAGCTTCAACAACGTCACCGCCTTCGAGCCGAGCCCCGGCTTCCTTGACGACGACGACACCCGCTTTGCCTGGCAGGGCATCGCGCAGGTTCGCGCGCCCGTGTCGGACAATGTCGATGCGTCGATCAAGTACAAGTATCACCGCGTGACCGATGTCGAGCTGGTCGACAACATCGGCCGCGATTTCGAAGGGCACGTCGGCACGCATACCGTGCTGGGCACCTTCATCTTCAATTTCGGTGGTGAGGAACCGGCTCCGCCGCCTCCCCCGCCGCCGCCGCCTCCGCCCCCGCCGCCTCCGCCGCCTCCTCCCCCGCCGCCCCCGCCGCCCCCGCCGGCGCCGGTCTGCGAGCAGGGCCCCTACATCGTGTTCTTCGACTGGGACGAGTCGACCATCACGCCGGAAGCGGCCACGGTGCTCAACTCCGCCATCACCGCCTACGGCGATTGCGGTACTGCGGCGATCATGCTGGCCGGTCACACCGACCGTTCGGGCACGGTCCAGTACAACATGGGCCTGGCAGAGCGTCGCAATGACTCGGTGCAGGAATACCTCACCGGTCGCGGCATCCCGGCCGGTCGTATCTCGACCGAAGCCTTCGGCGAGAGCATGCCCCGCGTGCCGACCGCCGACGGTGTTCGCGAACTGCAGAACCGCCGCGTGGAAATCACTTACGGTCCGGGTTCGGGCATGTAAGTCCACACGGACCGAACAACGAAAAGGGCCGGGAGCGATCCCGGCCCTTTCTGTTTCTGCTGGAGGCGCGTCGAAATGCCGACGCGGGCGTGGCTAGATGTCTCTCAGGCGACCAGGCGCAGGTGTCCGACGCCACGGATCGGCGCGAGCGCGACGTTGGCGAGGCCGGGAATGGTCGAAAGCCGGTCCACCAGTTCACCGCCGAGTTTGAAATCGCTGCCCAGCAGCATGCGCGGCGTGTTGTCTTCTTCCAAACACAGCGTCAGCACGACTTCGCCGTGCCCGGCGCGCCCGATTTCCAGCATCTGCGCCAGCGCGGCGATGGCCCCGGCATCGTGAACCTCGGCGGTCAGCTGCATCTTGGCAGAGCTCTTCACGTCCGACAGCGGACGTGCTCCGCGCACTGTCACGCGCGGGGGATCGTCGGGATTGGGCGAATCCAGTTCCACGTTCAGCAGCACGCAAGTCCCGTCCTCGGCCCAGCGGACAAAGCTGTCGACCAGCGATTCCTCGAAGCACGCGGCGCTGAATTGCCCTGAACTGTCCGAGAAATCGGCGCGAACGAACTCCGCGCCGCGCTTGGTGCGGCCCTTGCTGAAACTTTCCACCATCGCAGCCATCACTGCAGGCTGGCGGCCGCCCTCCACCCCGCTGTCCATCAGCGCGGCATAGGAGCGAGCGCCGTTCGCCGAGGCGACTTCACGGAATTCCTGCACCGGGTGCGCGGCGAAGTAGAACCCGAACACGTCGCGTTCCACTTCCATCTGTTTCGCACGCGGCCATGCGTCGGCATCGACGAGGCGCAAGGTGGGCTCGGACTTCTCCTCGCTGCCGAAAAGCCCGGCCTGCCCGCTGCTGCGCTCGCGATTGGCAGCGTCGGTGATCGCCAAAAGCATGTCGGCATTGGCCAGAACCTTTGCCCGGTTCGGTTCGAAGGAATCGAAAGCGCCCGCGCCGGCCAGGCTTTCCAGCTGCTTGCGGTTCATCGATCCCGCGGGAAGCCGTTCGAACAGGTCTTCCAGGTTCTCGTAGGGACCATGGGCCTCGCGCTCCGCGACAAGCTGCTCCATCGCGCGTTCGCCCACGTTGCGGATTCCCGCCAGGGCATATCGCACGGCGTAGCCCTCGTCGGTGGTCTCCACCATGAACTCGGCTTCGGACTTGCCGATATCGGGCGCCAGTAATTGCACGCCGTTGCGGCGCAGGTCGTCCACGAACACCGCCAGCTTTTCCGACTGGTGCATGTCGAAGCACATGGATGCGGCGTAGAATTCTTCCGGATAGTGCGCCTTCAGCCAAGCCGTCTGGTAGCTGAGCAGCGCGTAGGCGGCGGCGTGCGACTTGTTGAAGCCGTAGCCGGCGAACTTGTCGATCAAGTCGAACAACTCGTTCGCCTGCTTGGGATCGATACCGGAGACTTCTCCGCAACCGTCGATGAAGCGCTGGCGCTGCGCGTCCATCTCGGCCTGCACCTTCTTGCCCATGGCGCGGCGCAGCAGGTCGGCATCGCCCAGCGAATATCCGGCCAGGATCTGCGCGGCCTGCATCACCTGTTCCTGATAGACGAAGATGCCGTAGGTCTCGGCCAGGATGCCTTCCAGCTTGGGATGCGGGTAGACGATTTCCTCCTCGCCCGCCTTGCGCTTGCCGAAGCTGGGGATGTTGTCCATCGGGCCGGGCCGATAGAGCGAGACGAGCGCGATGATATCCTCGAACTTGGTGGGCTTCACCGCCGTCAGGGTGCGCCGCATGCCCTCGGATTCCAGCTGGAACACGCCCACGGTATCGCCGCGCTTCAGGAGATCGAACACGCCGGGATCGTCCCAGGCCAGGGTGTCGAGATCGATCTCGATATTGCGACGCTTCAGAAGGTCCACCGCCTTCCGTAGCACCGAAAGCGTCTTCAGGCCGAGGAAGTCGAACTTCACCAGACCCGAATCCTCGACATGCTTCATGTCGAACTGCGTTACCGGCATGTCCGAGCGCGGATCGCGGTAGAGCGGCACCAGCTGGCTCAGCGGCCGGTCGCCGATCACCACGCCCGCCGCGTGGGTGGAGGAATTGCGCGGGAAACCCTCCAGCTGCATGGCCAGATCGACGAGGCGCTTCACCTCGTTGTCGTTGTCGTACTCGCGCTTGAAATCGGCGGCGCCGTTCAGCGTGCGCGGCAGGGTCCACGGGTCGGTTGGGTGATTGGGCACCATCTTGGTGAGGCGGTCCACCTGGCCATAGGGCATCTGCAGGATGCGTCCGGTATCGCGCAGCACGGCGCGCGCCTTCATCTTGCCGAAGGTGATGATCTGCGCGACCTTGTCCTTGCCGTACCGCTCCTGGACATAGCGGATCACCTCGCCGCGTCGCGTTTCGCAGAAGTCGATGTCGAAGTCCGGCATGGAGACGCGTTCGGGGTTCAGGAAACGCTCGAACAGCAGGCCCAGTCGGATCGGATCGAGGTCGGTAATGGTCAGCGCCCAGGCCACCAGGCTGCCCGCGCCCGAGCCACGACCCGGCCCTACGGGAATCCCCTGCGCCTTGGCCCACTTGATGAAGTCGGCAACGATCAGGAAGTAACCGGGGAAACCCATGTTCTTGATGATACCGACTTCGTAGTCGAGCCGGTCGACATAGGTCTTCAGTTCCTCGTCCGAGAGCTCGCCGTATTGCTCGAGGCGCGCTGCCAAGCCCTTGCGCGCGTCCTCCTCCAGCATTCGCTCCTCGCCCTCCAGGTCGCCTGCCAGGCTGGGAAGGATCGGCTTGCGGCGCGGCGGTGCGAAGGCGCAACGCTGGGCGATGACCAGCGTGTTCTCGGTCGCCTCGGGCAGGTCGGCGAACAGGTCGGCCATCTGCGCGGCCGACTTGACGTAGGCCTCCGCGTTTGAGGTGGGGCGATTGTCGCTGTCGATCTGGCTGGAATTGGCAATGCACAGCATGGCGTCATGCGCGCTGTGCATGTGCGGCTCTGCAAAATTGGCCGGGTTCGTGGCCACGAGCGGCAGGTTCTTGGCATAGGCGAGATCGATCAGGCCCTGCTCCGCGGCTTCCTCCACCGGATCGCCGCGCCGCGCCAGTTCGACGTAGAGTCTCCCGGGAAACAGGGAAGCCATGCGGTCAGCCAGGGCGTGGGCCTGCCGTTCCTTGCCATCCGCCAGCAGGCGCGTGATCGCTCCCTCGCTGGCGCCGGTCAGGGCAATCAGGCCGTCGGTGCGCCCTTCGAAATCCGCCATGCCGACGTGCGGGACGCGTTCTAGCGGCCTGTCGAGGTGCCCGCGGCTGACGAGGTGACACAGGTTGTTCCAACCGTCCTCGTCCTGCGCGAACAAGGGAAGGTGGTCCACCGTCTCCCCGTCATCGGCCAGCACGCCCAGCAGCGTGCCGACGATGGGCTGCACTCCCTCCCCCTGGCAGGCAGAGGCGAACATGCTGGAGCCGTAGAGACCGTTGCGGTCGCAGATGGCGACGGCCGGAAAGCCGCGTTCCTTGGCCAGTTTCGCAATCGCCTTGGGATCGATCGCGCCCTCCAGCATCGAATAACTGGATAGCACGCGGAGGGGGACGAAGGGAGCAAACGGCATCGCGCCAATATGGGCAGCAGGCGGGGATTCTCCAAGCGCGGGCGCCTAGCTGTCCCCCGGCTCGTCCACAGTTGCGGCGGCGATCTTGCGCCGGGTGTCACGAATGGTCGAGACGGCGCCGTAGACGATCAGCGCGGCCAGAAAAATCCACACCCACAGCGGAATATCCTGCCCGAAGATGGCGAGGTAGATGTAGGCGGAAACGAAGAAGAAACCCGCCAGCATGGTCGGCGCCACGGTCGATCGCCCCGCCCGCGCCCGCCGCACAAGCCAGGCGATGGAGGCGAAGAAAAACGGGATCGCCCCGACGTAGATGGCGGCGAAGATATACGGATTGACGTTGTACTGGGAGCCCAGCGCAAGAATCCAGGCATTGGCGGCTTCGAGCATGGCGACCTCCTAGTCTTCCCGCCTTTTCGCAGGAGCGGGCAAAAAGGTTACCCCGCCTTTGGCCGGTAGGTGAGATCGAAGCTGTCGCTCCATGTCCGGCCATGGTCGGTGCTGGCCTGTCCGTACTGGCGAACGGAACCGTCTTCCCCCAGCGAATAGGTCATGCGGACGAGGTTTGGTTCGCCCTGCGGCGTTCGTCCCCAATATCCGGTCAGCACCATGTCTCCATCGACCGGCCCGCCTTCGAACTCGATCTGCCCCGGTTGCGCGCCGACCCACAGCTGACGCCATGTGCCCGAGCGCGGGTCGAGGCTGGTGATGCTGGTTCCGCCCCCGCCCTGCAACGGCATCCACGTCTCGCGCACGGCGCAACCGTTGCTGACCTTCTCGATCAGGCTGGTGGCGACCTGCGTCTCGCTCCCCGTCTGATAGACGTCCCACTCGCCGACCCAGAAGTCGAAGGCGGCAAACTGCCGGGCAGCGCAAGGATCGGGCGGCGGCGGGGCCGCGGCTTGCGGCTCCTGAGCCTGTTGCAGCGCGGCCAGAAGCACGGCGGCGATTAACGACATCGGTCTCTCCCCTCAGTGTCCCGGAGTAAGGACTACCCGGAAACCGCGGGATCGCAAGTCAGCCGCTGGCGGGGAAATCCTTGCGCCCGGCCAGCGTCGTGATTTCGTCGGCGTGAAATTCTCGGTCGCCGGCTTTCTCGATGTAGTACTTGTGTCGCTCGTCCTCCGGCAGCGATGCGACCTGGCGTACCAGTTCGGAAAAGGTGCCGCTGCGAATTGACTTCGCGCCGTCGAGCACGCCATCGCCATCGTTGGAAGCATGCAGGAAGGCGCGGTCGTCCCACTGGATGCCTTCGCGGTGGGTGTCTTCGGCCTTGTAGGTGCTGGGATGGTCGGTCATGGAAAAATCCTCCTTTCCCGATCAACGCCCCGCCCGCCCGGCGGTTTCCCTAGTCGATGCGTCCGTCGTGCAGGCGCACCACGCGATCCATGCGCGATGCCAGTCTCTCGTTATGCGTGGCGACCAGCGCGGCGCTGCCCTGCCCGCGTACCAGTTCCAGGAACTGGCCCAGCACCCGGTCGGCAGTCTTCTCGTCCAGATTGCCGGTCGGTTCGTCCGCCAGCACGAGGTGAGGTTTGTTGGCTAGGGCACGGGCCACGGCAACGCGCTGCTGCTCGCCGCCCGAAAGCTGGCTGGGCCGGTGGTCGAGGCGGTGTTCCAGTCCCAGTGCGCCCAGCAACTCTTCTGCACGCGTAACGGCATCCGCCCGCTTCGTGCCCAACAGCAGTTGCGGGAGCATCACGTTTTCCTGCGCCGTGAAATCGGGCAGCAGGTGATGGAACTGGTAGACGAAGCCCAGGTGCTCCCGCCGCAGGGTCGTGCGGTCGGCGGCGTCGAGCTCGCTCGCTTCGGTTCCGGCGAGCTCGATCTGCCCGGAAAAGCCGCCTTCAAGCAAGCCTACGGCCTGCAGCATGGTGGACTTGCCCGAACCCGAAGGGCCGAGCAGGGCGACGATCTCGCCCGGCGCGATTTCCAGGTTGACGCCGCGCAGCACGTCGATGCGCACGCCGCCCTGCTCGAAACTGCGCGCCAGGTTGCGCAGGCGGATGACCGGCTGGACCGTGTTATTCATAGCGGAGCACCTCCACCGGGTCGGTATTGGCAGCGCGGTATGCCGGGTAGAGCGTGGCGAGGAACGCCAGGCCCATCGCCGAACCCGCGATGGCCAGCACTTCGATAGGATCGGTTTTCGCCGGGAGTTCGGTAAGGAACCGGACCGAAGGATCCCACAGCTCGACGCCGAATGCGACACCGATGCCTTCCACGATGGGCTGGCGGAAGAACAAGACGATCAGTCCCAGCGCCACGCCGGCGCCGGTGCCGATCACGCCGACGATGGAGCCGGTCGTCACGAATATCTTGAGCAGGCTTCGCCGCGTCGCGCCCATGGTTCGCATGATGGCGATGTCGCGCGTCTTGGATCGCACCAGCATCACGAGCGACGAGAGGATATTGAAGGCCGCCACCAGCACGATGATGCCCAGCGCGAAGGCCATCGCCACACGCTCCACCTGCAGGGCTTCGAACAGGGAGGCGTTCATGTCCTGCCAGTTCAGCACCTGCGCCTGGCCGGAGAGCCGCTCCACCAGCGGCGCGAGGATTTCGTCCACCCGGTCCGGGTCTTCGGTCTGCACCTCTATCATGCTGACCGTGTCGCCCGACATCAGCAGCGTCTGCGCCTCGGGAATGGGCATCACCACGAACCGCTCGTCGAAGTCGTAGAGGCCCACTTCGAAGACGGCGGTGACGGTATAGCCGATCTGCCGTGGCACGGTGCCGAAAGGCGTCGGCCTGCCCTGCGGATTGATGACGGTGAGCGTGTCGCCCAGGCGAATTCCCAGGTTCTGCTGCAAGCGCGAGCCGATGGCCACGTTGCGCGCGCCGGGCTGCAGGGTCGACATGTCGCCGATCAGCACGTTGTCGGCCATGCGATCGATATCTTCCGCCGTGTTGCCACGCACGAAGATGCCCTCTGCCCGGCCATTGTAGGTGGCGAGCAGCGGCTGTTCGATAAGCGGCGATGCGCGCGTGACACCGGGCGTTTCCCGCACTTCCTCGAGAATGTCCTCCCAGTTTTCCATGCGCCCGCCGAAGATCTGCACCACCGCATGGCCGTTCAGCCCGGTGATGCGATCCAGCAGTTCGGCGCGAAAACCGTTCATCACGCTCATCACGATCACGAGCATGGCGACCGAGAGCATGACGACGGTGATGGAAATGCCCGCCACCAGCGCGATCACGGCTTCGCTGCGGCCAGGCAGCATGTATCGCTTGGCGATGGTCCATTCAAATGGGGAAAGGATCACGGAAAGGTGCTTCGCTTCTCGATTGAGGAGGGGAGATGCCGTTTAGGTGGGCAATGTAGGACTGGCAACTGCATTGGGCCTTAACCAGTCCCTTCGCCCCTCCTTTCCCGATCAGGCGGCCAGCTGCTCCGCGATCCAGCCATCGACGTGCGCCTCCAGCACGTCGAGGGGAACGGAACCGTTTTCCAGAACCGTGTCGTGGAAATCGCGCAGGTCGAACCGGTCGCCCAGCGCTTCTTCGGCGCGGGTGCGCAGTTCGCGGATCTTGAGCTCACCCAGCTTGTAGGCCAGCGCCTGCCCGGGCCAGGTGATGTAGCGGTTCACCTCGGCGTTGATGTTACCTTCGGAAAGTGCGGTGTTGTCCAGCATGTAGTCCACTGCCTGCTGGCGCGTCCAACCCAGTGCGTGGATGCCGGTATCCACCACAAGGCGGTTGGCCCGCCACATCTCGTAGGAAAGACGCCCCATCTGCTTGGCGGGCGTGTCGTACAGGCCCATTTCGATGCCGAGCCGCTCCGAATAGAGGCCCCAGCCCTCCACGAAGGCGGTGAAGAAGGTGCCGCGCTGGCGCAGCGGGTGGATATCGAGTTCCTGTTGCAGGGCGATCTGGTGGTGGTGACCCGGCACGGCCTCGTGCACGCCGAGCGCGGGCAGTTCCCACAGGGGTCGCTGGTCGAGCTCGGTCAGGTTCAGGCGGTAGATGCCGGGCTGGCCGGTGGCGATTGACCCGCTCTCGTAATAGGCCGTGGTGTTGCCGGGCGCACTGGCCGCCGGGATAGGCTGAACGGTATAGGGCAGGCGCGGCAGCGTGCCGAACAGGCGCGGCATCCACCCGTCGATCTCCTTCGCCAGGGCGGCCGTGTATTCGAGGTAGCTTTCCTCGTCCTCCGGATAATACTGTGGATCGGTGCGCAGGTGCTCGATGAATGCCTCGCGGCTGTCGAACCCGGCCTCGGCGGCGACGGCTTCCATTTCCGCGCGAATGCGGGCGACTTCGGTCAGGCCCAGCTCGTGCACTTCCCGCGGCGTCATGTCGGTGGTGGTGAAACTGCGCACGCGGTAGGCGTAGTAGTCCTGGCCGCCGGGTGTCATGCCGATGCCGGGAGATGCGCCGGCGCGGCAATTGGGGGCGTATTCTTCCTCGTAGTATTCCAGGAAGGTGCCCAGCCCCTCGAACGCGCCGTCGCTGATGGCGGAACGGGCGCGCACCTGCAGATCCTGCCATGCATCCTGGGAAATGGCGGAGGGGCGCGTCTCGAAGGCCTCCCACCAGACCGAATCTTCCGGCGATTCCGCTATCAGGCCGGCGATCGAGTTCTCGTACCCTTCCATCGGTTCGCACGGCTGGGTCAGCCCGCGTTCGATGCCGCCTTCGTTGCGCGTGATAAAGGCCTGAATGTAGGCGGGAAATGCCTCTAGCCGGGAAAGGTAGCTGTCGTAGTCCGCCACGGTGAACAGCGGCGAGGAATAGGGCAGCCCCGCAATCGCCCCCTGCGGCCCGCCGCGATTGGTGAAGGTGATGTAGCGATCCTGATCGAACTCAGCCGCTTCTAGCGTATCGCGGAAATCGCGCTGCATCAGCGCATAGTCGATGCCGAGGTTGTCCGGCAGCGCATCCACGTCGATCGCCTCCAGGCGCTGCTGAAAGGCGCGCGTTTCCGCCAGGCGCCGGTCATACCCTTCCATCGACGGGTCGCCGAGTTCGCCATCACCGCGCCGGTCGCCGATCTCGGTGGCGAGATATGGCGAATTGTCGAGCGTCCACTGCCACACGTCCTCGCGCAGTTCGGTGAAGTCTTCCTCTGCGGACTGGGCAAGTACCGGAAGAGGGACGGCAGCGGACAGGGCAAGGGCGGTGGCAGCGAAAAGGCGGTTCATTTGCGGGGAGACTCCTGCGGGAATTGGTTTCGCGGGAGACTAGCGACGCAAGGGCGCTTGGCAAGCGACTTAGGTGCTCCCCTCCGGCGCCGGCGGATGGATCGGCACCATGTTCTCCTCTCCCGCAACATCGTCGACGACCTCGACGATGCCCTGGCCCAGATGACTGCGCCTGCGGCTGTAGGCGAAATAGATCGCGATCCCGATCAGACCCCAGACCGGAAGTACCGCGATCGCCTGCCACGGCAGGTTGAGGTAGAGATAGAGACAGCCCGCCATCGTCAGAGGGGCGACGATCCAGACACCCTTCATGCGGAAAGGCCGGTGCGTGTGCGGGTCCTTCCTGCGCAGCACCATGACCGTCACCGCGACCATGAAGAAGGCGTAGAGAGTGCCGGCGTTGGCGTAGTCCGCCAGCAGGCCCACGGGAAAGAACGCCGCGCCGATTGCCACGACGAGACCCGTGGTCAGCGTGACGACGTGCGGAGTCTTCCACCTGGGGTGCACGGCGCTGAGACGTTCCGGCAGCAGGCCGTCGCGGCTCATCACGAAGAAAATGCGCGTCTGTGCGAAGATCAGCACCAGGATCACCGACGGCAGCGCGAGAAATGCGGCGATGCCGAGCATGTTGCCGATGCCGGAGAACCCGATCTGTCGCAGGACGTGAGCCAGCGCCTCGTCCGAGCAGACCAGAGCGGCGGCATATTGCGGCATGGCGCACTGCCGCGCCAGTTCCTCGCTGCCCGCGGGGAACGGAATCCCGTCCGGCCCCATGATCGGCTGTCCGCCGATGGTGCCGATCGCCCCCGCCGCGACGAGGATGTAGAAAACGGTACAGAACAGCAGCGAACCGATCAAGCCGAACGGCACGTTCTTCTGCGGGTTCTTCGTTTCCTCTGCCGCCGTCGAGACGGCATCGAAACCGACATAGGCGAAGAAGATCGTCGCCGCAGCGCCGACGGCGCCCAGCCCACTACCGAAGCCGCCGCCGAAACCGGCGGGGAGGAAGGGATTGAAGCGTTCTGCATCGAATTCGGGGCTTGTCAGCGTCAGCGCGATGAAGGCCGTCAGCGCCGCCACCTTGATCGCGACCAGCACCGCATTGACCTTCGCGCTCTCGCTCGTTCCGATCATCAGCAGCCAGGTGACGAGCAAGGCGATCACCATCGCGGGCAGGTTGATGAATCCGCCCGGCGCGCCTCCAAGCGAGAGGGGGCCGGCGGAAAGCCACGCGGGCAATTCCAATCCGAAGAATTCCTGCAGGATCGTACCGCTGAAGTAGCCTGACCAGCCAACCGAGACCGCGCTGGCAGCCACCGCATATTCGAGGACGAGCGCCCAGCCTACCGTCCAGGCGAGAAACTCGCCGCTGGAGGCATATGTGTAGGTGTAGGCCGATCCCGCCACGGGGATCATTGCCGCCACCTCCGCATAGCAGAGCGCGGCAACGATGCAGACGGCACCGGCGATTATGAAGGCCAGCATCAGGCCCGGTCCGGCCTTCTGTGCGCCGGCCGCAGTCAGAACGAAGATGCCGGTGCCGATGATGCAGCCGATGCCGAAAAGCATGAGCTGGATGCCGGAAAGTGAACGATGAAGCGATTTGCGCTCGGCAGTCGCCAAAATGGCGTCGAGCGGCTTTACCCGGTCAAGTAGCATTCGTGGGTTCCACCAGGCTTGCAGCGGGAACGCCCCGCTCGACCAGCCGGAACGCGCTGTTTACGCTGATTTTCGTCGCGCGCAATCCGGTTTTTGCGGACTATCCACTTCGCAGTGTCTGCACACCCCAGTCGCGCTCCAGCAGGTAGAGCACCATGCGTGCCGCTTCCCCCCGATCGGGGTTGGAAAGGCCGCCCTGATTCTCGACAAGCAGCTTCGCATCTGCATTGGCCACGTCGAGCAGGCGAGTGACCTGCTCCAGGCTGGCGAGCGAGAACCCTTCCTCCCCGCTCTGCCGCGTGCCCAGCAGTTCGCCGCCGCCGCGCAGTTTCAGGTCTTCCTCGGCCAGCAGGAATCCGTCCTGGCTGCTCTTCATCAGCTCGAGCCGCTTCTTGCCCGTCTCGCTGAGCTCGCTGGAGCGCAACAGCAGGCATGTCGATTTCTCGCTGCCCCGCCCTACCCGGCCGCGCAGCTGGTGCAGCTGGGCAAGGCCGAAGCGCTCCGCCTGCTCGATCACCATCAGCGTTGCATTGGGCACGTCCACGCCGACCTCGATCACCGTGGTGGCAACCAGCACCTTGGCCTTGCCCTCCGCGAACCGCGCCATGGCGGCATCCTTCATCTCCGGCGCGAGCTGGCCGTGGACCAGCACCACATCGTCACCGAAATGCTCCTTGAGTCCCGCGAAGCGCGCCTCGGCGGCGGCAAGGTCGTCGTTCTCGCTTTCGGTCCCGCGAACCATCGGGCACACCCAGTAGGCCTGCTGCCCGCTTTCGACATGGCGGCCAACGGCGGCAACGATATCCTGAAGCCGGTCGACCGGCAGGACGCGCGTGTCGATGGCCTGCCTGCCCGGCGGCAATTCGTCGAGGCGGCTGACTTCCATCTCCCCGTGATTGGCCAGTACCAGAGTGCGCGGGATCGGCGTCGCCGTCATCGCCAGGGTATGCGGGGTCACCCTTCCCTTCTGCGACAGCATCAGCCGCTGCGACACGCCGAACCGGTGCTGCTCGTCGATCACCACGAGGCCCAGGTTCCTGTAGCCGACGCTCTCCTGGAAAATCGCGTGGGTGCCGACGACGATGTCGATGCCTCCGTCCAGCAGACCCATCAGGATGCTTTCGCGCGCCTTGCCCTTGTCGCGTCCGGTCAGCAAAGCGATCTCCACGCCGGTCGGCCGGGCCATCGCACGCAGGGTATCGAAATGCTGACGGGCGAGAAGTTCGGTCGGCGCCAGCATCGCTGCCTGCGCGCCCGCCTCGACCGCGACAAGCATCGCCTCGAGCGCGACAACCGTCTTGCCCGCGCCGACGTCGCCTTGCAGCAGGCGCAGCATCGGGGAAGGCTGCGCCATGTCTCCGGCAATTTCCGCAATGGAACGCGTCTGCGCCCCCGTGAGCGGGAACGGAAGCTGCAACTTGTTCCGCAGGCGTCCATCGCCCTGCAGAACCTGGCCCTTGCGCTTCCGGTTCGTCTCGCGAACGAGCATCAGCGCCAGCGCGTTGGCGAACAGTTCGTCGTAGGCGAGGCGGTCTCTCGCCTTCGCGTTCTCCCCCTTGTGCGCCAGCGCCACGGCGTCACGCCAGGTCGGCCAGCCCTGTCGGTCCAGCGTCGTGCGTTCGATCCATTCCGGCAGGTCCGGTGCCCGCGCCAGCGACTGCTCGACAAGGCTGGCTACCCGCGGCTGGGTCAGCCCCTCCGAAAGGCGATAGATCGGCTCCACCAGCTGGCCCATCGCCCCGTCGCTCTTTTCGGAAACGTGGTCGGGATGGACGATCTGCAGCATCTGGTCGTACTGGTCGAGACGGCCGGCCACCCAGCGTTTCTCTCCCACCGGCAGCTGCTTCTTCGCCGTGTAGCTGGCGCGCCCGAAGAACGTGAGCGCGCAGATGTTGCCCTTGGCGTCGCTCGCCAGCACGCGATAGGGGCCGCGCTGGCTGCGGCTGGCACGGTGCTCCACCACGTCCAGCGCGATAACGATCTGTTCCCCCACGTTCGCGTCGTCGAGGTCCTGGACGGCGCGGCGCACCACGAACCGCTCGGGCAGGTGATAGAGCACGTCGCGAACGCGCGTCAGGCCCAGCTTTTCGAGCGGCTTCTTGAGCTTCGGGCCGATACCTTCGAGGCTTTCGGTCTCGGCGAAGAGGGGATTGAGGACGTCGGGCCGCATGATCGCAAGCCTTAGCCAATGGGCCGGAGAATGCGAAGCATGCCCGAAAAAGCATCAACACCGCGCCTTGTCACATTCCCGCCTGATGCTAAGCCCGTGGGCGAGGGTCGCTCATGGCCGGGGTACGTCCCCGGCTCCAAGGGGGACTGAATATGCTAAGATCTCTGAAGCTTGCTGCCGCCGTGACCGCTTTCACGCTTGTCGCGACTCCGGTATTTGCGCAGGACGAGCCGGAAGAACCGCGCACCACCTACTCCGTCACGATGTTCGAGTTTGCCGAGGATGCCGATGAGAATCGTTGGCTCGAAGTCATCGAAACCTACATCAATCCGGCGCGCGAGGCCGCGGGAATGTCTCCCCAGGCGATCCACTGGGTGATGATGAATCCGGACTATGACATCATCGTCGTCGCAGAAGAGCCCGACGGCATGGCGACTTTCGACAGCCATGCTCCGGCCAGCCGTATGGCATTCGTGGAAGCCCTGACGGAAATGGTCGGCGGCGAGGAACAACTCGGAGCCCTTCGCGAGGAAATGGATGCGATGGTAGAGGATTCGATGACCCTCTATACCCACACGCACCCTTGATCGCCGCCAGCAAGTGCCTAGACGGGGCCTTTCGCGCGAAAGGCCCCGTTTTCATGACCGAAGAGACAGACCTGACAACCCGCATGAACCGCGCCCGGTTTCGCGCCTGGCATCGCGGCACGCGGGAGGCCGACTACATGTTCGGCGGCTATTTCGACCGCTATCACGAGGAATGGGATGAGGCCGGTCTGGCCTGGTTCGAGGCGCTGCTGGATCATGACGATGTCGACGTGATGGCCTGGGCCCTGGGCACGGCGCAGGTGCCCGACGCGTTCGCCGGTCCGCAGATGGAAGCCATGCGAAAGCTGGACTATGTGAAGATCTAGGGGCAAGGCGCGCCGGAACCGCCCAGCCGCCCGCGCCTTTCAAAAGTCCATGCCCGATCTTCAACGCATCCTGAAAGCCCCATTGCCGCTTACCCTCGCATCGGTCGTGCGCGGGGCGCAGCCGCTTGTGATGGTCGACCTTGCCCGGGCGGCGAAAAAGCGGGCCGTGTTCATCGCACCCGACGATGCGGCCATGCGTGCCGTTACCGACGCCGCGCACTTCTTCGCGCCGGAATTGCAGGTGATCGAGTTTCCCGCCTGGGACTGCCTGCCCTACGACCGCGCCAGCCCCGCCCTCTCGGTCAGCGCCCGGCGACTGGCCGCGCTGCATTCCCTGCAGTCGGGCAGCAAGGGCAACCAGCTGGTCGTCACCACCATCAACGCCCTGCTCCAGCGCGTGCTCACCCCCTTCCGCATTCGGGAGGCGGTGCGCGAATTCAAGGTGGGCACGGAAATCGGGCACGAGAGCCTGGCCGCCCTGCTTCGGCGACAGGGATACACGCGCGTCGACACCGTGGTGGACACGGGCGAATTCGCCATGCGCGGCTCCATCGTCGATATCTATCCCAGCGGGCTCGAAGCGGGACTGCGGCTCGATTTCTTCGGCGACGAACTGGAATCGCTGCGGCTGTTCGATCCCGGCACCCAGCGCACCACCTCGACCATCGACAGCCACCTACTTCTGCCCGCCAGCGAGGCACTGCTGGACGAGGACTCCATCAAGCGCTTCCGCAGCCGCTATCGCGAGATGTTCGGCGCAGATGCCACGCAGGATCCGCTTTACGAGGCCGTCAGCGAAGGGCGCCGCCTTGCTGGCATGGAGCACTGGCTTCCGCTCTTCGAGGATCGGCTGTCGACGCTGTTCGATCACCTTTCCGAAGACGATGCGCTGGTGATCGATTCCGGTGCCCTGCCGGCGGCTGAGGAGCGGCTCAAGGACATCGCCGACTACCATCGCCAGCGCGGCGACATCTCGGGCCAGTCCAAGGGCAGCTATCGCCCGCTGGAACCCGGTGCCCTGTACCTGACCGAGGACGAATTCGGCTCGGCCATGACCGGGTGGCCAATTCACCGCTCATCGATCTTCGCGGAGCCGGAAAGCGACACCGTTATCGATTTCGGCTTCCGCTCCGCTCGCGACTTCACGCCGGAGCGTTCGGCGGGGAAGAACGTCTACGAAGCGGCGGCCGCGCATTTCAAGGACGTGGTAAAGGCCGGAAAGCGTCCTCTTCTCGCCGCCTATTCGCAGGGATCACGCAGCCGCATCACCTCGATCATCGAGGAAGCGGGAACTCCCGTGGGCCTTGCCGAAACCTGGCAGGAGGCGCTGGGCGCAGCGGCGAAGGGCAAGACCACTGCCATGGTGCTGCCGCTCGACACCGGCTTTGCCAACGACGAACTGGAAGTCGTCACCGAGCAGGACCTCCTCGGCGATCGCCTGGTGCGTCGACGCAAGCGCAAGAAGGATGCCGACGCCTTTCTCGCAGAATTGCAGGCGCTCAGCCGCGGAGACCTGGTGGTGCACGTGGATCACGGCATCGGCAAGTACCTGGGCCTCGAACCCATCGCCGTGGGCAAGAGCCAGCACGATTGCGTGATGCTGGAATATGCCGGCGGGGACAAGCTCTACATCCCGGTCGAGAATCTCGACGTCCTCTCGCGCTATGGCAGCAGCGAGGAAGGCGCGCCGCTGGACCGCCTGGGCGGCGAGGCATGGCAGAAGCGCCGCGCCCGGCTGAAGGAACGCATCCGCGCCATCGCTGGCGAACTGATGGAAGTCGCCGCGCGCCGCGCCCTGCGCAAGGCACCTGTGCTGGAACCCGAGGAAGCGAGCTACAACCAGTTTCTCGACCGCTTCCAGTACGAGGAGACCGAGGACCAGGAACAGGCCATCGCCGAGGTGCTGAGCGACCTCGAAAGCGGCAAGCCGATGGATCGACTCGTCTGCGGAGACGTGGGCTTCGGCAAGACCGAGGTTGCGCTGCGCGCCGCCTTCGTCGCGGCGATGAACGGACAGCAGGTGGCCATGATCGCCCCCACCACCCTGCTCGCCCGACAGCATTTCCAGAACTTTGCCGACCGCTTTGCCGGCTTCCCGCTGAAGATCGGTCGCCTTTCCCGCCTCGTTCCTTCACGCGAAATGAAGGAAACCCGCGACGGCCTCGCTTCGGGCGACATCGACATCGTGATCGGCACCCACGCGATCCTGTCCAAGACCACGAAATTCAAGGACCTGGGCCTCGTCATCGTGGACGAGGAGCAGCGGTTCGGCGTGACTCACAAGGAAAGGCTGAAGCAGCTGCGCGCCGACGTGCACGTCCTCACGCTCACGGCCACCCCGATCCCGCGCACGCTGCAGATGGCGATGACGGGCCTGCGGGAGCTTTCCACCATCAAGACCCCGCCCGTCGACCGCCTGGCCGTGCGCACCTACGTGATGGAGTGGGACGACATGGTCGTGCGCGAGGCGCTGCTGCGCGAACACCATCGCGGCGGCCAGAGCTTCATCGTCGTTCCGCGCATTTCCGACATGGCCGCGCTGGAGGACTGGCTGCGGGAGACGGTGCCCGAAGTGAAGTTCGTGGCCGCGCACGGGCAGATGAGCGCGGGCGAGATCGAGGAGCGGATGAGCGCCTTCTACGAGGGCAAGTACGAGGTTCTGCTCTCCACCACCATCGTGGAAAGCGGTCTGGACCTGCCGACCGCCAACACCATCATCATTCACCGCGCCGACCGCTTCGGCCTGGCCCAGCTCTACCAGCTGCGGGGCCGTGTGGGCCGGTCCAAGATCCGCGCCTATGCCTACCTGACGACGCCGGCCGACACCGCGCTGAACGAAGTGGCGGAAAAACGCCTGAAGGTGCTGGGCGATCTCGATAGCCTGGGTGCTGGTTTCCAGCTCGCCAGCCACGACCTCGACATTCGCGGCGCCGGCAACCTGCTGGGCGACGAGCAGTCGGGCCACATCCGCGAGGTCGGCTTCGAACTCTACCAGTCGATGCTGGAGGACGCGATCATGGCGGCCAAGGCGGGCGATGCCGGGCTGGAGACGGATCGCACCGGCCTTTCCCCGCAGATCACCGTCGACGCGCCGATCATGATACCGGAGGACTACGTGCCCGATCTGGCGGTGCGAATGGCGCTCTATCGCAGGCTGAACCAGGCGGAGGGCAAGGCCGAGGTGGAATCGCTCGCGGCCGAGATGATCGACCGGTTCGGCGAACTGCCGCAGCCGACCAAGAATCTGATCCGGCTGATCGAGATCAAGGCGCAGGCCATTCAGGCGCATATCGCCAAGATCGAAGTCGGCGCGCGCGGCACGCTGGTCACCTTCCACAACGACCGGTTCCCCGATCCGATGGGCCTGATCGCCTATGTCGAGAGGCTGAAGGGCACGGCCAAGCTGCGGCCGGACATGAAGCTGCAGATCAACCGCGCATGGGGCGACCCGCAAAGCCGCCTGAACGGTCTCTTCCAGCTGACCAAGGGCCTGGGCGGGATCGTGAAGAAGGCGGAGAAGGCCGCGGCCTAGGCCCGCACGAGAGCGGCGAATTCATCCATCGGCATCGGCTTCGCGCCGTGGAAACCCTGCCAGATCGAACAGCCTTCCTGCACCACCACATCGCGCTGTTCGGGGGTTTCGATACCCTCGGCAACCACCGCAATGTCGAGCGCTCGCGCCATGGCGACGATGCCGCGCAGCACGGCCAGGTCGCGCTCGTCACTCGCGATGCCTTCCACCATGGCCCGGTCCAGCTTCAGGGAGTGGAGCGGCAGCACCTTGAGGTAGCGAAAATTGCAGAAGCCCGCTCCGAAGTCGTCGAGCGCGATATGAATGCCTGTCTCGGCCAGCAGCTTCAGGCGACGGGCAGAACGGTCCAGATCGGCCACCAGGGCCTGCTCGGTTATCTCCAGCGTCAGCCGCCGGGCCGGAAACCCGGTGCTGTCCAGCATCGCCAACAGGTCTTCTCCGAACGTGCGATCGAACAGGTCCATCGCCGTGACGTTGAGCGACAGGCGCAGATGTTCGGGCCAGTTCCTCGCTTCCTCCAGCGCTGCGCGCGCGATGTAGCGCGCCAGGCGCCGCGCGATCCCGCCCGATTGGGCAATGGCGACCACGGCATCCCCGGACAATTTGCCGTGTTCGTCGTGCTTCCAGCGCACCAGCGCTTCCGCACCCGCTATGCCATTGTCCTTGCAGCGGTATTGCGGCTGGAACAGGATCTGCACACCATCGCCATCCAGCGCGGAAGAGAGCTCTTCGCTGATCGGGTGGGGCTCGCTGCGACGACGATCCTGACGTCTGCGGCGGTCGTGGAGTTGCACGGGAACGGACATGGGCACCTCCTGTCGAAATTCGGCAAACAAGTCTGCCCGCCAGAAACCCTCGTTGCAAATCGGGACGCCGGTTTTTAGGGTGCCGCACGTCATCGGGGGAATGAGTTTCGTGGCAGGCGATCATCCGAAGTTCGACAAGCTCGCGCTCGTCCATTCGCAGGACGACCGGGCAGGCAAGGCCGCGCGAGAACTGGGCGAACGGTATGATTTCGTTCCGACGGACCAGGCCGATGCGATTATCGCGCTGGGCGGCGATGGCACCATGCTGGATGCATTGCACGACATGCTGGACCGCAACCGTATCAAGCCCATCTTCGGGCTGAACCTCGGCACGGTGGGCTTCCTGATGAACCGGTATCACGGCGCCAGCGGCCTCGCCCAGCGACTGATCGATGCCAAGCCGGTGCCGATCCTGCCGCTGCGCATGAACGTGACGACGCAGACCGGCGAACGCCACACCTACTGCGCCATCAACGAAGTCAGCCTGCTGCGTGAGACCCGGCAGACCGCAAAGCTGGAGATTTCCGTCAATGGCCGTGTCCGCATCCCGGAACTGGCGGGTGACGGCATCCTGCTTTCGACGCCCGTGGGATCGACCGCCTACAATCTTTCCGCGAACGGGCCGATCCTGCCGCTCGATTCGAACATGCTTGCCCTCACGCCGATCAGCCCGTTTCGCCCGCGGCGCTGGCGCGGCGCCATCCTGCCGGATCGCAGCCGCGTTAGTTTTCGCGTGAACGAACCGGCCAAGCGCCCCGTGGCGGCCGTCGCGGATTCCAAGGAAGTGCGCGACGTAGCGGAGGTGCACATCGAAGTCGCGCGCGAGATGGAAATGACCCTGCTGTTCGACCCGCACCAGACGCTGGACGAGCGGATCGTGGCCGAACAGTTCATGACGTAAGGAATTGGTGAGATTGCGGCAATTCGGGCCTTGCCAAACCGAATCCCCGCCCATATAGGCGCTCACCTGCCTGACGGGCTGCTCCCCGATAGCTCAGCGGTAGAGTAGGTGACTGTTAATCACTTGGTCGTTGGTTCGAATCCAACTCGGGGAGCCAAATCATCCTGTCAATCGCCTGATTTATCAGGATTTTTGGGAAAAGGATGGAAATCATCCCCACATCCCGCCCCACATTCCGAATTGCTATGCTAGGCCGCTTTCAATCTTGGACGCGCGCTGCAGATCCCAATCGATCAGGTCCAGCGGCGTCATGCCTGGGCGCAACTCCTCTCCCGCCTTCGTGGCCGGAAACGTCCGAAGCGCAGCCAGCTTCAGCATCGCCGCACTGGCGCTCGATGCTGACGACAGCATAAGATCGCGGAAGGCGAGCTCGCGCTGCGCCTGGTCGCCGTCCAGCTCGACCAGCTTCCACACGGCGTGGAGCTGCCAGAATTCAGCATCGCGCTCGCGATAGTTGCGAGGCGCAGGCGTGGCGTTTACGGGATTGGAAGCCATGATCGTCTCTCCTAAAGACGGTTGAGGTTAGGGCCGGATCGCTGCTCCAACAGCGATCTGGTCCGCTCGTTATGCTCGCTGCTTGATTCTTTGGCAAGTCAGGCCCCAAGGTGGCCCGATGCCAGACGAAGACGAGAAACCCCATACCGCCGATCGAGATGCAGTAGTCGAACTACTCGACTCCGACGGCGACATTCGGCTCGCGACGCTAATTGGATTTGGCTACATCGAGCGGTATCTGGGTGAGTTAATTCGGGCCCACCTTCGGGACCTGCCTGAAGAGGCAAGAGCCTATTTGCTCAAGCGACCAGTTAAGCACCTGAGCGATCGCATCGAGTTCGCCGTGAAGCTCGGCAGCCTCGATGATGCTGTCGCCAACAATCTGAGCATTTTCGCTCAGATCCGGCACCGATTTGCTCACCACATACAGGCTCGCGATTGCACGGATCCGGAAATTCTCGCCTACATCGAGAAGCTGAACCTTGTTCACGAGGCTTTGGAAGAGATGGGACGAACTGACGTGGAACCCGAAAACCGCTTGAGACTGCTGATCCTCGTAACAATTCTCAAGTTGCATGACCTGATAGAGTCGCCGTTTCAAGAGCAGTGATCGCGCGTGCGATCGGGCCAGTAGCTATTCATTATCTTTGCCGCCATCGATCACCGAGAACCTGGGCGGCTCATCGTCAGCGATCGCATCAGCAAGTTCATCGAGAAGCTCCTGAGCGGCAGGATCAGCGAAATGCGGTTGGCGCAAAGCTTCGCTCACAGCATCCTTGTCGAGGACACCGGTCGTATCGAGAGCGTGAATCAACACCTCGATCACAAAAGATTGTGCGGCAGCCGCGTTTGCGAGGAACTGTATCGCTTCTTCTGGATCGGAAAACTGACGAGGTTTCATGTTCTGTCTCTCCTGCGACGTTCGCTGGCCGTTTGTGGTCCACTGCATCAGCCTGCCAAAGCCGGGGGATCAAATTTCTCAGTCAGTTGACCGCAAGGGGTGAATCTTTGATCCGAACCGCATGAGCAGCACCGTCTTAGCTACTTGGCTCTTTACCGAATTAGGTGCCCTCGCCCTATCCTGGGGAGCGAAGGGCTTCGTCGGGGTGTTGAAAGACAAGAAGGCGCGGCAGGATCTCGCCGATGCATGTTCCGACGCAATTGAGGCAGCGGCTCAGGCTGCTCCAGAACTGCGAGAGGATCTGACTTCCGAGACCTTCGTCGGAAAGGCGATCCTGCCAACAATACGAGCCCTCCTGGCCGACCCGTCTCAACTGGCGCGCGAAGAAGCCCTGGCGCGGGATTTCATCAACATCTTCGTCAAGCAATGGATTGGCGAAAACGAAACGGTCGATGACACCTTGGCTCGCGTTTTCCGCGCCGACCGCAACGTGTTGGATGAGGCGTTCACCGCGTTCTTCAAAGAGCTGAAGTCAGGCCTTTATCGCTCACCACACTGGCGTGAAATGCAGCACGCCATCACGAGTGAAGTGACACTCGAAACTCTGAACGTTCTGCGGAGGGAAGTTAGCCTGGCGGCAGGGCAGCGTTCAGGCAGGGCGATCGAGGTCGAAGAAGCGATCGCGAATGCTGCGGAAGCCTCGGCCGGATTGCGCAATTGGCAGACGGAGATCGAGGGCAAGCACATTATCAACCCGGCAAGGGAAAGAGTGCTGGAGCGCATTCGCTCTGAACCACACGGCACGACCCTGCTTGTCGGAGAAGCGGGCAGCGGAAAGTCAGCCCTTCTCGCCACACTCTTCGATGAGCTGGAATCTTTGGGAATACGCCCTTTCGGCATAAAGGCAGACCAGATCCCTGCCGCTGCCGGCAGCATGAATGATGTTGCCGAAGCTCTCGGGCTTGAAGATCGCCTCGAGGAGCGGATCATCGCCTTGGCGAGAGAGGGCCCGGTGGTGTTGCTGGTCGACCAGCTCGACGCCGTCAGTGCGATCATGGATCACCAGACGCAGCGAATGAACCTACTCCTCCGGCTAATCAGTAGCGTTCAAAACGCGACCCGGAGAGCCGACCTGGAACTCCATGTGGTCGTCAGCTCGCGGCCTTTCGAGGCGCAGCATGACCCTCGATTTGCGCAGTTGAAGGCCACCGAAATCAGACTCGGCATGCTGCCTCTTGAAGCTGTCGAGGAATTTCTCTCAGAAATCGGTATCCCTCCCGGGTCGCTTTCGCCAGAGTTGCGGGAATCTTTGCGGCGGCCATTCGCGCTCAAGCTCTTCGCGGATCTCGCAAGGCGCGGCGAAGATCTCGAACGGCTGACCGGATCAGAACTGCTCGAGCGCTGGCTTGCAACTGCAGATCTCGGCCGGGGCGAAGAGGCCAAGGAAACACTCGACTTCCTCGAGACCCTGGCAAAGGAGATGGTGGAGACCGAGACCCTATGGCGACCGGCCGATCGCTTCGATCTCGATTATCGCGATGCCGTCCGGAGAGCAGAGGCCTGCGGCCTGATCGTGCGAGCAGATGGTCGCTTGAGCTTCTCACACCAGGCATGGCTGGATGACTTCCAGGCAAAAGCATTCCGCAGCGGGACCGACCTCGCCGAATTCGCAATCGAGCGGCAGGATACCCTTTTCATTCGGACTACCGTCCTGCGGGGACTGCAGCGCCTCCGCGCAGTCGACCGCGGTGCATACGCGCGCGCCTGTAACGCGCTGTTAGGCGACGACCGTACCCGCCGGCACCTTCGACACTTGTTGGCTGAGGTCTTTGGATCGGCAATGGAACCGATCGATCTTGAGGTCGGATGGATAGCAAACTGGATCGCAGAAGATCCATCGTTGGCCGGCCGAGCACTGGGACACGTTGCGCCAAATTGGGCAACCTGGCGAGAGCCTCTTGGGCGACACTTGCCGGCCATGATGCAAAATCCCGCGCTCGAGTGGCATGCAGCCAAATTGCTGATCGAAGAGGTCAAGATCGATCCTCAAAACGGTGCCAGACTTGTCCTGCGATACTGGCAGGATGAGAGCTTCGATCTGCGCGCCTTCGACGTAATCCAGGCAACTGGAGAACTGTCTCACGGCCTTGAAGAAAGAGCGCGGCAATCGATCGAAAGGAGGAACGCCGATCCCTACGTCATGGGTCAGCTTCTCACCAATCTGCACGAGCGTGGCTCCTACCAGGATGCAGCCAGCCTACTCGCGTGCTGGGCTAATGCGCTTGAGAATCTGGAAGGCGACCAAGCTTCAATCTACGAACTCGAGAAGCTGGTGGAGCAAGCACCGCTCGAATACCTAGAAGCTCTTCTTCCCTTTTTTCTCGAAGTTGTCCGCCAGAATGTCGGCGAGGTCCTGAACGGTACCGCGGTCTTTCCCCGATCGGGGTCCCTGCCATACGACTGGTCGTACAGGGACCGGAAGGACACGATCTTCGGCGCTCTCGTCCTCGCCGTGCGTCGCGCAATGCAGGAATCGCCAACAACTGCCTGGAGTTTGTTGAAGGAGGCCGCAACTATCGAGATCGATCAGGTCCAGGAACTCGTTGCTGACGGTCTTATGGCGGCCGGCAAGGAACTCGCAGACGAGACAGCCAAGTTTCTCCTTTCGGATGAGCGGAGGCTGTCAATCTCGGAAGTGCACGTGAATGGATCGGACGGCATTGGGCGGACTATCCAAGGTTGGCACTCGCGCCAGCTGGTCAGCGTCGTTGCCGATAATTGCAGCGACGAGCAGGTAAGCCGCTTAAGAGACGCGATCGAAGCCTATGATCGATATGACCGCATCAGCTTGAAGAAGGAGAGCCTCGAGTTTGCGAGGAACTCGTTGGCATGGAACGAAGATGCCCGTCTCGGCCTCCTGTCAGGCTTGGCAGCGAGAACACTCTCGAGCACTCGCAGGCGCCAGGTCCAGGAATGGGAGCAGGCACAAACTCCGATAGAAGGCGCTCCAAACACGATCGGCATGGCGAGGACCGTAGGCTCGCCCATGTCTGCAGATGCAATGGCCAAGGCTTCAAATGATGCGATAATGGGGATGCTGAACAAGCTCCATGATCGCGCAGTTGTCGAGGCGGAAAAGCGAAGCTGGAGCAGGACTGGCGGGCTATCCGAGCTCGCCTGGGCATTCGGCGAATTTGGAAAGCGCGATCCGGATCGCGCCATCGAAATCGCAACCAAGAACTTTCAGCCAGGGCTTCACGAGACAGCAGCCGGAAGGCTTGTCGGAGCGCTCTCCGAGATCGAGAACTTTGATCCGGCTCGGATTCTCGATCTTATTATGACCTTCTCGGCCGATGGCTTCTCGCAACCGGAATGGCAGAACAGCAGTGCGCATGCACTGCGCAACATCGCTTCTCGGCTGAATGGCCTATCGGACGAGGTGCTGAACCTCCTCGAGAGCTGGATTGATGACGATGCCGAGGCGATCGAGAAACGGATCGCCTCAAGAGAAGAGGCCGATCGGCGCAATGCCAGATTCCAATCAGTTGGCGCGCGTCAGCAAGAGAGGGCTCCAGAGCCTTTTCTGTTCGGACCAAGAGACAGTTGGCGCGCCCTGCCCGGCGACAACTACACGATCTTTTCCGCGATCTTTGCCGGTATGACCAGTAGAGACGAAACGGATTGGAACCAAGGTCTCGCGTTCCTCGAGCGGCACCTTGCTCGAGCAGAAGATCCGATGATTTGGGCCTCCCTTCTGGAGCACTATGGCGGAGCCCTGAGTCATTGCGAGATTGAGCGCGTAAACGCCCTGCTACAGGGCATACTAGATAAGTATCCCGGCGCGTTTGATTACCCTGGTCTTGCGTCTGTCCTCTGGTCGCTGCGCATGCCAATCGATCCCGATCTATTTTCCTCGATAATGGATCGCTGGCTCAGCTCGCCAATGGCCGAACTTCGCCAGACGGCGGCCGAGCTCGTCACGGGTGCGATCCTTGTCGATCCGGATGAGCACCGGTTTCCAGACTGCTTTGCGAGTGTTGAGATGGCCGATGCTGCAATCGAGCGAGGCACTCTATTTACGGCAGTATCCGCTTGGAGAGAGACTAACGTCAAGATTCGGGAACGAGCCCACCTCATGTTGCTGGAGGCGATCCCGGAGGTCGACGGAGATGGCGCCAAAGCGATCGCGCGAATATTCCCTCGTCGACGGCAGCTACCGGCGGACACGATGACGTCAGAGCTTCTACAGGCGATATCGAAGAGCCCCCAGGTTCTGAGAGCATGTCTCGGGTATAGCTTCTACGAAGCGCTGCGCGATCTTCTGCTTTACCCAAAGTGGGCGGATACTGTTCTCGAGATATGCGAGCGCGCTTTCTCGGCATTGGCTGAAGAATTGGAAAGCCAGAGCCTCGGCCACAGCGCGACCGAACTGGTCGGCCTCACCATCGCTCTTCAGCGCTCCGGCGGCAGCACCCGAAGCCGTGCGATGGACCTCTATGAGAAACTGCTGGATGCGCGCGTTTACGGCGCTGAAAAAGCGGCAAAGGATGCTTCGCGGGCCTAGTCCGTCGCGAGTGTAGCGGAGTTGCTGGATCCCTATCGGGAAGCTCCAGCACGTCCGCACGCTGTCACGAGTTCGACCGCGTCGGTCTCACTGAGCGCGCCCGTCCGATCGACCAGGCGGCACTCAAGCCATGCTGCCAGATCGGCAGCAAAGCCGAACGCGCGCGAAGCTTTGCGGCGATTGGTGCGCAGAAACGTGGCCGGGGGAAGCAGCGCCTGGAGCGCCTCGTCATCCTCCCCGTACACGCTGACGCGATAGCGCAGCGCTGTCCGCTCGATCTCCACCCGGTCCACCCGGCGGCGCAGCTCAGTCTCGAATGCCTCGACGCTTTCCATCACCCTGCCAAGCCCGTCCTTAAGGCGATCATTTTCCTCTGAAGCTCACGAGCGGCCGCTCCCGCCGTTTGTCGACCCTCGCGCTCACTCATAGAAGCGTTCATGTTGACAGTTATCCCGCCGCCGAACCCGCTTGCGGCCATTCGGTTGCTCTGGGAATTTGTATAGACGCGCTCGCCGCCGCGGAAGTTCACCAGCTCAGGTCCCCCTTCACCCACCAGCGCGAGACCCCGCGGCGCGCTCATCGTGCCCGACGCGAAGCCGGGAATCTGCAGGCCCAGAGCCGCGCCGAGCGGCTGTACGATGAATTGCCGGAAAGCAGCGCTCGCTAGTTCCTTCACCAGGTTGCGCACAGCATCTAGGGCCGACTGCGCACCCAGCAGGAAGCCCTCCAGCTGATAGGTGAAACTGTCGAACGCGCGCGCCGCGATGTCGCGGAACTGACTGGCTTTGCCTGCCAGCATGTCGAGAGCGCCGCTCGTCGCGCTGGCAATGTCGTTGACGCTGGCAACATCGAACTGCGGCACCTGGTAATCAGCGATCGCCGGACGCCCGGTGCTGCCGTCCAGCGGCACGTCCGCCAGGTCGCGCCTCGCTCTTGCCCTCGCCTCGTCCAGCTGCGCCTGCGAAATCAGTCCCGCCGCTGCGCCTGCTTCCAACGCAGCCAGCTCGTCGCGGTACTCGCGGAGCTGCGCCGCTTCAGGGAACAGTCGATCCATGATGTCGCGCACGTTCCGGGCCAGCTCGCGGAAGCTCTGCTCGGTGGCGGAGGTCGCGTTCGCCGCCGTCTGCACCATCACGCTATCGAGACGGCCCATCTGCGCCGCGATCTCGTCGACCATGTCAGGCACGTGTGAATTGCCTACGACCCGGTCATACAGCCAGGCAAAGCTCTGCTCGACCGCCGCAATCTTCTCGCGAACCCAATCGAAGACCCTTCCCAGCCCGTTCTGCAGCCATTCCCGCACGCCCACGAACAGGTTTCTCATCAAGCCCACAACGCCGGGCACAAAAATCTCCACGGCGGAAAGCATGCCGCTGGTGATGTCGGCCAGCATTCGGCCGGCGGCTTCCCATGCCCCGCGGAAGTCGTTGTTCAGCAGCGCGTTAACGCCCTCAAGCCAGTGACCAATGGCGCGGAACACGTCGGTCGCCACTTCCAGCAGGCCGCGCAGCACGTGCACCACCGCATCGCCCAGGATGTTCGATGCCGCGCCGCCGAACTGGCCTAGCAGTTTCATTGCCCCTCGCAGCATATCTCCAAGTGGCCCCCGCCACAGTTCCGTGAACATACCGCGAATAGTGCTGACGAGATCCTGCAGGGGCGGCCCCAAGGACTGTTGGACCTGCTGCCAGAACGCCTGGAACAGCGGCGCGATGCGCTCCCAGTTCTGGTAGATCAGGATGCCCGCACTCGCGATCAGGCCCACCGGACCGGCGAAACGCAGCAGTTTTGTGCCCACCGATGCGATCGCGGCGCCGATTGTGCGCAGCACAGTCAGCTTCGCGGCTTCGCTGGCGAATTGCACGAGGAAAGAGATGGCGGTGCCCAGCGGATTGATGAAGGCTGAAATCGCAATACCGATCACGCCGAAGCGTGCGGCGAACAGCGGCAGGATCACTGCCGCCAGCGTGCCCATAACCAGCATCATCGGGCCGATCGCCGCAGCCGCTAGCGCAAACCCTGCTGCGATGCGGAACACCCAAGGGTTGATCTTGGCAAACGCGTCAGCCAGGCCCGCCGCGCGCTCGATCACCGAGGTGAGCAGGTCCAGCACGCCGCTGTCGGCAATCGCCACAACGATCCTCTGCAGGGCTTCGCCGAACTTCTTCAGCGCGTCGCGGTACCGATCGAAGCTGGCCGCCGATTCCTCGCTCACGACGGGCGCGTTCGCGCCGAGCTGGTCGAATAGTCGCCCGTTATTCTCCAGAAGCGGGATGAGCCCGCTCGCTTCGTCCGCGATCGCTTCGAGGTAGAACACCATCTCGCTCGAACTGACATTCGCGGCCCGCAGGCTATTGTAGTAGAGCTGCAGGGCATCGCGACCGCCCAGCCCTCGGAACATGTCGCGCGTCACACCCACCTTGGGCGCGATGTTCTCGAAAAAGTCGGCCATCTCGCCGCCGCCGGTCGCGATGAAATCGCCGACCTTGTCGCGGGTATCCTTGAAGATGTCGCCCAGCTTTTCGAACTCGATGCCTATCGACCGAGCGGCGTATGACTGACGCTGGAAGTTCTCAAAAGACTCGCCCGCAAGGTTGGCGCTGTTCCTGATGCCTTCGAGATCGTTGGCAACGCTCCGCGCAGCAACACCGAAGGCGCCGAAGGCACCCACCACCGGCGCAGTGAACTGCCGCGTGATCGCCTTGCCGACGTCATTCCACTTCTTTCCAAGGGATTCGAAGCTGTCCCGCAGGCGACCGATGCTTTTCTGAATGTTCGTGCTGCCGGTCGCGAAGTCGGCCGAGTCCATCCCGAGCCGGACCATCAATGACCCGATTTGTGTCGCCATCTAGCACCTCCACTTTAGCTTGCGGGCGCGCGACCGTGAGACCGCGCGCCCGCCCGTTGGGCAACGGAGCTTCGACTTCTCAGGCAACGAGCTCTCCTGGAGCTCTTGTTTGCGAGGGGTTTCTTCGCGTTCGCAAAGGCGCCGCCTGATAGAACGCTTCCACGACCGGACGGATCTTGGCCGGGAGCAACTCGGGATTGGCAACATTGCCGACTAGCCAAGCCCCCGTATCAGGGCATGCCCCGCGCGGGCAGATGCTGATCTCCGATACAAAGGCTTGTCGTATCAAAGTGCAGCGGCGCCCATCTCGAATTGCCGATGTGCCATCCATCACACCAAATCCGATCGAACACTCGCAGTAATCACCTCGTCCGACGCCTTGGAGGAGAGAAAACAGGTCACGCGAGCGCGCATCGAGGACCGGCTTAGCGATTTCGAAGGCCAGTCCCTCGCTATCCTGCCAGACCGAAAGGCCAAGTTCGCGAGCGGTCCCGTAGCAACGGGAATCCCTGTGCCAGAATTGCAGACCGACCGCTTCTGGATCCCAGGTAAAGCAGCCAGGAAGGTTGACGTGCGGCGGCCCGCCAGAGCCCAGCCACACAAGCCGGTTCCACCGCGCGGCATAGCCTTGAAGCGCCCACTGGCTCACGAGCAGTACTTTCGCGCATCGGCAAGGAAACTGTCGAGGCGATAATGAGGTTGGAGAGGGAAGCGCGCCGGCGGCGTGCGGAACACCGGAAGATAGATGGTGTAACCCAACTCCCCTACCGCGGCGCGCAATTCATGAGCGTCTCTGCAAGCCTTATCGAGGGCGCCGACGGCTTCCACGACTTTGAAAACCGCTCGCTTGTGCTGCTCCCCGACCTGCTCAGCGACCTCGAGCGAGAGCTCCGAAATCACTTCGTCAAGCCTTTCCCTTTGCTTGCTGCAGGCGCGACCCAGCGCCTTCATTTCCGTTTCAAGTCGATTGATTTCGCTTCGCAATGCCGGAACGCCCTCGCCTTCCGGAATGGGATCGAGATTACCTTGGAGAATTTGGGACGCGCGCTTTTCTGTCGCCTCGGAATCTTCATCGAGCATGATTGCGAGAAGCTTGTCCTGAAGGACAGAGATCCGCTCCGCCACTTCGCTCTTCCGGGTCCGGATAGCCGTGTATTTGGAGGCCTCCGTCCTGTACGCGGGGTTATCCGAAATCTTCGGGATTTCCAGCTTGGGCATTGCGGCACGTTCCTTCGGCATCGATTACTTCAGAACCTGTTTTCGCCGCACAATCGTGAAATTGCATGGCGCGAATTTCACGATCCATCCCGCGTCGTCTCGCGCCTGGTCAGCGCTGCCTTGGTCTCAGGCACCGAGCAGTTGACGTGCTTTCGGCATGCAGCCTGCTTCGCAAGCTGGCGCCTGGAGGGATAGGAGGATGGGTTCATTGTTGGCTCCGTTGTTGCAGGGAGCCTGGACCACTAACCACGTCTTCGCCGGATCGAAGCAAAGACAGGGTGCACCAATGTGAACCAGCGGGCCTCGCTGCTTCCAGTGCATCCAGCGCGGGTTTCAGCTCCCGCCATTACCGGAATATTGGCGTTCCAACAGAACCGCGCTCGCCGTCGGCATCGGCCTTCCGCCTTGGAGAGGCGTTATAGCCCGGCGATGATGTTCCGAATCTGGCGTGAGCAAGGCACCTTTTCGCCCAGCTTCGCGATCTGCCAGAAGTACTGCCACTTGAGTGAATAGTGGGTGGGCATCACGGTCGTGAGACGGTCCCTCGCTGCAGCGCGACCCTCGTAATGTCGCCAGTCGCTCGCGAGCCCGGATACGGCCTTCGCGAGGGGCTCACCCTCGTAGCAGTCACGAAAGAGATCCTCGATTAACCCGTTCCGAATCGCCTTCCGCTCGGAGCGCAATCCCGAAAGGCAGAATTCGTCTCGTGGATCCGCGCCGGCAAGAATGTTCTCGATTGCATCGGCAGGCCCATCGAACCCTTCTCGCGCCAGGAGCGCGGCAGCACCCTTCCAGATATCCCAGGACAGGCCTCCTTCGACCGCGCCGTCCAGCTCTCCGGGGAGGAAGCCGTGATCAGTCACGGCACACCTTCCTGCGAGGCAGTGGATCTTGCGGACGGCTGACCAGGTCATCCCCGTAACGTCGCTTCAGTGTCGGTACGCTGATCCCCAAGTGGCGCGCGATCTCATCCAGTGAACAGCCAGCACGCAATTCCCGTCTCACCTGGGCGCGCTGCTCCGGTGTCGGCCGGTGCCGCGGCCGGCCCCTCGGAGGGCGCTCCACCGCCGCCGCGCCGTGTGCCCGGATTCCGGCTTTCGAGATCGATCCGATCTGGTCGGCGTGGTGGCGAAAGAGCGTGCTCTTGCTCACGCCGACCAGCTGGGCGATCTGCACGATCGAAAGGCGAGGATTGCTCTGCTGTCGCAGCTCACGAATTCGCGCCTGGAGTTCCGGCGACGGCAGATGGGGCTTGCGACCAACTCGGCGCTTCGCCGGCGGCCTTTCGCCGAACAGGTCGCGGTCGGGTGAGGGAAAAATATCATCACCGTCCGCCACGTTAAGACCCGGGCTCCTCCCGGTATCGCATCGGCTCAGAGCTCCCCTCAGGCGGGCCACGATGCGAAATCCACGCTGAAGGCTTTCGCGCAATATCCATCCGACGAGCGGCATTCTCCGCCTACGCACGGCCAAGATCCTCTCCGGAAATTCCGCCGAGTGGGAAAAAAATCTGCGCGTGAGAGGGACGGCGGTCTTACAGCTTGCCACCTCCCGACGTTTTCACCCCCCCCGGGGGGTAGACAGCTTAGTAGCACCGAGACCGCGACCTTCCGGCGGAACCGCCCTCTTATTGCGAACGGAAGGGAATAATCCTCTGATTCCTCTAAGAAAGAGAGTGAGAATGGAAGGGCGGAAGGGATTTTTGTATAAGTCCCGTGCGAGAAAACTAGGTTTCGTGTCGAAACCCTATATTTGTCATAGAGAGAGGTCGGAATTCCCTTCCGATCTTCCATTTTTCCCGAAAAGCCAGCTTTTCTGCGGGCTGCAGGGTTCCGAGACCGGCAAAACCACCGTTCCGACCGGAAGGGCGCAGCCCTCCGAACCAAGGCGGAGAAGGCGAAAAGGGCGTTTTCGAGGCTGACACCCTTCGAGGGAAGCAGCGCCAGGAGCGGGGCGTTATCACCGCGAGTGATAACACCGAAGGGCTGCAGGCCGCTGCTCGCTGAAAGGGCCTCCGTACTGTGGAGACCCTTGGAGGGACGCAGCTCCAGGAGCGCACCGGAAGGCTTCAGAGGACCGGCCCTCACGACCGCTTCTCCGCGCTTCCAGCGCCACCCATATCCGGGCCGGAAGCGTCGTCTGCCCCCTGTATGGGGCGCGGGGATGTATCCTCCCGAAGGGTGTCGTTGCTGCCGACACCCTTGGAAGGATGCAGCAGCGCTACGCGCTGCCACCAGATTCCGTCCGAGCGGGTGCGCCTCAAGCCCAGCAGCTCCATCTGGCGAGCGAACCGCTTGATGCCGATCGCGTCGCGCCCGCTCTCGGCGGCCCACCTGCAATAGGCGTCGTGCAGCTCGAGCGATCTGGTGCGCGTCCGACTGCCCCTCGGCGCGATGCTGCACCGCTCGGCCAGGAACGTATCGACGGCCGCTTCTTCGTCCAGCAGGGACGCGAGCGCAGCCTTGCGCCGGATCCTGCATCCGCGCCGGATTGATGCGCCACCAGGCACACGTTCGAGCGCGAACCCCATATCCGTCATGGCGCGGCCGAATGCCGAGTAGGAGGGCCGCTCGTCGGCAGGTACGCCCACGGCCTCGCAGAATTGTCGGCACGACACGAACAGCTCGTCATGGTCTGCGCTTGCCTTGGGGTTGCTGAGATCGAGGCAGCGCTCGCACCAGTCCGCGATCGGGCTTCTCTCCTTCAATGCCTGGGCGAGCGCATCCATAGCGGCGCGATAGGCTTGGCGCGGAGATTGCCTCGCGATCCCCGCCTGGCGGCTGCCTGGCGGGAAAGTGAGCGTCAACTCGTCATTTACGGGAACAGAAGTCATGATCCCTCACCCCTCCGATTGTGTCTACGGGGTCCACTGTGGAGACGTGAGCCTAGCGAGCGGATTTCCGCTGCTCAGTCCAAGCCTGGACTTCGCTTTGCGGCCAGCGCGAAGCGGCACCGATTTTGACGGGCTTCGGGAATTCTCCCGCGGCAATCATCCTGTAGATTTTTGTCCGCTTGACGTGGATCTGCTGCTCAACAGCTTCCAACGGTATCAGGGTGTCTGCCATGAATGCCTCCGCGAAAAAGAGGCCTTCTAAATACACATGGGGCCGCGCGCGGCCACAAGAACCTAGTCCAGCGAACTTCCATGTTCGCTGGATTCTTCACTCTTCCAGAGATCTTCGCCGATCTCCTGACGGATCTCGGAGACAGCTTTCGCGGCCGTCGATCGACCTACGCTGAACTTCTCGCGAATCTTCCGGTAAATCTCGTCGTCAGTACCGCTCCAACCTGCACGCGACGCGGCGATCTTCTCCGCGCGATAGAAGAGCGCGATGTTCAAGTTGCGGCGATGGAGCTCGTCCCGGTCGTCGAACTTCAGCCTTCTCGCATCCTCTGAAACCATCTGCAGCGTGTAGCCCTCGCCGTCAGGCCCCTCGATCGCGTTGGCGATCTGTCCTGCCAAGGTCGCATCAATTGGCCATCCTTCCCGAATGTAGGCCGCGAGGGGCATTGGATCGCCATTCAACAATCCATTGCTGGCGCGGCTCCAGGCATCACGCTGCGCCACCGGCAGAGATTGCCACCAGGCAATGCGATCGAGGCTTTCCCTCGGAAGGGGAGGCCAGATCTCGTCCTGATCGTCAGTCATCAGCCGACCCCAGCTGCGGGGCGACAAATTCACTCCAGGCGCCGAGCAGCTCGCGGCGCATTTCGAGCAAGGTCGAACGCTGGTAGCGCCGCTCGACCGCGCTGCCGACCTTGTGCGCCAGTGCCATCTCGGCAACGTCGGGAGGCGTATCCGGCATCTTCTCCGCCGCCCAGGTACGGAAGCTGGTGCGAAAGCCGTGCACGGTCTCGTCGCGCCCGCTGTCGCGCAGCATCTTGCCCAGCGCGGCGTCGGTCAGCACCTTGCCGCGCAGGCTCGGGAATATCAGGCCTTTCTCGCCCAACAGGCTCTTGGCCTGGTCGAGGATCGCGAGCGCGGCCTTGTTCAAGGTGACGTCATGCGCCTCGCGACCCTTCATGATCGAGGCAGGCCTGCGCCACTCCAGTGCTTCGCGATCGATCTGCTCCCAGCGCGCCTGCCGCGCTTCGCCCTGGCGCGCTGCGGTCACGATCGTGAACAACAGCGCGAGCCGCGCAGGCGAGGCTTCCTTGCCCAGTTCACTGGCGACGAACGCCGGCACCTGCGCGTAGGGCATCGCCGGCCGCGGCGCGCTTTTCGGCTGCCGCGCGAGCCCGCGGGTGATTTCCTTGGCCGTCGGCGGAGGAATCGAGCGCCAGCCATGCGCCTTGGCATAGTGCAGCACGTCATCGATACGGTGGCGCACCTTGCGCGCGATCTGCGGCTTCTCGGTCCAGATCGGTGCGAGCGCCGCGATCACTTCCGCGCTCTCGACTTCGTCGACCTTGTAGTGGCCGATCACCGGCACCGCGTGCGTCTCCAGGCTGGAGAGGTATTGCGCCGCCGATTTCGCGGTCATGCCCCTGGCCTTTTCCTGGTGTGCGGCCGTCACGGCTTCCGCGAAGGTCGGGATCACCTTTTCCGTCCGATCGCGCTCGGCGATGGGATCGCCGCCGGCGCGCGCCACCTTGCGAAGGTAAGCGGCCTTCTCGCGCGCCTCCGCCAGTGTCAGGTCATCGATCGAGCCCAGGCCAATGTCGCGCCTGCGCTTGTTCACCTGGACGCGCAGGATCCACGATTTCGCGCCGCTGGGCTGCACGCGCAGGAGCAGGCCTTTCCCGTCGACATGCGTGCCGGGCGCGGCGTTTTTCACCTGCAG
Source organism: Aurantiacibacter hainanensis (assembly GCF_036321025.1). NCBI lineage: Bacteria > Pseudomonadati > Pseudomonadota > Alphaproteobacteria > Sphingomonadales > Erythrobacteraceae > Aurantiacibacter > Aurantiacibacter hainanensis. Next base: position 1,746,676 of record NZ_JAZAPB010000002.1, read on the forward strand.
CGCGCTAAGCCTCGACATTGGGGAGCCATCCTTTCTCTACCCACATTCTTTCCAACACCTGCTGCGGATTGGAGAGAATGTCAACGGAAGGCTGCGGAAAACAGGAGGGCAAAAACCCCTGTAAATCAGGCAATAATCCGGGGCTCGAGGAGGGCTGCGAACAGGTGCGAAAAGCGCCCAAGTTTCAACTCGGGGAGCCATTCAAAGCCACATCCCGGTATTCGGTGCGCCGATTTCGCGCATGAAAAAGGCCGCGCTTCTTTGACCCGTCGGCCAGGGAGTCAGCGCAGCCTTGTTAACCGTAATCGCACCGGGACGCTTTGGTTCCCTGGTCGCTGAAAAAATTTTTACTGCGGTTTTCTGAAGCGATAGGCGAACTTGTCGCTCACCCCGTCGAATTCGCGCGGACTGGCCGTGTGGGGATCGTCGGGGTTGTGCAGCGCGTCGCTTTCCGCCTCCAGCGCGAACCCCGCCGAGGTCACCTGTTCACGCACGGCGGCCGGGTCAATCCGGTGCAACGTGGACGTAGCCGATAAGCCCGTGCCGGGCGCGGAGTGATCTTCCACGAAATAGATTCCACCCGGCTTCAATGCGGAGAAGGCCCAGCGGTTGGTCGCCGCGACATCCCCGTTGGCAAGGTCGTGGTAGTTCTCCGTCGTCCAGACCAGGTCGACCGGCTCCGGCAGGCTCAGGGTGTCGTAGCCTTCCACCACGACCACTTCGACGTTCCCGTACTGCTCGGCAATCGCATTAATGCCGTCGAGCCCGCCCGGCCGATTGGCGAAGAAAGCCGGCATCAGCGCGTATATCTTGCCCTCCGGCCCCACGGTCTGCGACAGGATTCGGGTGTAATAACCGCCGCCCGGCGCAATTTCGGCGATCACGTCACCGCGCTGCACGCCTGAGAACGCGACGATTTCCTCTGGCTTGCGCGCCTCGTCCCGGGCGCTGTCCTGCGCCGGTCGCGCAGGGCTGACGACGGCTGCGGTGATGTAGTCGTCCATGTCGGCCTGCGAATAGCTGACGGGCGCAGGCGATACGGCTGCCCCGCAGGCAGATAGCGCAAGGGCGGATCCGCCAACGAGAATGGCAAGACGGGAACGGTGCATGGGGGCTCTCCTTCGCCCCCATGCTATCGCCTGTGGTCTTTTGAGCAAGCGGTTAGGCGATGGCCCCGTGACAATGCTTGTACTTGTTGCCCGAACCGCAGGGGCACGGCGCGTTGCGGCTGATGTCCTGCCCGGCGTAGGGATTTTCCCGCTGCGCCGAACCGGCCGTGCCGGTGCTGGCCATGGGAGATCCCGCCAGCGTGCCGAACAGCGGCTGCTGCAGGCGCGAACCGTCGCCGTCGTTGCTGTCGTCCTCGCCCGTGAACGGATCGATGTGACCGGTCAGGAAATCGGGCAGGTCGGGCAGCGCGCGCGGAGGCGGCGGTGCGGCCGGGCGCAGCTGCGCGGTGAGCAGTACCTTGCTGACATCCTCGCGCAGGGTATCCAGCATCGTCTGGAACAGGCCGAATGCTTCCTGCTTGTACTCGTTGATCGGCTGCTTCTGCGCATAGGCGCGCAGGAAGACCACCTGGCGCAGCGCGTCCAGCGTGGCGAGGTGTTCCTTCCAGTGGTAGTCGAGCCGTTCCAGCAGGATGCTCTTTTCCACGCGGCGCCATGATTCCTCGGGGATCTCCGCCGTACGCTCCTTCAGGCGCTCTTCGGCAAGGTCCTGCAGCCGTTCCTCGATCAGTTCGGGTTCGACGGCATCTTCTTCCAGCCAGTCGTCGATCGGCGGGTTGAGGCCCAGCACTTCATCGACCTTCTCCTTCAGGCCGGCGACGTCCCACTGCTCCGGATAGGATCCGGGCGGACAGGCCTGCACCACGATGGAATTGATGGCGTCACGGCGCATGTCCTCCACCACGTCGTCGACACGCTCGGAATCCATGATTTCGGCGCGCTGCTCGTAGATGACCTTGCGCTGGTCGTTCATGACGTCGTCGTACTGCACGACCTGCTTGCGCATTTCGTAGTTGCGCGCCTCGACCTTCTTCTGCGCCGTCTCGATGGCCTTGGAAAGCCACTTGGAGCCGATCGCCTCTCCGTCCTCGAGATTGGAATTCATCATCTTGGCGAATAGCGTGTCCGGCCCGAAGATGCGCAGCAGATCGTCTTCCAGGCACAGGTAGAAGCGCGACAGGCCCGGGTCGCCCTGGCGGCCCGAACGCCCGCGAAGCTGGTTGTCGATGCGGCGGCTTTCGTGCCGCTCGGTGCCGAGCACGAACAGGCCGCCGGCTTCCTTCACCTTCTGCCGTTCCTCGGCCACTTCGGCCTTGATCCGGTCGATGGCGGCGTCCTTCTCGGGGCCGTCTTCCATTGCGCGGAGTTCATCCTCGATGCGGAAGTCGACGTTGCCGCCCAGCTGGATGTCGGTGCCGCGACCCGCCATGTTGGTGGCGATCGTCACCGCGCCCAGGCGACCGGCCTGCGCCACGATGTGCGCCTCGCTTTCATGCATGCGGGCGTTGAGCACGTTGTGCTTCACGCCTTCCTTGTCGAGAAACTTGCTCAGCAGTTCGGACTTCTCGATGGACACCGTGCCCACCAGCACCGGCTGGCCGATCTCGTTCTTTTCCTTGATCGCCCGGGCGATGGCCTGGAACTTGTCCAGCGTGTTCTTGTAGAACTCGTCGTCCTCGTCGATGCGCGCCACCGGCACGTTGGTGGGAATTTCCACCACGTTCAGCTTGTAGATGTCCCAGAACTCGCTCGCCTCGGTGGCTGCCGTACCGGTCATGCCGGAAAGCTTGGGATACATGCGGAAATAGTTCTGGAAGGTGATGGAGGCCATCGTCTGGTTCTCGGGCTGGATTTCCACGCCCTCCTTGGCCTCGGCCGCCTGGTGCAGGCCGTTGGACCAGCGGCGCCCTTCCATCATGCGCCCGGTGAACTCGTCGATGATCACGACCTTCTCGTCCTTGACGATGTAGTCGGTATCCTTCTTGAACATCACCACAGCGCGCAGCGCCTGGTCCAGGTGATGGACCACCAGCGTGTTCTCGACGTCGTAGAGGTTATCGGTTTCCAGCAGGCCGCGCTTGATCAGGCGCTGCTCCATTTCCTCGACGCCTTCTTCCGTCAGCTGGATGTTCCGGGTCTTCTCGTCCTTCGTGAAGTAGCCCTCTTCATCGCCCAGTGCGCCGTCCTTTTCCTTCTCCAGCGCCTCCTGGTCCTTCACCAGCTCCTTCACCATCTCGTCCAGCGCGAGGTAGAGGTCCGACTTGTCCTCCGTCGGGCCGGAGATGATCAGCGGGGTTCGCGCCTCGTCGATCAGGATCGAGTCCACTTCGTCGACGATGGCGAAGTTGAAGGGGCGCTGCACCATCTGGCGGCGCTCCTGCTTCATGTTGTCGCGCAGGTAGTCGAAGCCGAACTCGTTGTTGGTGCCGTAGGTGATGTCGGCGGCATAGGCCTCGCGCCGGGCGGCTTCCGGCAGGTTGGGCACGATCACGCCCACGGAAAGACCGAGGAACTGGTGCAGCTGCCCCATCCACTCGGCGTCGCGGCGGGCGAGGTAGTCGTTCACGGTGACGACGTGCACGCCCTTGCCTTGGATGGCGTTGAGATAGGTGGCGAGCGTTGCCACCAGCGTCTTGCCCTCGCCGGTCTTCATCTCGGCGATCTCGCCGCGGTGGAGCACGATGCCGCCCACCATCTGGACGTCGAAGTGCCGCATGCCCAGCACGCGCTTCGATGCCTCGCGCACGGTGGCAAAGGCCTCGGGCAGGATGTCGTCGAGGGTGTTGCCATCCTCCTCGAGCTGCTTGCGGAACTTGTAGGTCTGCGCCTTCAGTTCATCGTCCGAAAAGTCCTCGAGCTGTTCCTCGAGCGCATTGATCCGGGCGACGATCTTGTCGAGCGAAGTGACGTATCGGTCGTTTGCCGAACCGAAAATGGATTTGGCGATTGTCTGCCACATAGCGGGCGAGTCCTGTCAGAAAATATGGAAAGAGGCCGCGTGCATGTGCGCGGCCGGAGCAAGATCAGCGATGGAAGAAATGTGCGCCGCTATTCGCGGGCGCGGTCTGCCTGCAACTGGACGGTGGGCGTCCAGACGATGACCTGCTTGGGCGCGCACGGCGATTTCGCACGCTGCGCCCTCGAAAAACCGCGAAAGAGTTCGAGCGGCTGTGCCGGCGTCGTCTGGCAGTCTTCGGCATCGCCGGCTGCCGCCACGCTGACGATGCTTGCCTGTGCAGCCACGGCAGGCGTAGCCGCCAGCCCGAGGCCGGTGACAAGCGCAAGCAAGGTGAGCAATTGGCGAAGCATCTCGGGTTTCAGATAGCGCCTCTTTCCTTAAAGTCCACTGACGAAGTCCTTGCAGTAGTGAATTGGCGTGTTGGCGAAGGCTGAAACGACATTTATGGCGTGCGCCATGGATCTCGATATCTCCCCCCTCGCCCTGCCCTTTCCCGACATGCCGGCGATTGACGGCGTAACGCTGCGCGTGGCCCGGGCGGGTTACAAGAAATGGGATCGCGCGGACCTGACCTACGCCGAATTCGCCGAGGGCACCGCCCTGGCCGGCGTCTTCACCACCAACGTCTGCTGCTCCACCGAGGTGGAACTGGGACGCGAGCAGGCGAAGCGAGGCCGCGCACGCGCGCTGGTGGTCAACGCGGGCAACTCCAATGCCTTTACCGGCTATCGCGGGCGCGAGGCCGTGGAACAGATCATGGCACAGGTGGCCGAGAAGCTGGGATGCGAGAGCGAGGACGTGCTCGTATCCTCCACCGGCGTGATCGGCGTGCCGCTGCCGAAGGACAAGGCGCGCGAGGGTATCGCGGCAGTGCTGGAAGCCGATGCGTGCTCGTGGAAGGACGCCGCGCTGACCATCGGCACGACCGATACCTTCGCCAAGGGTGCGACGACTGCGGCGATGGTGGACGGCAAGCGCGTCGCCCTGAATGGCATCATCAAGGGCAGCGGCATGATCGCGCCCGACATGGCGACGATGCTGGGCTACATCTTCACCGATGCGGCGGTCGAGCCGGCATTTCTCCAGCAATGCCTGTCCCGCGCCAATGCCGGCACGTTCAACTGCATCACCGTCGACAGCGACACCTCCACCAGCGACACGGTGCTGGCCTTTGCCACCGGCAAGGCGGGGAATGCGCCGCTCCGCTCGTTCGACGATCCGGGAGCGGATGCCTTCATGGCCGCGCTTGCCGATCTATGCCGGCAGCTGGCCCACCTGGTGGTGCGCGACGGCGAAGGCGCGCAGAAATTCATCTCGGTGAACGTGACCGGAGCCGTTTCGGACGACAGCGCCCGCCGGATCGGCCTTGCCGTGGCCAATTCCCCGCTCGTGAAGACCGCAATCGCAGGCGGCGACGCCAACTGGGGCCGCGTGGTCATGGCCGTGGGCAAGGCGGGAGAGCCTGCCGACAGGGACAAGCTGGGCATTGCCTTCGGCGGCGTCTGGGCCGCGCGCGACGGACTGCCACTGCCCGACTATGACGAGGGGCCGGTTGCGAAGCACCTTGAAGGACGGGAGATCGACATCGCCGTCGATATCGGCCTCGGTCAGGGACAGGCCACCGTATGGACCTGCGACCTGACGCACGGATACATTTCGATCAACGCGGATTACAGGTCATGACCATTATCGATCGCGAGATCCTGGCCCTGTGCCGCGACGTAACCGAGCGGGTGATCCTGCCCCGCTATCGCAACCTTGCCGACCACCACGTGGAGGACAAGTCGGACCCGGAAGGCGACGACTACGACCCTGTCACGGTAGCCGACCGCGAAAGCGAGGATGCCGTTCGCGAGGGCCTGGAGAAACTGGCTCCGGGCCTGCCCTTCGTGGGAGAGGAAGGCGCCCATGCGGATCCCGCCGTGCTGGAGCGGCTGAAGGGCGCCTGCTGGATCGTCGACCCCATCGACGGCACGCGCAATTTCGCCAGCGGCCAGCCTCCCTTCGGCATCCTGATCGCGCAGGCCGACGAGGGTATGGCGCAAAGCGGGTGGATCTACGATTGCCTTTCCGGCCGGTTCTGCGCCGCCCATCGCGGCAAGGGCGCATTCGTCGGCGGAGAACGGTTCACGGCCCGCTCGACCGGAGAAGACCCCCCGGTCGCGGCGATTTCACTCATTTTCATGGACCAGTCGCGGCGCGAGGCGATGATCGAGCACATCTGTCCGCACTATCGCCTGACGGACATTCCGTACTGCGCTGCCGAACAGTACCCGCGCCTGGCGCTGGGCGAGAACGACGTTTCGATCTTCGAACGCACGCTGGCGTGGGATCACGCCGCGGGCTGCCTGTGGCTGGAGGAAGCCGGCGGCAAGGCGGCGCGCCCGTCGGATGGCTCCCCCTACAGGGTGGACGAGTGGGCGAGGAAGGGGCTGGTTGCAGCCGCTTCCCCTGCCCTGTGGGAGACGATGGTCGAGCGGTTGAACGCGCTCGAGACCTAGAGCTCGCCCTCGAGCCAGTTCTTCAGGGCATTCTTGGGTGCCGCGCCCATCTGCTGCGCAACCGGCTTGCCGTCCTTGAAAAGAACCAGGAACGGGATCGACTGCACGCCCATCTTCCCCGGAACCTCGGGATTTTCCATGATGTCCATCTTGGCGATGGTCACCTTCTCGGAAAGCTCGTCGGACAGCTCTTCCAGCGCGGGCGCGATCATCTTGCACGGACCGCACCAATCCGCCCAGAAATCCACCAGTACCGGCTTGTCGGCATCCAGCACGTCGGACTGGAAACTTGAATCGGTTACGGTCTTGGTCGCCATTATCGTTCTCCTGATATTTCTTGGCACCTTAACTAGGGCCTGCATACCTTTACTCAATGGTCGGGGCGCAAAAGCTTTCCTTGGACCATGCCCTAGCCCGGCTTGTGCGCGGCCAGGATATCGGCGGGAATGGCGATAAGGCGGGGCGTCTGCGTGTAGAGCACGGCCGCCTCGACCGAGCGATCGGGATAGATCGTTGCCAGCGCCGCGGCATAGGCCGCCATCTGCTTCAGCGTGCTTTCGGGAATGTCTGCAAGCGAGGCGGGCGGCCTTCGCGCGGTCTTGAAATCGGCAACCAGCACCTTGTCCCGCGTTACCAGCAACCTGTCCGCCGTGCCGGCGATCACCTGCTCGCCCACCTGTGCCGCCAGGGGAACTTCCGCCAGGGCATCGGGGCCGAACAGGTCGCGCCAGTCGGGCTCGTCCAGCACTGCCAGCGCACGCTCCAGCATTTCGGTGCGCTCCGCACCGGAAAGATCGGACGCATGGCGCTCCAGCCAGGCTCTCGCCCCGCATTCCCGCATCTCGCGCGGTGTATCGGGCAGCCGCTCCAGCAAGGCGTGGATCAGCACGCCGCGCCGGGCCGCGATGGCGGCCTGGTCGGCGGGCAGCGGGGGATCGGCCCCCTGCTCCTCCGCTCCGGCGGACGGCGCAAGCGGGCGCGGCGGGCGCGGCTCCGGCCCCACGGGCGTGGTGACCCAGGATGGCAGGACGGGAGGGATCGGCAGATCCTGCTGCGAACGGTGCGGCACCGCGTCCGCATGCTCGCCAAGTTCCAGGCGCCAGCCCCATATCGGATCGTCCAGAGGCTCGGCATCGAACAGCGGGGCAAGCCGCGCGAACCAGCTGTCTTCGGCCGGCTCCTTCTCGCGCTTGCCGAGCGCGCCGCCGATGAACAGCGCCTCCTCGGCCCGCGTCATCGCCACGTAGAGCAGACGCCAGTGTTCCTCGCGTTCGGCGGCCTTGGCGGCTTCGGCGGCCCGTTCGACGCGGCCAACCCGCTCCTCGCTGCTCAATCCGGGCAACGGAACGGTCCTGTCAGTCCCGCCGGGCAGCTCTTCCACCAATTCGAGGCCGGCGACGCGCGAGGCATCGGGATCGCCGCAGGCATCGGCCAGGATCACGATGGGTGCCTGCAGGCCCTTGGAGCCATGCACGGTCATCACCCGCACCATGTCGGCCTGCCCCTCCGCCTCGCGTTTCAATTCGCCGTCCCCTGCATCGAACCAGCAGATGAAGCCCTGCAGGCTGGGCGTGTTGGCGGAAGAGAACTGCTGCGCTGCATTGAGCAATTCGTCGATGGGGTCGTTCGCTTCCCTGCCCAGCCTCGCCACCAGCTTCCCCCGCGCCTTCCAGGGGCCGAGCAATATCCAGTGCAGCAGAGCCTGCGGCGTCTCGAAATCGGCAAGGGCCAGCAGGTCGTTGAGCATTGCCACCGCTTCGCGTGCCTTCGGCGTCTCGTGGTCGCGCAGGCGATCCCACAGCGCGGTATCCCTGTCGCGCACGGCGTGATCCAGCAGGTCTTCCTGGCTCCATCCGAATATCGGGGAGACCAGCAGGCTGGCGAGGCTCAGGTCATCCCGCGGCTGGGCGGCGAAACGCAGGGCGGCCATCAGGTCCTTCACGGCAAGCGGCGCGCCCAGGCGCAGGCGATCGACACCCGCGACCGGCACGCCTGCCGCGTGCAGCTTTGCGACGATCAGGCCCGCCAGTTCCTTCCGCTTGCGCACCAGCACCATGAAATCGCCGGGCGTGGCGTTGCGCGGGTTGTCCTTGTCTTTCACCAGCGGAAAGCCACCGTCCCACATTCGCCTGATCTGCAAGGCGATGTTTTCCGCCATCCGGCGCTCGGGCTCGGAAACGCCGATCTCGGGACCGTCCTCGCCCTCGCCTTCCACCTCTTCCGGATGACCGGGCACGGGCTGCCACAAGGTCACCAGGCCGGGACGGCTGTCGCCCATGTGCGGATCGGGGCGTTCCTTCAGGCCGAACTGTTCATGGCCGACGGCATCTATCGCCTCGTCCACGAACGTCAGCACGCTCTGCGCCGTCCGGTAGGATCGGCCGAGCCCCAGCTTCTGCAGCTCGCGCGCGATGCTGGCCTGCCGGGACTGCGCCGAGCTTTCGAACCATTCGCGAAGACGCGTTTCGTAGGCCGCGCGCGCCGCGGCGAAATTCTCCGGGCTGGTGCCCTGGAAGCGGAAGATCGCCTGCTTGTAATCGCCGACCACGAAGATCGTGCGCAGCCGGTCCTCCGCCTGGCCCAGGCCGGCGAAGAAATCGTCGGTCAGGGCATCGATGATGGCCCATTGCGCCCGGTTCGTATCCTGCGCCTCGTCCACCAGGATATGATCGAACCGCCGATCCAGCTTGTAACGGATCCAGGCCGACATGTCGGAACTGCCCAGCAACCCGGCGGCCCGGACGATGAGATCATCGAAGTCGACCAGCCCTTCCGAGGCCTTGGCCTCGTCCCAGGCGATGGCAAACTTGCGGCCGACCGTCAGCGCCGGGGTGACGTAGTCGACGAGGTCGAGGAGGACGGCCTGCTCGCGGATCGCGGTCAGATGTTCAGCCACGCGTTCGGCGTAGTCGCCGATGGCAGGGTTTTTCTTCTCAAGGCTCGATAGCGCACGCACTTCGCCTTTCTGCGTGAACAGCGCCTTCGTCAGGTCCTCGCAGCCTGCGAGCCGCGCGGCTTCATCACCCGCCAGCCACCTGTCGATGGCCTCGATACAGCCCAGCGCCGTCTTCGTGCCCCAGTCTCCGTGCACGGATCGCCACTGGGCAAGCGCCTGCACGTCAAAGGCGGCATCGCTGCATTGTCGGGCCAGCGCCTCGCGCGATGCATCGGCGTCCAGGCCAAGCAGGCGCTTCACCCGCGGTTCCAGCGGCGGCTGCCAGGCACCGGGACCGAACCAGACTTCGCGCGCCGCGGCGCATCGCATCAGCCATCCGCGCGCGCCATCCGGCCCGAGGCGCAGCGACAGGTTCTCCAGCGCCGCCTTTGCATCGGCATCGGTGTCCTCCCACTCCACCAGCAGGTCGCGCAGCACGCGTTCGGCCAGCAGGTCGCGGTCACGGTCTTCCATCGGGCGAGTGCCGGGGATCAGGCCGGCCTCTTCCGGAAATGCAGCCAGCAACCATTGGGAAAAGGCGTGGATCGTGTCGATCCGCAGGCCCCCGCCCGGGCAATCCAGCACGGCGGCGAACAGCGTGCGGGCACGCGCAAGCGTTTCCGCATCGCCATCAGCGCCGATGGCGATCAGGTCCCGCGCGAGCCGCGTGTCCTCCATCCGCACCCAGTTGGCCAGCACCTCGTTCACGCGCGTCGCCATCTCGGCGGCACCGGCCTTGGTGAAGGTGAGGCAGAGAATGTTCTCCGGACGCACGCCCGGCGTCAGCAACAGCCGCAGCACACGGGCGGACAGCACCTGCGTCTTGCCTGTGCCCGCAGAGGCGGAAAGCCACACGCTGTCGCGCGGCTCCACCGCCAGGGCCTGGTTGTCCTTCAGGGGGTAGACCTTGCCGCTCACGATCCGTCCCGCCCCTGCCATTCGGCAAGCCGCATCAGCTGATCGTAGGTATCGTAACCGGGAGCATCGGGATTGAGCCGGGCCGTGAAGGGTTCGTCGCCCAGGATCCAGCGGTCCAGCGCATCGTCGAGATAGTCGCGCGCCGCCGGCAGAAACTCTTCGGGCGGAATACCGGTGCGCTTCCTGCCCTCCAGAACGGGAGTGGAGACATAGCCGAAGCCGGTGGGATGGTCCTTCGCCTTGGCCTTCGCCAGCGACCAGTATTCGAACTTCACCGGATCGCCCGAAATATCCGCGAACCCGCCAGCCTGCGCGATCAGGCCGATGGTGCCGAGTTGCAGGGCGTAGCCCTCCTCCACCTGCGCGCCCGATGGCGGCTGTCCGGTCTTGTAATCGACGATGGCGAGCGTCCCGTCGGCGAGCCTGTCGATACGGTCGGCCTTGCCGCCGATGGTGACGCCGCGATGCTCTATCTGGCCCCACTTCTCGAACAGCACCGGCTTGCGCTCTGGATCGGCCTCGATTTCCTGCGCCACCCATTGCAGCGCCGCCAGCAGCCGGGGCCGCCAGAGGACCCGCATCAGCGGGTGCGCCGACATGGCGCGCATGTGCCGCTCAGCAAGCTCGGCCAGCTCGCCCTCGCCCTTGTGCCAGTCTTCCAGGATCGCGTGCGCCAGTTCGCCCTGCCAGGCCGGGGTCGGCTCCGCATCGATTCCGTCGAGGTCGTTCAGGCGCAGAAGCTTGGAAGCGTAGTACTGGTAGGGATCGCTGCGGAGCCGGTCGAGCGCGGTGACGCTGATGGGTTTGCGCCGCAAATCGGCGGGCGGACACGGCTGCGGACGCGGGGCATGGTGAACCGGCGGCGGATCGTCGATGGCACGCGCGAGCGCAACGATGTCGCTATCCTCGTGCCGCTGCACCAGGTCCTCTCCCAACAGCGCGCGAACGCGCAGCAGAAACCGGGACGCGATTACGGGACCCGCCAGATCGCGGCGGGAGCGGGTAAGCACGACATCAGGCGCGCCGAGCGCACCCGCCAGATCGTGCGCGGCAAGGCCGATGCGGAAATCCGCCCCGGGTACGCCCAGCGCGCGAAGGACGCCCGGCGCAAGGAGCGGATCGGTAGCGGGGCGCGGCGGCCAGGTGCCCTCGTTCAGTCCGGAACAGATCACCAGGTCCGCCCGCGTCATGCGCGCTTCCAGCAGGCCATAGATCGCGACGCGCGGGTGCCCGCCATAGGGCGGACGAACGGCGACGCGGTCCATCGCATCGCGCAGCACGCGCGGAAGGTCATCGGCATCCAGCGGCGTCGGGACCTGCCGCGCGTGAAGGCGCAGGTCCTCCACGAAGGCGGAAAGCGCCCGGCCATCCTCGCGCGCCCAAAGGGCATCGCCGCAGAACGCCTCGCCCGCGGCGGCAAGGCGATCCAGCCACGCCGCCAGGTCCGCAGTCTCCCCGGTATCCAGCAGCGGCGAGAGCCGATCCCCCACGCCCTGCCACCATTTTTCGACGCCGGCCTTCGCGGCAAGCGGTCGCAGGGGTGCAAGGCCCGGCTGCTTGCGCGGTCCGCGCAGTTGCAGGTCGAACATTCGTGCCGCGCGCAGCCATGCCGCCCTGCTCTCGCCTGCGGCGACCAACGGGTGCTGGAGCAAGGCGATCAGCGGCACGGGGGCGGCAGGCTCGGCAGCTATTTCCGCCAGCAACAGCAGCACCCGGCCCGCCGCCGTTTCTCCCAGCGGCCTGCCTGCCGAATCGTCCGCGGCGATGTGCCAGCGTCGAAGGTGCTGCACGACGCGACCCGCCAGTCCGCGATCCGGGGTCACCACGGCAACGCGGCGCTCCGGTTGCTCCAGCGCCTCGCGCACCATCAGGGCGACGGTCTGCGCCTCCTCCTCCGGGTTAGCCGTCTCCACCAGGCGGACGCCCGCCATGCAGCGTTTCGAGGCGGGCAGGTCGACCCACACCTTGCTGGCTTCGGGTGGCAGGAACAGGCTGGAGATCGCGTGCGTGCGCTCCGGCGGCCCCTTGGCGAGGCCTGCCCGGTGCCATTGCTGCACTTCGCCGCGCGCGATGCCCATGCGGTTCAGCAGCAGCTTGAGGTGATACTGCGGGTGCGTCAGCGCATCGCCCGCGGTGAAAGGGGTTTCGCCCGAAGTGTCGCCCGCCCCGCCAAGCTCGTCCCACACGGAATCGTCCATCGAAAGGTCGAGATCGGGCAGCACCACCGCGCCCTGTGGCAATTCGGAAATCGTGCGAAGAAGACGCGCCAGCGCGGGCGCGGCACTGGTGACACCGGCAGCGACGAAGGGCGTCGGCGGCGGATTGGCCCGCATGCGGCGCGCGGCCTCGCGAAACAAGATGTTGCGGCGGGCGGCGGCATCGCGTTCACCGCGCTCTTCCAGTTCGGCAAGCCACAGGCGCTGGATGGTGGCGAACAGGTGCAGGTTGTCGCGCCAATGGTCCGAAAGCTCGCCCACCAGGTCGAGGACGCGATCCGAGAGAAGATCGTCCGGCGCGATTTCCTCTATCAGCAGGCGGTCCATCACCTGCCCAAGCTCGCGCGCCAAGGTCAACAGCGCCGCCCCTTTTGGTGCCTTGTCGCCGCGCACCTCGCGGATCAGGGAAGCAAGACGCAGCCAGCGACGGGTTGGATCGGCGGCAGGCGGAATGGCCGCCCCAGCACCCAGGGAATCGAACAGTGGCCCCAGCGATTCATCGAGATCGAGATCGCCCACCAGCACCATGCGCGGCATCAGCAGGCCCCGGCGTCCGGTCTCGCCCGCGTGCCGCACGAAGGCTTCGGACATGGTGCGGGCGGCGCGTGCGCTGGGCAGCAGGAGCGTCAGGCGCGCGAGGCCAAACGGCTCCTCGAAATAGCGCGGCACCAGCCCCGCCACCAGCGCGTCGGCAAAACCGCGATGGGCCGCTATCGAGTAGACCTGTGGTGTCTGAAGCTCTTCCCGGCCCGCCATTGTCCGAAGCTAGACGCGCATTCAGAGGTTCGAAAGGGCTTCTTCGGTCGGCGCGATGGACTGCGGCGTTCCGACCTCGAACCACTGGCCCGTGAAGGGCACGCCGTAGAGCCGTTCTTCGTCGATCGCCCTGCTCCACAGGATATTGGTGGAGAACTTGCCCTCGGGCGCATCGCGCATCAGCCGCTTCGAGATCAGCTGGATGCCGGTAAAGATATAGGGCGCGACGCGGTGGGCCGCCCGGCGCCGCAAGCGGCCGAGCGAGTCCATGTGAAAGTCGCCCAGCCCGGAGAAATTGTGTGCGCCCTTGTGCTGCACCAGCAGCAGCAGCGCGTCCATCCGGTCCGCGTCCCAGAAACTGGAAAGATCGGCGAACGCGTTCTTCGGCCCGTCGAGCCAGATGTTGTCCGAATTCAGGCAGAAGAACGGGTCGGGCAGCAGCTCCGACGCCTTCACGATCCCGCCGCCTGTCTCCAGCAACTCCTCCCGCTCGTCGGAAATGGCGATCCGCGGGTCCTGCCGCTCCTTCAGGTGCGCTTCGATCGAATCGGCAAGGTAGTGCACGTTCACCACTGCGCGGGCGACGCCCGCGTCACGCAGCTTGTCGAGCGTGTGATCGAGCAGTGCCTTGCCCGCGACCCGCACCATCGGCTTCGGCTGGCTCGCGGTGAGCGGGCGCATGCGCTTGCCCATGCCTGCGGCGAGAACCATCGCCGTATCGCTGGCCAGCTTGCTCACCCGAGGTTTCCTCCCTTCGCCGCGCGGATTTCGTCCGGCACATGGGCAGCGAACCAGCGCGCCACCGGTTCCAGCGCCGGATGCGCCAGGTCGCGCTCCATCGCTTCCCACACGCGCGGTATCATTGGCAGGTAACGCTCCTTGCCGTCGCGCTGCCACAGTCGGGTGAAGATGCCGACGATCTTGGCGTTCCGCTGGGCGCCGAGGCGGGCATAGTCGCCCTCGAATTCGTCATCGACGGGCAGGCTGGACCGGTAATGCTCGAGCATTTCCCCCTCCAGTTCGGGAGAGACGTCGCGGCGGGCGTCCTGCAGGAGCGAGACGAGATCGTAAGCCCGGTGCCCAACCAGCGCGTCCTGGAAATCGATCAGGCCCTGTTCGCCGCGATAATCCCCATCGGGGCGCAGCAACATGATGTTCTCTGCGTGATAGTCGCGCAGAACGGTGACGCCGGGTTGCTGGCGAAGGAGCAGCGGCGAAAGCGCCTCGCGCCAGGCGGCGGCGAACCCCATCGCGTCCACTTCCAGGTTCGCTGCCCGGCAGAACCAGTCGGGGAACAGCGAGACTTCGCGCAGATACGTTTCCAGCGTGTAGGCATCGAAGGGACCGGGCGGACGCTTGTGCAGTTCCACCAGCGCCTCGATGGCGTCGCGATAGGCGCGGCGTTCCTCGGACGGGTTCTCGTCCAGCCAGTCGCGCATGCGATCGTGTCCGAAATCCTCGATCAGCACCAGTCCCTGCTCGGGCGCCTCGGCAAAGATGCGCGGCGCGCGAAGGCCCTGTTCGTTCAGCCACTTGCCCACGTGGAGGAAGGGCTTGGGATCCTCGTGCGGAGGCGGCGCGTCCATCAGCATGGCGCGATCCTCGCCATGGCGGATGCGGAAGTAGCGGCGAAAGCTCGCGTCGCCGGGAAGGGGCTCGATATCGGCACCCTGCCAACCGGCGGATTGCAGGAAATCGTCGAGGCCTGCGGGGAGATTGGTGGTCATGGCCAGCGTTCTTGCCAATCCGCGCCCGGTTCCACAACGGCTTCGCGTCCTTCTCCCGCAATTTCCAGCGTAATTTGCAGGCAACCCGGCTCTTTCGCGAACCCACCCGCGTGATCCGGCCACTCGGCCAGCAGCGCCGCGCCCTCGCGATAGTCGTCGAGGCCAAGCTGCTCCGCCTCCTGCGGATCTTCCAGGCGATAGAAATCGGCATGCACGACGGGCGGATCCAGGTGTTCGTATGTCTCGACAATCGTGAACGTCGGAGACGGCACCTCGCCTTCGTGGCCCAGCGCGAGAAGGATGGCGCGTGAAAGCGTGGTCTTGCCGGTGCCGAGCCCGCCCGAAAGCGCAACGACGTCACCGGGGCGAAGACGCGCGGCAATCTGCCTGCCGAAGCGCTGCATGGCGGCGATGTCGGGCAGGTCGACCTTCAAGGCAACTTCACCGTAGCCGTGGTGCCCGCGCCCTTTTCGGACTGGATTTCCAGTCGGCCACCATGGGCCTCGATAAGCTGTCGGGCGAGCGGAAGGCCGAGGCCGCGCTTGCCCTCCTTGCCGTCGCTGCCTTCGAGGCGATAGCCATCCAGCGCGCGCGCAAGTTCGCTGGGCCTCATGCCCTCACCATTGTCGGAGATCACGATCCGCGCGCCAGACTTGCGCCGACCCAGCGCCACCAGGATGCGGCCATTGTTCGGCGTCGCCGCGATGGCGTTGTCCAGCAGGTTGCCCAGCGCCCGCCCCAGCTGTCGCCGGTCGGCCTGGACGACGCCCGCGCTCTTGTCGCCGCGCAGGTCCAGCGTGATGTTCTTCGCCTCGATGGCTTCCTCCCGCGCCCGAACCACCTGCGTGGCAAAACCGAGCAGGTCCACTTCCTCGGTCGCGATGGGGAGCAGCCCGGCCTCGCTCTGGGTTAGGTCGAGAACGCTTTCGATCTGCTGCGAGAGCCGTTCGACGGACGCGATGATCGCGCTGACATATTCCCTGCCCTGCGGGGACAGGTCTCCCGCGACGCCTGTCTGCAGGAGCTCGGCAAATCCGCCGATCGAGGTGAGCGGCGTGCGGAATTCGTAGGACATGTTGGCGAGGAAGCGGGTCTTCACGGCGTCGGCTTCCTCCAGCGCCTGGTTGCGCTCGCGCAGCGCCTCTTCCGCCTTGGTCGAATCGGTCACGTCGAGAACGGTCAGCAGACCGTTGCCGTCGGGCAGCGGCACACCGGCGAACTCCAGGGTCCGTCCATCGGACAGCACGACCCTGCCCCCGCGCTGTTTCCTGTCGAGCGTCGCTCCGCGCACGACATCGCCGATAGCCTTGTGCTGCGACGGGCGAGCGAGACGATCGGCAATGTTCTCCAGCAGCTTGTCGACGTGCGGGTGCTTGTCGAAGAATTCCTCCGGCAGGCCCCAGATCGCCGGGAAACGGCGGTTCCACAGCTGCATGCGCCCGTCGGGAGCGAACACGGCCAGCGATTCGAACAGCGAATCGAAGGTGGCCGTCCGGGTGCGCAGGAGCGTGTCGCGCGTCGCCGAGAGCGCCAGCTGTTCCGAACGGTCTTCCGCGACGAGCACCAGGCCGCCGTCGGGCAGCGGTTGCGCCACTATGCGCAGGTGCGTGCTGTCGGGCAGCGTCCAGGCATCCTCGACAGGCGCATCCTGGGTAAACCACGCGGCCAGTTCGGCCCGCCACTGCGGGAAGTCGCGCGTTTCGGGCAGGCGCCCCGCATCGCGGGCAAGGTCGAGAAAGCGATCGAAGTCCGGCGGATCGACGCGGGTCGAACCGGGAAGAGCGAAAATGCGCTGGAACGGCTGGTTGGCGAAGGCGAGGCTGCGGTCGGGATCGAACTGCGCGACACCGATCGAGAGCTGGTCGAGCATGGACCGCTGCGCCGCGCGGAAGGCGCGGAAGGCGCGCGTCTGCTCCTCCATCTCCTCGATGTCGATGGCATATCCCGCGACGCCCTCCTCCCCCAGCGGCAGGTCGCTGACGCGCAGGGTGCGGCGCTGGTTGCCCACGGTCGCCTGGACGATCCGCTCCACCGGCGTGTCGCGCGTGTGGGCCTGCCCTGCCACCTGCGCCGCGGTGAGGCCGTCCACGGCTTCCACCAGTTCCACCTGGTCTTCCACCACGCTGGCTGCATCCTTCGCCCCGACGGCCGCGACATAGGCGCTGTTGACGAGACGCAGGTCCATTTCCGGGCCGCGGAACCACATCGGCATGGGGGCCGCCTCGATCAGGCCGACAAGCGCGGCGAAGTCGTTGCGCGCCCGGGCCGTTTCCTCGCGCAGGCGCAGCAGTTCGCCCTGGCTTTCGGAAAAGTCGAACCACCAGACCAGCGCCGCGCCGCCCGTGGCGATCACCTGGTCGGCCAGCTGGCCGCGCACCGCCAGGCTCCGCGTGGAGCCGATCGGAGTCACCACCATGCTGAAGGGAGCGGCGGTCTTCTGCGTGCGGCGCACCGCTTCGCGCAGGTCCTTCAGGTCATGTTCGGTCAAGCCGCCATCAAGCTCGCTGATGAAACCGGGCAGCGATTCCAGGCCGAGCCATTTCGCCAGCCTGTCAGGCCCCTCGATCTTGCCGTCAGGCCGGACCAGCAGGGGAATGGCAGGCGCATCGTCGATCATCCGCGACAGGCGGCGCACGGTGCTGCGCGCATGCCGGGCCGCTCGCGCGCGCTGCATGGAGCCGACGACCAGCCACACGGCGCCAAAGGTCCACGCGGCAAGCATAAGGCCCAGCAGGGCAACGGAGGATGGCGTCAGTTCCACTATCTATGCAGCTATGAGAGCGCAGGCCTTGTTGCAATGGCCTGCCGCTCTATCCCGACAGTCCTCTGGCCCGCAAACAAATCACCCCGGCGCAAAGGCCGGGGTGAATGGGTTTTTTCGCAATGTCGCCGACGGCGATCAGTAGCGGTAGTGCTCCGGCTTGAACGGGCCTTCCACCGGCACGCCGATGTAGTCCGCCTGCTCCTGCGAGAGCTTGGTCAGCTTCACGCCCAGCTTGTCGAGGTGGAGCGCGGCCACTTTCTCGTCCAGCTTCTTGGGCAGGACGTAGACGTCGTTCTCGTACTGGTCGTGACGTTCGTACAGTTCCATCTGCGCCAGCACCTGGTTGGTGAAGGAACAGCTCATCACGAAGCTGGGGTGGCCGGTGGCGCAGGCCAGGTTCACCAGGCGGCCCTTGGCCAGCACGATGATTTCCTTGCCGTCGGGGAACTTCACCAGGTCCGTGCCCGGCTTCAGCTCGGTCCACTCATAGTTCGACAGCGCGCCGATCTGGATCTCGGAGTCGAAGTGGCCGATGTTGCACACGATGCTCATCGGCTTCATCGCCTTCATGTGATCGGCGGTGATGACGTCCTCGTTGCCGGTGGTGGTCACGAAGATGTCGGCGCGCTTCACGCCTTCTTCCATCGTCACGACCTCGAACCCTTCCATCGCCGCCTGCAGAGCGCAGATGGGATCGATCTCGGTCACGAGCACGCGCGCGCCGCCGTTGCGCAGCGACTGTGCGCTGCCCTTGCCCACGTCGCCGTAGCCGGCGACCAGCGCGACCTTGCCCGAAAGCATCACGTCGGTGGCGCGGCGAATGGCGTCGACCAGCGATTCGCGGCAGCCGTACAGGTTGTCGAACTTGGACTTCGTGACGGAGTCGTTCACGTTGATGGCCGGGAACGGCAGCTTGCCCTTCTTGGCCAGCGAATAGAGGCGGTGGACGCCGGTGGTCGTTTCTTCGGAAACGCCCAGGATGTTCTGCACCGACTTGGTGAGATAGCCCGGCTTCCGCTTCAGGAATTCCTTCAGCGAACGCTGCATCTCGATTTCTTCGGCGTTCTGCGGCTCGGGCATTTCCTCGCCGGCCTCGATGCGGGCGCCCCACAGGGCGAACATCGTCGCGTCGCCGCCATCATCCAGGATGAGGTTCGCGGTCTGGCCGTCGCCGTCACTTTCCCAGTCGAAGATCTTGCCGACGTAGTCCCAGTATTCGGCAAGCGTCTCGCCCTTCACGGCGAAGACGGGAATGTCCTGCGCGGCGATCGCTGCAGCGGCATGATCCTGGGTGGAGAAGATGTTGCAGGTGGCCCAGCGTACTTCGGCGCCCAGCGCCACGAGCGTCTCGATCAGGACCGCGGTCTGGATCGTCATGTGGAGGGAGCCGACGATGCGCGCACCCTTCAGCGGCTGGGCGTCGCCATATTCCTCGCGCGTGGCCATCAGGCCCGGCATTTCGGTTTCGGCGATGTTGATTTCCGCCCGCCCGTAGTTGGCCAGCGAGATATCCTTGATAATGTAGTCATCGAAAGCGGCGTCGGCCACGGGCACGTCTCCTGTCGTGTTCGGGTGATGCGTCGCCGGGGCTCCATGCAACGCCTGTGCTGGCAGGCGACATAGGAGGGGACGCACGCCGGGACAACCCCTACCTCCGCCCCTGTTTCCCCTGCGTCACGCCGACCTGCGGCACGCACGCCGCGCATTCCGCTTGCGTCGCAAACGCCAGCCCCTATCTCGGTGCGCGGACGGTGACAGGAGGATTCTTAATGACTATTTCCAAAGGCGACAAAATTCCCGACGTGAAACTGGTGAAGGCGACCAGCGACGGACCGGAACAGGTCCAGTCGAGCGACTTCTTCGCCGGTCGCAAGGTGGCCTTGTTTGCCGTGCCCGGTGCATTCACCCCCACCTGCTCTGCCAAGCACCTGCCGGGCTTCGTGGACAAGGCCGACGAACTGAAATCCAAGGGTGTCGACGAGATCGCCTGCACGTCGGTGAACGATGCCTTCGTCATGGGCGCATGGAACAAAGCCGACGGTTCGGACGACATCACCATGCTGGCCGACGGCAATGCCGACTTCGCCAAGGCCCTGGGCCTCACTGCGGACATGGAAGGCTACGGCATGGGCACTCGCTCCAACCGCTATTCCATGATCGTGGACGACGGCGTGGTGACCGAGATCAACGTCGAAGGCCCCGGAGAATTCGGAGTCTCGAGCGCGGATCACATGGTCGGCCAACTCTGATCCGATAAGCTCTTACAGAAAGGGGGCGGCTTTCGAGAGGAAGCCGCCCCCTTTCTTATTTGTGCAGGTCAGCCGTTGTGTGCAGGTCAGTCGTCCCAGCTCACGTCCACGCCCAGGCTGTCGATATTGGGCACGAAATCGGGGTGAGCGCGGCGGATGGGATCGGCATCGAGGATGGTCGATTCCCCATCGATGCTTGCCGCGAGCATCAGCAGCGCGATGGCCACGCGGATGATGTAGGGGCTGGTGACCGTGGCAGGTCGCAGCGGGTCGCCGCCGAAGGTGATCAGGCGGTGCGGATCGCACAGCAGGGTGTGGGCGCCGAACAGGCTCAGCTCCGTATGCCAGGTCAGCCCGCCCTCGTAGACCTTGTTCCAGAACATCGTCTGCCCCTTGGCCTTCACGCCCAGGGCGATGAAGATCGGCAGCAGGTCGGCGGGAATGTAGGGCCAGGGCGCGGCTTCCACCTTCGTGGTCAGGTGGCTGGTGAAATTCTGCTGCACCACCAGTTGCTCCGGCGCATTCAGACGCGACCAGCCATCCTTGTGCTCGACATGCGCGCCGAACTTCTCGAACGTGCGGTCGATCAGCATGAAATCCTCGGGCCGCGTGTTGCGCACCGAGATGTCGCCGCCGGTAACCGCCGCGAGCGCCAGGAACGTCGCGATCTCGTGAAAATCCTCGACGAAGGTGTAGTCCACGGGCTGGAAATCGTCGCAGCCCTCCACCGACACCATCGACGTGCCCTTGCCTTTGATCTTGCCGCCCATCTTTTCCAGGAAGGTGCACAGTTCCTGCACGTGCGGTTCGCACGCGGCGTTCACGATCTGGCTGCTGCCCTTGGCGGTCAGCGCGCTGATGATGAAGTTCTCGGTCGTGGTGACGGATGCATATTCCAGCCACATGCGCACGCCGTCCGCCTTGTGGAGGTTGCGGAAGACGATGTCCTTGCCCTCGTACGACACATCGGCACCGAAGGCCTTGAACACCTGCACGTGCGGATCGATCTCGCGCGCGCCCAGCGTGCAGCCCTTCACCTCGTGCTCCAGGCGCGCTTCCCCAAGCCGGGCCAGCAGGCCGGGTATCATCATGATCGAAGCGCGCATGGCCTGCGGCAGGGCCGCCTTGGCGCTGGAGGGAATGGTCGAGTGATCGATGCTCAGCGTCTTCGCGCCCTTGTCCCACTCCACCGTGCTGCCAAGGTCCGCGAAGAAGGCATGGATGCGCTGCACGTCGGTGATCTCGGGCACATTGCGCAGCATGATCGGCGCGTCGCTCAGCAGCGTCGCGCAAAGCACCGGAAGCACCGCGTTCTTGTTGGCGGAGGGATCGATCTTGCCCACCAGCTTCTGTCCGCCCCTAACACGCAATGCAGTCATTCTATTCCTTTCAATTCGTAATTCGGGCGCCGCCCTGACGCGGCTCAGTAGCCCATCAGCTTGAGCACTTCCTCGCGGCTCTTCGAATCCTTGCGGAAGGTGCCCATCACCTGGCTGGTGACCATGGTGACACCCGGCGTGCGCACGCCGCGCGCTGTCATGCAGGCGTGGCTGGCCTCGATCACCACCGCTACACCGCGGGGGTTGAGGTGATCCTGAATGCACTGCGCCACCTCGGCCGTGAGCCGTTCCTGCACCTGCAGGCGGCGCGCAAAGCCGTGGAGGACGCGGGCGAGCTTGGAAATGCCCACGACCCGGTCCGTCGGCAGGTAGGCGATTGCCGCCTTGCCGATGATGGGGGCCATGTGGTGTTCGCAGTGGCTCTGGAAGGGGATGTCCTTCAGGAGCACGATCTCGTCGTAACCGCCCACTTCCTCGAACACGCGGGAAAGGTGCTGCGCCGGGTCTTCGTCGTATCCCAGGCAATATTCCTTCCACGCCCGGGCCACGCGCGCCGGCGTGTCGAGCAGGCCCTCGCGTGTCGGATCGTCTCCCGCCCACTTGATGAGAGTGCGGACGGCATCCTGCACATGTTCGGGAACGGGGGGCTTGCCGGTGGGATCGTCCTCGTCTGGACCTACAAGGCTACTCATTCGTCTTGTCGCGCTTTCTCTTCAGTCTGCTACGCGCCCTCGCCAATAGGCTGCCCGGACGGAAAAGGCCACGCCTGGACGAATCGAAGTCGAACAGTTCCTCGGGCTCCTCCGGATCCAGCGTCTGCCGCACGGCAAGCTCGCGCGAAAGATCGTCGTGGCGGCCCGGATGGTGCGGCTTGAGATAGCGCCGGTTGCGATCGCCGGTGAAGGCGATCATCCCGGCGATCGAGCCGTGTTTCTCGATCCGCAGCGGAACGTCCTGCTCGTAGATGCCGAGGTGTTCCGCCAGCAGCGATTCGCGCAGGCGACGTATCACCGGCTCGGCCTTTTCGTTGCCGGGACGCGCGCAGTCGATGAAGACGTCGCACTCGCTGTCGAGCCCCATCGACCGGTTGTTCAGGTTGGCAGAACCGATCCGCAATATGCGGTCGTCGACGATCATCAGCTTTGCATGCACGTAGATCGGCGTCGTGCCGCTGTAGGGCACGTAGAGATGAAACCGGTCGTGCGAATCCAGTTCCTGCAGCACTTCCACCAGTTCGTCGCGCGCGGGATCCATCGCCGCCGCTTCAGCCCAGCCATCCCCGGTGCGCGGCATGACGATCACGATTTCGGGCGGGTCCGGCTCCTGCAGCCGCTTGGCGATGGCCTCGCAGATCGTGCGGGAGGTGAAGTACTGATTCTCCGCGTAGATGAAGTGCTTGGCTTCCGCGATCTGCTTTAGATAGAGCTCCTCCACCTCGTCGACCTTGCGGTCATTGTCGTAGGCGGCACGCGTGCGCGCGATGCCGACCTCGACATCCTCGAAGTGCGGCACGAGGTTGTCGGGCCAGGCGCTGCCGGGATCCTTCTCCGGCTTCGACAGCGGCTTTCCTCCCGCCCGCACCCACCGTGCCCGGCCAAGCCGTTCCAGCTCGGCGGCAACGTCGCCCTCCATCATCATGGTCAGGTCGTGCCACGGACCGTAGGGCTCGTTGTCGGGCCGCATGCGGTTCGGATGATGTTCCAGATGCTCGCGGGTGTCCCACCTGCGCGTCGTCATGTCGATCCCGCCGCAGACAGCGAAATCGTCGTCGATGATGACCAGCTTCTGGTGATGCGAGCAGCCCACTGGGTGCGCGGTATCGAACTTGAAATCGATCCGCCGGTGCGGCCACCAGCGCAGCAGGTCCAGAGCCATGGCCCCGCGGCCGAGGAACTTCAGGACGCCGTAGCTCCACTTGAGGATGCGGATTTCCAGGTCTGGCCGGTGGTTATTTAGCCAGACGATAAAGCTGCCCAGGCGTGAAGGATATTCGCTCCTCCAGCCCTTCTGCCACCAGCGCCTGCCGCGCTTGAGGTGGATCCGCGTGTCGAAATCCCAGCCGATCAGCAGGATCCGCTGGCGGGCCTTCAGCATGGCCTGCTGGATCAGGTCGAAATAATCGGCCCCGTCGATAACCACGCGCACGCGGCGCGCCCTGGCATAGCGCCAGACGCCGGTTTCGATCGAGGCATCTTCGAAATCCTCGACCTGATCTTCAACTCTGTCCAAATACCCCTCCGCGGCGGTTGCCGGCTATTCCTTGGCATCTTCCATTCTTTCCGGCGTGACTTCGGCCTCTTCCTTTTCCTCTTCCTTGCGGCGATCGAAGACGGCGCGCATGTGTTCGCGATCCTCCTCGGTAAGGTGAGGCTCGAACTCGGGGAAGTGGTCTTCTTCCTCCTCGCCGATGTGATGGCGATAGTCGTGGTCCAGCTTCTTGAACGTCGCCATCCATGCCGACGATGACATGTCCTGAGCCGCGAGATCGTTGAGAAGTTCGTTGAGCTCGTGGTGCTCCGCCACCGAATGGCGCGTCATGTCGGTAGTTTCCGGCTTGCGCAGCATGGTGGAATAGAGGGCCTGCTCCTCGGCGGCGGCGTGGCTCTTCACTTCCTTGGTGAACTGCTCGAGCAGCTGCTTGCGCTCATCGCTCTCGCCGTGGGTCTCCGCCATGCGATCCAAGATCGCGCGGTGGGATTCATGGTCTTCCTTCAAGCGGGCAAAGATATCTTCGGACATTGGGTGCTCCTGCAAACGGGCTTTGCCAGATGAACAGGTGAGCCGGAGAGCGGTTCCGCAACGCAGCAAAGGCGAGGCCAAAGCAGGTATGAGAAAGCTCGCCCCGATCCCGAAGATCCAATCTGCCCTGGGCAGAACCAAAAAAGGCCACCCCCTTGCAGGGATGGCCTTTTTTGGCGCGCCAGGAAGGATTCGAACCTCCGACCGCCTGATTCGTAGTCAGGTACTCTATCCAGCTGAGCTACTGGCGCGCTTGAGAGGCGGGCACATAGGGGGGCCTCGGCAGCTTGGCAAGCCCTATCGGGCAAGGTTAGCCAATAGTTTTCGGTCCATCGGGGCCAGCGGAAGATCGGCGGCTTCCTCCAGCGTGAACCAGCCCCAGGCCTGTCCGTCCAGACCCTGTGGTGGCGCTACCGCTTCTCGCGAAGTGTAAAGATTCAGGACAATCGCCGGATCGCCCTCCTCTTCCGAAAAATGGAACGGTTCAAGCAGGTTGCATTCGAGCGAAAGACCCAGCTCCTCCGAAATTTCGCGAACCAGCGCCGCCCTAGGAGATTCGCCGCTTTCCACCTTCCCGCCGGGAAATTCCCAGGCCCCCGCGTGCCGCTTTCCCGGCAGCCGCTGTTGCAGAAGCACCCGTCCTTTCGAATCGAAAAGAGCCACCGCGACGACCAGCATCCATGTCGGAATTTTTTTCACTCTGCTCCGCCCCCGAAAGGAATTGTTAAATCATTCCTGCAAAATCCCACGCTGTCGTACTTCATCTAGGGGACCAGCGTTGTTTGCGAACCAATTCCTAAAACGCCTTCTTCGCGATACCCGCGGTGCGACGGCTATCGAATATGGACTGATCGTCTCTCTCATCGTCATCGCGATGATCTCGGCCATGCAGGGCTTCGCCAACTCCACCATCACGATGTGGGGCACTGTCGAGCAGCAGGTCAAGGACGCAAACAATGGCTGAGACGGTTAGGACTTTTTCAATAACTCGTACGTAAAAACCAAAATTGCTCGCTCGGAGACATCCGGTTGAGCCGGGTACCGAAGACTGAAACCAGGAGACTACAAATGACCTTCTTCAAGAACATGATCCGTGACGAACAGGGCGCCACCGCCATCGAATATGGCCTGATCGCTGCCCTGATCGCCGTCGCCGCCATCACCGCGATGCAGAGCCTCGGCAACTCGCTGGACTCCACGTTCACGGAAGTTTCGACCACGCTCGACAACGCGTAAGTCGTTAGCCACGAACATGAGGGGCGGCAGGGAAACCTGCCGCCCCTTTTTGTTTGCCTGGGCGATATCGGGGCCGACAGCTTGAAGCTGCCGGCCCGATTTTCAAACCCGGTCAGTTCGAACGGATGACGATCTTGTACTGCTGGCCCGGCACCAGCTGTTCATTGGCCGAGAGGCCGTTCAACACCCGGAAGCGGGCCTCCTGTCCATCGGTGTAGGCCATGCGGTTGGCCAGCGTGCGGACCGTATCCCCGCGACCGGCCGTGACGATGTCGACCCGGCGCGGCGTGACATCGCCGGCCTCGCTCGCGCTGATGCGACGCATGGACTGATACAGCGAGTTGAACGTTCCTGCCTGTCCCGCCGGTGTGATTGCGGCGAAGTGATAGGCCGTGTCATTCGAAAACTCGTAGGCGAACACGGTCACGTCCACCTGCTGCTGGCCATTGTTCACCCGCGCGGTGCCGTAGGCGGCCGGAAGACCGTTCACCGTCGTGCGCTCGATACTGGACGGGGTCACCTGCTGCTGCTGCCCGCCAAGCGCCGTGAAGACGTTGCGGACATAGGCATTCAGGTCGTTGTTGTAGGGCCCGACCGTAAGCTGGGCGCGACCCTGATCGCCGTTGATGGTGACGGCGCGCGTGCCGTTGACCATGTAGAAGCCCTGAGGCGCGGTGAACGTGAATCGCAGCACCGGGTGGATGAACTGCCGCCCTTCGATGATGCCCTGTTCCGGATCGTCACCGTAGATCATGCCGTCGATGCGGCTCAGGAAGGTATCGCGGTTGACCACCCCTGTCGCACCGCCGGCAAGCTGGCGCGCGTTCTGCACACGGCTGGCGGGATCGGGGTGGGTCGAAGCCCATTCGGGAATCGTGGCATCTTCGCGGCCCTGCAACTGCGCGTCGAGCTGGTTCTGCGCCGCCAGGCTGGCCAGCAGCGTCGCCATGGCATTGGGATCGTAACCCGCGCGGTTCAGGTACTGGATGCCGAGCTGGTCGGCCTCCAGCTCCTGGCTGCGCGAATAGCTGAGCGTGGCGAGCTGGGATCCCTGCAGGCTGAGGTTGGCAAGGTCGGAACTGCCCAGCACCGCGCCACCGATCACCGCTCCCAGCAGGCCCAGCAGCTGGTTGCGCTGCGCAGTCTGCTGGCGACGGGCGGAGTGGCGCGCCGCGACGTGGCCGACCTCGTGGCCCAGCACGGCGGCGAGTTCCGCCTCGTTGTTCATCAGGTTCACCAGCTGGCGCGTGGCGTAGACATAGCCGCCGGGCACCGCGAAGGCGTTGTTCACGCTGGAATTGAGGAGGGTGACCTCGAAGGCGTCGGGCCGGGTGGCGAGGCCCGACTGGACGGCGATGTTCGAACCGACCTGGTCGACATAGCGGGCATAAGGCCCCGTCATCGCGCCGCCGAATTCCGCGACGAAGGCCTCATGGTTCTCGGCCCCCAGCTGCGCCTCTTCCGCCGTGATCGGCGAACCCGGAGCGACATTTGCGCCGGGGATGCTGGCACAGGCACCCAGCGCCAGCGAAGCGGCGCCGGCTAGCGCCATGGACATAAATTTACGGGATTTCTTCAGCGGCATTCTGGCCTCCTGCAGGACTTGCAACGGATGCAATCTGGCGATCCGTTCGTTGCCGAAGAAAACAGAATTCGTTGATCTATGTTCCCGAATAACGCTGTTCCGGGCAGCTTCGACCTAGCGGGAGAGGCTGCGCCCGATAGCCAGGAACCGGTCCTCTCGCTGCCGCCGCAACGCGTCGCGATCGACAACGGCAAGCGCGTCCAGCTCTTCCCCGATGGCCTTCATCAGCGATTTCACCGCTGCTTCGGGATCGCGCTGTGCCCCGCCAACGGGTTCGGGAACGATGCGATCGATCACGCCAAGCTTTTCCAGGTCCTGTGCGGTAATCTTCATCGCCTCGGCCGCCTGCGGGGCCTTTTCCGCCGTCCGCCAGAGAATCGAAGCGCAGCCTTCAGGCGAGATAACCGAGTAGACCGCGTGTTCGAACATCAGCACCCGTTCCGCGCTGGCCAGCGCGACCGCGCCGCCCGATCCGCCCTCTCCCACGATGGCGGCCACCAGCGGCACGCCGAGTGCGAGGCAGGCCTCCGTCGAACGGGCAATGGCTTCGGCCTGGCCGCGTTCCTCGGCCTCGATACCGGGGAACGCACCCGACGTGTCGACCAGCGTCACCACCGGAAGGCCGAACCTGTCGGCCAGTTCCATCAGGCGGATCGCCTTGCGATAGCCCTCGGGCTTGCCCATGCCGAAATTGTGGCGGATGCGGCTTTCCGTATCCTTGCCCTTCTCGTGACCGATGAGCACCACCTTGCGCCCGTCGAGCCGCGCAAGGCCGCCCATGATCGCCTGGTCGTCGCCAAAGGCACGATCGCCGCCCATCGGCACGAAGTCGGTGAAGCCCAGCTTCACGAAGTCCTCGAAATGTGGGCGCGAGGGATGCCGGGCAACCTGCGTCTTCTGCCAGGGCGACAGGTCGCGGTATGTATTCTCGAGAAGCTGCGCGCTCTTGAGCTCGAGCCGTTGCAGCTCGTTCGAAATGTCGACGTCACCGTCGTCACCTGCGGCCTTGCGCAGTTCCGCGATACGGGCTTCTAGCTCGGCGACCGGCTTCTCGAATTCCAGATAAGAAATCATGGCAAAGCCGCTACCGCGCCCCGCCCCCTCCTGCAAGAGGATGCCGTTCATTCACCAGTGCAACCAGTCGGGCGGAATCGACATGGGTATAGATCTGGGTGGTGGCGATATCGGCGTGGCCCAGCAGGGTCTGCAGCACGCGCAGGTCCGCCCCGCCTTCGAGCAGGTGGGTGGCAAAGGCATGGCGCAGCACGTGCGGGGAAACCTTGGCGGGATCGATATCGGAACGCGCCGCCAGTTCCTTCACCATCTGGTAAAGCCGGATGCGGGTGAGATGCGCCTTGCGCGAAGGGAAGAGGAAAGGTGAACCCTCGGGCCGCAGTTTCATCCAGCGGGCAATGGCCCGTTGAGCGCGGCCGGACACCGGCACCATGCGCTGCTGCCCGCCCTTGCCGGTTATCGTCAGGAACGGGGCATCGCGCGGCACGGAGGCCACCGGCAGGGCGACAAGTTCGCTGGCGCGCAATCCTGATCCGTAGAGCAGTTCGATCAGCGCCAGCATCCTGACGGCCGCGGGTCGATCACTCGCCGCCTCGTTCTCGGCCTGCGAAAAGAGACTTTCTATCTCCGCGTGGTTCAGCACCTTGGGTAAGGGACGGCGGCTTTGCGGGCGCGGCAGCGCCGTCGAGGGATCGTCCTCGCGCAGCCCCTCGTCGAGGCAGAAGCCGAAGAACTGGCGCAGGGCAGACACTTTCCGGGCAACCGTGGCGGGTGCCAGGTCGGCCCAGGCACGGGTCAGCCGCGCAAGGTCTGCACGCGCCACCGTGGCGAGATCGCCGACGACGTCCTCGCTCGCCTCGAGATCGCGGCGATAGGCCGCCAGCGTGTTCGCCGCGGCCCCGCGCTCTGCGGCGAGCATCGCCAGGAAACTGTCGATGGAACTGCCCACGCCGCTATCCGCGTGCGACCGCCTCCGCGGCGATCATCCGGGCTTCGGCGGAAAGGCCCGCGGCATTCAGCGCGCGCACGATGTGGAACAGATGGCGCGGCGTCATCCGCTCCCAGCTGTCGCCCTGCATGCCAACCCCGGCAAGGATCGCCACGAGGGTGGCATTGCGCAGCTGACCGGCCCGCTCGATCTTCTCGCTCCAGGCGCTGCGGCGGGTGAAGTTCAGACCCAGCCGGTCGGAGAAATCCTCGACATCGTCGCTGTCGAGGCGACCCAGCCCGGCAAGCCCGGCAACCAGGAACCCGGCCTTGCGCGGCCGCGATGCGTCGAACTCGTCGATGAAGCTGTCCACCGATCCGCTGTCGACGGTGTCGGACGCGTCAGGTCGCGCCAGCGCCAGCAGGGCCCATGCCTCGCTCCCGTCTGACACGACGTCGGCCCAGCGCAGGGCGTTGCGATCCAGCCCGGCCGTGAGCATGGAGGCGATCAGCGTCGCTGCATCGTCGGCGAAGTCTTCGCTGACCGGCAGGCGCGCGGCGGAATAGGCGGTGAGAACCATGCGTCCGTAGTCGCGCTGCTCTCCCCACAGGCCGCGCATGGCGGCAAGGCGCTCCTGCGGGGTTTCGGCGACGTAGGCTTCACGCAGCTGGGCGGCGAGATTCTTCTCCGCGGCATCGTAGCGGTCGCTGGCCCACAGCTGCGAATAGAGGTCCACGATGGCCGCCGACGAGATCACGCCGCGCTCGGCAGCGGTCTGCGATTCCTCGACCCGGCGCAGCAAGGGCGTGGCGGGGATCAGCACGTCGGAAATGGCGTATCCGGTATCGAGGTCGCTGGCGAGCTCTTCGGGCAGGTCCTCGCCCACGGCGCGGGCCAGGGCAAAGCGCCACGGCGTGAGGGTTTCCACATTGCCCCATTCGATGTTCACGGCGCGGCTGCCTTCACCGGCCGCCCCCGCATAACGCTGCGCCAGGCGAACGTCGATTTCCTCTGCCACGCCGGTGCCGTAGGCGCGTTGGAGGCGGCGGTCGGCGCTGCGCGCTTCGCCGAGATAGGCAGAGCAGATCGCCTGCAGCAGTTCCCACTCGCCATCGTCGCGCAGGTCGCCGTGGAGGCGGGCGACGGGGCACATGCCAAGGATGTCGCCGGTGGAGACGTAGGCATCGAACGCCGCATCGGTGAGCGCCCGGTTGTATTCCGATCCGTCGACGTCCTGCACCAGGGCGCGGGCGACGGCGCCCTCGCCCATGTCGGTCAACGCCTGTGCCCGCAGCGCGGCGAAGGCGACCGGGTTCATGCCCTCGGGCGCGTAGAGCCGGCTGGCGAGCGCGCGGCGAAGCAGGATATGGCCCCAGCGCGAGACGACCGGCCCGTTGCTGGCCTGAAGCGCTGCGCCTACCAGTGCGCCGGGCTGGTTGCGCAGCGAACCGCTGGGAAAGCCGCCTTCGACGTTGGCGATGATGCCCACCCGCTCCACCGCGCGGCGCGCGGCCGCGGGGATATCGAACTTGGGTCGCAGGCCCAGCACCTCGTTGATCTCGTCGGGATCCATCTGCTCCAGCTCGGCCAGCGAGGGGAAGTCGGCAGGCAGGGTCAGCCGACCGGCGGACCCTGACGATCCGCTGTCGGGCAGCGGCTGCACCACTTCACCGCTGCCGGACGAGGACGGCCCGGCAGGCTGCGAAGACGGTGCGGGACGGTCTGCCGTCGGCGTCGGCGTCGGAGAAGGCTGCTGCGGCGGCGGATCGCGGAAGATATCGGGCAGCAGATCCTCGGGCCCGCCCGCCAGCGCCAGCGAGGAGGTCAGCGCCAGTCCGGCGGTGGCGGCGAACAGAACGGCGCGCTTCACGACGCGCTTTCCGGCAAGGCCACGGGTTCCACGATCAGTCGCTCTTCCTGCCGCCCGCCATCGTACCAGGCCACGCCCAGCACGATGGACAGGACCAGCACCACCAAAACCACCATAGTCATTCGCCGTTTCGACACTTCTGCAAATAGCTTTCCCTGGGTGCCGCAAAGCGGCTCATGCTTGCCAGCGCGACTAGCCCATCTATAGGCCTTGCGGCAATGACCATTGCCAAACCCCTGCCCGACGATGCGACGATCCGCGCCATCCGTGGCCGGATTTCCCGGCCGATCGTGCTTGTCGGCATGATGGGCGTGGGAAAGTCCACCGTGGGCCGCAAGCTTGCGGCGACGCTGGGCATGGACTTCGTCGATGCCGACGAGGAAATCTGCGAAGCGGCCAACATGACGATCCCGGAAATCTTCGACCTTTTCGGCGAAGGCTATTTCCGCGACGGTGAACGCCGGGTGATCGCCCGGCTTCTGGAGGAAAAGGGCTGCGACTGCGTGCTCGCGACGGGCGGCGGGGCCTTCGTGCAGGACGAGACGCGCGAACTGATCCTGGAACGCGGCATCGCCATCTGGCTGGACAGCGACGTGGAAACGCTGGTGGAGCGGGTGAGCCGCAACGACCGCCGTCCGCTGCTGCGCGACGGCGACACGCGAGAGATCGTGGCGCGCATGAAGGCGGAACGCGAAGGCGCCTATTCGCAGGCGCCGATCCACGTGCAGAGCGATGCCGGTCCGCACTCGGCTGCCGTCGCGCGTATTCTGGAGGAACTCGACGCATGGCTGTGATCCGTGTGGAACTGGCCGGTCGCGGTTACGACGTGCACGTAGGGCACGGCCTGCTGGATGATGCAGGCCCCCTGATGTCCGATTTCGTGCGGAAGGACCGCGTGGCCGCAGTGGCGGACCGCAACTCGCACGAACACCACGGAGCAAGGCTGGAAGCCGCGCTGTCCCGGGCGAATGTCGGCGTGGACTGGTTCATTGCCGAACCGGGCGAAGGCGCGAAGAGCTGGGGCGTGCTGGAAAAGCTGGTCGACTGGCTGCTGGAACGCGGCGTGGAGCGCGGAGACCACATCATCGCCCTGGGCGGCGGTGTGGTGGGCGACCTGACGGGCTTTGCCGCTGCCGTGCTCAAACGCGGATGCGGCTTCGTGCAGGTGCCCACTACCCTGCTGGCGCAGGTCGACAGCAGCGTGGGCGGCAAGACGGCGATCAACACGCGGGCGGGCAAGAACCTTGTCGGCGCCTTTCACCAGCCCGCTCTGGTGCTGGCCGATACCGCCACGCTGGAAACCCTTCCCCCGCGCGAGATGGGCGCAGGCTATGCCGAGGTGATCAAGTACGGCATCCTTGGCGATGCGGAGTTCTTTGCCTGGTGCGAGAAGCACGGGGCGCAAGTCACCGTGCGCGATCCCGAAGCGCTGCAATATGCCGTCACCCAAAGTGTAAAGGCCAAGGCGCGGATCGTGGCGCAGGACGAACGCGAGACGACCGGCACGCGTGCCCTGCTGAACCTGGGCCATACCTTCGGTCACGCACTGGAGGCCGAGACAGGCTTTTCCGATGCGCTGCTGCATGGCGAGGCGGTGGCGCTCGGCATGGTGCTGGCCGCGCGCTATTCGGCGCGGCGGGACTATATTTCCATGGACGATGCCGTGCGCGTGACGGCTGCGATCGACAAGGCCGGTCTGCGCAGCGAGATCGCCGCGCTAGGTCTCGATTGCAGCGGCGAGGATCTGGCCGCGCACATGCTGCACGACAAGAAGATGGACGCAGGCACCCTGCCCTTCATCCTGCTGCGCGGCATCGGAGAAGCCTTCGTGGACAAGAGCGTGGAAATGGCGGACGTCGCCAGCTTCCTCGAGGAACAGCTAAGGGTTCACTAGTCGGGTGCGGTTTCTGACTTGTCGGAGCCGCGCAGCAGCCTTTTCAGCGCGCTGTACTGGCTGGCGGGCGGACCCTCGATCACGCTGAAGCTGCCATCGGTTTCCAGCACCACGGCGGCGATGTTCTCGATCTTGCCATGACCCTTGCCGCGGATTGCAGCCTCGATCTCGCCACGCGTCACGCGCTCGGCCTTCATCTCGTCTTCGAGGAATTCCCCATCCTTCAGGAGCATGCGCGAATCAGAGCGGAGAACCTGCTTGAACCATCCCAGCCGGACCGAGAGGAAGGACACCGTCCACTGCAGGAAGGCGAGCACCACGAAGGCCGTGAGGCCGTCGGCGACGGACAGGCTGCTCGTCAGCATGACGGAGGCGAGAATCGAGCCCAGCGCCACCGTCACCACGAGGTCGAAGATATTCAGCTTGGCGATCGAGCGCTTGCCTGCAAACTGCAGGATCGCGATCAGCGCGGCATATATGACGAGAGTCGTCAGCGCGATGACGCCAATATCGGACCAGTTGTCGAACCACATGTGCCCTCAACGCGCCGGAGGCGGATAGGGGTCCGCCTAGCGTGCGGGCTTGACGTTCTCGGCCGGGTCCGCCGGATCGCGGTGCACGCTTTCCATGGCGCTCCTGTTGCCCGCCTGATTCCTGGCGATCACGCTGAACGTGCCGTCCGTTTCCAGAATGACGGAGGCGATGTCCTCGACGTCGCCGAAACCGCGCTTGCGGATTTCGGAGTGGACCTCCTGCCGCAGGATCCGCTCCTCGCGCATGGCCCGGTCGAGAAACTTGCCGTCGCTGAACAGCAGGCGCGGTTCGGAGCGGATCAGCCGCTTGAACCATTTCGCCCGCAGGCTCATCCACGCGACAATCCATTGCAGGCCGCACAAGACGACGAAAGCTAGCGTGCCTTCCGCGAAGGACACATCCTTGCTCAGCATGATCGTCGCCAGGGTAGAACCAAGCGCCACCGTCACCACCAGGTCGAAGATGTTGAGCTTGGCGAGCGAGCGTTTGCCCACCCCGCGCAGGATCAGGATCAGTACGGCGTAGATGGCAATTGTGATGATCAGCACACGCCACAAGTCGGACCATGTATCGAACCACATGCCCTACCTACGCACGAGGCGGCGTGTCGGTCCTAGGCCGGCATTTCCGGATGGAGGTGGACGATTTCGCGATCGGCGAAGGCATGTTCGATCAGCAGCGAGCGGTGGCATTTCTCCGCCTCTTCGCAATAGCACAGCAGGCAGGTGCGCCTCTCGTGAGCGAGCGCCTGCAACTCCGCCATCTGCGCCAGCGCCTCGGGCAGTTCGATCTGGCCTTCGTAGACGCGGCGCAGCGTGGCGTAGTCGCCCTTGCGTGCTGCATCGCGGCCTTCCTTTGGCGTGCCCAGGTGCTTGAAGTGGCGGTACACCATCCCCGCCTCCTCCACCGCCGCCTTGAGCGAGTTCTTGGAAAAGCCCGCGCGGCGCGAGAGCGGCAGCGCGCGGATATCGGCAAGAAGCTCGACCTTCGCCTCGCGCAGCGCGGCGATCAGCGCGTCCTGCGTTGCGTGGGCGTAGCCGATGGTGAGGAGCTTGGTCATTCGTGCGGCTCCAGCTTGCGGAAACGCCGGGCCGCAAGGGGCCCGGCACCGCGCAGCCGTCAGCCGGCCGCGAGTTCGTCGAAAGCGGCCTGAATTTCCGCGAGTTTCTCGTCGTTCAGCGCGGCAGGCTCGTACTGCTGGATTGCCCTGAGCGTCTGCTCGCGACCCATCGTCTGGAACAGGTCGTTGGCATAGACCGTGGGGATCAGCCGCTGGAGAATTGCCGCTGCCTCCGGATCGTCGAGCAGCACGCCGACCTTGGTCGTCTCGACCGAATAGACCGCATCGGTCTCCGCCGACGTCTCCTGCGCGGAAATCGCGGCAGGCAGC
The DNA here is from genome assembly GCF_036321025.1 of Aurantiacibacter hainanensis. NCBI lineage: Bacteria > Pseudomonadati > Pseudomonadota > Alphaproteobacteria > Sphingomonadales > Erythrobacteraceae > Aurantiacibacter > Aurantiacibacter hainanensis. Next base: position 1,781,241 of record NZ_JAZAPB010000002.1, read on the forward strand.
ATCGCGGTGGCGGAAAGCGAACCGAGGGCCAGTGAAATCAGGGTCTTGCGCATTGAATCTCTCCCGTATCCGTCTGCCGCAACCTTACGCCCGCAGGCAGACCTCCGCCGCGATACCTGCCACCGGACGCGCGCGGTTACAACGGCAGATTATCGTGCTTCTTCCACGGGTTCTCGAGGTGCTTGCCCCTCAGCTTGCGCAGTCCCAGCGCGATGCGGCGGCGGGTGGAATGCGGATAGATCACCTCGTCGATGTAGCCGCGGCTCGCGGCCACGAAGGGGTTGGCGAAGCGGTCTTCGTATTCCTTGGTCTTCTCGGCGATCTTGTCCGGGTTGTCGCGGTCCTGGCGGAAGATGATCTCGACTGCGCCTTTCGCGCCCATCACGGCGATCTCGGCGGTGGGCCAGGCGTAGTTCAAGTCTCCGCGCAGATGCTTTGACGCCATCACGTCATACGCCCCGCCATAGGCCTTGCGGGTAATCACGGTGATCTTGGGCACGGTCGCCTCGGCATAGGCGAACAGCAGTTTCGCGCCGTGCTTGATGATGCCGTTGTGCTCCTGCCCGGTGCCGGGAAGGAAGCCGGGCACGTCGACGAAGGTCACGATCGGTATGGAGAAGGCATCGCAGAAGCGCACGAAGCGCGCAGCCTTGCGGCTGGCGTCGATGTCGAGAACGCCAGCCAGCACCATCGGCTGGTTGGCGACGAAGCCGACCGGCCTGCCCTCAATCCGGCCGAAGCCGGTGATGATGTTGGCGCCGTGCTTCGGCTGGATTTCGAAGAAATTTCCGTCGTCCACCACTTTGCCGATCAGCTCGTGCATGTCGTAGGGCATGTTGGAGCTGGCCGGGATCAGCGTGTCGAGGCTGTCCTCGCGCCGGTCGAAGGGATCTTCGGTCGGCAGTTCCGGCAGCGGATCGCGGTTGCTTTCCGGCACAAAGCCGATCAGTTCGCGCGCGGCCAGCAGCGCCTCGATATCGTTCTCCAGCGCGAGGTCGGCGACCGAGGTCTTGGTGGTGTGCACCACCGCGCCGCCCAGGTCCTCCTGCGTCACTTCCTCGTTGGTGACGGTCTTCACCACTTCGGGCCCGGTCACGAACATGTAGGAGCTGTCCTTCACCATGAAGATGAAGTCGGTCATGGCCGGCGAATAGACCGCCCCGCCCGCGCACGGCCCCATGATGAGGCTGAGCTGCGGAATGACGCCCGAGGCCAGCACGTTGCGCTGGAACACCTCGGCATAGCCGCCAAGGCTGGCGACCCCTTCCTGGATGCGCGCGCCGCCGCTGTCGTTGAGGCCGATGACGGGCGCGCCGACCTTCATGGCGGTATCCATGACCTTGCAGATCTTTTCCGCATGTCGCTTGGACAGGCTGCCGCCGAAAACGGTGAAATCCTGCGAGAAGACATAGACCAGCCGCCCGTTGATGGTGCCGCTGCCGGTCACCACGCCATCGCCGGGGATCTTCTGGTCCTGCATGCCGAAATCGACGCAGTCGTGCTCGACGTAGGTGTCCATCTCCTCGAACGATCCCTCGTCGAGCAGAACATCGAGACGTTCGCGCGCGGTCAGCTTGCCCTTGGCGTGCTGCGCATCGATGCGCTTCTGGCCGCCCCCCATGCGGGCGGCTTCGCGGCGACGTTCCATCTCGGCAATATTGGCGGACAAATCGGCTCTCCTTCAATTGGGAAAAGCCGTTGCACGGGAAACGGTTTCGGTCAAATGCGAGCCTACCGCATCAGCACAAGTTCCTCCGCCATCGTGGGGTGGATCGCCACGGTGGCGTCGAAATCGGCCTTGGTCAGTCCCGCCTTCACCGCGATGGCGGCGGCCTGCATCATCTCCGGCGCATCCGGCGCGATCATGTGGATGCCCACGATGCGGCCATTGCTGTCGTCGCAGATCATCTTGAACAGCGACCGCTCGTTGCGCCCCGCCAGCACGTTCTTCATCGGACGGAAATCGGACTGGTAGACCTTGACCGAGCCCAGCTTGTTCTTGGCCTCGCCCTCCGTCATGCCGACGGCGGCGATGGGCGGGTGGCTGAACACGGCGCTGGGAACGCAGGAATGATCCACCGCCACGGGTCCTTGCCCGCCGAAAACCGTATCGGCAAAGGCCTGGCCCTCGCGGATCGCCACGGGCGTCAGCTGCACACGGTCGGTAACATCGCCCACGGCGTAGATGTGGTCGACGCTGGTCTTGCTGAACCGGTCGACCACGATTTCGCCGCTTTCCCCCAGCTCCACGCCCACGTCCTCGAGGCCCAGCCCCTTGGTGTTGGGAATGCGCCCGGTCGCGAACATCACGCAGTCGGCATGCTCTTCCTCGCTGTCGGAAAGCTTCACGAAATAGCCGCCGTCCTCGCACGGCTTGATGTGTTCGAAGATGGTGTTGAAGCGGAACTGGATACCCTTCGTCATCGAGATCTGCAGCAGCCTGTCCCGCACCGCCTCGTCATAGCTGCGCAGCAGCCGGTCGCCGCGGTTCACCAGCGTCACCTGGCTGCCGAACTCGTTGAATATCCCGGCGAACTCGTTGGCGATATAGCCGCCGCCCGCGATGATGATCCGCTTGGGAATCTCGTCGAGGTGAAACGCCTCGTTCGAACTGATGGCATGCTCTGCCCCCTGGCATTCGGGCATGCGCGGATGCGCGCCGGTGGCGATCAGGATGTGCTTTGCCGTGACGGTGCGACCACCCTCCAGGGTGACTTCATGCGGCCCCGTCAGCCGGGCGCGTTCCTTGAAAATCTCGACGTCATGGCTTTCCAGCGTATCGGTGTAGGCCCCTTCCAGCCGCGTCACATCCGCCAGCACGTTGTCGCGAAGCTTGTGCCAGTTGAAGGTCTTGCCCTCGATCTCCCACCCGAATTTCTGGCAGTCCTCCAGATCCTCGGCAAAGTGCGCGCCATAGACGAGCATCTTCTTCGGCACGCATCCGCGGATGACGCACGTGCCCCCGACGCGGTGTTCCTCCGCGATGGCGACCTTTGCGCCGTGGCCAGCCGAAACCCGGCTGGCGCGCACGCCGCCGGAGCCCGCGCCGATGGTGAAAAGGTCGTAATCGTATTCGGACATGGGCGCGGAGTCCCTCCTGCTGGTGCTAAGACGCGGTGGTTCATGGCCATACGCCCGGCAGCAAGCAAGGGTTTCAAATTTCCCGCGGGGATTAACTCTCGATGGAAAGCCCGTTGTCGCTCAGCATCTGCCAGCTGGGTCCGGTGTGCAGCGCCACCAGAGCCTCCGGCCCGATGCCGCCGTGGGCTTTCAGCACGCGGCGGATGGTATCCACCCGCCCGCGCTCGCCTTCCGACACCGAGACCAGCGTCTCCGGCCCGTGAGTCAGGCGTTCCTGGAACAGCAGCGAGGTATCGAGCGAATTGAAGTCGAAGCCGACGAATACGAGGCGCCTGGCATTGGTGAGGCCCCCCGCCATCATGGTCTTCGCGTTGCGGTCGTCGATGAATTCCGATGCGGTGCGGATTCCCTCCGCCACGTTGAACAGGGTCTTGTTGTCCTCGGCGCCCCACTGCGCCTTCGCCTCGTTGCCGCTTTCCCAATCGAGGCGACCCGCGCGGCCGTAGGGATGCACGATCTTAAGGCGTTCGGAGCACAGCGCCTGCGCCTCCGTCACCGGCATGCCGAAACCGGAGTGCAGCACCCAGGGCATGAAGTGCCGGATGGCCCGCCCCGTGTTGAAATCGACGATATGCAGGTTGTCGAAGCAATGCTCCGCCTTCGCGCGGGGAACGCCGTTCACCACCATGTAGCCCAGCTGGAACAGCCAGTTCTCGGTTCCGCGAAACGGCATGTCGCCCGGATCGCGCGGTTCCGCCGTCATGGCAGACTGGCGTTCGGCCTGCAGGGTGTAATAGGCGATGGCCAGCTTGCCGGCCGCCAGCACGTGCTTGTCGCTGCCATGCTGCTGCAAGAGGGCGTGGATCGTGCTGGCCATGCGGGCGCCGGCGCGAATGCGCAGGGCCGCTTCGCGAAGGGCATCGCCCTCCCCCTTCAGCTTGCCGAAGAGGGTGTCGAAGTCCCGCATTTCAGCGGTTTCCAGATCGGAACCAAGGCGCTGGAAATCAAAGCCCTGGGCGATCCTCTTCAGAAGCTCTTCATGGCCGGGAAGTTCGATCTCGACCGCGGCTCCCGCCCCTACAACAATTGCGGTCTTCGTCCTGATCATCGGTAACCCAATCCTTCGCGCGCCCTGGAACAGGACTGTCCTAGAGCGCGCGTGGTTAAGATTAGGCTATCCTTGGGCTTTAGCCCTGCGAACGACCGCCGCCGCGCTGGCCGCGACCGGAACGTCCGCCGCCCTGGCCCTTTCCGCCCTGACGGTTGCCGCCCTGCTTCGGCCCGCCATGACGGCGACCGGAACCCCCGCGGTTGCTCCGCGGCTTGTCGGTGCGCCTGTCGGCAGATGCACCGCGCGGCTTGGGATTGACGCGCTGACGCTGCTGCTTGGGCGCAGGCTTGGTCGGCCCGACACCTTCCACCACGGCGCGGAAATTGTCCGGCAGGGGCAGGCGCTCGAAGGAGGCATCGGTCTGCTTGTTGATGTCCTTCAGGTAGGCACGCTCGTCCTCGGCGCAAAAGGCAATCGCCACGCCGTCGGCACCCGCACGCGCGGTGCGGCCGATACGGTGGACGTACTGCTCGGGCACGTTGGGCAGTTCGTAGTTGATGACGTGGCTGACACCCGGAATGTCGATGCCGCGCGCGGCAACGTCGGTAGCAACCAGCACCGGGGTCTTGGCATTCTTGAACTCGCTGAGAGCGCGCTCGCGCTGCGGCTGGCTCTTGTTGCCGTGGATCGCATTGGCGGGGATGCCCACCTGCGACAGCCGCTTAACCACCCGGTCCGCGCCGTGCTTGGTGCGGGTGAAGATGAGAACGCGTTCCAGCTTGCCGGGGATCTCGTGCTTTTCCTGCAGGATGAGCTCGAGCAGCGCCTGCTTTTCGTCCTGCTGGACCATGAACAGGTACTGGTCGATGCGCTCTGCCGTGGTGGCTGCCGGCGTGACCGACACCTGCACCGGATTGGTGCAATAGCCCGATACCAGTTCCTTGATCTGCTTGGGCATCGTCGCGCTGAAGAACAGCGTCTGGCGATCGGCCGGAGCAAGCTCGCGGATGCGGCGCAGGGCATGGATGAAGCCCAGGTCAAGCATCTGGTCGGCCTCGTCCAGCACCAGGATTTCCAGGCCGGAAAGGTTGAAGGCCTTCTGGTCTACCAGGTCGAGCAGGCGGCCCGGCGTCGCCACCAGGATGTCGCAGCCGCGGTGCAGCTTGTTGCGATCCTTGTTCACCGACGTACCGCCGACGATGGAATGAACCTTCAGGCCCGCAAGCGCGCCGTAGTCCTTGGCGCTCTGGGCGATCTGGCCGGCCAGCTCGCGCGTGGGCGCCAGCACCAGCATGCGGCAGGACTTGAAGGGGATGTTGTTGTCGGCTGCCCGCAGGTTGTCGATGCTGGGCAGCATGAAGGCCGCGGTCTTGCCGGTGCCGGTCTGGGCGATGCCCAGCAGGTCGCGCCCTTCCAGCACGGCCGGGATGGCCTGCGCCTGGATGGGGGTCGGCACCTTGTAGCCCTGCATGTCGAGGGCCTGCATCACGGGCTGTGAAAGTCCGAGATCGGAAAACTGAATTGTCATGTCGTGTGTTAAACTCGCAATATATGCGGCGCGCAGAGCAACAGCTCGCGCGGCGCGGGTGTCAAAACGACCCGCGTGAAAAGGGAAGTCTCTGGAAAAGTGACCGAAGGGCTGCCGGGGCGGGATTTTCTGGTCCGCCGCTTCACGCTGGCGCGCGCTTCGATGGCCGGCATGTGGTGCAATGCGGGCGGAATGTCAATGATTACGCGGCCGCGCACGATCATTTCACTTGCCAGTGTGATGGACGGAGCGCAATCCTGTGCCCCTTTCTGGGAGCGGGGGCACAGGTTGGGGAACAGCATCTTTCGCCGCATGGCCGGGCCGGGCCTGCTGTTTACGGGCGCCGCCATCGGAACCTCGCATCTCGTCCAGTCGACCCGTGCAGGAGCAATGTTCGGCGCGGCGCTGATCGGGGTAATCCTGCTCGCCAACCTGCTGAAATACCCGGCCTTCCGCTTCGGCATAGATTTCAGCCACGCGCGTGGGCGGTCCCTGCTCACCGGCTATCGCGAGCTTGGCCTGTGGGCGCTGGCGCTGTTCCTGGTCACCGTGATCCCGCTGGTGCCGATCGTCTGGGCAGCGCTGGCGGCGGCCACGGCGGGGATCATTTCGGCGGTGTTCGGCTCCATCCTGCCCATCCCCCTGCTCGCCACGGTCGTGCTGGTTCTGGCATCGGCGCTGCTGCTGCTGGGCGGATATCGCCTGCTCGACCGGGTGAACGCTTTCATGCTGGCCTTTCTCGTCGCCTCCACCCTCATCACCACGGCAATGGTGCTGCCGTTCGTGGAGTGGGGCACGCTGACCGATATCGCGTGGACGCAGGAGACCACGGCGCTGCTGTTCATCGTCGCGCTGGCGGGGTTCATGCCGAACCCGATGGACGTGTCCGTGATCGTGTCGGCATGGAAGGTGGAGGCGGACCACACACTGCCGCCAGATGCGCGACCAAGCATCGAATACGCGCGCAGGAGCTTTCGCTGGCCCTACATCATGACCGCTTTCATGGCGGTGTGCTTCTGCATCATGGGTGCAGGCGTGATGCACGCGCAGGATATCGCACCCGTCAGCGACGCGCCCGGCTTCGCCGCGCAGCTGGTGAACCTCTATCGCGAGGCGCTGGGCGACGGTGCCGCCGCGCTGGCCGCGATTGCCGCGCTATCGGTGATGCTGACCACGGTGATCGCCGCGGTGGACGGATACTGCCGCACCCTGCCGATCGCGATTGCCGTATGGCAAGGGCGCGAGGACGAGACCACGACGAGCGCGGCCTACCTGTGGTCCTGCATCGTGCTGGTCGGCCTGGCCGTGGTTGCGCTGTTCACTCTGATGCGCGAGTTCACGGTATTTCTCGACTTCGTGACGTCGGCCACCTTCGTCGTCGCCCCGATGATCGCGCTTCTGAACCTGCTGGTGGTAACCCGCTGCGACATGCCCGACGAAGCGAGACCGAGCGCGGCGATGAAAGCCCTGTGCGTGACCGCCATCGTGGTGATGGCAGCACTGGCGGTGATGTATTTCGCCTTCAGCTTTGGCTGATCGGACACGGAACCACGTTCGGCGCCCATGGAAAAAGGGCCGGGAAATCGCTTCCCCGGCCCTTCGGTCAGTGTCTCAAAAAACGATCAGGCAACGCGGCCCGAATTGCGCGCATCCTGGAATTCCGCCTCGGACAGATAGGTGTCGCCATCGTCATCGAAGTAGAAGAACGTCTGGCCAGCTTCGTTGATCTGGTCCTGCGTCAGATGGGGACCGAGGGCATCGTTCGGCTCAGGCGGATTGGGATTGGTCGGCAGCGCCCAGATGGCGTATTCGGCCACCGAAAGCTGTCCGTCATCGTTGCGGTCAAGATACCCGAAGCTCATCTCGCCGCGGGGAGGAAGGGAGCTCGAGGTACCCGAGCTGCTCGATCCGCTGCTCGCCATGCTGTCGTCACTCATCGACGCACCGCCGGACATGGCATCGCCATCGGAGGTGCCGCCATCAGCGGTGGCGTTGCCGCCAGAGTTACCGCTCGTGCTTGTGCCGGTCGAACCCGCGGCCATGCCGCCGCCGGATTCCATCTCGGCCTGCATTTCGGCCCTGTTGGCGTCGTATTCGTCGCTCACCGCCTGGCGGTCCATCGCGTCGTAATTCGCCTGTTGATCCTCATTCAGCTCTCCGCCGACGGGATAGGGCTCGTTAACGTCCTCATCGACCAGTTCGTCGATATCGTCGACCGGCGTGTTCTCCACGTCTTCGCTGCCGCAGGCGGACAGGCCAAGCGCAGCGGCAGATACGAGGGCGGTCATTGTAATTGAGCGTTTCATGGAAATTCCTCCGTGTTCGTCTCTCTCGCCCCCTTAACGAACGAGGTTGCCGGAATTTCCCATTTAGTTGATTTTATAGAATGTTAGTCGAGGCCGGCCGCCTTCAGCAGCGCCTCGGTGCTGGCGTCGAAACGCTCTCCGCCCTTTTCGATCTTCTTGGCGATCGCCTTGCCCAGTTCCACCCCGAACTGGTCGAACGGGTTGATGTCCAGCATCACGGCCTGCGCGAACACGCGGTGTTCGTGGAAGGCGATCAGGGCGCCGAAGGTGGCAGCGTCGAGATCGTCGCAGAGGATCGTGGCGGACGGCCGGTTGCCCGGATAGCTGCGGTGCGGATCGTCGCTCGATTCGCCGGCCATCAGCGCCGCCCCCTGGGCGAAGCAGTTCATCAGGAGGATGTGATGGTGCGCGCTGTCCAGCATGTCGCCGGGTTCGATGCTGGCGATGAAATCCACCGGCACGAGATGCGTGCCCTGGTGCAGCAGCTGGAACACGGCGTGCTGGGCATCGGTGCCCACCCCGCCCCACGTGATCGGCGCGGTCGGGCCGCTCGGCTGTCCGTCCACGGTCACGCCCTTGCCGTTCGATTCCATTTCCAGCTGCTGGAGATAGTCGGGCAGCAGGCGCAGCCGCTCGTCATAGGCGAAGACCGCGCGGGTCTGGCTGCCGCGAAGGCGCAGGTAGTAAAGGTCGGAGAAGGCCGCGCGCAGCGGCAGGTTGTCGCGCCCCTCCGCATCGCGGAAGTGCTGATCGACCCGCGCCGCGCCGTCCAGCATCTGCTGGAAGCTGTCCCACCCTATGGCCAGCGCCACGGGAAATCCGATCGAGGACCACATCGAGTACCGCCCGCCGACGCTCTCGGAGAACGGCAGGATCCGGGTTTCGTCCACGCCCCATTCCACCGCCTTTTCCGGCGATGCCGTAAGCGCCACCACGCGTCCGGTGGGGTCTGTCACGCCGCTGTCGGCAAGCCATTTGAGGGCCGACTGGGCATTGGTCATCGTTTCGATCGTCGTGAAGGTCTTAGATGCGACCGCCACGAGGGTCGTGGCAGGATCGCAGGCCTCGAACGCCTCCTCCAGCGCCACGCCGTCCACGTTGGAAACCACGTGAACGTCCACCAGCGGATTGTCGCGGCCCAGCGCATCGACCGCAAGCGCGGGGCCCAGCGCGCTGCCGCCGATGCCGACGTGGATCAGATGCCTCACTTCGCCCATCGCGCCATCGTGGATGGCGCCGACGAGCAGCTTCATGCGCTCGCGCAGGGCCTCCGCCTCCTCCACGCTGGTCTCCTGCCCCACGCCGCGCAGGGCGGAGTGTTCGGCCGCCCGGTTCTCGGTGTGATTCACCACCTCTCCGGCAAACATGCGCTCGCGCATCTCGTCGAACCGCGCAGCCTCGGCCAGCGCCTCGAAATCGGCCAGCAGTTCGTCGGTAAGGTGGGTCTTGGACCAGTCGAACAGGATCCCGACGTCGCCCAGTTCCAGCCGGGTCGACAATTTGTCCACGCGGCCCGCATCCTCGGCGAAGAGTTCCTTCAGCGTCGGATCGGGATGCAGGGCCAGGGCGTTCCAGGCTTCGTCACGGGTCATGGTCACTGGGGCGATTCCTTTCCTACCGAGCGCTGCCTTGGCTAGGCCCTCGCGGCATGAATGGAAACCGCAAATCCGGTTGCTTTTTCAAGCTGTCGAAGGCCCGTTCCTATGAAGCGCGCTTTTCGAACCAGGACAGTGTTCCATGTGTTCCACATTAGCGCAGCGCCGCCCGTCATTCGCCACCGTTTGCAGCGACATGCTTGACGCGGGCACGCTCTGGCAACAAGACCGCCGCCGATGACAGACAATGTTACTCCGCGCGAAGTGGTCGAGCCCCAAAAGGCCAGGGCCGAGGAAAAGGAAGACTGGAAGAGCTTCGGCTGGTTCCTGGTCAAGCTGGTGGTCGTGGTGCTGCTGTTCCGCACCCTGGTGTTCACCAGCTTCAACATTCCCTCCGAAAGCATGATGCCCCGCCTGCTGGTGGGCGATTACCTGTTCGCCCAGAAATGGTCCTACGGCTACTCTCGATATTCGCTGCCGTTCGACGTCGACGTGGGCGACGGCCGGCTGTTCGCCAGCCTGCCCGAACACGGCGACGTGGCGATCTTCAAGCACCCCATCGACAAGAGCGACTACATCAAGCGCGTGATCGGTCTGCCGGGAGATACTGTGCAGATGATCGACGGCCAGCTTCACTTGAACGGGCAACCCGTGCCCAAGGAGCGGGTGGAGGATTTCATCCTGCCGCTGGGCCCTGACGAGCGTTGCTATTCGGGCCGCTTCGCCATGCAGCAGGAAGGCAACACGCCCGCCTGTCGCTACCCGCAGTACCGCGAGACGCTGCCGAATGGCGTCAGCTACAACGTGCTGGACCTGGGCGCGGTGGGCGTGGACGACACCCCGCCGGTAATCGTGCCCGACGATCACGTCTTCATGCTGGGCGACAACCGCGACAATTCGCAGGACAGCCGCCGTGCATCGGTTTCCGGCGGCTGGGTTGGCCTTGTGCCGACCGAGAACCTGGTTGCCGAGGCCAGCTTCATGTATTGGTCCTGGGGCAGCGACGGCGTGCGCTGGAGCCGGATGTTCGAAGGCATATGAGCGCGCTCGAACCCGGAACGCGGCAATGGCTGGAAAAGCGCGGCTTCACCGTCCGTAACGAAGCGGTCTGGCGCGAGGCGCTGACCCACGGCAGCACCGGCGAATCCAAGGACTACGACCGGCTGGAATTCCTGGGCGATCGCGTTCTGGGACTGACCATCGCCGACTGGCTGTACGATCATTCCAACAGCGCGGAAGGCAAGCTGGCCCAGCGTCTCAACGCGCTTGTCAGCAAGCAGACATGCGCCGATCGCGCGCGGGCACTGGGGACCAGCGACCATGTGCGAATGGGCAAGCAGGCGCGCGAGGACGGTGCGCAGGACAGTGACAACGTTCTGGGCGACATCATGGAATCGCTGCTGGGGGCCAATTTCCTCGAAGTCGGCTTCGATCCGACGCGCGAGCTCATCCGCGACCTGTGGCAGGACGTGTTCGATGGCGAGACCGGTCGCAGCAAGCACCCCAAGAGCGCCTTGCAGGAATGGGCGGCGGGCAATCAGCGCCGCCCGCCCGAATACACGGTGACGGATACGTCCGGCCCCGATCACAACCGCCGCTTCACCGTGCAGGTGAGCGTCCACAAGGTAGGCGCGGTGGAAGCCACCGCCGGCGGCAAGCGCGAGGCCGAGACCGAGGCCGCGCGGCTGTTCATGGAGAAATACGGATGAGCCAGGAAGCTCGGGAAAAGTGCGGGGTCGTCGCCGTGATCGGCGCGCCCAACGCAGGCAAGTCCACGCTGGTGAATCAGCTTGTGGGCCAGAAAGTCGCCATCACCAGCGCCAAGGCGCAGACCACCCGCGCCCGCCTGCTGGGCATTGCCCTGCACGGGCCGACGCAGATGATCCTGGTCGATACGCCCGGCATCTTCGAGCCCAGGCGCCGCCTCGACCGCGCGATGGTGAGCGCGGCGTGGGAAGGCGCGGTGGAAGCCGATGCCGTCCTTCTCGTGGTCGATCCCGTGAAGCAGCGACGCCACGAGCTGATGCCGCTGGTGGAGCAGCTTAAGGACCGCAAGGAGCGCCGGATCCTCGTCCTCAACAAGGTCGACGTCTCGAAGAAGGAGCCGTTGCTGGAACTGGCCCAGGAACTGTCGCAACTGGCCGATTTCAGCGAGGTGTTCTTCATCTCGGCCCTCACCGGCGACGGCGTGCCCGAACTGAAGGATGCACTGGCGGGAATGATGCCCGAAGGTCCGTGGCATTACCCGGAAGACCAGGTTTCCGATGCGTCGGAACGCCTGTTGGCCGCCGAAGTGACGCGCGAACAGCTCTATCAGCAGCTGCACGAGGAACTGCCCTACGACGCCGCCGTGCGGCCGGAAAGCTATACCCAGCGCCCCGACGGGAGCGTGGAAGTGCGCCAGCAGATCGTGATCGCCCGGGACAGCCAGAAGCCCATCGTGCTCGGCAAGCAGGGCAGCCGCATCAAGGCCATCGGCGAGGCCGCCCGCAAGGAGCTGTCAGATATGCTGGGCGTGAAGGTCCACCTCTTCCTGCATGTGAAGGTGGACGAGAAATGGGCCGAAAACCGCGAGATCTACGAGGAAATCGGACTCGACTGGGTGAAGTGATGGCTAGGCGTTCGCCGGATTGCCCCGCTGCGAGAACCGCACCATGCTGCACGCAGCCGCCACCACGGCCAGCGCGCAGCTGACATAGAGCGGGGTCGGGCCGAGGCCCAGGCCGCTAGCCAGCACGATGCCGACGACGACCGCGGCCATGGTCTGGCCGAACAGGCGCGAGGTGGAAAGCAGGCCGCCCGCAGCCGCTGCCCGGTCCCTCGGCGCGCGGCCGATCAGCAGGCGCGAATTGGGACTGAAGAACAGGCCGAAGCCCAGCGCCGTCAGGCTCAGGCGCCAGGCAATGCCCCACTCGCCCGGTTGATCGGGCATGGTGGCGAGCATCAGGAGGCCGACCACGGCAATTGTCATGCCCGTCACCCCCAGCTTGGTCGCGGCGATCCTGTCGGATGCCCAGCCCGCCAGCGGAGAAACCACCAGCATGGTCAGCGGAAACGGCAGCAGCAGCAGCCCCACAGTCTGCGGATCGTACCCCATGCCGATCTCCAGCCGGAAAGGCAGCGCCAGCATAAGCGCGCCCGCCGAAATGAAGCTGGCGAAATTGGCCAGCGCCGACAGACCGAGCACCGGCTTGGCCAGCAGGTCGACCGGGAAGACCGGTGCCTCGCGGCGGCGTTCGCGCCGCACCAGGATAACCAGGGCAACGACGCCCAGGGCGAAAGCGGCAACGCCCCAAGCAAGCGCATCGTGCGTGCCCAGCTGGATGCCGCCTACCAGCAGCAGCATGGTGAGAGCGCTCAGTACGCCGCTCCGCCACTTCGACGGCTGGTCGCGCGGCTCGGGATCCGGAAGGAAGCGGCCCAGAAGGAGGGATATGATCGCCAGCGGCGCGGCGGCCACGAACACAAGTTGCCAGGACAGGTTACCCACGATGTACCCGCCCAGCGTAGGAGCAATCGCGGCGGAACTGGCGACGATGACGCTGTTCAGCCCCAGCCCGGCGCCAAGTTGCCGCGCCGGATATATCTGTCGCAACATAGCCGCGGAAACGCTCAGCGCCATGCCGGCTCCGATTGCCTGCAGCGAGCGAAGGGCGAGCAGGACTACGAAGCTGTCTGCCCAGAAACAGGCCGCGGAAGCGACCATGAACAGCCCCTGCCCCGCCTGGTACAGGCGCCGGTGTCCCAGCCGATCGCCCAGCGAGGAGAAAGGCAGCAAGAGCATCACCAGCACCAGCTGGTAGACAGTGACCACATTGGTCACCGCGGCCTCGCTGACGTCAAGGTCCCGCGCGATGGTCGGCAGGGCAACGTTGGCGATGGAACCGTCGATCACCAGCAGGGCCGTGCCGAAGCAGATCGCGACGATAGCCAGCCAGCGGCGCGGCTTCGGCAGGCCGGGATGATCGTCACCCTGCCGGGCCGAGTGCGGCGCGTGATGGATATGCCCCTGCTCGTTCATCGCAACCATGTGCGCCCGCCCTTGCGGTTTCGCAAGTGCAGCATGGATTACGGAGCGGAATGTTGGAGGACTTGGCGGTCCGGGCCTGTCAGGCGACGCCCAGCTTCTCCAGCTTCGCGGTCAGCGCCTCTTCGGTGAACGGCTTGACGATATAGTCGTCCGCGCCTGCTGATATGCCCGCGTGAATGTCCTGCGCCTCGCCCTTGCTGGTGCAGAAGACGACGATGGGAGCCTTGTCGGCGGGCATGGACCGCAGGGTCATGACGAAATCGATCCCGGTCATTACCGGCATGTTCCAGTCGGTAATGACCAGAGCCGGCATCTGCTTGTTGCAACGGGCCAGCGCTTCCTCGCCGTTTTCCGCTTCCACGGCCTGATAGCCGAGCTCCGTCACGATCTTGCTGGCGAGCTTGCGAACTACGCGGCTGTCATCAACGATCAGGCACATCTTTCCCTTGGCCGGTACCGCGGCAACGGGAGGCCGCGCGGCCTTGGCGGCCTGGATGATGGCGTCCGTTTCGGAGCCCGAGGTCTCGTCGACAGGCTGCGGTGTTCCGGCCTCTTCGACCTCTGCGATTTCCTCGGCGGGATCCTCCGCCAGGTCCATCACCTTGCTGGATGCCTGGCGCGTTTCCGCAAGACGTTCGGCAAGCGTCTTGCCGTCGCCCTTCCGGACATTCACGCCGGCCCGCATGCCGGTGGTTCTCTTGATAAGGTGTTGGATGGCCTGACCTCCCGCTGGACTTAATAGCCGCCCGAAGCCTTGAGCGCGGGCGCTGCGGCAGCGGTCGCCCGGACATGGACATAGGGGACCCACACATCGCCGAACTCGGCCTTCTGGTACCACACGTCGAGCACGTCGAAACTTTCCCACAGGCCGTCGGCATCCTGCAGGCGCACTCCTTCCCCAATTCGGGGAACCGATGCGAAGCGCAGCTTGCGCTGCGTCTGGTCTGTCTCGTTCTGGATTTCTATCTCGATCACGTGGCAGGTCCCTGATTGCGAGACCTGCCTAGTCAGGAAGAGTTGATTATTTACCAACGCACCCCCGACCCGTGATCGAAAGCACTCAACCCTTGGCTGCCGCCTTCTTCTTCGCCGGCGCTTTCTTCTTTTTCGCCGGTGCCTTGCGCTTCTTCTTCGCCGGCGTCTTCGCGGCTTTCTCCGAGATCAGCGTAAGCGCATCCTCAAGCGACAGATCGTCCTTGTCCTTGTCCTTCGGGATGGTGGCGTTGACGGTACCATCGGTGACGTAGGGGCCATAGCGACCCTCCATCAGCTTCACCTCGTCGCCCGCCTCGGTCTTGCCGAGAACCTTCAGCGGCTCCCGGCTGCCGCGACCGCCGCCTTTGCGATTGGCGGATTGCGCCAGCAGGTCGACCGCGCGGTTCATGCCGATCTCGAATATCTCGCGGGTGTTCTGAAGCTTGCCGTAGGTGCCTTCGTGACGCACCGCGGGCCCGTAGCGCCAAAGCCCGGCCTCGATATCCTTTCCGGTATCGGGGTGCTGACCGACGACCCGAGGAAGTGCGAGCAGCTTCAGCGCCCATTCCAGGTCGAAATCGTCGATATCCTTGGGGATCGATGCGCGCTTGATGTCCTTGCCCTCGCCCATCTGGACGTAGGGACCGAAACGGCCTGTCTTGCGCTCCACCTGCTGGCCGGTCTCCGGGTCCTCGCCCATCACGCCGTCGTTGGATCCATCCTCGCCGCCGGGCTGGCCGAACTTCCGGCGGAACGTGCATTCCGGGTAGTTCACGCAGCCGATGAAGGCGCCGTAGCGGCCACCGCGCAGGTGCAGCTCGCCGCCCTCGCGGCCCTCTTCCGCGCACAGCGGGCACCAGCGCGGCTTGTGGCCATCCTCGCGTTCGGGGAAGAGGAAATCCTCCAGGAAGGTATCCAGCACCTCCGTAACTTCCGAGGGCTGGCGCTCCATCACCTCGTCGCTCTTCGGCTTGAAGTCGCGCCAGAAGTTTTCCAGCAGCACCTTGTACTCGAACCGCCCGCCGGAGACCTCGTCCAGCTCGTCTTCCATCTCCGCGGTGAAATCGTAGGCGACGTAGCGAGGGAAGAAGCGCTCCAGAAATGCCGTGAGCAGCCGACCGGAGTCCTCGGCGAAGAAGCGGTTCTTCTCCATCCGTACATAGTCGCGATCACGCAGTGTCTGGATCGTGGAGGCGTAGGTGGACGGGCGTCCGATGCCCAGTTCCTCCAGCCGCTTCACAAGGCTGGCTTCGGAGAAGCGCGGCGGCGGCTGGGTGAAGTGCTGGGTTGCCTCCACCGCCTTCTTTGCCGGGGAATCGCCCTTGCGCATCACCGGCAGCAGGTTGTCGTCGTCCTCCTCCGATTTCTCGTCGAAGCTTTCGGAATATACCGCCAGGAAGCCGGGGAACTTCACCACCTGCCCCGTGGCGCGCAGCTCGTGCTTGCCGGTGGGATCACGCATGGTGACGGTGGTGCGTTCCAGCTGCGCGGTGGCCATCTGGCTGGCCATCGCGCGCTTGAAGATCAGGTCGTAGAGCTTGGCATCGTCGCCCGATCCGGCGCGATCGCGGCTGAAATTGGTGGGCCGGATCGCTTCGTGCGCTTCCTGCGCGTTCTTCGCCTTGGTGGAATAGAAGCGCGGCTTTTCGGGGCGGTAGTCCTCGGAGAAGCGTTCCGCGATGGCATCGCGCGCGGCCATGATGGCGCTCATGTCCATCTGCACGCCATCGGTACGCATGTAGGTAATCGCGCCCGCCTCGTACAATGTCTGCGCACAGCGCATCGTGTGGCTTGCGGAGAAGCCCAGCTTGCGTGCCGCTTCCTGCTGCAGGGTCGACGTGGTGAACGGCGGCGCGGGGTTGCGCTTTACCGGCTTGGTCTCGACGTCCTCGACCTTGAAGGCGCCCTGCTCCACCGCCGCCTTCGCGGCCTCTGCCGTGCCCTTGTCGCCGATCGAAAGCCGTTCCAGCTTCTTGCCGTCGAAGCGCACCAGGCGGGCATCGAAACCGGTCCCGTCCTGCTCCATCTTCGCGATGACGGACCAGTACTCGTCGGGTTTGAAGACCTCGATCTCGCGCTCGCGCTCGCAGATCAGGCGCAGCGCCACCGACTGCACGCGACCCGCAGACTTTGCGCCGGGCAGCTTGCGCCACAGCACCGGGGAGAGGGTGAAACCGAAGAGGTAATCCAGCGCGCGGCGTCCGAGGTAGGCATCGATCAGGTGCTGATCGAGTTCGCGCGGGTTCTTCATCGCCTCGGTCACGGCGGACTTGGTGATGGCGTTGAACGTCACGCGGCTGACCTCGGCGGGCAATGCCTTGCGCTTCTTCAGCAGGTCCATCACGTGCCAGCTGATCGCCTCGCCCTCGCGATCGGGGTCGGTAGCCAGGATCAGGCGGTCGGCATTCTTGGCCGCATCGGCAATGGCCTTCACCTGGTTGCGATTGCGCTGGTCGGAATACACCTCCCAGTCCATCGCGAAGCCTTCCTCGGGCCGGACGGAGCCGTCCTTGGGCGGCAGGTCGCGGACGTGGCCGTACGAGGCGAGAACCTTGTAGTCCCCGCCCAGATATTTCTCGATGGTCTTCGCCTTGGCAGGCGATTCTACGATGACAAGCTGCATTGTGATCCCGGGCAATCCTTACGTGTGTACGTACGCGCGAGGGTGGTGGCGGTTGCCGAGATTCGTCAAGCCACCTTTCGCACCTTCAGCCACGCCGCGACGAACAGTGCGGCAAACAGCAGGTCCACCGCGCCGCCCAGCGCCATGTCGTTCGCGGCCTGCCCTTGCGACCAGAAGGCCAGCGCAGGAATGCCGAAGCTGATCTTCTCGAAGACCGTCAGCGGCAAGAACGCGGCATAGCGGATCGGATCGCGCGCGATGACAAGGAACACGCCCTGGAATACCAGCGCGATCCCCGCGAAAGCGAAATACAGCAGCCGATGCGGGTCGGGCGCGTCGGTAAGGTAAAGCGCGGGCACGGCGAGGAATCCGTAGATCGCGGCGATGATGTAGATGCGCCGGGCGAACTTCGCGGCGGCTTGGGTCGTGTCAGGCAAGGCTCACCCTTCCTCCGGCATGGCGCTCCAGTCGACCGGCGATTTCGAGTTCCAGCAGCGCCATCTGCACCGCGCCCGGTGTGGTTCCGGACTGGCGGACGAGTTCATCGACAGCCACGGGCGCGCTGGAAAGCATGGCGGCAATATCGTCAGCTGGCATTTCCTCGTCGGTGTCCGCGAAGGTGAAGTCCGGGCCGACCTCGCGCACCGTCGAACGGGGCTGTCCATCGAACCCGGAAAGCAGTTCGACGACGTCGGCCGGCTCCTGCACCAGAACCGCCCCCTCGCGGATCAGCTGGTTGCACCCGTGCGATCGACTGTCGGCGGGATGGCCGGGTATCGCCATCACCTCCCGCCCCGCCTCGCCGGCAAGCCGCGCGGTTATGAGCGAACCGGATTTCGGCGCGGCCTCCACCACCAGCGTGCCCAGCCCCAGCCCCGCTATGATCCGGTTGCGCTTGGGAAATTGCTGGCCGCGAGGCTCGGTGCCGGGCGGTTCTTCGGCAATCAGCAAGGCCTCGTTGGCGATCTGCTCCTGAAGCCTTGCGTGCTGCGGCGGATAGGCGATGTCGATCCCGCTGGCGATCACGCCGATCGTGTGGGGGAAAGCCCCCTCGTGACTGGCCCCGTCGATGCCCTTGGCAAGGCCGGAGACAACCACGAACCCCGCCGCCGCCAGTTCCCGGGCGAAGTCGCGCGCCAGCTTCACCGCCGCTGCTGATGCGTTGCGAGCACCCACCATGGAAACGCACGGCTTGCCCGCCAGCGAAAGGTCGCCGCGCATGGTGACGATCGGCGGCGCACCGTCCAGCGCGGCAAGGTTGGCGGGATAGTCAGGCTGGTCGTGAAACAGGTATCGTGCCCCTGCCCGGCGCGCAGCCTGTACCTCGCGCTCGATCTTCTCGCGCGGGGCAGGCTCGTAATTCCGCTTGGCCCCGCGCGCGGCCAGATCCGGCAAGGCCTCGACGGCTTCCTGCGCGGTGCCGAAGCGGCTCAGCAGCTGGGCATAGCTGACCGGCCCGATATTTGCCGAGCGCAGCAGCCGGATACGGGCGAAGGCCTCGTCCTGGGTGAGCGTAGGGGCGCCGGTCACTTCTTGCGGCCGACCTTGGGTTCCTCGCCCTTGGTCAGGCGAGCGATATTGGCACGGTGCAGCCAGATAATCAGCGCGGCGATGGCGGTAAGTACGGGCACCAGGTCGGTATAGCCAAGGACAGCGGCAGCGATGGCCGCTGCAACGACGGCACTCATGCCCGCGACGGACGAAATCCGCAGCAGCGCCAGCATCCCCAGCCAGACAACGGCATAGGCGAGCCCGATCGGCCAGGCGAGGCCAAAGCTTACACCGGCATTGGTAGCCACGCCCTTGCCGCCCCGGAAGCCCAGCCAGACCGGGAAGCAGTGGCCCAGCACGGCACCGAGTGCCGCGAAGGGAACGGGCCCGAATGCGTCGTCGATGGCGATATCGGACTGGGCGAACAGCGCCTTCGCCAGAAGAACCGGGATCAGGCCCTTGGCAAAATCCAGCAGGAGCGTTGCCGCCGCCAGCTTCTTCGAGCCGGTGCGCAGCACGTTGGTTGCGCCGATATTGCCGCTGCCGATGGTGCGGATGTCGCCCATGCCGCCAGCCTTGGCCAGCAATAGCCCGAACGGGATGGAGCCGAAGCCGTAGCCGAGCAAAAATCCGAGTACCTGGTCCATCAGCGCCCCATATCCGTTTGCCCCAAGCTTGTCGAAGGGCCGCCTCTTCCTCTAGTTGGGCGCCTAAGTGAAATGCGGGGCTTCGACAAGCTCGGCCCACACGGAGTTTGTCTTGGACGTTCAACCCGCCTCTCCCGTCCTGCTGTTCGATTC
Source organism: Aurantiacibacter hainanensis (assembly GCF_036321025.1). Classification (NCBI taxonomy): domain Bacteria; kingdom Pseudomonadati; phylum Pseudomonadota; class Alphaproteobacteria; order Sphingomonadales; family Erythrobacteraceae; genus Aurantiacibacter; species Aurantiacibacter hainanensis. Next base: position 1,800,721 of record NZ_JAZAPB010000002.1, read on the forward strand.
CGGCTTTGGCGGACTGACCGTTCTCGCCGCCTTGCGAGAGCACCTGCCTCAGGCCCCGGTCATCTATGCCGCCGACACTGCCGGCCTGCCTTATGGAGAAAAGACCGAGGCTGAAATCGCCGCTCGCGTTGCCGGGTTGCTGGGCAGGCTCGCCGAACGCTACCGTCCGCGCCTTATCTGCATCGCCTGCAACACCGCCAGCACGATCGCGCTGGGCATGGTACGCGACGTGCTGGAAATACCGATTGTCGGCACTGTCCCTGCCATAAAGCCCGCCGCCGCCATGACGCGCAGCGGCACGATCGGACTACTGGGCACGGCCGCCACGATCCGGCAGGCCTATGTCGATAACCTGGAGGCAGAGTTTGCGAGTGACAAGCGTCTGCTGCGCCACGCCGCGCCCGAGCTCGTGGATGCCGCGGAAATGAAGCTGCGCGGCGGCGCGCCCGATCCCTCCATCTTCAAACGAGCCGTCGAAGGCCTGCAGCAGCAGGAAGGCGGCGAAGAGATCGATACCGTTGTGCTGGCCTGCACCCACTTCCCGCTGGTACAGGACGAACTGGCCGCAGCTTTCGGCAACAAAGTTCAATTCATTGACGGAGCGCAAGGAATCGCCCGGCGCATAGTGTACCTGACGCAAGGCCAGTCGTTCGACCGGCGGGACGGCAACTTTGCAATTGTGACGGGTGATGAACAGGATAACGCAGATCTTCTCGGCGGACTCGAAGCTTACGGAATCGGCAGAATACTGCGGCTTTAATGAGAATGGTTCGCAAACTTCGTGCTTCAAACCTGCGCTCTTATTGACTAAATCCGCCGCCAGAAAGAGCCGCGAGTCCAGTAGCGGTGCAATTTGGACAGGTACGCTGAACTACGATCAGATCTTCGACCAGGCCATTGATCGCCTGCATTCTGAAGGGCGTTACCGCGTCTTTATCGATATCCTGCGCAACAAGGGTGCCTACCCCAACGCACGCTGCTTTGCCGGCCACAACGGCCCCAAGCCCATTACGGTGTGGTGCTCGAACGACTACCTGGCCATGGGCCAGCATCCCAAGGTCGTTGCCGCCATGGAAGAGGCGCTGCACGACGTCGGCGCCGGATCCGGCGGCACCCGCAACATCGGGGGCAACACACACTATCATATCCAGCTGGAAAACGAGCTGGCGGACCTTCACGGCAAGGAAGCCGCGCTCCTTTTCACCAGCGGCTACGTCTCCAACGACGCCACGCTGTCCACGCTGGCGAAGTTGCTGCCGGGATGCATCATCTTCTCCGATGAACTGAACCACGCCAGCATGATCGCGGGAATCCGCAATTCAGGCTGCGAGAAGCGCATCTTCCGGCACAACGACGTGGAGCATCTGGAACAGCTGCTCGCCGCGGAAGACCCGGACACCCCCAAGGTCATCGCCTTCGAAAGCGTCTATTCGATGGACGGCGACGTGGCACCGATCCACGCGATCTGCGACCTGGCAGAGAAGTACAACGCTCTCACCTACATCGACGAAGTCCACGCCGTGGGCATGTACGGCGAGCGCGGCGGCGGCATTTCGGAGCGGGACGAGGCAGCCCACCGTATCGATCTGATCGAGGGGACGCTCGGCAAGGCTTTCGGCGTGATGGGCGGCTATGTCGCATCCAGCAGGAAGGTGATCGACTGCATCCGGTCCTATGCGCCGGGCTTCATCTTCACAACGTCGCTCAGCCCCGTACTGGTCGCGGGTGTGCTGGCATCGGTCCGCCACCTGAAGCAGAGCAAGGTCGAGCGCGAAGGCCAGCAAGCCGCGGCAGCTCTGCTGAAAGGCAAGCTGCGCGACGCCGGATTGCCGGTGATGAATTCCACGACCCATATCGTGCCGCTGATGGTGGGCGATCCGGTCCGCGCCAAGAAGATCAGCGATATCCTGCTGGCTGAATACGGCGTCTACGTTCAGCCCATCAATTTCCCCACCGTCCCGCGCGGGACGGAAAGGCTGCGCTTCACCCCCGGCCCCGCCCACACGGAAGCGATGATGGACGACCTGGCGAAGGCGCTGGTGGAAATCTGGGACCGGCTGGAGCTGGAACTGCGCAAAGCCGCCTGAGACGCAGGCATTGCGGACCCCGTCTTAGGGTCAAATTTACCATTATCCGTCATTGCATCGGCTGGATGCCGGACAACCGGCGCATGAGCGATGTGACGGAGACACATGACGGTCAAGGGCCTTCTTAAGGGGTTTACCGGAGAGAAAAGCACCGGAAACGACGCTTTGCGGCGGGAGGTGCTCGACGACTTCGAACAGGCCGGAATCGGCTGGATCTGGGCCAGCGATGCCGAAGGCCGTCTTATCTACCTGTCGGACAAGGCAATTCAGAACCTGGGCCGCGAACCGGAAGTAGTGCTGGGCCAGCCGCTGGTCGATCTGTTCGAAGTCGACCGCAACAATCCCGACGAAAAGTCGGATCGCCCGCTAAATTTCCAGCTGTCGGCCCGCAACAAGCTGGCAGACCTCGTCGTGAAGTTCGGCGCAGAAGGCGCGCGCCCGAAATGGTGGGTGCTCAGCGGACACCCGAAGCTGGCGGCCGACGGAACCTTCCGGGGTTATCGCGGCAGCGCGAAGGACATCACCGTCGAATTCCAGCGCAAGCTGGAGGATTCGCGCGCGGCGGAATACGATTCGCTTACCGGGCTCGCCAATCGCCACAGGATGGATCGTCGCCTCGATTCGACCCTAGGCGCGTTCAAGTCGGCCAAACGGTCCTGCGCGCTGATGATGATGGACCTCGACAAGTTCAAGTACGTCAACGACACGATGGGCCACCCCGCCGGCGACGATCTGCTGCGCCAGGTTGGCGACCGCCTTCGCGCCGTAATCGGCGGAAAGGGCGAGATCGGTCGCCTTGGCGGCGACGAATTCCAGGTCATCCTGCCCGACATGGACGATCGTGGCGAGCTGGGCGAGCTTGCCGACAAGATCATCCAGATGCTGTCTTCCCCCTACCAGGTGGAAGGCAAGCGCGCGATCATCGGCGCTTCCGTAGGCGTATCGATAGCCCCCTACGACGGGCTGGATCGTGACGAACTGACCCGCTCTGCCGACCTCGCCCTCTATGCCGCCAAGAACGGCGGACGCGGCATGTACCGCTTCTATTCGGCGGAACTGAAGGACGTGGAGCAGGAACGCCAGATCCTGCTCGACGACATGCGGGAGGCGCTGGAAAGGGAGCAGTTGCAGCTGCACTACCAGCCGGTGGTGCGCACCAGCGACAATGCCATCGTCGGGTTCGAGGCGCTGATGCGCTGGGAGCATCCCGAGCGCGGCAACATCCCGCCCAACCAGTTCATCCCGGTGGCCGAGGATTCCGATCTCATCAATCGGCTGGGCGAATGGGCAATCCGCCGCGCCTGCGAAGATGCACGCGAATGGCCGGAAACCGTGCGCGTGGCGGTCAACGTCTCGGCAAAGCAGTTTGCGAACAAGGGTTTCGTCGCCGTTGTAACGCAGGCCCTGGCCGAGACCGGCCTCGACCCGGACCGGCTGGAACTCGAACTGACTGAAACGGTGTTCGTCGGCGATATCGAAACCACCGAGAAGACCTTCGCCGCGCTCAAGCACCTTGGCGTGCGACTGGCGCTGGACGACTTCGGTACCGGCTATTCCTCGCTCAGCTACCTGCGCTCCGCTCCGTTCGACAAGCTGAAGGTCGACAAGAGCTTCGTCGACAGCTGCACGCAGAAAGACCAGAACAGCGCCAAGATCATCTCCGCCATCATCGGCCTCTCCAACGCCCTGGGAATGGACGTGACGGTGGAAGGCGTGGAGGCCTTCGATCAGTTCGATCTCGTGTGCAAGAAGGGTGCGCAATACATCCAGGGCTGGATCTATTCCCGCGCGAGGCCGCAGGCCGAAATCCTCGAGGAAATTGCCAGCGGAGGATACCGGATCGAGCCGAGCGGCCCGGACCAGTACCGCCCCGAACGGCGCAGCGTGTTTCGCCGGATCGGCGTGATTCACGAGGATCATCGCTACGAAGCCGTAATGCGCGATCTGAGCACGACGGGTTCGCGGATCGAAGGGCTTGTCGGCGTGCCCGAGGGGACGGGACTGGTGCTCGATCTGGGCGGCGGCCAGCTGGTGGTTTGCGAAGTGCGCCGCTCGCAGGATGCCACCATCGGCGTCGAATTCGAGACACCGCTGATCAGCGATGGATCGGGCGGGCTTTGCACCCGCCACCGCGTATCGCCCTACGCCCTCGCGGCAGCGGGCATGCCCCTCACCTCCCTGCCGCCCGGAAACTATCCCGATTCGATGCTGGGAGACGGCCCGAGGAGCCAGCCCCAGTTCATGCAGGTGACCGTCCATCGCGGCTGATTTGCGCGGATTGATCCGCGTCAATGATTGACCGCGGGAACATGCCACCGTTTCGCTGGGGCGTTCCTCGCCACGGGAGACGATCATGTATCTTCGGACTACAATGACAACAGCCGTGCTCGGCCTGGCACTTGCGTCTTGCAACAATCCGCAGTCCGCCCCCGATGACCCGCCAGCCGCCAACGCTGCGGCACTTACCGAACTGCCAGTCAGAGCCAACGCAACGATGGTGGGTCTCATCGACAATTCGGCTGACTACATCTGGACGGTGGGCAACGGGGACCTCCCGCAGGATGAGCTGGACTGGGACCTGGTGCGCAGCGCTACCTACGACATGATCCTGGGAGGCCAGGTCATGAAGGTGCCGGGCACCGGCGAGTTCGATCACCAGTGGACGGCGAACGAGGAGTGGCAGCAATGGTCCGACCAGTTGACGCAGATCGGGCAGGACGCGCTTCCCCTGGCTGAGGCCCAGTCAACCGATGTCGCGGCCTGGCGCGCGATCGGCGACCGCCTGATCGAGAACTGCGAGGGCTGTCATAACGCCTTCAAGCCGGAATTGCCGTCTGAAGGCATCCTGCATCGGTCCACAGAGCGTGAATCGCGCGGCATCAGCATGTTCGACTAGGTGTCTCTGCAGTCGGCCGCATGTCGAAAGCGCCAGCCGATCCTAAGCGCACCTTGGCGGCAATCGTTTCACCGAGCTTCAGCAGACCCGGAATGGAGGAGTAGCGCAGCCTGGGCGCCTCAGCCGTCGCAGCGTCCGTCTTCAGCGCTGCGCAGGTAGGGGCGCGGATCGACGCTTTCGTATCCGGGCGTCAGGCTTGCAAAGTGATCGAGCCAGTACTTGTGGCCGGATCCCACGATGATCAGCACCCTGTCGCCCGGCTCGGCGGTCAGGCCGGCCTTCGCGAACATCTTCGCGTTGCGCATGTACCAGTAGGCGTTCAGCTCGGCTCCCGGCTGTTTCTCGGCGTCACCGAAAGCCATGAGACCGTAATATATCTGCGAATGGCCCCAATCGAGCAGCTCGGGATCGTTGTGATCCAGCAGGTTGGCGGCAATCGAGCATTCGCCGTCATCGGCGCTTCGCGACGTTATCTCTTCCTCGGCCAGGGCGAAGAGGGCATCGAGCCGCGCCAACATGCCGTTATCCCGCGCGAAGGTCTGCACCGCGTTCAGCGGGAAGTAGTCGGGCTCACCCTCCCCTCCTCTCTCGTCGAAGCCGTAGACGTCGTCGTGGCCGAGTTGCAGGGCGAGGCGATAGCCGATCTGGTAGCTTTCGTTGCGGCTCTCCGCGATCCGCGTCTCGGCCTCTGTGCGATAGCTTTCCATGTGCAGGTCGGCGGTATCGGGCTGCGCTTCCACCAGGATCCGGGTCGGGCGCCACTCCGCCAGGGCGTCCGTGATCGCCTGCAACTCTCGCTGGCGGTGCGGCGCGAGGACGTCGTCGACCTCGATGTTGATCACATCCTGCCCGGGATTGTTGAAGTGATAGACGCCCAGCACCATCACCTCGACAGGCGCAAGATCGGCCTCCTCGTGGTGGTCGGCCAGTGCAGCAGAAGACGCCAGCCCGAGTGACAGCGCGGCGAGCGGAACGAGCCTCATGGCAATCCTCCGTGTGTGTATTGTCTATCTAATACACACACGGCTGGATCAATGGCAAGTCAGCGCAGGCTCACCACGTTGTCGCTGGTGCGCGGATCGGGCCTGTCGCCGCGATAGAGGCTGGCCATGGGCTCGTCGAACACCGTTGCCACCTCGCTGGCACCGAATCCGTTGAACCGCGTCTTCATCGCCGCGCCATACGCACCCAGCATGCCGATCTCGATATAGTCGCCGGCCTGGATGTCTTCGGGCAGCATGAAGGGGCCCTTCATGAAATCCGCATCGTCACAGGTCGGCCCGTAGAAAGAGAATTCCGCAAGCGGGCTGCGCAGGTCGTCCTCCAGCGCGCGAACGGGGAAACGCCATGCGACGTGGGCCGCATCGAACAGCGCGCCGTAGGCACCGTCGTTGATGTACAGTTCGTCGCCGCGGCGCTTTTCCACCTTCACGATGATGGACGAATACTCGGCGCACAGCGCCCGGCCCGGCTCCGCCCACAGCTCCGCCGAATAGGAAATCGGCAGCGCTTCGAAATGCTGGTGGATCAGCTGGAAATAGTCTTCCAGCGGCGGCGGATCGAGATCCGGATATATGCTGGGAAAGCCGCCGCCGACATCGATGATGTCCACGGTCACTGCCGCCTCGGCGATGGCCGCGCGGACACGCTCCAGAGCCTGGACGTAGGCGAACGGCGTCATCGCCTGGCTGCCCACGTGGAAGCAGATGCCCAGCGCGTCACAGTGCTGGCGGGTCGCCTGCAGCAGGGGCGCGGCATCGACCAGGTCGACCCCGAACTTGGCCGCAAGCGACAGTTCCGAATGTTCCGAAGAAACGCGCAGGCGCACCAGCAGGCTCAGGTCCGCCGCGGGCGTGCCGTCATCGGCAGTCGTAGCCTCGACCACCTTTGCAAGCTCTTCGAGCGTATCGAGGCTGTAGGTCTTCACCCCGTGCTCGAAATAGGCTTCGCGCACGGCGCTGCGGGTCTTCACCGGATGCATGAAGCACAAGGTGGCTTCGGGCAAAGTCTCGCGGACCAGCCGCACCTCTGCGATGGACGCGACGTCGTAATGAGTCACGCCAGCATCCCACAGGATGCGGATGAGGTCGGGCGATGGATTGGCTTTGACCGCATACATCGCCTTGCCCGGAAACTTCTCGACGAAGAATCGGGCGGCGCGAGATGCCGCGTGCGGTCGAACTAGCGTCACTGGCTCGTCCGGCGAAAGGGTGCGGACTACAGCCTTGGCGTCAGGATACTGGAGCAATTCAAGGGACCCCCTAAGGTACTAAACCGACAAGTAGCTGCCTTGCGGTGGGAATCCCTTGGGGCAGCGGAAGCGCGCATTTAAGCCGCATCGGCTGAATTGCAAGAGAAATCGGCTGGACCGTTCCGTCAGCCGAATTGTACCTCGGGCGCCTGGTCGACCACGCCCTTTTCGCTGTCGTCCAGGCGATGGAAATCGGCCTCTTCAAACCCCAGCGCACCGGCAAAAAGCACGGCGGGAAATGTCTCCCGGCCGGTGTTGTAGCGCGACACGGCCGCGTTCAGCGCACGGCGGGCAGCCGCCAGCTTGTCTTCAACCACGGCCAGTTCGCTCTGCAGTTGCTGGAAATTGGTGTTCGCCTTCAGGTCGGGATAGGCCTCTCCCAGCGCCAGCAGCCGATCCAGAGCGACACGGAGCTGCGCTTCGTCCGCGGAATTGATCGTGCCCTGCGCCGCCGTGTTGCGCGCCGCGATCACCTGCTCCAGCGTCTCCTGCTCGTGATCGGCATAGCCTTTCACGGTGTTGACCAGGTTCGGGATGAGGTCGTGGCGCTGCCGCAATTGCGCGTCGATGTCGGCCACGCCCTGGTTCACGTTCTGCCGCAGGGCGACCAGCCGGTTATAGATGCCGACCAGCACCAGCAGCAGCAGCACGATGACGACAAGTGCGATGATCAGTTCCATGATGGCACCCCTACCCTACCCCTGTTAAACGAAAGTGTGCCATCATTGAGGGCAAACGCAAAGGGGCATGGCACGCAACCGGCGAAGCAGGGGGAAGACATGATCGAGCGTCCCGACGTGAACGCCCTAATGGCGGGGCCGCTGGGCAGGTGGCTGGATGAACAGGCCGAGGTCCGCAGGGAAGCGAAGAAGAAGACGTGGAACCGGCGCTTCGTCGTGCTCGTCATCCTGCTGCCGCTGGCCCTGTTCGTGCTGATCGCGTTTCAGATCGAATTTGCCCCCGTCGCCTGGGGCACCGTGTTTCTTGGCGGACTTGGCTTCGCCTGGGCGCAGAGGCCGGTGAGCAAGGCCGTGAAGACCGTGAAGGTCGGGATAAACGATGCCATCGCCGAAACGCTGGGGCTGGAGTACCGCCACGACTGCGAGCCCGGTGCGCCCTTCGAGCTGGCCAAGGCCTGCAAGCTGCTGCCCAATTACGATCGCGCCCGTTTCGAGGACCACTGGAGCGGCCAGATCGGAGATATCCCGTTCTCGCTGCACGAGGCGAAGCTGGAGGAGCGTCGCGGGTCGGGCAAGAACCGCCGCTGGGTCACGGTGTTCCGCGGGCTGGTGATGAGCGTCGGCTATTCGCGTCGTTTCCACGGCACCACGCTGCTGGTGCGCGACAATGCCTATCGCCAGTTCTACGGCGCCAAGAAGGACTCGGTCAGCATGATCGGCATGCAGCTGGACTATGCCGAGATGACCCACCCCGACTTCGAGGACAGGTTCGACGTCTACACCACCGACCAGACCGAAGCGCGGCACCTGATCGATCCGCTCTACGTCGAGCGGCTGATCGCGGTGGAGCGAAGCTACCGCGGCGAAGGCGTCGCCACGATCTTCCACGAAGGGAGCCTCGTGGTGACCCTGAAGACCGGCGACATGTTCGAAAGCGGCCACATCGAGGCGCGGCACGACCGCCATCGGATGGAAACCACTATCGACCAGTTCGCCCGCATCGCGGACCTCGCCCGCGAACTGAACAGCCGCGAGCCGGTGACGGGCCATCGCTGACCCGCCCCGTCTACCGCACGCTTACTTGTCGAACAGCTTGGCCCAGCGCCGCGCCTCGCGATCCTTCCAGTGACCGCGGTGATAGGCATCGGACGCGAGCAGCGGTATAACCGAGCCGGCCTCGGCGAAGACCATCTGCTCGATGCCGGTGTTGACCTTGCCCCAGCTGGCAGCTTCCTGCAGCGTCGAGGACGAGCACGCCCCGTCGCGGACGTCGGCGACGGTGATCTGGACCGCGTACTTGTGCACCGACACGTCTTCGTGACCCAGGATCTCGGCACAGACGACCGTATCCTGGATGAAGTTCTTGGGCACGCCGCCACCGATCATCAGCAGGCCGCTGTCGCCTGACTTGATCTTGATGTCGGTCAGTTCGCGGAAGTCCGCGATAGCGTCGATCATCATGTAGGGCTCGCCCTTTTCCATCTGGTCGACCTGGTGCTTCACCAGCCCGAAGCCCGCCGAGGAATCGACGAATGCGGGGCAGAAGATCGGCACGTCGTGTTCGTAGGCCAGCTTGACGAGGCTGTTCTCCTTCTTGCCGTTCTCGACAAGGTACTTGCCCATCTCGCGGATGAAGGCGCGGCTGGAATAGGGCCCCGGCGGCAGCTCGTTGGCGATCCTGTTGATCGTGAAGTCGCAGTCCTGGAGCTGCTCCTCGTCGATGTAGGTGTCGTAGATGCGGTCGATGTAGAGCGAGCGCAGCGTGTCGTCGTCGGGCACTTCCAGTGCCTGGTAGTGCTTGTGACCAAGGCCCTCGAAGAAATCCATGTCCACGATGGTCGCACCCGTGGCGACCACGCAGTCCACCATGTTGTTGCGCACGAGTTCGGCATAGAGATCCATGCAGCCCGCCGCGCTGGTGGAGCCGGCGATGACGAGGAAGATGGTGCAGTCCTTGTCTTCCAGCATCTGGTTGTAGATGCCCGTGGCATTGGCCAGATCGCGGCTGGTGAAGCTCATCTTCTTCATCGAATCGATGATCGGCCGCGCGTCGAAACTCTTGATGTCGATATGCTCCACCTGCGTGGAAAGCAGCTCTGCCTTGCGCGTGTCGTTGATCTTCGAATCGGTCATTTTCGGCGTTCTCCTGTCCGTTTTGCCCGAAAAACGGGATGCGGCGCTCCCCGTTCCCTAAATCCCCGGGAAAGGAAAGGGTCTTTTCGGAGCTAATGTGGAACACATGGAACACGGTCCTGGCGCGAAAAGTCCGGGTCCGTCCGTCAGACCGGGAAGTCCCGGTTTTTGCAAGGAGCGGAGACGTCGCGAGAGCATTCGGCCAGGCTCGCGCCGGGCGAGCGACGTAGGAAAGCGGCAAGGCGCTGGCATCGCCAGCATTTTCGTCATATCGCGCTGCCATGAGGGACGATCAGCAAGACCGTGAGCCCACGCGCGAGGGCGTGCTCGATGCCACGCGAAAGATGGCCGAAATCCTGCCGCCGACGCCGCTGATCCCGCTGGAGATCGGCGATGCGCAGGTCTGGGTGAAAGCGGAATGCCTGCAACCCGTCGGCGCATTCAAGATCCGCGGTGCCTGGCACCGCCTGAGCGCGCTCGACGAGGCGGAACGGGCCAGGGGCGTCGTCGCCGTATCGAGCGGAAATCACGCGCAAGGCGTTGCCTGGGCGGCCCGCAGGCTGGACATGCAGGCCGCGATCGTGATGCCCGAAGATGCCCCGCCGATAAAGCTGGAGCGGACGAAGGCGCTGGGCGCCGAGGTCGTGACCTACGATCGCATGACGCAGAACCGGGAAGAGATTGCGCAGACCCTCGCGTCGGAGAGGAATGCCACCTACGTCCATGCCTTCGCCGACCCCTGGGTGATCGAGGGCCAGGGCAGCGCTGGTATCGAGATAGACTCCCAGTTGAAGGATCAGGGCGCGCCCGCCCCCACCCGCATCCTTGCCTGCTGCGGCGGCGGCGGCCTGTCGGCAGGTCTCGCCCTCGCCTGCCCCGATGCCCTTGTCGTTCCGGTGGAGCCCGAAGGGTGGGACGACGTGTGCCGATCCCTCGAATCGGGAGAAATCCAGTCGGTCGGCGACAACCCGCCGAAGACCGCCTGCGATGCCCTGCAGACCTTTCAGACCAGCCCGGTAAACTTCGCCGTGCTGAAGGATCGGTGCTCCTATGGCCTGCGCGTGACCGAGGCCGAGGTGCGCGATGCCCAGCGTTTCGCCTTTTCGCACCTGCGCCTGGTGCTGGAACCGGGCGGCGCGGTGGCGCTGGCAGCCGCGCTTTCGGGCAAGGCGAAGCTGGATGGCACCACCGTCATCATCCTGTCGGGCGGCAATGTCGATCCACGCCAGTTTGCCCAGGCGATCTGGCAGTCTTGATCCTGATAAGTTTCAATTGACAATCTAAATCGCTCCCCGCAGGCTTCCGCCGGAAACAGGGAGAGACAAACCATGAATATCGAAATGCTGGCTCCGGCCGCAGCGCTGGCCATCTGGTCCATGATAATGCTGGTCTGGATGGCCGCATTGCGCCTGCCCGCGCTGGCGAAACTGAAGCTGCCGGCCGAACAATCGCGCGGCGGTCGCGGGTCCGACCTCGACGGGGTGCTCCCCGGCCCGATCCAGTGGAAAGCGCACAATTACAATCACCTGATGGAACAGCCCACGGTGTTCTACGTGGTGGTCGTCATCCTGGCCCTCACCGGCGGATCGCAGCTCGACCTGATCCTGGCCTGGACCTACGTCGGCATCCGGGTCGTACACTCGATCTGGCAGTCGGTCGTAAACACCATCCCCGTTCGCCTGACGCTCTTCACCATTTCCAGCCTGATCCTCACGGCAATGGCCGTGCACGCGCTGCTCGCCACGATCTGACGCCGCGGCGGGCTATTCGCCCGCAATGGTGCTCAGGTCGCTGATGAAGTTCTCTGTCCAGCGCTGCACGTTCTCGTCGCGCACGGTGACGATCATCTTCTCGTAGCGCGCCTTGCGCTCCTCCAGCGGCATGTCCAGCGCGACGCGGATGTTATGGGCAAGGTCGTCCGCGCTGTGCGGATTGACCAGCAGTGCGCCCTTCCCGTCGCAATCCAGTTGCTGCGCCGCTCCGGCAAAGCGGGAGAGGATCAGCACGCCGGGATCGCTCGGGTCCTGCGCGGCGACATATTCCTTTGCCACTAGGTTCATCCCGTCGCGCAGCGGCGTGACCAGCGCGATCTTCGCTGCACGGTAGAAGCCGTACAGCTCTTCCTGGCTGTAGCCCTTGTTGACGTAGCGGATAGGCACGATGTCCACGTCCGACCGCGCGCCGTTGATCTGCCCGGCCTTCTGTTCCAGCGTCTGGCGGATCTTCTGGTAGCTGGCGATGTCTTCCCGGCTGGGCGGAGCGATCTGGATAAACACGATGTCGCGAACGCGCTCGGGATAGCGATCGAAAAAGCGGGAGATGCCGTCCATCCGCTCGGGAAGGCCTTTGGAATAGTCCAGCCGGTCGACCCCGATCATGGCGCGGCGGTGCCTAGTGGAAGACAGCAATCGCTGGCCTGCCTGCCGTGCTTCCCCGGTGTCACCCTTGGCCGTGAAGAAATCGTAGTCGATGCCGATGGGATAGGCGCGCGCCACGGTGGTCCTGCCGTCCAGCGTCACCTCGCCGGTTTCGTAATCGACAGTCGCTCCCAATTCCTTCCAGCAGTAGTGGAGGAAGCTGTCGAGCCAGGTGTCGTTCTGGAAGCCGATCAGGTCGTAATGCAGCAACGAGCGCACCAGCCGTTCGTGATAGGGCAGCGAAACGAACAGGTTCGTTGGCGGCCAAGGCGTGTGCAGGAAGAAACCCATGCTGTTTTTCACGCCCATGGAGCGCAGCCGTTCGCCAAGCGGCATCAGGTGGTAATCGTGCACCCAGATCAGGTCGCCGTCCTCGATCAGCGGCAGCGCGCTCTCGGCAAAGCGCTCGTTCACACGCTCGTACCCCTTGCCGTACTCGCGTTCGAAACGGGTCAGGTCGATGCGGTAGTGAAACAGCGGCCACAGCGTGGAATTGGCATAGCCGTTGTAATATTCGTCGAGGTCCTGGCGCTCGAGGTCGATCGTGGCGGTGGTGACGCCTTCGCCCGACTTCACGTAGTTGATGGAACCGGAAAACTTCTCGGTTTCCTGTCCGGACCACCCGAACCAGATCCCGCCGTTTGCCTTCAGCGCGGAATTGAGGGCTCCGGCAAGCCCGCCCTGCGCCCCCGCCACCCCGCGTGCCTTGGGAACGGCGACGCGGTTCGAGATGACGACAAGACGAGGCATTACAATCTCCTAACGGACGGTATTCCAGCTCTTTGAAAGCAGTCCGGCGCAATTTATTATACCCACCAAAGAGTAGGTTTGCGGGAAGTTCCCCCATAGTTCTCCGGTCTCGAAATCCATGTCCTCTGACAGGAGGCCGGAGCCGGTCCGGTGGTTGAGCATCGTGTTGAACAGTTCGCGGGCTTCATCCTTGCGGTCCATCAGGGCAAGCGCCTCGATCAGCCAGAAGGTGCAGATGTTGAAGGCCGTTTCCGGCGCACCGAAATCGTCTTCGGCGGCATAGCGAAGCATGTGTTCGCCGCGCCGTAGCTCCTTCTCGATCATCGCGAAGGTATTCAGGAACTTCTCGTCCGTCGGAGCGACGAAGCGCAGCTCGAGCAGTTGCAGCAGGCTGGCATCCAGGTAATCGCTCTCGAAGCTGGCGCCGTAGTGTCCGCCCTGCCCGTTTTCCTTCCAGGCCCGCTTCTCGATGGTCTTGGCAATGGTCTCGGCCCGCTCGCGCCAGTGCGCTTCACGGTCGGCCTTGCCAAGGTAATGCGCGGCGGTGGCAAGCCTGTCGCAGGCCGCCCAGCTCATCACGGCGGAATAGGTGTGCACTTCCTGCCGCGTGCGGAACTCCCACAGGCCGGCATCGGGCTGGTCGTGCATCTTCCACGCCATCTCGCCCACCTGTTCCAGGCTTTCGAAATCGCGGTCGTCCGCCATGCGCAGCAGCCGCTTGTCGATGAAGCCCTGCACGGTCGGCAGCACGATCTGGCCATAGCAGTCGTGCTGTATCTGCTTGTAGGCGGCATTGCCCACGCGCACCGGACCCATGCCGCGATAGCCCGCCAGCCAGCTGGCCGTCGTCTCGTTCAGTTCGGCGACCCCCATCACGGAATAGAGCGGCTGGATCTGCCCGCCCTTGGCATCGTCGACGATGTTCCGCAGGTACGCGAGGTACTTTTCCAGCACGTCCAGCGCACCCAGCCGGTTCAGGGCCTGCACGGTGTAATAGGAATCGCGGATCCAGCAGTAGCGGTAGTCCCAGTTGCGCTCCGAATGCGGGGCCTCGGGAATCGAGGTGGTCAGCGCGGCGACGATGGCGCCGGTTTCCTCGTGCTGGCACAGTTTCAGCGTGATGGCGGCGCGGATCACCTCCTGCTGCCATTCGAACGGTGTCGCCAGGCTGCGCGACCAGTTCTGCCAGTAGGCGCGCGTGGATTGCTCCATCCGCCGCACCTGCTCGCGCAGGTTGCCGACGAAGGGCTCGTCCGGGCCCAGGAAGAAATGGGTGTCGTCCTCGACCCGGAAGGTGCGGTTCTCGAGGATATAGCCCACCGGCGCGTCGGTGGAGAGGCGCAGGGCCTGGCCGGTGGTGAGATAGCGGATGTGATTGGTGCCGCTGGTGGTCTCCGCCAGTTCGGCCCCGTAATTCTTCATCGGCCGCATGATCACGCGGATGCGCGGATTTCCGCTGATCGGGCGCACGATGCGCGCGAAGGCGACCGGGCGGTACATGCGGCCCGAGCGCTCGAAGCGCGGGCTGAAATCGAGGATCTCCACCGCGCTGCCGTCGCTCGATTCGAGTCGGGTGAGCAGGATCGGAGTGTTGCGGATGTATTCCTGGCTGGCGCGGCACTGCCCTTCCAGTTCGAACCGCCAGACGCCCACGTCCTGCGATTCGCCGTTCAGCAAGGCGCAGAAGGCGGGATCGCCGTCCACCCTTGGGACGCAGCCCCACACGATGGCGCCCGAGTTGTCGATGAGGCCGGAAACCTGGCAGTTGCCGATCGGCCAGAGGTCTAGATCGCTGGTATGTCCATTCACAGGCCCAACCATTGGTGCACTGCAGCAGGGCTGGCAAGGGCGTATTTCGCACAGGTCGGCTGGCGCTCGCCAACCAGCACCCCGAAACCGCCCAGGTCGCAGGCCGCGCGCATGCCGTCCTCGTCGGTGATATCGTCACCCACGAACACCGGCCGTGCATGGGCGAAGGGCTCGCATTCCATGAAGCCGCGCAGCGCGGATCCCTTGTTAGCGCCGCGCCCGACCAGTTCGATCACGCACTTGCCGCGCTTGATATCGAGGTCGTTTTCCTCCGCCATGTCCCTGGCGAAAGCGACGCCCCTGTCCTCGAGCGAGGGGTCGGAGCGATAGTGCAGCGCCGCGCCGTGCGGCTTGTCCTCCAGCGCAAAGCCGTGCTCCTGCGCGAACTCCGCCACGCGAGCCAGCAGTTCCGGCGGCAGGCCACTGGGGATTTCGCCGATGTTCTTGCCATCGGCGCTCCGGCAATCGCTGCCGTGGGACCCGGCCTTGGCAATCGACATCGGGTCAAGATGCCGTTCCAGATCGACGATGGCGCGCCCGCTTACCAGCGCGAGACGGCCATCAAGCCTGTCCGACAGGTCATGCAGACTGTCCGCCAAGTGGCGCGGCACGTCGATACCGTCGGGCGTGGAGGCCAGTTCGACCAAGGTTCCATCGAAATCGAGAAACAGCGCCAGCGGCGTGTCGCCCTGGGCGGAAAGCAGGCTATCCAGGTCGGGCGGAGGCGGCAGGTGCGGCATGGCGGGCCGCATTAGCGGCGTTACCTGCAAGGTCAAGGAATGGTGGCGAAGGAGGGAGTGCCCCACGACGTGCAGATCGTGGGGGCAACTATCAGCGGATACCCTTGCTCTGGCCGCCATCAACGGCAAGCGCTGCGCCGGTAACCCACCCTGCCCGAGGAGAGACAAGCCATACAGCGACATCAGCGACCTCCTCCGGCTTGCCGAGACGCCCGAAGGGAATGCTCGAGCGGACCATTTCGTAAACGTCCGGTTTCTCGGTGCGGATTACATCCCAGCCGCCACCGGGGAACTCGATTGATCCGGGCAGCAGGGCATTTATCCTGACCCCGTTCGGCCCCTCGTTAATCGCGAGCTTCTTCGCATAGGCATTGAGCGCTGCCTTGGCAGAAGTGTATCCGAAGTCGTTCATCGGGGATGCCTCGATCCCCGATACGGACGAGATGAAGAGGATGGACCCGTCACCCCGCTCTCTCATGGCAGGGAGCACGGCATCGACGAGGCGGACGGCTCCCATGAGGTCCACGGACAAGCTCTCTTCCCAATCCTTGCGCTCGCCGCCCACAGCCAGCCCAGACGCATTGCTCACCAGAATATCGACCTGTCCAAAACGCTGGATCGTGGCATCAACGAGGTCGCGAACCGATGAATCATCGCTGACATCGCAGGAACAGGCGATCACCTCACCCCCGCTGGCCTCTATTTCCGCGGCAGCCTTCTCGAGAGCTTCGCGTCCCCGCGCTGCGATGGAAAGTTTCGCTCCCTCGGCAGCCAGCCCTTTGGCAATGGACAGACCAATCCCCCGGCTTGCACCCGTGACAATGGCGACCTTCCCGCCAATCCCCAGATCCATCGCAGTTCCCTCATGTTGCCTCATCCGCAAGCTGGACGCGCAAATGGCGATGGTCCAGCAGAAACGCGAACGGATGCCATGGGGGCAGGGAACGGTAGCGGAGGAGGTACTCGAACCCCCGACAAGCGGAGCCCGGCCCACTCCTCCGACATACCTTGCTACATAGTCAAAGGCTCATATTCGACGCGCGTTACCGTGAGTTCTGCGCCTTGATCGCTTGTGATGTCGGCGCTCTCGCCAATCTCCATCGTGGCCGGCGCCGTCCAGCACTCCTGTCCGTCATCGTTCATGGCACTTGTGAAGCACTGCATCCCGTCCACCAATTCGTAGGTGCCGTGATCGAAATGTTCATCCCCGGCATTCGCGATGTAGTTGCCTTCCGCGTCGATCGACTCCAGAATTTCCGTGTCGTCCATTACGAAGGTCCAACTCGTCTCGTTCAACGACATCACTTCGGCAGGAGCTTCCGCTGCTGGCTCAGCAGCCACTACAGTCTCCTCTTCAGTTGCCGGCTCACCGCAAGCTGCGAGAGCGACGATGCTGGAGATCACAAGAAACTTCTTCATCATGTCATTTCCCCCCTTTGAGAGAGGAGAAGTTAGCATCACAGGAAGAAGGTCCCAAGTTGATTCCAGATTGGCCACCTTCACAGCGGTGCCTGAGAAGTAAGGTGTGGTATGCTCCGTGTCTGCTAACCGACTATAGTCGAGCGGCTTTCTACCCAAAACCGGACACAGGCCCTGGCCACCGCGGAGCAGAGCTCGCGGCTGGTTCACCATTCATTTCTGGAAAATGGTAGCGGAGGAGGGACTCAAACCCCCACTCGGATAGGAAATGCGTTCTAATGGGCGGTGATGGCTCTCAGGGAACCGGCACCAACCGAACGTTATTGCCAAAGTGTCGCTCAAGCGCCGCAACCAGCGCTCCACGATGATCAGCACCCACCGCGAAGAGAACCCGGCCACCTTCCGGCCTCGTCTTTCGCAAGGTCGTCACAGCTGCCACGGCATTCGCAGCGATCCTCCGATCTCTCTCGGCGTAGAACCCGTTCAACAATGCGAACTTTGATCCTTCCAGCAGATCGTTGAGCGCGGCGTAATAGTCGGCTGTCGCACGATCATATCGTCCATCGTTCAGCGAAGCCGACGTCGCAGTTGCCAGGATTTCCTGCTGGCGAGCCTGCGCTGCTTCGGCCTCTGGGGAGTGCAGCGCATCATCTTGCGCAAGCTCCCGCTGAAGGTTTGTAATGGCGCTCTGCTCGCGCCAATAGTTCTCGGGGATCGGGCGGCCTTCAAGATCCTCGCCGAGCCAGTCGATACCGACGATACGGTCTGGATAGCGTCGAGCCAGTTCGCGCATTTCGCGCGGGTAGTTACGCGCAAGATAATCCTCGCCCCGTTCAAGGTCTTCGTGCCTGATTTCGGTGCCGACAAGGTCGGGATCGAACGCTTCCACGATCGCGTAGAAATCTTCGTAGGAATAGTGCCCACTATCGGCATGAGCGCCGTGCATCGTTGCGACGACCATGATTTCGATGGGACTATTGTCCTGCGAAGATTCCATGCCGCCAACGGCCATGCAACCCGCAGCCCAAAGCGCAACCAACGGGGTCAAAGCCCTCACCACTCTGGCGAGCGTCCAAGTTTTCATCAGACCCACCCCGCATGGCCGCCTGGCGACAAACTGCGAATGGTAGCGGAGGAGGGACTCGAACCCCCGACACGCGGATTATGATTCCGCTGCTCTAACCACCTGAGCTACTCCGCCATCCGGCAGCGCCGTCCACGTCGCGAAGGGCGGAGGCGAGGCGCGCCATTTAGGTCCGCTTTGCAGCGCGGTCAACCTGCCAATTTGCGGCTGGTGAACAGCAGCGCGCATCGCCGGGCAGGTGCAGCGATTCAGCGACCCCTCGCGGGCGCACCGCGAAAGGCAAATCGACCCAGTTCCTCCCACGGACCGCCGCGATAGGCATGCAGTTGCAGACCGGTGAAAGCGAAATCGCGCGGTTGCACGATCGGCGTCAGCTCGGCCTGGAGGGTCTTGGCCTCCTCTATGCTGACCTTGTTCTGCACCGTCACGTGCAGGCGCGGCTTGTGCTCGTCCTGCGGTGTCAGCATGCCGTGAAAGCGATCTGCCAGGTCGCTCCAGATGGCGATCATGCCTTCGCTCTCCAGCTTCAGCGCCGTGCCCTTGCCCAGCTTCATCACGCCGACCAGCCGTGCAGGGACCGGCGGGGTTTCGCGCACGATCTGTTTCAGGCAATCGCGCAGTTCGCCCTCGCAACTGGGCGGCAGGGCGTGGAACAGCGTGACGTGGGCCTTGAGGTAGTTGCGTTCCGGGGGAAAGTGATCCTGCCGCAACTGGTTGGCCCAGCTGAACAGGTCGGGCGGCATTTCGGCGGTAACGATCAGCGGAGCGGGACCACCATCGCGGCTCACATCTCGCCTCGCTCGCGCCGCAGGGCAAACCAGCGTTGGACCGCCTCGTTGTGCTCCTGCAGGGTCTCGTTGAACTCGTGCCCGCCACTGCCATCGGCCACCATGTAGACGGCGTCGGTTTCCGCCGGATTGAGCACCGCTTCGATGCTGGCGCGGCCCGGATTGGTGATCGGGCCCGAAGGAAGGCCGGCCATCTGGTAGGTGTTGTAGTCGTTGATATCGGCGATTTCCGACTGCCGGATGCGCCGCCCAAGGGGGCGTCCGCGGGTGATCGGGTAGATGATCGTCGGATCCGCCTGCAGGAAGATGCCCTGCCGGATACGATTGGAATAGAGTCCCGCCACCATGCGCCGTTCTTCCGGCACGCCGGTCTCCTTCTCGACGATGGAGGCCAGGATCACCGCCTCTTCCGGTGTGTTGGCCACCGTTCGGTCGGACCGCTGGGGCCACAGCTCGGCAATCGTCTCGTCCATCGCGCGCTGCATCCGCGCGAGGACGGCGACACGCTCCTCACCGCGCTCGAAATCATAGCTTTCCGGCAGGACGCTGCCCTCTTCCGGAACCGGGATTTCGCCCACCAGCAGGTCTTCCGCCATCAGGATATCGTGCACGATGACCGACGGCGTGCCTTCGGGAATGGTCACGAAGCGGCGAATCACCTCGCCGTGCTGCAGGTGATCGAGGATGCCGGCGTTGCTCATCCCCGGTGCCAGCAGGAATTCGCCCGCCTTGATCGGATCGTTGCTGCCCAGCACCTTGGCCCGCAGCAGGAAGGAATCGGCAGAGGCGATATGCCCTTCCTCCGCCAGCTTCTGCGCCACCGACGTCAGCGATGCGCCAGAGGGAACGATGAAGGCCGTTTCCTCCTCGACCTCGCTGTCGCCGTACCAGCCGAGCGCGAACCAGCCGCCGACGGCTGCCACCGCCAGTATTCCCAGCGCGACGAGGGCCGCCAGCAGCTTTTTCATGTCAGTCCTCTACGCGCTTCATCACCAGCGAGGCATTGGTCCCACCAAAGCCGAAGCTGTTGTTGAGCACTGCGTTCACCTCCCGCTTCTTCGCGGTGAGCGGGACCAGGTCGACGCCTTCGGTGCCCTCGTCAGGATTGTGCAGGTTCAGCGTGGGGGGAACGATCTGGTCGCGCATGGCGAGGATGCAGAAGATGCTCTCTACCGCACCGGCGCCGCCCAGGAGGTGGCCGATGGCGCTCTTGGTGCTGCTCATGGAAGCGCCGCCGAGGTCATCGCCCATCACGCGCTTCACCGCCGCCAGTTCGATGGTGTCGGCCATCGTGGAGGTGCCGTGGGCGTTGACGTAGTCGATATCGGACGCCTGCAGACCAGACTTGCGGATGGCCATGCGCATGGCGTTTTCCGCACCCTTCCCTTCGGGATGCGGCGCGGTGACGTGGTAGGCATCGCCGGACAGGCCATAGCCCACGACTTCGGCGTAGATCGTCGCGCCGCGTGCCTTGGCGTGTTCGTATTCCTCCAGCACGACGACACCCGCGCCCTCGCCCATCACGAAGCCTTCGCGATCCTTGTCATAGGGGCGGCTGGCCTCGGTCGGGCGGTCGTTGTAGCCGGTGTTGAGCGCGCGGGCCTGGGCGAAGCCAGCCACGCCCAGCGGATTGATGGTGCTTTCCGCCCCGCCCGCCAGCATGATGTCGGCATCCTCCAGCGCGATCATGCGCGCGGCATCGCCGATCGAGTGCGCACCGGTAGAACAGGCCGTTACCACGGCATGGTTCGGGCCCATCAGGCCGTACTTGATCGAGACCTGGCCGCTGATGAGGTTGATCAGCCGCCCATGCACGAAGTGCGGCGAAACACGGCCCGGGCCGCGTTCATGCAGGTTCACCGATTCCAGCTCGATTCCCGGCAGACCGCCGATTCCCGAACCGATGGAGCACCCTGCGCGCAGCTTCGTCTCTTCGTCCATCTCTGTCAGGCCGGCATGTTCGAGCGCCTGTCCGGCGGCATCGATACCGTAGATGATGAACGGGTCGACTTGCCGCTGCACCTTGCTGTCCACCCGCTTGTCGGGGTCGAAGCCCCACGGATGATCGGCAGGCTTCACTTCGCCCGCGATCAGGCACTTCTGCCCCGCGGTATCGAAGCGCGTGATCGGACCGATCCCGCTCTCGCCCGCGATCAGGTTTTTCCAGGTCGTCTCTACATCACCACCCAGCGGGGTGACGAGTCCCAGTCCGGTCACGACGACACGCCGCATATTCTATCTCCAATCACGAAAGGCCCAGCCTATCCGGCCGAGCCTTCCAACCCCGTCCGCGTCCGGGGAGACCTTTCGCGAACGAGGCCAGTTGTCGGTTAAGAGGTGTGCTCTTCGATGTACTTGTTGGCGTCGCCGACCGTGTTGATCTTTTCGGCGGCATCGTCCGGAATTTCCACGCCGAACTCTTCCTCGAACGCCATGACAAGCTCGACAATGTCGAGGCTGTCCGCGCCCAGGTCGTCAATGAAGCTGGCGTCCGGAGTCACCTTCTCTTCCTCGACGCCGAGATGCTCGACAACGATCTTCTTCACGCGTGCGGCGATATCGCTCATGTATTCCCTCTCACTTTCGGGGTTTCGAATTACGCTTTCGCCCTAATGAACGCGCGTGACAAGCGCAAGTGCCGGAACATGGCGGATTTGCGAGAAGGCGCTACCCCGCGACAGGAAACAATCCGCGGGACCAATTCGTTGGCCCTGTATGATACTCGAAAAAATCAAGACGCCCGGCCTTTCGCACCTCTCCTACCTCGTGGGATCGGACGGCGAGGCCGCAGTAATCGATCCGCGCCGCGACTGCGCCATCTACCTCGACATGGCGCGGGCGCGGGGCCTGCGCATCACCCACATCCTGGAAACCCACCGCAACGAGGATCTCGTCTCCGGCGCGCCGGTCCTGGCTGACTGGACCGGGGCCAAGGTGCTGCACGGTCCCAATTCCGCAGGCGAGATCGTCTATGCACAGACCGCACGCGAAGGTGACGAGATTTCCATCGGCCAGCTGCGGATCGAGATCCTCGAGACGCCGGGCCATACCGACGACAGCCTTTCGTTCGTGCTGCACGACACCGCCTATCCCGATGGTCCGGTCGGCGTCTTCACCGGTGACGCCCTGTTCGTGGGCGATGTGGGTCGCACCGATTTCTATCCCGACCGCGCCCGCGAGGTCGCCGGGCTGCTGTACGACAGCCTGCAGAAACTGCTGGCACTTGGCGACCAGACGATTCTCTACCCGGCGCACGGCGCGGGCTCGGTCTGCGGTTCGGGCATGGCGGAGCGCGAGTTTTCCACGATCGGCCACGAAAGCCGCAACAACCCCCGCCTGAAGATCAAGGACCGCGAGGCCTTCATCGACGCCAAGGTCGACGAGGTCCACTATCAGCCGCCCTACTTCCGGCTGATGGAAAGGCTCAACATGGAAGGCGGCAGCGCCCCGCCCCGCTCCGCAAGGCCTCGCCCTCTCACCTTGGCACAGCTCGAGAATTCAGGTGCAGACCACCTGATAGACGTTCGCGAACCGGGTGCATGGTGCGCGGGTCACCTGCCCGGAAGCTATTGCATTCCTGCAGGCATGATTCCCGCCTTCGCCGGCTGGTTCATCGGCGAAGACGAGAGCATCGCGCTGATCGCGTCGGACGAGGAAGCCCTGGAGACAGCCTGCGCCCATTTCGTCCGTATCGGCCTCGACAACATCGTAGGCGGCTATACCGGCGTCGTCCCTGCCGCCGCACAGGGCCGCGACCTGGGCCAGGTGCCGATGATAAAGACCGAGGAGGTCCGCCGCCGGCTGGAACAGGGCAGCGACAGCTGGACGCTCGTCGACGTGCGAGCGGCGGACGAGCGCGAGGAGGCGAAGATCGACGGGTCGCGGCATATATATGCCGGCCACCTGAACGAGCAGTGGCGGGATCTGGACCCCCTCGCCTCCTACACCCTCATGTGCGCCAGCGGCATGCGCGCCACCGTCGCTGCCAGCTGGCTGGCCAGCAAGGGGTTCGGCAACGTCGATGTCTATCTCGGCTCGATGGGGGCGTGGAAGAACTCGGCCTCCTGACATGGCTCCTCAGCGAAAGGGAGCGGCCGGCGTGATCCATATTCGCGCCGAACCGACCAAGTTCTGAAACCTGGCAGCACCCGGTCCGGCGTGTGCAACGACTGACGGCGTTTCGGCACACGCATTGGGAGCCTGTGCATCGCCGCTTCGTTGATCGGATAACCACCTGATCAAAGGAAACTTCTTATGTCTGCCAACACAGTTCTCAAGACCCTGACCGACACCGCCTTCGACTCGGTCGAAGGCTATCGCAAGGCCGCCGAAAAGGCGGATAGTCCGCAACTGAAACAGGCTCTGCAGCAGCGTTCACGAAAGCGCGAGCAGACCGTTTCGCAGCTCAACGCCGAGATCCAGCGCCAGGGCGGTGACCTCGTTACGAAGGGCACGATGACGGGCGAAGCCCATCAGCTCTGGATGAGTATCGCCGATGCCTTCGAGAACGGCGACGAGGCCGCCGCCGAGCGTGTCGAGGAAGGCGAGGATTACCTCAAGGCCAAGTTCGAAAGCGCGCTGGAAGACGATGATCTCGACCCGCAGTCGCGCGCCGTGGTCCAGCAATGCTATGCCGAGATTTGCGAAGGCGAACAGTTCGGCGACATGATCGCAGAGCAATACGACTGATCAGTCGGCCGCTAGGCCCACGAAATCAGCAGGGCGCGGTTCTCTCGGGAGCTGCGCCCCTTTGCGTTGTGTCAGCTATCCTGCGGCGGAATGTCGTGCTTGGACGCTTCGCTGTTCATGTCGGTCTTTTCCGCCTTGCTGGCATCCTTGTGGGCTTCCAGCGCCTCGCCGGACAGGCGGATGTGGACGTCGCGAAGCTGGCGCGCGCTCACCACGCTGGGTGCGCCCATCATCAGGTCCTGCGCCCGCTGGTTGAGCGGGAAGGCAATCACTTCGCGAATGTTCGGCTCGTCCGCCAGCAGCATCACGATGCGGTCGATACCCGGCGCGGAGCCGCCGTGCGGGGGCGCGCCCAGCTTGAACGCCTCGATCATGCCGCCGAAGTTCGCATCGACATCTTCCTGCGAGTAGCCGGCGATCTCGAATGCCTTGTACATGATGTCCGGCCGGTGGTTACGAATGGCACCCGATGACAGTTCGTAGCCGTTGCAGACGATGTCGTACTGCCACGCCTTGATCTCCAGCGGGTTCTGCTTCTCCAGCGCCTCCATCTCGCCCTGCGGCATGGAGAAGGGGTTGTGGCTGAAATCGATCTTCTTCAGTTCCTCGTCGTATTCGAACATCGGGAAATCGACGATCCAGCAGAACTTGAAGCAGTCCGGCTCGATCAGCTCCAGCTGTTCGCCCACGCGGGTGCGGGCGGCGCCGGCCAGCTTGACGGCGTCCTTTTCCTTGCCGGCTGCGAAGAACAGGCCGTCGTTCTCGCCGAGACCCAGCTCGTCGTAGATCTTCTGCATGTTCTCGGGCCCGTGGTTCTTGGCGATGGGACCGCCGAACTCGCCCTGCTTGCGGGTGACGTAACCAAGGCCGGAGAAGCCTTCCTTGCGCGCCCAGTCGTTCATCTCGTCGAAGAACTTGCGGCTCTTCTCGTTGGTGCCGGGTGCCGGGATGGCGCGCACGACGCCGCCGCTGCCCACGATCTTCTCGAAAATGCCGAAGCCGGACTTCTCGAAATGCGCAGTGACGTCGGAAATAAGGATCGGATTTCGCAGGTCGGGCTTGTCGGTGCCATATTTCAGCATCGATTCCGCATAGGGGATGCGCGGAAACTCGCCCGCGGGCGTCACGCTCTTGCCCTTGCCGAATTCCTCGAACACGCCGGCCAGCACCGGCTCGATCGCCTGGAACACGTCTTCCTGGGTGACGAAGCTCATCTCGAAATCGAGCTGGTAGAATTCCGGCGAGCGGTCGGCGCGCAGATCCTCGTCACGGAAGCACGGGGCGATCTGGAAATAGCGGTCGAACCCGGCCACCATCAGCAGCTGCTTGAACATCTGCGGGGCCTGCGGCAGCGCGTAGAAACGGCCGGGATGCAGACGGCTGGGCACCAGGTAGTCGCGCGCGCCCTCGGGGCTGCTCGCGCCCAGGATCGGCGTCTGGAATTCGCTGAAGCCCTGGTCCGTCATGCGGCGACGCAGCGACGTGATCACGCGGTTGCGCAGCATGATGTTGTTGTGGACCCGCTCGCGCCGGAGGTCGACGAAGCGGTATTTCAGGCGCGTATCCTCAGGGTAGTCTTCCGCCGAGTTCACGATCAGCGGCAGTTCGCTGGCGCGGCTCTGCACCGTGACTTCGCGCGCGAACACCTCGATCTCGCCGGTCGGCAGGTTCTTGTTCACCGCCTCCGCATCGCGCGCCTTCACTTCGCCGTCGATGGTGACGACGCTTTCCAGCTTGAGGGAATCGAGCAGTTCCAGCGCGGGCGAATCCTCGTCCGCAACCACCTGCGTGATGCCGTAATGGTCGCGCAAATCGACGAACAGCACGCCGCCGTGGTCGCGCTTGCGATGGATCCAGCCGGACAAACGAACGGTTTCGCCGACATTCTCTTTGCTCAGCGCTGCGCAGTTGTGGGTACGATAGGCGTGCATGGGGACTCTTTTCATCTGGCAGGTTATGGCGCTAAGGGCGCGCTGACGATGCGCGGCGGAACGCCAGTTCTCGTGCGCGCGCTAACAGGCGAAGCGCAGCCTTTTGTCAAGGAGACACAGCCTTGGACAAGGGCGCGCCGGGCCGCCGGGCGGTGAACCGTCCAGACATGAAAAGAAGACGTATGCATATCCATCCCCTCATCACCAAGACCGACGACCTAGCCGAACTTTGCGAAAGGCTGGCGCAACATGATTTCGTGTGTGTCGACACCGAATTCATGCGCGAGAACACCTACTACCCGCTGCTGTGCCTCATACAGATCGGCAACGAGGACGAGGCCGCCGCCATCGATCCACTGGCCGATGGCCTGGACCTGACCCCGCTGCTGGACCTGCTGACCGACAACGAGGACGTGCTGAAGATCTTCCACGCCGGCGGGCAGGACGTGGAAATCATCTACAACCTGACGGGCAAGACCCCGCACCCCATCTTCGACACCCAGATCGCCATGATGGCCATCAGTCAGTCCGAGCAGATCGGCTATGCCAACCTTGTCGAAAGCTGGCTGAACAAGACCATCGACAAGGGCGCGCGCTTCACCGACTGGAGCCGTCGCCCGCTGACCGACCGGCAGATCGAATATGCCATCGGCGACGTCACCTACCTCGCCCGCATCTTCCCCAAGATCCTGAACAAGCTGGTCAAGACCGACCGCGGCCACTGGCTGAACGCCGAGATGGAAAAGCTGGCGGACCCGTCCAACTACGCCAACGATCTGGACGAGGCATGGCGCCGGATCCGGTCCCCCGGCCGTAATCCGGTCGTGCTGGGGCGGTTGAAGGCGCTGGCCGCCTGGCGCGAATCCGAAGCGCAGGACAAGGATATCCCCCGCGGCCGCATCATCCGTGACGAGACGCTGGCAGACATCGCCAGCCATCCGCCCAAGAAGCAGGCCGATCTTGCCAAGGTGCGCGGCCTTTCCAACGCGTGGAAGGAAAACGAGATCGGCAAGCGCCTGATGCGCGTGCTCGGCAATGCCGATTCGCTGGACAAGGACGAGATGCCCGAAAAGCCCAAGCGCGGCGCGCCTCTGGGCAAGGAAGGCGCGCTGGTGGCCGACCTGCTGAAGCTGCTGTTGAAGATACGCTCTCGCGAGATCGACGTGGCCTCGCGCCTGCTCACCCGGTCCGACGAGTTGGAGGCTCTCGCCGCCGGCGTCCGCGACCTGCCGGTGCTGGAGGGCTGGCGCTACCAGGTGTTCGGCAAGGATGCGCTGGACCTGGTGGAAGGCAAGCTGGCCTTCGCCGTCGAGAAGGGTCGCCTCAAGATGACCCACATCGACGACGTCAAGGCGGAGATGGCGGAGTGACCGCCGCGACCACGCGGCCAAAGGGGGGCTGAATGTCCACCTATCTCCCCACGATCAAGCAGCTGCAGTACCTCGTCGCCCTGCACGAACAGCAGCATTTCGGCCGCGCGGCAGAGGCGAGCTTCGTCTCGCAGTCCACGCTTTCGGCGGGCATCCGCGAGCTGGAATCGTTGCTGGGCATCACGCTGGTGGAGCGCAGCCGGCGCGTGGTGAGGTTCACTCCGCTGGGCAATTCGGTGGTGGAGAAGGCGCACCGCGTGCTGCGCGAGACGGAGGAACTGGCCGAACTGGTACAGGCCGCCGGCAAGCCGCTGTCGGGCGAATTGCGCATGAGCGTGATCCCCACCATCGCCCCCTTCCTGCTGCCGCGCATCCTGCCGCGCCTGCGCCGTGAACGCCCGCAGTTGAAGCTGTTCCTGCGCGAGGAACCGAGCGACCAGGCTCTCGAATCGCTTCATCACGGACGGGCGGACTGCGTGCTGCTGGCCCTGCCCTTCGCCACCGGCGACGTGGAAAGCGCGACGATCTGTCAGGACGAGCTTTTCGTCGCCTTCCCCAAAGACGACCCGCGCGATCCCCCGGCGGAAATAGAACCTTCCATGATCGACGAGGGGCGCCTGCTGCTGCTGGAGGACGGTCACTGCCTGAAGGAACATGCCCTGGCGGCCTGCAACCGCCCCGAACTCAATGCCAGCGCCACGATGATCGGCACCAGTCTGCACACCTTGGTGCAGATGGTGGACAACGGGCTCGGCCTGACCATGCTGCCGAAGATGGCGATCGACGCCGGCATCCTGCACGAGACCGACGTTGTCGCCCGTCCGCTGCACGGCGACCAGACCAGCCGCGAGATTGCCCTCGTGTGGCGAACCAACTCGCCCCGGTCGGACGAATTCCGCCTGCTGGCCGAGGAATTGCGCGCAGGCTGACCGGGCGCGCGCGCTTTCATCCGTCGCCTTGGTTTTTCTTGGAAATCTCATCCATTTCACCCGTTGGAAACCCATGATCCGAAGCGCCGCATTTCTGTCTCCCCTCGCCCTCCTCCTCGTCTCCGGTTGCGGAACCGCCGAAAATCCCCAGCCTCCCTACGGCGTGGAATGGGGCGAGGAAATTCGCCAGGCCCAGGCGACCCCTACCCCCGCGGTTACTCCCACCCCGAAACCGCAGCTGGACCCGCAGGTCGTGGAAGCGCGCGAGACGCTGTCGGAAAGGCTGGAAGCGATCGGCGAGGAATTTGGCGGATCTATGGGCATCGCGGTGGTGGACGTCGACAGCGGGTGGAGCACCGGCTTCAACGAAAGCGCGCTCTTGCCGCAGCAGAGCGTGAGCAAGACCTGGGTCTCGCTCACTGCGCTGGCGATGGCGGAGAAAGGCCTGCTCGATCTCGACGCGCCGGTGCGCGTCAGCCGCGACGACCTGACCTTGTTCCACCAGCCGATCCGCAACGAAATCCTGCGTGCAGGAGCCATTGAAACCACGGTCGGCGAACTGATAGAACGCGCCATCCAGCAGAGCGACAACACCGCCAACAATGCCATCCTGCAACGCGTTGGCGGACCGCGCGCCGTGCGCGCCATGCTGGCCGAGAAGGGGCTGGACGGCATCCGGTTCGGTCCCGGCGAAAAGCCGATGCAGGCCGCGATTGCCGGGATGGACTGGCGCGACAGCTATTCCTACGACAACAACTTCTACACCGCGCGCGACCTCGTGCCCGAGCGGGTTCGCGAGCGTGCCTTCGAGAAATACCTCGATGATCCGGTTGACGGCGCAAGCCCCCTCGCCATCGCCCGGGCCCTGGCCGCCATCGAGCGCGGCGCGGTCCTGTCGAAGAAGCGTGCGGAAGAATTCCTCACCATCATGTCCAACACTCGCAGCGGACCAAGACGCCTGAAAGGCGGCCGGGCCGAAGGCTGGGTGGTCAGTCACAAGACCGGCACCGGCCAGTTCTGGAACGGCCAGCAGTCCGGCTACAACGACGTGGGCGTCCTCTTCGCGCCCGACTCCTCGGCCTATGCCGTGGCGGTGATGATCGGCGTTACGAAGCGACCGACCATCGAGCGCATGGAAATGATGCAGGACGTCACCCGCGCGGTCATCGCCTATCACGAGGCGCTGGAGGCAGCGCGGGAAGCCTAACGGCGGCGGCCGATGGCGCCGACCGGTCTAAACCTCGCTGCGGCGGGTAGCCAGGGGAGACAACGGCATCCAGCGGTCAAGCGTCGTGATCAGGTCGCTCGGGCCGTCCACGACCATCTCGCCATTCTCGATCATCTCCTGTGCCAGGACATCTCCGCGCCAAATCCTCAGGAGGCCGCCGATTTCGCACGACAGGTAGATCGTCACGTCCTTGCCCGGATTGTCTGAACACAGATCGACCTTTCGCCCGTTGGCAACCAGCCACCATGACTTGAAGTTCTCTGCATCCCGAAGGGCGATGCTGATGACCGTCTCGCCGTCGGGCAATTCCCTCGTCCGCAAGGTCTTGTGAATGTCCCACATCATCGCGCCGATATCGATATTGCGGTCGCGGACGTTGCGGGCAGCCCATTTGAGGCCCCAGACCGCGAGATGTTCGATAATCGGGCGGAGTTCGCGCCCGGACGGCGTGAGGCGGTAGGTCGCGCTCTTGAGGCCGCTGGTCTGGCGCTTAACGATCAGTCCTTGCTCTGCCATTGTCTTCAGCCTGGCGCTGAGAACTGCCGGCGAGATGCGCGGGATAGCATCGGTCAGATCGCCGTATCGCCGCGCGCCCATCATCATCGTCCGGATTATCTGCAGCACCCATTTGTCGCGGATCAGCTCGCTGGCCTTGGTGGCCGGGCAGTGGGTTTCCGGATCGAGCATTCTACATTCAGCTCAGCGAGCCCTTTCGAAAATTTGCCGCATCATAACCTCGCCGCTCCGTATTGCGAAGCGCCCTGCTATGGATTCCATAGTCGTTACCTTCGCGTCCCGAAGTATCTGCAGCGCGCTTCCCGGTTCATCTCTCCTTCCACGGCTGATCGAAAGCCGGTCAACACGAGGAGATTACCATGAGAAAGGGAAGAACAGTTCTGCTGGCGATGGCTTGCTGCTTCGTTGCCACCAGCCTCCATGCCGCCGAAGAGGAGGTTTCGTTTCACTACACCCTGGAAGAGCTGGCGAACAGCGAAAGCGCTGAGGAGCTGTTTGAGCGGGTCCGCCAGACAGCCCGCGCGAACTGCCCGCGCTCCGCCACGGTCCCGCGCAGGCTGGTACGTGAATGCCGCCAGAACATCGAGGAGCAGTTGATGGTGAAGATCGAGGCTGGCGATCTCGCCGACACTCTGGCTCTCGACGACGACCGGGCCGAGGAGAATGTTTCACCTCGCTTGTAGGGCGGCCACCAGGCGCACTCTCTCGCACTGCCGCAAGACCGGGATTCGTGCAGGTCGGTGAGGCTTTACCAATCGTAAACGTCAATGCGGCACTGTATCGGTGTTATGAGTGCTGATGCAGAACATCTCGACCATGAGGGTGTAGAGCACCTGCGCCCAGCCCAGAAGGTCTGGTGCGTCCTCATGCTCTCCGTGATCCTGGGAAGCGTCGCGACCCTGGGGGTCTTCGCGGAGCAACAGCTCTATCCCGAGGGCGAACCGGTCCTGCGGCTGGATCTCGACACCCTGACGCCGAAGCCGGGCTTTGAACTCTAGAGACCGTCAGCGTGGCACGCGATGATCGCGCCCGCCTCCGCTCAGTCCATGTGCTTCAGACCAACGCGCAGGTAGTCCCAGCCCGTAATCAGCGTCAGGATTGCCGCGGCCCACAGGGTGATAAGCCCCACCGTGTGCGGCACGTTCGCGGCAATGTCGCCCAGTTGCATCGTCCAGCCCGGCAGGCCCTGCCCGAGGATCAGCGATCCCAGCGACACCAGCTGGAACGTCGTCTTCCACTTGGCGAGCTTCGAGACCGGCACGCTGACCTGCAATTCGCCAAGGAATTCGCGCAGGCCCGATACCGCGATCTCGCGAATCAGGATGATGAGGCCCGCGATCACGTGCGCATCGCCCACGAAGGGGCCGCGCAGGATGCCCTGTGCCGCCAGCACCAGGATGACCGTGGCGACCATGATCTTGTCGGCGATGGGATCGAGGAAGATGCCAAGCCTGCTCACCGCGCCGCTGGAACGCGCCAGCAGTCCGTCGAAATAGTCGGTGATCCCCATCAGGCAGTAGAGCGCAAAGGCAAACAGGTAGCCCAGTTCCCAGCCCGGCCACCACAGCAGGAAGCCGAGCAGCGGCAGCGTGAGAATACGGCTGAGCGTGAGGATGTTGGGCAGGGTCCACATGGTAACTGGCGCCCTAGCCGCTTTTGCCGGGCAGGAAAATGGTTCGGGGAAAAAGGTTGGCGATCAAGGGGCCTTGTCCCTAAACGGGTCGCACGTGTCCCGCCACGGGATGAGCTTTTCGGGCGATCCGCAAACATACCATGCTGACTTCCACCCACCTGCTAGGCCAACGCCGGTTCCTGCCGTTGTTCTGCACCCAGCTGCTGAATGCCTTCAACGACAATCTCTACAAGACGACGATGGTGCTGTTCGTCGTCTACAGCGTGTACAATTCGGCGGACAGCGAGACGATGTTCTCCGGCGTGGCATCGGCCGTGTTTATCCTGCCGTTCTTCCTGCTTTCCGCCATCGCCGGGCAACTGGCGGACCTGCGCGACAAGGCGGCCATCATCCGCAAGGTGAAGGCGGCCGAGATCGGCATCATGACGGTCGGCGCATTCGGCCTTTTCCTGGCGTGGGAGGGCATCGCGGTGGACGTGCTGGCCATTCCGCTGCTGATGCTGGCGCTGTTCGCGATGGGCGTGCATTCCACCTTCTTCGGCCCGATCAAGTACGCGATCCTCCCGCAGCATCTGAACAAGGACGAGGTGCTGGCGGGCACCGGGCTGGTGGAAGCGGGCACCTACATCGCGATCATGGCAGGCACCATCATTGCAGGTGTGCTGGCAAACCACATCGAAATCGCCGCCGCGGCGATCCTGGGGTTCGCGATCATCGGCTATATCACCAGCCGCCAGGTGCCCCCGGCACCGCCCATGGGAGCGCCGGAAAAGGTGGACTTCAACCCCTTCACCTCGTCGTGGCGCATGATCCGGGAATGCACCCAGAACCGCGAAGTCTTCTACGCCATCCTGGCGATCAGTTTCTTCTGGACCATCGGCTCGATCCTCTTCATCCAATTCCCGCCCCTGGCCAAGAACGTGCTCATGGCGAATCCGACCGTGGCCAGCCTGTTCCTGGTGTTCTTCTCCATCGGCGTGGCGGTTGGCTCCGTCACCGTGAACCTGCTGCTGAAGGGCACGGTTTCGGCGCGCTACTCGCCCATTTCGGTGCTGCTGATGGCGGCGATGGTCGCCGTGTTCTATTTCGTCTGCAAGGCGTGGAACGCGGGGCTGCGGGATACGCAGCTGATGGATGTGGCCACTTTCCTGTCCTATCCGCTGGCCTGGGCCGTGCTCGGCAGCCTGCTGATGATCGCGATATTCGGCGGCATGTTCGTCGTGCCGCTCTACGCCTTCCTCACCACCAAGGTGCCGAGTTCGCAGGCCAGCCGGGCCGTGGCAGCGAACAACATCGTCAATTCGGGGGCGATGGTGATCGGCTCGCTCTTTGCGCTGACCCTCAGCGCGGTGGGCGTGCCGCTGGCCGAGCAGGTGCTGCTCAGCGCCGGAATGTGCCTGATCTCGGTCTGGCTGGGCGGATTGCTCTACAAGGCGGAGAAAGAGGCCGCCCAGGTGCTCGCCGCAGCGGAATGATCAGGCGATGAAGGTGATCGTGGCCAGGAACGCCGCGGCATAGGTGGCCGCGACCGTCTCCAGATCGTGACGCGTCAAGCCGAGGGAAAGGCGCTCCCGCCAGGGGGCCATCGGCTCGATTTCATTGGCGCGCGCCAGCACATGCGGCGGCAGGGAAGCCCGGTAGGGATGGTGGGCCGACTCGGTTGTAAGGACCAGTGAGCGTCTCATGATTTGGCTTTAACGTTTTGGTAACGATTTGGCTCCTCCGCCTTGTGGACATGTTCAGGGTCGGGACAGTTGGTAAGTCCGGCAACGAGTTGCCGCTCCCCTGCCCCACCGCTATCGGGTGTGCATGAGCACAACCGCCGCCCGCCTTCTCGTCGATTGCCTTGTGGAACAAGGTGCCGACCGCGTCTTCACCGTGCCGGGGGAAAGCTTTCTTCCCGTCCTCGATGCCTTGTCTGATTGCGAAGCGATCGAGACGGTAACCTGCCGGCAGGAAGGCGGGGTCGCCTTCATGGCCTGCGCCGACGGCAGCATGACCGGCCGACCCGGCATCGCCTTCGTGACGCGCGGCCCCGGCGCCACGAATGCCAGCATCGGCGTGCATGTCGCCATGCAGGACAGCCAGCCGATGATCCTCTTCATCGGAGACGTGGATTCCACCATGCGCGACCGCGAGGGATTCCAGGAAGTGGATTTCCCCGCATTCTTCGCACCCATCGCCAAATGGGCCGCCCGCATCGACGACGCCCGGCGAATTCCCGAGTACGTGGCGCGCGCCTGGTCCACCGCCGTGTCGGGCCGTCCGGGCCCGGTCGTTCTCGCCTTGCCCGAAGACATGCTGCACGCGCACGGTCTGGACGTGCCCATGCGCCCTGCCGTGACGCGCCCTGCACAGGCGCCCTGCCCCGACGTGATGGCCACGATGATGGAGATGATCGGCGATGCCGCCGCGCCTCTCGCCATCGTGGGCGGCGCGGGGTGGAACGCCCGTGCGCGCCATTATTTCACCGAATTTGCCGAGCGGATCGGGCTCCCCGTCGCAACGGCCTTCCGCCGTCAGGATGCCATATCGCCCGAATCGCCGGTCTATGCCGGCAACCTGGGTTACGGACCAAACCCGCAACTGACGGAGCGCGCGAAGGCAGCGGACCTGTTGCTGGTGGTCGGCGCGCGGCTGGGAGAAGCGACGACCGACGGATACACGCTGATAACGCCCGATCATCCGGATCAGCAGCTGATCCACGTTCATCCCGATCCCGAGGAACTGGGCCGGGTCTACCGCACGGATCTGCCGGTCTGCGCCGACATGGCCGAATTCGCGGAGAGCGCTGCGCTGTGGGACGATGGCGACGTGATCGATTTCGATTGCGGCGCCCAGGCCCATGCCGAGTGGAAGGAGTGGAACACCCCGCGCGAGGATGCGCAGTTCGATCTCGACCTAGCGCGCGCAATGGCCACCTGCCGGCGCGTGCTGCCGGCGGATGCAATCGTGTGCAACGGTGCGGGAAACTTTGCCGGGTGGTGGCACCGCTACTGGCCCTATGCCGGATACCCCTCGCAACTGGCGCCCACGGCGGGCGCGATGGGGTATGGCGTGCCAGCCGCGGTTGCCGCGGCGCTGCGCTTTCCCGATCGCTGCGTGGTGGCTGCGGCAGGCGATGGCGATTTCCTGATGAACGGTCAGGAACTGGCCACGGCGGCGCAGTACGGCATCGACCTGCTGGTGATCGTCTTCGACAATTCCACATACGGCACGATCCGCATGCATCAGGAACGCGAGTATCCGGGTCGCGAGGCATCGACCCACCTGGCCAATCCGGATTTTGCCCGGATGGCCGAGAGCTATGGCGGCTGGGGCGCGAGAGTGGAGGACAATGCGGGGTTCGACAGCGCTCTTGAACAGGCGATGCAGCGCAAGGGCCTTCGCCTGCTGCACTGCATTACCGATATCGAGCAGTTGAGCGCAGCCGGAGCAACGGTGAGCGGCCTGCGCTCGCGCTAGTCATCCCCCATACGAGAAAGGGCCGCCACGAGGCGGCCCTTCACGGCGACCAGTTGCTGGTCGTCTATTTCGTCAAAAGGGTCAGATGTCGTTGCCGAGCTTGCCTTCGACTTCGCCCTTCAGCTGCTGGGCTTCGCCCTTCTTTTCCTGCTGGCGGCCTTCGGCGCGGGTCTCGGGGTTATTCGATTCCTGCTTCACGTTGCCGACGGCTTCGTTGGCGTTGCCTTTTACCTTGTCTGTCAGTTCACCCATGATGTGATCTCCGTTTCTGTTGGGGCCAGCGCGACAACCGCGCGCCCTTTGATCAGACAACGGGTGACGACGGAAAATCGTTCCGAATTAACTCTCTGACATTTTGAGGATTATTTTCCACTCCTCTGGCCGTATTTCAGCCACGGACAGGCGGGATAGCCGGACCAGTTCGATCCCTTCGAGCGTCGGTTCTGCCTTTATTTCCTTTAGCGTCACGAAGTTCTCAAGCGGGCGCACGGGCTTCACCTTCACGGTAGGCCATTTCCCCTCCGGATCGGTGGGATCGACCAGGCCCGCCTCGCTCACCTCGGCGATGCCCACGATCTCAAGACCCTTGTTGGAGTGATAGTAGAACAGCTGGTCGCCCTTCTCCATCGCGCGAAGGTTGTTGGCTGCGCGGTGGTTGCGCACGCCGTCCCACACGGTTTCGCCATCCTCGACGAGCTGGTCCCAGGAATACTTGAAGGGTTCGGACTTGATCAGCCAGTAATTGGGCAATGCTCTCTCCTTTTGCGCGCCGCGCACGGCCTAGCGGGACAACTATGCGGGGGCAATTAACCTGATGTTGAACATGTTGAACCATGAATGCCCTCACGAAATGGGGACAGTCGCGTTTGAAAACGCAAAGAGACAATTCGCACAAGTCCGACGACGGAAAGATCGGCAATGCGGAGCGCGACATGATCGCGCTGGGCATCGCATTGGCGGCAGTCATTCTGTTCGTGGGTACGGGCGGCACGCTGATGCCGCAGATCGTGCGCGCATGGTTCGCCGGCGGATCCGCTCCCGATGTCCTGCTGACCAACGCGGTGCTGCTGAATATCGCCCTGCTGATTTTCGGCTGGCGACGGTACAAGGATCTCCACGCCGAAGTCGAAGTGCGCCGCGCGGCCGAGGAGCGCGCGCGCGAACTTGCAGAGCGTGACCCCCTGACCGATTGCCTCAACCGCCGCAGCGGACCGCCCGCCATAGAAGCCCTGCGCCAGTCGCTCGACGGCACCAATCTCGAAGTTGCGGTGATGATGGTCGATCTGGACAACTTCAAGCAGATCAACGACCTGAACGGCCACCAGATGGGCGACAATGTGCTGAGCACGATTGCCAGCCGGATTTCCGCGGCTCTTCCCCACAACGGCATCCTTGCCCGCATAGGCGGCGACGAGTTCGTCTGCGCCGTTCCCTTCGATTACAGCGCCAGGGAGCAGGTGGACGAACTCGTCATCGCCCTGATTGCCAAGGCGTCGGCGCCGATCGAATTCAATCACCTGACGGTGGAAGCCACGGTTTCCGTCGGACTGGCGCAATCCGGGGGCAACCTGGGCGGCAAGCCGCAGGGAGATGCCGACGCGCTGATCCATCGGGCCGATATCGCCATGTATCATGCGAAGAAGCGCGGCCGGAACCGCTACTACTGGTTCGAGCCGCAGATGGAGGACGAGCTGCGCTTCCGCAACGAGCTGGAAGCGGGCATTCGTCGCGGCATTCCGGCGGGCGAGTTCGTGCCTTACTACGAACAGCAGATCGACCTGGAGACCGGCCAACTGACGGGCTTCGAGATGCTCGCGCGCTGGCAGAGCCCCCGCTACGGGCTGGTCAGCCCGGAGATCTTCATTCCCATCGCCGAAGAGATCGACCTGATCGGCGAACTGTCCGAGCGCCTTATCCGCCAGGCGCTGGCGGATGCGCAGGAATGGGACCCCGGCCTCACGCTTTCGGTCAACATCTCCCCGGTGCAGCTTCGCGATCCGTGGTTCGCGCAGAAACTGCTGCACCTGCTGGTGGAAAGCGGCTTTCCCCCCGCGCGGCTCGAGATCGAGATCACCGAAAGCTGCCTGCACGAGAACATGGGTGCCGTGCGCTCCATCGTCTCCAGCCTCAAGAACCAAGGCATCCGCATCAGCCTGGACGACTTCGGCACGGGATATTCAAGCCTTTCGCAGCTCCGGTCCCTGCCGTTCGACCGCCTGAAGATCGACCGCAGCTTCGTGTCCGAACTTTCGGGCGGTGGCGAAGGGCGCGCGCTGGTGGAAGCCATCGTCTCGCTGGGCAAGGGCCTGTCCCTCCCCGTCACGGCAGAAGGCATCGAGACCAGCGAAGTGCTGGGCCAGTTGCAGGGCATGGGCGAGCTGAAGGGCCAGGGATATCTCTATGGCCGTCCCGAAGACGCGGCGACGACCCGCAATCGCCTCGCCGCGCTCAATATGCTGCCTCAAGTCCCTGCCGCTCCGGCCGCCGAGACCGAGGGCGACCGGGAAGCCGAGCGCAGGGCCAGCTGACGGGCCTTCCAGGCATTGCGATACGCCGCCTGCGGCCCTAGGTGGCGCAGATGCGTTTCGCCTTCACCAAGATGCACGGCCTCGGCAACGATTTCGTCGTGCTCGACACGCGCGAAACCGACATGCCCGCTCTCTCGGCACAAACGGCAAGAGCGATTGCCGATCGCAGGACGGGCATCGGCTGCGACCAGGTGATCGTGCTGGAGAAGGATGACGCCGCCACCGTGCGCATGCGCATCTTCAATGCCGACGGCGGCGAAGTGGAGGCCTGCGGCAATGCCACTCGCGCCATCGGGCTGCTGCTGGGCAAGGACGCGACGATTGCAACCGCGGGCGGAACGCTCTCCGTTTCTCCCGGCGACGGCGGTATCGCGGTGGATATGGGCCGGCCGAGGTTCGACTGGGAGGCGATCCCCCTCGCCTATGCGATGGATACCGCAGCCATGCCCGTCGGCTGGGACATGCTGGAGCAACCGCTGGCGGTGAATGTCGGCAATCCGCATGTCGTTTTCTTCGTCGAGGACAGCGACGCCGTGCCTCTCGAAACGCTCGGCCCGCTCATCGAGAACGATCCGCTGTTTCCGAACCGCATCAACGTGAACGTCGCCACCGTGGTCGATCGCACGACCCTGCGCCTGCGGGTGTGGGAGCGCGGGGCGGGCCTGACGCGTGCCTGCGGAACGGGCGCCTGCGCCACAGCCGTCGCCGCGATGCGCCGCGGGCTGGTGGAGCCGGAGGTGACGGTGCACCTGCCCGGCGGTCCTCTCACGATAGCCTGGCGGGAGGGCGAGCCGATCACCATGACCGGCCCGGCAGCGGAGGCTTTCCGCGGCTCCTTCGAGTGGGACGACTACGCATGAGCCAACCGCGCGAAGCCGTCTCGCCCGAGGTCATTTCCCTGGGTTGCCGCCTGAACATCGCCGAGAGCGAGCGCATCCGCACCCTTATTGCCGGGGAGGATGACGTCGTGGTGGTGAACAGCTGCGCCGTCACGATGGAGGCGGTCCGCCAGACCCGGCAGGCTATTCGCCGGGCGAGGCGATCGCGCCCCAGCGCCCGCCTGCTCGTCACCGGCTGCGCTGCCGATATCGAGCGCGAGCAGCTTTCCGCCATGCCGGAAGTCGATGGGCTGGTCCCCAACACGCACAAGCTGGATGCACGCGCCTGGAACGTGCCGGAAGCCGAGCAGCCCGCCCCGCCCCAGCGCACGCGTGCCTTCATCGCGGTGCAGAACGGATGCGACCACGCCTGCACCTTCTGCGTCATCCCGCAGGGTCGCGGACGCAGCCGTTCGCTATCGATTCCGCAAGTTCTGCGCGAAGTGGAAAGGCACCTGGACCAGGGCGCGCCCGAAGTCGTGCTGACCGGCGTGGATGTCACCAGCTGGGGGCACGACCTGCCGGGCGAACCTCCGCTCGGCACGCTCGTGCAGGCGGTTCTGGAAGAGTTTCCGCAAATGCGCCGCCTGCGCATGTCGTCGCTCGATGGCGTGGAGATCGATCCGCTGCTCTTCGACCTGTTCGCCGGTGAGCGCCGCCTCATGCCGCACCTGCACCTTTCATTGCAGCACGGATCGGACCTGATCCTGAAGCGCATGAAGCGTCGCCACCTGCGCCAAGACGCCATCGACCTCGTTCAGCGGCTGAAGGACCGCCGGCCAGATATCGCCATCGGGGCGGACCTGATCGCCGGTTTCCCGACCGAGACCGAGGAGCACCACGCCGACAATTGCGCCATCATCGCGGACTTGCCCGTGGTGCATGGGCATGTGTTCCCCTACTCGCCCCGCCCCGGCACGCCTGCTTCCCGAATGCCGCAGCTTGAAAAGCCCGTCATCAAGTCGCGCGCTGCGGAATTGCGCGCCGCCGTGGCGAAGGTCCGCGAGGCCTGGCTCGACAGCCTTGTGGGGCAAAGCCTGCAGGTCCTTACGGAACGCGACGGGACCGGTTATGCCGAGAACTTCGCCCGCGTGGCCCTGCCGGAGGGAACCGCTCCCGGCAGCATCGTGACTGTCACGCCCAGATCGCACAAGGAAGGCCTGCTACAGTGAGCGAACCCAGCTGGTCGGACAAGCTGTTCGGCGGATTCCGCAAGACGTCCGATCGTCTGTCCGAAAACCTGACGGGCGTCGTCGGCACCGCAAAGCTGGACGATGCGACGCTGGACGATGTCGAGGACGCGCTGATCCTCTCCGACCTTGGCCCCAGCGCGGCGGGCCGTATCCGCGAAAAGCTGGCGGAGAAGCGCTTCGGCCTCACCATCACCGAGCGTGAACTGAAGGAAGCCGTGGCCGAGGAAATCGCCGCGATCCTTCGCCCCGTGGCCGTGCCGCTGGAAATCACCGCTTTCCCGCGCCCGCAGGTTATCCTGGTGATCGGCGTCAATGGCAGCGGCAAGACGACGACCATCGCCAAGCTTGGCCACTGGTTGCAGGAAGACGACTACGAGGTGATGCTGGCGGCGGGCGATACCTTCCGTGCCGCCGCGATCGGCCAGCTGAAAGTGTGGGCCGAGCGCATCGGCGCGCCCATCGTCACCGGACCGGAAGGCGGCGACCCTGCCAGCATCGTGTTCGATGCGGTGAAGAGGGCGACCGATATCGGCACCGACGCCCTTATCGTGGATACCGCGGGCCGACTGCAGAACAAGCGCGAGCTGATGGACGAGCTGGCCAAGATCCGCAAAGTCCTGGGCCGCCTGAATCCGGAGGCGCCGCACGATGTCCTGCTGGTGCTGGATGCGACAAACGGCCAGAATGCCCTGTCGCAGATAGAGATTTTCAAGGAAGTGGCGGGCGTCACCGGCCTGATCATGACCAAGCTGGACGGCACGGCGCGCGGCGGCGTACTGGTGGCAGCGGCCGAACAGTACGGCCTGCCCATCCACGCCATCGGCGTGGGCGAAACGCTGGACGACCTGCGTCCCTTCGATCCCGAACTGGTAGCACGCGTAATTGCCGGAGTGGCCTGATGACAGCCGAAGCCCCATCCCAGAAGCCGAAGTCCGGCTGGCTCAACGTCGCCGTCGACTACGGCCCGCTGCTCGTCTTCTTCCTGGTCTACAAGTATTATTCCCCCGATGATGCGGGCGCGAACACGGCGGGCGAGATCTTCGCCGTAATCCGCGGAACCGGTGCCTTCATCGTCGCGGCGGTGATAGCGCTGGCCATCAGCAAGTGGCGACTGGGCAAGGTCAGCCCGATGCTGTGGCTCTCCACCGCCATGATCGTCGGCTTCGGGGCGCTGACGATCTATTTCCAGGACGAGCGCTTCATCCAGTGGAAGCCCACGATCATCTACGTCGTGTTCTCCGCCGTGCTGCTGGTGGGATACGCCAAGGGAAAATCACTCCTGAAGGTGCTGCTGGAAGCGGCTTTCGAGGGACTGACCGACGAGGGCTGGCTGAAGCTGTCGCGAAACTGGGGCCTGTTCTTCATCCTGCTGGCTGCCCTCAACACCGCGCTGGTGTTCCTCGTCAGCTTCGAGACCTGGCTGGCCGCCAAGCTGTGGCTGTTCCTGCCGCTGACCTTCCTGTTCACCTTCACGCAGGTGCCCATGCTAATGCGGCACGGCCTGAGCGTGGAGGACAAGGACGAAGTGGTGAAGGACCCGCCCCGCACAGAGTAGGCGCTGAAGCGGGCGCTAAGCCGTCCGCGGCGCCCCCGGTTCGGGCACGGCGCGTCGAGACAGCCAGCGCGTTGCGAGACCTATCGCCAGCAGGACGAGAACCCACAGGCTGGTCTCGAGGCCGGAACCATAGATGGTGAAGGCGGTGAAGGCGACGCCCAGCGCCAGCACGGGCCACCGCGCGACCTTGCGGTTCTC
Source organism: Aurantiacibacter hainanensis (assembly GCF_036321025.1). Taxonomy (NCBI): domain Bacteria; kingdom Pseudomonadati; phylum Pseudomonadota; class Alphaproteobacteria; order Sphingomonadales; family Erythrobacteraceae; genus Aurantiacibacter; species Aurantiacibacter hainanensis. The sequence continues at coordinate 1,841,888 of NZ_JAZAPB010000002.1, forward strand.
CTTGATCGCCGAAATCACCCCCATCAGGTAGAACACCAGCACGCCCCCCGTGGTCATGAGGGCCAGGAAAGTGAACATTCCCGAGAGTCCGCGAGACGAATTGGCCAGGATGAGACCCGAAACAACCACCGCCTGCATCATTACGCCCCAGTGGGGAACACCGTGCGCATTGGTGCGGGCAAACAGCTGTGGCACTTCTTTCCGCAGCGCCATCGAATAGGTGCAATCGGCTCCGATCAGCAGCAGTCCGTTGGCGCACCCTGTCACGCTGACGAGGATGCACACGGCGACGATTGCGCCGGCAACGGATCCCATGATCAGGCCCAGCGCGTCGGACACGGGAGAGGCCGAGGCTGCGATGTCCTGCCACGGCATGATCGCGACGAGGCCGATACTCACGAGCAAATAGAGCACGACGACCAGCGAGGTGCCACCCATCAGAGCAATCGGAATGTCGCGCTTCGGATTGGCGATCTTGTTCACCGGGATGCTGGCGGCTTCGAAGCCGAGAAATGCAAACAGCGTCAGGGCCACCGCGCCCGAGATGCTGTCGATCTCGATGGGCGCAGGCGCCATCGGCTGCGTCGGCTCCGCACCGATCAGGAACCACGCCAGCGCCCCGATGATCAGCACAAGCGGGATGAGCTTGATCACGACCGAAACGACCTGCAGACGCCCGGCTGACCGCGTGCCGACGAGGTTTACGGTAGTGATGATGCCGAGCAGCACGAAAGCGGCGATCACGCCGAGGTAGGTCGGAGGGTCGTCATCCACGAAACCTGCGATGATGGAACCGCCCGCGGTTAGCAGGGCGGCAATCGAGGTGAAGCCCGAGGCCCAGTAGGCCCATACCGCCAGGAAGCCCGGGACCTCTCCCACCACCCGTTCGATATTGTGCTGAATACCCTCCCCCGTGCCATCCAGCAGGAAACGGAAGGTGGTGGCCAGGCACAGTGCACCGGCACCGCTTATCAGCCAGCCTATGGCCATGTTCCAGCCCAGCGGCGCGAGCGACGATGGAAGAAAGTAGATGCCGCTGCCCACCATCGTTCCGATGACGAGCGACGTGCTCATGAACAGGCCAAGCGATCGTGTCGGCTGCGTGGATTTCATCAATGCCCCCGGCGTCCGGGCAGGCGGTGCTTCGCGCCGGACGGGGAAGGCTAGGTCACCTGAGGAAAACCGTCAAATCTCGACCTGGCTGCCCAGTTCCACCACGCGATTGGTCGGCAGGCGGAAGAATTCCATAGGCGTGGTCGCGTTGCGCATCATCCAGGCGAACAGCTTCTCGCGCCAGACCATCATTCCGGGGTTTTCCGCGCTCAGCAGTGTCTGGCGGCTGAGGAAGAAGCTGGTCTTCATCATGTCGAAGGGTCCGCCGCACATCTCGCGCCGCTGCAGCGCCTCCGGAACGTCGGTTTCCTGCATGAACCCATAGTAGAGGATCACGCGGAAGAAGCCGTCGCCCAGTTCCTCGATGCTGCATCGCTCGCTCTCGTCCACGTAGGGGACGTCGGCAATCTGCACGGTCAGCACGATCACCCGCTCGTGCAGCACCTTGTTGTGCTTGATGTTGTGAAGCAGCGCCGAAGGCGTGCCCTTGCTGCCGGAATTCATGAAGATCGCCGTGCCCGGCACGCGCGCCGTGCTGCCCCGCGCGGACTTGGCGAAGATGTCCAGCGGCAGCCCCGCCTCCGTCATGCGCTGGCGCATCAGCTGGCGGCCCTTGGCCCAGGTGGTCAGCAGGGTGAAGGCGATTGCGCCCACCAGCAGCGGGAACCAGCCGCCTTCGGGCACCTTCGTGAGGTTCGCAGCGAAGTAGGCGCCGTCCACGATGAGGAACACCAGCACCACGGGCGCTGCCACCCACCACTTCCATTTCCACACGCCCACGAACAGCACGGCCATCAGCAGCGTGTCGATCGTCACAGCACCCGTCACGGCGATGCCATAGGCAGCGGCGAGGTTGGAAGAGTTCTGGAACGTGAGCACCAGCAGGATCACCGCGCACATCAGCGCCCAGTTGATGACCGGGATGTAGATCTGGCCCGAATGCTCGTCACTGGTGTGGCGGATCGACAGGCGCGGCACGAAGCCGAGCTGGATCGCCTGGTGCGTGATCGAGAAGGCGCCCGAAATCACCGCCTGGCTGGCGATGAAGGTGGCGCAGGTGGCCAGGATCACCAGCGGCAGGCGATAGTCTTCCGGTGCCAGGAAGAAGAACGGGTTGAGGATCGCCTCTTCCGCAGCCGCGTCGCCAAGTCCGATGATCATCGCGCCCTGGCCGAAGTAGTTGAGCAGCAGGCACGGCATCACGAAGCCGAACCACGAAAGCTTCATCGGCCCGCGCCCGAAGTGCCCCATGTCGGAATACAGCGCCTCGGCACCGGTCACCGCCAGCACCACGGAACCCAGCGCGAGGAAGGCGAACCACTTGTCGACGATGAAGAACTGCACCGCATACCAGGGGTTGAGGGCCCAGAGAATCTGCGGCGTGTCGACGATCTGGACCACGCCCAGAATGGCAATGGTGGTGAAATAGAGAATCATCACCGGGGCGAACAGAGCGCCCACCTTCTCCGTGCCGCGCTTCTGCAGCACGAAAAGCCCGATCAGCAGCACCAGCGCGATGGGAATCACGTAGCGGTCCAGCCGTTCGTCGACCACGGTGAGCCCTTCCACCGAGGACAGTACCGAGATCGCCGGCGTGATCATGGAATCGCCGTAGAATAGCGCTGTCGCCGCCACGCCCAGCAGCACGACGAGCCAGCCGTATCGCGTCTTCTTCATGTTGCGCGACAGCAGCGCGACCAGCGCCAGGCTGCCGCCCTGGCCGTTGTTGTCGGCCCGCATCAGGATGGTGACGTACTGGATCGCCACCACGAGCGTCATCGACCAGAAGATCAGGCTGACGACGCCGAGAATGTGCAGATCGTCGATCGGAAGCGTATGCGCCCCGCGAAACGTCTCGCGGAAGGCGTAGAGTGGGGACGTGCCGATATCGCCGAAAACGATGCCAATGGCACCTGCGGCGAGTTTCAGCTTCGCTGAATCGCGATCTTGTCCGGTTGCGCTCATAAGTATGTAGAGCCTGTTGCGAACGACGGAGCGCGCGCGTTAGCAGCAGTGCTGCCCGCCCGCAACATGATGCAGCGCAGCATTATTCACCGTCTTGTGCCGGCACGGGACCTTGCGGCGCGCCTGGCATCGGTTGCTGACCTGCCTGCATGGCGTTGAGCAGGCTCTCGAGTCGCGCCAGCCGCATTTCCATCTCAGCCCTGCCCTCGGCGTCTTCGGGGGCGTTCTGCAGCGTCTCGCTCCACACCTGCCGGGCTTCCAGCAAGGCCCCCTGCCGCACCAGCGACGCACCGAGGAAATAGCCGGGTGCAAGGTTGCCGGGCTTCAGTTCGGCAGCGCGCTGAAACGCATAGAGCGAGGCCTGCGTAAGGGCGCCGTCGGCATGTTCGGCCAGCGCAATGGCCTGGGCCAGCCAGGCTTCGAAGTCCTGCGGGTTTTCGCGCGTGACCCCTGCCAGCATCTGCGCAGCCTCGGCATAGCGTCCGCGCCGGGCCATGGCATCGGACACGATCATGAAATCCGCGCCCGACTGGTCTGCCTGCGACACGAATTCGCGCCGAGCCTGAACGATGTCGAACTCCTGCTGCGCTGCCGTATCGGCGGCCGACTTGGGGGCGGAGGGCATTTGGGGATTGGCCTGCAGGGCATATCCCGCAAGCCCGAAACCCAGCGCAGCCGCCAGGCTGGTCCACAGGCCGCGCGCCAGGCCGAAGCCGAAGGCGGCTATGGCAAAGGCGGCGAGCGCCAGCGCGATCACGGCGAGCCAGGTCATGCGACGTCTTCGCCCCGCGCCTTGCCCACGCGGCGCCAAAGGATCGTTCCTGCCAGCAACAGCAGCACGAAGGGAATCGCGAACAGCGGCCATGTGGCCGAGCTGACCTGCGGTTCGTAGCTCACGTAGTCGCCGTAGCGCGAAATCAGCCAGCTGCGCACCTCGTCCGGGCTTTCCCCGGCGGCGATGCGGCTGCGCACCTGGTGGCGCATGTCGCCTGCCATCGGTGCATCGCTGTCGGCAATGGACTGGCTCTGGCACTTGAGGCAGCGAAGGGTGTGCATCAGCTCGCGCGCCTGCGCCTCCAGCGCCGGATCGTCCAGCTGGGTATAGGCGTAGGGCGCCGGCGGCATGCGATCCTGCGCCGCAGCGGGCTGGATCAGCATCAGGGCGGCCAACAGCGGGATCAGCCAGCGCATCATCCGCCCGCCTTGCGCAGTTCTTCCAGCAGCGTGGCGACATCGTCATCGCGAATGTCGCCGATATGCTGGTAGGTTATGTTGCCCTCGCCATCGATCACGAAGGTTTCCGGCACGCCGGACGAGCCGATGGCAAGCTGCACTTCGGAAATGTCGTCGCGCCCGATGCGGGTGAAGGGATTGCCGTAGATCTCCAGGAACCGCTCGACATCCTCGGGCCGGTCGCGAATGGCTACGGCGACGATGTTGGCCCCCGCACGCTCGAGGGCTTCCAGCTGCGGTGCCTCGGCAGCGCAGGGTATGCACCAGCTGGCAAAGACGTTCAGCAGGCGCGGCTGCCCATCGGCCAGATCGGCGCTGGAAAGGCCGGGACGGCTTTCGACGATGGCGGGCAGGTCGAACTCGGGCATGGGTTCGCCCACCATGGCAGACTGTACGAAGTCGTCCTTGGGTTGCGACAGCTGGTAGGCGAACAGGCCGAACAGGCCGGCTGCCAGGCCAACGATGATCCAGAGGCTGTAACGAAGGCGTTTCATGCAGTTGCCAGCTCCGCTTCTTCGGCGCGCCGCTCCTCGCCGCGCCGGACGGCGCTGCGACGCCGAACGTCCCCGACGACGCGGCCGACAAGCGCCAGCGTTCCGCCCAGGGCGATCAGCAGACCGCCGTACCAGATGAAGGTCACGAACGGCTTCCACCAGAGACGCAGCTGCCAGCGTCCGTCCTCGGCCCGGTTGCCCAGGGCCACGTAAAGCTGGCCGTTCCACCGCGTGACGAGAGCAACCTCGCTGGTTTCGCCCGGCGGCGCCCAGAAGCTGCGCGCCTGCGGGAACGTCTCGGTGGGTTCACCGCCCTCGTAGGAAACGAACAGATCGCCCTGCATCGCCGTCCAGTTCGGGCCGGCGACCGGGCTGATGGATGCAAGCGTGGCCTCCCACGGCCCGACATCCACGGTATCCCCTGCACCGACCGCAACCAGCCGTTCCTGCTGGTAGGCAGTATCCGCCGCCACGCCGAACAGCGCCACCGCGACGCCGAAGTGCGCAACGCACATCCCCCAGACCGCCAGTGGCACGCGCCGGATGCTTCGTCCGAGAAGCGGCATGAAACTGGCGATGGCGACGCCGATTGCCATGGCCATGCCCAGCAGCGGCAGGATGCCGATGTCCGAGAGCACGGCGACGGCAACCAGGGTAGCCACTGTCGCCGAGGCGATGATGATGACGGGAAGCCTGATCCTGTCGAAGCTGTCCTTGCGCCAGCGCAGCAGCGGGCCGACGGCCAGCACCGCCAGCATGGGCAGGAAGAAGATCGCGCTGACCGGATCGAAATAGGGCGGACCGACGGAAACGCGCACGTCGAAGGCTTCGGTCAGCAGCGGATACAACGTGCCGAGCAGGACGATGCCGAGGATTGCGGACAGGGCGACGTTGTTGACCACCAGCGCGCCTTCCCGGCTCAGCAGTGCGAAACGCTCGCCCTCCGCGATCGTGTTGGCGCGAAGGGCGAAGATCACCAGCGCGCCGCCGATGTACAGCGCCAGCAGCATCAGGATGAAGCTGCCCCGCTCGGGATCGACGGCAAAGGCGTGCACGGACGTGAGGATGCCCGAGCGCACGAGGAACGTGCCCACCATGCTCATGGAAAAGGCCACCACGCCCAGCATGATCGTCCAGGTGCGCAGCGCATCGCGCGCGGCCAGAACGCTGGCGGAATGCAACAGGGCCGTGGCCGCGAGCCAGGGCATCAACGAGGCGTTCTCCACCGGATCCCAGAACCACCAGCCGCCCCAGCCAAGCTCGTAATAGGCCCAGTAGGATCCGGCGGTGATGCCGATGGTGAGAAAAATCCACGAGGCCAGCACCCAAGGCCGCATCACGCGGGCGAATTCCGGCGTCACCTGGCGCGTCAGCAAGGCCCCGAGGGCAAAGCTGAAGGCAACCGACAGCCCGACATAGCCGATGTAGAGCGTGGGCGGGTGGAAGGAGACGCCCATGTCCTGCAGCAGCGGGTTGAGGCCGTTGCCCTCCGCAGGCACGGGCGAAAGACGCTCGAACGGGTTCGAAGACAACAGGATGAAGGCATAGAAACCGATGGCCACGAAGGCCTGCGCGCCCAGGGTCGCCATCATCGTGCGCTCGGGCAGCCGCCGTTCGATGAAAGCGATCAGGCCGCCGGCAAACGCCATGACGGTGATCCAAAGCAGCATCGATCCCTCGTGGTTGGCCCACGCGCCGGAAAGCTTGAAGGCCAGTGGCTTCATCGAGTGCGAATTGGCTGCGACCAGCTTCACCGAAAGGTCGGTGACAGCGAAAAGATAGACCAGCGCCCCGAAGGAGACTGCGCACAGCAGGCCCTGCATGACCGCGGCCGGACGCACCAGCGCGGCCAGCTCGCTACCTTCGTTGCGCGCGCCGAAGAAACCGCCCAGCAGCTGCAACACGGCAAGGGCGGCGGCGAGCCACAGGGCGGCAAGGCCGATTTCGGCAATCATTCGACGGTCTCTTGAAGCTCCTCGCGCAGCTCGGCGGTGCTCATGCCCTCCAGCTCGCGAGGCATGTAGTTCTCGTCATGCTTGGCCAGCAGGTTGTCTGCAATGAACACGCCGTCTTCGCGCATTCTGCCTTCCGCCACGACGCCCGATCCCTCGACGAACAGCGAAGGCACGATGCCGGTGTAGCTGACCGGCACGCGGGCCACGCCGTCCTGCACCACGAATTCGACGGTCACGCCGTCCTCCGCGGTGTCGATGGAGCCGCTTTCGACCATGCCGCCAAGCCTGATCGGCTGGCCGGGCACTGGCGGGGCTGCCGCAATATCGGCGGGTACGTAGAAATAGCTCGCCTGGCTGCGCAATGCCCAGGCTGCAAGCAGCCCTGCGCCGACCAGCGCGAGAAGCGCAATGACGAGCAGCACCAGTCGCTGGTGCTTGGGCTTCAGCCCTCGCGAGTTCTCGGCATTCATTTCCTGCGCGTCTCCTCACGCCGCTTCTCGGCATTACGCATGGCCAGCCAGCTCGTCAGCACCAGCGCCAGCGTTGCGACCAGCGTAACGCCAAGTGCGGCGTAAACGAACAGCCATTGGTCCAGGGTCTCTCTCACGCCGCCAGCTCTTCCGCCTGCAGCGCTTTCCTGCGAAGTCGGGCTTCCGCCTGGATATCCGCCAGGATGGCCCGCATCCGTGCCAGCACGACACCGCCGAACAACAGCGAGAAGCCGAGCGTGGCAATCAGCAGGGGCCAAAGGAACACAGGGTCGATGGCGCTCTGGCCCATCGTGATGCTGGGCGGCTGGTGCAGGCTATTCCACCATACGACTGAACGGTTGATGATCGGGATGTTGATCGCACCCACGAGGCCGAAGATCGCCGCGATCCGGCTGGATTGCCCTTCCCGCGCGAGCGAGCTGGAAAGCGCGATGTAGCCGAAATAGAGAAACAGCAGCACCAGCATCGAGGTAAGCCGTCCGTCCCAGACCCACCAGGTGCCCCATGTCGGACGGCCCCAGATCGACCCGGTGGCAAGGCAGATGGCAGTGAACGTGGCTCCCGGTACGGCGGAGGCGCGCGCGGCAATGGCGGCCAGGGGATGGCGCCAGACCAGTTCCACCAGGCTGGCGATGGCGATGGCCGTCCACCCGCCCATGCCCAGCCACGCGGCCGGCACATGCACGAAAAGGATGCGCACCGTCTCTCCCATCAGGCGGTCGGGCGGAACCTGTGTCAGGCCCCACAGCACCGCGCCGGTGGACAGCAGCAGGCCGCTCACCAGCAGCGGCATGGTCAGCCACTTGGCGATTTTCAGGAAGCGTGCGGGATTGGCAAAGCCGTGCATGGTTCGGACAAAGTCTATTTCTGACCTAGCCTTTTACAGGCACGACCAGCGCGAACAAGCAAAACCGGACTTTATCGACCGCCGTCAGTCCGCGCGGCCGATCAGCTTCTGCGCCATGGCGTCCGCGACTTCGTTCGAAGGCTTGCCGGTGGCGTCGCTCTGGCTCCAGATTTCACTCAGCCGGGTCGGAATCTGCGCGATGCGCTTGCGCACCTCGTTGATGTCGCAGGAGATGTTCTCCCGCCGGCAAAGGTATTCGTAGCTGACGTTGATGATGCCGCCGGCGTTGATCACGTAGTCGGGCGCATAAAGGATACCGCGCTTGTGCAGCTGCTCGCCGTGTTCCGGGCGCGCGAGCTGGTTGTTCGCCCCGCCCGCCACGATGGCGCAGTCGAGCCGGGCAATACCCTCGTCATCCAGGATCGCGCCCAGCGCATTGGGGCTGAAAACGTCGCAATCCACGGTCATTACCTGGTCGGACGAAACGGCCTTTGCCCCCAGCTCCTCGGCCATGGCAGACGCGCGCTTCTCGTCGATATCCGAAAGGACCAGTCGCGCGCCGTCCTTCGCCAGCAGCCGGGCCACGCCGCCGCCGACGGAGCCGCAGCCCTGGATGGCAACGCGAATGCCCTGCATCGAATTCTTGCCCAGCTTGTGCGCCACCGCGGCCTTGATGCCGTGATAGATGCCCATGGCGGTGAACGGGCCGGGATCGCCGCCCGCATCGCCTTCTTCGGCGGGCAGGCCGCAAACGTGCTCGGTGCGCGTACCGATGGCGACCATGTCGGCTTCGCTCGCGCCGACGTCTTCGGCGGTGACGTAGCGGCCATTCATCGCGCCGACGGCATCACCGAAGGCATGCAGCATGGCTTCGGTCTTCCTGCCGTCCTTGTCGAGCAGGACCACGGCCTTCCCGCCGCCCATCGGCAGGCCGGCCATCGCATTCTTGTAGCTCATGCCGCGCGACAGTCGCAGCGCATCGCGCATGGCGTTCGCCGGATCGGCATAGTGCCAGAACCGGGTGCCGCCCGCGGCGGGGCCGAGATGCGTGGAATGGAGCGCGATGATGGCGGTAAGGCCCGATGCACGGTCGTGCACCACCTCGACCCGCTCGTGTTCGTCCCAGTCGGGTTCGCTCCAGAATGCCGGCATTTGCCATCGCCCTTATCGGTTTCAACAGCGGCAGGAATGTCTGAAGAGTGGGGCGACCGACGGGATTTGAACCCGCGACCTCCGGTACCACAAGCATGTGGTCCACCACCGCTCCATCCGTATCTGACCGGTTTTCGCCGGGCAGAACTGCCGTTTAACCGCTCCAACCGGCTCTCTTGGGTTCATTCCGGTTCACGGTGAACCTTGGAGCGCCGGTCTTCGCCTCGTCGTGGAGCGCGCCCTAGGTCGCCCATTTTTGGGGCGCAAGGGCAAAAAAGCGGTCAGCAATAATGTTGCGAAACCAGCCCCAGCACTGACTTGGAACGTGCTACGCGTGCCCTTCACAGACACTATAGTGTCGACCCCGAAAATCGCTTGGTGGAGGGGCCGTAAATGGCGGCGCGTCGCCCCCCGATTTACGCTAGTACAGACTTCTATGGAGAGGCCGCTGCCACGGACGTTGTTCCTTCCATAGGTGAGATACCTAGAGCCAGTAGCCTTTGCTCGGCTGTGATTGTGGAAGGTTGAGACCGAAGGTATCGCTCGAAGTCCTGCACTCTCCGCCTCACCCATTCATCAAGCTCGGCAAACACGTCTGGACAGTGGCTACTGCGGTAGGTGCCGCGCCAACCGCAAATAGCGTTGTCCAATGAAGTGATAGTCGCGGCGAAGCCTCTGTCCCAAGGCTTGAGCGGCCTCCCGTCAGCCGCTTTGCGGATCGTTCGCTGTCCGCCCCGGATTAGTGCGTCGATGTTCTGCTTGAACTTCTCGATTGCGGCAGAACTTGGAGGGTATCGTCCCGGACGCAGCTCGTGGCCCAGGAAGTTGAAGGGCTGGCCGATAGTTCCGAGGAACGCCTTCTTGGGAGACGCCACTGCATCATACGCATCCATTCCTAAGTCGCGCAAAATCCGAGTTGCAGCCTCCATACCTTTCCGAACGCTTCGGTGGCTGCGCCCAACCAGAATGAAATCATCGATGTATCGGATGCAGACTAGCCCCCTATCGGGATCGTTCATCTCATTGTCGAACTCATGCAAGACGATATTGCCAGCCAGTGCGGACAGTGGGCATCCTTGAGCCACACCGTCGTCACCTGTGGGGAATAGCTTATAGTCCTCTGGCCCCAGGTTGGCAGCATTGCTCAACTCGACCTGCAACGCCCCTTCCAGAAGGCTCACAAACTTCGGGTCGTTCACCTCGGAGGCGACGAAGTCGACGACCTGCCTTTTCGGTATCCGATTGAAGAAGTCCTTGATGTCGGACCCAGCCACGTGCGTGTACCCGCCTTCGACGCAGTGCTGAAAAATCTTTAGCGCGTTGTCGACGCCCCTCTTGGGTAGCCCTCCCACCGAGGTGGGGGTCGATAAGACAGCACAGATCTTGGGTAGGCCGGTCGCCTGCTGAAGAACATCCAAGATTGCCCGCTGCACCACGCGATCTTCCAATGTCGCAATAGCGATGGGTCTCTTACCTTCTTTACCGTGGCCTTTCGGCGGCGTCGCACCGTAGACAGGGCTGAAGGTGTATCCCTTACGCAATCGCCTTTTCATCTTGCGAAGATTGCGGTGGAGGTCCGCTCCGAACTTTTTTGCCTGCTCCCGGCTCTTCGCCTGCTGGGAGGTCCAGGCGTTTGCTTCGATAGCCTGCCACGCACCGAGCAAGGTACGCTCGTGACGGACCAATCTGGCGAAATCGACTGGTGTGCTAGCTTGGGGTCCTGCCACCTAAATCACCCCGGCTAACGGACAGGTCCGACAACCAGAGTTGCCGAAGCCTCTACGTGCCACGCGATGCCATCGGCAACGCGCTCGCCTCCGCGTCGTTCACCTGCACCGAAGGTGGGCCAGGCTAGGAGCATAGCGAACAGCACAACGATCAGGCGGCCCTTTCGAAGCAAGTTGGCCACAGTCGTTCGGTCTCCGCGTCCACACATGATTTGTCCCCCTTTCAGCATAACAGCTTTTTGGCGGTGTCAACCTCTTGCGCGGCGCTCCGCTCCGGCCGAGAACTATGTTCGGAGGTCGTCTGGCAGGCCGCAATATGCGGGATACCGACCTCGCAGCTCTTAGCCGGGGCGTGCGGGCGTCCAGCTCGGACAGGTCCGACAACCAGAGTTGCCGAAGCCTCTACGTGCCACGCGATGCCATCGGCAACGCGCTCGCCTCCGCGTCGTTCACCTGCACCGAAGGTGGGCCAGGCTAGGAGCATCAGCTAAGAAGCAGCGTCACGATAGACGATGAGAACAAAAGGTGGAAGTTGGAAGGTTGGTTTGTCCACACCGTGTGGCCCGCACTCAACGGCATGAAATCGATGCCCCTTCGCGAAGCTGCACCTGCGACATGATGAGGTACCGTCTCCCCCATACCCCCTGAGCCGCCTGACCCAAGCTCATGCGATAGCGGTGCGCTGCCGGAGCGGTATGTTTCCATAGCACGGCAACGTTTAGACCATCTTGCAGGAGGCAGGCTCACAAGGTGTACCTAGATAGCTAGGCTCACAACATATCTTGACAAGGTCAATGAGCTAGGTATATGAGCCACCTCACATGCACCCCTAACTTGTGAGCCAATCCCTATGTCGCACCGCATCGCATACTACCGTGTCTCCACCACCGACCAATCCATCGAGGCCCAGCGCAAGGCAATGGGCGGCCCCTTCGATCAGGAGTTCTCCGACGAGGGTGTGAGCGGCGGGGTGATGGCTGCCAACCGTCCGGGGTTCGCCGCCATGCTGGACAAGGTCCGCAAGGGTGACACCGTCTATGTCTATGCGGTGGACCGTCTGGGGCGTGACGCCATCGACATACAAGCTACCGTGCGGGACCTGATCGCGGATGGTGTGACGGTGCACGTTCACGGCCTAGGGCCGATTGCCCCGGGCGTCGGTGAGATTATCTTGGCCGTCCTGGCACAGGTGGCACAGATGGAGCGCCGCCGGATTGCTGAGCGCACGGCAGATGGACGCAAGGCCGCTAGGGACGCCCTGAAGGCCACTGGCAAGACCCACCGGGGCAAGGACAGCCTTGGCCGCCCATTTGCCGCCAATGCCCGCGACGTGGCC